>NZ_CP197235.1:8250000-8918488 GCF_052076005.1 Bradyrhizobium sp. 63_E2_N1_3 | reverse complement strand
CGTCAAAAAACTTCTATTGAGAGATAAAGTTGCGTTGTGAGTGCCATGAAGGGGTCCCGCCAGGATCCTTCAAAGGGCACGACCTCGAGCGATTCCATCGTCGGACACAGCTCCGCCGTTCGGCGCGAACGCCGCGGGTCGGACTAGCGATGTCAGAGATGGAGGGGTCGCGAGGTCAGCGCGTACTCGGCGCTCCGTCACACGCGGGAGGCTGGAGGTTGGGCTGATCTAAACCGGCATCGTTGGAGTAGGTGGCTTGTTTCAATACCGCGTTGAGTCCGTAAGACATGATACCCTCCCCGTCCTGCCGTGATTGCTCACGGCAAGGTCCTGCGTGTCCTGAAGACAACTGCGACTGAAGTCGCCGATGTCCCGCCCGTCTGCACTGTTCGTCCGCTCGGCTACGCCATCACGTGTGTCGCGGTAGTTTCATGACATCTCTCGTTTGCGTCTGGCGCGAGCGGGATCGAAGATCCCACTTGGAGACATTCAGACAAAGAGCTACCGTTCCCATATTGCTATGGGTTTTGAACCGACAATCGCTTGTTGAAGCGTCGCCTACGTGCACACCGCCGCCGATTTGCACGCTCGCCCCGTTTCTAAAACCGCGCTGGTCTTGAGATCGTGGGCGCTGCGGACGACTTAAGGAATACACTATGCGGAAAGACTCGCAACGAAATTGATTCACACTTGAGGCGACTAAAAACTTGACCAGCGTTAACGGCGCGCGGGAGTTGTGCACAGGCTTGCGAGCAAGAGTTTGAATCCGTGCACAGATTCGAAGGCGCCGCGCGTCATGTGACAAATCTCCGCCACCGCCAAAAATTTTTTACAAAAGCGTCACGCGCACGCCTTGCGGGCAATTTTTCCAAATGCTTGTCGGCGCTATGTCGATAAGTGATTATTGAGACACCGCTTTTTGAGTCTCGTTTCGCAGGGTAACTCCATCGCGAGCCGGTTCCGGGAAAACTACGGTGTGCAGAACTCTCGCGCGCGCGGATTCAACTTAAGCCCGCCCCGCAGGGGTTTTTCGCAGCGCAGTGAAAGTTTCCGCTGTTGCAAAAACATCCGCCAGTGAAATTACGGGCGCAGCGCAGCGAAGACGACACGAGTCTTCCAACGGAAGAGTGGTCGCCCAACGACCGCAAGCGTGAATTGTGACAGGCAACAAAAAGCCCGGCGCGAGCCGGGCTGATTGACGAGCGCGATGTCGATCCGATCAGTCGATCGGATGACTCGACGAGCTTACTTCGCGAGCTTGGCGATCTGCGCGGTGAGCCGGGAGACTTTGCGGCTCGCGTTGTTCTTGTGAACGATGTTGCGCTGCGCGGCCTGCATCAGCGCGGGCTCGGCGCTCGCCATCGCCTTCAGCGCGGCGGCGCGGTCGCCGGTGGCGATGGCTTCTTCGACGGTACGCACGGCACCGCGCATCTGGGTGCGGCGCGACTTGTTGACGGCAGTGCGGCGGGCGATCTTGCGCGTCGCTTTCTTGGCGGAAGTGGTATTGGCCATGGTCTCAATATCCTTTGCGGTACCGGTCGCGTCTTGGTCGGGTAGCGCCGGCTGCTTGACCGCTTAATCGACGCTCGGATTTAGGGTGTTCGGTTGCTGGGCTGTTCCCGGAACATGAGCGACGGCCTTGCGGTCGTCTCTGAGGCTCCAAGCCTTTAAAGCTCATGGAGCCTGCAACTGCTCAAAGAACAGCGGCGGCAGGATTGCGCCCACCGCCAGTTGGCGCCCTTATAGAGGGGGTCTGCGGCACCGTCAACGCTTTCCGGGGCTGGAAAACAGGCCCTGAGAGCTCCAGCGCGCGCCGTAACGCCCTGAAGAGGTTGAATTTCTGCCGTCGCCCGGCTATTGGCTGGCGGCATTGCAGAGGTCGTCCGATCGGACGACCATATAGGTGAGGCATGATCCGCGGCTTTTTCCGACTGATTGGGCTGTTGCTGCTGGCCGGCGGGTTCATCTTCATGGTCTATGACGGCGCCCGCTGGGTGGCCGACCAGACCCTGCGGTTCACCCGGTTCGGCCAGTTCTGGAACGACATCAACCAGGCCAGCCAGACGGCGTTCCGCACCTGGGTCGAGGCCAAGGCGCCCTGGCTCTGGACCTCGGTGATCCGCCTCGTGCTGGATCAGCCGGTGTTCGCCGTGCTCGGCATTTTGGGCATCCTGCTGATGATCCTGTTCCGCCCGCGGAAGCCGCTGATCGGTTATTCCCGGGATTGATCTTTCAATTCCCGCCGAGACTGAACCTCGCGTTGACGGCAGCCGTAACAGGGCTGCCCCCTCCTGCGTAGATACCTATATTCCCACCTTGATCGCGAGCGCGCCGCCTGAGCCCTTGGCTTGTTGCATTGGCTCAAGCGACGGACAGCTCGTCTCGGAGAGCCAATCATGCTGTTCATGCGCAAGACCACCGCATTGCCGAGCGCCACGGAAGCGCTGCCGGGCCGTGCGCAAGCCATTCCCACCGCGACCACCCATTTCGTCAACGGCGCGAAGTTGCAGCCGCCTTATCCCGCGGGCCTCGAGCAGGCCGTGTTTGGGCTCGGCTGCTTCTGGGGCGCCGAGCGCAAATTCTGGCAGCTAGGCGACGGTGTCTACGCGACCGCTGTCGGCTATGCAGGCGGCCACACGCCGAACCCGACCTATGAGGAGACCTGTTCGGGACGCACCGGCCACACCGAAGTGGTGCTGGTCGTGTTCGATCCGAAGAAGATCTCTTACGAGAAACTCCTGAAGACGTTCTGGGAGAGCCACAACCCGACGCAGGGCATGCGCCAGGGCAACGATGTCGGCACGCAGTACCGAAGCGCGATCTACACTTATTCAGATGCGCAGAAGAAAGCGGCCGATGAATCGAAGGCGCTCTATCAGAAGGCGCTTGCTGCAAAAGGTCTCGGCGCCATCACGACCGAGATCGCGCCCGCCGGCGCGTTCTATTTCGCCGAGGACTACCATCAGCAATATCTGGCGAAGAACCCCGCCGGCTATTGCGGCCTCGGCGGCACCGGCGTGTCCTGCCCGATCGGCGTGGGCGTGAGTGCGTAAGTTCGCCACGAACAACTCGTCATGCCCGGGACAAGCCCGGCATGACGGAGTGTGCGGTGTCATCGCATCCGCATTGCCGCGCTGCCCCCCTCAACGCTTTGTTAACCATAACCGGTGCATGACTGGACCGTCTCGTTTCGAGGGATTAGGTCCGGTGCCGGTTGCACGCGCGTTTCGATGGTCGATCTTGACAGCCTCCTTGGCAGCGTCCGCCGCGCTTGCCCTCGGCGGCTGCATGCAGACCGCCGGTCCCGTCGCGGTCATGCAGCCCCGTGCCGATCTCGACTCCATGGCCTATGGTCAGCCCTATGGCGCACCACAGCCGGTCGTCGTCGCCGACGGTGGCGGCGCCATCGGCGCGCTGCGCAATTCCTTTGCCTCGTCGCCTGCACCCATGCCGGTCGGCTACGCCGCGCCGATGGCGGCGCCGGTGCGCTACGACTCCTCCTATCATCTCGATGCCGGCGACAGGCTGCGCGTCGTGGTCTACGGCCAGGAAGGCCTCACCAACAGCTATGCCATCGATGCCGGCGGTTCGATCACCATGCCGCTGATCGGTGGAGTGCCGGCCCGCGGCCGCACCCCGGCGGGTCTCGCCGGTGAAATCGCCGCGCGCCTCCGCAACGGTTACATCCGCGAGCCCTCGGTCGCGGTCGAGATCGAAGCCTACCGCCCGTTCTTCATCCTCGGCGAAGTCACCGCACCCGGCCAGTATCCTTACGTGCCGAACATGACGGTCGAAAGCGCGGTCGCGATCGCCGGCGGCTTCTCGCCCCGCGCCAAGCGCGACGTGGTCACCGTGACGCACACCGAAGCCGGCGGCGCGATGCGCGCCATCGTCCCGCTCGGCACTCCCTTGAGCCCCGGCGACACCGTGTTCGTCGGTGAGCGCTGGTTCTAGCTCACCGCCTGAAATCCAGCCGTCCGTTCGGAAAGCATCCGTCGATGCGCGTGCCATCGACCACGAGCCCGACCCATGGCCGCGTGATCGCAGGCGTGGTCAGGTTGATGTACTTTCCGACTAGGCGCGCGCCCTCGCGCGCAGCATCGATCAGGCCGTGCCGGCGGCCATGGTCCCAGTCGAAACGCAGATAGATCCGGCTTCCCGCGACGCGGACTTCGGCGCGCCCCTCTTTCCATCTGTCCGGCGTATCGCCTGCAATGGTCGGATCGGCGCCACCATTCCATCTGCTAGCCCAGATGCCTTCGAGCGGATCGGAGAGGGCGGCAATGGATGTCCATGCCGCCGCGTTGATGTCGGCCGCATCGCCGGCCAGCGTCGCGGTCGCCGCGTAGTCCATGACTTCAGAATCGTCCGGGCCCGGGACGTCCATGGTTCCGAACGGATTGCGGATGACGAGGTGCGTGATGGCTTGCTGCATGGCGATCTCCCGGCGCGAGTTGGTTTGATCGGCCAGCTCTATCGCCGGGTGCCGTGATGCAGCCACCCGATTCCTGCTCTGAGGCCAGACGCACACACTCGCTCTGTCATTCCGGGGCGCGACGAAGTCGCGAGCTATAATGCGCAATTGCGCATCTGAGAATCCATAACCCCAGTTCGTGGTTATGGATTCCGGGCCTGCGCCTTGCGGCGCATCCCGGAATGACAGCGGAGAGAGCCGCGCGCGCTATTTCAAATGCTTCGCGAAAAATTCCATCGAGCGCGGCCAGGCGACATCCGAGCTCGCCTTGTCGTAGCTCGGCCGCTCGTCGCAATGGAAGCCGTGCTGGGCGCCTGGATAGATGAAGACCGCCACATCCGGCCGCTTCGCCTTGACGGTCTCGACGTCGGTCAGGGGAATGCCGGCATCCTTCTCGCCGAAATGCAGTTGCGTCGGCGCCTTCGGTTTCTCGTCGGCAAAGCGCACCACGGCGCCGCCGTAATAGCCGATCGCGGCCTTCAGGCCCGACAGCCGCGTCGCCGCGACAAAGGCAACGCTGCCGCCCAGGCAAAAGCCGATGATGCCGACCGGCCCGACGCTCTTCACCGCGTCGATCGCGGCCTGCGTGTCGCGCAGCATCGCGTCCCAGTCGGGACTGGCGACGAACTTGCGCGCCTCGGCGATCTCGTCGGGCGTGTAGCCCGACTGGAAGTTCGGCGAGGTCCGGTCGAAGATCGACGGCGCGATCGCGACATAGCCTTCCCTGGCGATACGGTCGCAGACCGAGCGGATGTGGTGATTGACCCCAAAGATCTCCTGGATCACCACCACCGCGCCCTTCGGGGCGCCTGAGGGATTGGCGCGATAGGCGCCGAGCTGGAAATTGTCGGAAGCCGTCAGCTTGATGTCTTGTCCCACGCGGGTTGTCCTTCTTGGTTACTACGAACTCTAATCTCTCCCCTCATCCTGAGGAGCGCGTCAGCGCGTCTCGAAGGATGGAGGCCGAGAAGCAGCAGCGTGGCCTTCATCCTTCGAGACGCTTGCTCCGCAAGCTCCTCAGGATGAGGGGAGGCGGCTGTGCGTCGCTCTCACTCCCACATCCAGTTCTCGCCGTAGTCTTCCTTCCATCCCGCCAGCCGTCCGTGACGGAACTGCAGGAACAGGCGATGGCGGTAGGGGATCAGTCCGCTGCCGCCGAGGTTGCGAAGCGCGAGATAGATCTCGTTGCCGGGCCGCCCGCGCACATATTGCAGAGGCTGCCCCAGTGCCCGCGCGGTCTGCTCGGCATCCATGCCGAAGGCGAGCGGCGTGTTGTTCGACAAGGTCGCAACGAAGGGCCGGCGCGGCGGCGTGCCGCCGAACGGTTCTGCCTGCGCAGACATCGATAGCAGCACCGCGCTCGCAGCCAGTATCGCTTGCTTCATTGCCAGTGTCCTTCCGACCGTCCTATCCCGGCAAGTTCTTCAGGAAAGGCGTCACCGCGTCAATAAAAGCCTTGGGCTGATCGATGTTGACGGCGTGACCAGCGGCGGGGATCACGACCTTTTGTGCGCCGGGGATCTTTGTGGCCATGTAGTCGGACGCCGCAAGGAACGGCGCGTCGTCGGCGCCGACCACGACGAGGCTGGGCACCTTGATGTCGGGGAGCAGCTCGATCACGCGGGCATCGCGCTGGGTCAGCATGCCGCGTGCGGCGAGCGCCAATCCCCTGGCGTTGCGATGGCTCGCGGTGGCGCGCTCGCGTGTCGCCGACTTCAGCATGTCGAGACCTTCATGGTCGAGCTTGTCGGCGGTCGCTAGCGCCCGTGCATTCCAGGCCTCGCGCGCGTCGTCCTTCTTGAAGCCGGGGCCGGTGTCGATGATCAGCAGGGCACGGGCGCGTTGCGGGTAAGCGCGATAGAACGCGAGCGACATGTAGCCGCCGAGCGAGAGCCCGCCGATGATGGCGCGCTCGGCGCCGACTGCATCGAGGATCGCGGCCATGTCGCCGACGGTGCGCGCTTCGCTATAGGCATGGGGATCGTCGGGATAGTCGGACTGGCCGTGGCCGCGCATGTCCCACAGGACGAGCTTGTGGTCCCTCGCGAGCGCGTCGACCTGGCCATGCCACATCGCCGAGGTCGAGGAATAGCCGTGAGTGAGCAGCAGCGGCGGACCCGCGCCGTGAACCTCGTAGTAGATCCCGACGCCGTCCCGATCGATTTTTGGCATTGCTTCCGCCCTTGTCGTTCTATCTAGCCACGATGACGGTGCACCCTCGCCCCTTGTGGGAGAGGGTGGCTCGCCGCGTAAGCGGCGAGACGGGTGAGGGGTATCTCTCCGCACCGAAACTGCCCATCGAGTTCGCGGACAGATACCCCTCATCCGGCGCTTCGCGCCACCTTCTCCCACAAGGGGAGAAGGTGCATCCGCGTCGGCGGTTACATTCTAGCCGGTCAAGTTACCTGGAAGAAACTGCCTGAACGCGATGGCACGCATGCCTGATGCATTCTCTGTTGCGTCCAGTCGCTGCATCGGGTGCCGTTGTCGCAACGCACAACACTGAGCTGCCGCGATAGTTTCGATCGATTCCAAATTGCATTTGCCTCTGGCTGCGAACCCGATCATTCTTACGATCAAGGTGGGCGCCAGCCCGGTGGGCGTCCACTGTTCAAGTTGCCGCCGTAAGCGGCTTCATGCACCGGCAGGGGAAGACGCCTATGCCAACTCTCACCATCAACGGGCGGAGTCTGTCCGTGGATGCGGCGAACGACACGCCGCTCCTCTGGGCGATCCGCGAGCAATTGCAGATGACCGGCACCAAGTTCGGCTGCGGTGCCGGGCTGTGCGGTGCCTGTACCGTGCACGTCAACGGCGAAGCCGTGCGCTCGTGCCAGACTATGGTCGGCGATGTCGCCGGCAAGAAGATCACCACCATCGAAGGCCTTTCCGCCAAGGGTGATCATCCGCTGCAGAAGGCGTGGATCGCCGAGCAGGTGCCGCAATGCGGCTACTGCCAGTCCGGGCAGATCATGCAGGCGGCCTCGCTGCTGGCCAAGAATGCCAATCCGACCAAGGAGGAGGTCGTGGCGCATATGGACGGCAATCTCTGCCGTTGCATGACCTATTCGCGGATCCAGAAGGCGATCATGCGCGCCGCTACCGAGATGCGCACCGCATCCGTCTCCGGCAACGAACGGAGGCCCACATGAATAAGCACGTGAACACCATCACGCCCGAGACATCAGATCTCAGCCGCCGCTCCTTCCTGGTCGGCACGGCCGCGACCGGCCTCGTGCTCGGCTACGCCGGCGTGCCCGGCATCGGTGGGGCGCTCGCTGCGCCTTCGAACTTCGAGCCGAGCGTCTGGTATGCGATCGCGCCCGATGGCCTGGTCACCGTGACCTGCGGCAAGGCCGACATGGGCCAGCACATCGCCTCCACCATGGCGCAGATCGTCTGCGAGGAATTGGGCGCGAAGTGGAGCGACATGCGCGTCGCGCTTGCCTCCAACGATCCGAAGTTCAACGACCCCGTGCTCGGGGCACAGATCACCGGCGGCAGCTGGTCGACCATGATGAACTTCGACGCGATGAGCCGTGCCGGCGCAGCCGGACGGACGGCATTGACCGAAGGCGCGGCCGCCGCGATGGGCGTGCCGGCGTCAGAGCTCGTGGTGCGCGATTCCGTGATCTCGCATCCGAAGTCGAAGAAGCAGGTGTCATTCGCCGATGTCGTGAAGAGCGGCAAGGCGACCAAGACCTTCACGCCGGACGAGCTGAAGGCGATCAAGCTGAAGACGCCGGACCAGTACACCATGATCGGCGTGTCGGTGCCGCAGCTCGACATTCCCTCCAAGACCAACGGCACGGCCAAGTACGGCATCGACGTGATGCTGCCGGGCATGGCCTATGGCGCGGTGGTGACGCCGCCGGTGCGCTTCGGCGCCACGGTGAAGTCGGTCGACGACTCGGCTGCCAAGAAAGTGCCGGGCTTCATCAAGGCCGTCACCCTCGACGACAAGACCGGCACGACAACCGGCTGGGTCGTCGCGGTCGCCAGCACCTACGCCAACGCCAAGAAGGCCGCTGCGGCGCTGAAGATCGCCTATGACGGCGGTCCGAACGCGAAGGTCTCGAGCGAGTCGCTGCTCGACGAGGCCAAGCGGCTTCAGAAGTTAGAGGATTCCGGCCAGTTCTTCGTCAAGGACGGCGATCCCAACGCGGCGTTCGGCTCGGCCGCAAAGGTGCTGGAGGCGGAGTACACCACCAGCATCAACATCCACGCGCCGATGGAGCCGATGAACGCCACGGCGGAGTTCAAGGGCGACATCCTGCACATCTATTCCGGCAATCAGTTCGCGACGCGCTCCGGCGCGATTGCGGCAGGCGCCGCCGGGATCGATCCGAAGTTCGTGGTGATGCACCAGATGTGGCTCGGCGGCGGTTTTGGCCGCAGGCTCGATGCCGACATGATGGTGCCGGCGGTGCAGGCGGCGAAGGCCATCGGCAAGCCGGTGAAGGTGATCTATACGCGCGAGAACGACATGACGATGGATTTCTCGCGTCCGCTCACCTACCAGAAGGTCAAGGCCGGCGTGGACGGCGATGGCAAGCTCGTCGCGCTCAGCCACGACGTCGTCTCGGCCTGGCCGACCGCGCGCTGGGGCATCCCTGACTTCCTGACGCCCTCGGTCGACAAGAAGGGCCCGCTCGATTCCTTCACGGTGAACGGGGCCGACTTCTTCTACACCGTGCCCAACCATTATGTGCGCGCGATCAAGAACGAGCTCGCGCACAATGCGACGCCGTCCGGGCAGCTTCGCTCGGTGGCGCCCGGCTGGACGTTCTGGGCGGTCGAAAGCATGATCGACGAGATCGCGGCTGCGACCGGCAAGGACCCGGCGCAATTCCGCATCGCGCTGCTCGACGGCAAGGGCAAGAACGACGGCGGCGCGCAGCGGCTGCGCAACACGTTGCTCGCCGCGATGGGGCTGTCCGGCTACGGTACCAAGCAATTGCCGAAAGGCGAGGGCATGGGCGTGGCCTGCGTCTCCTCGCAGGAGCGCGCGACCGCGAGCTGGACGGCGTGCGTCGCCCATGTCGCGGTGGCGCCGTCGGGCGAGGTGACCGTGAAGAAGCTCACGGTCGCAACCGACGTCGGCACGCAGGTGCATCCCGACAACATCCGTGCCCAGGTCGAGGGCGCGGCGCTGTGGGGTCTGTCGCTGGCGATGTACGAGAAGGCGACGCTCAAGGACGGTGGCATCGAGCAGACCAATTTCGACAGCTACACGCCCTTGCGCATGAGCCAGATGCCCGAGGTCGCCGTCGCCGTGATCGCCAACGGCGAAAAGGCCACCGGCGTCGGCGAGCCCGCGGTGACGGTCATCGCTCCGGCAATCGGCAACGCCATCTTCAACGCCTCAGGCGCCCGCATCCGGGCCCTGCCGATCACGGCCGAGGCCGTCAAGGGGGCGATGAAGGCGTAAGGCGAGGCGTAATTGCCAAGTAAGCTGATCCGCCGGAGGGCAACTTCCGGCGGATTTGTTTTGGTAGGCGTCTCCACAATCTCGCTGTCATGCCGCGCGAAAGCGGGGCATCCAGTACGCCGCGGCCTCTCAGCTCCGGCCGCGCCGCCTCGGCGTACTGGGTCGCCCGGTCAAGCCGGGCGACGACAGCGGAGAGTGGGCGAGAGCGCCCCAAATTCCCCTTTCCCATCAAGGCCCGTTCTACTGTGCATGGGGTTGTTTTCGCCGTTTTCGACTGGAACCGCGCCGGGACCCAAAATCCCTAAAATTGCGCGCAATTCCGCAGGGTTCCGTTGAGCACGCCTCTTAAGGGCCGGAGAACCTGATCCGGCTTAGGCTGACGTCAAATCCAGTCCCGTGCTCTGGGGAAGCCATGAACGCGCCAGCCAAATCCGCCGCAAAACGCCGGCTCTTGCTCGCTTCCGACCGGAGCGACGAGAGCACCGAGCTTGCCAGCATCCTGAAGGCCGTGGGCGACGTTTCGACGGTGACGACGCAGGACATTCCCGAGCAGCCGTCGCGCGATCTGTCCGGTCTCGTGGTCGACATCAATCTGCGCTCGCCCGAGAGCGTGCAGCGGGTGCGCAACAAGCTGCGCGGCGATGCCTATCGCACGATGCCGCGGCTGTTCGTGCTCGCCGATGCCCTGCATCACGGCACCATGCAGGCCTGGGCACTGGGCGCCACCGACACGATCTCGCGGCCGCTTCAGCCCGATGCAATTCTTCAGCGCATCCGCGCCGCGTTCCCCGACACCGCCACCTATGACGCGACCGATCGCGGCAAGACGCTCAACCGCGGCGTCGAGGCGGCGCATGCGGTGCTGGCGAAGATGTTCGAGAAGCTGCCGCTCGGCGTGCCCCTGACCTTCGACGACGTCATCGCCGCCGAGAGCAAGATCCTGAAGGCGATCAAGCATTCATCGCTGCGCGAATGGCTCACCACCGTCGGCTGCCATCATGTCGGCAGCTATCGCCACTGCCTGTTCGTCACCGGCTTCGCCGTCGCCTTCGCGCAGCATCTCGGCATGCGCGAGGACGACCAGCGTCGCCTGACCCGCGCCGCGCTGTTGCACGACGTCGGCAAGGCCTTCGTTCCCTCCGTGCTGCTCGACAAGCCGGGCAAGCTCACCGACGAGGAGATGGCCGAGGTCCGCCAGCATCCGCGCCGCGGCTATGACGCGCTCGCGGAGCAAGGCGGCTTCCCGCCGGAGATGCTCGACGTCGTGCTGCATCACCACGAATTCCTCGACGGCTCTGGCTATCCGAACGGCCTGTCGTCGAACCAGATCAGCGACATCGTGCGGGTCACGACGATCGTCGATATCTACGCGGCGCTGGTGGAGAAGCGCGCCTACCGCATGCCCTTCACCCACTCGCGCGCCTTCACGATGATGGAAGGCATGGGCGGCAAGCTGGATCAGCAACTGCTGCAGGCGTTCCGGCCGGTGGCGCTGGGATCGTTTTGATTCCGGTCTCGTAGGGTGGGTTAGCGCAGCGTAACCCACCACTTCTGTCTCCGCGGATACCAAAGAGGTGGGTTACGCCTTCGGCTAACCCACCCTACAAAACTCACCCCACCATCTTCCGCAACTCCGCCTTCGCCACCTTCTCCAGCGTCGAGCGCGGCATGTCGTCGACGAGCCTGATCTCGCGCGGCACCTTGAAATCCGCGAGTCCCGCGCCGCAGGCCGCCATCACGCGATCATGCAGATCGGGCGCCGCGCCCGCGACGCCGCCGTGCGGGATGATGAAGACAACAGGCACCTCGTCCAGCATCGGGTGCTTCTTCGCCACCACCGCGGCTTCGCGCACGCCTGCTACCACCGCGATCACCTGCTCGATCTCGGAGGCCGCGACGTTCTCGCCGCCAACCTTCAGCATGTCCTTGGCGCGGTCGCCGAACCTGATGAAGCCGTTCTCCAGCCGCTCGACGCGGTCGCCGGTGAGGAAGAAGCCGTGCTCGTCGAAGCTTTCGCGCGTCGCCTTTTCATTGTGCAGATATTCGGCGAACAGCGACAGCCCGACGATGCCCTTGATCGAGAGATTTCCGGTGTCGCCGACCTCGGTCGGCCGTCCGTCATCGTCGGTGATGCGGATCTGATATTCGGGCGCGGCGCGCCCGATCGTCATCGGGATGTTGGGCTGGTCGACCTCGCCGACGATGCCGTGGGTGATGGTCTCGGTCATGCCCCACCAGCCGATCATCTTGACGCCAAACGCAGCAAACGCCGGCGGCTCGTTGATGGCGGTGCCCCACAGGCGGAATTTGTGGTCTTTCGGGATCTCCTGCTCGAGCAGGGCCTTCATGCAGAACGGAATCGTCGAGGTCCAGGTCGAGCCATGCTCGCGCGCGACGCCCCAGAAGCGGCTTGCGGAAAAGCGCGGCTGGATCACGCAGGTGGCGCCGACCCACAGCGTTGCCAGCATCGAATAGGCCAGCGCATTGGTGTGGAACAGCGGCAGATAGGTCTGGTGCACGTCGTTCGCATGAAGGTCCTCATGCGCGGCGTTGATCTTGGCGCCCCACAGCGCGTTGGCGTGGGTCCACAGCACCGCCTTCGGGCGCGATGTCGTGCCCGACGTGTACTGCACGCTGCACGGCGCGAGCGGGTCGGTCGCGCGCCTGGGACGGTCGGCGCTGTCGGCGAACAGTGAATCGAAACTGTCGCCGCGCGAGACCGCTTGCGCGGGCGCCGCACCCGCATCGTGCGAGGTCACCGCCAGCCAGCGGATGTTGCGGCAGTTCTGCGCGACGATCTCGGCATAGGCCGGCTGCGTGATCGCAGCGACCGCGCCGCAATGATCGGCGAAATATTCCATCTCCGCCGGAGCCGAGCGGGTGTTGGTGGTCACCGCGATGGCGCCGAGTTCGACGCAGGCGAACCAGGCCAGCAGCGCCTCGATGCAATTGTCCAGATGAATGAGCACATATTCGCCCGGCTTGACGCCGCGCTTCACCAGCCCCGCCGCGAGCGCGCCGACGCGCTCGTGAAACTCGCCGTAGCTCCAGCGCCGCGCCGGCGCGTCGAACGGCGCCCAGATCAGGAACGCATGATCGCGGCGCACCGCGGCGCGCATCTTCAGCAGCCAGGGTACGTCGAGCCCGTCGAACGGTCCTACGAGTCTGGATTCGGTGTATTGAGGTGGCATGGCTCCTCCCGTGCAGCCTGCATCTTGATGGCGGCTGCCTTTTGATTATTGCGTCTTCCTGCCATTGGATGACGCAGGGAGCAAATCGGGGGGCGCGAAAGATGGGCGCGGCGTACTCCGTGGTGCGCGCACGCTCTCTCCTCCGTCATGGCCGGGCTTGACCCGGCCATCCACGCCTTGGCGCGCTAGTCCTCGTACGACGAAATCTCAATCAGGCTGCCATCCGGATCCCTGCAATAGACCGAGCGCAGCGTGCCGCGGGCACCCTGCTTGGGAACCGGGCCTTCCTCGATCGCGACGCCATGTGCCTTCAAATGCGCCACGACTTCGTCGGGCGATGCAGACGTGAGGAAGCACAGATCCTCGCTGCCGGCGGTCTGATGGTCCGCGGTGAACCACTCCACCTTGTCGGCATCGCGCGGCCGGACGTTGATCTTTTGGTTACCGAATTGCAACGAAGTCCGCGGCGCTTTGCCGCCACCGGGGTCGAACACCTTGACTTCCATGCCGAGAATCTTGCGGTACCACTCGGAGGTCACTGCCACGTCGGCGACGTTGATTACGAGATGATCGAGGGCTTCGACCTTGACCGGCATGCCTTAATCCTTTCGTCGTGATGCGCCCGGCGCACTTTCCGCCTGCAGCAAGCTTTGTTACAACCGCGTCGACGCCACTTTGAAGCCATCTGGCTTTCAAGAACAACACGTTGGGAGAATCCTTGAGATGATCACTCGCCGTACCGCGCTGGGCCTGCTCGCCGCCAGTCCGCTTGCAGCAACCCCGCTGTCGAAGGCCTTTGCCGCCGACTATCCGGCCCGGCCCGTGAAATGGGTGGTCGGCTATCCGCCGGGCGGAGCCACCGACATCCTGGCGCGGCTCATCGGTCAGCGGCTGTCGGAACGGCTCGGCCAGCAATTCGTGATCGAGAACAAGCCCGGCGCCGGCAACAATATCGGCACCGAATCGGTCGTCAATGCCGAGCCCGACGGCTACACGCTGCAACTGGTCAATCCGGCCAACTTCATCAACGCTTCGCTCTACACCAACCTCAAATTCAACTTCGTGCGCGACATCGCGCCGGTGGCCTCGTTCCAGCGGGTGCCGAACGTGATGACCGTCAACAAGGACGTTCCGGCCAAGAACGTCGCCGAGTTCATCGAATATGTGAAGGCCAATCCCGGCAAGGTGAACATGGCTTCGTCCGGCAACGGCACCTCGGTGCATCTGTCCGGCGAGATGTTCATGGCGCTGACCGGCTGCAAGATGCAGCACGTGCCCTATCGCGGCGCGGCGCCGGCGATCACCGACATGCTCGGCGGCCAGGTGCAGGTGATCTTCGACAACATGCCCTCGATCATCCAGCACATCCGCTCCGGCTCGCTTCGCGCGATCGGCGTCACCACCACGGAGCGCTCGCCGCAGCTGCCCGACGTACAGGCTATCGCCGAGACCGTGAAGGACTACGAGGCCAGCGCGCTGTTCGGCATGGGCGCGCCGAAGAACACACCCAAGGAGATCATCGCCAAGCTCAACAATGAGATCAATACGCTCATGAAGGAGCCCGACATGACCAAGCGACTGGTCGAACTCGGCGGCGAGCCGCGGGTGCAGACGCCGGAGGCGTTCGGCGAGGAGATCAAGGCCGAGACCGAGAAGTGGAAGAAGGTCGTCGAGTTCGCCGGCCTGAAGGTCGAGTAGCGATCTTGTGATCCCTGAGATTGGAGCCCTGCCGCCTGGCAGGGCTTTTTTCTTGCGTACTTCGTTCCGTTGATCTGGAATAAAACGGCGCGGCGAAACCTGATGATACATGGCGCGTATCTCGCCCTGTGAAGAGAGGAGTCTGGATCATGCGCAAGACGCAATTGGCGCTGCTGACGCTGGGCGCGACGGTCTTTGCCGGCTTCGTCACCGTCACGCCCGCGGCGGCCCGCGACTACCCCTGGTGCGCCCAGGGCGGCGAGTATGACTATCCCGGCGAATGTGCCTACAGCACCTATGAGCAATGCCAGGCCAGCGTCTCCGGCCGCTTGCTGTACTGCGGGCCCAATCCAATGGTGGCCTATGGCCAGGCGCCGCAGCCGCAACCTCGGCCGCACCGTCGCGCGCGGCCCGTTGCACCGTACTAGCCGCGCGCGCATTGCGCAGCCGCGTATTTTGCGCGATCGCTCCGGAATAAACCGGCTCCGCGAGCCTTTCACTCTGTGAGGTCGGATGTCGCGCGGCGAACATGGGAGGTCGGTCATGGGCAAGGCGCAATTTGTGCTGGGCACCATAGTCCTTGTGTGGCTCGCTGGCGGGAGCCCGGCGCGCGCGGACTATGATTACGCGTGGTGCATTCAGAACTCGGAATACGGCTATCCCGGCGACTGCTCCTATCAGACCCGCGAGCAGTGTCAGATGAGCGCCTCGGGCCGCAAGGGCTATTGCGCGCAAAATCCTGCCCAGGTGGCCGTACGGCCTCCGCTTCAGCCGTCACTACGCGGTCGGTACGTTCGTCCGTACTAGTCGCGCCTCACACTGAGCACTGCCTGATCACGCAGTCGTGCAGATCCGGACGCGCGGGTTCCTGCTTGACGCCTTCTCGTTCACGTCTATACTAAACCAAATGGTTAAGTATAGAGACGAGACGCTCGACCGGACCTTTGCGGCGCTGTCCGATCCGACGCGGCGTGCCCTTCTCGCGCGGCTCGGCGAGCGGGACGGCCTGTCGGTGAGCGAGCTGGCCGCGCCGTTTCCGGTCTCGCTGCCGGCGATCATGAAGCATCTCGACGTGCTCACGGATGCGGGCCTGATCGTGCGGGAGAAGACCGGACGCACGGTGTCCTGCCGGCTCACCGCGCAGCCGATGGAGCAGGCGATGAACTGGCTCAATCGCTACGCGCAGTTCTGGTCCGAGAAGTTCGACCGCCTCGCCACCTTCGTGGAGGACAAGACATGGCCAACGCAGCCGTCAACGCCGATCCCCGCACAGCCGAACGTCCAAGCGAGCGTCCAAACGAACGTCCAAGCCTCACGCTCACGCGCCGGCTCCGCGCACGGCCGGAGAAAGTCTACGCCGCCTGGACGCAAGCCGCGCAGCTAGTCCAGTGGTTCGGGCCGCCGAACATGAAGCCGGCGACGCTGGACGCCGAGCTCGATGTCCGTACCGGTGGCCGTTACCGCATCAGCTTCACTGGTGACGACGGCGAATATTTCGAGGCCGGCGGCATCTATCGCGAGGTCGTGCCGAACGAGCGGCTGGTGTTCACCTGGGCCTGGCATTCGACGCCGGAGCGCGAATCGCTGGTGACGATCACGCTGAAGCCCGATAGCGCCGGCACGCTGATGATCTTCCATCACGCCCAGTTCTTCGACGAAACCGCACGCGACAATCACCAGCGCGGCTGGAGTTCGTTCCTCGACAAGCTCGACGCCTTCGTCGCCTGACACCATGGAGGATACCGTGCAGCAACATCAGATCGTCTCGCGCGAGCAATGGATCGCGGCCCGCAAGGCCCACCTGGCACATGAGAAGGAGCTCAGCCAGGCCCGTGAGCGCCTCGCCGAGCAGCGCCGCGCGCTGCCCTGGGTGAAGGTCGACAAGAACTATGTGTTCGACGGACCGAACGGCAAGGTGACGCTCGGCGATCTCTTCGGGGGGCGCCCGCAGCTCGTGGTGCAGCATGTGATGTTTGCACCCGACTGGGAGGCCGCATGCAAGAGCTGCTCGTTCTGGGCCGACGGTCTCGATCGCATGGTGCCGCACCTCGCCGCGCGCGACACCTCCACGGTTGCGATCTCGCTGGCACCTAGCGCCAAGCTAGAGGCCTTCAAGAAGCGGATGGGCTGGACCTTCGACTGGGTCTCGTCAGGAAGCAACGACTTCAACTACGACTACGAGGTCTCGTTCACGCGCGAGCAGATCGACAAGGGCGTGCCCAAATATAATTTCGGCACCACGCCGTTCTACGGTCCGGAGCTGCCCGGTATCAGCGTGTTCTACCGCAACGAGGCCGGCGAGATCTTCCATACCTATTCATGCTTCGCGCGCGGTCTCGACATGATGAACGCGGCCTATCAGTATCTCGACCTCACCCCGCTCGGTCGTCACGAGGGCGGCCTGCCCTATCCGATGGACTGGGTCCGCCTGCGCGACCAGTACGAGCCGCAGGCGAAGGGAGCGTGCTGCCACGGGTGAGGGGGCGGGTGCGCTGTGCCCACACCAACGGTGTCATCGCCCGGCTTGACCGGGCGATCCAGTACTCCGAGACGGTCGTGTCGAATCTAGAAGCCGCGGCGTACTGGATGCCCCGCCTTCGCGGGGCATGACAGCGGAGGCTGAAGCGCAGTCTACCGCTTCGCGTCGGCCTGCTCCGTGCCGTTGCACGAGATCAGCATCGTGTACGGCCGCGCGTTGCCGGCGATGTCGGTGGTCTTGAGCTCGCCCTTCGGTTCGGCGGTCTGGTAGGGCACCACGGAATTGTCGAGGAAGTCGCGCAGCATGCCGGTCTTGATGGCGAAGTTGATGTTCTCCGGAATGTTGCCGGTCGCAGCGACGATGCGCAGTGCGGGGATCTTTGCGGTGACCACGCCCACGATCTGACCGGTGGTGTCGAACAGCGGGCCGCCGCTATTGCCGGGCTGCACCGGCGCGCTGATTTGCAGGAAACGCGTGTCGTTGCGCATGCCGCTGAGCGAGCTCGCGATACCGGTCGTCACGGTGAAGTCCGACGTGAGCAAGCCATGGAAGGGAAAGCCGATTACGATGACGGAATCGCCGGAGCGGATCGAGCGATCGCGGATCCGCGCAAAGTCCTTGAATGTCGTCATCGACGGCGCCTGCAACAAAGCGAGATCGTTGTTGACGTCGCTCGACACGACGCGCAGCACCATCGCGGCCTCACCGGTGAGGTTGCCCTTGATGTCGCCGACACAGCCGTCGATCACATGGTTGTTGGTGACGACGTGGCCGTTCGCGCTGACCACGAAGCCGGTGCCGGTCTTGGCTCTGGCAACTTTGCCGCCGGCCGGCGGCGCCTGCTTGTCCGGCGCAGGCTGCGGCTTGGCGGCGATCTTGGTGAAGTCGCCGGCCTTGTCGAGCCCGTCGGCTTTTACCTTGGTCACGCAATTGGCCAATGCAGCGATCACCGGCCCGGTCGAGGTCAGATCGAAATTCAGAACGGCGCGGCCGGCCGTCGCCACCATCAGGCTCGCCTTCTGAAACGTACGCACAACATTGACCGGCATGATGGCCGTGAGCATGTTGGGCTGGTACGCCGTGGCGAACAGCCTGGCTTGCTCCTGCCCGTCAAAGGTCACGTCGATCGCGGCGTTCTCGCCCTTGTTGAAGCGGTAGCTGGGACTCGCAAAGGCGAGCGACCATGTGCCGGCGGCATTTTGGCTCACGACGAGGATGACGCCGTTCGCATAAGGCGTCGTCGCGGCGCAATGCGAGAAGGCGCCCGTCTCGTCATTGCTGAAGGCGCCGCCGATCCAGTTGCCGACATTGACGCTGCCGAATGGTCCTTTCGCATGCGCGATGCCGGCGACGCTCGCCTGCAACAGAGACGCGACGACAAATGACTTAAGCCACATACTTCCTTCCCCCCGGAATGCTTTTGAAGCCATCTTATCCGGCCGAGGTCGTGCGGCGCAACCGACAGTTGTTTGTGCGGATCGAACCATCCGGCTGCGACTTCCGGGCTTGCCTTTACTTTGCGGTGCTATATACTTTGCGATACAAAGTGACGGGACGGGCGGTCCCGGTTAATTGGGCGGAGCGGGGTTTTGGCGTTGCCAATGCGCGATCTCGACAAGGCACTGGCCGACATCGTGGCGATCCGCAACCAGATTGCGGCGGGCACGGCGTTCCGCGGCTACGGCCCGGCGACGATCGCTGCGACGGGCGCCGTCGCGCTTCTCACCGCAATCCTCCAATTCTGGCTGCTCGGCGATCCCACCAGCGAGCCGGTCGGCTTCTTCTTCGGCTGGTTCATGGCCGCGGTGCTCTCCGTCCTGATGATCGGCATCGAGATGCGCGCACGCTCGCGCCGTCATCATTCCGGCCTGGCCGATGCCATGATCCATCAGGCGGTCGAGCAGTTCCTGCCCGCGGGCGTCGCCGGCGTGCTGCTCGCGGTGGTGATGTGGAAGTTCGCGAGCGAGACGCTGTGGCTGTTGCCCGGCCTGTGGCAGATTCTGGTGTCGCTCGGCATTTTCGCTTCCGTCCGCTCGCTGCCGCGCACCGTCGCGCTCGCCGGCGCCTGGTATTTTATTTCCGGCTTCGCGGTCGTGGTGCTCGCGAGCCGGACTCACACGCTATCGCCGTGGACCATGGGGCTGCCCTTCGTGATCGGGCAGTCGGTGATGGCGGGCATTCTGTATTTCGCGTCCGGAGACCATGATGTCGAAGACTGACAGCGCACCCTTCTCCTATGAAGGGCTCGACCGCGTCATCCATGAGAAGGCGAGGCTCGGGCTTCTGACCTCGCTGATGGCGCATCCGAAGGGTCTGGCGTTCGCCGACCTCAAGCAGCTCTGCGGCCTCACCGACGGCAATCTCAGCCGGCATCTCGCCGTGCTCCAGGAGGCCGGCCTCGTCGAGGTGACCAAAGGCTATGAGGGCAACCGCCCGCACACGACCTGCCGCCTGACCAAGGCGGGCCGCCGCCGCTTCCTCGACTATCTCGCCGTGCTCGAGCGGCTGGTGCGCGACGCCGCCAAGGCCGCCGGCCGCGACGCGCCGCCGCTCGGCCGTCTCGGTATCATCTCGACCTGATCCCCCTTTTTGACCGGAGACTTTGCAATGCAAAGCGACATGACCTCTCGCAACGAGAAGCTTCACGTCGGCATCATCATGGACGGCAACGGCCGGTGGGCGACGCGCCGCGGCCTGTCGCGCCTGCGCGGCCACGAGGCCGGCGTGGAGGCGATCCGCCGCATCGTCGAGGCCGCACCCAAGCAGGGCATCGGGACGCTGACACTTTACGCCTTCTCCACCGACAATTGGCGACGGCCGAAAACCGAAGTCGCCGCGCTGATGACGCTGCTGCGCTTCTATCTCGCCAACGAGGTGCAGAGCCTCGCCAGGAACGGCGTGCGCCTCACCGTGATCGGCCGCCGCGACCGTCTGCCCGACGGCATCGCCAATGCGATCGCGCGCGCGGAAGACGCCACCGCGCACGGCAGCGCGCTTCACTTGCGCATTGCGGTCGACTATTCCGCGCGCGACGCGATCCTCAACGCCGCAGCGAAGGCGGCGGCATTGACGAGCCTCACCCGCGAAGCCTTCTCGCAGCTCGTTACCGGCGAAGCCGGCCTTCGCGACGTCGATCTCATCATCCGCACCTCCGGCGAGAAGCGGCTGTCGGACTTCCTGCTCTGGGAAGGCGCCTATGCCGAGCTGCACTTCACCGAGCGGATGTGGCCCGAATTCGACGCGGGCGATCTCTCCGCGGCTCTGGCGTCCTTCCACGGCCGCGAGCGCCGCTTCGGCGGCCTCCAGGCGATCATGCCCGACGAGGTGCCGTCACTCTCCCGTGTGTGATGCACGGCACGGGACAACGAGCTGTTCGTTTTCAGCCGCATGATTGGCAGTGGTGTCCAAGCCGCGGAAGCGCGGCCTCGGTTAGGTGTGCGAGCCACGCAACCTGCCGAGAGCATCACGCATGTCACTGTTGTTTCCGGGAGCCGTCGTCGAGCCGGTCGAACTGGCCGAAGCGAAGGGCATGGTCTGCATCAGGACCGCCAGCGTATCCGATGTCGAGAACCTGTCGGTTTATTTCACCGGCCTGTCCACGACGTCGCGCAACAAGCGCTTCATGGGCGCGCGTACCGACTTCGCCCTGGTCGCTGCCGAATGCGTGGCGAAGACGGGCCGTCCCGGTCATTTCACCCTGCTCGCCGAAGTCAGGCAGGACGGGCAGCACGCCATCATCGGCGAAGCGAACTACGCCTATGATGCGGCTGCACGGCATGGCGAGTTTGCCATCTCGGTCGCCGATGCGTTCCAGCGCCTGGGCCTCGGCTTGCAGATGATGACGGCGATGGAGACGCGGGCGACCGATCTTGGCCACGAGATGATCGCCGCGGAGACGGCGCGGACAAATACCGAGATGCGTGGTCTGGCGAAGAAGGCGGGCTTCCGGGATACCGGTCTCGGAGACTGGCAGTCGGTTCACCTCGCAAAGCGCCTGTCGCGGTAGCCGTCCGCGCGTTGCCGCCTGGCACGGATCGTGCTCTAGTATCGCCTGGATTTCCCCAGCGATGGGAGCTTCGGCGATGCGCGCAGTTCTGGATCATTGCACCGGCGGAACGGAGCGGCAGGTCATGGCCGGCACGTCGGTCGTTACCGAGGGCGGCACCAGCAGCGGCCATCTTTACGTGCTCGTCGAGGGCAGGCTCGAGGTGCTCAAGAGCGACACGGTGGTCGCGACCATCACCGAGCCCGGCGCCGTGTTCGGCGAGATGTCCGTGCTGCTCGGGCTGCCGCACACCGCGACGGTGCGGGCCAGCTCGGATTCCGTCATCTATGAGTTCGAGGACGCGGCGTCATTCCTCATCCAGCGGCCCGAGGTCGCGCTGCTGCTCGCGCGCACGCTGGCGCAGCGGCTCAACGTCGCCAACACTTATCTCGCCGATCTCAAGCGGCAATATGCTGGCCACGGCACGCATCTCGCCATGGTCGGCGAGGTGCTCCAGAGCATGATCAACCTGCCGCCGCTCGAGGTGTCGCCAGGCTCGGATCGGCAATCCGATCCAAGGATGTGAGCCAGTCCGGCGGCTCCTCGATGGTGTTTGCGGGCCGCTTCAGCGGTGCGCCGAGGTCGATCCACTGCGCTTCGCCCGCTGCCAGCCAGAACGCCTTGTCCGCAGCGAGATCCAGCACGATATGCGTCGGCGGCCGTCCCGGTTGCAGGCCGGCGTTGAACACCCAGGTCTGGCCGAGCCGGTCGAACCACGAGCCGTCGGCGACGAAGGGCGACTGGTGCACATGGCCCGAGATCACCATCGACGGCTGATACTGCATGATCCATTGCACCAGATCGACGTCGCCGAAGAAACGCTTGCCGCCCCAGCTGGTCGGTGAATTCGCCGGCGGCGCATGATGCGCCCAGATCCAGTGCTGCGGGCGGCTTTCGGCGGCGTCGCGCAGCTGTTCGACGATGCGCTGCTTGACCAGCGGGCCGTCCCACCACGGGCACACCGTGAACAGCGTGTCGCCGATGGTGAGGTTGCCGCCGTCGCAAGTGATCCCGAGCTCCCGCACCTCGGAGATCCAGCGCGAGATCTTTTCGCCCTCCGCATTGCGCTCGTCGAGGTCGTGATTGCCGGAGCAGAGGATCACGCGGGTCTGCGCCGCGAGCAACGCGAGGTATTTCTTCACCACCACGATCTGCGCGCGAAAATCCACCACCGAGCCGATGTCGAGCGCATCGCCGGCGAAGATCACGAGGTCGAACTGCGGTGCCGCGCTGACCAGCCAGTCGAGCTGCGGCAGCGAGTAGTGCAAATCGGCCACGACCAGGCAGCGCATTGAAAATCCGTGGGCGGGTTTGAAAAGGTCTGGGAATTCCAAAACGTTAATTACAAAGCAAGAAGCAGACCAGAATGGCTGCCTCTCTTCGTCAAGCCAATGGCCGGCAGCATGCTGCGGCGCATTGGCGTGCGCAAGTGACCGGGCGCCGCAGGGCTGGACCGTGTCATCGAATTCTGATGTCGTGGCGCATCCTCAAACGCCCGTATCCGCATGACCTCCTTCAAGACCATTCGTGCCCGCGCCGAGAAACGCAAGGGCGGCCCCAAGGCGCTGGACAAGCTGATGCCCGAAAAGCCCGACCTGAAGGGGCTCGCCAAGCTCGGCGACGATCGCATCCTCGCCGAGATGACCAGGCGGGTGTTTTGCGCGGGCTTTGCCTGGAGCGTGATCGATTCGAAATGGGACGGCTTTGAAGCGGCGTTTTTGCATTTCCAGCCGGCCAAGCTCACCTTCCAGCCGGAGGACTATTGGGAGGGCCTCGTGCGCGACGCGCGCATCGTGCGCAACGGCGCCAAGATCATGTCGGTGCGCGACAACGCCAGCTTCGTCCAGGAGATCGCAAAAGAGCACGGCAGCTTCGGCAAGTTTCTGGCGAAATGGCCGCCATCCAACGAGGTCGGCCTGCTCGATCTCCTGACGAAGCGCGGCAGCCGGCTCGGCGGCAACACCGGGCAGATGCTGCTGCGCTTCGTCGGCTGGGATGGTTTTGTCACCTCCAGGGATGTCGTCGCCTGCCTGCGCGATGCCGGCCTCGACATCGCCGAAGAGGTCAAATCAAAGGGCGATCTCGCAAAAGTGCAGGCACAGTTCAACGCCTGGGCCGAGGAGACCGGTCTGCCATACACATATCTGTCACGCATCTGCGCGCTCTCGGTTGGCGAGAACCGAGGCGAGCACTAAGTCACGAGAAACCAGGAGAATAAAAATGGCAAAAGCCTATTGGGTTGCCACCTACCGCGCGATCAAGAGCCCCGACGCCATGGCGGCCTACGCCAAGCTGTCGCGTCCGGCCATCGAGGCCGCCGGTGGACGCGTGCTCGCGCGCGGGATGCCGGTTGCGGCCTACGAGCACGGCCTGATGGAACGCGTCGTTCTCATCGAGTTCGATAGCGTCGAGCGCGCCAGGGCGGCGTATGAAAGTCCCGCCTACAAGGCCGCTCACGACCTGCTCGGAGACGGCGCCGACCGCGACATCCGGATCGTCGAAGCCGCCGAATAGCGGCATCGACAGGCGGATCGTGTGCTTCGTGTGGCGGTCCCGTGCCGTGAGCGCGGCAGATGAAACTCGCGATCACGAAATGCATTTTTCCGGAACATTCGTGCGCAACACCCGTTCGGGAATTTGAGCCAGGCGACACAGGCGCAGGGAACGCCCGTTTTGGCTCAACTCACTGAAACCCGGCACGACAGAAACGGAGCAGCGCATGAAGCTCACATCCGAA
The DNA here is from genome assembly GCF_052076005.1 of Bradyrhizobium sp. 63_E2_N1_3. Classification (NCBI taxonomy): domain Bacteria; kingdom Pseudomonadati; phylum Pseudomonadota; class Alphaproteobacteria; order Hyphomicrobiales; family Nitrobacteraceae; genus Bradyrhizobium; species Bradyrhizobium sp. 63_E2_N1_3. The sequence goes on along the minus strand of NZ_CP197235.1, from coordinate 8,894,433 downwards.
CAGGTGAAGCAGACCGTCAACCAACTCGGCGCCCAGGTGCTGCCCGACGAACATCCCGCCATGCCGCAGCTCAACAGCATGTTCGGCGAACACACCTTCTTCGTCGACGAAACGGGCCTGAAGGTGCTCGAGCCGACGCCGTCGGTCGGCGCTGAGCGCCAGACCGGCGAAGTCGTCAGCCTCGCCAACTGGAGCGATGCCGACCTCACGCGCCTGATGGCCCATGAGCCGGAGCCGACGGGTGTGATCGTCGTGTTCGAGCATGTGAGGCATTGATTGGCCCGAGCGGATCGGCCTTCATCGGTGGCGGGTCTGAAAATCCCGCCACCTTCCATGGCTGGTTTGGAGCCGCGCCGCGGACAAGGATCTCGCGTTCGCGGAGGGCCTTTCCAGCCTGGTTCAAAGACCGAAAGTCAGCTGCGGCTCCGCATCGTCGCCGTCCTGGAGGGCAGACAGCGACACCCCCAGCAGCCTGACGCGCTTGGGTAGCGGTATCTCGGCTTCGAGCAAGCCGCAGGCCAGCCGCCCCAGATCGTCCCGGCCTGCAACCGGCGCCGTGACGGACCTGCTGCGCGTGATGATCTCGAAGTCGGCGAATTTGATCTTCAGGGTGACGGTCCGGCCGCGGTTGCCGGTCGTCTCGCAATGGCGCCAGACCTTGTCGACAAGCGGCTTGAGCTCGGCGGCCAGCGCGCCGTATTCGTCGAGGTCGGTCGAGAACGTCGTCTCCGCGCCGATCGACTTGCGGATCCGGTTGGCCCGGACCGGTCGCTCGTCGACGCCGCGTGAGATCCAGTAGTAATAGGCGCCCGACTTGCCGAAATTCGCATTCATGAACTCCAGCGTCTGGTTGCGGATGTCGAGGCCGGTGAACAGGCCGAGCGCGTTCATCTTCGCGCTGGTCGCCGGGCCTATCCCGTGGAACTTGCCGACGGGCAGCGTCTCGACGAAGGCGGGTCCCATCTCCGGCGAGATCACGAACTGACCGTTGGGCTTGCGATGATCGGAGGCGAGCTTTGCAAGAAATTTGTTGTAGGAGATGCCCGCCGAAGCGTTGAGGCCGGTCTCGGCCTTGATCTTCTCACGGATCCGCAAGGCGACGTCCCGCGCCAGCGGGATGCCTTGCAAATTCTCCGTCACGTCGAGATAGGCCTCGTCGAGCGACAATGGCTCGATGATTGGCGTGTGCTCGGCAAAGATGTCGCGGATCTGCTTGGAGATCGCCTTGTAGACCTCGAAGCGCGGCCTGACGAAGATCAGGTCGGGACATTGCCGCTTCGCGGTCACCGACGGCATCGCGGAGCGAACACCGAACTTGCGGGCCTCGTAGCTCGCGGCCGCGACGACGCCGCGTTCCGCGGAGCCGCCGACGGCGACCGGCTTGCCGCGCAGCTCCGGATTGTCGCGCTGCTCCACGGACGCATAGAAGGCATCCATGTCGATATGGATGATCTTGCGGACGGGCGTGGCCTCGCCAGTCACCGTGCCGGATTCGCTCATGGAACGATGATACAATTGCCCGAAGAGAAGCGCGAGGTGATGGATGCTTCAGTTGTTGGTCTTCGTCGTCGGTGTGGTCGGCATCGGCTGGCTGATCGGCGCGACCAATCTTCCGGGAGAGTGGTATGCGGCCCTTGCCAAGCCGGGTTTCGTGCCGCCGAACTGGGCGTTCCCGGTGGCGTGGACTATCCTTTACATCATGATCGCGGTTGCGGGCTGGCGGACTTTTCGCCGTGAGCCGCCGGGTCGAGCGATGCAGGTCTGGGCCGCGCAACTGGCCCTCAATTTCGTCTGGTCTCCGGTGATGTTCACGATGCACCAGATCGGAGCCGCGCTCGTCATACTCATTTGCCTGTTCGTCGCGATCGTGACCTACATCAGTCTCGAGACGTCACGGGACAGGCTGGCCGCCGCGTTGTTCATACCTTATGCAGCCTGGGTCGCCTTTGCCGGCCTGCTCAATGCGGCCATCTGGCGCTTGAATTGAGGCGATTTGTCCAAGGTTCATCAAAGAGCAATCTCAGGCTCGTGAGTGGCGAGCCTAGGCACGCGTTCCTATATAGGAGCGCGGAGGACAGCCAATGCAATACAGCTCCGAGCTCATTCAGACCATGCGCCAGGCCCTCGAGACCGTGATGGCGAGCGTACCGGCCGATCAGTCGGTGTTCGGTCTGAAAGCCGCTGTCGCCGAATGCATTTTGAAGGCTGCCGCGCACGGTCATACGTCGTATGACGCCCTGGTGACGTCCGCCTCCGATCAGATCCAGTCGATCATCTCGATGCTGACGTGAGGGAGGCAGGCGGCAGATCCGGAGTTCATGCCGACGGAGGCGCCCATAGGAACTCAGGACGAATGCCCTGCTGGATGAGGTCCGTGCCAAGCGACTGAAGTGTGAACATGGCGCCGATGCTGGGTCTTGTACCGCTTGTCCAGCACGTTTGAAGGCCGATCAAGAGCTGCGACAGGGCCTGATTGAACGCAAGCGACGGACTCGGTGTGACGGTCGATTGCTGAAAATCGAACCAGGTCGGAAACGGGATTGGTGCTCCCGTAAAGCTCCAATGGCCAGCCGCATCCTGCACCAGCGTTTTCTCGGTGTAGATTTCCTTGAAGACATAATAGTGGGCGAATGTTGCATTGCCGGTTGGGGGTTGGTTAGGAGAGCCTTCCGTACCTTCACCTTCGGCCTTGATCAGCAGGATCGCCGCCTGCGCATCGGCGATGCTCTTGATCGGCGTTGCTTCCCCCGAATTGACCGCGAAAGCGCTGGCATTGATCGCGGGATTGACTGTGGTGAAACCCTCGGCGATCGCATCGTAGAAATCACCAATCGTCGCAGGTCCCGTTCTTGCGGCGAGCGCAACCGGTGGAAATTCCGGATACTCGATCTGCATGAAGACCTGAACTTGATCTGGCGTAAGCGGCTTCAGATCAACGGGCAATTTTTGCAGAATTTCTCCGGGCAGGACATTGGTCGGGTAGCTCGGAATGAAGGTCGCATTGGCAATGGATGGCACGCCGCCGATCGCGGTCAGCATGTTGCCTGCCAGGGCAAAGTGATACATCTCTTGCACCACAATGTCCTGAATCATACCGCCGACACCGCCCGGGTCGCTGTTGATCGACCATTGCGCGCAAAGATAAGGCGGGATGGTGGAGAACTCCAATTGCATCGCGGTCTGGAGTGCGTCTTTCAGGTCGGAAAGCGTCGTAATGCGATCCTCGACGAACTGGGCGATGGTTTTCATCTGAAGCACCCCTCCCGACTCGGTTGATTGCGAAGCCCTGTTCCTGGCGCCGCCACTGGATCGACGTCGTCAAGCAGGTTCCGTGTTGGCTCATTGCTTGCGGGACGAGCGCTCCTGGGGTGATTCAGTCCGACAATAACCGGATATCGGTCTGCGACATCACGCCTACAATCGGACCTGCCCCGATGATCGCGACCAGAAACGTGCCGCGATCGGGCTCATTTTCCGCAACCCATGAACAATAGTACAATTTAAGGGTGCAATCAATTGCGCCGTTGGTCAGAGATTTGTGACCGCTTTTCCATTCGACGTGCTTAGCCGGACGCGCGCGCGACGTTGCGAAGGCCAGATTGCGAGCCGCAACATTTGATGGATGGTGCCGTCACAGCGTCAAAAGCCGGCACACAGTCTCGGTCCGGCACACAGTCTCGGTAAAGAGTAGGGAGACTGGCGCACCCGACACGATTCGAACGTGTGACCTTTGCCTTCGGAGGGCAACGCTCTATCCAGCTGAGCTACGGGTGCTAGTCGAGGTTCATTTAGCCGATTGGCGGGGGGTGGGCAACCTCCGCTTTGCCCGTGCCCGGACGCCCGGCATCGCCCAATTCCTGGTCTTATGCTTCGCTCTTCAATCCCGGAGGGCGGCCGGTCCCGAGATCTCGCCGGAATCGGTCACGAACATCAACGGGCCCGTCTCCGAGGTGGCGAACACGGCCGCGGTGAGCGGGCCGCCAAAGCAGGCGCCGGTATCCAGATTCAACCGGTTGGCTCGCAGATCAGGTGTCCCGGACCGGACCGGCGTATGACCATGGACAACGAAAAGCCCGTGGTCGTGATCCGACGACAGGAAGGGTTCCCGGATCCACAGCAAGTCTCGCTCGGATTGTGACGCCAGCGGCACGTCCGGCCGTAGTCCAGCATGGACGAACAGCCGCCCATGCTCGATTTTCGTCAGCTGAAGCGCGCGTATCCAGTCGAGATGCTCGCTCGGCAGATCGGCGGGATCGTCGATCCCGTAGCTGTCGAGCGTCTGCTCGCCGCCGTTGCCCCACCAATTCATGAGGTCGCGGTCGGTGCGCTCCATGTCGGCCGCGCGAAGCAGCATCTCCTCATGGTTGCCCCGCAGACAGACGAAGGGGCGGTCCTGCTTCCCTTCGCTGCCGACGAGAAAATCCATCACCTCGCGGCTTTGGGGTCCCCGGTCGATATAGTCTCCGACAAGCACAAACTGCGCGCTCCGCTCGCCGCGAAGCTCCTCGCACGCGGCGAGCAGCGACGTCAGCTTGTCAAAGCAGCCGTGGATGTCGCCGATCGCGAAGGTGAGTTCTTCGTGCTCGGGAAGATGCAAAGCCAGGTTTCTCCCGCGTGCCAACTTAGATGGTGAGACCCTTTGTCGTGCCTTTGAGCCTGATCCGCTCCGGACCCACGCCCACCTTCGCGAGCGATTCAATCACTCTGTCGCTCAGCGCCTTGCCGTCCTTGTCCTTGCGATCGCGTTGAACCGCGGTGAAATCATACACGAGCAGCCCGACATTGGCGCTGCTCACGTTGAGCTTGGCCCCGTCCGCAACAGCGCGGATCGCCGCAGCCACATTGCGATGTCCGTTGCTCCATTTCGCCATGCCGGCCAGATTATTCGCAACGCATCGATAGCTGTCTTCGATCTCCGTCTTGTGAAGGTCGATCACCTTCTGATAGTCCGCGATCTGACCGACAATATCGCCGTTCTCCAGCTCGGGGTTGCTGAACGTCTTGGCCTCCCAGAACACTAGATCCACGCCGGTCGCCGTCGTTTCGAAGTTCGCCAGGTCCATGCGGGGGAGGTTCCGCTTGATGCCGGGGACGCCGGATGCGTTGATCGCAATCTCGACGTCGACGACGGAGAGATTGGACGTCGCGATCTCGTGGACGCCTTCCTTCTCCTGTCCGGAATAGGGCGATGCGGCCCTTTTGAGCTTCGCCAGCGTCTCTGCGCCTTCGTAGTCGCGCGTCAGCATTCTTGGCTCGGCGTTGCCGAAGGCGAACTTCCCCTCGACCAGCGAGACCTGATCCTTCAAGTCCGGATTCAGCAGATATTTCTCGTGCGTCGAGGCGGTCACCTTCCCGCCCTTGAATGACACTTTGAAGATGGATTGCCCCTGCCAGTAGACGTTCAGGTACTCGTCCCGAATGCCGATGATGAGTGTGGGATCGGCGAGAACGTCTTTCCACCAGCCATCCTGCTGGGCGAGTGTCTCGAGTGCCTTGCGAAAGTCGTCGCCCCGGATTCCGCGTCTGAAGCTCATCTCATACCTCCCACCATTCGCCATCGCTGCGTCGCGTGACGTTGTCAAAATATCTGGAGAAACTGTCGCCTTCGAATGTGTGAACGGGCACGAGCCTGTCCGGCTGTATTGCGTTCGCGAGCCGCTTGAGATCCAGGATGCTGGCGTGGCCCGAGGTGTGGATGATCTCGATGGGAACGCCGCGTGTCGCGAGATCCGCCTTCAGTCTGGCGCCAGGACCGTCCTTCAGATATCCGTCCCATTGCGACCAGATCGCTCTGGTGCCGGGCCAGAGATTTGCGGTCTCCACGTCGTCGGCCATCGCCGGGCGAAACAGCATCACGGTGCGATCGGCGATCTCGGTGATGCGCTCGCGGTAGATCCGTGCGGATTTGTAGGGATCCAGCAGGTCGAAGCGCTTTTTCCTTGCGATCTGCCGCCGTTGATATTCCGGCACATAGACCGACAAATTGGGCCAGCCGGCGTTCGGCAAGCGCTCGTTGCCAGTGGCCCGCAATATCTCCATCGCATAGAGGTCCAGCAGCAGCGTCCGGCCGCTGCGCTTGCAGGCGCGATAGATACTGACGATGCGATCGATGTTCTGCGCGGACGCCGAGAGGATGACGAAGCCTGGCTGCTCAAAACTCTCGGTCAGCCTCGCCTCGATGTCGTCCTCCGTCGGGAATTGCGTGTGCTCGTCGAGACGGCCGAGGCTCGACCCCTCCATCAGCATCGTGTCGATACCGCGGGGCGGATGGCTCACCAATCGCTCGAACAGACCGCCCTTGCGACCGTGCGCACGGATGTCGCCGCTGTAGAACAGACGCCGGCCGGCAGCCTGGATCAGCAGCGCATAGGCATCATAGGCCGAGTGATCGACAAGATAGGGCGTGATGCTGAACGGGCCGATCTGGAAGGTTCTGCGATCGTTCAGCTCGAATGAAACATTGGGCACGAAGGCGTTGGGCACGAAAGGAGCTGCCGCACAGATGATGCGCGCGGTCGCAGCGCCCATGGCGAGGGGGACATTGGGTCTGCACAGGGGGAGCAAACCCCAATGATCGCCGTGTCCGTGCGACAGGACAACCGCACGCAGGGTTGGATCTTCGACGCGAAGCCCGGCCACAGGCGGGAGAAGATCGTCGGACGCGCCGTCGGCATCCAGCGGAAGGCCAAGGTCGAGCAGGATTCGCTCGCCCGCGGCCTCGAGCTCGATGCAGGTGCCACCAATTTGCTGCGTTCCGCGGTGGACACGTCCGCGAAACGAACCGGCTGCTTCGGTCATCAGCGGTTGGTCTTGGCGGCCGAGCCGGGTTCGGCCGTGACTCGCGACCAGGCGATGGCGTTTTTGGCGGAGGGGAGGGCACTGCGAGATGGGCGGGGAAATTTCAAAGCGAATACGGCTCCAGGCAACGACATATCTATATTCAAACGAGCGCCCGAGAAATTGCGGCTTTTCGAGAAGAAAATGTCCGTGTTGTTCCGGCGCAACATCACCTGCTGGTGAGGCCGAACGCAATAGAACCTTCGGTGGGATGAACGTCAGCCCCGGCTGGACCGGCGATTGGCGGCGACTTGAATCCCGGGCGAGCCGCGATCGGCGTGCGCGAATTCGGCAAGCAGGCGTTCGGAGCAGATGACGCGGTTGCGGCCGAGCCGTTTTGCCGCATAGAGCGCCTCGTCGGCCGCACCCAGCAGCCGGTCGGGGCTGCCGTCGGCCTCAGTGGGAATATGGCTTGCGACGCCGACGCTGAGGGTGACGTGGTCGCCGGCGTCAACAGCTCCATGAGCGATCCGCAAGGCCATGACGGCACGGCGGATCTCCTCGGCGATGGCGCAGGCGGCATCGCAATCCACGTCGGGCAGGATCAGCGCGAACTCTTCTCCGCCATAGCGGCTGGCGAGGTCGAGCGGGCGCACGGCATGGCGGCTGACGACATCAGCGACCGCGCGCAGGCATTCGTCGCCGCTCTGGTGGCCGTGCCGGTCGTTGAACAGCTTGAAATGATCGACGTCGACGAACAGCAGCGCCATCGGCTTCTGCGTCCGCTGGGCGCGGGCCCATTCGCTCATCAGCATCTGGTCGAAGGCGCGCCGGTTCGACAGGCCGGTCAGCCCGTCCTTGGTGGCGAGCTCCTTAAGCGCCATCTCGGCGCGCTTCTGATCGGTGAGGTCGCGCAGCGTCTCCACCACGGCGATCAGCTGGCCGGCCTCGTCGTGGATCGGGCCAGCGTCGATCGCGAGATAGAGCTGGCTGCCGAGCTTGGGCATCACGCACCAGTTCTCCGCGGAAAAGCCGAGCCCGTTGTGGCCGCGTGCGGCATATTCCGAATAAAACTCCGGCAGCTGCTCGGGACGGTCGAGCGCGACCAGGTCGGCGAGGCAGGGGCGCCGGGTCTCGTAGAAGGCCTGCCAGTGTTTCGTCGTGCCGATCACCTCCGCGGCGGGGACGCCGGTCAGCCGCTCGCAGGCTCTGTTCCAGATCACGACGCGGCGCTTGGGGTCGATCACGAAGGTCGGCACCACCAGATGCTGCATCAGCCGCACGGCATAGGAATCCGCGACGTCGACGCCTTTCGCTGACGTTTTCCTCGGCTTCGCCATCTCAGGCCACCGCCGCCACCGGCGCGGCATCGTTCGGACCGAACAGCTTTCGCACCTCGGCGGCCGGCTTCGGTTTGCTGAACAGATAACCCTGCATCTCCGTGCAGCCGAGCGCGCGCAGCATCTCGCGCTGCGCCTCGGTCTCGACGCCCTCGGCGACGGTGGTCATGTGGCTCGCCGCGGCGATGTTCACCACCGCCTGCACGATCACTGGCGCGCCGCTGGTCTCCGCGATGTCGGCGACGAAGCAGCGGTCGATCTTGATCTTGTCGAACGGGAAGCGCTTCAGATAGCTCAGCGAGGAATAGCCGGTGCCGAAATCGTCGAGCGCGATGCGCACGCCGATGGACCGGAGCTGGTGCAGGATCGAGAGCGCGGCCTCGTCGTCGCGGATCAGCACGGCCTCGGTGATTTCGAGCTCGAGCCGGGAGGGAGAGAGCCCGGAGGCGGCGAGTGCGCCGGCAATCCGCAGCGCCAGCGTGTCGCATTTGAGCTGCACCGGCGAGACGTTGACCGCAATCCGCACATGCGCCGGCCAGGTCGCGGCCTCGTTGCAGGCCATGCGCAGCACCCAGTCGCCGAGCTCGTTGATCAGGCCGGTATCCTCGGCAATCGGAATGAACTCCGCCGGCGACACCCAGCCGCGTTCGGGATGCCGCCAGCGCAGCAGCGCCTCGCAGCCCGACACGTCGTTGGTGCTCAGGTCGACCAGCGGCTGGTAGTGGATCTCGAAGCCGCCATTCACCAGCGCCTGGCGCAGATCCTGCTCCATGGTCAGGCGCGCCTTGGCGCTCGCATCCATCTCCGGCTCGAAGAAGCGATGGGTGCGGCGTCCTTCGGCCTTGGCGCCGTACATCGCAAGATCGGCGTGCTTGATGAGCTGGTCGAGATCGGTCCCGTCCTGCGGCGCCAGCGCGATGCCGATGCTGGCGTCGGTGGAGAGCTGATGGCCGAGGCAGTGATAGGGCTGGCGGATCGCCTCGTAGATCCGCGTCACGAACGATAGCACGTCCGCAGAGGACTGGATTCCGGTCTGGATCACGGCGAATTCGTCGCCGCCGAGCCGCGCGATCAGGTCGCTCTTCTTGAGGCAGCCGCGCAGCCGGGTCGCGATCGCCTTCAGCAGCTCGTCGCCGACGTGATGGCCGAGCGAATCGTTGATGCCCTTGAATTCGTCGACGTCGATATAGAGCAGCGCGAACTGTTCGCCGCCGGCGACCTTCGCCAGCTCGCGCTCGATCTGTTCGCGGAACAGCGTGCGGTTCGGCAGGTCGGTCAGCGCATCGTAATGCGCCATATGCGCGATCTTCTCGTGGGCGCGCCGCCGCTCGGTGACATCCTCGACGACGCTGATGAGGTAGCGCGGCTCGCCGGACTTGTCGCGAATGCCGATCCGGGTCGAGGTGATGTAGCGCGGTCCCTTGGTCTGGCTCTGCCAGGTGTGCTCGTCCTTGAACAATCCCCCGGGCGCCTGCAGCGCCTTGCTGTCGTCGTCGTTGACGATCCTGGCGGCGGCCTCCGGATACATGTCGAAAGGAGTCTTGCCGACGATGACGTCACCCGACTGGCCGAACTGCTCCTCGGCGGTCCGGTTGACCAGCAGATATTGCCGCGTCAGGGCATCCTTCACCGTGATCTGCGAGGGGATGTGATCGATGATCTCGCGCAGGAACATGTAGTTGCGGTCGCGCTCCTGCTCCAGATTGCGCCGCTCGGTGATTTCCTCGATCGTGGCGACCCATCCGCCCTGCGCCAGCGGGGTGTTGATGACCTGGAAGGCGCGGCCGTTGGGCAGTTCGTGGATCCTGCTGGAGACCTTGCCCTCGGCGACGACCCGCATCACATCGGTGCAAAACGTCTCGACGTCGCCGCCGAACGTGCCACGCTCCTTGCGATGCTGCATCGCCTCGCGGATGTGACAGCCGGGCTTGATGATGTCGTCGGACAGGCCGAACATCTCGGAGTAGCGGCGGTTGCAGGTGACGATAAATCCGGCGGCGTCGTACAGGATCAGCCCTTGCGACATGTTGTTCAGGGCGGTGTCGAGCCGGAGCCGTTCCGCTTCGATCCGCTCCTGGGCTTCCCGGTTCTGCCGGCTGATCTGGCGGATGATCAGGAAGAGGATCAATGCGATCACGATCGCCGAAAGCGTTGCCGTGGTGACCATGAAGCCGGTCTGCTGACGCCAGTCGGCCAGCGCGGCGCTCGTGGTGTTGGTCGCGACGATGACCAGCGGGAAATGCGACAGCGAGGCCCCCGAGCCGAGGCGGTCCTCGCCGTCGATCGGACCCTTGACGCGCAGCGTGTGCCGGCCGCCCTCGGCCAGCATCTTGCGCATCAGCGGCGCGTCCTTGAAATTCCTGCCGATCAGCTCTTCGACATGTGGATAGCGCGCCAGCATCTTGCCTTCGCGATCGAACAGCGAGATCGCCGTACCCTCGGCAAGCGCGACAGAAGCGAAATACTGCCGGTAGCTGTCCGGATCGATCCGCCGGACCATGGCGCCGAGGAAGGTGCTGCCGTCCGCGCCGCTCAGCCGCCGCGCGACGATCGTGGTCCATTTGCCGATGATGAAGCTGCGGACGGATTCCAGGATGACCGATTCGGCCATCGGATCGGATTTGAACGTCTGGAAATAGGCGCGCGAGGAGACGTTGATCTTGGGCAGCGGCTCGGCCCGCGACCAGTTGATCAGCTCGCCGTCGGCATCGTAGATCGCGATGTCGCCGAGATAGGAGACGGAGCTGATCTTGCTCCGCAGCATCTGATTCGTCGCGAGCCCGGACATGCGCTCGCGGAACATCGCCGGCGAGGTGATCTCCGGCAGGTTCATCTGCCCGATCAGGTCGGCGGCGACGACGTCGGAATCCTGGAATTGCTGATCGAAGTGCCGTGCGATCAGCTGCACCGTGTTTTCCAGCTCGCGCTCGCGGTTGGCCAGGGTGCGCTCGCGGAATTCGCCGACGGCCATGGCGGTCACGGCGAAGATCCCGGCGACCAGCAACACGCCGCACAGGGTCAGCCAGAGGACAGGACCACGCCGCGCCAAGGCCGCCCAGCCGTTGGTCGCGGCTGATGACATTCCGGCTGTCACCGTGGAAAAGACCTGGCGCATTCCCCCTCCCTGGAAGGACAGGAATACACCGCACAAATGGCGCAAACCTTAGGAAAGCCAGTTACCTAAGCATTAATCCGGTTGTGCAGCCGCGCCCGTATGCAGTGGGGCGGGAATCACGTCGCGGTTGTGCCGTGCCCATCACAACCGCTGCGCTGCATCATTAACCGCAGCTTAATGCGAAGCGCCCGCGCTCTTGTCGCGGCCGGCGTTGCGCAGACGTCCGACGACGCCGGTCGGGAAGAAGTAGACGCTGGCGATGAACAGCAGCCCGAGCCACAGCAGCCAGCGATCGGGATGCAGCAGCCCCGGCAGCAACGGCAGGCCGGCTTCGCTCGCCGCCTTGGAGGCGACGCCCATCAGCGATTGCAGATAGTTCTGGGCGAGGATGAAGATGGTGGCGCCGATGATCGCGCCGTAGATCGTGCCCATGCCGCCGATCACCACCATCAACAGAATGTCCAGCATGATCGAGAAGCTGAGCGAGGTGTCGGGACCGGCATAGCGCAGCCACAGCGCGTTCAAAATGCCGGCGCTGGCGGCGACCAGCGCGGCGAGGCAGTTGGCGTAGGTCAGGTGGAAGACGGTGCGAAAGCCGAGCGCCTCGGCGCGAAAGCGGTTCTCGCGGATCGCCTGGAGCACGCGTCCGAACGGCGAGTTCACGACACGCAACAGAGCGAGGATCATCAGGGCTGAGACGGCGAACACCAGGTAGAAGGTGAGGATGCGGCCGTTGATCTCGAATCCGAACAGGTTCTTGGAGATCAGCACCGTGCCGGGCCGCAGCAATTCCGGCAGCTGGAAGCTGCGCCCGTCCTCGCCGCCCGTCAGCCAGGAGAGCTGCGAAGCCAGCACCTGGAAGGCGGAGGCGACCGCGAGCGTGATCATGGCAAAGAAGATCGCGGCCACCCGCAGCGAGAACAGGCCGATCGCGAGCGCGAGCAGCGCCGCGAGCGGCAGGCCGACGACGATGCCGGTCGCGACCGCGGCCCAGTTCGGGCCCATCCCGTACAGCGCGATCGCGATGGCGTAGCTGCCGATGCCGTAGAACATGGTGTGGGCGAACGACACCGAGCCGGTATAGCCGAGCAGGAGGTCGTAGGAGGCGACCAGCGCGGCGAAGACGCAGATCTTGGCCGCGACGTTCAGCGCCTTGGCACCCGGGAACAGGAACGGCGTCGCCGCCAGCGCCAGGATGATGACGATGAGGAGGAGCGTGAGCACGCGGCTCTTCGGCGGATCGCCTGACAGGAGCATCATCGGCTGGTCACCGCATAGAGGCCGCGCGGCCGCCACATCAGAATGGCGACCATCAGCAGGATGTTGGAGACGAGGGCGAGTTTCGGCACCAGGAAGCCGCCGTAATTGGCCACCATCGCGACCAGGATGGCGCCGATGAAGCAGCCGCCGATCGAGCCGAGGCCGCCGATGATGACGACGATGAAAATCAAGACGGTGAGGTCGTCGCTCATGGAGGCGTGGACCTGCTCGCGATACAGCGCCCACATCACGCCGCCGAGGCCGGCGAGCGCCGATCCCGTCATGAACACGCCGAGGAACAGGCGGCGGATGCGATAGCCGAGCGCCTCGACCATCTCGCGGTTCTCGACGCCGGCGCGGATCAGCAGGCCGAGCTTGGTGCGGTTGAGCACGAGCTGGATCGCGATGAAGACCGCGAGGCCGACGAGCATCGCCAGCACACGGTATTTGGCGATCGCGACGTCGCCGAGGATGAAGGAGCCTCGCAGCGAGGTCGGCAAGGGTGTCGGGATGATCTGCGGTCCCCACAGCGCATAGAGCGTCTGCTCGGCGACGATCAGGCCGCCCGTCGTCATCAGGATCTGCTTCAGGTGCTGGCCGTAGACGGGCAGGATCAGCACGCGCTCGACGACCAGGCCGAGCGCGCCGGACACCGCCATCGACAGCAGCGCTGCCGGCGCCAGCACCGCGAGGTTCGTCCACAGCGAATCCGCCTGCATCGAGGCCGCGAACGGCGCCAGCACGAGGGTTGCCACATAGGCGCCGACGGCGATGAAGGCGCCGTGGCCGAAATTGAGCACGTCCATCAGGCCGAACACCAGCGTCAGCCCCGAAGCCATGATGAAGATCATCATGCCCATGGCGAGACTCGCGGCGGTCAGCGTCAGCCAGGTGCTGGGTGACCCCACCAGGGGAATCATCGCAAGCGCCAGTGCGACCGGCAGCAGGATCGGCGCGAGATCGCGCTTCGGCTTCGGCAGTGGATCATTTGCGGCGAGTTCAGTCACTGATGCGCCTCCAGGCTCAGGCCGAGCAGCCGCTCCTGCAGCGGCACGTCGGCGGCGAGCGCCGCCATCTCGCCGCGATGGACGATGGTGCCGTTGTCCATGACCAGCACGTTGTCGCCGAGCTCGCGGGCGGCAAAGAAATTCTGTTCGACCATCAGGATCGTCGCGCCCTTGCGCTCGATCTCCTTCAGGCACTCGATCAGTGCCATGACGATCGCGGGCGCCAGCCCCTTGGTCGGCTCGTCGATCAGCAGCAGCTTGCGCGGCTCGACGATGGCGCGCGCGATCGACAACATCTGCTTCTGTCCGCCCGAGAGGCTTCCCGCGCGCGACAGCCAGAACCGGCGCAGCGCGGGGAAGAAGCCGAAGATCCAGTCGAGCTGGGTATCGTCGAGCGGCCCGTCGCGCGCCGCCAGCACCAGGTTTTCCTTCACCGTGAGGTCGGAAAACACCGCCATGCTCTCCGGCACGTAGCCGACGCCGAGCCGCGCGATGTCGGGCGTGGCGCGGCTCTCGATGCGCTCGCCTGCGAGCGTGATTTCGCCGCTGGAGGCCTGCCACAGGCCCATCACGGTGCGCAGCGTCGTGGTCTTGCCGGCGCCGTTGCGGCCGAGCAGCATGGTGGTCTGGCCCTGCGGTACCGCGAGGTCGATGCCCTGGAGGATGTGGTAGCGGCCGATATGCGTGTGCACGCCGGAGAGTTTGAGCAGATCTGTCATGCGGCACTCTTTGGAGCAACGCCGAGATAGGCTTCCTGCACGATCGGTGAGGCGATCACCTCGGCCGGCGGACCGTCGGCGACAAGTTGTCCGTTGTGCAGCACGATGATGCGGTCGGCGAGCGAGCGCACCACGTCCATCTTGTGCTCGACGAGGAGGATGATCTTGCTCTTGTCCTGCTTGAGCTGGGCGATCAGGTTCAGCACGACCGGCACCTCGTCGATGCTCATGCCCGCGGTCGGCTCGTCGAACATGAACACTTTGGGTTCGAGCGCGATCATCAGCGCGACCTCGAGCTTGCGCTGGTCGCCATGCGACAGCGCAGTGGCGGCGACGCCGCGGCGATTGCCGAGTGCGACCTGGTCGAGGATGGCATCGGCGCGGGCGATCAGGTCGCGGCGGACCATCCAGGGCCGCAGCATGTCGTAATGGGTGCCGCTGGCCGCCTGCACCGCGAGGCGGACGTTCTCTTCCACGGTGAGATTCGGAAACAGGTTGGTGAGCTGGAAGGCGCGGCCAAGGCCCGCGCGGGTGCGCAGCGGCGCGGAATGTTGGGTGATGTCGGTGCCGTCGAATAGGATGCTGCCGTGTGAAGCGCGCAGCTGGCCCGAGATCAGGTTGAAATAGGTGGTCTTGCCGGCGCCGTTCGGCCCGACGATGGCGGTGAGCTCGCCGGGGCGGAACGTGCAGGTGACGTTGTTGACCGCGACATGGCCGCCGAAGCGGATGGTGAGGTCGCGCGTCTCTAGCGTCAGGGCCATGAGGATAACTCTGGAATAGGGAAGGATCCTCTCCCCGCACGGGCGGGGAGAGGGGATTCGATATCAGCGCTTGTTGCGGACCGGAACGTCCATGTCCTCGATCTTCAGCTCGCGTACCGGCTCGAGCACGGCCCAGGCGACGTTCGGATCGACCTTGACCTTGAAGTGATACATGCTCTGCAGCGCCTGATGGTCCTCCTTGCGGAACACCATCTTGCCCTTCGGCGTGTCGAACTCCAGGCCTTCCATCGCCGTGATCAGCTTCTCGGTGTCGGTCGACTTCGCCTTGGTGACGGCGGCGACGACGGACATCGCGGCGGCGAAACCGCCCGCGGTGAAGAAGTCCGGCGGCGCGTTGAAGCGCTTCTGGTGCTCGGCGACCAGCCAGTCGTTCACCGGGTTCTTCGGGATGTCGTAGTAGTAATAGGTCGCGCCTTCCATGCCGGGCAGGCCCTTATACGCCGCGAGCGCCGGCAGGATGTTGCCGCCGGTCGAGAGCTCGATGCCGTAGCGCTTCGGGTCCATGTCCTGCAGCTTGGCCAGCGGATTGCCGGCGCCGGCCCAGATCACCCAGATCACCTTGCGGCCGGGCTTGTCCTTGAGAGCGTCGAACAGGCGCTGGCCGACCGCGGTGAAGTCGGTGGTGTTGGTCGGGGCGTATTCTTCCGCGGCGAGCGTCGCGCCGGTCTTGGCGAGCGCCTCCTTGAAGGCGGCGACGCCGTCGCGGCCGAAGGCATAGTCCTGCGCCAGCGTGGCCACGGTGACGCCCTGCTTGCCGATCGCGACCGCGTTCGAGATTGCGTCCTGCGACGAGTTGCGCGCGGTGCGGAAGATGTAGCGATTCCACTTCTCGCCGGTAATCTGATCCGCGACGGCGGGCTCGACGATCAGGATCTTCTTGTTCTCCTCGGCGACGGGGAGGATGGCGAGCGCCGCGGCCGACGAGGTCGTGCCGATCGCGATGTCGGCCTTGTCGTCCTGATAGGCTTCCGCGAGCGCGGCTTTCGACAGGTCGGGCTTGCCCTGGTCGTCCTTGGTGATGACGACGATCTTGCGGCCGTCGAGCATCATGGTGCCCTTGGTGGCGTATTCAAAACCCATCTGCAGGCCGGTTTCGGTCTGCTTGGCATAGGCTTCGAGCGGGCCGGTCTTGCCGTAGATCAGCGCGACCTTGAGGTCGTCGGCCTGCGCGGAGGTGTTCGCGGCCAGGCCGAGGATGGCTGCCGTGAGAATGAGCGATCGACGCACGATGATTTCCTCCTTGAATGAACTGCCTTGATCACAGCGATTTGCACAAGTGTGCATACATTGCAATTCCACCTTCCGGCGGAGCTTGCACGAGGCTCATGTGACAGTCTCTTGACGTGCGCGTGCCGGATCGTCGCAGGCCGCGATGAGTTCGCGTTAACGATCCCCTGGCTTCACATCAGCCCATGCGTTTTCTCAGGCCGCCTCAGAGCAAGCCCTGCGCCAGATCCGGAGTTTTGCGCGGGAATGCCTGAAATTGCGGCGGATCGCGCGCGAATGCCACAGGCGAGTGCCGATATGGCGGTGTCAGGAGTCCGAGACTCCGGACACGTGCCGTCTCGAAAGTCAGACAGGCGGCGATCCCGACGCCAGTCCGAACTTGGCGAGCTTCTTGTAGAACGTCGCGCGCGAGATGCGCAGCATCCGCGCGGCTTCCGAGATCTGGCCGTTGCTGGCGGCGAGCGCATGTTCGAGCGTCTGCTTCTCGAACTCCGCCTCGGCTTCGGCATAGGGGACGACCGAGCCGGTCATCTGCGGCGCCGGTCCAGGGCCGGCCTCCGCGCTGACCGGCAGGATGTGAACGAAATCATCGCCGGTCAGGCGCCCGGAATCGCTCAGGATCAGTGCGCGTTCCAGAATGTTGCGGAGCTCGCGGACGTTGCCGGGCCAGTCGTAGCGCGCGAGCGCCGACAATCCGCTCGGCGTGATCCTGGCATTGAGGAAATCGCCGGAGGCGCTGATGTCCTCGATCAGCCGCGCACAGATGTCGGGCAGATCGTCGAGGCATTTTCTCAGAGGGGGCAGGTCGATCGAGAGCACGTTGAGGCGGTAGTAGAGATCGGCGCGGAAGGCGCCGTCGCTGACGCGCTTGCGCAAATCCACATTGGTCGCGGCAATGACGCGCACGTCGACCTTGCTGATCTTGTCCGAGCCGAGCGGCTCGATCTCGCGCTCCTGCAGCACGCGCAACAGCTTGGCCTGCAATTGCAGCGGCATCTCGCCGATCTCGTCGAGGAACAGCGTGCCGCCATCGGCGATCCGGAACTTGCCCTCGCGCCCCCTGCGGTCGGCGCCGGTATAGGCGCCCGGAGCAGTGCCGAAGAATTCGGACTCGATCAGCGTTTCCGGGATCGCCGCGACATTGACGCTGACGAACGGTTTTTCCGCGCGCGAGGACGCATTGTGGATCGCCTGCGCCAGCAGCTCCTTGCCGGTGCCGGTCTCGCCGGTGAGCAGCACGGTCACGCTCTGCCGCGCCGCGCGTTTGGCGAACTCCTTGGCCTGCGCGATCGCCGCTGTCGTGCCGACGAAATCGGCAAGGGTGAAGCGCGCCGCGCGGGCGTTGGACAATTGCCGCCGCGCCAGCCGCAGATCGCTCTCGAGCTGGGTGACGCGGGCAAGCAGCGGCTTGAGACTCTCGAGGTGGTCGTAGAGCACGAACCCGATCGCGCCGATGACGTTGCGGTCCTCGTCCTCGATCGGCATGCGCGTCACCACGAGCTGTTCGCCGCCGAGCTCCATGATGTCGAGCAGGATCGGCTCGCCGCTCTCGGCGACGTTCCGCATCAGGCTGTTCGGGATGATCTCCTCGATCGGCCGGCCGATCGCTTCGGTGGTCTGCTTGAGGCCCAGCGACGCCAGATATTTCTCGTTGACGTAGATCACCCGCCCGCCGCGATCGATCGCGATCGCGCCCTCGCACAGATGCTCCAGCCGCTCGAACAGCGTCACCATCGCCCGCGCGCGGACATAGGCGGGATCGCTGACGTCGGGGGAGGAGGGCATGGCGTACCTCAGGGAAGTCCGCCCGTGTATTAGCAAAAGGGCAGTAATTTCAAAGGGGGAAATGGGTGTTGCGGATGCGAGCCGCCCCCACCGCTGTCATGCCCCGGCTTGACCGGGGCATCCAGTACGCCGCGGCCTATCGGTTCAACCACAACCGTCTCGGCGTACTGGGTCGCCCGGTCAAGCCGGGCGACGACATCGAGATTGGAGCGGCGCTTGGGCTCTTACCGCCGATACCCGCTCGCCCGAGAATAGCCCTGCCGGTTCTGCTGCGTCGGGCGGTTGGACACGCCGGGACGGGATTCGCTGGAGGTGGGGGTGGCGAGCTTGAGCTCCTCCAGGAAGATCGGCCGGGCGAAATAATAGCCTTGCGCGTAGCGGATCTTGGTCGCGGCCTGGAGATAGGCCAGCTCCTCGTAGGATTCGAGGCCTTCGGCGATCACGGTCATCCCGAGCGCTTCGCTCAGGGATTCGATCGCGCGCAAGATGCCCTGGCTGCGCGGACGCTTATGGATGTCGGTGATGAACGAGCGGTCGATCTTGATCTCGTCGGCGGTGATGTCGGCGAGCGCCGAGAGCGAGGAATAGCCGGTGCCGAAATCGTCGATGGAGATGCCGACGCCGAGCTTGCGGAACATCGGCAGGATCTCGGTCTGGAAATGATTCTTGGCGACGAAGGCGTCTTCCGTCACCTCGATCATGAAGCGCTGCGGAAAGCCGGTCTCGTCCAGCGCCCGCGCGAAACTGCGCATGAATTCGGGATTGCCGGCCTGCTTGGCGGCGACGTTGATGCTGATGGTCGCTTCCGCGCCGAAGCTGTCGTTGATCAGGTCGATCGACTTGACGATCTCGGCGAGCACGAGATGGGTGAGCTCGTCGATGAGTCCCAATTCGCCGGCAAGGTTGATGAACGAGCCCGGCGCCTGGATCACGCCCTCGTCGTCGCGAAGGCGCACCAATGCCTCGATGCCGGTCACGGCCTGGGTGCGGATGTCGACCTTGGACTGGAACGCGCAGCAGAAGCGCTTTTCGAGGATGGCGAGCCGCAGCGACTGCTCGATCTTCATCCGCGCCAGCGCCTCGCGCTCCATGCTGGCGTCGAAGAAGGCCGCCGAGCCCTTGCCGCTGTTCTTGATGCGGTACATCGCGATGTCGGCGTTCTGGCGCAGCGTCTCGAAGCTGCGGCCGTGGTCGGGATAGAGGCTGACGCCGACGGAGGTGGAGGCGAAGACCTCCGAATTGTCGATGAAGAACGGTGCGGTCAGCCGCTCCAGCGTCGCTTGCATGAATTCGGCGACTTCCTCCTGGCTCTGGATCGGGGAGAGCAGCAGCAGGAATTCGTCGCCGGAGATGCGCGACAGCATGTCGGAATCGCGCAGGTCGCGCCCGAGCCGCTTCGACAGCTCGACCAGCAGCGCATCGCCGACGGCGTGGCCGTAATAGTCGTTGATGTGCTTGAAATTGTCGACGTCGAGAAAGGCGAGCGCGAAACGCTCGCCTTTGCCGTCGCGCGCGAGCAGGCTGGCGGCGCGATGCTCGATCACGCGCCGCGAGGGCAGGCCGGTCAGCTCGTCGAAATAGGCCGAGCGGAACAGCTGGTCCTCGAAATTCTTCTGTTCGGTGATGTCGGAGGAGGCCGAGATCAGCAGCTCGCGTCCGGCAACGCGGACGGGGCGATGGGTGGTCAGCAGCACCTGGCGTGCAGCTCCATCCTGGAGCGCTTCCTCGGAGATGACTGCCTCGCCGGACCTCAGTGCCCGCTGGCAGGCTTCCCGGCGCGGCGTCAGATCGGGCGACGGACGGCTGCCGTCCATGCCGAGCTGAGCGGCCGCGACATCGTTAACCAGGAGAAGCTCGCCCTGCGCGTCCTGCACGGTCAGACCGGCAGGCAGCATTCTAACGATTTCCTTGAGAAATCCGAGTTCGGCTTCACTCGCGCCGGAATATCTGTTGTCGTTCATAGAAGTCATGAATCTTGTTGTTTCAACGCGCCTTTGCAATGGACGCGATCTTGCGCAGTTCCCTCTTAGGTTTGGTTAAGGGGTACGGAGAAATACGGGGGTGTTTTGCGGCGATGCGACGCGCCCGACCCATCGTCATTAACGGAGCGTCAACGCGCGCAACGAAACTGCGAGCGGGGCGCGCGTCTCTTGCGCTCGTGCCGCGTCTAACCGTTCTGCGGGATGCGGCATTGCATGATGCAATGCAGGCCGGTCTTGAGATACGAGACCTCGGACTTGCCGTCGAAAGCCGACAGCGCTGACTTCAGCAGCTTGGTGCCGAAGCCGGGCTCGGAGACCTTGTCGATGCTCGGGCCCTCGGTTTCGTCCCAGGTGACGGTCAGACGGTCGCCGCTGACGGTCCACGACACCTGCAATAATCCGCGCGGCGCGGAGAACGCACCATATTTGCCCGCGTTGGTGGCGAGCTCGTGAAACATCAGCGACAGCGTGACCGCGAGCTTCGGCGGCAGGAACAGCCGGTCGCCGTTGAGCGTGAAGCGGACATGGCCGTAAGGTCCGAGCTCTGCGATCAGGAGATCGCGGATATCGCAGCCGCCCTTGTCGATCCGCGAGATCAGATCGTCGGTTGCAGCCAGCGACCGTAGCCGCGGATCGATCCGGGCCCAGACCTGCGGCTGGTCGTGCAGCACCTGGTGCAGCACGGCGTGCGCGGTCGACAGCTTGTTCTTCAGCCGATGCTGCAGCTCGTCGACCAGCAGCTTGCGGTATTCTTCTTCCTCGATCAGCCGTTTGGAAATCCGGCGCTGTTCCGCCAGCATCCCGCGATAGTGCTCGACGCCCCAGATCGTGAGTGCGGAGACGCCCCAATAAAGGGTCAGCAAGGTGAACCTGGAGCGATCGGCAAGAGCGTCGCTGAAATTGACGACGACGCCGAGCACGCCGCCGATCAGCGCGGTGATGATGCCGATCCGCAAGCCGCCGAACGCGGCGGCAAAGAACACGGCCGGAAAGTACGGGGTGAAGTAGACGTCGGGCCGCACATGCGCGAGACCCCAGCGCGCCACCGTCGCAACCAGCAGGCAGGCGACCGCGAAGCCGAGGCTCAGAGCGAGGGATGGCGCTGCCACGCCCTGCCAGCCCTTGCGGAATTCGTCGATCAGCTTCTCCATGCCCGGCCCGGTTGCGCTATGCGCGCGTAAATCGAGAAAGGAGCGGGAATGTTACGCATGTCGCATGCACAAGCAAAGCTTGCCTTGTCGCAGACCGGCAGGAATAGTGACTGTCGCGGCGCCGAGATCGATCGGCGTCCGCCATTTGACATCAAATCATTCGAAAACAGGAACATTCCATGGGTAGGTTGGATGGCAAGGTTGCGGTGATTACGGGCGCGACGAGCGGGATCGGCCTGCGTACCGCGGAAGTCTTCGTTGCCGAAGGTGCCAAAATTGTGATCGCGGGGCGGCGCATACCGGAAGGCGAGGCGCTGGCGAAGCAGCTCGGGGTCAATTGCATCTTTCGCCAGACCGACGTGACGGTCGAAGCGCGGATGCAGGCGCTGATCGCGCTCGCGGTCGAGAAGTTCGGCCGGATCGACTGCCTGTTCAACAATGCCGGCGGCCCGGCGCAGACCGGGGGCATCGAAGGCCTCGATGTCGAGCGGTTCGACGCGGCGATGGCGACCCTGGTGCGCAGCGTCATGCTCGGCATGAAGCATGCCGCGCCCGTCATGAAGAAGCAGGGTTCTGGCAGCATCATCAACAATGGCAGCATCGCAGGCCGTCTTGCCGGCTTTTCCTCGTCGGTCGTCTATGGCGCGGCCAAGGCGGCGGTGATCCATCTCACCAAATGCGTGGCGATGGAGCTCGGCGAGTCCAACGTGCGCGTCAACTCGATCTCGCCCGGTGCGATCGCGACCGGCATTTTCGGCAAGGCGCTGGGGCTCGCGACCGATGCGGCGGAGGCGACGCCTGCCGTGATGCGCGAAGTCTTCAAGACCGCACAGCCGATCCCGCGCGCGGGCCTCCCCGATGACATCGCGCAGGCCGCGGTGTTTCTGGCGAGCGACGAATCCAGCTTCGTCAACGGACACGATCTCGTCGTCGACGGCGCCGTCACCGGCGGCCGCAACTGGAGCCAGCAGCAGCAGGGTTACGTCGCCATGCGCAAGGCGTTCGATCAGGAGGCGTAGTAGCGGCAGGTGACGGTGCCGTAGGGTGGGCAAAGCGAAGCGCGCCCACCAATTCTTTCTTCGCGAGGAATGGTGGGCACGGCGCTACGCGCCTTTGCCCACCCTACGAAAACGGTGCCTAAACCGTCTTCACCCGCACCCGCAAGCCATCCCGCGGCTTCGGGATCGGCCACATCTGCCAGTCCGGCTTGTAGCCCGGCTCCAGCGACACTTCGAGGTTCTGCAAAAAGTGCCGGGCAAAACACTTCGCCTGCATGTAGGCGAAGTGCAGGCCGAGGCACATATGCGCGCCGCCGCCGAACGGCACCCAGGCGAAGCGATGCCGGTTGCGCTGGGCTTCCTCGGTGAAGCGCAAGGGATCGAAGCGATCCGGCTCCGGCCAGATGTCCTTCATGTGGTGGGTGTAGAGCGGATTGACGCCGACGGCGGTACCGGCCGGAATCGTAAAACCCTTGAAGGTGAAATCGCGCATCGCACGGCGCGGCATCGACGGCACCGGCGGCTTGATCCGCAGGG
The DNA here is from genome assembly GCF_052076005.1 of Bradyrhizobium sp. 63_E2_N1_3. Lineage (NCBI taxonomy): Bacteria > Pseudomonadati > Pseudomonadota > Alphaproteobacteria > Hyphomicrobiales > Nitrobacteraceae > Bradyrhizobium > Bradyrhizobium sp. 63_E2_N1_3. Next base: position 8,871,753 of record NZ_CP197235.1, on the reverse strand, counting down.
CCTCCTTGAACGCCATCTCCGACAGCGGCATTTTTTCGAGGTCGTCGAAGCTGCTCGGCGAACCCGGTGCGAGCCCCAGCGCAAGAACCTCCGCGCGCAATCTATCCTGCCAGTCCGGATTGGCGGCGAGCTCGCCGATGAAGGAGGTCAGCGACGAGGTCAGCGTGTCGTGCGCCGCCATCATCAGGAAGCTCATATGGTCGATGATGTCCTGCTCGGAGAGCAGGGCGCCATCCTCGTGGGTGGCGCGGCAGAGCTGCGAGAACAGATCGTCGCCGCCGTGATTGCCGCGTCGCAGCGGGATCTGCTCGCGGAAATAGGCGACGATGCGTTTGCGTCCCTTCACGCCAGCCGCCATCTGCGTGCCCGGCAGCGGCCGGCGGATCGGGGCGACCGCGGCCGCGACCATGTCGACGAACGCGCGGTTGATCTCGTCGACCTCCGGCCCGATATCCGCGCCGAGGAACGACGCCGCCGCGAGGTCGAGCGTGAGCTGCTTCATCGCCGGATAGAGCTTCATCTCGCCGGGCTTCGCCTTCCACTGCGCGACGCGCGCGGCGATGCCGTAGTCGAGATCGCTCAGATACGACTTCATCGGCCCCGACTTGAACGCGACCGACAGCGCCTTGCGATGCAGACGGTGCTCGTCGAAATCGAGCAGCATCAGGCCGCGCGGAAACAACAGGCCCAGCACCTTGTTCCAGCCATGTGTCGACGAGAACAGCTTTTGCTGGTCGAACAGCACGAGCTCGTTGGCCTCGGGCCCGAGCAGCACGACATTGGTCTCGCCGAAAATATGGGTGCGGTAGACCGGGCCGTATTTGGCGCCGTTCGCCTCGATATGTCCCTTGGGGTCGGCGAGCACCTGAAAGGTCTTGCCGATGATCGGCCAGCCCTCGTCGCCAGGGATGTGCGTCAGCTCGTTGCGCCTGGGTGCGGTGAACGGAAGCGCAGGGGCGACATTCTGCATCGACATGACGATTGCTCCGGTTGACCGACCGAACAGGCGCGCGAACACAGATGACTACGACCCGCGCCAGCTGACCGGGGTCAGCATAGCACAGGCCGGTATGTCTTTCTTGTGAACGTCGTTACAAGCGTAGTTCCGACGGGCCTACCGCTTCGCCGCTTCCTTCTGCAAATCCGGGGCGTTGACGGCGGGAATGGCGACGCGGCCGGCGCCGGTCACCTTCAAGGCCTCTGCAGCCTTTTCGTTCTCCATGATCTTCGCCATCACGGCCTGCCCGGCGCGTTCGAAGATCGCGCGGTTCTCAATCACGAACTTTTGCGACTTCCGCAATCCGTCGATATAGCCGTTGATCTCCGGCACGACGTAGCGCGCCACCAGGTCCCAGCTTCGGCGGGTATTTTCGGGATTGGCCCAATCGTGCACGAAGCCGATCACGGCGCCGACGCCGCCCGACACCTGCATCACGTTCTTGATCATCTTGACGAGGTCGTCGGGCGTGCCGATCACGGAGGCCGCACCGTCGACGAAAGCGGTCTTGTCCACGGCCTCGTCGGGCGAGGCGAACGCGGTCAGGCCCGGCCGCTGCAGCGTGCCGACATTATATTCGTTGTGCCAGCGCATCAGGCCGGCGCCGGCTTCGCGGCGGGCCTGCTCGCGGGTCTCGGCGAGGTGCCAGGTCAGCAGCACGCGCCAGTTCGCCCGATCCACCTTGGTGCCGTGCTTCTTGGCGGCGTCCTCGGCGAACTGCCATTGCTGTTGCAGGGACATCAACCCTTGCGTCGTCATCGAGCCCAGCGAGATGATGCCGATGCCGTATTTGCCGGCGAGCGTCATGCCCGACGGCGAGATCTGCGAGGCCACCACGAACGGCATCTCCTCCTGCAAGGGCAGGATCTGGAGTGCGGCGTCGTTCATGGTGAACCAGTCGCTCTTCGCGGTGACGCGTTCGCCGTTGAACAGGCGGCGGATCACGCCGATGGCCTCGTCCTGGCGGTCGCGCTGCGTCATCGGGTCGATGCCGAGCGTGTGCGCGTCCGACGCCAGCGCGCCGGGGCCGGAGCCGAAGATGGCGCGGCCGCCGGTCATGTGGTCGAGCTGCACCATGCGCTGGGCGACGTTGAAGGGATGATGATAGGGCAGCGACACCACGCCGGTGCCGAGCTTGATCCGCTTGGTGCGCTCGCCGGCCGCGGCCAGAAACATCTCGGGCGAGGCGATCATCTCCCAGCCGGAGGAATGATGCTCGCCGCACCAGAACTCGTCATAGCCGAGCGCGTCGAGCTGCTCGACCAGGTCGAGATCGCGCCGGAACTGGAGCATCGGATGCTCCCCGATCGGGTGATGCGGGGCAAGGAAGGCTCCGAACTTCAGGCGCGCCATGGCGTTCTCTCCGGCTGAATTTTCTGTTTGTTGAGGCGATGAGGCTACGTGCTGGCGATAGCGAAGGCAATCGCGCGGTGTCCCGCGCGGCGGAATGCAGGCATGCGTTGAGACGCTGCAACGACCTGCCTGGCCTGCATGGTTCGAGACGCCCGCTTCGCGGGCTCCTCACCGTGAGGGTCTAACACCTCGCCGCGAAGCGAGACCTCATCCTGAGGAGACCGCGCAGCGGTCGTCTCGAAGGATGGCCGCAAAGGGACTGTTCGCCAAATTTGCCGCGAAGAACGCCGCTACCGCGTCATCCTGTTCCACGCATCCAGCCCGGCGATCTTGTACGCCTCCGCCAGCGTCGGATAGTTGAACGTGTTCTGGATGAAATAGTCGATGGTGCCTTTGAGGTTCAGCACGGCCTGGCCGATATGGATCAGCTCGGTGGCGCCTTCGCCGAGGATGTGCACGCCGAGCAACCGGCGCGTCTTGGTCGAGAAGATCATCTTCATCATGCCGCTGTTCAGCCCCATGATGTGGCCGCGCGAGGTCTCGCGGAAGCGTGCGATGCCGACCTCGTAGGGAATGCCGCGCGTGCGCACCTCTTCTTCGGTGAGTCCCGTCGTCGATATTTCCGGCACCGAATAGATGCCGTAGGGGAAGAACTCCGGCGGCGCGAGCGGCTCCATGCCGAGCGCGTGGCAGGCGGCGACGCGTCCCTGCTCCATCGAGGTGGAAGCAAGGCTCGGAAAGCCGATCACGTCACCGGCGGCGTAGATGTGCGGCACGCTGGTCTGCAAGGTCACGGGATCGACCGAGATGCGGCCGCGATGGTCGACGACGATGCCGGCCGCCTCTAAGTTTAGCCGGTCGGTCGCGCCGACGCGCCCCGCCGCGAACAGCAGCATTTCCGTGGTGACGTGCCGCCCGTCCGACAAATGCGTGACGATGCCACCCTGCGCAGTCTTCTCGATCGAATTGACCTTGGCGCCGAGCCGCAGCGCGACGTTGCGGTCGCGCAGCTCGTGCACGAATTCGTCGATCAATTCCTTGTCGATGAAATCGAGGAAGGTCGGCCGCGGCTCGATCAGGGTCACTGGCACGTCGAGCGCGCTGAAGATGGTGGCGTATTCGACGCCGATCACGCCGGCGCCGATCACAGCCAGGCTGCGCGGCAGCTTTGCCAGCTCGATGATCTCGTCGCTGTCGAGCACGGTGGTGCCGTCGAACGGCACGTAGTCGGGGCGGAACGGGCGCGTGCCGCAGGCGATCAGGATGAAGGCGGCCGACACCACCTTTACCTCGCCAATTGAGCTCGTGATCTCGACCTCGTGCGGTGAGACCAGCCGCGCCTCGCCATTGGCGGTGCGCACCAGGTTGCGGCTGAACTGATGCTCGAGTACCTCGACCTCATGGTCGAGCGTCTTCTGAAGACGGATCATCAGGTCGCTCGCCGCGATGTCCTGCTTCACCTTGTAGGAGCGGCCGTAAAAGCCACGCTCGCGCCAGCCGGAGAGATTGAGCACGGTCTCGCGCAGGGTCTTTGAAGGAATCGTCCCGGTATGGACCGAGACGCCGCCGACCCGTCGGCCCTTCTCCACCACCAGCACGGCCTTGCCGAGCTTGGCACATTGCACCGCGGCCCGGCGCCCCGACGGGCCCGAGCCGATCACCACCATGTCGTAGTCGTACATCCGGAAAACTTCCGAGCCCGCGAAACCAGCGGGAATTGCCATGCAGCAATCGGGCCAAAGCGGCAAGTCCTACCTCGGAGGTAATCGCGCCAATGACGCCGATCTGCGAGTTTTGCGCGCAAATAAATCGCCGAAGGCTCGCGCGAAAATGCATCAAACCGTCACAAAACAAGTCGATTCGTCGCGCCGCTGGGGCGTGCTGGCGATCGTCGTCGCTGCTCAATTCATGTTCGGCGTCGACGCGTTCATCGTGAACGTCGCCATTCCCACTATCGCAGTGGACCTGCATGCGACGCCGGCGCAGATCGAATCCGTCATCGCGATATATCTGATCGCCTACGCCACGCTGGTCGTCACCGGCGGCCGCCTCGGCGACATCCACGGCACGAAGAATGTCTTCCTGGCCGGCGTGCTCGGTTTCACGGTGACCTCGCTGTGGTGCGGGTTGGCGCAATCGGGCGCGGAGCTGATCATCGCACGGCTGGCGCAGGGCGCGACTGCAGCGCTGATGGTGCCGCAGGTGCTGGCGACGCTGCATCTGCTCTTCACCGACGAACAGCGCAGCCGCGCTTTCGCCATCTACGGCATCGTGCTCGGGCTTGCGGGCGCCGCGGGCTTCCTGCTCGGTGGTCTCCTGGTCACGATCGACCTCGCCGGTACCGGCTGGCGCTCGGTGTTCTTCGTCAACGTGCCCTGCGGCCTCGTCATTGCGGCCGCCGCCTGGTGCATCATGCCGTCGGTGCCGCGCCGGGCCGGCACGCGGCTCGATATCAAAGGGAGCGTGGTGCTGTTCGCGGGGCTGTTGTGCCTGATCGGACCGCTGCTGTTCGGTCACGATGTCGGCTGGGCGCCGTGGCTATGGGCCGTGATGGCGGTCGGCGGCGCGATCCTTGTCGCGTTCCTGAAGCTCGAGCATGCGGTGGCGCGCGCCGGCGGCATGCCGCTGATCGATCTGACGCTGCTGTCCGATGCAGCCTTCCTGCGCGGGCTCGGCGCGGCGTTCTTTTTCTTCGTCGCCAACCTCTCGTTCTATCTGGTCATGACGCTGTTCATGCAGCGCGGCCTGAAGATCCCGCCGCTCGCAGCCGGCATGGCCTTCATTCCGCTCGCGCTGGCTTTCGTGGTCGCGTCGCGCCACAGCGGCGCGCGGGCGCGCCATCGCGGGACCAAGGTGTTGATCGAAGGCTGCATGCTGCAGATCGCGGGCCTCGCCGCACTCGCGCTGGTCACGGGGTATATCGATGCGCCCGCGCCGATCCTGCTCGCGCTCGTCATGATCATCTTCGGCTGCGGCCAGGGGCTGGTGATGGCGCCGCTATCCGGTGCGGTGCTCTCGACGGTGAAGCCTGTCGCGGCAGGCTCGGCGTCCGGCATGTACGGCACGACGGCGCAGATCGGAAATGCGGCCGGAGTGGCCGCAATCGGCGCGGCGTTCTTCGCGGTTGAAGCGTTGCAATCGGCGCGCGCAGGCTTCTTCGTTTCGCTCGCCGCGTTTGCGGCGTTAATCACGATCTGCGCCGCATTTCTGGCGTGGATGCGCCGCGTCTCTGCACGAAGTTGAGGCATTGCGGTTAATTCATGCGTATTCCTGCGGATTTTTGCGTGATTTCGGGTGATAGACAGCACACGGGCTTTTTATTTTGCACCGCAGCAACTATTTGGTTTGGGTGAACGTTGAACGTCGCCTGCCAGGAGTTGCCGTGTCGCTTGCCAAAAATCTCGCTCTCTTGAGACATCTGCCAAAGGTGGATGGTCTGCGCCTTGCCGAATTCGGCCGGAGCGCGGACGTATCCAGCCCGTTGGAAGAAGTCACGGGCTTCGGCGACAATCCCGGAAACCTGCGCATGTTCGCGTTCGTGCCGGCGCAACTCCAGAAGCCGCGCGCGCTCGTTGTCGTGCTGCATGGCTGCGGCCAGACCGCCGCTGCTTACGATCTCGGCGCGGGATGGTCGACGCTCGCGAAGCATTACGGCTTCGCGCTGGTGATGCCCGAGCAGCAACGCGTCAACAATGGCAACACCTGCTTCAACTGGTTCAATCCGGAAGACACTGCGCGGGACGGCGGCGAGGCGCGGTCGATCCGCGAGATGATCGCGCATATGGCCGAAGCGCACCGCATCGATCCCAAGCGCGTCTTCATCACCGGTCTCTCCGCCGGCGGCGGCATGACGTCGGTGATGCTCGCGACCTATCCGGAAGTTTTTGCGGCCGGTGCGGTGATCGCCGGGTTGCCCTATGGCATCGCCTCGAATCTGCGCGAGGCGCTGGACGGCATGTTTCATTCGCCGCAGCGGCCGGAGCGCGAACTCGGCGACTTCGTGCGGCGTGCCTCGAACCATCGCGGGCCGTGGCCGAAGATGTCGGTGTGGCACGGCAGCGCCGACCGCACCGTCAATCCCGGCAACGCCAGCGAGATCGTCAAGCAGTGGCTCGATTTGCACGATCTGCCGGCCGTGCCGATGGCGGAGACCATTGTCGACGGCTATCCGCGCCAGGCCTGGTGGAACAAGGACGGCGAAACCCTGGTCGAGTCCTACGCCATCACCGATATGGCCCACGGCACGCCGCTCGGCCTCGCCGACAATGATCAGCGCTACGGCATCGAAGGCGCATTCCTGATCGAGGCCGGTATTTCCTCGTCGTACAACATCGCAAAATTCTTCGGCCTCACCGGCTGGATTCCGGACGCGGCCGGGAAGAAGGCCGGGCCCGGGACGTCGAAGCCGGCGCTTTCACCCGCGCCGCATCTCGCCCGCTCGATCCGTGCTGCAGTCGCCGTTGCCGAAGAGCCGGCCGAGCCGAAGCGCGCGGCGGCGCGCGGCTTCGATCTCGGCCAGATCATCACGCGCGCACTGACCGCCGCGGGATTGATGAAGTAGTTCGTCGCTCGATAAGCGACGGCTACGCCGTCTGATCGATCCATTCGATCGGCGCCACCGTCACCTCGCCGCCGGCGACCTTCCGCGTCATCTCCTGATAGGCCTTGAAGAAGTCGCGCGATTGCAGCGCTTTTTGCGCAGCCTCGTCGGTGACGCTGGCGAGGTGGAAGTAGCTGGCGTCGTCGCGGTTCTTCAGGACCCGATAGCCGATCCGCCCCTTCAACTCCGGATCGCCCTCGATCGCCTTGATGAAGCGGCCGATCTCCTGGTGCCAGGCTTCCGTCGTGCCGTTTTTGAATTCGTACCTGATCATGAAATGCTTCATGTGACGCTCCCTGTTCGTCATGTGCGCCATCATCTGCGCCTTGCGGGCGATCCTGCAAGTATGGACAAAATTGATAGTATGGACTTTTTCGACGTCGCTCCTATCCTCCCGCAAGCTGGCTGCGTATGGAGGAGGCGACATGGCAAGGGCAAACCCGGCGCGCACCTGTCCGGTTACGGCCTTTCAGAAGATGATCAGCGGCAAGTACAAGCTCCGCATCGTCTGGGACCTCAAGGACGGTCCGCGCCGCTATGGCGAGATCAGGAGCGGCCTGTTGCGCGGCATGGCCGGCAGCGCCGAGATCACCCCGCGCGTGCTCAGCCGCGAATTGAAGGCGCTGACCCAAAGCGGCCTGATCGACCGCAAGGATTTTGGCGAGGTGCCGCCGAAGGTCGAGTATCGCCTGACGCGCAAAGGCAAGAGCTTCGTGCCGGTCGTCGCCGCGATCCGCGACTGGGGCGAACGCAACCTCAGTGACACCGCGGCGTTGGCGGAGGCCGCCGAGTAGAGCATGATCCGGAAAAGTGTGAAGCGGTTTTCCGAAAAGATCATGCTCAAGTAAAAGGCTACATCTCGCCGGTGATGAACGGATTGGTCATCCGTTCCTGGCCGATGCTCGAGCCGGCGCCGTGGCCGCAGATGAAGCCGACGTCGTCGCCGAGCGGCAAGAGCTTGGTCTTGATCGAGTTGATCAGCGTGGCGTGACTGCCGCCGGGCAGGTCGGTGCGCCCGACCGAGCCCGCAAACAGCACGTCGCCGACATGGGCAAAGCGCAAGTCCTTGTTGAAGAACACCACGCTGCCGGGCGAGTGGCCCGGGCAGTGCAAAATATCGAACTGCAGGCCGCCGATCGACACGCTGTCGCCCTCGTCGAGCCAGCGGTCCGGCTCGAAATTGCGGCCGCCGGTCATGCCGAAGCGCGCGCCGCTCTCGACCACGTTGTCGAGCAGGAATTTATCCGCGACATGCGGCCCCTCGATCGGCACCTTCAGCGCATCGCGCAATTCGGCCGCGCCGCCGACATGGTCGATATGGCCGTGGGTCAGCCAGATCTTCTCTACGGTGACGCCGGTCTGCTTGATCGCGTCCAGAATCTTCGGCACGTCCCCGCCGGGGTCGATCACCACGGCCTTCTTGCCGGGCTCGTCCCAGATGATGGTGCAGTTCTGCTCGAACAGCGTCACGGGGACGATGATCGCGCCAGCCTTGGCTTGCTGTGATTCTTGGGTATTGTTTTGCTCGGTCATGGCCTCACAATGCCGATTTTTGCCATGCCGCCAAGCAAAAGATTTGTGTCGTAGCCCCGGGAACAGCCGGTCGTCACACGGCCGTCCCAATTGGCCTGCTGGTTTGAACCGGGGCGTTCCTTTCGCGTTTTCTCGCGCAGGGTAGATTAGTGAGTGGTATTCCGGCCATGGCTCAGGGCGGCGACAATTGGTGGCGCGACGGCATCTTCTATCAGATCTACCCGCGCTCCTTTCAGGACTCAGACGGTGACGGCGTCGGCGATCTCGCCGGCATCCTGCGCCGGCTGCCTTACGTGAAATCGCTCGGCGTCGACGCGATCTGGCTGTCGCCGATCTTTCCCTCGCCGATGGCCGATTTCGGCTACGACATCTCCGACTATACCGGCATCGATCCGCTGTTCGGCACGATGGCGGATTTCGATGCGCTGCTCGCGGCTGCGCATGAAACCGGGCTGAAACTGATCCTCGACCTCGTGCCGAACCACACATCAAGCCAGCATCCCTGGTTCGTCGAGAGCCGGTCCTCGCGCGACAATCCCAAACGCGACTGGTACGTCTGGCGCGATCCGGCCGCCGATGGCGGTGTCCCGAACAACTGGCTGTCCGAATTTGGCGGCAGCGCCTGGCAATTCGACGAGACGACAGGTCAATATTACTACCACGCCTTCCTTGCCGAGCAGCCGGACCTCAACTGGCGCAATCCGGATGTCCGCGCGGCGATCTACGACGCGATGCGGTTCTGGCTGGAGAAAGGCGTCGACGGCTTCCGCGTCGATGTGATCTGGCACCTGATCAAGGATGCCGAATTCCGCGACAACCCGCCGAACCCGCATTACGTCGAGGGCCGGCCGCCGAACGAGAGGATCCTGACGCAATACTCCACCGACCAGCCGGAGGTGCATGACGTCATCGCCGAGATGCGGCGCGTCACGGATGCGTATCGCGACCGCGTGCTGATCGGCGAAATCTATCTGCCGCTGCACCGTCTGATGGCCTATTACGGCAACGATCTCACCGGCGCGCAGATGCCGTTCAACTTCGCGCTGCTCTCGACGTTCTGGAGCGCGCGCTCGATCGAGACAATCGTCGAGGATTACGAGAAGGCGCTGCCGAAGGGCGCCTGGCCGAACTGGGTGCTCGGCAATCACGATCGTCCGCGCGTCGCGAGTCGTGTCGGGCCGGAGCAGGCCCGCGTCGCCGCCATGTTGCTGCTGACGCTGCGCGGTACGCCGACGCTCTATTACGGCGACGAGATCGGCATGCATCAGCTGGCGATCTCCCCCGAGGACGTGCGCGATCCCTTCGAGAAGAATGTGCCCGGCATCGGAGTGGGGCGCGACGGCTGCCGTACGCCGATGCAGTGGGATGCGTCGCCGGCCAGCGGCTTCTCCGGCGTAAGGCCCTGGCTGCCGCTGCCGGAGGACCATATCCGCGAGAACGTCGCCGATCTCGAAGCCGATTCGCGTTCGATCCTCAGTCTGTACAAGCGGCTGATTGCCTTGCGGAAGGCATCTCCGGCGCTGGTCGAGGGCGACTACCATCCGATCGCCGCGCAAGGCGATCTGCTGGTCTATCGCCGCGAGGCCGAGGGCACCGCGATCATCGTCGTGCTCAATCTCGGGCCCGACCCGATCGCCGTGACCACCAGCGCGATCCGTTTCAACAGCGAGATCTTGCTGTCGACGTTTCTGGATCGCGAGGGCGAGAGGCTGGAAGGCGTGCTGGATCTGCGCGGGAACGAGGGCGTGGTGGTGATGCCGCCATATATCTAGCCGTTCGCGGGGACGACAGATGAGCGTGTGGCCGCGGTTCATCGGACAGTGTCCGCACCAACCGGAATCGGCTAAGCTCCCCCCATGGACAGCCCCGCCCGCAACATCGCTCTCGTTCCGCCGCCCGATCGCCGCCAGTCCGAGACGGCGCTTGCGATCGCGCGCGGCACGGCGCGGTTGCTGCGCTCGCTCGGCTTTACCTGCATCAGCGAATTACCGCTGCCGTCGGGCCGGCGCGCCGATCTGGTGGCGCTCAACGAGCGCGGCGAGATCTGGATCGTCGAGATCAAATCGTCGGTCGAGGATTTGCGTGCCGACCAGAAATGGCACGAATACCGCGCCCATTGCGACCGGCTGTTCTTCGCCTTCACGCAGGATCTGCCGTGCGAGATCTTCCCGCAAGACACCGGCCTGATCATTGCGGACGCCTATGGCGCGCACATGCAGTGCGAGGCGCCCGAGCACAAGCTTCAGGCCGCCACGCGCAAGCAGATGACGGTGCGTTTCGCGATGGCGGCAGCGCTCCGGATCAACCGTCTGGTCGACCCGCAGGGCCACGCGGATTTTTGGGAATGAAGTCGTAGGGTGGATTAGCGTAGACGCCGTAGGGTGGGCAAAGCGTAGCGTGCCCACCATCCAAGCCGATCAAAATTGAAGCAGAGTTGGTGGGCACGGCGCTACGCGCCTTTGCCCACCCTACGAGACCGTTACCGCGGCGCGCGCTTCGCCAGAATCCGCTGCAACGTACGACGGTGCATATTCAGCCGGCGCGCCGTCTCCGAGACGTTGCGGTTGCACATCTCGTAGATGCGCTGGATGTGCTCCCAGCGGACGCGGTCGGCGGACATCGGGTTGGTCGGCAACTCGGATTTCTCCGAGCTGGTCGAGAGCAGGGCGGCGACGACGTCGTCGGCATCCGCGGGCTTCGACAGATAATCGATCGCACCCATCTTCACGGCGGTCACGGCGGTGGCGATGTTGCCATAGCCGGTCAGCACGATCGCGCGGGCTTCGGGGCGCTTCTTCTTCAGCGCGGAGACGACGTCGAGACCATTGCCGTCGCCGAGCCGCAGATCCACGACGGCGAATGCGGGCGCGGCCTTGCCGATCTGCGCGAGGCCATCCGAGACGGTGTCACACGACGTCACCGCAAAGCCACGGGTCTCCATCGCGCGCGACAACCGCTCCAGGAACGGCTTGTCGTCCTCCACGATGAGAAGCGAGCGGTCGGTCTGTTCGTTCAGTTCGGCGATGGCGTTCAAGGTGTTGTCCTCTCTCTGCACATCTACATATGGCGTCGCAATCAGGCGGTGCCAAGGCCGCAAATAGTCGATCGGCCCTGCTGTGCGACGCAAGGTCGCGGCCTATCCTATTGTTTCTTCGAGCGTCTCGATAGTCTCAAAACGCTCTCTCGGCCAATTGATGTGAACCACAGCACCGTGTTCCGGAAAGGTCCGGTTGGTAAACGAGACCTTGGCCCCGGTGCGTTCCAGCAAGGTGCGCGCGATGAACACGCCAAGCCCGAGCCCGCGCCGCTCGCCGCCGCCGTCATCCAGATTGCGCCGCCGCGACAAATAGGGCTCGCCGATCCGGTTAAGGATATCGGGCGGAATGCCCGGGCCGTCGTCGGAGATCACGAGCTCGATCGTGTCCTTGTTCCACCATGCATTCACCTCGACGGTGGTGCGGGCGAAATCGACTGCGTTCTCGACGATGTTGCCGACGCCGTAGAGGATCGCCGGGTTGCGCGAGCCGATCGGCTCGGCGAAGGCCGCCACCGCGATCCGCACCTTGATGTCGACGCCGAAATCGCGGTGCGGGGCCACCACCTCCTCGATCAGCTCAGACATTTTCATGCGGTCGAACGGCGCGCCTTCGGAGGAAAGCTGGGTGATCTTGCTCAAGATGTCGCGGCAGCGCTGGGTCTGCTCGCGCAGGGTTTTCAGGTCGGCGGCGAAACTTGGGTCCTTCACCGTCTTTTCCAGCTCGCGCGAGATCAGGAAGATGGTCGCGAGCGGCGTGCCGAGCTCGTGCGCGGCTGCGGCGGCCAGGCCGTCGAGCTGGGTCAGATGCTGCTCGCGTGTCAGCACCAGCTCGGTCGCAGCCAGCGCGTCGGCGAGCTTGCGCGCCTCCTCCGTCACCTGGAACGAGTAGAGACTGGTGACGCCGATCGCGAGCACGATCGAGAGCCAGATGCCGATGAGATAAATCGGCGGCAGCACCAGGGGATCGTCGGAATCCCAGGGCAGCGGCAGATGGAAGAAGAACAGGACCGAAGCACAGGCCACCGCGAGCAGGCCGAGGCCGAAGGTGAGGCGGGCCGGCAGCGCCGTGGCCGAGATCAGAACGGGCGCGAGGAACAGGAACGAGAACGGGTTCTGCAGCCCGCCGGTGAAGAACAGCAGCCCCGCCAGCTCCACGATGTTCAGCGCGAGCAGTCCGGCCGCCTGCATCGGCTCCAGCCGTTGCAGCGGATTGGACACGGTCTGGAGCGCCAGGTTGAGCGCCGCCGACAGCGCGATGATGCTGACGCAGGGGACGATCTCGACGTTGAACTCCAGCCCCTGCGCCACGATGAAGATCGCCGCGAGCTGGCCGAGCACCGCGAGCCAGCGCAGCCGCAGGATCGTGTCCAGGCGGATATGCCGCTGTGCGTGGCGGAAATCGGTATCGGCAGTCTCAGTCATCTCGGCCAATGTGGCGGTGCCTTCTCGGTCACAAACGCGGGGCTCGCGGAACCACCCGGATTACAAGCCTTGCGCTATCCGCTGCAATAGCAGAAGAACGGCTAGCATGACCGGGAACGACAAAGCTTCAAGTCCGCCGACTGTCGCGGAGCGCGGCTCCTCTGCGGCCATTGCGGTCGATCACCTCGTCAAGGTCTACAAGCAGACCCGCGCCGTCGACGATATCTCCTTTTCGCTGCCGCGTGGCAGCATCACCGGGCTCCTGGGCGGCAACGGCGCCGGCAAGACCACGACCATCGCGATGATCATGGGCCTGGTGCTGCCGACCTCCGGCCGCGTGCAGGTGCTCGGGCATCGGATGCCGGAGCAGAGCGCGGCGGTGCTGGGGCGGATGAATTTCGAGAGCCCCTATGTCGACATGCCGATGCGCCTCACGGTGCGGCAGAACCTCACCGTGTTCGGCAAGCTCTATGCGGTGAAGAACGTCTCCGATCGCATCGCCAGGCTGGCCGACGAGCTTGATCTCACCGAATTCATCGACCGCGCCAACGGCAAGCTCTCCGCCGGGCAGAAGACCCGCGTCGCGCTGGCGAAGGCGCTGATCAACCAGCCCGCGCTTTTGTTGCTGGACGAGCCCACCGCCTCGCTCGACCCGGATACGGCCGACTGGGTGCGGGCGCATATGGAGCGCTATCGCAAGGAGAACAACGCCACCATCCTTCTGGCTTCGCACAACATGCTCGAGGTCGAGCGTCTGTGCGACCGCGTCATCATCATGAAGCGCGGCCGCATCGAGGACGACGACACGCCGGAGGCCATCATGGCGCGCTACAACCGCACCACGCTGGAGGAGGTGTTCCTGGACGTCGCGCGCGGGCGGGCGAACGGTGCGAAGGAGGCGGCGCGATGACCGAGCTCTCCCTCCACCGCGGCATTTCCATCCATCGCATCGGCGCGATGATCCTGCGCTACTGGTATCTGTTGATGTCGTCCTGGCCGCGGCTGCTCGAGCTGCTTTATTGGCCCGCGCTCCAGGTCATCACCTGGGGCTTTCTCCAGCTCTACATCGCCGAGAACGCCAATTTCTTCGCGCGCGCCGGCGGCACGCTGATCGGCGCCGTCATCCTCTGGGACATCCTGTTCCGCGGCCAGCTCGGCTTCTCGATCTCGTTCCTGGAGGAGATGTGGGCGCGCAACATCGGCAACCTCATGATGAGCCCCTTGAAGCCGATCGAGTTTCTGCTGTCGCTGATGATCATGAGCATGATCCGGCTCGCGATCGGCGTCATCCCGATGACGCTGCTCGCGCTGTTCCTGTTTCACTTCAACGTCTATGCCCTCGGTCTGCCGCTGATCGCGTTCTTCTGCAATCTGATCTTCACCAGCTGGGCGGTCGGCATCTTCGTCTCGGGGCTGGTCTTACGAAACGGCCTTGGCGCCGAGAGCATCGTCTGGACCCTGATGTTCGCGATCATGCCGCTCGCCTGCGTCTACTATCCCGTCAGCGTGCTGCCGGCATGGCTGCAGTACGTCGCCTGGTCGCTGCCGCCGACCTATGTATTCGAGGGAATGCGGGCGCTCCTGATCGAACAGACCCTCCGGATCGATCTGATGTTGCGTGCGTTGGCCATCAACGCGGTGCTGCTGGTTGCATCTTTTGGGGCATTCCTTGCCCTTTTGCGGAGCGCCAAGAAGCACGGCTCGCTGCTCTCGAGCGGTGAATAATCTCACTTTCCCGTGGATTCAGGCTGATTTAGCCGTTCCGGCTCCGTAGATGTACGGAACCATGCATTGACGCAATATTACGCATTCGGCAGTATGTTGCGATGCGAAGAGGATTTTAACGATGCCTATTGGTGAGTTCGGCGGCGCGCCGCCCCTGGCGGCCGAAGGCAGTCCGGTCCTGACGACGCCGATGTACTGGATGTACGAGATGGGGCAGGCCTCTCTCAATCCGGCGCGTGCGGTCACCGATGCGACCAAGCTCCTGTTTCAGAATCCCCTCAATCCGTGGGCGCGCACCGAGGTCGGCAAGTCCGTCGCCGCGGCCTGTGAATTGTTCGAACGCACCACGCGCCGTTACGGCAAGCCGGAATGGGGCCTCAACGACACCGAGGTCAACGGCATCCGCGTTCCCGTCGAGGTCCGCTCGGTCTGGGAAAAGCCGTTCTGCAAGCTGCTCTACTTCGATCGCAAGTTCGCCCGTCCCTTGCGCAGCCCGCAGCCGCGCGTGCTGATCGTGGCGCCGATGTCCGGCCACTACGCGACGCTGCTGCGCGGCACGGTCGAGGCGTTCCTGCCGGCGCATGAGGTCTACATCACCGATTGGGCCGACGCCCGCATGGTGCCCCTGAGCGATGGCCGCTTCGATCTCGACGACTACATCGACTACGTCATCGAGATGCTGCACGTCCTTGGCGGCAACACCCATGTCATGGCGGTGTGCCAGCCCTCCGTTCCCGTCGTTGCCGCCGTCTCGATCATGGAAGCGCGGCGCGACCCCTTCGTGCCGACGTCGATGACGCTGATGGGCGGCCCGATCGACACCCGCCGCAATCCGACCGGGGTGAACAAGCTCGCCCAGGAGCGCGGCATCGACTGGTTCCGCAACACCGTCATCACCAAGGTGCCGTTCCCGCATCCGGGCATGATGCGCGACGTCTATCCGGGCTTCCTGCAGCTCAACGGGTTCATCAGCATGAACCTCGACCGGCACATGGACGCCCACAAGCGCCTGTTCGCCAATCTGGTGAAGGGCGACGGCGACCTCGTCGACAAGCATCGCGACTTCTACGACGAATATCTCGCGGTGATGGATCTCTCCGCCGAGTATTATCTGCAGACGGTCGACACCGTGTTCGTGAAGCACTCGCTGCCGAAGGGCGAGATGACCCATCGCGGAACACGCGTCGACCCCTCGAAGGTCACGCGCGTGGCGCTGATGACGGTCGAAGGCGAGAACGACGACATCTCCGGGCTCGGTCAGACCGAAGCAACACACACATTGTGCAGCTCGATCCCCGATCACCGCCGCGTTCATTACGTTCAGAAGGGCGTCGGGCATTACGGCGTGTTCAACGGCTCGCGCTTCAAGTCGGAAATCGTGCCGCGCATCCATGACTTCATGGTCTCGGCTGCGAATCCGAGCTCGTTGCAGGCCCTCGCGGCCGAATAAGCGCGTTTTTCGGCTTTCCCGCTGAAAATCGACGCCCTGCCGGGGGTTCCGGCAGGGGTTGGTTCCCTCCAGATTCGCGGTATTTAGGTAGCTTTATAGGAGTGATTCCCACCTCAGCCCTTGGGGGTGCCGCATGCGTCCAGCGGGGGCGAAAAAACCGGGTTCCAACCCCAGTCTGTAGGGTCTCCCGGACGCTAGACCGCTGTATATTGGGCAAATGATTTGTTTTTGCGCCGAGCGCTTTCCCTGGCGGCGGTTATGGCAGAATCCGGGCGCCCTCCTGCCCCCCGGACTGACAGACATGGCCACTCGCGCACTCCTCTATCGACGGCCCCACGAGCCGAAGACCCTGGTCATCACCCATGGATCGCAGTTTTTTGCGATTCGATTGCGTCGGCACCGCCGCGCGCGCCGCTACACGCTCAGAATCCATCCGAGCGATCGCGAAGCCATCCTCACCATCCCGCCGCGCGGCACGCTGGCCGAAGCCAAGGACTTCGCACAACGTCACGGCGCGTGGATCGCTGCACGTCTCGGCCGTTTGCCGAAGGCTGCGCCGTTCCAACCCGGCACAGTGATACCGCTACGCGGCACGGCCCATCGTATCGTTCATCGTGCCGGCACGCGCGGCACGGTATGGACGGAAGTGCGCGACAGCGGTGAACGCATTCTCTGCGTCGCCGGCGGGGTCGAGCATGTCGACCGCCGCGTCAGCGACTTCCTCAAGCGCGAGGCGCGCCACGATCTCCAGCGCTCGGCGGAGGCCTATGCCGTCGAGCTCGGCGTCAGGGTCAAGCGCCTCTCGATCCGCGATCAGTCCAGCCGTTGGGGCTCCTGCACCTCGGCCGGCTCGCTGTCGTTCTCCTGGCGCCTGATCCTCGCGCCGCCCTACGTGCTCGACTACCTCGCCGCGCACGAGGTCGCCCATCTCGTCGAGATGAACCACTCGGCGCGGTTCTGGCGCGTCTGCGGAAAGGCCTGCCCGTCGATGGAGCGCGCCAAGAAGTGGCTCGATACGCACGGCAACGACCTGCACCGCTATGGGGTCGAGGATTGATCCTCGTCGCAGACTAGGCCTCGCTGCTAGCCCAACACTCACTGTCGTCGCCCGGCTTGACCGGGCGACCCAGTATTCCAGAGGCGGTTATTGTTAAGCCGAGAAGCCGCAGCGTACTGGATTCCCCGCTTTCGCGGGGAATGACAGCGGAGGACGGGGCGACATCAGTGCGTCTCGTGCCACGCTTTCCGATTTCCCCGAACGACCGACCCATCGGACTATCTAAGGCGAGCAGCTCTCGTCGCGCGACATCGCGGACGCTGAACGCCGGCGATAGCTGCTCGTTGTTCGGCGTCAGCCGGGATGATCTTGCTTGATGTGCTTTGACTCGTCGCCCGGATGCCGGGCGTCCTCAGACCATCTCTCAGGTCAGGCGCTGATATCTGCGCTTGTCCCCGGCTGCGCGCGCGAGGCGAGATAGGACGATTGCAGTTGCACGGCGGCCTTCGGGCCCTCGGCCAGCATCGCCTGGAAGGCCGCGTCGAGCTGATCGCGACTATAGGTGGCAGAATTGCTTTGACGCGGTGTCCATTGCGATTGCGTGATCGCGGTGGACGCTTTTTCGACGGTGCCGCCAAGCAGCTTGGCGTAATTGTCGGCTCGCCATTGCGCCAGATCAGGTCCACTCAGGCCGGGAGGATCCTCGAGCTTGCCGATCTTTGCGGCCGCCGCGTTGGTCATCGTCGAGGACCCGCCATTGTACAGAGTGGCCACCACCTTGCCGTCAACCTTCACCTGGGCATAGGTGTTCTCAGGTGCATCGTCCGAGGCGGCCGGTTGAGTCGCGTTCGCGCCGTGGGTCATCAGCCAATTCGTTGCCATCAGGTCGCGCAGGACCGGGTTATCAGCCACCGAGATCGGCTTGGCGCCTTGCAGCGGCTTGAGTTGCGACACGCTGATTCCGGGGCTGCTGGTCGCAGCGTCAGTTGCAGTCGACGCCTCCGGCTGGAGATCTGATGTCGTTGTCACATTGGAACCGGACGTTGATGCAGGACGCAGATGGGGCAACGCCGCGCTGGATAGACCTGTAATCATGGAACGCTCCTTCCCACTAAACCCGAGTCTTCGGAACTCAACCTAAGAGAGCAATTCCTGGGCCGATGTCGGAGCCTTGAAGAGACTGGTGTTTTGGCGTTCAGGGATATTTCGGCATCGGTAAATCTTGCCGTCTTGGGCAGGACTTGTTGGGCAGGACTTGTTGGGCAGGACTTGCCGAAGCCGTGGCGCGATGTCAGCCGGAGCAAAACGCTGCTGGCCGCATCCAGTACGCCGCGGCAGCTGTTTTGAATCTCGACGTCTCGGAATACTGGATTCCCCGCTGGAGCCCGTCATTGGGCTAGCCGAAGGCGAGACCCGGTGGCGGGGAATGACAGTTGAGAGTGGGGCGACGTCAGCGCGCTTTGCGCGATCCCCGCCATACTTCGCGACGATTGCGCGGCACGCTCGATTTGTCCCGCCGGATCAAACGTTTCCTACAATCCACCGCGCGGCGCGCCTGAAGTCACCGGCTACTGTGCATGGGGTTGTTTTCGCGTTTTTTGTCTTGAGGCCCTGGGGACCTCAGCTCGAAGCTACCGATTTCCGCCGAACAGCCGGTCCATCAGCCAGCCGTCGAGGCCTGCTGCGGCTTCCGGCCGCACATTGGCGCGCGTCGGAGGCGGGCGATAGCCGCCACTGCTCGCCGGTGCCGGTCCAGGCGCCACCGCCGTCGGCGGCGACACCTGCGATGCCGCCTGCGCGAGGTTCGAGAGGCCCCAGGTCGCTTGCGAGTTCGGCAAGGCGGCCACCGGCACGCCCTCGTGCGCCGTGCGCATGAAGCGCGACCAGACTTCGACGGGCAGGCCGCCGCCGGTCGCCTTCTTGGTCGGCGAGTTGTCGTCATTGCCGAGCCAGACGCCGGTGACGAGGTTGGCGGTGTAGCCGATGAACCAGGCGTCGCGATAATCCTGGCTGGTACCGGTCTTGCCGGCCGCCGGCCAGCCGGGGATCTCCGCCTTCTTGGCGGTGCCTGATATCAGCGTCTCCCGCATCATCGTGTTCATCATGCCGACATAGCGCGGGTCGATCACCTGATTGCGCTCTTCCGCTTGCCGCATGTAGAGCAGCTTGCCACTGAGCGTCCTGATCCGTGTGACGACATGCGGCGCCACGGCGAAGCCGCCATTGGCGAAGGGGGCGTAGGCGCCGACCAGCTCGACGACCGAGACTTCGGAGGTGCCGAGCGCGATCGAGGCATTGGGCTCGAGCTTCGAGGAGATGCCGAGCCGGTGCGCGGTGCGCACAACGTTCTTCGGCCCGACCTCGAGACCGAGGCGGATGGCGACGGTGTTGAGCGACATCGCCAGCGCCTGCGTCAGCGTCACCGCGCCGAAATATTCATGGGTGTAGTTCTCGGGCTTCCAGCCCTTGACCTCGATCGGCGCGTCCTGGCGCACCGTGTCCGGCGTCAGCCCCTGCTCGAGCGCGGTCAGGTACACGAACGGCTTGAACGAGGAGCCCGGCTGGCGCTTCGCAGTGACCGCGCGGTTGTACTGGCTGTCGGAATAGTTCCGTCCGCCGACCAAGGCGCGCACCGCGCCGTCGGGCGTCATCGCCACCAGCGCGCCCTGGCTGACATTGAACTTGACGCTCTTGGCCGCGAGCTCGTCGATGATGGCGGCTTCCGCCACGCTCTGCAGCTTCGGATCGATCGTGGTCTCGACCTTGATGCTCTCGTCGATCTGGCCGACCAGATCGTCCAGCACCTCGCCGATCCAGTCGGCGACGTAGTTGAGCGTGCCGGCGCCGGCCGGCTTCACGTTGTAGGAGGGGTGGCCGATCGAGGCCTGCGCCTGTGCTTCGGTGATGAACTTGGCATCCGCCATCGCCGCGAGCACGATCTGCGCGCGCGCTTCCGCGCCTTCCGGATTGCGGTTCGGCGCCAGCCGCGACGGCGATTTGACGAGGCCCGCCAGCATCGCGGCCTCGGCGACGGTGACGTCCTTCGCCGACTTGCCGAAATATTTCTGCGCCGCGGCCTCGACGCCATAGGCGCCCGAGCCGAAATAGACGCGGTTGAGATAGAGCTCCAGAATCTCGTTCTTGGAATGCTTGCGCTCCAGCCAGATCGCGAGCTCCGCCTCCTGCAGCTTGCGCGCCATGGTCCGCTCCTGGGTCAGGAACAGGTTTTTCGCGAGCTGCTGCGTCAAGGTCGAGCCGCCCTGCGAGACGCCGCGATGGAGTACGTTGGTGACGAGGGCCCGCAGGATGCCAATCGGGTCGATGCCGAAATGCGAGTAGAAGCGGCGATCCTCGATGGCGATGAAGGCCTTCGGCAGATAGGGGGGCAGGTCCTTCAGCGAGACGTTGGCGCCCGCCATCTCGCCGCGCTGCGCCAGCATACTGCCGTCGATGCCGACGATCTGGATCGTCGGCGGGCGCTTGGGAATCTCCAGCGACTGGATCGGCGGCAGATGGGCGCCGACATAGATCACGACGCCGATCACGGCGATCATGCCCCACAGGCCGAGCACCGCACCCCAATAGACGAGGCGGCCGAGGCTGAAGCCTCCGCCCGATTTCGACCGGCGCTTGGCGCCGCTGCGGCCGGCTTGTGCCTTCCGCTCGCGCGGCGGCTCGTCGCCGGCATCCTCGCTCTTGCGCTTGGCGGATGATTTCGTTGATTTCTTCGGCTTGTCCTCGCCGCCGGGGACGCGGTCGGCCGCGGTCAGGCGCAGATCGGCGAGCGCAGCAGGCAAGCCGAACAACGGCTCCTTCCGCCCACCCTTTTTCTTTCCCCACGCCATACGCAAAACGCCCGGTCAGCCCGCCCCGCCGCACGCTACCGGTCGCTGTTTAAGGCCCGGTTACCCAGAGCTTAACGCGCGATTAGGAGGTGCGGCATTCGCCTGCCGCAGTTCCGCTCGCCGGGCGGCAGGGCTAGGATCGCCCGCATAAAACAAGAGGGAACCGGCATGGGCCGTATCGATCCGAGCAAGGAGATTTTCGCGCAGTTCCGGGACAACGACCGCCCCGGCCCGATCCACATGCTCAATCTGGTGCGTTTGCGCAAAGAGGCGGCCTATCCTGACGGCCGCAAGGCGAGCGGCGCGGAAGCCTACGCTGCCTATGGCCGCAACAGCGGCCCGGTGTTCGAGCGCCTCGGCGGCCGCATCGTCTGGCAGGGCAAATTCGAGCTGATGCTGATTGGCCCGCAAGAGGAGCGCTGGGACCATTGCTTCATCGCCGAATATCCAAGCGTTGCCGCCTTCGTCGAGATGATCCGCGATCCCGTCTATCGCGAAGCGGTGAAGCATCGGCAGGCCGCGGTGGAGGATTCACGGCTGATACGGCACGCGGTGCTGCCGGTGGGGAAGAATTTTGGGGAGATACCGGAGTAGATGTCTCTGCGCGCATCTCCCTCCGCCGTCATGGCCGGGCTTGACCCGGCCATCCACGCCCTTGCCTTGCCGCTCCAAGAACGTGGATGCCCGGGCCTTCGCCGCGCCGAAGCGGCTTCGGCCGCGCAGGCGGGACAAGCCCGGGCATGACGTCGTTGAGGCAGTTGTTTCCGAGAACTAATCGATCGGGCCGGCATCCTCCAGGATCGGGCCGAACAGCTCCCAGCGCTCACCGTTGAACTTCATCATCTGAAGCTGCTTGTTGACGCGGTAGTCGGTCGGCGAGGTGTTGGCCTTGATGCCGGGCAGCGCGGTGTCACTGACGACGTCCTTCAGCGACGCGGCCTGCTTCATGACGTTCTCGCGCGTCAGGTCGTCGCCGCACTGCTTCAGCACATGGACCAGCAGCTGCGCCGTGCTGTAGCCGTAGGTGTTGAAGTTCGAGTCCTTGTCGCCGTCCGGATAGTACTTCGCCATGAAGTCGAAATACCTCTTCAGGCCGGCATCGTCCTTCCAGGTCGGATCGAGCGGTTCCTTGCCGTAGTTGACGCTGATCAAACCCTTGGCGGCATCGAGGCCGGCCGGCTTCAGCACCGCGCCGACCGAGGTGGCGTTGATGTCGACGATCTGCACCGGATGCCAGCCCATCTCGGCGATCTTCTTGATCGCTTGTGCGGCCTGCTTCGGCGTGGTGGCGCTGAAGAACAGATCGGCGCCGGCGTCCTTGATCTTGAGGACCTGCGAATCGACGGTCGGATCGGAGACTTCGTAGGAGGCTTCGGTCACGATCATCTTGGCGGCCTTGTCGCCGAGGCCGGCCTTGATGCCGTTCAGATAGTCCTTGCCGAGGTCGTCGTTCTGATAGAGCACGCCGATCTTGGCGTTGGGATGCTCCTTCAGAATGTACTGGCCGTAGATGCGGCCTTCGACGAAGTAGTTGGGATTGAAGCCCATGGTCCACGGGAAGTTCTTCGGATCGGTGAACCTCGATGCGCCGGTGGCCGCGAACAACTGCGGCACCTTCTTGGAGTTGAGATATTTCTGCACCGCCGCGTTCACGGGCGTGCCGATGATCTGGAAGGTCAGCAACACCTCGTCGCTCTCGACGAGCTTGCGGATCTGCTCCACGGCCTTCGGCGGCGAATAGGCGTCGTCATACTGGATCAGGTTGATTTTGCGACCGTTGACGCCGCCCTGGTCGTTGATCATCTTGAAATAGGCGGCCTGGGTCTTGCCGATCGACGAATAGACCGATGCAGGTCCCGAGAACGGCATGGTCTGTCCGACCTTGATCTCGGTGTCGCTGGCGCCCGGATCATATTTTTTCTGGGCACTGGCCGTGGTGACCGACAGCGCCAGGGTCAGCGCCGTTGTCGCGGCCAGATGCAGCATTCCATTCCTCATTCGCAATTTCCTCAGTTTGTTATTGCCGATGATCTGCCCGGATGCTCTTGCGCACAGGACGTCACCGCTGAGGGCGATTGTGGATGAGGCGTTGCTGCAACGCAAGGTGGGTGGAGACGCGCAGTTCGTAGGGTGGGTCAGCCTTGCGGCTGCGCGAAGCGCAGTCCGCCAGGCGTAACCCACCACTTCTGTTGCCGCGGATGTCGAAGAGGTGGATTACGCCGAGCAGATGCGCTTTGCGCATCTGCAGGGCTAATCCACCCTGCGCAGTTACTAACCCGCCGGGCCGTTGTCCTCGATGATCGGGCCGAACAGCTCCCAACGCTCGCCGTTGAACTTCATCATCTGCATCTGCTTGTTGACGCGATAATCGTTCGGTCCGGTGTTGATCTTGATGCCGGGCAGCGCGAAGCTCGGGGTGAAGTCCTTGATGTTGGCGACCTGCTTCATCACGTTCTCACGCGACAGGTCGTCGCCGCACTGTTTCAGCACCTGCGTCAGCAACTCGGCGACCGAATAAGCATAGGTGTTGACCGTGTTGAGCTTGTCGCCTTCGGGGAAATACTTGTCCATGAAGGCGAAGAACGCTTTCACGCCCGGATCGTCCTTCCACTGCGGGTCACTCGGCTCCTTGCCGTATTGGGTCGAGATGATGCCCTTGGAGATGTCGAGGCCGGCCGGCTTTAGCGTCGCCGAGATCGGGCTCGCGTTGATGTCGAGGATGTGCACCGGCGTCCAGCCGAGCTCGGCCACCTTCTTGATGGCCTGCGCCGCGAACTTCGGCGTCGAGGCATCGTAGAAAAGATCGGCACCGAGCGACTTCAGCTTGACCACCTGCGAGTCGACGGTCGGGTCGGTGACCTCGTAGGACACTTCGCCGACGATCATCTTGGCGGCCTTGTCGCCGAGGCCGCTCTTGAGGCCGGCGAGATAGTCGCGGCCCATGTCGTCGTTCTGGTAGAGCACGCCGATCTTGGCATTGGGGTGATTGGCGAGAATGTACTTGGCGTAGATGCGTCCCTCGGACACGTAGTTGGGATTGTAGGCGATGGTCCAGGGATAGTTCTGCGGATCGTTGAAGCGTGCGGCGCCGGTGGAGGCCAGCAGCTGCGGGATCTTCTTGCCGTTGAGATATTTCTGCACGGCGGCGTTCGCGGCCGTGCCGATGATCTGGAAGGTGAACAGCACCTCGTCGCCTTCGACGAGCTTGCGCACCTGCTCGACCGTCTTCGGCGGCGAATAGGCATCGTCATACTGGATCAGATTGATCTTGCGGCCGTTGATGCCGCCCTGATCGTTGATCATCTTGAAGTAGGCGGCCTGGGTCTTGCCGATATTGGCGTAGACGGAATAGGCACCGGAGAACGGCACGGTCTGGCCGATCTTGATCTCGGTGTCGCTCGCGCCGGTGTCGTATTTCTTCTGGGCGAGGGCTTGGCTGGCGGAGAACGCGAAGGCGAGCGCCGCCGTGGCAGCTATGAAGGCTCTGCGATTGTTCATCTTGGTTGTTCCTCCTGACGGAATTTCCGGTCGACGGTCTTTTCCCGTTGATTGCAACGGTCGCCATCGCTGCCGGAGAGTGTGGAGGAAGGTCCGGCGCCGCGCAAGGATCGCGACGCTGCGCCGTAGCGTCTCAGGTCACGAGAATCAGGTCAGAAACAGCGCAACCAGCGCGATCGCCGCCGGCAGCGCCTGCACGAGCAGGATGCGGGTGCTAACGGTCGCCGCACCATAGGCGCCGGCCACGATCACGCAGAGCAGGAAGAATGCCTTGATCTGGAATGCGAAGGCCGGGTTGCCGTGGACGAGGCCCCAGATCAGGCCGGCGGCGAGGAAGCCGTTATAGAGCCCTTGGTTGGCCGCCAGCACCTTCGTGATCTCGGCCTTTTCAGGCGTATTGCGGAATGTCTTCAAGCCAAGCGGCTTGTCCCAGAGAAACATCTCCAGGATCAGGAAGTAGGCGTGCAGTGCGGCGACCAGCGCCACCAGGACATTGGTGATCAGAATCAAGTTGAGCCCCCCAAAGCGTCAGCTTTCGGGTGGACGTTAGCACGGCCGGCATGGCAAGTGCGATGGCGTGTTTCGATGCAATGGTGCCGCAATGCCCGCTCGATCAACCAAACCGCCTGAACGATTCGGCCTCGATCGCCTGACGACGCCGATCGGGATCGCGCTGCTCGTCACCGATGCCGAGGGTGCGCTGCGCGCGCTCGACTGGGAAGACTACGAGCCCCGCATGCGCGAGCTGTTGCGCCTGCACTACGGCGCCGTGGATCTGAGCGATCAGCCTGCGCCGACGGAGATGCGGACGGCGCTGTCGGGCTATTTCGAAGGCGATCTCGGCCAGCTCTCGGGCGTCGCATGGCGCATCGCCGGCACGCCGTTCCAGCAGAAGGTCTGGACCGCGTTGGCAAAGATCCCTGCCGGCACCACGATGAGCTATGGCGCGCTGGCCGCAAGGATCGATATGCCCAAAGCCATTCGTGCCGTCGGCCATGCCAACGGCTCAAACCCGATCAGCGTGGTGCTGCCCTGTCACCGCCTGATCGGCGCGGATGGCTCGCTGGTGAAATATGGCGGCGGGCTCGAGCGGAAGCGCTGGCTGCTGCGGCATGAGGGGGTAGAGATTTAGCTCTCTCCTCACGCCGCCGGCTGCACCGCCTTGTCGCCGGCCATCACGTGGGTCAGCGCGCTCTTGATTGCGGACTGGCGCGTCGGCGCGTTGATCTGCGCGCCCAGGAGGTCGGTGACGTAGAACACGTCGCGGGCACGCTCGCCGAAGGTCGCGACATGGGCCGAGGCGATGTTCAGATTGAGCTTCGAG
This sequence comes from Bradyrhizobium sp. 63_E2_N1_3, assembly GCF_052076005.1. NCBI lineage: Bacteria > Pseudomonadati > Pseudomonadota > Alphaproteobacteria > Hyphomicrobiales > Nitrobacteraceae > Bradyrhizobium > Bradyrhizobium sp. 63_E2_N1_3. The sequence goes on along the minus strand of NZ_CP197235.1, from coordinate 8,845,972 downwards.
ATCGCGGTGGTCAGCTCGTAGAGCAGGCCGGGGCGGTCGAGGCCGGACATCTCGATCACGGTGTAGCGGTCGGACCATTGGTTGTTGATGGTCACTTCCGGCTCGATCGTGAAAGGCCGCGCCTTGCTGCGCACGGTGCGCCGCGCCACCACTTCGGGCAGCCGCAGCTTGCCTTCCAGCACGTCCTCGATCATCTCGCCGATGCGCGTGGCGCGCCGGCCCTCGTCCTCGTCGCGGTCGTATTCCCTGGAGATCGAGATCGTGTCGAGCGCGCGGCCGTCGGTCGTGGTGTAGATCTGCGCGTCGACGATGTTGGCGCCGGCCGAGGCGCAGGCGCCGGCGATGATCGAGAGCAGCCAGGGATGGTCGGCGGCGAAGATCGTCAGCTCGGTGACGCCGCGCACCTCGTCGAAGCCGACATTGATCGCGAGCTTGTGGCCGGCCTGCTCGCTGGAGCGGACGAAGCGGGCATGGCGGATCTTCCGCGGCAGCTCGACCTTGAGCCAATAGGCGGGATAGTGCCGGCCGATATAGGCATCGAGCTCGTCCGCCGGCCACTCGGCGAAGGCCATGCGGAATTCGGCGTAGGCGGCCGTGAGGCGCTTGCCGCGGTCGACTTCCGAGAAGCCGCCGGTCAGCACCGGTTCGGTTTCATAATAGAGCGAGCGCAGCAGCTGCGCCTTCCAGCCGTTCCACACGCCCGGGCCGACGCCGCGGATGTCGGCGGTGGTCAGGATCGTGAGCAATTTCATCTGCTCGACCGATTGCACCACGGCGGCGAAATTCTCGATGGTCTTGCGGTCGGAGAGGTCGCGCGACTGCGCGACCGTGGACATCGTCAGATGCTCCTCGATCAGCCAGGCCACGAGCTCGGTGTCGGCCGCGCTGAAGCCGAGCCGCGGGCACAGCCGGCGCGCCACCTTGGCGCCCGCGATCGAGTGATCCTCCGGCCGTCCCTTGGCGATGTCGTGCAGCAGCGTCGTGATGTAGATCACCGCACGGTGCTCGGGCCGGATCTTGCGGAAGAGATCGCTGGCGACCGTGAACTCCTCGATGCCGCCGCGCTCGATGTCCTGCAGGAAGCCGACGCAGCGGATCAGATGCTCGTCGACGGTGTAGTGATGATACATGTTGAACTGCATCATCGAGACGATCTTGCCGAAGGCGCGGATGAAATGGCCGAGCACGCCGGTCTCGTTCATCCGACGCAGCACGATCTCGGCGTTGTCGGAGGTCAGGATCTCCATGAACAGCCGGTTGGCTTCCGGGTTCTCGCGCAGCTGCGCGTTGATCAGTCCGAGCGAGCGCGTCACGTCGCGCATCGCGTCCGGATGGAAGGCGAGGTTGTTCTTCTGCGCCAGGCGGAAGATCCGGATCAAATTGACCGGATCGTGCTTGAACACGTCGGGCGCGGCGACGTTGATGCGGTTGTTGTCGACGAGGAAGTCGTCGCTGTCGGGGACGCGGCGCTTCGCGGGGGCGGGGCGCAGCCGCGCCATCATCCGGCTCAGCACCGGCGCGGGCTTGGCCTGCTGGTCCTCGAGCTTGGCGCAGAGGATGGCGGTGAGGTTGCCCACTTCCTTGGCGACCAGGAAGTAGTGCTTCATGAAGCGCTCGACGTCCTGCATGCCGGGATGCGAGGTGTAGCCGAGCCGGACCGCGATCTCGCGCTGGAGATCGAAGGAGAGGCGCTCCTCCGCGCGGCCGGAGTAGAAGTGCAGATTGCAGCGCACCGACCAGAGGAAGTCGGCGCAGCGGCGAAACGTGCGGTATTCCTGCGCGTCAAACACGCCGCGCTCGACCAGCTCGTCGGTATCACGGACGCGGTAGACGTATTTGGCGATCCAGAACAGCGTGTGCAGGTCGCGCAGGGCGCCCTTGCCGTCCTTGACGTTGGGCTCGACCAGGTAGCGCGACTGCCCGCCGCGGCGGTGGCGCTCCTCGCGCTCGGCGAGCTTTGCGGTGACGAATTCGGACGCCGTGCCCTGCACCACGTCCTTGTCGAAGCGCGCGACCAGTTCGTCATAGAGCGGCTGGTCGCCGGTCAGGAAGCGCGTTTCCAGGATTGCGGTGCGGATGGTCATGTCGCCGCGCGCCTGCCGGATCGATTCATCGACCGAGCGCGTGGCGTGTCCGACCTTCAGTCCCATGTCCCAGAGACAGTAGAGAATGGCCTCAGCCACCTGCTCACCCCAGGCGGTCTGCTTGTAGGGCAGGATGAACAGGAGATCGATGTCGGATTCCGGGGCCATCAGGCCGCGGCCATACCCGCCGGTCGCGACCACCGCCATGCGCTCCGCGCCGCTCGGGATCGGCGAGCGGTAGAGATGCCGGGTCGCTGCCGAATACAGGATGCGGATGATCTCGTCCTGCACGTGGCACAGCCGCTCGGCGCAGCGCCTTCCGTGACGGTCCTTCAGCAGGATCGCCTGCGCCGCAGCGCGCGCCGCGATCAGCTCGGCCTTGAGCAATTGCGCCATGGCCGTGCGGAACGTGTCCTCACGTCCCTGATGCTTCTCGGCAAGCGCATCGACCGCGGCGGTGATCCGCGCGGTGTCGAAGCGATCGTCCACCTCGGCCTTGTGCTCAGTCGCGACGCTGTCCATGTCTCACCGGATATAAGAGGTGACAGGCGCTGTCACCCGCCATTCTCTGGCAATAGTCGTTCCATGCTGGAAAAGCCCCGCTTTGAGCAAATCTGTTCTCAGCAGACGGGCTTTCGGGATAGCGATTTTCTCGTTGACCTCTAGAAATAACTCATTGAAAAACAATGAAGTTTTTGAGGAGGCTGGGCATGACCGGGATTACACGACGCATTCTGTTGGCGGGGGCTGTTGCGCTCGCCATGACCCCTGCGGCACGGGCGGCGGATCCGCTCAAGGAAATCCGCATCGACTGGGCGACCTACAATCCGGTGTCGATGGTCCTGAAGCAGAAGGGCCTGCTGGAGAAGGAATTCGCCAAGGACGGCATCAGCATCATTTGGGTGCAGTCGGCCGGCTCCAACAAGGCGCTCGAATTCCTCAACGCCGGCTCGATCGATTTCGGCTCGACCGCGGGCTCGGCGGCGCTGGTGGCGAAGATCAACGGAAACCCCATCAAGTCGATCTATGTCTATTCGCGTCCCGAATGGACGGCGCTGGTGACATCAAAGGATTCCAAGATCGCGAGCGTTGCTGATCTCAAGGGCAAGCGCGTCGCGGTGACGCGCGGCACCGATCCGCACATCTTCCTTGTGCGCGCGCTGCTCGGTGCAGGCCTCACCGAAAAGGACATCACGCCGGTGCTGCTCCAGCACGCCGACGGCAAGACCGCGCTGATCCGCGGCGATGTCGATGCCTGGGCTGGCCTCGATCCGATGATGGCGCAGGCCGAGGTCGAGGAAGGTGCAAAACTGTTCTATCGCAAGGCGGATGCCAACACCTGGGGCATCCTCAATGTGCGCGAGCAGTTCTTGAAGGACTATCCGGACGCCGCCCGCCGCGTACTCGCGGTGTATGAAGAGGCCCGCAAATATTCGCTGGCGAATTACGATGACCTGAAGAAGACCTTCATCGCCGTGACCAAGCTGCCGGAGGCCGTCGTCGACAAGCAGCTCAAGGAGCGCACCGAGCTCACCCACAGCCGCATCGGCGCACCCCAGCGCGAGTCGATCCTCGCTGCCGGCCTTGCCCTGCAGCAGGCCGGCGTCGTCGACGCCAAGGTCGACGTGAAGGCGACGCTGGATGCCCTGATCGACGACCAGGTCCCGCTGCCGACGAACTAGTTCTGCGCAAGAGGCAGGCGCGCGCAACAAACTCCGCTGTCGTCCCGGGGCGCGAAGCGAGCCCGGGACCCATAACCCCAGGGAGTAGTTTGACGCGAAGGCGGTCACTCCGAGTCCCCGTAGCCATGTCTGCCTGTGGCTATGGGTCCCGGGCTCGCGCTTCGCGCGCCCCGGGACGACGGGCTGAGGGCGCGGCAAGAGTCATGTTGCATTCCGGCGTGAGACGCGCTTCCTACCGGCCATGATCACCGACGCGCCAGTCCTGCAACAGACCTCGGAACCGGCCGAAAGTGCCGCCGCGCCCTCGCGGCTGTCGCGTTATGCGCGGCCGTTGCTTGGAATCTTGCTGCCGCTCATCCTCGCGCTCGGCTGGGAGCTGGTGGTCTGGTCCGGCTGGTCCAACGGCCGTCTGGTGCCGTCGCCCTCGCGCGTCTTTGCGACCATCACCGAACTCGCCCGCTCCGGCGAGCTGGTCCGCCACATCGCCGCGACGCTGTGGCGGGTCGGTCTCGGCTTCGCCTTCGGCGTGATCGCGGGCACCGTGCTCGGTGCCATCTCCGGCTATTGGTCGCTGGCGCGGCGGCTGCTCGATCCGACCGTGCAGGCGCTGCGTGCGATCCCTTCGCTGGCCTGGGTGCCGTTATTCATCCTCTGGCTCGGCATCTTCGAGACCTCCAAGATCGCGCTGATCGCGGTCGGCGTGTTCTTCCCGGTCTATCTCGGCGTGATGGGCGCGATCCTTTCCGTCGATCGCAAGATCGTCGAGGTCGGTCGCACCTTCCGCCTCTCCGGGTTCGCCATGATCCGCCGCATCCTGCTGCCCGCGGTGCTGCCGGCCTATGTGGTGTCCTTGCGTGTCGGCCTTGGTCTGGGCTGGATGTTCGTGGTGGCGGCCGAGCTGATCGGCGCTTCCGAAGGCCTCGGCTATCTCCTGCTCGACGGCCAGCAGCTCGGCAAGCCTGCGCAGATTTTGGCCGCGATCGTGATCTTCGCCATCCTCGGCAAGCTTACCGACTGGCTGATCGAGGTCGGGGCTGCGCCGTTCCTGCGCTGGCAGGACGCCTTCGGGCGCGCGAAGGGAACGTAACACGATGCTGGCGCTCGACCGGGTCAGCAAGACCTATCCCAACGGCGTGCAGGCGCTGGCGCGTTTTTCCGCCGAGATCAAACAGGGCGAGATCGTCGCCATCATCGGCGGCTCCGGCTGCGGCAAGTCCACGCTGCTGCGCGCCATCGCAGGCCTCGATCGCGCGAGCGCAGGCACGGTGACGCTCGACAGCGAGGCGATCAATTCGCCGCACGCAAAAATCGGCATCATCTTCCAGGAGCCGCGGCTTCTGCCCTGGCTCAGCGTCGCCGACAATATCGGCTTCGGCCTTGCCGACCTGCCCGCGACCGAGCGGCGCGAGAAGGTGGCGCGCGCGCTCGCCCGCGTCGGGCTCACTGATAAGGCGCAGGCCTGGCCGCGCGAGCTCTCGGGCGGGCAGGCGCAGCGCGTCGCGATCGCGCGTGCGCTGGTGCCGCAACCGGAAGTGCTGCTGCTCGACGAGCCGTTCTCCGCGCTCGACGCCTTCACCCGCAGGGATCTCCAGGATCATCTGCTCGACCTCTGGGCCGACACCCGGCCGACGCTCATCCTCGTCACACATGACGTCGACGAGGCCGTGGTGCTGGCTGATCGCGTTTTGGTGATGCGGCCGCGGCCGGGCCGGCTGTTCGACCAGATCGAGATCAATCTGGGCCGGCCGCGCGATCGCAATTCGCCGCTGTTCGAGAATTTCAAGCGAAGTGTGCTGACGTCACTCGACCGTTCGCTCGACCGCAACGTGCCCGACCGTGACGCAACCCAGGGTCCCGGTCAGGCCATGTGGTGGTGACATTTTCTCTCTGAGCCGGTACATCGAGGGACGATTTTTCCGGGAGAGAACAAGATGGACGCCGCAGCACTGCGCCAGATGCAGGCCCCGATCAAGGAACGCTACAAGACCGATCCCAAGACCGCGATGATCACGCTGAAGGCCAAGGGCTCGACCGACAGCGAAGGCATCGCCTGCAAGGTCGAGACCGGTCGCGCCATCGCGATGGCTGGCCTGCATCCCGCGACCGGCGGCTCCGGCCTCGAGCTGTGCTCCGGCGACATGCTGCTTGAAGCGCTGGTTGCCTGCGCCGGCGTCACGCTGAAATCGGTCGCGACCGCCATCGAGATCCCGCTCAAGACCGGCAACGTCTATGCCGAGGGCGATCTCGATTTCCGCGGCACGCTCGGCGTCGACAAGGAGACCCCGGTCGGCTTCGCCGAGATCCGCCTGCGCTTCGAGGTCGACACCGACGCGCCGCAGGACAAGCTTGATCTGCTCCTGAAACTCACCGAGCGCTATTGCGTGGTCTACCAGACCATCAAGAACGGCCCGAAGGTTTCGGTGTCGATGCAGCGGATGTGACTTCCTGACCCTCCCCTTGAGGGGGAGGGTCGATCGCGCGCAGCGCGAGCGGGGCGGGTGATCTCTCCACTCGGGCGCCGTATCCGTCGAGAGACTGTCACCCCACCCCGTCTCATATTTCGCTACGCTCCATATGAGCCGACCCTCCCCTTCAGGGCAGGGTAAGAAGCAAAAAATGCCCCCCGAGCTCCACTTCATCATCTTCCTCGTCCTGCGCATGGCGATCGCCGCGGCGTTCGTCGTGTCCGCGTCGTTCATTGCCGAGCGCACCGGTCCGGTGATCGGCGGACTGGTGGCGACCTTGCCGATCTCGGCCGGTCCTTCCTACGTCTTCCTCGCGCTCGACCATGATGCCGCCTTCATCGCGCAGGGCGCGCTGTCGAGCCTTCCGGTCAACGCGGCGACGATCGTCCTTGGGCTCACCTATGTCGTGCTGGCGCAGCGGAACAATCTGCTGGTGAGCGCCGGCAGCGCGGTCGCGGTGTGGATCGTGCTGGCCTCCATCATCCGCCTGTTCGACTGGACCCTGACCGCCGGGCTCGCTGTCAACCTGGTCGCCTTCGGCATCTGCATTCCGCTGCTCGCACGATACCGCCATGTGAAGATGCCGCTGGTGACGCGTCGCTGGTACGACATTCCATTCCGCGCCTCGCTGGTCGCGACGCTGGTTGCGATCGTGGTCTCGACCTCGGGCTGGGTCGGCCCGCGGGTGAGCGGCGTCATCGCGCTCTACCCGATCGTGTTCACCAGCATGATGGTGATCCTGCATCCGCGCATCGGCGGCCCGCCGACCGCCGCCGTGCTCGCCAACTCCGCCTGGGGCCTGCTCGGCTTCGGTCTGGCAATTGCGGTGCTGCACGTCGCCGTCACGCAGTTCGGCTCGGCGATCGGCTTGAGTTGCGCACTCGCCACCTGCATCGGCTGGAACCTGACGCTGTGGTGGATGGGACGACGGAAGAGGCCGATGCATCAGCCGCGCCGCGCTTCGTAAGGCGAGTTACGCTGCGCTTGGGACCTCAACCCTGCGTCAGGATAGTTAGTTACCCGGGCTGGCAGACCCGCTAAACTGGCAACAGAGCAAGATCGGGGCGTGCGGTGGAGGGATTGTACAAGGTCGAATACGATATCAACGACGGCTCCGGCCGCAGCGTGCTGTACGCCCATGCCGGGAAAATGCTTGGCGGCAACACGGCCTTCGCGCACTTCGGCACCTACGAGATTGTGGACGGCGAAATCGTCGCCAGGCTCCGGACGAAGCGCCACAGCCGGTCGCCGCAGCACAGGTCGCTGGTCAGTTCCGACGCCGTCACAATCAGCATTCGCGGTCGACCGCAGGGCAAGCTCTACCGCTTCGAGGGAGAAGTGGTCGAGGACGCCTCGGTGTTTCGCGCCGTGATGACGCCGCTCGGCGACGATGACGTTCCCCCGCCCGGTGCGGTCGGCGAGGGCGGCATCGTCAGCGGACTCTATTCGATCGATATCCGGATGCTGGATGGAATTACCGGTGGCCATACCGGCGTGATGTTGCTGCGCGACGGCCGCATCCTCGGCGGCGATGCCTTCTTCTATTATCTCGGCGCCTATTCTTCGGCGAACGGTCGCTGGAAAGGCGAATTCGTCAATCAGGAACACACGCTGGCAAAGAGCGAGCATCCCTTGTTCGGTGGCTATGAGGTGGGCATCGGCTTCTCCGGCCACTGCGATGACAAGGGCGCCGACATGGAAGCGATCGCGCTCGCCGGCAAGCGCAGCATCCGCCTCGCCGCCACCTTGAAGCTGATCGAGCCGTTTGCCAGGGTGGGCCGCTGACGGCCGCCGGAAGGCGTTGCGTTAATGGGGCAGCATCCTGGACGGTAGTCGCGCGGAAAAGCGCGCGCGGGGCCGCAATCCGTTCATGTCGCGACGTCGCTAAGTATCGATTTGATCGTTGCTAATTCGCGTTTCGGCCGTTTCTTCCGCCGGCCATTTTCGGTTCCATCACTCCGTATTTCTTCGGAGATGGGCTGCCCGATTCCGATAGGTGCATTAATCTAAATTTGGTGCATTCCCCGTAAAGCTACTCGTCGGTTGTCGTTTCCGCGTTTGGGCGGACATGGGCATCAAGGCGGGTCCTCTGTACGCGTGAACGGACCCACATAGTTCACAGCTAGTCATATTCCAACGCTCGGTCTGTCCGAGGGCGTCCGCTCGCCTGTCTTTGAGGCGCGTTGCGCTGCGGCACCATGCGATCCATTCTGGAGATGTTTTGATGTTTGGTCGTAATCCCAATGGAAATGCCCAGGCACAGCTCGACGCCATCGGCCGTTCGCAGGCGACGATCGAATTTGCACTGGATGGCACCATCCTCACCGCGAACGAGAATTTCCTGAAGGCCCTGGGCTATGGGCTGGAGGAGATCAAGGGAAAGCATCACTCCATGTTCGTGCCCGCCGATCAGCGAGGCGGCGCGGCGTACAAGGCGTTCTGGTCCGCGTTGAAGAGCGGCGAGTTCCAGGCCGCGGAGTTCAAGCGGATTGCAAAGGGCGGTCGCGAGATCTGGATCGAGGCGTCGTATAATCCCGTGCTTGACGGCGACGGCAAGCCGATCAAGGTCGTGAAGATCGCGACCGATATCACCGCGAAGAAGATCAATGCCATGACGGAAGCCTCCAAGGTGTCCGCCATCGGCCGCGCCCAGGCCGTCATCGAGTTCAAGCTCGACGGCACTATCGTGACTGCGAACCAGAATTTCTGCCAGGCGCTCGGCTATTCGCTGGCCGAGATCGAGGGCAAGCATCACAGCCTGTTCGTGGCCCCCGCTGAGCGCGACAGCGCGGCCTATCGCGAATTCTGGGCCAGGCTTAACCGCGGTGAATACCAGGCGGGCGAATACAAACGTATCGGCAAGGGCGGCCGCGAGGTCTGGATCCTCGCCTCTTATAACCCGCTGCTCGACGAGAACGGCAAGCCGTTCGGCGTTGCCAAATTTGCGACCGACGTCACCGCGGAGAAGCTGAAGAACGCCGACCTCGCTGGTCAGATCTCGGCGATCGACAAGGCGCAGGCCGTGATCGATTTCAACATGGACGGCACGATCATCACCGCCAATGCCAATTTTCTCGGCACGCTCGGCTATTCGCTGGCCGAGATCAAGGGCAAGCATCACAGCATGTTCGTCGAGCCATCGGAGCGCGACGGCGCTGCCTATCGCGAGTTCTGGGCCACGCTCAATCGCGGCCAGTACCAGGCGGCTGAATACAAGCGCATCGGCAAGGGCGGCAAGGAGGTCTACATCCAGGCCTCCTACAACCCGATCCTCGATCTCAACGGCAAGCCGTTCAAGGTCGTGAAATACGCCACTGACACCACGCGGCAGGTGCTGGTCCGCATGGGCAATGAGCGCGTCCGCGGCATGATGGAATCGGTCGCCGCAGGCTCGGAGGAGCTGAACGCGTCGGTGCGCGAGATCTCCGAAGCGATGACCAAGTCCCGCGAGACCGCGATGAGCGCGGTGGAGCAGGTTGCCTCTGCCGACGCGCAGGCGCAGCGGCTGACCGAAGCGGCGAAGGCGATGAGCGGCATCATCGAGATGATCAACAGCATTACCAGTCAGATCAACCTGCTCGCGCTCAACGCCACGATCGAATCGGCGCGCGCCGGCGAGGCTGGCCGCGGCTTCGCGGTGGTCGCTTCCGAGGTGAAGAGCCTCGCCAATCAGGCGAGACAGGCGACCGACAAGATCGGCCAGGAGATCGGCAGCCTCAACGGCATCTCCGGCGACGTCGTCAGCGCGCTCGGCTCGATCAAGCAGGCCATCAACAACGTCAGCGAATACGTCACCTCGACAGCCGCCGCCGTCGAGGAGCAGAGCACGGTCACGAACGAGATGTCGACCAGCATGCAGCGCGCCGCCGCGGAAGCTGCTGCGATGGCGGCAAGGGCGTAAGCCAAGCGCGCAGAAGTCGTAGGGTGGGCAAAGGCGCGCTCTTCGCGCGCCGTGCCCACCATCTTTCCGCGAATTGGTCGTTGAATGGTGGGCACGCTGCGCTTTGCCCACCCTACGGCACCGTCACGGCTTCGGCAGCTTGGCCTTCAACGCATAGAGCGCATCCAGCGCCTCGCGCGGGGACATCTCGTCCGGGTGGAGGGCCTTCACGGCGTCCATCAATAGCTCGGCCTCGGTCGGCGGTGCGGCTTCGGCGGCGGCGCGCGAGGGCACCGCGAACAGCGGGAGGTCGTCGGCAAGCGCGCGGGCGGTCTGGCCGCGGTCCTGGGCTTCGAGTTTCGCCAGCACGGATTTCGCACGCGTGATCACGGCCGGCGGCAGGCCGGCGAGCTTGGCGACCTGGATGCCGTAGGAGCGGTCGGCCGAGCCCGGCAGCACCTCGTGCAGGAACACGACATTGCCCTGCCATTCCTTCACCCGCACCGTCGCGTTGAACATGCGCGGCAGTTTTGCCGAGAGCGCCGTCAGCTCGTGATAATGCGTCGCGAACAGCGTGCGGCAGCGGTTGCTCTCGTGCAGATGCTCGATCGCGGCCCAGGCGATGGAGAGGCCGTCGAACGTCGCGGTGCCGCGGCCGATCTCGTCGAGGATCACGAGCGCGCGCTCGCCGGCCTGGTTCAGGATCGCTGCGGTCTCGACCATCTCCACCATGAAGGTGGAGCGGCCGCGCGCGAGATCGTCGGCGGCGCCGACGCGCGAGAACAGGCGGTCGATGATGCCGATCCGCGCGCGCGTCGCCGGCACGAAGCTGCCGATCTGCGCCAGCAGCGCGATCAGCGCGTTCTGGCGCAGGAAGGTCGATTTACCGGCCATGTTGGGACCGGTCAGCAGCCAGAGCTGGCCGGATTTTTGCGCCGGTGTTGGCGAGAGATCGCAGGCATTGGCAATGAATGGCTCGCCATTGCGCTTCAAGGCCTGCTCGACCACGGGATGGCGGCCCGCCTCGATCGCGAAGCCGAGGGAGTCATCCACGTCCGGCCGCACATAATTGTCGTCGACCGCGAGCTTGGCCAGCGAGGTCGCAACGTCGAGCAGCGCAAAGGCATGGGCGGCGGCGCGCAGATCGTCGCTGATATCAAGCGCCTTCGCGGACAGCCGCTCGAAGATCTCGAGCTCGAGGCCGAGCGCGCGGTCGCCGGCATTGGCGATCTTGGCCTCGATCTCGCCGAGCTCCGAGGTGGTGAAGCGCACCTGTCCGGCCAGCGTCTGGCGATGGATGAAGGTCGCATTCAGCGGCGCCGACATCAGCTTGTCGCCGTGCTGCGCGGTGACCTCGACGAAATAGCCGAGCACGTTGTTGTGCCGGATCTTGAGGCCCTTCACACCGGTATGATCGGCGTAGCGCGCCTGCATCGAGGCCACGACGAGGCGCGAAGCATCACGCAGGCTTCGCGTTTCGTCGAGCGCGGGCTCGTAGCCCTGACGCACGAAGCCGCCGTCGCGCTTGATCAGCGGCAGCGGGTCATCGAGGGCACTTGCGAATTCAGCGGCGAGCTCGCGCGACGGACGCTGCAGGGCCGCCATCACCACCGCGATTTCCTGCGGCGGCTGGTCGAGCTCGGAAAGGCGCGTCAGCACCTGGTCGGCGGCAATGATGCCGTCGCGCAGGCCGGCGAGGTCGCGCGGTCCGCCGCGGCCGACCGAAAGACGGGCCAGCGCCCGCGACATGTCGGGCGCGCCGCGCAGGATGCTGCGGATGTCTTCGCGCGCAGCGGAGTCCGCAACGAAGGCGCTGACGGCATCGAGCCGCCGCGCGATTGCGGGCGCGTCCGTCAGCGGCGCCGCGAGCCGCTGCGCCAGCAGGCGCGAGCCGGCCGAGGTCACCGTGCAGTCGATCGCGTCGAGCAGCGAGCCGCGGCGTTCGCCCGCGAGCGTTCGCGTCAATTCGAGATTGGCGCGGGTGGCCGGATCGATCGCCATGGTCGCGCCCGAGGCCTCGCGCGCGGGTGGCGACAACGGCGGATGCTTGCCGACCTGGGTGCGGTCGACATAGGTGACGGCGGCGGCTGCGGCGGTCGCTTCGAGCCGCGTGAGCTGCGCGAGCCCGTCCATGGTCGCGACGGCGAAATAATCGCACAGGCGTTTTTCCGCGGTGGCGCCGTCGAAGACGTCGCGGGTCAGCGGCGTCACCGCCGGCAGCTCGCGCAAGGTCTGTCCGAGCTCGCTGTCATTGTAGAGCGCGTCGGTGACGATCGCCTCGTTCGGATTGATGCGCGCCAGCGTCGCGGCGAGCTCGCCGCTAGAGCATTCCATCACCGTGAATTCGGCGGTCGAGATGTCGATCCAGGCGAGCCCAAAACGGTCGCCGCCACCGGAGGCGCGGGCACGCGCGATCGCCAGCAGATAATTGTTGGCGCGCGCGTCTAACAGCGTGTCCTCGGTCAGCGTACCCGGCGTGACCAGCCGCACCACGCCACGGCGCACCACGCTCTTGTTGCCGCGCGCTTTGGCGGCGGCGGGATCCTCGGTCTGCTCGCACACGGCGACCCGGTGGCCGGCGCTGATCAGGCGATGCAGATAGTCCTCGGAACGCTCGACCGGCACGCCGCACATCGGGATGTCGGCGCCCTGATGCTTGCCGCGCTTGGTCAAGACGATGCCGAGCGTCTTCGAGGCGATCTCGGCGTCCTCGAAGAACAGCTCGTAGAAGTCGCCCATCCGGTAGAACAGCAGCAGGCCCTGATGAGCCGCCTTGATTTCAAGGTACTGTTCCATCATCGGCGTGACGCGCGCGATGGCTTCCGCCGGCGGCGTGGGCGCTTCGTCAGGGGGCGGCACAGGTATCGGCTGTTGCATTGTCATGGGCGGCGCAACCTACAAAATTTCGCCTCCTGCTCCTACCGGTTTGGCCGGCGAGGGGAGGTTTTCCACGTTGTCCGCACCACGGCATGCATTGGCAGCGTGCGCCCCCCTCGGAACAAGCAAGAAACCGTCAATTGACCTGCCGCGGGCGCCCTCCTAAAACTCCGCGGACATTGAAGAATTTGGGCCGGACCGCGGCATTCAGGGAGAACAACGATGCGTGACGTCTTTATCTGCGATGCCGTGCGGACCCCGATCGGCCGTTTCGGCGGCTCGCTCGCCAAGGTGCGCGCCGACGACCTCGCGGCGGCCCCGATCAAGGCGCTGATGGCCAAGCATCCCAATCTCGATTGGGCACAGGTCGACGAAGTCTTCTTCGGCTGCGCCAACCAGGCCGGCGAGGACAACCGCAACGTCGCGCGCATGGCGCTGCTGCTTGCGGGCCTGCCGGATTCGGTTCCCGGCCAGACCCTGAACCGGCTCTGCGCCTCCGGCCTCGACGCGGTCGGTGCGGCCGGCCGCGCCATCCGTTCCGGCGAGATCGAGCTTGCGATCGCGGGCGGCGTCGAATCCATGACCCGCGCGCCCTTCGTGATGGGCAAGGCGCAGGAAGCCTTCTCGCGCTCCGCCGAGATTTTTGACACCACCATCGGCTGGCGTTTCATCAATCCGCTGTTGAAGGCGCAATATGGCGTCGACGCCATGCCGGAGACCGGCGAGAACGTCGCCGAGGAATTCCAGGTCTCGCGCGCCGACCAGGACGCCTTCGCGATCCGCTCGCAGCAGCGCGCAGGCGCGGCGATCGCGGCGGGTTATTTCGCCGAGGAAATCACGCCGATCACCATTCCCGGCGGCAAGGCCGGCCCGATTACGGTCGACAAGGACGAGCATCCGCGCCCGGAGGCGACGCTGGAAGGCCTGGCAAAACTGAAGCCGATCGTGCGCAATCCCGGTACCGTGACCGCCGGCAACGCCTCCGGCGTCAATGACGGCGCGGCCGCGATGATCCTGGCTTCTGAAGCCGCCGTGAAGAAGCATGGCCTCACCCCGCGCGCACGCATCCTCGGCCTCGCCTCGGCCGGCGTGCCGCCGCGCATCATGGGCATCGGCCCGGTGCCGGCGACCCGCAAGCTGATGGAACGCCTCGGCAAGAAGATCAGCGATTTCGACCTGATCGAGCTCAATGAGGCCTTCGCCTCGCAAGGCATTGCCTGCATGCGCCAGCTCGGCGTTGCCGACGATGCCGATTTTGTCAATCCGCATGGCGGCGCCATCGCGCTCGGCCATCCCCTCGGCATGAGCGGCGCGCGCCTCGCGCTCACCGCCGTCCACGGCATGGAAAAGCGCGGCGGCAAGCTGGCGCTGGCCACCATGTGCGTCGGCGTCGGCCAGGGTGTTGCGGTCGCGATCGAGAAGCTGAACTGAGCTTTCTCCTCTCCCTCTCCCCGCAAGCGGGGAGAGGCGAAGATTCCGGGCTCGTTCGTTTCACTCGCGCCCGGAATGACGGGTAATCCGGAGACGAGCATGATCATCGAGCGCGAGCAGGACGTCACGGCCGCGGCACTGGCGGTGATGGAGCGGACGTCCGATCCGCGGCTGCGTCAGATCATGGTCTCCCTGGTCAAGCATCTGCACGCCTTCGTCCGCGATGTCCGCCTGACCGAGAAGGAGTTCCGGGACGCGACCGCGATCGTGGCCGAGCTCGGCAAGCTCACGACCGACACGCACAACGAAGTCGTGCTGATGGCGGGCTCGCTCGGCGTCTCGCCGCTGCTGTGCCTGCTCAACAACGGCGATCAGGGCAATACCGAAACCGATCAGTCGCTGCTCGGCCCGTTCTGGCGGCTGAACTCGCCGCGGGTCGAGAATGGCGGCTCGATCGTCCGCTCGGAGACGCCCGGCGCGCCGCTGTTCGTCAGCGCCCGCGTCGTCGACAAAGACGGCCGTCCCGTCGCCGATGCGGAGGTCGATGTCTGGCACGCCTCGCCGGTCGGTCTCTACGAGAACCAGGACCCTGATCAAGCCGACATGAACCTGCGCGGCAAGTTCACGACCGACCAGGACGGACGTTTCGCCTTCCGCTCGGTGATGATGGTGGGCTATCCCATCCCGACCGACGGCGTGGTCGGGCGCCTCCTCGAGGCGCAGAGCCGGCATCCCTATCGGCCCGCGCATCTGCACGCGCTGATCTTCAAGCCCGGATTCAAGGTGCTGATCTCGCAGGTCTACGACCCCGCCGACCCGCATATCGACAGCGACGTGCAGTTCGGGGTGACGCAGGCACTGATCGGCAAGTTCCAGCGCCACGACACGCCGCATCCGACCGCACGAGACGTCCCGACCCCCTGGTATTCGCTCGACCACACCTATCGGCTGGAGGCCGGTGAGGCCGTGTTACCGCGTCCGCCGATCAAATAGCGTGGCCCTGCCGGGCGCAGAACGCCCGCCAAACCCGCTTCCCTAGATTAGTTATGTTCTATAATGATCGGGGGAAGCGTTGACCGGCTGGAGCAAAATGGCCGGGGAGGAGTTCGCCAATGACATTCATCTATCCCGTCGACAGCAACAAGGCGCATCCGCTGCCGCTGTCGCCCGAATACAAGAGCTCGATCAAGCGCGCGCCGAACAAGCCCTTGATCCCGATGCGCCACACGCTGTCGGAATTGACCGGCCCGGTCTACGGCCACGAGACCGTGCGCGAGGGCGATGCCGATCTCACCACCCAGCATACCGGCGAGCCGATCGGCGAGCGCATCATCGTGCACGGCCATGTGCGCGACGAGGACGGACGCGGCGTGCCGAACTCGCTGGTCGAGATCTGGCAGGCCAATTCCTGCGGCCGCTACGTCCATGTCCGCGACCAGCACCCGGCGCCGCTCGATCCGAACTTCACCGGCGCGGGCCGCACCGTGAGCGATGCCGCCGGCTACTACCGTTTCGTCACCATCAAGCCTGGCGCCTATCCCTGGGGCAATCACCACAACGCCTGGCGTCCCGCGCATATCCATCTGTCGGTGTTCGGCCATTCCTTCGTCACGCGGCTCGTGACGCAGATGTATTTCCCGAACGACCCGCTGTTCCCGTTCGACCCGATCTTCAATTCGGTGCCGGACGAGAAGGCGCGGGCGCGGATGGTGTCGTCTTTCGACCTCGAGAACACGCAGCCCGAATGGGCGCTGTGCTACCGCTTTGACATCGTGCTGCGCGGCAAGAACGCCACGCCAATGGAGAACACTTAAGTGCAGGACAACGGTATTACCCCATCGCAGACCGTCGGTCCGTTCTTCAAATACGGCCTGACGCCGACCGGCGAATACGCCTGGAACGACGCGTTCACCAACTCGACGCTGACGCCCGACGTCACCGGGGATCGCGTCCGCATCGAAGGCCGCGTGTTCGACGGCGACGGCGTCGTGGTGCCCGACGTCATGCTGGAGATCTGGCAGGCGGATGCGCAGGGCCGCTTCGCCGACCCCCAGGACAAGCGCGCTCTGCCCAATGCCAGCTTCCGCGGCTTTGCCCGCTGCGGCACCGACAAGGACGGCAATTATTCCTTCGACACCGTCAAGCCGGGCGCGGTGCCCGATCCCGACGGCAAGCCGCAGGCGCCGCACATCGTGCTTGCGGTGTTCGGTCGCGGCATGCTGCGGCATCTCTACACCCGCATCTATTTCAGCGACGAGGCCGGCAATGCCACCGATCCCGTGCTGGGACTGGTGCCGGCCGATCGCCGCGCGACGCTGATCGCGACGCGCGAGGCGGGGAAGGCGGTCTATCGGCTCGACCTGCGGCTTCAGGGCGACGACGAGACGGTCTTCTTCGACATGTGAGGCAGCAACGCGTGGCGGCGATATCGACAGCCGCCACGCGTTTCTCATCCAGCGCAACTGAGCTGGTTGCTGCGTTTCATCGGGCCTGAGACGTTTCTGTTCGTGCCCCGAGTCGATCTCGCTGACTCAAAAACGACCGACTGACGTCCTCTTTTCGTAATTTTCCGGTGCCCGCGGGATACAATTTCCGCGCGAAGCAATCCCGTGTTTACCGCAGTTGTTTAGGGTCCGTTCGGATTTCGACCTGCGCCATTGGATTGTTTCATGAAAATTCGTCTCTCGCTTTCTTCTGCGGTCATTGCATTCGGGATCGTTCTCGCCATCGGCTTTACTGCCGTCGTCTCGACCAGCCTTTACGCCCTGCGCGAGCTCAAGGTCGGCGGTCCGCTTTATTCCGACATCAAGCTCGGCAACGACCTCATCGCGGACATCCTGCCGCCGCCCGAATATGTGATCGAAGCCTATCTCGAGGCCACGCTCGCCATGCGCGAGCCGGACCAGCTGTCGGCCCATGGCGAACGCCTGGTCCAGCTCCGCAAGGATTACGATGAGCGCAAGGCATTCTGGACCACCTCCAGCCTCTCCACCGATCTGAAGACGGCGCTGGTGTCGAAATCTGACGCCGAGGTGCAGAAGTTCTGGAAGCTTCTGTCTGATCAGCTCCTGCCGGCCCTCAAAGCCAAGGACGTGGCCGGCGCCGAACGCGCCTATGCGCAGCTCAAGGACGCCTACACCGCGCACCGCGCCGTCATCGACAGCATCGTCGAGAGCGCAAACAAGCAGAATGCCGACATGGAGAAGCTGGCGGCCGAGCGCGACAGCTCGATCCTCTACATTCTCCTCGGCGTCTCCGCAGCCGTCCTGGCCCTTATTGCCGCAGGCCTGCTCGGCGTCGCGCTTGGCGTGGTGCGCCCGATCGTGCGCATGACGGACACGATGCAGAAGCTCGCGACCGGCGATCTCGCCGCCGACATCCCCTTCGCGCACCGCCAGGACGAGGTCGGCTCGATGGCGGGTGCGCTCCAGGTGTTCAAGCAGGGGGCGATCGAGAATTCGCGCCTGCGCGAGGAGCAGTTGCGGAAGGAGCAGGAGGCCGCGACGGCCAAGCGCGGCGCCCTGCACCAGATGGCCGAGACCGTCGAGCGCGAGACCGGCCGCTCGGTCGATTCCGCGAGCGTGGCAAGCCAGGGCGTCGAACGGGCCGCCTCCAGCCTGTCCGAGATCGCCCGGTCGCTGTCCGCGGAGTCGCAGGCGGTGGCCTCGGCCTCCACCCAGGCGCTGGGTAGCTCGCAGACCGTCTCGGCCGCCGCCGAACAACTGAGCGCCTCGATCCGGGACATCGCAACCCAGGTGGCACGGACCAGCACTGTCACGAAATCGGCGGTCGCGGGCCGCGAGCAGGCGCGTTCGACCATCCAGGCGCTGGCGGGCGCAGTGAAGAAGATTGCGGAGGTCTCCGACCTCATTGGCGGCATCGCCGGCCAGACCAACCTCCTGGCGCTCAATGCCACGATCGAGGCCGCGCGGGCCGGCGAGGCCGGCCGCGGCTTTGCGGTGGTTGCGGCCGAAGTGAAATCCCTGTCCGACCAGACCGCCAAATCCACCGAAGAGATCGGGCGCCTGATCGCCGAGGTTCAGGCCTCGACCCAGGCCGCAGTCGATGCCGTCGAGACGATGGGAGGCCACATCGTCGAGATCGACGGCGTGGCGACGTCGGTCGCGGCGGCGATGGAAGAGCAGGACTCCGCGACGCGGGAGATCGCGCGGTCGATTTCCGAATCGGCATCCGCTGCGAAGGAGGTCTCGGCCAAGATCGCCAATGTCAGCCGCGACGCCGCCTCGGTGGACGCGCGCGCCACGGAGGTGAGGCAGGCGATCGCGGGCATGGCGGCCAACCTGGAATCGCTGCGGTCGGTCGTCGTCCGGACCGTGCGCGACTCGACCGCAGCGGCTTGAGCCGGGCGCCGGGTCTGCGGCTGGTGCGTGGGGTCGTGATCGTGCAGTATTGCGCGGGACAGGGGCATCGTGGTCATGACACCTCCACAACTGCCGGCGGTCGTTGAGCCCGCCCAACTGACGGCTGCGCTGCGCAGGGGTGGCGTGCTGGACGCTGGCGCCGTGCGCGAGGTGAAGGTGCTGCATCAGCGTGACACCGTCGTGTCACACATCGTCCGCCTCGGCCTGCGCTATGTCGGGGAATCCGCCGGTGCGCCGCAATCGCTGATCCTGAAGACCGCCAATTCCGCGTTTGCGCAGACGCTCGCCAATGCCGGCCGGCACGAGGTGGCGTACTACACGCAGCCTGCGCCGAAGATGCCGCTGGGATTGGTGCCGCGCTGCTTCGACGCGCATTTCGACGAAGAAAGCCTCGCCTGGCACCTGCTGCTCGAGGATCTCACCGACAGCCACGAGGTCGCAACGCAATGGCCGCTGCCGCCGTCACGCGAGCAGGCGATCGCGATCGTCACGACGCTGGCGCGCTGGCATGCGGCCTGGTGGGACCATCCCGATCTCGGCGAGACCGTCGGCAGCTGGGCGAGCACCGAAGACAGCACGCAGCACATGGAGGCGTTCGCGGGTCATTACGACCGCTTTGCCGATTTGCTCGGTGACCGTCTCAGCGAGGAGCGACGCCTCATCTACCGTCGCCTCATCGATCAGTCGGCCCGGCTATCCGAGCGCTATCATTCGCGCCGTCATCTCAGCATCACCCATGGTGATGCCCATAGCTGGAATTTCCTGCTGCCCCGCACCGGTGTCGCCGATACCGCGCGCATCTTCGACTTCGACCTGTGGGGCATCGACGTCCCGACCAACGATCTCGCCTACATGATGGCGATGCAATGGTACCCGGAGCGACGGCAGGCGCTCGAACGCTCGCTGCTCAATTTCTATCATAACACGCTGATCGAAAGCGGCATCACGGGCTACACGCGAGGTGCGCTCGATCGCGACTACCGTTGGTCCGTGCTCTGGCACATCACCAAGCCGGTCTGGCAGTGGAGCATCCAGATCCCGCCGTTGATCTGGTGGAATAATCTGGAGCGGGTGATGATGGCGGTGGACGATTTGGGCTGCGAGGAGTTGTTGTAGAAGCTCGTGCCACCTGTTCGCTGTCGTTGCCCGGCTTGACCGGGCGACCCAGTATTCCAGAGACGGTTGTGGGATTCGGAGAAGCTGCGGCGTACTGAATGCCCCGGTCAAGCCGGGGCATGACACCTGTGGTTACTCCATCACCGCATGTTCCGGCCCCGCGGCCTGCTTGCGCAGCGTGGCCTTGGTCGAGCCGATCAGCAAGGCGAGCGGGATGGTGCAGAGGATGAAGATCATCACCAGCATATAGTCGTGTGCGAAGGCGATGATCTGCGCCTGCACGCTGACCATCCTGTCGGCCATGGCGCGGCCGGCGTCGGTGGAGAGATTGATCATGCCGCTGACGCTGGGCATCTGGAGCGCGTGGTTGAACGGGTTGATGTACTCGGACAGGATCGCGTAGGTCCTCCGCGTTCCCTGCGTCAGTTCGGCGATGACGACGGAGATGCCGACCGAGCTCGCGACGTTGCGCATCAGGGTCAGCATCGCGGTGCCGTCGGTGCGCAGCTCGTTCGACAGGGTCAGGAACGCCACCGTCGAGAGCGGCACGAAGACGAGGCCGAAGCCGAAGCCCTGGATGACGCTGACGGTGACGATCTCCGGCACCTGGGTCAGGTCGGTCCACCCGGTCATCTGGAACAGCGAGCCCGCGGTCAGCGTCAGGCCGGTGATGATCAGTGTGCGTGCCTCGAAATAACGCATCATGCGGCCAACCAGCATCATGGCGAAGAAGGTACCGAAGCCGCGGCTCGCCAGCAGCAGGCCGGCGGTGATGATGGGATAGCCGATCACGTTCTGCATGTAGGGCGAGGCCAGCGCCATGGTCGAGAACAGCACGAGCCCCATCACGACCATGAACATGCAGCCGGTGACGAAGTTGCGATCCTTGAACAGCGCGAAGCGGATGAACGGCGTCGACGTCGTGAAGGAGTGCGCGAGGAAGAAGTAGAAGGCGACGGCCGACACAATGAATTCTGCGATGATCTCGCCGGATTCGAGCCAGCCCAATTGCTCGCCGCGGTCAAGCGCGAGCTGAAGCGAGCCGATCGCGATCGCCAGCGCGGCAAAGCCGAACCAGTCGAACTTGAGGCTGATGTCCTTTTTGGTCTCGTCCATGAAGACGATCAGCCCGAGCACGGTGATGGCGCCGAACGGCAGATTGACGAAGAACACCCAGTGCCAGGAATAGGTCTCGGTCAGCCAGGCGCCGAGCGAGGGGCCCATGATCGGGCCCATCATCACGCCCATGCCCCAGATCGACATCGCCTTGGCGCGTTCCTGGAGCGTGTAATAGTCGAGCATGACCGATTGCGACAGCGGCACCAGGGCCGCGCCGAACACGCCTTGCAGCAGACGGAACAGCACCATCTGGTTGATGTCCTGCGCCAAGCCGCACAGCACGGATGCGAAGGTGAAGCCGGCGGCGCAGATGATGAAGATGCGCTTGCGGCCGAAGCGGTTGGCGATCCAGCCGACCGGCGCCGTCATGATCGCGGCGGCGACGATGTAGGAGGTCAAGACCCAGTTGATCTGGTCCTGCGAGGCCGACAGTGAGCCCTGCATGTAGGGCAAGGCGACGTTGGCGATGGTGGTGTCCAGCGCCTGCATGATGGTCGCGGTCATGGCGCAGATCGTCACCATGTTCCTGCGCAGGCCGGGGACCATCAGGCTGGCATTGGGGCCGGACATCGGATCAGTCCTTGTCCTGGTCTTTGTCCTGGTTCGCCGTCGCCGACAATCCGAACAGGCCGGCGAGCGAGCGCTTGTGGCCAGTGTCGATGGTGGCGTAGACGCTCATGCCGGCCTTCAGCTTCCGCACGTATTTGTCGGTCTCGTCGAAATAGATCCTGACAGGCACGCGCTGTACCACCTTGACGAAATTGCCGGTGGCGTTCTGCGGCGGCAGGATCGCGAATTGCGCGCCGGTGCCGGGCGAGAGCGAACCGATCTTGCCCTTGAAGACGTGGTTCGGGAACGCGTCGACCTCGAGGGTCACAGGCTGTCCCTCGGTGACGTGGGTGAGGTCGCTCTCCTTCGGATTGGCGTCGACCCAGGGGTGGGCGACGTCGATGATGGAGAACACCGGCGTGCCGGCGGTGACGTAGCGGCCGAGCTGAATCTGCTCGACCTGCGTCGCAACGCCGCCCATCGATGCCCGCACCACGGCGTGGTCGAGATTGCGCTCGGCATTGTCGAGCTTGGACTTGGCCTGCGCGTAGGGGGGGAATTTCTCCAGCGGAAGGTCGGTGTCGCCGAGCAGCTGCGTCTTGGCCGTCGAGATCTGCTGCTTGACGTATTGCGCGATCGAACCTGATGTGACCAGCGCGTTCGCGGAGTTGTCGAGGTCGAGTTGCGAGCCGTAGCTGTTCTTCACCAGCGCCTGCTTGCGCTCGACGTCGCGCTGCTTGAGGTCGACGCCCTGTTGCGCGAGGTTGAGCATGTCGCCGTAGATCTTGATATTGGCGCGGAGGTTGTCATAGGTCGACTGCGCCTGCATCAGCTGCGCCCTGGCCTCGTCCACCGCGAGGCGGAACGGCACGGGATCGATCTCGAACAGCTCGTCGCCTTGCTTGACGATCTGGCCTTCCCTCACGACGACCTTCTGGATCTTGCCGGAGATGTCGGGCGTCACCAGGACCTTCTGCGCGCCGACATAGGCATCGTCAGTGCCGACGTAGCGGCCGCCGTTCAGATAGAAGGTGAGGCCGCCGACGGCGACGACGAGCGGCAGCACGACCAGGAGCAGGAAGCGGCGATAGCGGCGCAGGCCCGCCACCAGGCGGCGGCGCGGATCGGTGCCGGCTTTCTTGGTGGGCTTGCCGCTGTCGCTCTTCTGCTCGGGCTGGAACTTGAGGACCTGATCAGCCATAGCGCTGCTCCTTACGCGCTTGTTCCGCGCCGGATGTCTGGATCGCGTTACGCACGTTTTCCTTGATGGATTCGAGTTGGGTGAGGAGACGGTGGGCGTCCGCCGGGCTGATGCCGTCGAGTGCGTTCGCCGTGAGTTCCGATTTCAGGCCGCTCATCTTGCCGAGCAGCGCACGGCCGGCCTTCTTGAGATAGAGGCGCTTGACGCGGCGGTCCGAGGCGTCGCTGCGGCGCTCGATCCAGTCGCTGTCGCAGAGCTTGTCGATCAGGCGCGTCAGCGTGATCGGCTGCATCTCCAGCAACTCGGCGAGTTCCGACTGCTTCATGCCCTCGCTGCGCTCGACCTTGGCCAGGACCGCCCATTGCGCGCGGGTGATGCCGAAGCGCGATGCCTCCTTGTCGGCATAGACCCGCAAGAGGCGGTAGAGTTCACCGAGCGTAAACAGGAAGTTCTGGTCGACGGACCCGCGGGTCATAACGTTATCTCCAATGAGCTTGACTATAATAAGCAAGCTTATGATTATTTCGTGGCGGATTAGCGGGACGCTGTCCCGCAGCAAGAGCATGGCTGACAGGCGCATTCCCGGTCGCGCTTTGGGTTCCACGGCCGAAATGCTAGAAGGCAGGCCACATGACCCTCGCAAAGCCGGCATTTCCGACGCCTGACCACGATCACGGCCGCTGCACCGCGGACGCGCTGGCGCACGCCGAGACGGTTTGCGAGGCTCGCGCGCAGAAATTCACGCCGATCCGCCGCCAGGTGCTGGGGGCGCTGCTCTCCAGCCACCGGCCGCTCGGCGCCTATGAGATCATCGACGAATTGGCAAAGTCGATGCCGCGGCCGGCGCCGATCACGGTCTACCGTGCGCTCGATTTCCTGATGGCCAACGGCCTCGTGCACCGCATCGAAAGCCGCAACGCCTACCTCGCCTGCGCCGCCCACGACCACGACGCGACCTCGGCGGTGGCGTTCCTGATCTGCGAGCGCTGCGGCCTGGTCGGCGAGATCCCGTCGGCGTCCTTCGCCAAGGATCTCAATGCCGCCGCGCGAAGCTCAGGCTTCGCACCAAAACTGTCCGTGGTGGAGATTACGGGCGTCTGCGCCCATTGTCAGAAAGCTGCATAAAGCAACAAAGGCGCAAGCCGGTATTCGGGAAGAAATGTCCGCACCACAAGCCATACCGTCCGCCGGTCGCCCCCTCAGTGCCGGCGCCATCGCCGTGATGCTCATGCTGTGCCTGACCTGGGGCTTCAATCAGATCGCGGTGAAGCTGGTGCTGCCGGAGGTGCCGCCGATGCTCCAGGCGATGATCCGCTCGATGGGTGCGTTGCCCGTGCTGTTCATCGTCGGCAGCTTGCGCGGCGTCAAATTCTTCGAGCGCGACGGCACGTGGAAGGCCGGCCTGGTCGCCGGGCTGATGTTCGGCGTCGAGTTCGTGCTGATTTTCCAGGGCCTGCGCCTGACCTCGGCCTCGCGCGCGGTGGTGTTCCTCTACACGGCGCCGTTCTTCGTCGCGCTCGGGTCCTACCAGGTGCTCGGCGAGCGGCTCGGGGGCACCCAATGGCTGGGGCTGGCTGTGAGCTTTGCCGGAGTTGCGCTCGCGATCGGCGTGCCGCAGCCCAATGTGGATTCGCACATCCTGCTCGGCGACCTCCTGATCGTGGCCGGCGCAGGGCTTTGGGCGGCGACCACACTGGTCGCCAAGGGCACCCGGCTGCGCTTCGCGGCGCCGGAAAAGGCACTCGGCTATCAGGTCGCGACCTCGATCCCGATCCTGGGCACCGCCGCCTGGCTGTTTGGGGAGACCATCACCCGGACCCCGTCGCCGCTGTCGCTCAGCCTGATGGCCTTCCAGGCGATCTGGGTGGTTGGAACCACGTTCACGCTTTGGTTCGCGCTGGTGAAGACCTATTCGGCCAGCAAATTGTCGGCTTTTACCTTCATCACCCCTTTGTTTGGCGTGGTGGGTAGCTATTTCATCATGCACGACACCTTGAGCCTGACATTCGGGGCCGCTGCGATCCTTGTAATTGCTGGGCTTTTTCTGGTTAACCGTCCCAGCTCAACGGCTGCGGCGCCGCGCGATGCATTGCTCAACGTCACCAAAACCTGATATTTGGACCCCATGAACAAGCTCGAAAACCCCATTGATTCCGACATCGCGGGCCCGGCGCCCCGGCACCGGACCACCCAGGTCAAGGTCGGCGACGTCGCCGTTGGCGGCGGTGCGCCGATCGTCGTGCAGTCGATGACCAATACCGACACCGCCGACATCGACGGCACCATCGCCCAGGTCGCAGCGCTTGCGCGCGCCGGCTCCGAAATGGTCCGCATCACCGTGGACCGCGAGGAGGCCGCTGCTGCCGTTCCGCATATCCGCGACGGCCTCGCCAAGCGCGGCATCACCACGCCGCTGATCGGCGACTTCCATTATATCGGTCACAAGCTGCTCGCGGCCTATCCGGCCTGCGCCGAGGCGCTCGCGAAATATCGCATCAATCCCGGCAATGTCGGCTTCAAGGACAAGCGCGACACCCAGTTCGCCGACATCATCGAGATCGCGAACAAGAACGGCAAGCCGGTCCGCATCGGCGCCAATTGGGGTTCGCTCGACCAAGAGTTGCTGACCAAGCTGATGGACGAGAACGCCGCGTCCGCCAATCCGCGCGACGTGCGCGCGGTGACGCGCGAGGCCATGGTGCAGTCGGCGCTGCTCTCGGCCGCGCGCGCCGAAGAGCTCGGCATGCCCAAGGATCGCATCATCCTGTCCGCAAAGGTGTCGGCGGTGCAGGATCTGATCGCGGTCTATCAGGATCTCGCGGCGCGTTCCGATTACGCCATCCATCTCGGTCTCACCGAGGCCGGCATGGGCACCAAGGGCATCGTGGCCTCGTCGGCCGCGCTCGGCATCCTGCTTCAGCAGGGCATCGGCGACACCATCCGCATCTCGCTGACGCCGGAGCCCGGCGGCGACCGCACCCGCGAAGTGCAGGTCGGCCAGGAATTGCTGCAGACCATGGGCTTCCGCACCTTCGTGCCGCTGGTTGCGGCGTGCCCCGGCTGCGGCCGCACCACATCGACCACGTTCCAGGAGCTGGCGAGCTCGATCCAGGCGTTCATCCGCGACGAGATGCCGGGCTGGAAGACGAAATATCCGGGCGTCGAAGAGCTCAACGTCGCGGTGATGGGCTGCATCGTCAACGGCCCCGGCGAATCCAAGCACGCCAATATCGGCATCTCGCTGCCGGGCACCGGCGAAGCCCCGGCCGCGCCCGTCTTCGTCGACGGCAAGAAATTCCGCACGCTGCGCGGCCCGACCATCTCCGCCGACTTCAAGGCGCTGGTGATCGACTATATCGACCAGCGCTACGGCCAGGGCGCCAAGGTGCCGGTGACCGCAGCGGAGTAAGCGCCCACTCAACATTGAAATTGTAAGGCGGGTTAGCGCAAGCGTAACCCGCCTTATTTTTTGCGCGACCGTGAAATCCGGGGCGCTGCCCACCGCGGAACGACCGTTCCCGGATTGCGCTTCGCTGCGTCCGGGCTACGATGTCCCCAATCAACAATGATTGGGAGTAACACCCATGAGCTCGCTATCCGGCAAGCAGGGTCCGCGCTATCGCCACACGGCCGAAGACGGCGCGGCTTACGAGACCATCGCGGTCGAAAAGCTCACCCCCATCATCGGCGCGGAAATATCCGGCGTCGACCTCGGCAGCCTCGTCGATGGCGATGCCCGCTCCAACCGGCAGATGGACGAGATCCACCGCGCGCTCGCCGAAAACCTCGTCATCTTCTTCCGCGATCAAAACATCACGCCAAAACAGCATCTCGCGTTCGGCCGCAAGTTCGGCGATCTGCATTTCCATCCCGCAGCACCTCACGAGGACGAAGATCCGGCGCTGATGAAGATCTACGCCGACAAGAACTCGCCGCGGGCGAACGGCGAGGGCTGGCATTCGGACGTGTCCTGCGATCTCGAGCCGCCGATGGGCTCGATCCTCTACATCAAGCAGTGCCCGCCGCGCGGCGGCGACACGCTGTTCGCCAACATGTACGCGGCCTATGAGGCGCTGTCGGATCGGATGAAGGCGTATCTCGACGGGCTGACCGCGCTGCATGACGGCGAGCCGATCTATCGCGGGCTTTACGCCAATTACGGCGTCGCCGATCGTCCGTCCTATCCGAGCGCCGAGCATCCGGTGGTGCGCACGCACCCGGTGACGGGGAGGAAGGCGCTCTACGTCAACCGCGGCTTCACCCGCCACATCAACGGCATCCCGCGCGACGAGAGCGATGCGATGCTCGCCTATCTCTACCAGCACGCCGAGAACCCGCTGTTTCAGTGCCGCTTCCGCTGGACCGAGAACGCCATCGCGTTCTGGGACAACCGCTGCACCCAGCACCGCGCGATGTGGGACTACTGGCCGCACACGCGCTCGGGCACGCGGGTCACGGTGAAGGGGGAGCGGCCGATTTAAACGGCCACCGTCGCCAATCGCTCAGTGACCTGAATCACGGACTTGGGATCGCCCCCGTCGAATGATGTGGGCTCGCGGTGCTGCTTGCAGGGGCTACAACCAGCGATATACTCGCAAAGGGCGATTTGGGGGGAATTATGCGCTGGGTGGCGGCTACCATTCTTGCGCTCGTTTTTTACGGGTTCGCGGGTCAGGCGCTGGCCGAGAAGCGCGTCGCCCTGGTGATTGGCAATTCGTCGTACCGGAATGTCCCGAGCCTTCCGAATCCCCGGAATGACGCCGCCGAGATTGCCTCCCTGTTCAGATCTGCAGGATTCTCCGCGGTCGATGCTCGCCGTGATCTTGGTATTTCAGACATGCGGCGCGCGATCAGCGATTTCGCCGAGATGGCAAGCGATGCCGACGTGGCCGTCGTCTATTTCGCCGGCCATGGCATCGAGGTCGATGGTGCAAACTACGTCATCCCCGTCGACGCGAAGTTGTCCCGCGATTTCGACATTGAGGATGAAGCCATTTCCCTCGATCGCATTCTGAAATCAATCGAGCCCACCAGGCGGCTTCGCCTCGTCATCCTGGATGCGTGCCGGGACAACCCGTTCTTGAAGACCATGAAGCGAACCATAGCGTCCCGATCGATCGGTCGCGGGTTGGCCAAGGTCGAGCCGGCGATATCCGATACGCTGATTGCCTTCGCGGCCAAGGCCGGATCGGTTGCGCTGGACGGCGATGCCAAAAACAGTCCTTTCACGGCCGCGCTGCTGCACAACATCGCCGCTCCCGGCTTGGACTTGAGGATTGCGTTCGGCCGAGTTCGCGACGAAGTGCTGAAGGTCACCAATCGTCACCAGGAGCCGTTCGTCTACGGATCATTGGGCGGCTCTGTCATCTCGATCGTCGATGCACCGAAACTGCCGCCACCGCCAACGACGGATGACATCGTCTGGAACGCCGTGAAGGATTCGGCTTATCCGGGCGTGTTCGAGGATTTCATCGCGAAGTTTCCGACGACGCCACATCTGAAGGCGGCCGAATCACGGCGTGATGAGCTCAAGCAGGCGCAAGCTGCGGCTGCCGCGCGCATACCCCCGCCGCCGACCGCCGACGAAATCGTCTGGACGGCGATCAGGGATTCGAACTATCCCGCAATCTTCGATGATTTCCTCAGCAAGTTTCCGGCCAGCAAGCATCGCGCCGAGGCGCAATCGCGCGCCGACGAGCTGCAAAAGCAGATCGCCGCCGCTGCCGCCCGCGTTCCACCGCCTCCGACCGCCGACGAGGTCGTCTGGGATGCCATCAAAGGCTCGACGTATCCGGCAATCTTCGATGATTTCGCCAGCAAGTTTCCGGCAAGCCCGCATCTGGCGGACGCCCAGAGGCGCAGGGATGAGCTGAAAAAGCAGATTGCCGCCGCGCAAGCTCCGCCACCTCCCGCCGCCGAGGACATCGTCTGGGCCGCGATCAAGGGATCGCGCGATCCCGCGATCTTCGATGAGTTCGTGAGTAAATACGCGGCGAGCCCGCACATCGCGGCCGCACGACAGCGAGGGGATGACCTGCGGAAGGAGATCGCTGCTGCTCAAGCGCCGCCACCTCCGCCTGCAGATGAGATCGTCTGGAACGCGATCAAGGAGTCGCACGACCCCGCGATCTTCGAGGAGTATTCCGTCAAATATTCGAACAGTTCGCACCTCTCCGCCGCACTGTCGCGTCGTGACGAGCTGAAGAAGGAACGCGCGGCGACAACGGCACCTCCTCCGCCCCCGCCCGCAACCGACGAGATCGTCTGGAACGCGATAAAGGATGGGCGCTCGCCGGCGATGTTCGAAGAGTTTCTGAGCAAATTTCCCGAAAGCGCGCGCTCCGCAGAGGTGCGCGAACGGTTCAAGGCGTTACAGGCGGTGCAGATGGCCTCCACCAACGCCACGCTTCCGGCTCCAGACACGACCCCGCAGCGCGAAGGACTGACTGCGATCGGCATCAAGGTGTTGTCCGATTCGGAAGAGGCGGCTCTGAAGCAGAAGGCCAGCTTCAAGGAATGTGAAAAGTGTCCGGAGATGGTTGTGGTCCCGCCGGGCGCGTTCATGATGGGGACGTCGGAGAGTGCATCGAAACGCACCGCGGAATCGTCTCGCCACAAGGTGACGTTCGCCCATTCATTCGCGGTTGGCCGTTACGCTGTCACGTTTGCGGAATGGGACGCCTGCGTCGCCGATGGGGGATGCAATGGGTACAAGCCCTGGGACAACGGTTGGGGCCGCGGGAGACGACCGGCGATCAACATTTCCTGGTCGGATGCCAAGAGCTATGCAGCCTGGTTGTCGGCCCGCACCGGCAAGACGTACCGCCTCCTGAGCGAAGCCGAGCGGGAATATGTGACGCGCGCGGGAACGACGTCATCGTTCTGGTGGGGAGTCTCCGTGTCTCGGGGCCAGGCCAACTACGATGACAGGGCCAGCCAGGACAAGAATGCAAAGGGTGCCTCCGGGCAAAAGACGGCTCCTGTCGATTCCTTCCAGCCGAATCCGTGGGGCCTCTATCAGGTGCACGGCAATATCTGGGAATGGGTCGAGGATTGCGTCAACGACACTTATGAGGGCGCGCCTGTGGACGGGAGTCCTTGGCTGAAAGGCCGATGCGAGCAGCGTGTCCTCAGGGGAGGCTCCTGGGTCAGCAAGGCGGATGCAGTCGAAGCGGGGAGCCGTTACGGCGTGCAGTCCGAAGGACGCGTGAGCAACGTTGGATTTCGAGTCGCGAGAACCTTGAGATAGCCGGGCACGAGTGCATCGGCCTCGCCAGCCGGAACAATCCCATACAATAACTCTAAGATTTTTTCATTGGAGACTTATGAAATGACAACCTACCCGGTACGCCTACCGTCGGCCCTCTTGATCAAAATCACCGCGGGGCTCGTCCTGTTCTTCGGAATCCTCTGTGGCGCACATGCGGGCGGGGGGAACACGTCGCTCGTCGTGAAATCGGGCGAGGCAAAGGAAATCTGCAAATGCGGCGGACACTGGCGCGTCGACAGCAGTGGCAAGGTCTGGCCCGTCAGCATTGAAGTCGTGACTCCGCCGAAGAGCGGTGCCGTGACGACGCGAGCGAGCACCGGGCAACGCAAATTGAGAAGCGGAGAGGCCAAGACCGTGCGGCTGACCAGCGTGGTGTACCAATCCAAGAAGGGTTATGTCGGTGAAGACTCCTTCACGTATCGGCGCGTGACGGCGGACCCTACCGACCCGGATAATGGCAAGGTATACACAGTCGCCGTCACCGTCAGGTAATTGCGATGGGGGCGGATAGGAGCCCTAAGATCTGCCCCCTTCGGCCTGCGATAAAGGCGGCGATTACGCTGCGCCAACCCACTTCACGAAGCCGTGCTTGCGTTGACGTCTTCCCGCGTCCGCGCCAATCTTCCCGAAAATCAAATCGGGAGGATCCGCCATGCTCCGCGCCGAGGACAACAAGTTCCTGACCGAGTCCGGCTTGGGGACGGGAATGGGCGAGTTGTTGCGATCGTCGTGCAGCGCTTCGGCGACGTCGCCGACTTCGTCGGGAGGCCGCGGATCGCGGCAGCGGAGTAGGACTTGTCGTTAGGACGAGGCATCGTCACAATTCTCCTCGTGTCGCTGGTCGCAATGTTGCTTCCGTCGATCGACGCGGGCCGTGCTGCCCCGGCCCGAAAGGTTGCGAAAGCCAGACCTAAGCCGTCGCCCGCACCGGAGAAATGCGAGCCGCGAAAATTTCGGATCGTCGTCGACGTCGGGCACACCCCGGACTCCTACGGCGCGTTGAGCGCGCGCAATGATCCGGAGTTCGGCTTCAACTTCCGGCTCGCAAGGCTGGTCACGGCAAAACTCAAATCCGAAGGCTTTACCGCAACCCGGCTGCTCGTCACGGACGGCAAGGCGCGGCCGAGCCTGTTCAAGCGCGTCAGTGCCGCGAATGACGGCCGGGCCGATCTCGTGCTGTCGATCCATCACGACTCAGTGCCGGACAAGCTGCTCGAGACCTGGGAATTCGACGGCGCAAAGAGCTATTTTAGCGACCGTTTTTCGGGTCACTCGCTGTTCGTGTCCGAGCGCAATCCACGCTTCACCAGCAGCCTGAAGCTGGCCCGGATGATCGGCAGGCAGTTGAAGGAGCAGGGGCTGCACTATGCCAGCCAATACACCCTGCCGGTGATGGGCCGCTACCGACGCCAGCTGCTCGACAAGGATGTCGGCGTCTACCGCTATGACGGGCTCGTCGTGCTGTCGCGAGCGAGAAGCGCGGCCGTGCTGCTCGAGGCCGGCTCGATCATCAACCGCGACGAGGAGATGGAGATGAACTCGTCGGAGCGGCAGGAGATGATTGCGGGCGCCGTTGCGGCGGGGGTCGGGGAATTTTGCGAGAGGCGATAGTTGGTGCTGCCGTCATTGCGAGCGAAGCGAAGCAATCCAGAGTCTTTCCACGGCAGCAGTCCGGATTGCTTCGCTTCGCTCGCAATGACGAAAAGGCTACAACGGCACCCCCCGATACTCCCTGTTCGCAAGGCTTGCCTCTTCCAGGTCCAGGTCGCGCTCGATCCGGCGCCGCGTCTCGTCGGTGATCTGGCCGTCGCGCAGGAGGTCGTGGATGAACTTTCGCTCGGCGACGATCAGGTCGCGGGTCAGGGCGGTGCCGGCGGCGGAGACGTCGTGATGGTTGGGGTCGAGTGAATCCGGAAGCTGGTTGACACGAATCTCGTGACGCGCGCGCAGGAGCCGCATCACCTCGTCCGACACATCCTTTTCCTCGGTCATTGCGTCGAGCGACTTCAGCGCCGCCTCGAGCGCCTGGCGGCGTGCCGAGATCTCGGCCTCGTGCTCGGCGACATGCTCGTTGCGGCCGGCCTCGGCGACACCGAGCCAGCGCACCACCGGCGGCAGCGTCAGGCCGACGCCGATCAGCGTCACGAAGATGACTCCGAAGGCGACGAACAGGATCAGGTCGCGATACGGGAAGGCCTCGCCGCCCGGCAACGTGAACGGCAGCGCCAGCGCGGCCGCCAGCGACACCGCGCCGCGCACGCCGGTGAAGGCGAGCACGAACGGCCATTGCCATGGCGGCGATGGGTCGCGCTTGCGCAGGCTCTTGCTCAATATCCGCGGCAGATAGATCGCAGGATACAGCCAGACGAAGCGTGCGATGACGATGACCGTCAAAACCACCGCGGTCGCGATCATGATATCGTCGAGCGGAAACGCCTTCGACTTCTCGTAGAGTGCCCGCATCTGGAATCCGGTGAGCAGGAACAGCAGGCCCTCGATCAGATAGATGATGAGATCCCAGAAGAAGATGCCTTGCAGGCGGGTCGACGCCGAGATCAGCAGCGGCCCGTTCCAGCTCACATAGAGGCCGCAGGCCACGGTCGCGATCACGCCGGAGCCGCCGAGATGCTCGGGCAGCCAGTAGGACACGTAGGGCGTGATCAGCGACAGCGTCAGCTCGACCTGCGGATCCCTGGACCATTTGCGGAAGCGAAGGGAGAGCCAGCCAATGCCGATGCCAAAGGCGATCTCGCTGGCGACGATGAGGACAAACTCGCCGGCCGCCAGCGGCAGTGAGAAATGGCCGACCATGATGGCCGCAAGCGCGAAGCGGTAGAGGATCAGGGCGGTCGCGTCGTTCGCGAGTCCCTCGCCCTCGAGGATGACCAGGAGCCGGCGCGGTATGTTCAGACGGCGCGCGATCGCGAGCGGCGCCACCACGTCGGGCGGCGCGACGATGGCGCCCAGCAGGAATCCGATGGTCCAGGGCAGGCCGATCACATAATGCGTGGCAGTAGCTACCAGCGCCGCGGTGAAGATCACCGCGCCGACCGCGAGCAGCACGATCGGCCGCAGATTGTTCCTGAACTCGCGCCAGCTCATGGCGACGCTCGCCGAGTAGATCAGCGGCGGCAGCACCATCAGCAGCACCAGTTCCGGTGGCAGTTCCACCGGCGGCATGCCCGGCACGAAGGCGAGGCCGACGCCTGAGAGCATCAGGAGAATGGCGGGCGCGATGTTGAAGCGGCGGGCGACCAGCGCGGTGCCGGCCAGCACCGTGAGCAGGATGAGAAAGGTCTGAAATTTCGCTGCGATCATGGCCTGTCTTGGCCCGGAAGCGGCCAAAAGGTCAATGCGTCGCGGCTCACGCCAGCCGTTCGGCCACCATGCGTCCGACGCGCGCGAACACGGCTTCGATCTGCGCGGCGTTGGGCCTGCCGCCCTGGGTGTAGGCCGCGATCAGGATTGGTACATCTGGCTTACTGTCGAGCTTGGGCCAGACGACCGCGATATCGCCCGACGCATCCTTGCCGTTGTTGCCGGTCTTGTCGCCGATCTTCCAGCCTGCCGGCAGGCCGCCGCGCAGCCGGTTGGCGCCGGTCTTGCAGCCCACAATCCATTCGGTGAGCTGGGTCCGCGAGGCCGGCGACAATGCTTCGCCGACCACCAGCCGCTTCAGATTGCCGGCCATCGCCGCCGGCGTCGTGGTGTCCCGGGGATCGCCGGGCGGTGAGCGGTTGAGCTCGGGCTCGTTGTGGTCGAGCCGCGAGGTGGTGTCGCCGAGCGATCGCCAGAAGGCCGTGAGCGCGGCGGGGCCGCCGATCCGCGCCAAGAGCAGGTTGGCGCAGGTGTTGTCGCTGAGCTCGACAATCGCCTTGCACATGTCGGTGACCGACATCGCGCCGGCGGCGAGATTTTGTTTGGCGACAGGTGCGTAGTCGAGCAGGTCGGCCTTGCCGTAGGGGATCATGGCCGCAAGCTGCTCCTCGCCGCGATCGGCCCGCGCCAGCACGCAGGCCGCGAGCGAAGCCTTGAACGTCGAGCACATGACGAAGCGCTCGTCGGCGCGCCATGCGAGCTTCGCACCAGTCGCGAGGTTCTCGGCATAGACCCCGATCCGCCCGCCGGTTTCGCGCTCGTAGGATTCGAGCTCGGGTGGCGCGTCTGTGGCGAGCGCGGGAGAGGCGGCGATCCAGGCGAGCGAGGCGAGCAGGGAGCGGCGGTCGAGAGGCATAAGGGACTTTCAGACATCGTCATTGCGAGCGCAGCGAAGCAATCCAGAATCTTTCCGCGGAGACAGACTGGATTGCTTCGCTGCGCTCGCAATGACGGAGAATGCGGGGCGAGTGTGCCGGATTTCGGGCAGTGCGAGGGTGCCCTCACTCCCTCAGGTCATACCGGTACGATTTCGACACGATCTGCCAGCCGTCGGCGAGCTTCATCGCCACCAGGTAGTCCGTGAAAAAGCGCGGCGGCAGCTGGCACCTGACCTTGATGAAGGCGGTCTTGTCATCCGAGCGGTCCATGGTGACGATGAAATCCTCGCGCGGCTTGCCTTCGGCCTTGCCGGAAGGGCGCTTGCGGACGCGGTCGAGCCAGTCGGGGACGGTCAGCACCTGAAGCTCGCCCTTCTCGACCCAGCGCAAATCGGCGGAGGGATGGAAGATGGCGCCGAGTTTTTCGGCATCGCCTTCGTAAAGTCCGTCGAAATAGGATTGCACGACGGCTTCGACGCTCGAACGGTTCTGGCTCATGGGTCACCCCTTTGAATGATGGCTCGGGGCGAACTTAGTCGTACGCATCAAAATGCGCTATGGGTGTCTGCGTCAATTGCGCGAGGACGCTGGAATGACCGGATCAGAAAATTCGAACGCTCGTATCCTCACCGGCGAATGCTATTGCCGTGCGGTGCGCTACGAGGTCGCGGACGCGTTCTCTTACGCGCTGAACTGCCACTGTTCGAACTGCCGCCGCACCACCGGCTCCGCCTTCAAGCCGTTCGCCGGGATCGTGCAGGACAAGCTCCGCATCGTCCGTGGCGAGGACCAGCGCCTGATCTATGGCGACGACACAACCCACGACGCGCACTGCGCCCGCTGCGGCTCGTTGCTTTATTCCCGGGTGCGCGAGGGAAAATGGGTCCATGTCGCCATGGGAACCCTGGTTGACGCCCCCTCGATTCGGCCGAGCGCCCACATCTTCGTGGGCTCGAAAGCGCCCTGGCATGAGATCACGGACGAGCTGCCGCAATACCGGGGACACATCGGGGGTGACTGAGCGCATACTTGGCCTGCGCCAGCGAACCGCTATCGCTCCGGCGAGACTAAAGAGTTCCTTGGCAGTTTGCCGGCATCGTCTTCGTGATCTCCATCACAAATGCGATGGCGGATTCTGCTAAGGCAATCCCCAAAGGGCGACCGAATTGCTCCCGATCTCTGGAAGTTCTGTCATGCGTAGCCTGCTCGGACTTTGTCCGCTTTTTCTGGCTCTCTTGTTCGGCGCTGCGCCCGCTCTCGCCGGAAAGCGCGTGGCGCTGGTCCTTGCCAACTCGTCGTATCAGTACGCGCCGTCGCTCGCGAACCCCGTCAATGACGGTGCAGTGATGGCCAAGACGCTGAAGGACGCCAGCTTCGAAATTGTGGAGTCCCGGCATGATCTGTCCGCGTTGGAGACGCGGCGCGTGCTGCGCGATTTTGCCGATGCGACGCGCGATGCCGACATCGCCGTGATCTACTATGCCGGCCACGGCATCGAGGTCGAAGGCTCGAACTATCTGATCCCTGTTGACGCCAAGCTCGAACGCGACACCGATGTCTACGACCAGGGGCTGTCGCTCGACCGCGTCCTGGTCACGGTCGAGCCCGCCAAGCAGCTTCGCCTGGTGATCCTCGACGCCTGCCGCGATAATCCGTTCGGCAAGACCATGAAGCGCACGGTTGTCTCGCGCGGCATCGGCCGCGGCTTGGCCCAGGTCGAGCCGAACAGCCCCAACACGCTGATCGCGTATTCGGCCAAGGCCGGCTTCACGGCGCAGGACGGCGACGGCGCCAACAGCCCCTTTACTATGGCACTGTCGAAGCATCTGACGACGCCGGGCCTCGACGTCCGCCGCGCCTTCGGCTTCGTGCGCGACGACGTGCTCAAATCGACCGGCAACAAGCAGGAGCCGTTCGTGTACGGCTCGCTCGGCGGCGAGGACGTGCCGCTGGTGCCGGTTAAGGTGGTCGCGGCCGCTCCGGTGGCGCCGGTGGCGAACCCGCAGGCGGCCGATATCCGCCGCGACTACGAGCTCGCGCTCCAGGTTGGCAACAGGCCGGCCTGGGAGGCATTCCTGGCCCAGCATCCTGACGGCTTCTATGCGAATCTCGCCAAGCTTCAGGTCGACAAAATCGGTGCCGAGCAGGCCCATGCGGCGGCCACCGAGAAGGCGAAGCAGGCCGAGGCCGAACGCGATCGTCTTGCCGCCCTCGGCGCGCAGAAGGATGCGCAGGCCAAGGCCGCGGCTGATGCGAAGGCCGCCGAGCAGGCGCAGCTCGCCGCGCAGAAGGCCAAGGAGCAGGTGCAGCAGCAGGCAGCCGCGGCCGAGCAGCAGCGCGTCAACCTCGCCGCCGCGGCGCCAGGTGCTGCACCCGCCAGCACGGCGAGCCCCGCCGGCACCAGCGTCGCTTCACTGACGTCGACGACCACGCCGGTCGACCTCAGCCGCTTGGTGCAGACCGAGCTCGGCCGCGTCGGCTGTTTCTCCGGGCAGGCCGATGGCAACTGGAATACAACTTCGCGGCGCTCGCTGTCGCAGTTCAACCGTTACGCCGGCACCAGGCTCGACGTGAAAGTGGCGAGCACCGATGCGCTCGATACCGTCAAGTCAAAGCCGTCGCGCGTCTGCCCGCTGGTCTGCGAGCACGGCTTCAAGGCCGACGGCGACACGTGCACGAAGATCGTTTGCCGTGAGGGCTATGCGATCAACGACGACAATGCGTGCGAGAAGCAGCACATCGCCAAGCCTGCGACGGCCAAGCGCGCAACCGCCAAGCGCGACGACGGCGATGAGCGTCCCGCACGGCAGCGCCGTCAGGCCGGTGGCGCGGCGGGCGGCGATGGTGCCGCAGCGGGCATTGCGGCTGCCGCGAGCGCCGGCCGCGCCTCGGGTGGCGGGCAGATTTTCTGCAATGGCGGCAGCTGCCGTCCGGTCAACCGCGGCTGTCATCTCGAATATCGCGGCGGCGGCGGCCCCGGCAACGACGCCAATGCCGAGGTGTGCAACTAGGACCGCGCCATCGACGCCGTCGTCTCGGCACTTGCCGGGATGACGTCAGTTCGAGATCGCGCTTGCCGCGATGTTCACTGTCAGCGCCAGCAGCGCCGTGTTGTAGATGAACGACACGATGCCATGCGCGGTCGCGGTGCGGCGGATGGTCTTGTCGGTGATGCCGACGTCGGAGACCTGCGCGGTCATGCCGATCACGAACGAGAAATAGACGAAGTCCCAATAATCGGCGTGATCTTCCTTATCGCCGCTCGGAAATTGCAATCCGCCCGGCGGGTGCCGGTAATAATCATGGGCGTAATGCAGCGCGAAGGTCGTGTGCACGGCGGCCCATGACAGCGCGATGGTGGCGATCGCGATGGTCAACTCCCACGCCCCGCGATGCGGCGTGCCGAGCTCAGACATGATCGCTGCGATGCTGGCGAAGGCGCCGATCGCCGTCACCAGCAGGATCACGAAGCGGCCGTCGTCCTGCATTGCGGCACTGCGGCGGATGTGCTGCTGGTCGTTGCACAGCATCATCGCGTAGACCAGCACGAGATAAACCGCGATCAACGCATCCCAGCCGAACAGCAGCCGCGTCACCAGCCGGTGCGATCCCGGCAGCAGCAAGCAGACCAGGATGCCGGCAGCGAGTGCGATAAAGGTGCGCGGCCGCGCGTAAATCAGCCGCATCGGCCGCGACATCTTGCGGAAGCGGACGAGGACGGGATCGTCTTTGTCGGTGGCCATGATGGCTCCAGCCCTCTCGCTCAACTCTCGTTGTCGCCGCAGCGGCGGCCTGCTCCCTCGCCCCGCTTGTGGGGAAAGGGTCGGGGTGAGGGGGCGCCTCCGCAAGGACGGTGAGAGCTGGATTCGCGGAGGCTCCCCCTCACCCGATATTCAAGCTGCGCCTGAATATCGACCTCTCCCCGCAAGCGGGGCGAGGTGAAGATCGTGCACTACATCAGTTCTTCCGCTCGGCGACGAAGCGCGCGGCGGCTTGCAGCACGGCGGCGCGGTCGCCGAAGATCGACACGGCGCCGTCGGCCCGCGCGAGCAGGTCGCGCACGCGCTGCTTGGCGCCTTCGATGCCGAGCTGGGTGACGAAGGTGGTCTTGCCGAGTGCGGCATCGGCGCCGGCCGGCTTGCCGAGGGCCGCCGCATCACCCTCGACGTCGAGCAGATCGTCGGCGATCTGGAAGGCTTCGCCGAGCGCGCGGCCGTAATCGTCGAGCGCCTGATATTCCTTTTGCGAGGCCTGGCCGAGAATCGCGCCGGCGATGCAGCCGTAGCGCAGCAGCGCACCGGTCTTCATCTGCTGAATGCGGGCGACATCGATCGGCTCGTTGCCGCCAAAACGGCCTTCGCCGGCGAGATCGAGAATCTGGCCGCCGACCATGCCGCCGATGCCGGCGCAGCGCGCCAGCGCGCGCGTCAGCAGGAGGCGCACATTGGCGTCGCGGTGGATCTCATCGCGGGTGACGATGTCGAAGGCGAGCGTCAACAGGCCGTCGCCGGCGAGGATCGCGGTCGCGTCATCGGTCTTCTTGTGCAGAGTGGGGCGGCCGCGGCGCAGGTCCGAATTGTCCATCGCCGGCAGGTCGTCATGGATCAGCGAGTAGCAGTGGATGCATTCGAGCGCGGCGCCCACGAGCAGCGCCGCTTCGCGGGGAACGCCGAATACGGCGGCGCTCTCGACCACCAGGAACGGCCGCAGGCGCTTGCCACCGTTCAGGCTCGAATAGCGCATTGCGTCCATCAGTCGCTTGGGACGGGCGATCTCATCGTGCAGGATGTCGTCCGCCAGCAGGCGTCCAAGCAGGGCTTCGGTGTCATCAGCGGTCTTGTCCAGGCGTTTGGCGAAATCGGACGGGGACGTGCCGGTCATCAAGAAGGGCTCCAGAACTAAAATTCGGCGGGACAATCCTTTATGCGCCCGCCTCAGTCAATCGTTTGGAAGGCCTAAAAAGTGCTGGAAAAGGCCAGAATTATCACAGACTTAATGGCGGGATCCGTGGCCGCGTTTCATTTTGCGCCGGAAAGGTCGATTTGCGCATCGTCAAGACCCTGCTGGTAGCGCTCGTGGTCGTGGCTCTCGCGCCCTACGTGATCGCGCCGTTCTACCGCACCGGCCATCCCGTTTCGACGCTGATGGCCTGGCGGTCGCTCCGGGGTGCGCCGATGCATCGGGAGTGGATTGATCTGGCCGCGATGTCGCCCTCACTGCTGCGATCGGTGGTGGCGGCCGAGGACGCCCATTTCTGCAAGCATCATGGCATCGACTGGGGCGCGCTGCGCGAGGCGATCGACGATGC
This sequence comes from Bradyrhizobium sp. 63_E2_N1_3, assembly GCF_052076005.1. NCBI lineage: Bacteria > Pseudomonadati > Pseudomonadota > Alphaproteobacteria > Hyphomicrobiales > Nitrobacteraceae > Bradyrhizobium > Bradyrhizobium sp. 63_E2_N1_3. The sequence goes on along the minus strand of NZ_CP197235.1, from coordinate 8,806,352 downwards.
GAAGGAGGACGGTACGCCCTTCCGGGGCGCCTCCACCATCACCCAGCAGGTGGCAAAAAACCTGTTCCTCTGGCAGGGGCGGGATTTCGTCCGCAAGGCGCTGGAATTCCCGCTGGCGCTGTGGATCGATCTCGTCCTGCCCAAGGCGCGAATCCTCGAGATTTACCTCAACATCGCCGAGCTCGGTCCCCAGGGCCAGTTCGGGGTCGAGACGGCCAGCGCCTATGCCTTCGGCAAATCGGCGGCCAACCTCTCGCCTCGGGAGGCGGCACTTCTGGCCTCGATCCTGCCCAATCCGGTCAAACGGAGCGCCCGGACCCCCGGGCCTGGCGTCCGGCGGCTGGCGGGGACCTATGTGGCGAGGGCGCAGGCGAACTCGCTTTTGACCTGCTGGCGGGAAAATCGCTGATTTTGGGCCCTTTTCGGACGTATTTTCCGGTCCAAAAGCCTAGATTTACGGCCAGCCTTCCTCTATAAGCCCGGCCTTGATCGGCATTCAGCTCGCCTCGGTTTGCGGGTGCTGAGCCGTCCCCTCGCGGACGATGCCCTGACAACACCAATCCCTAGAGGATATTGAAATGGCCGTTCCGAGAAGAAAAACCTCGCCGTCGCGTCGTGGCATGCGCCGCTCGGCAGACGCCATCAAGAAGCCGACCTATGCGGAAGACAAGGACTCCGGCGAGCTCCGTCGTCCGCACCATCTCGACCTCAAGACCGGCATGTACAAGGGCCGTCAGGTCCTGAAGAAGAAAGAGTCCTGAATTTAGGACCTTTCTCCGGGCAGGATCATTTCGCCTGCCTGATTTCGGCCACCCAATGAGATATGACAATGACGGCGGCGGAGCTAATGCTTCGCGGCCGCATTGTCCTGTCCGGATATCTTGATCGAGAAGGCATTTCGCCGATGGTCGGTTTCCCGCTGCTCCTGATCCCGCTCGCGGTCTACAACATCATCGCCTTCCTGATGCCGTCCGTGTCCTTTACGGACGTGCTGTTCAGGGTGCCGATGATCACGGGCGAGACCTGGCCGGTCACGCTTGCCGACGTGATGCTCGCGCTCGGTATCGTGTTGCTGCTGTTAGAGGTGGTCAAAGGCGCGCGGCCCGGCTCGAAATTCCTGATGGATCATCTGCTGTCGCTGATCGTGTTCGGTGCCGCCGCGGCCGAATTCGTGATGTGGCCCAAGTTCGGCAACTCCACCTATTTCCTGCTGGTGCTGCTCGCGATGGCCGACTTCCTCGGCGGTATCGCCCAGCGCACGCGCCGCCGCGTCACCTATGTCGCGGAGACGACAGTGCCGGCGCCGCGCAAGGCTAAGCGCCAGGCCGAAGCGGCAGCGGACGACGCGGCGCCCGAACCCAAGTTCGAGCCGGTGTCTGCGCCGGCGGTGCCACCCGCGCCTTCAGCGCAGTCGGTCGCCGAATCCGTGCTGAAGGATCATCCCGCGCCGAAACCCGTGAACCCGCCCTCGCCGGAAATTCCCTCGCCGGATTTGCAACCGGGCAACGGCACGCCGCCGTCTCCCGACGCGCCGCGCTGATCCTTCAAACCACCTGCCGCGTGCGCGCGGTGACGCTCGGAAGCGGGCGCTTGCCGCCATAGGCCGTCTGCGCATCTTCGGAAGAGGCGCGGCGGAGCCGGCTGGCCTGGGGCAGGTGCTCCGCATTGGCGATGAGTTGGGTGACGAAGCTCGGATCGGGACGGGGCAGCGGCGCCTTGTGGACCCACTGCAACGTCGGCAGCAGCGGCACCAGGGCCGTGCCCGTGCCGTTGTCCGTGCAGTCCGATCGATCAGTACTTAACATCGCAATCACCGTTGATCCGGCGAGGCCTGTCGCGTTTCGAGACGCTGGCGCCGGTGCGTGTCATGTACTCGCAAGGCCTATGCCGGCCGGGCCGGTTTGGTTCCGCGGGCCTGCGAAACATGGTTTCCAAATTGTTTATGAACTTTGCCTAGAGTCGGAGTCGAATCTGGCCGTATTCTGTGCCGACTCAGGACTCCCTGCTGTCCCGAAACGAGGCGATTTTGACCCCTGCATTGCCGCAAGCCTCCGACATCCTGGCCGCTCTTGGTCAGGCCGTTTTCGCCTGGGACATCGCCAGCGATTCCATCGTGTGGGGTGAGCAGGTCGCCAGCGTCTTTCCCGGCATCCCGCCCGAGCGGCTCGCGACCGGCGCCGAATTCGCCAAGCTGATCGAGCCCGCGCAGACGCTGCGGACCGCCGCGCTGGCGCAGACCTCGCCGGTGCACGGCGCCGACGGCGCGCCCTACCGGGTCGAATATGGCGTGCGCATGAGCGCCGCCGATCCCGTGGTCTGGATCGAGGAGACCGGCCGCTGGTTCGCCGGCCCCGATGGCCGCCCGGTGCGCGCGATCGGCTCCATCCGCATCAACAATGAGCGCCACGCCCGCGACGAGGAATTGGCCAAGCTGGCTCGGCTCGATCCGCTGACCGGCGAGCTCAATCGTTCCCACCTGATCGCGGCGCTGGCCGAGGCGATCGAGGAGACGACCCGCTTCCGCTCGACCGCAGCCTTCATGCTGGTCGGCATCGATCATCTCGCCCGCGTCAACGACGCTTTCGGCTTCGACGTCGCGGACGCCGTGATCCTCGACGTGGCCAAGCGCATCCGCGCCCGCCTGCGCGGCGGTGACGTGCTCGGCCGTTTCTCCGGCAACAAGTTCGGTCTGATTCTGAAGAACTGCACCGTCGATGACATGAACGTCGCCGCCGAGCGCTTCCTTGCCGGCATCCGCGACGAGGTGGTGCCGACCAAATCCGGCCCGGTCTCGGTCACGGCGTCGATCGGCGCGGTTAGCGTGCCGCGCTATGCCCGCAGCACTGACGAGGCCGTCAATCGCGCCCATGAGACGCTGGACGCGGCAAAACAACGCCGCGTCGGTTCGTTCGCGGCGTGGCGCCCGGATGCCGCGCGCGACGCACAGCGCCGCGTCAACATCCGTGTCACCGACGAGATCGTCACCGCGCTGAACGAGCGCCGCATCAAGCTCGCCTATGAGCCGGTGGTCGCGGCCGCCTCGCGCGACTGCGCGTTCCACGAATGCCTGGTGCGGATGGACCAGGGCGACGGCCAGGTGCTGCTGGCACCCGACATCGTGCCGGTTGCCGAACGGCTCGGCCTGATCCGCCTGGTCGATCACCGCGTGCTCGAGCTCGTGGTCGCCGAGCTCGCCGCCGCGCCCGACATCTGCCTCAGCCTCAACATCTCGCCTGATACGACGATGGATCCGGACTGGTGGGCGGGAATTGAGTCGCTGATGCTGGCCCACCCCGGCGTCGCCGAGCGGCTGATCGTCGAGATCACCGAGACGGTCGCGATCCAGGACATCGATGACGTGCGTGGCTTTGTCACGCGGCTGAAGAATTTCGGCAGCCGCATCGCCATCGACGATTTCGGCGCTGGCTACACTTCGTTCCGAAACCTGCGCAAGCTCGGCGTCGACATCGTCAAGATCGACGGCGCCTTCGTGCAGAACATCACCCGTTCCGCCGACGACCGCGCCTTTGTGCAGACCCTGATCGACCTCGCCCGCCGCCTCGACATCAAGACGGTCGCCGAGTGGGTGCAGGACGAAGAGGCCGCCGCCATGCTGCGCGACTGGGGCTGCGACTACATCCAGGGCCGCCTGATCGGGCTCGCCTCAGCCGACCGCCCATGGGGCACGCCGCCGGACAGCGCACTGCCTGCGGCAGGATAGAGCTGCGTCCCTTGCTTCGTCGGATAACGACGAGCTGCGCGGGGCTTTCCGCATGCTCGCTGTCATCGCCCGACTTGATCGGGCGATCCAGTATTCCAGAGACAGTTGTGTTTAAGCCGAGAGGCCGCGGCGTACTGGATGCCCCGGTCAAGCCGGGGCATGACAGCTGAGTGGGAGGCGCGCAGCTACCCCACGCAAATACCGGGCACCGCGACCTTCTGGAACAGATGCGGGCTCGCGACTGCGGATGCGGGGTAGGCGGCGATCTTTGCGCGGAATTCCGGGTGGGTGAAAGCGGCGCGGAAATGCGCGTTGGATTCCCACACCGCGTAATTCAGATAGGCCGGGCTGTCGCCGACGGCGCGGTGAAGCTGGGTGGAGATGAAACCGGGCTGGCGCTTCATGAAGGCGGCGTCGTCCTGCCACGTCTTGAGGAAGCTCTGCTCATCCTCGGCGTCGAGCGTGAACACGTTCACGAGCACCACGGGGCCGGTTTCGAGCGCGATCTGACGGTCGATCGGGAAGGCAGGGTCGAGGGGGCGCATGAGGGGCATGACATTGCTCCGGTCAATTTGGTGTCATAATGTCAATTCGACAGTCCCGGATATAGCTAATCGACATCATGATGTCAATACGGATCAATGGTGCCAAATGAACAAGACCAAACGGACCCCGGCGGGCGAAGCGCTGACCGGCCTCATCCTCGACATGTTCCGCGCCAACAGCCTGCTTCTGACCGCTGGCGACCGGCTGGTGACGTCGCTCGGCCTCACCAGTGCGCGCTGGCAGATCCTGGGGGCGATCGCCGACGCCGAGCGCCCGGAGCCGGTCGCCTGGCTCGCCCGCAATCTCGGCGCCAATCGCCAGAACGTGCAGCGCATCGTCAACGACCTCGCGCGTGATGGTCTCGTTGTCTTCGAGACCAACCCGCATCATCGCCGGGCGCAGCTTGTGGTGCTCACCGACAAGGGCAGGCAGGTCTACGACGCCGCCGGCCGCTTGCAGGTCCCGTGGGTCAACGGCCTTGCGGATGGATTGTCGGTCAGGGATATCGACGTGGCCCATCGCGTCGTGACCGCACTGCGAGCCGGTCTGAAAGACGCCGGTGAAGCGAACGAGTAAGCAAGCGAGGCGCCGGGGGACACGAGGCGTACATCGTGTGAGCCCATTTCGGACTCAAATCCGCCGCCGACTCAATCGATGTATCCAAATGCGGTTGGAGGCATGTCCTGAGTTGGGGAATTTGCCATGAGTGATGAAGATTTAATGCGTCATAAGAGACAGAAGCTGATTTCCACTGCCGAAGATACCGTGCGTGACGAGTCTTTCGAACTCTTGTCGCAGCAGCTCTGCGAAGGCGCTAGCTTTTCGGACGATGAATCCCCGTCGAACGACGTTTTTTTGCTTCTTGAGGAGAATGCGCGGCTTCGTGCACTTGCCATCAGCCTTTCCAGCCTGGTCGGAGACCTCTCCGAACGGGAGTGGAGCAATGCGCTCGCATCGGCCGATCGTGCCACGCTCAATCGCCTGAGGTCGTGTCGGGCGTAACGATAGAGAGAGCGTCGCGGTGAAGCGGAGCGTCACGCCACGCGTCTGACCGCGCTCAGTCGCTCGATCGTGCGTCCGACCTCGGCTGCCGGGCACGGCCTGCCGAAATAGTAGCCCTGGACTGCTGTGCAGCCGCATTCGCGGACGAAGTCGAGCTGCTCGATGGTCTCGACACCTTCCGCCGTGGTCTCGACGCCGAGCACGGAGCCGAGGCTGGCGATGGTGCGAACGATGGCGACGCTCTCCGGGCTCTCGCCGAGCGTGCCGACGAAGGAACGGTCGATCTTGATGCGGTCGAACGGAAACTTGCGCAAATAGCTCAGCGAGGAATAGCCGACGCCGAAATCGTCGAGGCTGACACGCACGCCAAGCGCGCGGAGCTGGTGCAGGATCTCGATCGTCGCCTCGCTGTCGTCGAGCAGCGCGGTCTCGGTGACCTCGAGCTCGAGCCGCTGCGGCGGCAGGTCGGCTTCCGCAAGCGCGCTCGCGACCATCGCCACGAGTCCGCGCGAGCGGAACTGCACCGGCGACAAATTGACCGCGACGGTGACATCGGGCCAGGACGCCGCGGTCGCACAGGCCGTGCGCAGCACCCATTCGCCGATCGGGACGATCAGCCCGTTCTCCTCCGCGAGAGGAATGAATTCGGCCGGCGAGACCAAGCCGCGGGAGGGGTGTTTCCAGCGCAGCAGCGCCTCGAAACCGGTGAGCTCGGTGGTGTCGAGCCGCACCTGCGGCTGGAACACGAGGTGAAATTCGCGTGCCTCAAGCGCGCCACGCAGATCGTGCTCCAGCGCGTGCCGGCCGCGCGCCTGTTCCTCCATCTCGGGCTCGAACAGCTGGTAGGCGCCGCGCCCCTTGGCCTTGGCCTGGTACAGCGCAAGGTCGGCGCATTTCATCAGCTCGTCGGCATCGAGCCCGTGATCGGGCGCGATCGCGATGCCGACGGAAACGCCGACATGGATCGACTGGCTTTCCAGCGGCGGCGGGTGGCCGATGATCTCGACCAGGCGGCGGGCGAGCCGTTCCGCCGATTGCGGCTGCGGTCCGCGCTGGAGAACGGCGAACTCGTCGCCGCCGAGGCGGGCGACGGTGTCATGCTCGCCGACATTCTCCTTCAGCCGTGACGCGACCCAGCGCAGAAGCCGATCGCCGGCGGCGTGGCCGAGGCGGTCGTTGACCGTCTTGAAATTATCGAGGTCGAAGCACAGCACGGCCATCGCTCCGCCGGCGATCGCGACCTGGTTCAGTCCCTCGCCCATTTTCTCGCGGAACAGCGTGCGGTTGGGCAGGTCGGTGAGTGAATCGTGCTGCGCCATGTGCGCCACGCGGGCCTGGGCCTTGTGGCGCTCGGTGACGTCCTCATAGGTGACAACCCAGCCGCCGTGCTCCATCCGCTTGTGATTGAGCTTGATGATGCGGCCGTCGTTCAGGTGACGGTGCAGCGTGTGTTCGCCCTCGCGCAGCCTTTCGACATAGTCGGCATAGATCCTCGCGGCGGTCGTGTTCGGATGGATGCCGAGGTCGCAGCTATGCTCCATGATCTCGCGCATCGAGACGCCGGGCTTCACGACATCGGGCGACAGCCCATACATCTCGATGTAGCGGCGATTGCAGACGATGACGCGCAGGCTCGCATCGAGCATGCACAGGCCCTGGCTCATGTTGTTCAGCGCCGCGTCGAAGCGGCGGTATTGCTCGCTCAGCTCTTCGATCGCGCGCTCGCGGTCGGTGATGTCCTCGTAGGTGGCGACGAAGCCGCCCTCGGGCAGCGCGCAGTAGCGCACCGAGATCACGGTGTCGTTCGACATGCGCCGGCGCATCGGCGAGGAATCGTGGTTCGCGATCCTCGCGCTGGCGGCTTCCAGCAGCTGTTGCGGACTGTATTCGGAAGTGAACGCCCCGTTCACCATCGACCGCTCGATCAGCTCGCCGAGATGCGTGCCAGGCCTGGTTTCCTCCGGCGACAGCCGATAGATCTTGCGGTAGGTGGTGTTGCAGACGCGCAGGCGCATGTCGCTGTCGTAGAAGGCGAGCCCGTGCGCCATGTTCTCCAGCGCCGCATCGAGGATGAAGTTCTGTTGCCGCAGCGCTTCTTCGTACTGCAGCCGCTCGGTGACGTCCTCATGCACCGTCACCCAGCCGCCGTCGGGCAGGAAGCGGGACACCGCCTGCACCATCCGGCCGTCATAGCGCATCACCAGCAGGGTCTTCGCTTTCCTGGCGCGCACGTCCTCCAGGCGCGTGTGGCGGAATTCGTCAATCGGCATGCCCGGCAGGTTGCCGCGCGACATCCAGTGTTCGATCACTGAGCAATGCGAGACGCCCGGCTTCACGATGTCGGGGTCGAGATTGTAGAGGTTCAGAAACCGCTCATTGCAGACGACGACACGGCTGTCGCCATCGTACATGATGAGGCCGTGCGACATGTTGGCGAGCGCGTGCTGGCTGCGCTCCGTCTGCACACGTAATTCCGCCTCGAGCCGGGCGAGGCGGCTGACGTCATCGCAGATCGTCATCCAGCCGCCGCCGGGAAGCGGCTTCAGCTCGAGCGCCATGACGAGTCCGCTCGCCAGTTGCTGCTCCGTGCGGAACGGCTTCCCGCCTGCGATCTGCGCGATCCGCTTCGTATACAGCGCGTCGAGCTCGTCCTGAGGAAAGTTGCCGCGCGCCGCGCTGTGTGCGAGCACCTCGCGGTAGCTCGTGCCGACATGCACGATGTCGGCCGACATGTCGAACAGCGACAGATAGCTCTGGTTGACCAGCACGATCCGGTTGTCGGCGTCGTAGACGCAGACGCCCTGCTCCATGTGATCGAGCGCAAGCTGGCTCAGCCCGACGAGGGCCTGCGGGCCCTCTGCGTGGCGTGCACCAAGCTCGTTATCGCGGATCGGCGTCATGGGATCGACGGGTCTCGGCCGGCAATAGACTTAACGCAACGTAGTTCAGCCACTGAGCGTAGCGAAGAGGCCGGAAAATTCCCTTAAGCGCAGTAGTTTACGGAGGGTGACTGGGGATGCGTAGAGTGTGTGCCGGCGCGCGAATGCGGAAGTGCCTGCAAGCCAGAGTTGGCCGAGAGCCTGCAACAAATCAGGTGTAGTCCCTGCGAACGCAGGGACCCATGACCCCAGGGCGCAGTTTGGCGAAGACTGATCCGGAATGATCTTCCCGCGGTACCGGCGTCTGGGCTCACAGGTAGATCACGCGGTATGGGTCCCTGCGTTCGCAGGGACGACGGCGGATGTTGGGCCCGACCTTACCCTACGGCCCGTACAGCACGAGTTCCGTGTCCGTGAGGTCGCCGAGCTGCGGCCGGTGCGGGCCCTTGAAATATTTACGACCGCGCCGCTCGGTGTAGATGCCGGCGAGGCCGGGTATCGGGCCATTGGAGTCGATCGCCACCGAGATCTTGCCAAGTCGCAGCAGCAGCCGGCCGATGCGGCCTGCGCAGGCGGCGTATTCGGCGGCGCTGCGGCAATAGATCAGCTTCATCGCCGGCGGTGCGATGAAGCCGCGGCGGATGCGCACCGGCTGCAGGACGAAGGGGAACGTTCCCTTCGGCGTGCGGCAGACCAGGCTGAGGCAATTGTAGCGGGCATGCCGCGTGAGGAGCTGCGTCTCGTCGTCGGTCAGCCCCTCGATCGCCTTGGCGTGCTGCGAGATGACCTCGATCTTGCTCCAGCGCGGAGGGCGCGCGAGTGCAGGCACGGAGAAGAAGATGCCGTGGCAATAGGCACGAAAGCCCTGCGTCTCGATGATCGGCCAGGTCCACGGCGCCGGGCTGATGTTGAGATAGGTGACATCCTTGTGCCGCTGCGCGATCTTGGTCAGCAGCGGGGCGTAGTTGCGGTAGGCCGGATCGACATACCAGCTCGACAAATTGCACTGGATGGCGGCCTCTTCGCCGTGCTTTCGCGCCGTGTAGATCAGCAGCAGCACGCCGACGGGCGCGCCGTCATTGTCGAGCATGTAGCCGAAGCGCGGATAGCCCTCCGGCACGGGCCGGAAGGCCTGTCGGCGCAGCCCCTGAATCCAGTAATTGCGCGAGCGGCCGACGAAGCCGCGCGTCAGCAGGTCCGCGACCGCATCGACGTCGGCCTCCGTGATCTCGCGGCATCGGACCTTGGTGTGGATCACGCTCGTTTTACCCGTGGAAATGGGAGGCCTCGTTCGCTCTATCGTTTCAGCATGATCTTTCGGAAAACCGCCCCGCAGTTTTCCGGATCACGCTCTAGCGCCAGCCTTCACCATGGGCATCGGCCGTGGCTAACGGCTGCATGCCCATGATCTCCCGCACCTTGGCGGGCCAGGCGGCGAGATCGGTGCCGTGGGTGTGGAACATGGCGACGGCCAGGCGGTCCATGCCGAAGGCGACGCAGCCGGTGTGGGCCGGTTCGCCATTGGCGTCCTGGATGCCCCAGGTCGTGCCAAAATGTTCGCGGTGATAGTTGAAGCTCATGCAGGCGGTCGGCTGATCCTCCGAGCGGAGCGGGATCAGGAGCTCGAACTTGAGCTGCTGCTGCTTCTGGCTCACTGCCTTGATCTGACCGACGCGGCCGAAGAAGGGGTCGCTGGCATAGTCGACGCGGAAGGTCAGGCCGAGGTCGCGGGCAATCGCCTGCGCGCGCACCATCCAGCGCTCGCGGAAATCGGCGACGTCGTCGGGGCTGCCGATGCAGACATATTCGCGCATCCGGAACGATTGCAGCCGGTCGAGATGTTTCGACGGCTCGCGGCGGAAGCAGTCGGCGGCGACGTCGAAGCGCAGGCCGCCCTTCGGCAAAGGTCCGCGGCTCGCCGCGATCGGATAGACCGGGTAGCACGCGGCGGGCGACAGCACGAGGTCGGCCGGCGAGAGCGATGAAGTCCAGTCGCCGCCGGCGTCGAAGCGGCTCACCGCCGCGTTGATCTCGCGTTCGGTGCCGTGCAGGCCGCAGACGCAGCCGAGCAGGTTCGGAAAACTCTTGAGATAGCCGGATTTCTCGAGCTGGGCCCGGCTCATCACCGGCGGAAAGCGCATGACCTCGGTGCCGGCCTCGCGATCGCTCGTGATCAGCGCGGCGAGACGCTCGACGACGCCCTCATAGAGCGCGGTGCGGGCGTAGACGCCGTCCGAGCCCATGGGGTGGAACAGCTTGTCGGCGAGATGATCGAGCGGATCTGCGATTTGCGGCGCGGTCTCGGGCGAGTTGGGGAGAACAGCAATGTTCATGTTCGACTTCCTGCTATCTGAAATTGTTCTTTTTGGCCGAAAGGCACGTCAGTCGCGAAGGCTTTCTAGTCCCGAAGGCTTGCCGGAATGCCGCTCATCAGCGTCGACGTGGCGGCGTTGGCGAGAATGCGGTCGTTGTTGATCATGATCGGTGAGGACAGCACGTCGCGCAGGTGGCGGCCCATGGTGAACTCGCCGTCGTTGCGGTAGCCGGAGAGGCCCGCGGTGCGCATCGCATGCATCACGGTCTCGACCGCGAGCTCGGAGGCCTGCACCTTCAACAGCGTGATCGAAGACTGGAAATCGAGCGAGCTCAGCGCGCGCTCGTCATGTTCGGCGCGGGCAAAGGTGTCGACATTGGCTGCGATCAGCGCGCGCAGCTTGGCCAGCGACATCTTCGCGGCCGTGAAATGCGCCGCGGCCGGCGGCATCTGGCCGCCCGAGGTGCGGGCCGCCTTGCGAACGAAAGCCTGCGCACGGGTCACGGCCGCAGCCGCGATGCCGGCCCAGGCCGAGGACCAGCACAGATGCGCGAACGGCGTCATGGTCTGGGCATGGATCTTGTCATAGGATTCCGGGAAGATGCGGTCGGCCGGGCAATCGACCTTCAGCTCGAAGCCGGTCGAGCAGGTGCCGCGCATGCCGAGCGTCTCCCAGCCCTGCGTCTGCTTCAGCGAATAATCGTCCTTGGCGAGCGCCAGCAGAACCTGGTCGGAGGCGGCGGCCTCGGTGGCGCGGCGGGCGATGGTGACGAGGCCGTCGGCCTCCGCACCGTAGGAGATCACGGTGGCGTCGCGCATCAGCGAGACTGCGTCGCCGGCGTGGTCGACTGCCGCGGCGCTAGCGCGGATGTTGCCGCCGTTCTGGCCTTCGGTGGTGGAGGAGGCGAGCAGCCACTGGTCGCGGGCGACCCGGCGCATCATCGTTTCCATCCAGGGGATGCCGTGGCCGTGCCTGATGACACAGGCGACCTTGGTCGTGTGCATCGCATAGATCATCGCGGTCGAGGCGCAGGCGCGCCCGAGCGTGTAGCAGATGTCGGTGACGTCGTAGATCGAAGCGCCAAGGCCGCCGAACTCGACCGGGATCATGACGCCGAGCAGTTTCTGCTCACGCGCGACCTCGAAAGCCTTGTGGGGGAAGCGGGCGTCGCGATCGACCCCGTCCGCGTCGGCCGCCGCCGCAGTGGCGGTCCGGGTGGCGCGTTCGATGAGGGAGGGGCCGTGTTCGAGAAAGCTCGTTTGCGTTTCGTCGACAGTGAGGACTGCTTCACGCACGTTCATACTCGTCCGCCTCCGGTTTGCCGTTCAGGATCGCCGGCATCATTCGCGATGCCGTGCAAGCGATCCTCCGACCATTTTGCTTGTGAGACGAGGCTACGGATTTAATTCAAATTCGTCGATGAAATAGAGGGTAAACAAACCGCAATTCCCAACGAACAGTTAAGTTCGGGTTGTTTGCATCGCCGACAATTCCGTGATCGCGTTAGGGATCTGGAAGAACCCGGAATTCCAGACAATCTGAGTCATCGTTTACTAAGAAAGGCGAAGTAATGGTGGCGCCCATTGTGGGATCGGCCCGTCGCGCCCATCGTAGCCGGCAACCGGTCCGACCGTTGAATAGACAGATGGGAATTTACCGATGCAGGCCTTCGATACCGACGTGCGCGATCGCGTCATCAAGCTGGTGAAGGGCATCCTCGAGCAGAACTCGCTCACCGCGGACATCACGCCACAGGCGAGGCTCGTCGATGCGGGCCTGACCTCGATGGACATGGTCAATCTGATGCTCGGCGTCGAAGCCGAGTTCGACTTCACCATCCCGCAGTCCGAGATCACGCCCGAGAACTTCCAGTCGGTCGAGACGCTGGAGCGGATGGTCGCGAACCAGCTGCAGCTGGCCGCGGCGGCTTAATTAGACGTACCTATCTCTCCCCGGGTCGTCCCTGCGAACGCAGGGACCCATACCGCGGAATCTATCGATCGTTGAGGGTCGCAGTACAGAACGACGAACCCTCGCCAAACTGCGCCCTGTGGCTATGGGTCCCTGCTTTCGCGGGGACGACATCGAGTGTGAGGCGAGCACTCCACGCCCCTCACAGCACCGGCATCGCCCCACCACCCCCGTTTCAAAATCGCCGCAAAACTGGCATAGCTTAACCATGTCGCACATAGCTGACAGGGTGGAGCAGGCATGACGCAGGCGGTATTGGGCATCATTGGTGGCTCCGGCATCTACGATCTGCCGGGTCTCGAGGGTGCGCGCGAAGAAGTGATCAAGAGCCCCTGGGGCGAGCCGTCGGCCCCTCTGCGGCGCGGCTCGATTGCCGGCCTGCCGATCGTGTTCCTGCCGCGGCACGACAAGGGTCACCGGCTGTCGCCCTCCGACATCAACTATCGCGCCAACATCGATGTTCTGAAGCGGGCCGGCGTCACCGACCTGATCTCGCTCTCGGCCTGCGGCTCGTTCAGGGAGGAGCTGCCACCCGGCACCTTCGTTCTCGTCGACCAGTTCGTCGATCGCACCCACAAGCGCGAGAGCTCGTTCTTCGGTCGGGGCTGTGTCGCGCATGTGTCGATGGCGCATCCGGTCTCGCCGCGGCTTCGTATCCATCTTGGGGCGGCAGCCGAAGCCGAGGGCATCGCGTTTGCGCGCGGCGGCACCTATGTCTGCATGGAGGGGCCGCAATTCTCCACCTATGCGGAAAGCATGACCTACAAGACATCGGGCTATTCCGTGATCGGCATGACCAACATGCCCGAGGCAAAGCTCGCGCGTGAGGCCGAGATCTGCTACGCCACGGTCGCGATGGTGACGGATTTCGACTGCTGGCATCCCGACCACGACGCCGTCACCGTCCAGGACATCATCCGCGTGCTGACCTCGAACGCCGACAAGGCGAAGGCGCTGGTGGCGCGGCTCGCGACGGATTTTCCGCGCGAGCACGAGCCGTGCCCGATCGGTTCGGACCGCGCGCTCGACACCGCGTTGATCACGGCGCCCGAGGCGCGCGATCCCGAGCTCTTGAAGAAGCTCGATGCGGTGGCCGGGCGCATCCTGCGGGCGTGATACGAAAGGCAGAATGCCATGAAGGTTGACGGCAAGCATTTTCGCAGCATCTGGCGCGAGCGCGATGGCTGGTCGGTCGGCGCGATCGACCAGCGCCGGCTGCCGCATGAGTTCGTCATCGCTAAGCTGACTTCTTGCGAAGACGCTGCGGTCGCCATTCGCGACATGCTGGTGCGCGGCGCGCCGCTGATCGGTGCAACCGCGGCCTACGGCATGGCGCTCGCCATGCGCGAGGACTCATCAGACGCCGGCCTCAAGCGCGCCTATGACACGCTGGTCGTGGCGCGGCCGACCGCGATCAATCTGAAATGGGCGCTCGACGAGATGCGCACGGCGCTCGCGCCGGTCGATCCGGTTGAACGGGCGGAGGCGGCCTATGCGCGCGCCGACGAGATCGTCGAGCAGGACGTCGAGATCAACCGCGGCATCGCCGGCAACGGCTTGAAGCTGATCGAGGCGATCGTCGCAAAGAAGAAGCCGGGCGAGACCGTCAACGTGCTGACCCATTGCAATGCCGGCTGGCTCGCCACCGTCGACTGGGGCACCGCAACGGCGCCGATCTATCTGGCGCATGAGCGTGGCATCAAGATCCATGTCTGGGTCGACGAGACCCGTCCGCGCAACCAGGGCGCCTCGCTCACGGCCTGGGAGCTCGGCCATCACGGCGTGCCGCACACGGTGATCCCCGACAACACCGGCGGACACCTGATGCAGCACGGCATGGTCGACCTCGCCATCGTCGGCACCGACCGCGTCGCCGCCAATGGCGATGTCTGCAACAAGATCGGCACATATTTGAAGGCGCTTGCCGCGCACGACAACGGCGTGCCGTTCTATGTCGCATTGCCGTCGCCGACGATCGATTTCGCCGTTGATGACGGCATCCGCGACATTCCGATCGAGCAGCGCAGCGGCACGGAGGTGACCGACATGACCGGCCGCACCGCCGACGGCCGGCTGGAGACGGTGCGCATCGTGCCGGAGGGCTCGCCGGTCGCGAATTACGCGTTCGACGTGACGCCGGCGCGGTTGGTCACTGGTCTCATCACGGAGCGCGGTGTGCTGAAGCCGGATAGAGCATCGCTGGCGGCCGCCTTTCCGGAGCGGATCGCCGCCGCGGCGGAGTAGTCAGTCTGCCAGGCGAGATGGCTCTACGCCGTCATTGCGAGCGCAGCGAAGCAATCCAGAATCCCTGCGCGGAAAGACTCTGGATTGCTTCGTCGCTTCGCTCCTCGCAATGACAGGCTAGACTAGCGCAGCTTCAGCCCCGTCGCCGCCTCGAGCTCGGCGATGGCCTGGGCCCCGCTGGCTACCTTGATCGTCGTCATGCCCATCTCGCGCGCGGGTTTTAGATTGACGCCGAGATCGTCGAGATAGACGCAATTCTTCGGATCGACCCTCAGCGTCTCGACCATCATCCTGTAGATGCGCGGGTCGGGCTTGCGCAGGCCGATCTTGGCGGATTCGATGACGTGGTCGAACAGAACCATCACCTCGGCGATGTAGAGTGAGCGCCCGGTCATGCTGCCGATCGCGTTGGCAGGCAGATTGTTGGTGATACAGCCGGTCTTGAATTGCGCCTTGATGCGCTTGAGAGCTTCGACCATCTCGGGACGCAGATCGCCCTGAAGCAGCGGCAGCACGTCGCGGCCGCGCACCTCCGCGCCGAGCGCGCGCGATTCTTCCGCGAAGAGCTTGTCGAAGGTGTCGATGTCGACCTCGGCTCGCTCGAACTTGGCCCAGGCGTTTTCCAGATGATTGGCGGCGTTGGTGCGCCGGATGATGTCGACGGGCAGACCGCGCTCGGTCTCGTACCGCGCGAACGCCTCGAACGGCGAGCTCGTCAGCACGCCGCCAAAATCAAAGATCACAGCCTCGATCGTCAAGATCCCGCCCTCGTCAATTCCTTCCCAAGAGCGCTAGCATGCGCTATCGGCAAGGGCCAGTCCGAAGCAATCCCGCCGTCACCGATGCTGACGCCAAAGCGTGTTCCCATGAAGAAGCTTGCAACCCTCATCGCAGCCGCGCTGCTGCTCGCTACGCCCGCACACGCCATCGTCGGCGGCGGCACGCCGCAGGCCGATGGTGTCGCGCGCGCGGTCGTCACCATCGTCGGCTCGCGTGGCAATTTCTGCACCGGCAGCCTGATCGCTCCGAAGGTCGTGCTGACGGTTGCCCACTGTGTGCAGCCCGGCGCGGACTACAAGATCGTCGATCGCGGCGCTGACGGTGCGCCGCAATTGCTGAATGTGCGTACCGTCGCGATCCATCCGAACTTCAACATGCAGGCAATGCAGGCGCATCGCGCCACCGCGGACGTGGCATTGTTGCAACTGGAAATTCCACTCAAGGGAAAATCGACGGTGTCGGTCGGTGCGCCGACCATTCCAATCCAGGTTGGCAGCCGCTTCGTCATCGCCGGTATCGGCGTCACCGTCCGTGGCGACGGCAAGAGCGGCGGCGCGACGCGCGTTGCCGGGCTCGTGGCCACGGGCCAGCCCGGCACGTTCCAGATCCGGCTGGTCGATCCCGTAACCAACGGTGTTCGCGACGGAATTGGCGCCTGCACCGGCGATTCCGGCGGTCCGGTGTTCGAGGACAAGCCGAACGGTCCGGTGCTTGTCGGCGTCATCAGCTGGTCCACGGGACCGAACGGCGCCGCCGGCTGCGGCGGATTGACCGGCGTCACGCCGCTCACCCTCTATCGCGACTGGATTTTGCAGACCGCGCGGAGCTGGGGTGCGGCGTTATAGTTTGACCGCGAATTGATCTGTGTCATTTTGAAGTGGAAGCGCGATGGGCGACCATGCCCGTCGCGGAGGAAACGCGCCGTCCGGTCAAGGGCGGCCACAAAAACAAGCAAGGCACAGAAGCAACAATGAATGTCGCTGTCCGCAGTCACGCCACAACCAAGCAGGCCTCTGAACATTTCGACGTGCTGATCGTCGGTGCCGGCATCTCCGGCATCGGCAGCGCCTATCACATCGAAAAGCAGCTTCCCGGCACGAGCTACGTCATCCTGGAAACGCAGGCGACGTTCGGCGGCACCTGGAGCACGCATCGCTATCCCGGCATTCGCTCGGACAGCGATCTCCATACCTTCGGTTATAGCTTCAAGCCCTGGGTCGGCCCGCCGATCGCGACCGCCGAGGAAATCCTCACCTACATGAACGAGGTGATCGAAGACAACGATATCGCCCCGCACATCCGCTACAAGCACCAGATCAATTCCGCGAGCTGGTCGAGCGAGCAAAATCTCTGGACCATCGAGGCGACGACGACCGACACCGGCGAGGCGAAAACGTTCACCGCCAACTTCCTCTGGATGTGCCAGGGCTATTATCGCCATTCCGAAGGCTACACGCCGGAATGGAAGGGCATGGACCGCTTCAAGGGCCGCATCGTCCATCCGCAGAGCTGGCCCGACGATATCGACCTCGCGAACAAGAAGGTCGTCGTGATCGGCTCGGGCGCGACCGCGGCGACGCTGGTGCCGAACATCGCCGACGCCTGCGCGCATGTCACCATGCTGCAGCGCTCGCCGACCTATTTCCGGCTCGGCCGCAACGCCATCGAGATCGCCGAGGAGCTGCGCCGGCTTCAGGTCGACGAGGAATGGATCCACGAGATCGTCCGCCGCAAAATATTGTTCGAGCAGGATGCTTTCACAAAGCTCTGCATTGCCAAGCCGGAGCAGGTGAAGAAGGATCTGATCGACCAGATCCGCGCGGTTCTCGGGCCGGACTACGACGTCGAAACGCATTTCACGCCGACCTACCGGCCGTGGCGGCAGCGTATCGCCTTTGTGCCCGATGCCGATCTGTTCAAGGGCATCGCCAGCGGCAAGGCCTCCGTCGTCACCGACGAGATCGAATGTTTCGTCGAGAACGGCATCCAGCTCAAGTCCGGCAAGCTGCTGGAAGCCGACGTCGTCGTCACCGCAACCGGCTTCAATCTTGCGGCGCTCGGTGACATCGCCTTCGAGATCGACGGCAAGCCGCTCGCCTTCGGCGACACCGTGACCTATCGCGGCATGATGTTCACGGGCGTGCCGAACATGGTCTGGGTGTTCGGCTATTTCCGTGCGAGCTGGACGCTGCGCGTCGACGTCGTCGCCGATTTCGTCTGCCGGCTGCTCGGCCACATGAAGGCCAAGGGCACGAAGAAGGTCGAAGTCAGGCTGCGCGCTGAAGACCACAACATGCCGATCCTGCCCTGGATCGATCCGGAAAACTTCAACCCCGGCTACATCATGCGCAACATGGACCTGCTCCCCAAGCGCGGCGACAAGCCGGAATGGCAGCACAGCCAGGATTACTGGACCGAGAAGGACGAGATCCCGAAGACGGATCTGGATGACGGGGCGTTTGTTTACGGGTGAGTGATTGTTCGTGTGAGGGGCGGTAGCGATTGCCACGCACACGGCTGTCGTCCCGGGGCGCGAAGCGAGCCCGGGACCCATACTCCCAGGCAGTGGTTCTAGGGCGAACCGCTCACTCCGAGTCTTCGCCAAACTTCTCCCTGTGGTTATGGATCCCGGATCTGCGCTTCGCTTGTCCGGGACGACACTGTTTGTTGGGCGAACTGCGTCTCAACTCATTTGCAGTGCTGCTACGAATTCCTTCGCGTTGCATTCGTTGCAATCGCCGCCGCCGCGGTCCGGTTCTCCACGCCGAGCTTGGCGTAGATCTGCTCCAGGTGCTTGTCGACGGTGCGCGGGCTCAAGCCCAGGATCTGCGCGATGTCGCGGTTGGTCTTGCCCTTGCTGAGCCAGGCCAGCACCTCGCCCTCGCGGGTGGTGAGGCCGAGCTCGCTGGTGAATTCGGGCGGCAGCGCCGTGCCGGACTCCTTGGACAGCCGCAGCAGGAACTCGTTCGGCGCGGTTTCGCCCATGTAGTAGAGCCGCAGTTGCGGATTGTCGGGCAGGGGAGCCGCCTGCGACTTCGAGCTGCCCTTGTCCTTCGCCTGCTCCAGCCATTGCAGGAGTGATGGCGGCAGGACGAAGTCGTCGGCCTGCGCGCCATGATGATCGGCCAGCAGTTTTTGCGCCTGCGGGGTGGCCCAGAGGATGTGGCCCTGGCGGTTGACTGCGAACAGGAAGCGGCCGGAGACGTCGAGCGCGGCACGCGCGCTCTGAGTCAGGCGGGCATTGCCGAGATGGACGCGGATGCGCGCCAGCATCTCCTCGATCACAATCGGTTTTGTCACGTAGTCGACGCCGCCGGCCTCCAGCCCGCGCACGATGTGCTCGGTCTCTGCAAGGCCTGTCATGAAGATCACGGGCACGTTGGCAACGCCCGCGTCGCGCTTGAGGCGGCGGCAGGTCTCGAAACCGTCCATGCCGGGCATCACGGCGTCCAGCAGCACGATGTCGGGCGTGATCTGGTCGACGATGCGCATCGCGGCCGCGCCGTCGAGCGCCACCATCACCGTCATCCCGGCGCCGTCGAGCGCATCGGTGAGCAGCCGCAGCGTCTCCGGGGAGTCATCGACAACGAGCGCGACATCGCGCTTCCTCGACTCAATGCTCATGCGCATGCAACGTCTTCAATGTGGCCATGTACCGGTCGAGATCGAAGCGGTCGACGAGCGACCGCATTTCCGCAACGAAGTCGGCATGCTCGGGGTGCTCGCTGCCGATCTCGTCCAGCTTCAACTGGATGCCCTTGACGTAGCCGATCTGGCCCAGCCCCATCAGCGCCTCGATGTGCCGCACCGGTGGCCTTGATCCGCTCTCGAGCCGCCAGAACGGCACCGCGATCTGGTCCGAGCCGTACTGCCATTCGATCTTTAGGAGTTGGCGGATCGTCTCCAGCAGCCGCGGGATGTCGATTGGCTTCATCAAATAGCCGTCGTGGAAGGGCTGCGCCAGCGGCGTGCCGTGAGCCTCCAGAGCGCTCGCCGACACCATCAGGATGCGCGCCTGGTGATGGCCGCTCGTGCGCAAGGCCTCCGCGACGGCCCAGCCGTCCATGGCAGGCATCGAGATGTCGAGCAGGAACAGGTCGGGCCGGCAATGCTGCGCCAGCGCGAGGCATCCTGGCCCATCGGGTGCACTGAGCAGGATGAAGCCGAGCGGCGCCAGCACCTCGCGCAGGAGGTCGCGATGCACGGGGTCGTCGTCGGTGATGAGGATGGTCTTGCGTGCGCCCCGATAGCCGGAGACCGGCGCCTCCACCGGCGCGATGCGCAGCGGATTGGCGACTTCCGACAGCAGCATCTTGACCTTGAAGGTGCTGCCGGCGCCAACCGTGCTCAGGACCTTGATGTCGCCGCCCATGACGCCGGCGAGCAGCCGGCTGATGGTCAGGCCCAGCCCGGTGCCCGTCTGCGGCTGCGAGACGCCGAGCGCGCCACGCTCGAAGGGTGCAAAGATGCGTTCGAGGTCGTCGCCCTGGATGCCGGGGCCGGTGTCGATCACTTCGAACTCGGCAACGGGGCTGCGATAGTGCACGACGAACTGCACGCTGCCGGTCTGGGTGAACTTGATCGCGTTGGAGAGCAGATTGATCAGCACCTGACGCAGCCGCTTCTCGTCGGCGTAGACCACGACCGGCAAATGCGCGGGCCGCCTGAACACGAAGTCGATGCCCTTGGCGGCCGCCTGGAGACGGAACATGCCGACGAGCTGGTCGAGGAATTCGCTCAGCCGCACTTCGTCGCGCGACAGATACAGCCGCCCGGCCTCGATCTTGGAAATATCCAGAATGCCGTCGATCAGGCCGGAGAGGTGATCGGCGCTGCGACGGACGACGCGGACCTGGTCGCGCGGCTTGGTGTTGAGCGTCGCGTCCTGCTCCAGGAGCTGGGCATAGCCGCTGATCGCGTTCAGCGGTGAGCGCAGCTCGTGGCTCAGGCCCACCACGTAGCGGCTCTTGGCGAGGTTGGCGGATTCGGCGACCTCCTTGGCGCGCTGAAGCTCGGCGTCGGTGCGCTTGTGCGCGTCGATCTCCTGGATCAGCAGCGTCGTCTGCCGCCGCGTCTCGGCCTCGGCGGCGCGGCGGCTCTGCTGCGCCAGCACGAACAGCCAGGCCACCACGCCGATGATGATGCTGAGCGAGAAGAACACCTTCCAGAGCACGTTCGAGACGAGCAAATTCTCGCCGGGCACGCTCGCCGAGGTCTGGAGATAAATCAGTCCCAGCACCAGCGCGACGAGGCCGGCGGAGACCATGAACACGCCGATATAGTGGCCGAACTGCGAGTTGATCCGCCGGTAGATCGGTTCAGGAAGAATCCTGCCGAGCGCTTCGGCGAACTGCACCTGCGCGCGCGCATGCGGTTTGCAGAGGTCGTGGCAGCGTGCATCGAGCGAGCAGCACAGCGAGCAGATCGGGCCGGCGTAAGCGGGGCAGGACGTCATGTCCTCCGGCTCGAAACTGTGCTCGCAGATACAGCACTGGATCGACTCGATATTGGCCCAGCTCCGCTTCGGCTTGCGCGCGATGTAGTACTTTCCGTCGGTGAGCCAGGCGATAACAGGCGCGGTGACGAAGGCGACCGTGAGCGCGACGAAGGCGGCGAGCGCCTTCATGGTCGGACCGAACAGGCCGTAAAACGCCGCGATCGAGACGATGGTCGCGATCGTCATGGCGCCGACACCGACCGGATTGATGTCGTAGAGATGGGCGCGCTTGAACTCCATCTGCGGCGGGCGCAGGCCAAGCGGCTTGTTGACGACGAGATCGGCGACGAGCGCGCCGACCCAGGCGATCGCGACGTTGGAATAGAGCGCCAGCGTCTGCTCCAGCGCCTTGTAGACGCCGATCTCCATCAACAGCAGCGCCACCATCACGTTGAACACCAGCCAGACGACCCGGCCGGGATGGCTGTGCGTCAGACGCGAGAAGAAGTTCGACCAGGCGATCGAGCCGGCATAGGCGTTGGTGACGTTGATCTTGAGCTGCGACAGGATCACGAACATGCCGGTGAGCGCCAGCGCCAGATCCGGCTGCGACAGCACGTAGCGAAACGCTTCGAGATACATGTGCGCGGGCTCGGCCGCCAGCTCGCCCGAGAGGCCGTGGCTTAGCGCAAAGAAGGCGAGAAACGAGCCGAGCAACAATTTCAGTGCGCCGAAGATGATCCAGCCCGGTCCCGCGATCAGCAGGGCGATCCACCACGACGTTCGCGACGTGCGGCGGTCGCGCGGCAGAAACCGGAGGAAGTCGACCTGCTCGCCGATCTGCGCCACCAGCGAGAACACCACCGAGGATGCGACACCGAACAGCAGCAGATCGAAATGTCCGCTCGGGTCGCCATGCTCGCCGGCGAACTTGCGCCACTCCGTGAACGAGTAGGGGTTGGCCCAGGCGATCGCGGCAAAGGGCAGGATGTGCAGGATGATCCAGATCGGCTGCGTCCAGAGCTGGAAGCGGCTGATCAGCGTGATGCCGTAGGTCACGAGCGGAATGATCGCCACCGCGCTGATGAGGTAGCCGATCGGGCGCGGAATGCCGAAGCACATCTCGAGCGCCGTTGCCAGGATCACCGCCTCGATGGCGAAGAAGATGAAGGTGAAGGAGGCGTAGATCAACGAGGTGACGGTCGAGCCGATATAGCCGAAGCCGGCGCCGCGGGTGAGCAGGTCAATGTCGATGCCGCACTTGGCTGCGTAATAGGCAATCGGCACGCCGCAGAAGAAGATGATGATGGAGACGACGAGGATCGCGGCGCTGGCGTTGGTTACGCCGTAGTTCAGCGTGATGGTGCCGCCGATCGCTTCCAGCGCCAGGAAGGAGATGGCGCCGAGTGCAGTGTTGGCGACACGGGCGGCAGACCAGCGGCGCGCGCTCTTGGCGGTGAAGCGCAGCGCGTAGTCTTCCAGCGTCTGGTTGGCGACCCACTGGTTGTACTGGCGCCTGACGCGGTCTATTCGCTGCCGCCCTGCCACTCGTTACCCCACTCCCGATACGTCCCAGAGCCCTCGCAAATTCCGTACCAGAAGCCTACGTCGGTATTTTGCGGTGCAGTATACGCGATCTTGCGTATGCTTGCGCTGCACAAATTCGAGCCATCCTCACGGCACCAATCGCGTGTCCTCGAACAAAAGTGGGGTGCTCATGTCAGACGAAGCAAACAAGGGCCTGTTGTCGCCGCTCCGGCGCAAACTATTGATGGGAATGGCCGCCGTGCCGGCCATTACGATGCTGCCGCGGGCCTCTTTCGCGCAGGCTCCGGCGACCTCGGCGATCAACACGACGGGCCTGGCGGTCACCGACACCGAGGTGACGGTCGGCATCCTGCACTCGGCGACCGGCACCATGGCCATCTCCGAGACCGGCTCGATCGAGGCCGAAAAGCTCGCCATCGAGCAGATCAACGCCATGGGCGGCGTGCTCGGGCGCAAGATCAAGTTCATCCAGGAAGACGGCGCCAGCGATTGGCCGACCTTTGCGGAGAAGGCCAAGAAGCTGCTCGTCAACGACAAGGTCGCGGCGATCATGGGCTGCTGGACCTCGGCATCCCGCAAGGCGGTGCTGCCGGTCATGGAGCAGTACAACGGCATGCTCTATTACCCGACCTTCTATGAGGGCCTCGAGCAGTCCAAGAACGTGATCTACACCGGCCAGGAGGCCACCCAGCAGATTCTCGCCGGCCTGAACTGGATCGCCAAGGAAAAGGGCGCCAAGTCGTTCTTCTTCATCGGCTCCGACTACATCTGGCCGCGCACCTCGAACAAGATCGCACGCAAGCACGTCGAGAATGTGCTGAAGGGCAAGGTCGTCGGCGAGGAGTATTATCCGCTCGGCAACACCCAGTTCAACTCGGTCATCAACAAGATCAAGCTGACCAAGCCCGACGTGATCTTCACCGACGTCGTCGGCGGCTCGAACGTGGCGTTCTACAAGCAGCTCAAGGCCGCCGGCATCGACCTTTCGAAACAGGCGCTGCTGACGATCTCGGTGACCGAAGACGAAATCGACGGCATCGGCGGCGAGAACATCGCGGGCGCCTATGCCTGCATGAAGTACTTCCAGTCGCTCGATAATCCCAACAACAAGACCTTCGTGCCCGCGTTCAAGAAGATGTGGGGCGAAAAGACCGTGATCGGAGACGTCACCCAGGCTGCCTATCTCGGCCCGTGGCTGTGGAAGTTGACGGTGGAGAAGGCGGGCTCGTTCGACGTCGACAAGATCGCGGCGGCCTCGCCCGGCGTCGAGTTCAAGGGTGCGCCGGAAGGCTATGTCCGCATCCACGAAAACCATCACCTCTGGTCGAAGACCCGGGTGGGACGCGCCAAGCTCGATGGCCAGTTCGAGCTGATCTACGAGACCGCCGATCTCGTCGAGCCGGATCCGTTCCCCAAGGGTTACCAGTAAGTCGCGACGTCGCTCGCGCCTTTCCTCAACACCAAGCCGCTCCCTGGCGTGGACCGCAAATCCACGCCCAAGACCCCCGCGTCGCGAACCTGCTCGCGACGCGGGACCTTATCCCCGACGGAGGACATCGATGTTCGGCGACTATTCGCTTGGTGATCTTGGCTCCATCTTCGTCATGCAGGGTTTTGCGGGACTGATCCTGTTCTCGGTCTACGTCCTGATGGCGCTCGGGCTTGCGATCATCTTCGGCCAGATGGGCGTCATCAACATGGCCCATGGCGAGTTCATGATCCTCGGGGCCTACGTCACCTGGATGACCTCGAATTTCTTCCAAGCCTATCTGCCAAGCCTGTTCAGCGGCTATTTCTTCCTGGCGATGATCCTGGCCTTCGTCGCATCCGGCGCCCTGGGAATGCTGGTGGAGTGGGTGCTGATACGGCATCTCTACAAGCGTCCGCTCGACACGCTGCTGGCGACCTGGGGCCTCAGCCTGATGCTGCAGCAGGCCTATCGCTCCGTGTTCGGCGCGCGCGAGGTCGGCGTCGAGCTCCCGCAATGGATGCTCGGATCGCTGCACGTCACGGACAGCATCGAGGTGCCGATCAACGGCGTCTTCGTGATGTGCCTCACTGTGCTGATCACCATCGGCGTCGCCTATGTCATGTACAAGTCGCGCTGGGGCCGCCAGGTTCGCGCCGTCGTGCAGAACCGCATCATGGCCGGAGCCGTCGGCATCAATACCGAAAAGGTCGATCGCTACACCTTCGGTCTCGGCTGCGGCATCGCCGGTGTCGCCGGCAGCGCCTTTACGATGATCGGCTCCACCGGGCCAACTTCCGGACAGCTCTACATCGTCGACACGTTCCTGGTGGTCGTGTTCGGCGGCGCCGCCAGTTTGGTCGGCACCATCGCCTCGGCCTTCTCGATCTCGCAGACGCAATCCACCCTCGAGTTCTTCATGTCGGGCTCGATGGCGAAAGTGCTGACGCTGCTTGCGGTTGTCGGAATCCTGATGCTGCGGCCGCAAGGGCTGTTCGCCCTCAAGGTCCGCAAGTGAGAAACTGGGGCTGATGCAATGACCGACAATCGTTTCTTCAATCGATCGGAGTTCATCGGAATTCTGGTGCTCGCGGTCTTCCTGGTGGTGGTCCTGCCGCTCACACTTGATGTCTTCAGGCTCAATCTGGTCGCGAAATACCTGACCTATGCCTTCGTCGCGCTGGGGCTGGTGATCTGCTGGGGCTATGGCGGCATTCTGAGCCTCGGTCAGGGCGTGTTCTTCGGGCTCGGCGGCTACTGCATGGCGATGTTCCTCAAGCTCGAGGCGTCAAGCGTGGAGAACACCAAGATCCAGTCGACGCCCGGCATTCCCGATTTCATGGACTGGAATCAGATCACCGCGCTGCCGCTGTTCTGGAAGCCATTCAGCAGCCTCACCTTCACGATCGCCGCCATCATTCTCGTGCCTGGCATCTTCGCCCTCATCATCGGCACCGCGATGTTCAAGCGCCGGGTCGGCGGCACCTACTTCGCCATCATCACCCAGGCGGTCGCGGCCATCCTCACCATCCTGATCGTGGGACAGCAGGGCTACACCGGCGGAATCAACGGCATGACCGACCTGCGGACGTTGAAGGGCTGGGACATCCGGCCCGACCACGCCAAGATCGTGCTGTACTTCTTTGAAGTCGGGCTTCTGTTCGCCTGCATCATGATCGCGCAGTTCGTCCGGCACTCCAAGCTCGGGCGTATCCTGGTCGCGATGCGCGAGAAGGAGGATCGGGTCCGCTTCTCCGGCTACAGCGTCGCGAATTTCAAGATCTTCGCCTTCTGTATTGCCGCCGTGTTCGCCGCGATCGGGGGCGCCATGTTCGCGCTCAATGTCGGCTTCATGTCGCCGTCCTTCGTCGGCATCGTGCCGTCGATCGAAATGGTGATCTACACGGCGGTCGGCGGCCGGCTTTCGATCCTCGGCGCGGTCTACGGCACGCTGCTGGTCAACTTCGCCAAGACCAGCCTGTCGGAAACCTTCCCCGAATTGTGGCTGTTTGGCCTCGGCGGATTGTTCATCGCCGTGGTGCTGGCCTTCCCGAACGGTCTCGCCGGGATCTGGGGCGACTACGTGCAGCCGCGCATCGATCGCCTGATCTCGTCGCGCAAACCGAAACCTGACGGCTGGACCGACAGCTCGGTCGCCGACGGCGCCCCGGCGGAGTGAGGAGGTCATCATGCTCGTAGGTCACCACGATGCCGATGCCACGCTGGCAGTGAGGAGATAGATCATGCTCGTCGGTCATCAGCCCAAGGAATTCCTGCTCGCCGTCGAAGCACTGACCGTGTCGTTCGACGGGTTCAAGGCGGTCAACGATCTCTCGTTCTACGTCGACGAGAACGAGATCCGTGTCATCATCGGTCCCAACGGCGCCGGCAAGACCACCGTGCTCGACCTGATCTGCGGCAAGACCAAAGCAACGTCGGGTTCGATCCAGTTCCGTGGCAAGGAGCTGACGCGGATGAAGGAAAACGAGATCGTCAAGACGGGCGTCGGCCGCAAATTCCAGAACCCGTCGATCTACGACGATCTCACGGTGTTCGAGAATCTGGAGATCTCCTATCCGCGCGGCCGCTCGGTGTTCGGCGCGCTGACCTTCACCCGCGACGCCGCCGTGCGCGACCGGGTGCACGAAGTCGCCGAAATGATCTTCCTGAAGGATCGGCTCAACGTGAACGCCGATCTGCTCAGCCACGGCCAGAAGCAGTGGCTCGAAATCGGCATGCTGCTGATCCAGGATCCGGATCTGCTGATGCTCGACGAGCCCGTCGCGGGCATGAGCGTGTCCGAACGCGCCAAGACCGCCGAGCTGCTCAACCGCATCATCAAGAACCGCTCGGTGCTGGTGATCGAGCACGACATGAAGTTCGTCGAGGACATCGCGCACAAGGTCACCGTGCTTCACCAGGGGCAAATCCTCTCCGAGGGCACCATGGAGAAGGTGAAGAACGACCCCAAGGTCGTCGAAGTCTATCTGGGCCATTAAAGGAGACGCGACGATGCTGGCTATTTCCGATCTTCACGTCGCCTACGGCCAGAGCGAGGTGCTGCACGGGCTCAACGTCAAGGTCGCCGCGAACGAGATCGTTGCGATCATGGGCCGCAACGGCATGGGCAAGACCACGCTGATGAAATCGCTGATGGGCATTCTCCCCGCCAAAAGCGGCTCGGTGACCATGGACGGTGCCGAGCTCGGCGGTCTGCCGAGCTACGAGCGCGTCGCAAAGGGCCTCGCCTATGTGCCGCAGGGCCGCATGATCTTCTCGACCATGACGGTGAAGGAGAACATCGAGACCGGCCTCGTCGTCTCCGGCGGGACCGAAGTGCCGGCCGACATCTACGAATTGTTTCCGGTGCTGCTGGAAATGAAGGGCCGCCGCGGCGGCAATCTCTCCGGCGGACAGCAGCAACAGCTCGCCATCGCCCGCGCGCTCGCGACCAAGCCGAAGGTGTTGCTGCTGGACGAACCGACCGAAGGCATCCAGCCGTCGATCATCAAGGACATGGCGCGCACCTTGAAGCGCATCCGCGACGAAAAGGGGCTCTCGATCGTGGTGTCGGAGCAGGTCCTGAGCTTCGCGCTCGATATCGCCGACCGCGTGCTGGTGATCGAGAACGGCGAGATCGTGCGCGACGATCCGCGCGACGCCGTCGATGCCGCGCAGGTCTCGAAATATCTGTCTGTCTAACCAACCGTGTAGAAAGGGGAGCATCTCGATGCCAGAGACACTGATCAAGGTCGATCTCACCAAATCGGCTTACGATAATGACATGGTGCACAACCGCTGGCACCCCGACATCCCGATCGTGGCCTGGGTCAATCCCGGCGACGATTTCATTATCGAGACCTATGACTGGACCGGCGGCTTCATCAAGAACAACGATTCCGCCGACGACGTGCGCGACATCGATCTTTCGATCGTGCATTTCCTCTCCGGCCCGATCGGCGTCAAGGGCGCCGAGCCCGGTGATCTCCTCGTCGTCGACCTGCTCGACGTCGGCCCGATGAAGGAGAGCCTTTGGGGCTTCAACGGCTTCTTCTCCAAGCAGAACGGCGGCGGCTTCCTGACCGACCATTTCCCGCTGGCGCAGAAGTCGATCTGGGACATCAAGGGTCTCTACACCTCGTCGCGTCACGTGCCCGGCGTCAACTTCGCAGGCCTGATCCATCCCGGCCTGATCGGCTGTCTGCCTGATCCGAAGATGCTGGAGACCTGGAACAAGCGTGAGGCCGAGCTGATCTCGACCAACCCCACCCGCGTGCCCGGCCTCGCCAACCCGCCGTTCGCGGCGACCGCCCATGGCGGCCGCGCCAAGGGCGATGTGAAAGCCAAGATCGGTGCGGAAGGTGCGCGCACCGTGCCGCCGCGCGAGCACGGCGGCAATTGCGACATCAAGGATCTCTCCCGCGGCTCGAAGATCTACTTCCCGGTCTACGTGCCGGGCGCCGGTCTCTCGATGGGTGACCTGCATTTCAGCCAGGGCGACGGCGAGATCACCTTCTGCGGTGCCATCGAAATGGCCGGCTGGTTGCATCTGAAGGTCGAGGTGATCAAGGACGGCATGGCGAAGTACGGCATCAAGAACCCGATCTTCAAGCCGTCGCCGATCACGCCGAACTACAAGGACTATCTCATCTTCGAGGGCATCTCGGTCGACGAGGCCGGCAAGCAGCACTATCTCGACGTCCACATCGCCTATCGCCAGGCCTGCCTCAACGCGATCGAGTATCTGAAGAAGTTCGGCTACTCCGGCGCCCAGGCTTATTCGATCCTCGGCACCGCGCCGTGCCAGGGCCACATCTCCGGCGTGGTCGACGTTCCCAATGCCTGCGCCACGCTGTGGCTGCCGACCGAGATCTTCGACTTCGACGTGATGCCGTCGGCGGCAGGACCCATCAAGCACATCACGGGCGATATCCAGATGCCGATCTCGCCGGACAAATAGTCTCCCTGCGCGACGGGATGCGGGACGGCGCGTATCTGCCGCCCCGCATCCGCCGCGGGAATTCTCTCACAGGCAACAGCGTAGGGATGATGCGATGCCGGTCTATGAATATCTCTGTGACGACTGCGGTCCGTTCAAGGATTTGCGCCCGATGGCGGAATGCGACGATCCGCAAAACTGCCCACACTGCGAGACGATGGCGCCCCGCGTCATTCTGACCGCACCGAATTTCTTCTGCATGCCGGCGGACAAGCGCAAGGCGCACGCCGTCAACGAGCGCAGCTCGCACGCGCCGCAGACGCTCGCCCAATACAAGGCCTCGCACGGCCCGGGTTGCGGCTGCTGCTCCACGGGCAAGACCGTGAAGGACAAGAGCTCGACCGACAAGAAAAAGCCCGCGCGGCTGATGACCAAGACCAGGAGCGGCGCCAAGGGCTTTCCGACCGCGCGCCCCTGGATGATCAGCCACTAACTCGGTCGCTCGATCGACGGCAACCTCAAACGAATAAAAGACAGGAGCGCTCAAAATGCTTCACGGTGACATTTCCAGCAGCAACGACACCGTCGGTGTTGCAGTGGTGAACTACAAGATGCCCCGCCTGCACACCAAGGCCGAGGTGCTCGACAACGCCCGCAAGATCGCCGACATGCTGGTGGGCATGAAGGCGGGCCTACCCGGCATGGATCTCGTGATCTTCCCGGAATACTCGACCCAGGGCATCATGTACGACTCCAAGGAGATGTACGAGACGGCCTCGGCGGTGCCAGGTGAAGAGACCGCGATCTTCGCGGAGGCCTGCCGCAAGGCCAAGGTCTGGGGCGTGTTCTCGCTGACCGGCGAACGCCACGAGGAGCATCCGCACAAGGCGCCCTACAACACCCTGATCCTGATGAACGACAAGGGTGAGATCGTCCAGAAGTACCGCAAGATCATGCCATGGGTGCCGATCGAGGGCTGGTATCCCGGCAATTGCACCTATGTCTCCGACGGCCCGAAAGGGATGAAGGTCAGCCTGATCATCTGCGACGACGGCAACTTTCCGGAGATCTGGCGCGACTGTGCCATGAAGGGCGCCGAATTGATCGTGCGCTGCCAAGGCTACATGTATCCGGCCAAGGAGCAACAGGTCATGATCTCCAAGGCGATGGCGTGGGCCAACAACGTCTATGTCGCCGTCGCCAACGCCGCCGGCTTCGACGGCGTCTATTCCTACTTCGGTCACTCCGCGATCATCGGCTTCGACGGCCGGACGCTCGGCGAGTGCGGCGAGGAGGACTACGGCATCCAATATGCCCAGCTGTCGAAACATCTGATCCGCGATGCGCGCCGCAACGGCCAGTCGCAGAACCATCTCTACAAGCTGGTCCACCGCGGCTACACCGGCATGATCAATTCCGGCGAAAGCCCGCGCGGCGTCGCGGCCTGCCCCTATGATTTCTACAAGAACTGGATCGCCGACCCGGAAGGGACGCGGGACATGGTCGAGGCGATGACCCGTTCGACGCCGGGGACGGAGGAATGTCCGATCGACGGCATCCCGAATGGGTCGGCGGCGAGCAATTACTGAGCTATTGCGGACGGCGCGCTTGCCATTCATGCGAATGCGCCGGGGAAGGGGCACGGGGCGCGGCCCTGGATGATCAGCCAAGATGTGAACAGCTGTACATGGAACGGACATTCTGACGCATGGGCGCATGCGCGGGGTAGGAATTGAGCCCGGCAAAACCGTGGCTCGGTTGCAACATGAGTTGTTGAATCTGCCCAAGTTGCGGTCCCGTTGGCTGATTCTCGAGGAACCGTAGTTCTACCGGCCAGCCTCATGGCCTAAGTTCCTCGCGGCGCCGCTGGGGAGCGCCGCGGGTGAGGGGAAGAGCGTGGGGGCTTGGTTGCCATCGAGCGGGCGGGGTTGCTCGCGTCGTGCCACCGCTGTTCGCGCGGCATTCTGGATCGGCCTCGCCTTGAGCGCGGCGGCGGCGGCGAGCCCCGCAGCAGCGCAGCAAATCTTCAACGGGTCGCAGACCACGCCGAACGGCGCCGTCAACGGCGGAGGCGGCGTCTGGGACGCCACCACCACGAATTGGACGGACGTCTTCGGTTCGACCAGCACTGCTTACGATCCCTCGTCAGTCGGCACGGTGTTCGGCTACTCGGGAGTCTCGACGCCGGCAAGCGGTGGCACGGTGACGGTTACGCCAGGCGGCGTGCAGCTCACCAGCCTCGTGGGCTTCGACCTCACCGGCGACGGTTCTGTCTACACCATTCAGGGCGGCGATCTCAGGCTAGCCTCCGGGGGGACGACGTTCTTCACCAACGATGTCACCGGCACGACAGACCCATCGGCCGTCATCGCCTCGCGCATCACCGGCAGTGGTGGCATCTCCGTGCAGGGACCCGGCATCCTGGCGCTGCTGGGCGCCAACACCTATACCGGCGACACTTTCATCTGTTCGTGCGCAGCGCTGCAGCTCGGTGACGCCACCCACACCGCGAGCATCATTGGCGCCGTTAACAACGAGGGCCTCTTCAATATCGTCAATGCCGATACATCGGGAATTACATCGCTCCTGAACGCTATCTCCGGCACGACGATGTTCCTCAACGCGACCTCCGCCAGCTCTATGGTGATCACCAATAACGGCCAGCTGTACTTCGGTGATCCGCTCGGGGGCGGCACCGACACCGCCACGGCCGGCCGGGCGACCATCATCAATGACGGCGGCTTGACCGGCTTCTTTGGCCGGACCAATGCGGGCACGGCCAACATCACCAACCAGAATGGCGGCGGCACCGCATTCCTCGATCAATCCTCGGCGGGCTCCGCGACCATCGTGAACAAGGATTTCAGCGGGACCGTGTTTGGTACGCTGTCCGGGTCCGATACTGCGACCGCCGGCAATGCAACCATTATCAACGAGGCCGATGGCCTGACCAATTTCGGTGCGTTCACGACGGCCGGCAACGCCACGATCATCACCAAGGACGGTGGCAAGACCGAGTTCTTCGATAATTCCACCGGCGGCAATGCGCGCTTCATCACCACCGGCACAGGCGTCGTCGATTTCGGGATCAGCCTCGGCCCGAACGGCGACGGCCGCATCACGGCCGGTTCGATCGAAGGCAATGGCACCTACTATATCGGTGGCGGCAACACGCTCGTCGTCGGCAGCAATAACCGCTCCGCGCTGGTTGATGGCGTCATCGGCGACTACGATCCCTGCGGGTGTGGTTTCATCGGCTCCGGCTCGCTGGAAAAGGTCGGCAGCGGAACGCTGATCCTCTCCGGCACAAACACTTACACCGGTACGACGACGGTGAATGGCGGCATCCTGCGGGTTGATGGCGACATCTCGCAATCGAGCCTGACCACCGTGAATGCCGGCGGTGCGTTGTTCGGCGCCGGGATTGTCGGCAACACCGTTATCGCCACCGGTGGCATCTATGCGCCCGGCGACGGCGGCCCGGGCTCAAGCATGCAGGTCCAGGGCGATCTCACCTTGCAGCCCGGCTCGGTCTATGTTGTGCAGGCCGGTAGTGGATTCAGCACGAGCCATGCGCTCGTCAGCGGCAACGTCACGCTGGACGGGACCGTGGGTGTCGCGCTGTATCCCGGCAGCAAGATAATGCAACACTACTCGATCATGCAGTTTTTCGGCAGCGCCACCGGTAATTTCGCCGACGTTGCCGCGCCGGGTGGCCTAGTCGGCACGACGACGGTCGGGTCAAACGAAGTGTTCCTCGATTTCACGCTGAACTATGGCGCGAAATACGCGCTCAACATCAACCAGCAGAACGTCGCCACGACGCTTCAGAATTTCTTCAACACCAATGGCTTCCTTCAAGCCGAATTCGCGGGCCTCGGCCCCAACGGCCTGACCCAGGCCTCCGGCGAACCGGCAACGGGGTCGCAACAGACGACCTTCAATGCGATGAACCTGTTCCTCGGCCTCTTGACCGATGTGTTCGGCTCGGGACGCAGCGGCACATCAGGTGCGACGCCCTATGCCGACGAGCCGAGCGCGAATGCCTATGCCGCGACCGGCAAGGGCGGGCGTGACAAGAACGCGCGCGACGCCTTCGCCTCGATCTACCGCAAGGCACCGGCCGCAACCTTCGAGCAGCGCTGGGATGTGTGGGCGGCCGGCTATGGTGGCTCGCAGACCACCGACGGCAATGTCGCGCTCGGTTCGAACAACACCACCAGCAGTATCTATGGTACTGCCGTCGGCCTCGACTATCGCTTCTCGCCGTCGACGATCGCCGGCTTTGCGCTTGCCGGCGGTGGAACCGGCTTCAACGTCAACGGGCTCGGCTGGGGCCGCTCCGACCTGTTCCAGGCCGGCGCCTTCGTTCGTCACACGGCAGGACCTGCCTATATCACGGCGGCACTGGCCTATGGCTGGCAGGACGTCACGACCAACCGCATCGTCACGGCCGCCGGCGTCGATCAGCTGCGGGCGCAGTTCAACGCAAATGCGCTCTCGGGCCGTGTCGAGGGCGGTTACCGCTACGCTACGCAGTGGATCGGCCTCACGCCCTATGCTGCGGCCCAGGCCACCCTGTTCAGCCTGCCGAACTATTCGGAGTTCGCGGTGGTCGGCAACAGCACCTTCGCGCTCAACTATGCCGCCAAGGACGTGACCAGCACCCGCACCGAGCTCGGCCTGCGCGCCGACAAATCATTCGCCGCGGCCGGTGGCCTGATGACCCTGCGCGGCCGCGTCGCCTGGGCGCATGATTACAATCCGGACCGCACCGTCGGCGCGGTGTTCCAGACCCTGCCGGGATCGGCCTTCGTCGTGAACGGTGCGGCGCAGGCGCGCGATTCCGCGCTGACCACGGCGGCGGTGCAGATGAACTGGATGAACGGCTGGTCTGCGTCGGCGACCTTCGAGGGCGAGTTCTCGAACGTCACCCGCTCCTACGCCGGCAAGGGCGTCGTGCGCTACGCGTGGTAGAGCGTTGCCACCCTCCCCTGGAGGGGGAGGATAAGAAGGCGTCACTGCTTCTTCTGCGGAGGCTTGCGCGGCGGGCGCGGGGCGGCGGCAGGCGTGGGCGTGCCAGCCATCTTGTTGGCGGCGTCGCTGACGTCGAGCAGCGAGCGGCGGATGTCCTCGACGTAAGCAGCCGACTTCTTCTTCATGGCGTCGGCGAGCTCGTGCAGTCCCCTGATCTTCTCGAACAGCTCGTCCGCCTTGCCGTCGGCGAAGCCGGGGACCACGCCTTCGATCTTGGTGACCGCCTTGTCGAAGCCCGCGAAGGCGCTGTCGACCTTGGCCATGACCGAGTCGATTTCGCCGCCCTTGCTTCTGAGATCGGCGGTGTAGTTCTCGAACGTGCGCAGGCCGTCCTTGATCGCAGGGGCATTGCTGACGATCGTGCGATCGACGCTGTGCAGGGTGTCGACGATGGATTCGGCGTCGCTGAGATCGGCGATCAGCATGGGGACGCCGTCCGTATCCAGCGGCACCGGCGGCGCGGAGGGCGCGCCGCCGATCAACGAAATCGCGGCGACGCCGGTGAGACCCTGGAACTCGATGCCCGCAACCGTGTCCTTGCGAATCGGCGCGGTGTTGTCGAGCATCACCAGCGCCACGATCTTGCGCGGATTATCCAGCTTGATCGACAGGATCTGGCCCGCGGGAACACCGTCGAAATTGACCGGCCCGCCGCGGCGCAGGCCGCTGGCGGAGCCGCCCTCGAACACCACGCGCAACTGGCTCCGGCTCTGGGCGGTGCGCCATTTCTGCACGCCGAGCACGCCGCCGAACGCCACGGCGATGACCGCCAGCGTCGCCGTTCCGATTACGAGGTTGCTCGCGCGTGCCATGCAGGGCGATTTTACGGCCAAAGCGGGATGGTTGGAAGGACGATGCTGCGGCCGCAATACTAGAGCGGGCGGGTTAACGACTTGTCCGCCGTAGCTCGAAGAGCGAAGGCGGAAGCGTAACCCGCCAATCCGCCTTACGCGACATCAATGCCCGGCCGCGCGTTTTGCAGCAGCATTATTCAATACGATCAGCGCGTCGACGGCGACGCCCGTTTTGGTGTTGATCAGGAACGGGTTGACGTCGATCGAGGCGATCCGGTCGCCGGCATCTGCGATCAAATTGGACAGGCCGACCAGCGCTTTCACCGCGGAGGCTTCGTGCAGGGCCGGCTTGCCGCGATAGCCGCGCATCTTGATACCGGCCTTGGTGCGGCCGATCAGGAGCCGGGCCTCGGCCTCGTCCAGCGGTGCGCCGGCGAGCGCGACGTCCTTCATCAGCTCGATGTCGATGCCGCCGGTGCCGAACAGCACGACCGGCCCCATCTCGGCATCGAGCGAGGCGCCGACCACGAGCTCGAGATCGGCCTTGACCTGCTGCGCGATCAGGATGCCGTCGAGCTTCGGCTTGCCCTTCAGCTTCGCCACCCGCGCGGTGATGTCGGCGAATGCCTTCTTCACCTCGGCGGCGCTGTTAAGATTCAGTACCACGCCGCCGATGTCGGATTTGTGCAGGATCTCGGCGCTGACGACTTTTGCCACGACCGGGAAACCGATCTGCTTCGCGATCTTCGCGGCGTCCGCCGCCGTCTGCGCAATCGCTTCCTTCGAGACTGGAATGCCATAGGCCTTCAGCAGCTTCTTCGAGGCGACCTCGTCGAGCGCGGCACCGCTCGCCGATTTCAGCGCCTTCTCCAGCACGGCGCGGGCGGCAGGCTTCGAGCTCGAGACGATGTCGGGCACTTCCTTGCGCAGCCTCGCATAGGCGAGCAGCGACTTGATCGCGGTCACCGCACGGTCCATGCCCTGCATGACCGCGAGATGCGGCAGCGATTTGCGCAAGCCCTTGGTGAACTCGGTGAAGCCGATCGACATCGCGCTGATGTAGATCACCGGCTTGCCGGCCCGGCTCGCCATCCCATCGACGATGCGCAGATTGCGCTCGCGCAGCTCGTGCGGCGCCTTGGGCAGTTCGGCATCGATGATGACGATGTCGATATCGGGGTCGTCGATCATCAGCTCGATCGACTTCATGTAGACGGAGGGATCGACCACCGCGGCAAAGCCGGCATCGAGCGGATTGCCCACGATCGAGCCCGGCCCGAGCATCTTCGCCAGTTCGGAGCCGACGTGCGGGCTCAGCGGCGCAAAGTTCAGGCCTTCGGCATAGAAGGCGTCAAGCAGCATGCCACGCTTGCCGCCTGATAGCGTGACCGCGGCGAGCCGGTCGCCCTTGGGCACGGCCGAGTGAACGAAGCATTCGGTGGTCTCGATCAGCTCGTCGAGCCCGCCGACCCGGATCACGCCTTCACGGGTCGCGATGGCGTCGAAGGTTTCGATTGAGCCCGCGAGCGCACCGGTATGCGCCATCGCCGCGGCGCGGCCGCCCTCGGACGAACCGAGCTTGAGTGCGATGACCGGCTTGCTTGCCGCGCGCGCGGCCTTGCAGGCGTCGCGAAACGCCTTGGTGTTGCGCACGCCTTCGAGATAGACCACGATCACCTTGATGCTCGGATCCTCGGCGAAATAGCGCATCAGGTCCGGCGTCTCGAGCCCGGCCTCGTTGCCGGTCGTCACCATGTAACCGACCCCGACGCCGCGATCCTCCAGCGCCTGCCGGATCGCCATCACGATGGCGCCGGATTGCCCGGCGATCGCCACCGCACCCTGTTCCATGGTGACGACACGGTCGTCGATATTGGTGAAGAGCTTTTCGCCCGCGCTCAGATTGCCGAGGCAGTTCGGGCCGGTGACGGCGAGCCCCGTTTCGCGTATCGCGGCTTGCAATTCGGCAGCGAGCTTCTGGCTCTCCTCATCCTGCAACTCGCTGAAGCCCGAGGTGACGATGGTGGCCGAGCGCGCGCCGCCGGCGGCGGCGTCGCGGATCACCTGCACGGCAAAGCGCGCGGGCACCAGCACCAGCACGTGATCGGGCTTTTCCGGGAGGCTCGCGAAATCCTTGTAGCAGGGCACGCCCCAGACGGTGTCGCGCTTGGCGTTGACCGGATAGAGCCCGCCCTCGTAGCCGTACTTGACGAGGTTGTTCCAGATGCGCTCGGCATAATTGCCGGGCTTGTCGGTCGCGCCCACCAGCACAATGTTGTGCGGGTGCAGCATGGCGTGGATGCCCTTGACGATGTCGCTGGCATCGGGCGCTGGAGACCATGGACGCGGAGAAACGGACGCAGCAGGTACCTTGGCTTCCATGGCGCTTCCTCACCTCTTGTTCTTGTTGCAGCGCGCTGTCTTGCGCCGGCGTCTGGCGGGATTGATCGTGATGGCTCCATGCCGCGTGGCGGAATGGCGGGTGCTTCGCGACAAGGCTAGCATCACCAGACTTTTGGCGAAAGTGCGAACGATCGGACGACGTGCCACGACTGCGTGACGCGCATTCTTTCAAATGGTGATCACGCCTCTGCTATCGTTCAGTAACGCAGCAGGCGCAGCTTGTAGGCGTAGTGATAGGCCAACTGCTTCGCGAGATAGGAAGCGATGGCGCGCCGGATCTGCATCTGCGTCGGATCGAAGCCGAGAACGCGGCGCCGCAGGATGCCCATCTCCCTGACGCCGAGCGCGTAGGTTGAAGCCGTCTTCTGTGCATCGTGGATGCGGAAGCAGGCGAGAAATCGCGGCAGGCGCACGAACTTGAATTCCGCGGCTTGCGCCCGCAGGATAAAATCCCAGTCCATCGCGTAGTGAAAGCTCTCGTCGATGGGCCCGATCATGTCCCACACGCGCTTGCGCCAGAACATCGTCTCCTGCGGGATGTAGTCGGCATATTGCAAAGCCTTGCCGTCATGGGGCGGCAGCACGGCGCGTCCGACCTCGAGCCCCTCGCGGTCGACGAAGATGCGATGGCCGTAGACGACGTCGACATCGGGATGCGACATGAAGTAGTTGGCGACATAGGCGAGCGCTCCGGGCAGCAGCATGTCATCGCTGTTGAGATAGGCCATGATCTCGCAATCGGCACCGGCGAAGCCGAGATTGATGGCGTTCGACTGCCCCTTGTCCGGCTCGCTCGTCCAGCTGATGCCTTCGCCTCCGCTCTTCAGGAGATCGATCGTGCCGTCGATCGAGGCGCCGTCCTGCACGTGATAAGTGAGCTTCGGATAGTTCTGACTGACGATGCTCTCGATCGTGGCGCCGAGATATTGCGCCTGATTGTAGCTCGGTGTGACCATCGTGATCCGCGGCGCATTCGCCGGGATCGCGGGCGCAGGCGGGAAGGCAGTCAGGTTGAGCAGGCGCGGCGGATATTGCTCGAAGGTCCACATCGGCGGGCGTCGCCAGAGGCTCCGCAGCGAGGACCGTCTCTGTCCGGCAGCAATGAGGTCCTGATTCCGTTCAAGGAGCGCGACACGATTTTCGAGTTGCTCCAGCCGCTGTTCGAGGCGCTGCCTGAACTCGTCGTCCATTACAGGTTGTCCTGAAAATTACAGCGCCAAAAGATCAATCGGCTGTTCTTACAGGTCTATGGGAGACGACGCCAGTTCAGCGGCCCGATCAAGCGCGGTTCCCCGGCTGTTCGGCGCGGTCTCTATCGATCCCGGATGGCCGATTGCGAACCGCTATTCACCTGTTTCGATCAAGGTGGCATGCAGGACGTAGCGCTCGGGCCCGGGCGTGACGGCGTCGAAGGGCCAGCAGGTCGTGAGCACCAGTTGGACATCTTGCGCCGCGGGATCGATGCCGGAATCATCGAAGCGAACCACAGCGGAGGAATCCGCCCGATAGCGAAAGTGCTTTCCGTCACGGCGTGTGACATCGATTACGTCACCAATGGCGACATTCCGCAGGAAGCGGAAATGTGTATCGCGGTGCGCAGCATATACGGCAATGCCGCGCTCGCCGGCATCAGCCGTTTGGTGGATATGGCCGGGTCCGAACGCGAGGGCCTGGCCGCTGGCGCCTTCGAGCACGATCGCGCTGGCCCCGATCCGCTTCACCTCGATCCGCGCGACCGGCCAGGTGTCGGCCCATGACCACGGCTTGACCGGCTCGCCGGTCGCAACGCTCCTGTCGAACGCGCGCTCCAGCAGCACCTGCGCGAGCCGTGCCTTGGCATGGATGTAGGCGCCGTCACCGAACAGGATGAGGCCGACAAGTGCAAGAGCGAGAGGAGAGATCAGGCGGAGCATTGTTTCCACACGCGTCATTGCGAGCGCAGCCAAGCAATCCAGAATCCTTCCGCGGAGGCAGCCTGGATTGCTTCGCTGCGCTCGCAATGACGGCAAGAAGAAAAAGGCGCGCGCGGCCGTTGGTATGGGACGGGCAGCCGCGCGCGCTAACAGAGGAGTTCGGGGGGCTCCTCTCTCAAACGACGTCAGTGAGCAAGGGCTGACGCCGGTTGAACACGTACAGAATCAGTGCGAGCACGATCAGGATGAAACCTGCGATCATCTTGAGCTCGGCCGAGGTTGCGGTCTTCGGTAGGCGGATCGTATCGGGCGCGGCGGGCGTCGGCCGCCTCGTCGCCGGCTGGTTGCGCGCATCCGCATGGCGTTCGCGCAACTGTGTGGGCGTCAGGTGCGGTCGCTCGCCAAAAACCTTCTCGAAATCCCAACCGGCCGGCAGGTTGAGCGGTAGCTCGCTGAGCTTGAGCGGCGCGCCCTCGGGGCGGCTCGGCGTCTTGTCGACCGCGACGAGGCTGGTGAGCCGCGTGACGATCTGATGGTCGAGCGCCAGCGCGAGGATCGCCTTGTCGGAGTCTTCGGGCGTCATCTCGCGCATGGTACGCGCCACCTCGGCATCGCCGATCTTGCGCTTGGCCCAGAGTTTTGACAGGCCCTTGCCTTCGGCGGCGTTTTGCAGCGGCAGCGTCACCGACCACGGGCGGTCGCCGACACGTCCCTTGATCTCGAGCGAGCCGGCGAGCTTGTCGAGCTTTGCCGCCAGCACCAGCGGTTCGTCGCGATAGACGTCGGGAATGATCGCAGGCGTCACGTCTGCCTTGGCATCGGAGAACTTTACGCTGAGCCCGGTCACCGCGGGGTTCTCCAGCTTGGCGAACAGGCCGCGCATGCGCTCCTCGACCTGCTCGACGGAGCCGATATGGGTGAAGGCCCCACGGCCGAGCTCGGCGGCGCGCGTCATCAGATAGGTGTTGGGCGCGGATCCGATGCCGACCATGAACACGCGCGAGCGGCCCCGCATCGCAGTGATCGTTTCGAACAAGTGCTGTTCGTTGCCGATCGCGCCGTCGGTCAGGAACACCACCTGGCGGACCATGCTGGTGTCGCCAGCCTTGTCGGTCAGCGCGGCGCGCATCGCCGGCACCATCTCGGTGCCGCCGCGGGCCTGTAATCCATTCACGAAACCGAGTGCTTCGCCGAGATGCGCGGGGTCGGCCGGCACGGAGGTCGAGAACAGCACGTCCATGGTGTCGTCGAAACGGATCACATTGAAACGGTCATTCGGCTGGAGGCGGCCGAGGGCATAGAGTAGGCTCGCCTTGGCCTGAACGATCGACGTACCGCCCATCGAGCCCGAATTGTCGATCACGAACACGACCTCGCGCGGCAGCGGCTTTTGCGTCGTCTGCTCGGCACTGGGCGGGGTGACGAAGGCGAGCAAATAGTCGGCATCGCCGACACGCTCGCGGAACAGGCCAACCGATGGTGCCTTCTCCGCGGCCGGCTTCCAGGTCAGCTCGAAATCGCGGTCGGCGGCCACGGCGCCGTCAGCGAGCGTGACGATTCGCGTCGCATTGTCCGGGCTCTCGACCTTGACGTTATGGTGGTGACTCCTGACCTCGCCGAGCGCGAAGCCTGCCTTCAGGCGCACCGTGATGCTGGTCGGATTGACCGGCGCGTTTCTGGCGGGATCCAGCACCGGCGGCGAGATACGGTCGCGGTCCGGCACCGGCTCCGAATTGGTCGCGCCCCAGCCCGAGCCGTCCGTGCGGAAGTCGACGCTCTGCACGATCGGCGCCGGATTGTAGCGCGGCCCGACCACCAGCGGCAGCCGCAGCGAATATTCATTGCCGGATTGATGCACCGGCTCCTGATATTCGATCTGCACCAGCACGGTTTCGCCGGGACCGATATTGGCGACCGAATTGGTGAAGATGTTCGGCCGCTCCTGCTCGGTGAGCGCGGCCTTCTGGCCGGCACGGCGCGCCTGCTCGTAGATCACCCGTGCCTGCTGCCGCTCCTTGATGTCGCCGATGATGACGCGGTCACCGACCACCATCTTCAGCGTGTCGACGGCGCCGCCGGTGGGAAGCGGATAAACGTAGGTCGCCTCGACCCAGTCCTTGGTCGGATTGCGGAAGGCCTGGGTGACGCGGGCGCGCAGTGTCGGGCCTGATACCGTGATGTCGACGTCGATGCCGAGGCGGATCGCCTCCGTGTAGGCACCGTCCTCCTTCAGGAGAAGGGTGCCGGATTTGGCATCGCCGGGCTGGAGCAGGCTGGCCTGCTCCGTCGTCGCCGACCATCCGGGCTCAAGACTCACGAGCAGGGCCACGAAGGCGACCAGCATCACCGCGATGCCCTGCACCAGAAGAAACAATCCGAGCTTGATCAGCCGCCCCAGCATGGGGTGCTCGTCGCTGTCGGCTGTGTCGTAGCTATCCATTTCGCCTGCTCCCGAAGGGTGTTCGCTGGCTCCGAGCATCCGTCGGGAGCGCCTGAATGCGCGAGCAGAATGATCGGCAATGTTCCGCCGCGGCCGGCCCGGGCAGGCCAAGGCCGGGATGGCCATGTACGGTTTTGTGCTGGTTTGTCCGCCCTGCTAGACTGGCGTCCGTGGAGCAGGGCTGACGATGCAGATGCAGGATAAAGTCACCGACGGACAGCTTTCGGACGAGCAGAGCCGCGAGATCGCGGAGACCATTCGCGAGGAGCTCGCCAGGCGCCGGATTTCCCGGCAGGCGTTGGCCGAGCAGGCCAAGCTCAGCCTGTCGACGCTGGAGAAGGCGCTCGGTGGCCGGCGGCCGTTCACGCTGGCAACGACCGTGCGGCTGGAGCAGGCGCTGGGCGTCTCCTTGCGTAAAAGCACCGCCGTGGTGACGCCTCCGGCCGCAAACGATGTCGCGCCCGACAGCCTCGGCTCCTATGCGCATCGCGCGGTGACCTGGCTCGAGGACGTCTACATCACGCTGCGGCCGTCCTTCGGCGACAAGGATGCGATCTTCGCCTATCGCACCGAGATCGTCTGGGAGCCGAAGGTGTCTTCGCTGGTGTTCCGCGAGGGCGAGCGGACCGATGCCGCCTATGAGCATACCGGCGAAGTTGCGGTGCCGCATCAGTCCGGCTTCATCTATCTCGTCATCATCAAGCACGGCCAGCATCGCGTGATCACGGTGTCGCGGCCGACGGTTGCCGGCGAGATGTACGGCATCATCTCGACGCTCCGCGCCGGACCCGGCTCGCAACTGACGCCGATCGCAGCGCCGATCGCCTATGTGCCGCTCCGCAACGTTGCGAAGCCGTCCCTGGGACGGGTCGGCCCCGACGATGCCAACCATGCATTGTATGGAAAGCATCTGCGCCGCACGGTGGAGGAATCGTTCGCGTTGTTTCTGTCGGTATAGTCCGCGAGAAAGAGTCCGGAATGGCGTCGCGTGCGTCTATAAGGGAATATGCAGGACGTGCCCGCACCATACGGCGGTGAATCTCCGCTGTTCTCCATCATCATCCCGCTGGAACATCACCGCGGGCAGTGGGAGCTGTCCTGGCTCGGCTGGACGTCGCAGACCGCCGACAAATCGCTTTACGAAATCATCCTGGTGGTGCCGCCTGATTTCGAGGCACTCAACGAGCTGAAGGCGCTGGCCGGCGGCAAAGCGCGCCTCGAATTCACCAATTCGGACCATGACATCGGGCTCTGCGCCTTCGGCGCCACCAAGGCCCGCGGCAAATATCTGTTCTTCACGGAGTCGCATTGCCGGCCCGAGCCTGACGTGATGGAGGCCTGCATCCGCGCGATCGACGCGCGTCCCGACTGGGCGGGGTTCTCCTGTCAGTCGGTGCCGATCTGCCATAACCGGCTGTCCGTGGCGGAGGCCGCCATGTACCAGGCCGACATCGAGTTCGGCATGAAACAGCATCCCTGGCGCAAGGTGCTGGACCAGTGCTTCGTGACGCGGCGCGACGTCTATCGGGAATGCGGCGGCCTGCGCGAGGAATTCGGCCATTTCGCCGAATGGGTGCTCGCCGCCGCGTATCACGCGAGGGGCCATACGATCGGCTATCTCGAGGAGGCGCGCTTCCATCACTACTATATCGGCGAAATCGGCGAGCTGAAGACATTCACGCTCGATTTCGTGCGGGGCGAGATCCGCTATCTCAGCGAAGCGCACAACGATCCCGGCAGCGAGCTGCTCGAAACTCCGGTCGAGTGGAGCAGCCGCGGCGATTTCAACGTCGCGCTGGCGCGTAGCGCCCTTGCTGCACGGATGCGCGCCGGCGGCGTAACCGGCGAAGGCCTGCAGGCGATCGGGCGTTGGGGCGCGATCGCACTGGCCGGCGACCGCCTTGCGCTTGGTCTTGCACGTTTGTCGGCAGGCTATGCGCGTTGCAGTCTGACCCTGCTCACCATGGGCGGCTCTCGCGGCAGCATCGCGCGCTGGCTGAAGCGCTATATCGCCGCGCTGATCCACTATCAGCGCCTCCATTGTATCCGTGGCATTCGGGGGAGCCTTGGCGGAGCTGCGCAGAGTCCCGGCGATCAGATGGTCGCACAGGCCGGCTTCCATGCCTGGGAGGTCTGGCAGGGCCGCAGCTTCCGCTGGAGCGAGCCGGAAGCCGCCTTGCGGATCGAGGCGCCGCCTGGACGCACCATCATTCGCATCGCGTCGCCGGAAATTCGCGAGCCGCTGGATCGGATCGGCGTGCAGTTCTATCTCGACGGCGTGCGCGTTGCGGATACCGCGACCGCGATCGACGCGGGTGCCTTCGTTCTTCAGCTCGATCTGCCGCCATCGGGCGGGGCGATCCTGGCATGGGCCTGTCCGCGTTTTGCGGCCATCGATGACCCGCGCCGGCTCGGCCTGCCGGTCGCGGGGATCGACGTCAGTGCAGGCGAAGACGTCAGCTGCACGTCTCCGCCCGTTGCTGCGATGCGTGGCTAGCCGCCCGTTTCGGCGCTGATGATGTCGCCGAACAGCTCCCACTGGCCCTTCTTGAACCGCCACATCTTGAGCTGCTCGATTGGCGCGAAGTCGGTAGATGAGGTGTTGATCTTGATCCCCGGGATCAGCGTGTCGGGGACGAAGTCCTTCAGGCTGGCGGCCTGCTTCATCACGTTCTCACGGGTCAGATTGTCGCCCGACTGCTTCAGCACCTGCACCATCGTCTGGGCTGCGGCATAGGCGTACACCAGATTGGCGTCCGAGATGTTCGCACCGGGCATGTACTTGTCGATGAAGGTCATGAATTTCTTCATGCCCTCGTCGTCCTTCCACTGCGGATCCGACGCATCCTTCAGATAGCCGGCCGACAGCACGCCTTCGGATGCCTCGAGGCCGGCCGGCTTCATCACCGCGCCGATGGAGACCGAGACGTCGGTCATCAGGTGCATCGGCTTCCACTCGAGCTCCGCGATCTTCTTGATGGCCTGGGCCGCGAATTTCGGGGTCGCGATGTTCACGAAGACATCGGCACCGGTGCCCTTGAGCTTGACGATGTGGGCGTCGATCGACGGCTCCGAGGTCTCGTAGCTCTCCTCGGCCACGATCAGCTTCGATGCCTTGTCTCCGAACACGTCCTTGATGCCGGCGAGGTAGTCTTTGCCGAAATCGTCGTTGGCATAGAAGATCGCGACCTTCGCGTCCGGCCTCTCCTTCAGAATGTATTTTGC
The DNA here is from genome assembly GCF_052076005.1 of Bradyrhizobium sp. 63_E2_N1_3. Classification (NCBI taxonomy): domain Bacteria; kingdom Pseudomonadati; phylum Pseudomonadota; class Alphaproteobacteria; order Hyphomicrobiales; family Nitrobacteraceae; genus Bradyrhizobium; species Bradyrhizobium sp. 63_E2_N1_3. The sequence continues at coordinate 8,761,690 of NZ_CP197235.1, read as the reverse complement.
GAAGATCTGTGCCTCGACCCGGTAGCTGGGCTGGAAGCCCATGGTCCAGGGAAAGTTCTTCGGGTCGTTCCACTTGCTGGCGCCGGTGGCGAGGAAGAGCTGCGGCACCTTCTTGGAATTGTGATACTTCTGCACGGCGGTCTGGGTCGGCGTGCCCAGCGCGTTGAAGACCAGGAAGACCTCGTCGCTCTCGATCAGCTTGCGGATCTGCTCCACGGTCTTCGGCGGCGAGTAGCCGTCATCATAGGAAATCCAGTTGATCTTGCGGCCGTTGATGCCGCCCTGGTCGTTGATCATCTTGAAATAGGCTTCCTCGGTCTTGCCGATGATGCCGTAGGCGGACGCGGGACCGGAATAGGCCTCGACATTGCCGATCCTGATCTCGGTGTCGGTGACGCCGGTGTCGTACGCCTTCTGCGCATACGCGGACGGGGTCGCAAGCAGCGTCAACGCCGTTGCCGCGGCAAGCAGGGAGAGTTTCTTGTTCATGAAAATTCCTTGGGGTTTTCTTTGCGGTTTCTTCTGGGTTGGAGCAGGCACGTCAGAAACGAAGAAGCGCCCGCAAGGGGCGCTTTGATCAGGCGTTGGCGACTTTCTTGTCGACTTCGGACGCCACCGAGAATTCTTTCCGCAACGTCGGCTTGTGGATCTTGCCGGTGGCGTTGCGCGGCAGCGCATCGACGAAGCGCACCTGTCGTGGGCATTTGAAGCGCGCGAGATTGGCCGCGCAGTGCGCAAAGACATCCGCCTCGGTCAGCCGCTGACCGGGCTTGGCTGCGACGATGGCGAGCCCTACCTCGCCCCATTGCGGATCGGGAATGCCGATCACGGCGGCTTCCGCGATCGCGGGGAGCTGATGCAAGACGTTCTCGACCTCGGCCGGATAGACGTTCTCGCCGCCCGAGATGTACATGTCCTTCCAGCGGTCGACGATGTAGTAGAAGCCTTCCTCGTCGACGCGCGTCGCATCGCCCGTGTGCAGCCAGCCGTCGGTGAAGGATGTCTTGTTCGCCTCCGGCCTGTTCCAGTAGCCCGGCGTGATGTTCGGGCCCTTGACCCAGAGCTCGCCGAGTTCGCCGACCTCGGCATCGCTGCCGTCGGGTCGCACGATCCGCACCTCGGTGTGCAGCACCGGCTTGCCGGCCGAACCCGCCTTGCGTGCCGCATCCTCGCGATCCAGCACCAGCACGGCCGGCGAGGTCTCGGTCATGCCGTAGCCCTGCTGCAGCGCGACGCCGCGCGCCTCCCACACCTTGAGCAGCGGCACCGGCATCGGCGCGCCGCCGACACCGCAGACGATCAACCGGGTCAGGTCAGTCGTCGCGAAGGCCGGATGCTGTGCCATGAACTGATAGATCGCGGGCACGCCGAAGAACACGTTGATGCCCTGCGCCGGATCGTTGATCAGGCCGAGCGCCGTGCCGGGATCGAAGGCGCGCATGATCATCACGGTGCCGCCGGCATGCAGCACCGGGTTGGTGTAGCAATTGAGCCCGCCGGTGTGGAACAGCGGCAGCACCGTGAGCAGCACCGAGGCCGGACCGATGCAGGCGGGGCCGCCGAGATTGACGCAATTCCAGAACGTCATGCCATGGGTGATGGTCGCACCCTTGGGATGGCCCGTGGTGCCCGACGTGTACATGATGGTCGAGACGTCATCGAGCGTGACCTCCTCGGCGCGGGCAAGCGGCTTGGCGGACGCGATGCCGGTCTCGTAAGCGCCGCCGGGGCCGAGCAGCAGGCTGGTCGCGACGTTGCAGAGCTTTGCGACGGCGAGCGCGGTCTCGGCGAGATCGGTGTCGTGGATCATCACCTTCGGCGCGCAATCGCCGGTGATGAACTGGAGCTCGGGAACGGTGAGGCGGGTGTTCAGCGGCACGAAGACGGCGCCGAGCCGTCCGCAGGCGAACTGCACCTCCAGCGTATCGGTCGTGTTCAGCGCCAGCACCGCGACGCGGTCACCGCGCGAGACCTTGAGAGTGTCACGGAGAAATCCGGCCAGGCGCGAGACGCGGGCATCGAGCTGCGAATAGGTGAAGCGGCGCTCGCTCGCGAGGTCGATGACCGCGACCTTGTCAGGCGTACGGCGGCCGTGATGGACGATCCAGTCGTAATAACGAACGGCCAAAAATCCCTCCCTCGGCGGTCTTGTGCCGCCTGCGTCCCTATTTGCCGGGCACCATGCCCGGCGTGGCCCTGGGGCCAGCCGGAGTTTGTGCGCACGTCTTTTTTTGCCCCGGAGTTGGCCTGCGAGCGGCGAAAATCGTCTTGCGTTGAGTTGCTAGGCGATGGGCTGCCGTGCAGCGGTTCCCCCGGTCAGCCACTCTGCGCAAGTGAGCGGCAAATGTTCCGGCCATGGTGGCCAACACGAATCCGCCAGCAGGGCGAGACGACGATGAAGAGCCCGTTCTATACCACCGAGCATGACGCCTTCCGCGAGGTGATGCGCCGCTTTGTCGAGAAGGAGATCACGCCCTTTGCCCATGAATGGGACGAGGCCGGCGAATTTCCCCGCGAGCTTTATCGCAAGGCGGCCGAGATTGGCCTGTTGGGGCTCGGATTCCCCGAGGAATATGGCGGGATCGCCGCCGACCAGTTCATGAAGATCGTCGCGAGCCAGGAATTGGCGCGCGCCGGGGCCGGCGGGGTCAGCGCCAGCCTGATGAGCCACACCATCGGCTCGCCGCCGATCGCGCGGGCGGCGCGCCCGGAGGTCAAGGCACGCGTGCTGCCGCAGGTGCTGTCGGGTGAGAAGATCTCCGCGTTGGCAATCACCGAGCCGGGCGGCGGCTCTGATGTCGCGAACCTCCGCACCAGGGCGCGGCGCGATGGCGATCACTACGTCGTGACCGGCGAGAAGACCTTCATCACCTCAGGGATGCGCGCCGACTATCTGACCGTTGCGGTGCGTACAGGCGGCGAGGGCGCCGGCGGCGTCAGCCTGCTTCTGATCGAGGGTGACACGCCCGGCCTGTCACGGACGAAACTGAAGAAGATGGGCTGGTGGGCCTCCGACACCGCGACGCTGCATTTCGATGACTGCCGCGTGCCGGCCGAAAACCTGATCGGCGAGGAAGGCCAGGGCTTCAAGATCATCATGCGGAATTTCAACAGCGAGCGCATGGGCATGGCGGCCGGCTGCACCGCCTTCGCGCGGGTCTGCCTCGACGAGGCGATCGCCTATGCCAAGGAGCGCAAGACTTTTGGCAAGCCGCTCGCCCAGCACCAGGTCATCCGTCACAAGATCGTCGACATGGCGCAGAAGGTCGCGGCATCCCAGTCGATGCTCGAAATGCTGGCCTGGCGGCTGGAGCAGGGCGAGAGCCCGGTCGCCGAAATCTGCATGATGAAGAACCAGGCGACGCAGACCATGGCGTTCTGCGCCTCCGAGGCCGTCCAGATCTTTGGCGGCGCCGGCTTCATGCGCGGCATCAAGGCCGAGCGCATCTACCGCGAGGTCAAGGTCAATGCCATCGGCGGCGGCACGGAGGAGATCATGAAGGATCTGGCGTCAAGGCAGATGGGGCTGTGAACGCCCCACCGTCATGCCCGGGCATAGCCGTCCGCAGGACGGCGTCGCTTCCGCTCGCCTATGTCCTGGGCATCCACGTTCTTGCTGCCGGCTGACGAAGACGTGGATGGCCGGGACAAGCCCGGCCATGACGAGCACATTGGAGATACCGAGAGCTGAGCTGACAAAAATGCTATTCACCGCCGACCACGACCACATCCGTCGTTCCCTGCAAAAGTTCATCGCGGGCGAGATCAACCCTCACGTCGATGAGTGGGAGAAGGCCGACATCTTCCCGGCGCATGAGCTGTTCAAGAAGATGGGCAGCCTCGGCTTCCTCGGGCTCAACAAGCCGGTCGAGTTCGGCGGCTCCGGCCTCGACTATTCCTACGCCCTGATGATGGCGGAGGAGCTGGGCGCAATCACCTGCGGCGGCGTGCCGATGGCGATCGGGGTGCAGACCGACATGGCAACGCCGGCGCTGGCGCGGTTCGGCTCGGACGAGGTACGGGGCGAATTCCTCAGCCCCTCGATATCAGGCGATTACGTCGCATGCATCGGCGTCTCCGAGCCCGGCGCCGGCTCGGACGTCGCCTCGATCAAGACCAATGCGCGCTCTGACGGCGACGACTACGTCATCAATGGCGGCAAGATGTGGATCACCAACGGCACCCAGGCCGACTGGATCTGCCTGCTGGCCAACTCCGGCGATGGGCCGGTTCACCGCAACAAGTCGCTGATCTGCGTGCCCATGAAGAGCAAGGGCGTCACGGTGGCGCGAAAGCTCGACAAGATGGGCATGCGCTCGTCAGACACCGCGCAGATCTTCTTCGACAATGTCCGCGTGCCCAAGCGCAACCGCATCGGCGAGGAGGGCAAGGGCTTTACCTACCAGATGATCCAGTTCCAGGAGGAGCGGCTCTGGGGCGCGGCGGCCTGCCTGAAGGCGCATGAATACATCATCAACGAAACCATCGAGTACACCCGCAACCGCAAGGCCTTCGGGAAGTCGATCCTCGACAACCAGGTCGTGCACTTCAAGCTCGCGGAGATGCAGACCGAAGTCGAGTTGTTGCGCGCGCTGATCTATCGCGCCGCCGAGCAACTCGTGGCCGGCGAGGACGTAACCAAGCTTGCGACCATGGCCAAGCTCAAAGCCGGCCGACTCGGCCGCGAGCTCACCGACGCCTGCTTGCAATATTGGGGCGGAATGGGCTTTACCAACGAGACGCCGGTCAGCCGTGCCTATCGCGATAGCCGGTTGACGTCGATCGGCGGCGGTGCCGACGAGGTCATGCTGATGGTCCTGTGCAAGATGATGGGCACGCTGCCCGGCAGTAAAGGGAATGCCTGATGATCACGCTCTATCACTGCGACGCCGCGCGCTCGTTCCGTCCGCTCTGGATGCTGGAGGAGATGGGGCTTCCGTACGAATTGAAGATGCTGCCGTTCCCGCCGCGGGTCTTCGCCAAGGAGTACCTTGCGCTCAATCCGCTCGGCACCATTCCCTTCATGGTCGACGGCGAGACGAAGATGACCGAGTCCTCCGGCATCTGCCATTACCTCGGCATCAAGCACGGACCGACGCCGTTGATGGTCGGACCCGAAGATCCCGCCTATGGCGCGTTCCTGAACTGGATGTATTTCAGCGATGCCACGTTAACCTTCCCGCAGACGCTGGTGCTCCGATACACCCAGCTCGAGCCGGAGGAGCGCCGCAATCCGCAGGTCGCAGGCGACTATGCGAAATGGTTCCTAGGGCGCCTGCGCGCGGTCGAGGCGGCGACGGCCGATGCCGAAACATTGTGCGCAGGCCGCTTCACCGCCGCTGACATTGTCATCGGCTACGCGCTCCGGCTTGCCAACAACGTCGGACTCGCCAAGGATTTCGGGCCAAATGTCGCAGCCTATTGGGCGCGGCTGCAGCAGCGCGACGGATTCAAGCGTGCGGTCGCTGCGGAGCAGAAGGCCGGCGTCGAGCAGAATGTTGCGCCGCGCGTGAGGGCGTAAGCATTCCGTAGGATGGGACTGCGGTCTCATCGCGGTTCCGGGACGACTGATCATCGTCCCGGAATGGTAATCTTTTGCGCGCCATGACAGCGCTATCGCGCCGTGACAGCGCCCAAATTTCCGCTAAGGTGACCTCCGTCCGCAGCGGCCAAAGAGCCGCGCGAGGAGGATCCCAATGGAAGATAACGGTCGCGAATCCGACCATCTGATGCTGATCACGCCGGAGCGGGTATTCTATGCCGGCCTGCTCGGCCGCCCCCGCAAGCGCACCCCCGGCTGCTGCCACGTCTATGTCGCTGTGAAGGGCAGCCTGCATCTGACGATCGACGACGTTCTCGCCACCGGCGAGCTGTTCGTGACCCTGCCGAACCAGCGGCATTCCATCGCCAGCGACTACCGCACTGCAATCAGCGTCACGCTCGAGCCGGAAAGCATGCCGGACGGCGTGATCGAGGCCCTGGCCGCGCGGCTGACCGGACCCGACCGGGCCGTCTATGCCCGCAAGATCCTCGCCGCCTATACGCTGCTGCGCCAGCGCCGCTATGGCGACATCACCACCGCCGAATTCGACGAGATGTGCTTTGGCGAGGCGCTGCCGCGTCGCGTGCTCGATCCGCGCGTGATGCGCGCCGTCGCCCGCATCGGCCGCTTCTCCGGCGAGCCGGTGACGGCGGATACGTGCGCGGCGGAAGCGGGGCTCTCGGCCTCGCGCTTCCTGCATCTGTTCAAGGAGGAGACCGGCATCTCGTTCCGCTCCTTCCGCGCCTGGAAGCGTGCGCGGCATTTGCTGCACTTCGCCAACCAGGACCTCAACCTCGCCCATCTCGCGCAGGACATCGGCTATCCCGACTCGACCCATTTCAGCCATTCGATCCGCCGCTTCTATGGATTGAAACCGCGCGCGATCTTCGTCGGCTCGCGCGACCTTGCGATCTACCGCAGCACCGAGACGGTGAGGCTCGCGGAGGCGAGCTAGCGTCGCTCTCGTAGGGTGGGCAAAGCGAAAGCGTGCCCACCATCTTCGTTCAGCGCCAAGACATGGTGGGCACGGCGCGAGAGCGCCTTTGCCCACCCTACGATAGCCGTGCCTTCCAGCTTCTCCGCGCAAGAAGCCGCATGCCGCTCATCACATGATCGCAAGCGTTGAATTCTCAACGTGCGAGATATTTTTGGCATGAGCGACAAGGCCGTCATCACCTGCGCGCTGAACGGCGTGCTCACCGACCCGAAGCAGCACAACGTGCCGGTTACGCCCGAGCAGATGGCACGCGAAGCCAAGGCTGCGTTCGATGCCGGCGCCAGCATCATGCACATCCATCTGCGCCAGCAGGCGCCGGACAAGGGACATCTGCCGTCCTGGGACGTGAGTGTCAGCAAGGAGATTCAGCAGGCAATCCGCGAGGCCTGCCCCGGCGTCATCATCAATCACACCTCGGGCGTCTCAGGGCCGAACTACAGCGGCGCGCTCGACTGCATCCGCGAGACCAGGCCGGAGATCGCCGCCTGCAACGCCGGCTCGCTGAATTATCTGAAGGTGAAAGCCGACAACACCTGGGCCTGGCCGCCGATGATGTTCGACAACGCGGTCGAGAAGGTGAAGGACTATCTCGACGTCATGAACGCCGTCGGGACGATCCCCGAGTTCGAATGTTTCGACGTCGGCATCGTCCGCTGTGTCGGCATGTACCACCAGGTCGGCATGTACAAAGGCCCGCTCGAATATAATTTCGTGATGGGCGTTGCCTCCGGCATGCCGTCCGATCCCGATCTGCTGCCGATCCTGATCAAGCTGAAGCGGCCCGAGGCGCATTTCCAGGTCACCGCGATCGGCCGCGAAGAGATCTGGCCGCTGCACCAGCGCTGTGCCGAACTCGGCGGCCATCTCCGCACCGGTCTGGAGGACGCCTTCTATCTCGCCGACGGCAAGAAGGTGACGTCGAATGGCCAGTTGATCGAGGCCATCGCCGCCTGCGCCCGCCGTGCGGGCCGCGAGATCGCAAGCCCCGCCGAGGCGCGGAAGATCTTTGGGACGAATAGGTAAGGTATCGCCTCAACCGTCATTGCGAGCGAAGCGAAGCAATCCAGGGTCTTTCCGCGGTGACGGTCTGGATTGCTTCGTCGCTTCGCTCCTCGCAATGACGAGCAGGATAGAGTTATGTCCATTCTCGACAACACCACTTCCCCCGGCAGCACTGCCTATCATGCCAATCGCGACGGCATGCTCGCGCTGATCGACCGCATGCGCGCGCTGGAAGAGCGCACGCGTGCGGCGTCGGCGGCGGCAAAGGATCGCTTCCACAAGCGCGGCCAGCTGCTGCCGCGCGAACGCGTCGCGCTGGTGCTCGATCCCGGCGCGCCCTTCATCGAGCTCTCGACGCTCGCCGGTTACATGTTCGACGTATCAGATGCGAACAAGAGCGTGCCCGGCGGCGGCGTCATCGCCGGCATCGGCTTCGTCTCCGGCGTCCGCTGCATGGTCAGTGCCAATGACGCCGGCATCGATGCGGGCGCGCTCCAGCCCTATGGCCTCGACAAGACGCTGCGGGTGCAGGAGCTCGCGCTGGAGAACAAGCTGCCTTACGTCCAGCTCGTCGAAAGCGCCGGGGCCAATCTGCTGCGCTACCGCGTCGAGGACTTTGTCCGTGGCGGCAACATCTTTCGCAATCTCGCGCGGCTCTCGGCGGCGGGGCTGCCGGTCGTCACCGTCACGCACGGCTCGTCGACCGCGGGCGGCGCCTACCAGACCGGCCTGTCCGATTACATCGTCATGGTCCGTGGCCGCACCCGCGCGTTCCTCGCCGGGCCACCTCTGTTGAAAGCCGCAACCGGCGAGATCGCGACCGAGGAAGAGCTTGGCGGTGCCGAGATGCACACGCAGGTCTCAGGTCTTGGCGATTACCTCGCGGAGGACGACCGCGATGCGCTGCGCATCGCGCGCGAGATCATGGCAGCGCTGGAATGGGAGCGGCCGGGCCGCGCGGCTCCGCAGTTCAAACCGCCGCGCTACGACCAGGACGAGCTGCTCGGCATCATGCCGATGGACCACAAGCGCACCGTCGACATGAAGCAGGTGATCGCGCGCATCGTCGACGATTCCGACTTCACCGAGATGGCGCCCAATTACGGCCCCGCCACCGTCTGCGGTCACGCCCGCATCGAAGGCCAGGCGATCGGCATCATCACCAACAACGGCCCGCTCGATCCCGCCGGCGCCAACAAGGCGACGCATTTCATCCAGGCCTGCTGTCAGACCCGCACGCCGATCCTCTATCTCAACAACACCACCGGCTACATGGTCGGCAAGGCCTATGAAGAAGCCGGCATGATCAAGCACGGCTCCAAGATGATCCAGGCTGTCACGTCGGCGACGGTGCCGCAGATCACCATCTATTGCGGCGCCTCGTTCGGCGCCGGCAATTACGGCATGTGCGGACGCGGCTTCCATCCGCGCTTCTGCTTCTCCTGGCCCAACGCCAAGACCGCCGTGATGGGCGGCGAGCAGGCCGCCGAGACCATGGCGATCGTGACGGAGGCCGCCGCCGCGCGCCGGGGCAAGCCGGTTGAGAAAGAAAAGCTCGACGCGATGAAGGCGCAGATCATCGGTGTGTTCGACGGCCAGATGGACGTGTTCTCGACCAGCGCCCGCGTGCTCGATGACGGCGTGATCGACCCGCGCGACACCCGTGCGGTGCTCTCCGAGGTGCTCGCGATCTGCCGCGAGGGCGACGCGCGCACGCCCCAGCGCATGCAATTCTCGGTGGCCCGCCCATGAGGAACGGATCAGTGCAGCACCGGCCGTTCTTCAGGGTTTTGGTTGCCAATCGCGGCGAGATCGCGCTGCGGGTGATGCGGAGTGCGCGGCAACTCGGCCTCGGCGTCGTTGCGGTCTATTCGGATGCCGATCGCGATGCGCTCCACGTGCGGCAGGCCGACCAGGCCGTGCGCATCGGCGAAGCCCTGCCGGCGCAATCCTATCTCAACATTCCCGCGATCATCGCCGCGGCCAAGGTGAGCGGCGCAGATGCCGTGCATCCCGGCTATGGCTTCCTCGCCGAGAACGAGGACTTTGCACAGGCCTGCAAGGAGGCCGGCCTCGTCTTCATCGGCCCCTCGCCGCTGGCGATCGAGGCGATGGGCAACAAGGCTGGCGCCAAGGAGATCATGAAGAAGGCCGGCGTGCCCTGCGTTCCCGGCTATCAGGGCGCCGACCAAAGCGACGAGGTCATGCTCACGGAAGCCAGGAAGATCGGCTTCCCCGTGATGATCAAGGCGGTTGCGGGCGGCGGCGGCCGCGGCATGCGGCTGGTCACCGATGCCGCATCCTTCCCCGATGCGCTGCGCAGCGCGCGGTCGGAGGCAAACGCCGCGTTCGGCGATCCCACGGTCATCCTCGAGCGAGCGATCCAGAACCCGCGGCACATCGAAATCCAGGTGTTCGGCGATAGCCACGGCAACGCCATCCATCTCGGCGAGCGCGACTGCTCGGTGCAGCGGCGACATCAGAAGCTGATCGAGGAGGCGCCATCGCCGGCGGTCACGCCGGAGCTGCGCGCGAAAATGGGTGAGGTCGCTGTCGCCGCAGTCAAGGCGCTGCGCTATGAGGGCGCCGGCACGCTGGAATTCCTGCTCGACGCCAGCGGCGAATTCTACTTCATGGAGATGAACACGCGCCTCCAGGTCGAGCATCCCGTCACCGAGGCGATCACCGGGCTCGATCTCGTCGAGCTGCAGCTGCGTGTCGCGCGCGGCGAGCCTCTGCCGGTGAAGCAGCAGGACGTCCGATTCTCGGGCCACGCCATCGAGGTGCGGCTGTGCTCGGAAGATGCCGCGCAGGATTTCATGCCGCAGTCCGGCCGCATGGCGCGCTGGCAGGTACCTGACAGCATCCGCGTCGAGCACGCGCTGCGATCGGGTGCGGGGATTCCGCCGTTCTACGATTCCATGATCGCCAAGGTGATCAGCCATGGCGCGACACGGGAGGAGGCGAGGGGGCGGCTGATTGTCGGCCTGGAGCAACTCACTGCGTTTGGCGTGACCACCAATCAGGCGTTCCTGATGTCCTGCCTGCGCCATCCCGGATTTGCCAGAGGCGAGGCGACGACAGCTTTCATCGGTGCACATCGCGACGAACTGTTGGCGCCGTCGGCGAATGCTGCATTCAATACGGCGCTGGCGGGCCTGCTGCTCTATGTCACCAATCCGCGCGCGCCGTCATGGCAAGGTGGCCGGAGCCTGGCGGCAACATTCCCGCTGCCGGCGAAAGTCGAGATCGCCGGCCACACCCACGAGCTCGAAGTCACGCGTGAGCGCGATGGCGGCTACATCGTCGCCGCCGACGGCCGTCAGGACAAGTTCGAGATCGACCAGCTCGATCCCGACGCCATCCGCTTTCGCCACGACGGCGTGATGGACTGCGCAAAATTCCTGCGCGATGGCGACCGGCTCTACCTCCAGCATCGCGGCATCCCGCTTGCGGTCACCGATCTCACCCTCGCCGCGCCGAAGGCGGCCGCAACCAACGGCGGCGATGGCAAAGTCCGCGCCGCCATGAACGGCCGCGTCGTCGCCGTGCTGGTCAAGCCCGGTGACCGCGTCACCGCCGGTCAACCGGTGATGACCCTGGAAGCGATGAAGATGGAGCACGTCCACAAGGCCGGCATCGACGGCGTTATCGCCGCGATCGACGTCGCCGAAGGCGAGCAGGTCACCACGGGTAGGGTCGTGGCGGAGATCGGGGCGGGGTAGCGCTCTCGCCATTATCGCGAGGAACGACTTGTCCGCCCTAGCTCGAAGAGCGAAGGTGGAGGCGACGAAGCAATCCCGTCTCACTACTCGGAGGGGCCCGGATTGCTTGGCTGCGCTCGCAATGACGATGGGGTGAGATGCTCCGTCGAGCCCTGCCGTGGCAGCTCTTCGTTTTCGCGCCGAAATTTGAATGATTTCAATCCGATAGTTACCAGTTCGTGCTCAAGCGCAGTTTTATTGAACAATATTCACTTTCGGCTTACTAATATTGAACGATGTTCAATTCACGAGGAGGCCTGTATGTTGCGCGCAACTGATCCCGGCCGAAACACAGCTGCCACGCTCCCTTCGCGGTCCAACCGACTGCCGTTCGCCGCACCTCAGATCCGCGAAAAATATTTGATTGGCGCGCTCTTCGTCCTGACGCTGGTGGCGCTCCTCGCGCCGGCGTTGCCCGCCTCCGCCTGGCACATCCCGCATTTCGTCGACACTCGCACCTGGCTGGGCGTGCCCAACGCCGGCGACGTGCTGAGCAATCTTGCCTTCCTGGCGATGGGCGCTTGGGGCTTGCTGCGCCTGCGTGCCCACCCTGATGCGCCCGCGGGTGCAGGTTGCCTCTTCGTGGGTCTGATCCTCACTTGCATAGGATCGTGCATCTATCATCTGGATCCCGACGCGCCGCAGCGGCTGGTGGCCGATCGTCTCGGTATGGCGGTGGCGTTCGCGGGCTTTCTGGGCATCGCGGCCAGCGAGCGCATCAGCGTGCGTGCCGGTCAGGCGGTGGTGGTGCTGGTGACGGTTGCGGGCCTGCTCGCGGCCTGGGTGGCACGCGAGAATCTCACGCCATGGGTGGTCGTGCAGTTCGGCGGCATGGCGTTGGCCGTGGGACTGGCGTTGACACGGCCCCGGCCCGGTGCGCTTGGCGTGTCTCTGGGCGGCGTGATCTTCTTTTACGCGCTGGCCAAGCTTTTCGAGCTGGGTGACGTGACCATATTTGAAGCGACAGGCCACATTGTCTCGGGCCACACGCTCAAGCATCTGGCCGCCGCGCTGGCGGCCTGGCCGGTGATCCGGGCGTTGCGGCCTGTTGCTACTGGCTCCGCCCCGTCCCCTCGTTGAGCAGGCACGCCACCTGATGTCCGCCGCCTGCGTCCACCAGCGCCGGCCGCTCCGTCTTGCACCGCTCGATCGCAAACCGGCAGCGGGTGTGAAATGCGCAGCCGGAGGGCGGATTGACCGGACTCGGCACGTCGCCGTCGACCAGCGGCGCGAGCTTCTTGGCAAACGGGTTCGCAACCGGCACGGAGGCGAGCAGGGCCTGCGTGTAGGGATGGCGCGGATTGCGGAACAGCTCGTCCTTGCCGGCGATCTCGACGATGCGGCCGAGATACATCACGGCGACGCGGTGGCTGATATGGGCGACCACGGCGAGGTCATGCGCGATGAAGAGATAGGAGAAGCCGTGCGCCTTCTGCAGGTCGATCAGGAGATTGATCACCTGCGCCTGGATCGAGACGTCGAGCGCGGAGACCGGCTCGTCGCAGACGATCAGGCGTGGACCCAGCGCAAGCGCCCGTGCGATGCAGATGCGCTGGCGCTGGCCGCCGGAGAATTGATGCGGGAAGTTGCGCATCTGATCGGGCCGCAGGCCCACCTGCTCGAACAGTTTTGCGGTACGCGCTTCCAGCTCCTTGCCGCTTGCGAGCCCATGCACGGTGAGCGGCTCGCCGACGATGTCGCCGGCGGCCATGCGCGGATTGAGCGAAGCGAACGGGTCCTGGAACACGATCTGCATCGAGCGGCGATGCGGCCGCAGCGCGGTCTTGGAGAGACGGGTGATGTCCTCTCCGTCAAGGCGGATCTGACCCGAAGTCGGCTCGACCAGCCGCAGCACGCTGCGCGCCACCGTCGACTTGCCGCAGCCGGATTCACCGACCAGGCCGAGCGTCTCGCCGGTATGAACCGAGAACGAGACGCCGTCGACCGCATGCACGGTGCCGACCTGCCGCCGCAACACGCCGGCGCGCACCGGATAGTGCTTCTTGAGATCGGTGACTTCGAGCAGCGCTTCGGTCATGCCACCTCCGCCACTTCGGCCGCGCGCCAGCACGCCGCGAGATGGCCGCCGCCCCAGTCCTCCAGCGGCGGATATTCGGCCTCGCAACGCTTGATCGCGAGCTTGCAGCGTGGCGCGAAGGCGCAGCCTTTCGGCAACCGCACCAGCGAGGGCACCGTGCCGGGAATTTCGTTCAGCCGCGCCTGCACCGGAACACCTGACGCCGGCACGGCCGGGATCGAGGCCATCAGCCCGCGCGTGTAGGGGTGCTTGGGATCGGCGAACAGCGCTTCCACCGTTGCCTCCTCCACCTTCTTCCCCGCATACATCACGATCACCCGCTGCGCGGTCTGCGCGACGACGCCGAGATCATGCGTGATCAGCACGAGGCCGGTGCCGAGCTCCTTCTGAAGGTCGAGGATCAGCGCCAGGATCTGCGCCTGGATGGTGACGTCGAGCGCGGTGGTCGGCTCGTCCGCGATCAGCAGCGCCGGCCGGCAGGCGAGCGCCATCGCGATCATCGCGCGCTGGCGCATGCCGCCGGAAAGCTGATGCGGATATTCCCGCGCGCGCCGTGCCGGTTCGGGAATGCGGACCAGCCGCAGCATCTCGACCGCGATGTCACGGGCTTCTCTGGCCGGCATCGCCCGGTGCAACCGCACCGCCTCGACGATCTGGTCACCGATCCGCATCACCGGATTGAGCGAGGTCATCGGCTCCTGGAAGATCATGGAGATGCGATTGCCCCTGACAGCACGCATCTCGGATTCATCCAGCGCCAGCAGCTCGGTGCCTTCGAGCGTGACCGACCCGCCGACGATGCGGCCGGGCGGATCGGGCACCAGCCGCATCAGGGACAGCGCGGTGACGCTCTTGCCGCAGCCGGATTCGCCGACGATCGCGAGCGTCTCGCCACGTTTCACGGTGAACGAGACGTCGTCGACGGCTTTGAACAGGCCGGAATTGGTGAAGAACACCGTCTTCAGGTTCTTCACATCGAGCACGAGATCGGATTTGTCTGCCATCAGCCGCGCTGCCGGGGATCGAGGATGTCGCGTAGGGCGTCGCCGAACAGGTTGGCGCCGAACACGGCGAGGCTGATCGCGATGCCGGGGAAGATCACCAGCCACGGCGCGGTGCGGACATATTCGGCGGCGGATTCCGAGAGCATGCGGCCCCAGGACGGATAGGGTTCGGGAATGCCGAGGCCGAGGAAGGACAGCGAGGCTTCGGTCAGGATGGTCGAGCCGAGCTGCGCGGTCGCGAGCACGATCAGCGGCGCCAGCGTGTTCGGCAGCACGTGGCGTAGCGCGATCCGCACCTCGCTCATGCCGATCGACTTGGCGGCTTCGATAAAGGGCAGCTCGCGCAGCGCCAGCGTGTTGGCGCGAATGACGCGCGACACGGTCGGGATCAGCGGAATGGCGATGGCGATGATGACGTTCGGCAGGGACGGACCGAGCGCGGCGGTCATGATCAGCGCCAGGACCAGCAATGGAAGCGCTTGAAGAATGTCGGAGACGCGCTGGAATACGAGGTCGACCCAGCCGGAGAGATAGCCGGAGGTGAGGCCAACGATGACGCCGATCGTACCGCCAAGTGCCGTCGAGCCGATGCCGACCGCGAGCGAGATCCGCGCGCCGTGGATGATGCGGCTGAACACGTCGCGGCCGAAGGAGTCCGTGCCCATCCAGTGCGCCAGGCTCGGGCGCGCCAGCGCACGGGCGGCGTCGATGGTCAGGGGATCGTAGCGCGCGATGAAGTCGGCAAAGATCGCCGTGAGCACGAACAGCGTCATGATGATCAGCCCGGCCGCGCCCAGCACGTGCCGCTGTGCCAAATACAGTACGCGCCGCCAGCCGCCGGTCGCATGCGCGCCGGCCCGCCTCAGTTCGAGATCATAGTCAATCGCGGCCAAGCTGATCTCCTAATCCGTATACCGGATGCGCGGATCGAACACCGCGTAGAGCATGTCGACGATGAAGTTCGCGCTGACCACCACGACCGCAATCAGCATCACGAGGTTCTGCACGATCGGGTAGTCGCGCCAGCGGATCGCTTCGACCAGGAAGCGCGCGACGCCGGGGATGTTGAACACGGTCTCGGTCACGATCAGGCCGCCGATCAGGAACGCGGCCTCGATGCCGATCACGGTGA
Source organism: Bradyrhizobium sp. 63_E2_N1_3 (assembly GCF_052076005.1). Taxonomy (NCBI): domain Bacteria; kingdom Pseudomonadati; phylum Pseudomonadota; class Alphaproteobacteria; order Hyphomicrobiales; family Nitrobacteraceae; genus Bradyrhizobium; species Bradyrhizobium sp. 63_E2_N1_3. The sequence goes on along the minus strand of NZ_CP197235.1, from coordinate 8,746,211 downwards.
TGACGGGCAGGATCGCGTTCTTCAGCGCATGCTTATAGTTGACGGCGGCGTCGGAGGCGCCCTTGGCGCGCGCGGTGCGGATATAGTCCTGCCGCAGCACCTCCAGCATCGAGGATCGCGTGATGCGCATGGTCAGCGCCGCGCTGCGGAAGCCGACGGCGGCCGCCGGCACGGCGTAGGTCGCGAACGCCTCGAGCCAGGTCTGCGGATTGGGATTGAAGATCGGCATCTGGTTGAACATCGCCACCGAAGCGGTGAGGATCAGCAGGCCGAGCCAGAACGAGGGCAGCGACAAGCCGCTGAGGCTGACGACGCGCAACGCGTAATCGAGCCGTGTCCCCTGCTTCACCGCGCTGATGACGCCGAGCGGAATGCCGATCGACGCCGAGAACAGCAGCGCCAGCCCGGCGAGCCGCGCGGTGATCGGGATCCGCGGCAGGATCTCCTGAAGCGCGGGCTTCTCCGAAACATAGGAGTAGCCGAAATCGCCGCGCAGAAAGCCGCTGATCCAGTGCCAGTACTGCACGACCAGCGGCTGGTCGATGCCGAGCTCCTTCTCCAGATTGGCCTTGTCGGCGGGATCGACGTAGCCCGCCGCGGCAAACAGGATGTCGACGATGTTGCCGGGCACGACGCGCAGCAGGAAGAAGATGACGACCGAGATCCCGAACAGGGTCACGAGCATCAGGAACAGGCGCCGCACCAGATAGGCAAGCATGCATCGCCTCCTGTCGAAATCGTCAGCCGCCTGCGCTACTTGTCCATCCAGACGTCCTCGTAGCGATACCCATTATAGGAGCTGTTCGACATCACCGTTACGCCCTTGACATAGGGCTGCCAGCAGGAGCCGGTGCGCGCGTGGAAGATGATCGGGCGGGCGACGTCCTCCTGCAGCTTCTTGTCGATGTCCCACACCATTTTCTTGCGCTTGTTGACGTCGGTCTCCTGCGACTGCACGTCGAACAGCTTTTCGATCTCCTTGTTGCAGTAATTGGTGTAGTTGCGCTCGGAACCGCAGGAATAGTTCTCGTAGAACGACTGGTCGGGATCGTCCACGGCGTTGCCGGTCAAATTGAGCCCGAGCATGTAGTCCTTGCGTGCGATCTTCGGGAACCAGTTCGCGGTCTCGACCACGTCGAGCTCGCCGTCGATATAGATGCTCTTGAGCTGGTCGATCAGGATCACCGCGGGATCGCGATAGACCGGAATGTTGCGGGTTGAGACCTTGACGGCGAGATGCTTGTCCGGCCCATAGCCGGCCTTCTGCATCAGCTTCCTGGCTTCCTCGCGGTTGGCGTTCACATCGGGGCCATAGCCGGGAATGCTCTCGAGCATCTCCTTCGGCATGCCCCACAGCCCGTTCGGCGGCGGCAGCATGGTGCCGCCGACATCGCCCTGGCCCTCGAACATGATCGAGATGAAGGCCTTGCGGTCGAGCGACAGCGCCATGGCGCGGCGGATATCGATATTGTCGAACGGCGGCGCGGACGAGTTGACGATGATGTTGGTGGCGACATTGTTGGGCTCGACCACGCAGACCGCTTTCGGCGCCTGCGATTTGACGTCCTTCAGCAGCGGAATGCTCACTTCGGTCGGGAACGCCATGTCGAACTTGCCGGCGACGAAGGCGAGGATCGCGGTCGAACGGTTCGGGATGATGGTGAACTCGATGCCGTCGAGATAGGGCCGCCCCTCGCGCCAATAGTCGGGATTGCGGGTCAGCTTGATCGATTCATTGGCCTTGAACTCGACGAATTTGAACGGGCCGGTGCCGATCGGGTGCGTGCGCATGTCGCCGGGCGAGACATGACAGGGATAGACCGGCGTGTAGCCCGAGGCGAGCAGGGCCAGCAGCGACGGCTGCGGCCGCTTCAAGTTGAAGGAAACTTCGAGGTCGCCGTTGGTGGAGACGTCATTGACCTGCTCGTACCAGGTCTTGCGCGGATTCTGCCGGAACTTCTGCTGCGACTTGCCCATCAGCATGTCGAAGGTGCATTTGACGTCCGCGGAGGTGAACGGCTTGCCGTCATGCCATTTCACGCCCGGGCGCAGCTTGAAGGTCAGCGTCTTGTTGTCGTTGACCCAGGCCCAGCTCTCGGCGAGTTCCGGAATGATGTTGTCCATCCTGTTCTGCGCCTCGTCCTGCTTGTAGATGACGAGGTTGTTGAACACAGGCATGAAGGGAACATTGAGCGAATAGGTCGCGCCTTCATGGATCGAGGCATTGCCGGGGCTGTCGCGGTGGTACATCCGCAGGATTCCGCCCTGTTTGGGCCCGCCGGCGAGCGTGGTCGTCGAGGCCGTCAGCACAGATAGCGCCGCCACTGCGGCGAGCGCCCACACGCTCCGCATGCTCATCCTCCCTGGACACTAGTCTTTTGGGCCTTTGCGGCCTGTTTGTCAGACGATAGCGACGCACGTGCAGCGAGGCAACCGGCAAGGCCGCTCGCCGCCTCGACAATTCGGATGACGGAAGGCCGCAGGCGTTCACACTCTCTTCATGTGAGAGTGCAGGTGCGAAGGGATGGTTCCTGTGCAGATGTTGCGGGCAGCTGCCTCAACAAACTCCGCCGTCGTCCCGGACAAGCGAAGCGCAGATCCGGGATCCATAACCACGGGAGTCGTTTGATGAAGACTCGGAGTTACCTGCTCGCGTGACGACTCCCGCCGGTGGTTATGGGTCCCGGGTTCGCGACTTCGTCGCGCCCCGGGACGACAGTGGGGCTCACACGATCCGTGACGTCTTGTTCCCCCAATATCGGTCCCGCAGCAGCCGCTTGTACAGTTTGCCCGTCGGCAGCCGCGGCAGTTCCTTTTCGAAATCGACCGAGCGCGGCACCTTCTGCCGCGACAGCGATTGACCGCAGAAGGCGATCAGTTCTTCGGCGAGCGCCTCGCCCGGCACGATGCCGGGCATCGGCTGTACCACCGCCTTCACCTCTTCGCCGAGATCGGGATTGGGCACGCCGAACACCGCGGCATCGGCGACCTTCGGATGGGTGATGAGCAGGTTCTCGCATTCCTGCGGATAGATGTTCACCCCGCCGGAGATGATCATGAAGGTCGCGCGGTCGGTCAAATAGAGGAAACGATCCTCGTCGACATAGCCGACGTCGCCGACCGTGCTCATGCTGCCGTCGGCCGAGCGCGCCTCCCTGGTCTTCTCGGGGTCGTTGAAATATTCGAACGACGATGCCGTCTTGAACCAGACCTGGCCCGGCGTGCCGGTCGGGCACGCCCTCATGTTCTCGTCGAGGATGTGGAGGTCGCCGAGCAGCACCTTGCCGACGGTGCCGCGGTGGCTAAGCCATTCCTCGCTGTTGCAGGCGGTGAAGCCGAGGCCTTCGGTCGCGCCGTAATATTCGTGGATGATCGGCCCCCACCATTTGATGATGTCGTCCTTGACCAGTGCCGGGCAGGGCGCTGCGGCGTGGATCGCGATCTCCAGCGACGACAGGTCGTAGCGGCCGCGCACCTCCTCCGGCAGCTTCAGCAAGCGCGAGAACATCGTCGGCACCAGCTGGGTGTGGGTGATACCCCATTGCTGGACGAGCTGGAGATAACGTTCGGGATCGAACGTCTCCTTGATGATCACGGTGCCGCCCATGCGGATCGTGAGGTTCACCGCGGCTTGCGGCGCGGAGTGATAGAGCGGGGCAGGCGAGAGATAGACCATGCCCTCGCGGTAGCGCCAAAGCTTTGTCAGGAAATCGAACAGCGGCAGATTGTGCTTCGGCGGTTCCTCCGGCAGCGGGCGCAGGATGCCTTTCGGCCGTCCGGTCGTGCCGGATGAATAGAGCATGGCGGTGCCGAGCCATTCATCGGCGATCGGAGCCTCGGGCAGGTCGGCGGTCACCTCGGCGAGGCCGACGATACGGTCGCTCTCGCCAGGGCCGTCGGCGACGATGCAGAGCTTGATGTCCGGACAGGCCTTGATCGCCTCGCGGGCGATGTCGAGTTTCGCAACGGACGTGATCAGGATTTTCGACTGGCTGTTGACGAGGAGATAGGCGAGCTCGCCCGGCGTCAGGAACGAGTTGATGCAGGTGTAGTACAGCCCGGAGCGCTCGCCCGCGCCGCAGGCTTCGAGGTAGCGCGAATTGTTCTCCATGAAGATCGAATAATGGTCGAGCCGCTTCAAGTCGTGCTTGCGGAACAGATGCGCCAGGCGGTTGCTGCGCGCATCGAGTTCGCGATAGGTGACGGCCTCGCCGGTTGCAGCCATGATGAAGGCGGGCTGGAGCGGGCGTAGACGAGCATGCTGACCTGGATACATCAGTCCTCCGGCTTGAAATTATGCGGCGAGAAGCAGGATTTCGCGAATGTCGGCGGGGCCGCCGATCTTGCGCGGGTTGCGCGGGATCCAGTTGGTGCGCATCGCCTGTTCGGCGATGGCGTCGAAATGCTCAGGCGAGACGCGGACGTCGGCGAGGCTGCGCGGCATGCCGAGCGAGCGGATGAAGGCGTCGAGCACGTCGCCGGCGTTGTGGCCGGGAAAACCCATCGCGGCGGCGACGATCATCTGGCGCTCGGAATTGTCGCGCGCATTCCAGCGCATCACCGCGGGCAGCATGATGCAGGAGGTGTAGCCGTGCGGCACGTCGAAGGCCGCACCCAGGACATAGCCGATGCCGTGGCTCGCGCCCATCGGCACGCCGGCGGCGAGCGCGCCCATCGACAGCCAGGTGCCGATCTGCGCATCCATGCGGGCGTCGAGATCGGCAGGGTCGGCCTTCACCCGCGGCAGCGCGTCGGCGAGCATGGCCAGCCCCTTCACCGACTGCGCGTCGGCATAAGGGTGCGTCTCGCGCGAGCAGATCGCCTCGACGCAATGGTCGACGGCGCGGATGCCGGTGGAGAGAAACAGCCATTCCGGCGTGTGCACGGTGATGGCGGGATCGAGGATGGTCGCACGCGGCACCGTGAGCGGATGCCGCAGCATCTGCTTCACATGCGTGCCACGGTCGGTGACGCCGGCGATCGCGCTGAACTCGCCGCCGGCGATCGTGGTCGGCACGCTGATCTGCCGCACGTTAGGGGCGGTCATCTCGGGCGCGACGCCCTTGTGGACGCGGATGCGCTCGATGCCCTCGACGTCGTCGATGCCGTTGGCAAGGCAGAGCTGCACCGCCTTGGCACCGTCGGTGATCGAGCCGCCGCCCACGGTGACGATCAGGTCGGCGTTCACTGCGCGCGCCGCATTGGTCGCCGCGATCACCGCCTCGCGCGGCGTATGCGCCGGCATGGCGTCGAACAGGCCGGCGCAGCGCGCGCCGAGCGCCTGTTTGATCTTCGCGATTTCGTCGGTCTGACGGTTCAGCGTGCCGGAGACCATCAGGAAGGCGCGGCGCGTCCCCAGCCGATCCATCTGCGCAACGACGGCCTCGGCCGCGGGATGGCCGAACACAACCTCCTCGATCGCGCCGTAAACGACACGTCCCTGGTGCACGCCTGTCCTCCCAGGACAATTCGGCTTTGTTTTTCTGGGAGCAATCTAGCCGAGCGGACGGTGTCCGTCATGTGCGAAGACGCTGGCGACTTTCTTACCCTCCGCCTCCCGGGGAGGGTGGCGAGCGCCGCGTCTTGATTGCTGACCTTCCGCCGACGCGCATCAGCTGCCGCTTGTCATCATCTCTCTCGCTGTCAACCCGTCATCCGGCTAGGGCATCCTCCCAAGCGTTGCGCGCGCTTTCGTCTTGAAGATTTCATCATTGAAACCCATCTTGTGTCGCCCGCGGGTAGGCGAGTACGCTGCTTTTGCTGCGGCAAATGTGCGAGGGACTTGGGATGAGCGGACCGGACCGAAACGAGCATTTTGTCAAAACGCACGATTTCGTCCTACCTCGACTTTGCGCAATTGCCGGGCTCCTCGCCGCGACGTTCGCTCTCACTGGTTGCGGACAACCGGCCTCGCAGGCCGCCGCCCCACCGCCCCCGCCGGTGACCGTTGCCCAGCCAGTCAAGCGCACCGTCACCGATTGGGACGAGTTCACCGGCCGCTTCGAGGCGGTCGAGGAGGTGCAGGTGCGCCCCCGTGTCGGCGGCTTCGTCAACTCCGTCGAGTTCCAGGACGGCGCGATCGTGCATCAGGGCGACCTGCTCTACGTCATCGACCCGCGCCCGTTCGAGGCGGTGGCCGAGCAGGCGGACGGCCAGTTGTCCGACGCGCGTGCCAAGGTGGAGCTTGCCAAGCGCGAGCTCGACCGTGGCCTGAACCTGGTCCAGACCAGCGCGGTCTCCGAGCAGGCCGTCGACCAGCGCCGCCAGGCCCTGCAGGCGGCGCATGCCGCGGAGACGCAGGCCGCAGGCGCGCTGAAGGCCGCCCGGCTCAATATCGAGTTCACCCATGTGACCGCGCCGCTCACCGGCCGCGTCAGTCGCCATCTCGTCAGCCCCGGCAATCTCGTGCAGGGCAGCGATACCGGCACCTCGACGCTGCTCACCTCGATCGTCGCGCTCGATCCGATCTACGTCTATTTCGACATGGATGAAGCTACCTTCATCAAATACAGCAAGCTGTGGTTCGAAGGCCGCCGCCCGAGCTCGCGCGACACCGCGAACCCGGTGCAGGTGACGCTCGCCGGCGAGACCAAGCCGTCGCATGAGGGCACCATCAACTTCCTCGACAACCGCCTCGATGTCTCAACCGGCACGCTGCGCAGCCGGGCCGTGATCAAGAACACCGATCTCTCGATCCTGCCGGGCCAGTTCGGCCGCGTCCGGCTGATCGGCAGCGCGCCCTATGAGGCGCTGCTGATTCCCGACGTCGCGGTCGCGACCGACCAGTCCCGCAAGATCGTGTTCGTCGTGAAGCCGGACGACACCGTCGAGGCCCGCCCGGTGGTGCTCGGTCCGCTCGATGAGGGCCTGCGCGTGATCCGCGAGGGGCTGAAGGCGGAGGACCGCGTCATCGTCAACGGCATCCAGCGCGCTCGCGTCGGCGCCAAGGTCGCTCCGTCTCCCGCGCCAGCGCCGGCCAAGTCCGGTGACAAGTCATGAACCTTGGCCGTCTCTCCATCAACCAGCCCATCCTGGCGATGGTGCTGTCGATCGTGCTGCTGATCGTCGGCGCGCTCGCCTATACGACGCTGCCGGTCTCCGAATATCCGCAAGTTGTGCCGCCGACCGTCGTTGTCACCACGCAATATCCGGGCGCCTCGGCGCAGACCGTGTCCGACACCGTCGCAGCTCCGATCGAGCAGCAGATCAACGGCGTCGAGGACATGCTGTATCTCTACAGCCAGGCGACCTCGAACGGGCAATTGACGATCACCGTCACCTTCAAGCTCGGGACCGACCTCGACAAGGCGCAGGTGCTGGTGCAGAACCGCGTCGCGATCGCACAGCCGCAGCTGCCGGACGAAGTGCAGCGCAACGGCGTCGTCACGCGCAAGAACTCGCCCGACATCCTGATGGTCGTGTTCATGCTGTCGCCGGACGATACGTTCGACCAGCTCTACATCTCCAATTACGCGCTGCTCCAGGTCCGTGACCAGTTGCTGCGGATCGACGGCGTCGGCGATATCCAGATCTTCGGCGCACGCGACTATTCGATGCGGCTCTGGCTCGACCCTGATCGTATCGCCAATCTCGGCCTGACCTCGACCGAGGTGCTGGCGGCGATCCGTGCCCAGAACGTCCAGATCGCGGGCGGCCAGATCGCCGAACCGCCGATCGCCGACCGGGCCTTCCAGCCAAACCTCGTTTTCACCGGGCGCCTGAAGGACCAGAAGCAGTTCGAGGACATCCTGATCAAGGCCGGCTCCGACGGCCGCACGGTGCGGCTGCGCGACGTCGCCCGCATCGAGCTCGGTGCTCTCGCCTACTCCACCAACAGCTTCCTGTTGCGCAAGTCGGCGGTTGCCATGCTGGTGACGCAGCGGCCGGGATCGAACGCGCTTGCGACGGCAAAGAATATCTCCGACACCATGGTGAAGCTCAAGGAGAGCTTTCCGAAAGGCCTCGACTACAATATCGGCTACAATCCGACCGAGTTTATCGCGCAGTCCGTCCACGAGCTGATCAAGACCATCTACGAGGCCATGCTGCTCGTGGTTATCGTGGTGCTGGTGTTCCTGCAAGGCTGGCGGCCCGCGATCATTCCGATCATCGCGATCCCTGTCTCGCTGGTCGGCACCTTCGCGGTGATGGCGGCGCTCGGCTTCTCCATCAACAACCTCACCTTGTTCGGCCTCGTGCTTGCGGTTGGCATCGTGGTCGACGACGCCATCGTGGTGGTGGAGAATGTGGAGCGCCATCTCGAGCACGGCTTAAGTCGGCGCGATGCGGCGCTGAAGACCATGGAGGAGGTCGGCGGCGCGCTGGTCTCGATCGCGCTGGTGCTCTGCGCCGTGTTCGTGCCGACCGCATTCATTGGCGGCATCTCCGGGCAGTTCTTCCAGCAATTCGCCGTCACCATTGCGGTGGCGACCGCGATCTCCTGCTTCTGCTCGCTGACGCTGTCGCCGGCGCTGGCTTCGATGATCCTCACGCCGCACGCAGAGAAGCGACCGCCTGCCGCCTGGAATCTCCTCGCGCGTGGCTGGAATGCGTTCACCGGCGTCTTCAACCGCGTGTTCGACCGGCTCTCGCATGGTTATGCCGGCCTCGCCAATTTCGTGATCCGCCATTCGGTGGTGATGATCCTGATCTATGTCGTGCTGATCGGCAGCGCCGGCTGGCTGATCGCGACCACGCCGCAGGGCTTCATTCCCGCGCAGGATCGCGGCTACGTCATCATCTCCGTGCAATTGCCGGGCGCGGCGTCGCTGGCGCGCACCACCGAAGTCGTGCGCGAGATCGAGCGGATCTCGCTGGACACGCCCGGCATCGTTCGCGTCGCCGCCTTCGCCGGCTTCTCGGGCGCCACCCGCACGCAGGCGGGCAATGCTGCGGCGCTGTTCCCGGTGTTCGACGAGCCCGAGGCGCGGATGAAGAAGGGATTGTCTGCGAACGCCATCACGGTCGAACTGCGCAAGCGCCTGGCCGCAATCCAGGGCGCCTTCATCATCGTGATTCCGCCGCCGGCCGTGCCCGGCATCGGCACCGGCGGCGGCTTCACCATCCGCGTCCAGGACCGCCAGGGCCGAGGACCTGAGCTGCTCGCCGCGGCCACCGACGAGCTTGTCGCCGCGGCGCGCAAATCGCCGTTGCTGCTCGGCCCCACGGTTTTCTCGCCGTTCTCGGCCAACACGCCGCAGCTCTTCGTCGACATCGACCGCACCAAGGCGCAGAAGCTCGGCGTGCCCATCGCCAGCATCAACGACACGATCCAGACCTACTTCGGATCGACCTACGTCAACGACTTCAACCTGTTCGGCCGCACCTATCACGTCACCGCGCAGGCTGACTTCCCGTTCCGAAAAGAGCCCAGCGACCTCTCGCGCCTGCGCACGCGTAACGCCTCCGGCGACATGGTGATGCTGGGCAGCGTGGTCGAGTTCAAGGACGTCTCCGGCCCCGACCGCGTCGCGCGCTACAATCTCTATGCTGCGTCCGAGCTCCAAGGCGAGCCGGCGCCGGGCACCAGCTCGACCACCGCGCTCAACACCATCAAGAAGCTCGCGGACGACATCTTGCCGAGCGGCTTCACCTTCGAATGGACCGATCTCTCCTACCAGCAGGTCACCGGCGGCAATGCGGGCCTGCTCGTGTTCCCGATCTGCGTGCTGTTCGTCTATCTCGTGCTCGCCGCGCAATATGGCAGCTGGACGCTGCCGTTCGCGGTGATCCTGATCGTACCGATGTGCCTGTTGGCCGCCACGATCGGCGTGCGCATCATGGGGCAGGACGTCAACATCCTCACCCAGATCGGATTCGTCGTTCTGGTGGGGTTAGCTGCAAAGAACGCGATCCTGATCGTCGAGTTCGCGCGCGACATCGAGAAAGAAGGCAAGCCGCGGCTGGAGGCGGTGATCGACGCCTGCCGCCTGCGCCTGCGGCCGATCCTGATGACCTCCTTCGCCTTCATCCTCGGCGTGCTGCCGCTGGTGATATCGTCCGGCTCCGGCTCGGAGATGCGGCAGGCGGTCGGCGTTGCCGTGTTCTTCGGCATGATCGGCGTCACCCTGTTCGGCCTGCTGTTCACCCCGATCTTCTATGTGGTGGTGCGGAACCTGGCGGAAGGGCGGAACGAGGGGAAGAAGCCGGAGGTGGTGGCTTCTTAGTTGTTGCGGGTGGCCACTGGCGTATCCACACCCTCGCTGTCGTCCCCGCGTAAGCGGGGACCCATACCCCAGGGGGAAATTGCGGCGCGAGACAGGTAACTCCGAGCCTTCGCAAAGCTTCTCCCTGTGGTTATGGGTCCCGGGCTCGCGCTACGCGCGCCCCGGGACGACAGCGGTGGTTGGCGCGCAGAATCCCATACTAACGGCCTACGCCGAAATGGATGGGCAGGCGCGGGGTTCTTCACTAGTATCCGCGCGATTTCAAAACAGAAAACTGCTGGGAGCCAACATATGAAATCAGCACTTTTGGCCGCTGTCGCGACGTCTGCTCTGTTGCTGGCTGCGCCGGCCTTCGCGCAAGGCGTAAAGATCGGCATTCTCAACGATCAGTCCGGCGTCTATGCCGACTACGGCGGCAAATACTCGGTCGAAGCCGCCAAGATGGCGATCGAGGATTTCGGCGGTGAAGTGCTTGGCCAGAAGATCGAGATGGTCACCGCCGATCACCAGAACAAGCCGGATCTCGCCACGTCGATCGCGCGGCGCTGGTACGACGTCGAGAACGTGGACATGATCACGGAGCTGACGACCTCCTCGGTCGCGCTCGCGATCCACGAGCTCTCCAAGGAAAAGAAGAAGATCGACATCGTCGTCGGCGCCGCGACCTCGCGCCTCACCGGCGATGCCTGCCAGCCCTACGGCTTCCACTGGGCCTATGACACCCGTGCGCTCGGCGTCGGCACCGGCGGCGCGCTGACGAAAGCGGGCGGCGACACCTGGTTCTTCCTCACTGCCGACTATGCCTTCGGCTATGCGCTGGAAAAGGACACCAGCGAGATCGTCACCGCCAATGGCGGCAAGGTGGCCGGCTCGGTCCGCGTGCCGCTCAACTCGTCGGACTTCTCCTCCTTCCTGCTCCAGGCGCAGAGCTCGAAGGCGAAGATCGTCGGCCTCGCCAATGCCGGCCTCGACACCACCAACTCGATCAAGCAGGCCGCCGAGTTCGGCATCGTCTCCGGCGGTCAGAAGCTCGCCGGCCTCCTGATGACGCTCGCCGAGGTGAACGGTCTCGGCCTGCAGGCCGCGCAAGGCCTGGTGCTGACCGAGGGCTATTACTGGGACCTCAACGACCGCACCCGCCATTTCGGCGAACGCTTCTTCAAGCGCACCAGCCGGATGCCGAACATGATTCAGGCCGGCACCTATTCGGCGACGCTGAGCTATCTCAAGGCGGTCAAGGCCGCCGGCACCAAGGACCCCGACGCGGTCGCCAAGAAGCTGAAGGAGCTGCCGGTCGACGACGACTTTGCGCAGGGCGGCAAGGTGCTCGAGAACGGCCGCATGGTCCACGACATGTATCTGTTCGAGGTCAAGAAGCCGTCGGAATCGAAGAAGCCGTGGGACTATTACAAGCTGCTCGCAACCGTCCCCGGCGACAAGGCGTTCTTCGCCGCCAAGGACAGCGGCTGCCCGCTGACGAAGTGAGGCTCTCGTGTCCCGGACGCGCTGCAGCGTGAAACGCTGCTGCGCAGAGCCGGAACCCACATTTCTCCATGGGGCGAGACCAGATTGGGTCCCGGTTCAGCGGCGCGGCGTTACACGCTGCACCGCGCCCTGGAGACGGGCGCGCGTGATGCCGCGCCTCACACCATCCGCAACACCACCGCCCCCAATGCCCCCGCCCACAGCGCAATCGCCGCAATGCCCTGGATCGCAAAGCCCGGGCCGCGCTTTGCCGCCGCCTGCGAATAACCGATGAAGTAGACGATGCGGCCGATGATCCAGACCGCGCCGATTCCCGCTGCAATAGCGTCGCCGATATAGATCGCGAACAGCCAGAGCGCCGGCAGGAAGACCGGCATCCATTCCAGCGTGTTCGCCTGGATGCGGAAGGCGCGCTCGAAATCCGGATGGCCCGACATCGCCGGCACCTTGACCCCGGTCTTGGTGCGCGCGCGCGAGACGTTGATGCAGGTGAACATGTAAAATGCGATCGCCAGCAGCGTGACGAGGGCGGTGAGATGATACATCGCAGATCCTTTTGAGGAGGTCGCGCTTCAATAGCCGGTCAGCTCGAGATAGCCAACGCCGTCATGCGTGCCGGCAAAGCTGATCGGCCCTTCCCAATAGGAGAAGCCGGTCCCCATCCAGGCTTTTGGGTTAAGCGGCCTGCAGCCAATCGAGAATGATCGTGAGGGGATCGCGATCTGCCATTCCACCGGCAACTTGCGCCCCGCGATCTCGGCGGTCGCTTTCGGACTCATCTGGATATCGTCACCCGAAATCATCTGTGTGTCACCCGCGGCGCTGATCCAGTTGCCGAACGGATAGTCCTTGCCGTCCTTCTGGCGCAGCCGGTACAGCATCAGCTTGTCGCCGGATGCGAGATGTAGCGACAGCCAGTCCCAGCCGGTCTGGTCGGCATCGAGCGGCTGGCTGCTCCACTCGCGGTCCATCCAGGCCTGGCCCGAGACATCGACGGATTTGTCGTCGATCGTGAGGCTACCGCGGGCGCGGTAGAACGGCTGGCTGTAATAGTAGGACGCCTGCCCGCGTTCGGACTTGCGGCTGTAGCCGTGATCGCCCTGCAGCACCACGGGACGATCGGCCTCCAGTGTGACCGAATAACTGAAGTCGGTGCCCGAAGCCTTCAGCGTCAGCGGCGCCAACGTGCGATCGTCGGTGCGCTCGGATTCTTTCATCTCCCAATCGTCGATCCACGCCGCAAATGGCTTTGCAGTGACGCCGGCCTGTCCAATGCCGCCGCGCGAAAACACCTCGTTGAAGCGGTGGGTGTCGGCGCGCGTCACCGCCGCATGCGCCATCCAGATCTGCTGATTGGCCCAGCCCTCTCCTTGCGGCCCTGGCCGCGCCGCCTGGCGGAACAGCGTAAATTGCAGGCCGCAAGCCGCTCCGCTGCTATCGACGAGGTTCGCGGTGAGATACCACCATTCGATGCGAAACTCCGGATGCGGGCCGTGATCGGCCGGGAAGCTGAACGTCTTTCCCGGCGTCACCTTCGCAAAGCCGTCGGCGGTCTCGCCGAGCCCGGCATAGCCTTGCGCGCCAGCACGGCGGGCCGCCGCGAGGGCGGCGATGCCGCCGGCGAAGGCGCGCCGCGAAATCTTGTCAGCGCTCATTGGCAAACACCTTGACGAGGCTCGCCGGCTGCATCCGCGCCAGTCGTATCATCGGCAGCAGCGCGGCAAGCAGCGAAGCGATCAGCGCGACCGCGACCAGCTCCACCAGCTGCAGCGGAAACACGTGGAACGGCAGCCGCCAGCCGAACGCCTTCACATTGACGATCGCGATCAGACACCAAGCCACCAGCAATCCGAGCGGCACGGCCAGCAGGGAGGTGAACAGCGCAACCGACAATGTCTTGGTCAGTTCGATCGCGGCAAGGCGCGGCCGGGTGATGCCGATCGCCCACAGCGGCGCGAGCTGCGGCAGGCGGGAATTCGCCAGTGTCAGCAGGCTGGTCAAGAGCGCAATGCCGGCCACGCCGAGCGTGAAGGCATTCAGCGCCGACGTCACCGCAAAGGTGCGGTTGAAGATCCGGATCGATTCCGCCTTCACTGTTGCCTGATCCGCGACGCTGCGGTCGTCGAGCGCGAATTGCTTCTGCAACGCCGCGATCAGGCCGGGGATATTTTCCTTCGCGACGATCAGGCCGATCCGCGTCTGCGGCGTCTGCGGGAAGTGCCGGATCAGCGCCGCGACGTTGACGGCGAGCTGCCCCTTGGGGTTGCCGTAATCGGCATAGATGCCGGCGATGTCGAGCTCCCAGGTGCCGCCGGGCGCCGGCACCTCGATGACATCGCCGACGCGGACGTTGAGGCGGCGGCTCAGCTGCTCGCTGATGAAGGCGGCATTGCCGGGCACGAGCTGGGTCCAGGCGCGCGGCGCGGTCTCCAGCAGTGGCCAACGTTCGCGATAGAGCGCATGATCGGGCAGGCCGAGCAGCTCGACCGGCTGCCCCTGAACCTGCGTATCGGCGCGTCCGCCCGACAGGATCGCCTGCACGTCGCTGCGCTCCTTCAGCCAGCTCCGGATCGCGACGCCTTGCGCATTGTCGGAGGCGCTGATGTAGACGTCGGCGGCAAGCCGCCCGTTGAGCCAGCCGACGAAGGTGCGGCTGAAGGTCTCCACCATGGTGGACACCCCGACATTGACGGCCAGCGCGAGCAGCAGCGCCATCAGGGCCAGCGACAAGCCGGAGAGCTGTTGCCGGCTGTCCGCCCAGAACCACAGGGCCAGCGGCCCCTTCGCCCAGCGCTGGCCCACGAGCAGGATGATCTCGAGGAATGCCGGCAGGATCAGCGCCGCGCCGAACATCAATGCGGCCAGCACGCCGAATCCCGCAATCAGCGATTGCCCGTAGTGCAGCAGCAACAGCGCGACCGCAAACACGGCGCAGGCCGCGCCGCTCTGCAGGATCAGCCAGCGGCGCTGCCGCTGCTGCCAGGCGTACGGCTGCGCAGTCGCCAGCACCGGCATCCTGACCGCCTTGATCAGGCTGGTCGCGGCGGCCACGAGTGCACCCGCGATGCTGATGCCGATACCGGCGAGCCACCATTCGGAGCGCAGTGTGAGCTGTCCCGGGATCTGCGCGCCATACAGCCCGCGCAGCGACGCCGCGACGTCGGGCAACAGCGCAGCCGCGATGAAATAGCCGCAGACGAGCCCGATCAATCCTGCGACCAGCGCCAGCGCCACCAGCTCGACCACCAGCACCGTGTTGACCAGCCGCGCCGAGGCACCGCAGGCCCGCAACGTGCGCAGCATCGGCAGCCGCTGCTCGAAGGCGAGGCCGACGGCGGAGTTGACGATGAAGAGGCCGACGAAGAACGACAGCAGGCCGAAGGCGGTCAGGTTGAGATGAAAGCTGTCGGTGAGGCGCTCCAGCTCCGTCTCCGCATTCGGCTCGACCCGCTGCAACTTCTCGCCGACGATACTGGCCAGCGGCGCCGGCTTGCCCCTCGGCTTGCCGATCAAAAGCCACGACACCTGGCCCGGCTTGTTCAGGAGCCGCTGCGCGACGCCGATGTCGACGACGAGTACGCCGGACACGAGCTGCGGCAGCACGCGCAGCGGCGGCAATTTTGCGCCGTTGCTGATCGGCGGTGCCGCGCCTTCCTGTTCCTGCAGATCGCTCAGCGTCTCCCGCGCCACCAATGTCTGGCCGGGCGGCGCAACAAAACTGCTCAAATCCGAGGCGCCGAGGCGTGGCGCATTGCCGACGTCGGCCGGCATCGTGACCGGCTCGATGCCGAGCAGCCGCACCGAGCGCCCGTTGACCTGGACGCGGCCTTCCAGCACCGGCGAGACCGGCCAGCCCGCGCGGCGAAGTTTTATGAACAGCTCTTGCGAGAAGGTCGCGGCATCAGGCGCCACCAGCATCGCCGTGCGCACGCCGCCGAACGTCGCCGCCGCGCGGTCATAGGCATTGCGGGCCTGCTGGTTGATCGCCTGCACGCCGCTCCACAGTGCGGTCGCCGCGATCAGCCCGATCAGGAGCGTCGCGAACTGCATCTTGTGCCGTCGCCAGTGGCTCAGCAGCACCGCGAGGACCCACAGCGCGCGCCTCATGCGATCCGCCCCGCATGCAAGGTGACGTGGCGGTCAAGCGTGCCGGCGAGATGCAGGCTGTGTGTCACCATCAGGAAGCCGCAGCCGGTGCGGGTGACGAGATCGCGCGTCAGCGCCAGCACGTCGTCGGCGGTATCCTCGTCGAGATTGCCGGTCGGCTCGTCCGCGAGCAGCAGTGAGGGCTTTGTCGCCAGCGCCCGGCCGATCGCGACCCGCTGCTGCTGGCCGCCTGATAATTGCTCTGGATAACGCTTGAGCAGATTGCCGAGCCCGAGCCGCTCGATCAGCTCCGTTGACCATGCCGCATCGTGACGGCCGGCGATCCGCGCCTGGAAGGCGAGATTGTCGGCGACCGACAGGCTCGGGATCAGATTGTACTGCTGAAAAACCAGGCCGATCCGGTCGCGCCGCAGCTCGGCCCGGCCCGCGTCCGAGAGCTTGGTGACCTCGGTGTCCTCCAGGCGAATTGTGCCGTCGTCGGCGGCATCCAGACCCGCGATCAAGTGCAACAGCGTGCTCTTGCCGCTGCCGGACTCGCCGGTCAGCGCGACGCGCTCGCCGGCCTTGAGGTCGAGGTCGACGCCACGCAGCACATGGACCGGCTCGCCGGCCGAGGAGAAGGTCTTTGAGAGGTTTCGGATGCTCAGCAAGGTCAATGCGCCGGACGGAATTAACTCAATGCTGCGTAGCACACTTGCCGTGGAAATGCCGGGGTTGCGTTGGCCTTGAAGCCGTTGTTAGCTCCCAAAACGGCCAAATCAAAAACGTGCCGACAAAAAGACATACGGGGAGATTGATGAGCGCTCAGGGAACGCCCGACGTTGCGGGCAGGACGGCAGGGGAAACCAAGGCAACGCCGAAGGGCGCCTGGACCGTCACTTTTCTCCTCTTTCTCTTCATGGTGGTGAACTTCGCGGACAAGATCGTCGTCGGTCTCGCCGGCGTGCCGATCATGACCGACCTGAAGCTCGATGCCGAGCAATTCGGCCTGCTCGGCTCCTCGTTCTTCTTCCTGTTCTCGATCTCGGCCATCGTGGTCGGCTTCATCGTCAACAAGGTGCCGACGCGCTGGGTGCTGCTGACGCTGGCGGTGATCTGGGCGCTGGCGCAGTTCCCGATGGTGGGCACCGTCTCGTTCACCACGCTCCTGATCTGCCGCATCGTGCTGGGCGCTGGCGAAGGACCTGCCTTCTCGGTCGCAGCCCACGCCATCTACAAATGGTTCCCCGACGAGAAGCGCACGTTGCCGACCGCGATCCTGTCGCAAGGCTCGGCCTTCGGCGTCATCCTGGCCGTGCCGGCGTTGAACTGGGTCATCGTCAATCACTCCTGGCACTACGCCTTCGGCGCGCTTGGCGTCGTCGGCCTGCTCTGGGTCTGCGCCTGGCTGACGTTCGGCAAGGAAGGCCCGCTCGAGGATACGCAGGTTCTCGCCGTCACCGAGCCGAAAATCCCTTATGTGCAGCTGCTGACCTCGCGCACCTTCCTCGGCTGCGTGATCGCGACCTTCGGGGCCTATTGGGCGCTGTCGCTCGGCCTCACCTGGTTCACGCCCTTCATCGTCAAGGGCCTGGGCTTCTCGCAGAGCCAGGCCGGCTACGTCTCGATCCTGCCCTGGGTGTTCGGCGCGACCGTCGTCATCCTCACGGGGTGGGTCTCGCAGGTGATGATGGCGCGCGGCTACACGACGCGCATCTCGCGCGGCGTGCTCGGCTCGGTGCCGCTGATCATCGGCGGCCTGATCCTGGCGATGATGGCGCATGTGCAGGGTGCTGGCCTGCAGATCGCGCTGCTCGTCGTCGGCTCCGGCTTGTGCGGGGCGATCTACGTCGTCTGCCCGCCGATGCTCGGCGAGTTCACCCCGGCCTCGCAGCGCGGCGCGGTCATCGCGATCTACGGCGCGCTGTACACGCTGTCGGGCATCATCGCGCCGAACGTGATGGGCACCGTGATCCAGCGCGCCGGCAACATGGTTGACGGCTACCTGACCGGCTTCACCATCAACGCGGTGGTCATGGTCGGCTCCGGCGTCATCGGTCTGATGCTGCTCTGGCCGAACACGGAAAAGGCCAGGCTGACCCGCGGTGCGGCCCCGCAGGCCGCGGCGCTGAAGGGCGCGGTGTCGCCGACGTAAGGGGCGCGCTTTCTTACCCTCCCCTGGAGGGGGAGGGTCGATCGCGCGCAGCGCGAGCGGGGTGGGGTGATCCCTCCGCTCGGGCACTATTGGATGTGGAGAGACTGTCACCCCACCCCGCTACACATTCCGCTTCGCTACATGCGTAGCGACCCTCCCCCTCCAGGGGAGGGTAAGCGGCAAGCTCGCTTAATTCACCCCCTGCGCACCCCGGATCAACTTCCCCGGTCGCCTGCCGGTGGCCTCACCGTGCCGCCGCGTCACCACGCCCGACACGATCGTCGCGTCATAGCCGTCGACATCCTGCAACAGTCGCCGCCCGCCGACCGGCAGATCGTAATGCACCTTCGGCGGATGCAGATGCAGCCGGTCGTAGTCGATCACATTGACATCGGCCTTATAGCCGGGAGCAATGAGCCCGCGATCGGTGAGGCCGACCGAGAGCGCGGTCTTGCGTGACTGCGCGGCGACCACGAAGGGGATCGTAAGCTTCTCGCCGCGCGTGCGGTCGCGGGTCCAGTGCGTCAGCAGATAGGTCGGGAAGCTCGCGTCGCAGATGATGCCGCAATGCGCGCCGCCGTCGGAGAGGCCCGGCACCGATTGCGGATCGATCAGCATCTCGCGTGTCGCGTCGAGATTGCCGTCGGCATAGTTGAGGAAGGGCACGTAGAGCATGCCCTTGCCCTCATCCGACAGCATCGCATCGTAGGCGAGCTCTTCCGGCTGGCGGCCCTGCTTGCGCGCCTGCGGGCCCAGCGCGTTCTCCGGCGGCTGCTCGTAATCGGGGGGATCGCCGAGCAGGAACATCTTGTCGTAGTTGGGCCGGAAGAACAGCGGATCGTCGGTCGCGGTCGCCGTCTCGCTCAGGATCGCGTTGCGTACGTCCGGCTGATGCAGCCGCGCCAGGCGCTCCCTGAGCGGCAGATGCGCGATCGCCTTGTAGCTCGGATGGGTCTGAAATGGATTGCGCGACAGCTCCAGCCCAAGCAGCAGGCCGACCGGGCGCGCCGCGATCTGCGCGGTGATGGAAAGGCCGCGTTGTGCGGCCGCATTGATCTCGTCCAGCGTCTGGCGCCAGCGGTTTGGCGCCTTGTCGTTCTGCGTGATCGAGAACGAGATCGGGCATTTGGTGGCATCCGCCACCCGCAGCATCATCGGCAGATCCTCGTGGAGGGTGGAGAGGTCGAGCACGAATTGCAGCACGCTGCGGCCCTGGCTGTGCATCGCGCCGGCAATCGCGGTGAGCTCGTCCTCGCCGGCCTTGAGCGTCGGCGTGAAATCGCCGGTCGAGGTGCGGTGGTTGAGCGTGCGCGAGGTCGAGAAGCCCAGCGCGCCCGAGCGCACCGCCTCGCCCGCGAGCTTCGCCATCGCCGCATTGTCCTCGGCCGTTGAGGGATCGCGGCGCGCGCCGCGTTCGCCCATGACGTAGACGCGCAGCGCGGCATGCGGCAGCTGCGCGCCGACATCGATGTCGAAATCGCGCTTCGACAGCCAGTTCATGTAGTCCGGAAAGCTCTCCCACGCCCAGGGAATGCCGGCGCTCAGCACCGGCTCGGGAATATCCTCGACCCCCTCCATGAGCTGGATCAGACGGGTGTGGTCGGCGGGCTTGCACGGCGCGAAGCCGACACCGCAATTGCCCATGATCGCGGTGGTGACGCCGTTCTGCGACGACGGCGTGATGTCCTGGCTCCAGGTGACCTGGCCGTCATAATGAGTGTGCACGTCGACGAAGCCCGGCGTGACGAGCTTGCCGCGCGCGTCGATCTCTTCCTGTCCCTTCGCGGAGATCTTCCCGACCTCGGTGATCTTGCCGGCAGTGATGGCGACATCCGCCTCGAACAATTCGCCGCCGCTTCCATCCGCGACGGTGCCGCCGCGGATCACGAGATCAGGGGTGCTCATGATGTTTCTTCCCGTTTTGTTGTTTTACGTTTTTCTATTCGTCGTCCCGGACAAGCGAAGCGCAGATCCGGGATCCATAACCACAGGGAGCAGTGTTGCGAAGACTCGGAGTGACCAGTCTCTTGCCGCAATGTCTCCCTGGGGTTATGGGTCTCTGCGTTCACAGGGACGACAGTTGAATTTGTGGCTTAAGCCTTGGCTTGCGGCTTCCGCTCCGTGAACGGCGACAGCACCACGGTTGCGACCATGAAGATCACGGACGCCCCGAACACCCAGTGCGGCGCGCTCTGGTCCATGATCCAGCCGAACAGCAGCGGGCTGACGATGCCGCCGAGATTAAAGCCGGTGGAGACGATGCCGAAGGCGCGACCCGCGGCGCCAGGAGGCGCGGCGTTGCGCACTAGCATGTCCCGCGACGGCGCGATCACGCCGGAGAGGAAGCCCGCAGTCGCCATCGTGACGGTCAAAGCCCAGCCCGGCAGTGTCACCAGCGCGATCAGCAGCACGATCAGCGCATTTGCGGCAAAGCAGGCGGCTGCGACATAGCCATGGCGCTCGGTGTAATCAGCGAGGAAGCCGCCCGCGAGCACGCCCACAGCGCTGGAGCCGAGAAACGCCGTCAGCGCGACGTTGGCGGCGGAGTAGGACGCGCCGTAGCCGCTCATCAGCGCCACCACGCCGAAATTGTTGATGCCGGCGACCGACAGGCTGAGCAGCATGAACAGCGCGGTGAGCGTGATCAGCGCCGGCGTGATGACGGCCTGCTTGGGCAGGTTCGCGTTGCCCGGCTTGGTCTTGTGCGCGCCGGCATCGGGAATGTTCATGACGATCAGCAGCAGGGCCACCAGCACGGCGATCGCGCCCGACGCGATCAGCGCACCCGTGCCGCCGGAGACGGTGACGAGCGCCGCGACGATCGCCGGCGCCACGGCGCCGCCGAGATAGCCGGCAAAGGTGTGGACCGAGAAGGCACGGCCCATCCGCGCCTCATCCATATGCTCGGCCAGGATGGCGTAGTCAGCGGGGTGGTAGACGCTGTTGGCAAGACCCAGCAGTACCGCGCAGGCAATCAGCGAGGCATAGCTGAGGTGCAGGCCGAGCAGGATCAGCGTGAAGCCGCCGAGCGCGAGCCCGCCCAGCAGGATCTTGCGCGCGCCAAAATGGTCGACGAGATAGCCGGTCGGCGCCTGCGTCAGGCCGGATACGACCGCCGAGACGGTGAGCGCGAAGCCGAGCTCGATATAGCCGACGCCGAGCTGGCTCTTCAGGAACGGAAACAGCATCGGCAGGACCAGCAGATGGAAATGGCTGACCCAATGCGCGATCGAAATCCCGGTCAGCGTGCGCAGCGCGCTGTCCGCCTTGCCTTGTTGCGGTGCGGCGAGAACGTCGACCATTGCAGTTCCGTTTCACGTCCTTAAGCGGACGCGCAAACTATCGGGCAGAGCCGTTATTTGTCCATGAACGCGGGCGCATGGCAGGTAGCGCGGGTGGGGGAAGTGAGGGGCGTTAGGGCGCCTCCACGCACCCATAACCCAGGGAGCAGTTTGGCGGAGGATCGCTGCTCTGTACTGTGACCTGTCACAGTCGAGATATCACGCGGTATGGGTCCCTGCGTTCGCAGGGACGACAGCGGGGTGTGGGCAGCGCTAGCACGCGATCAAAATCCGCGGCCGCCCTCACAACGGCTCGTCATCCGAACCGTAGCGGTCGCGTTTCGGCGTCGCGATGTCGCCGTCGTCGTAATCGTCGTCGTCGAGCGGAGGCGAGGGCTTCTTCGCCCTGTCGTCCGCTTGCTTGTTATCAACGACTTTGGGCGGCTTGCGCGGCTTGGCGGTCTTGGCCATGGGTGATCCCGGATGGTGATGCGTCATCCGCTTCTACCCCAAAAATATGTGCGGTTCCTGACTTACCGCAAGAAGGGGGCGTCAGTGCACCACAGGCCCGCCCGCCTTCTTCCAGGCATCGATGCCGCCGGCGATGTGGGCAGTGTTGGAAAGGCCGGCTTCCTTGGCGGCGGCGACAGCCATCGCCGAGCGTTCGCCGAAGGCGCAGAAGAACACGACGCGGCGGCCGGTGGCGGCCGCGACCTCGCGCAGCATGCCGCCGGGCTTCAGGCTGTCTTCAACGGACGGGTAGGGCGTATGCAGCGCGCCTTCGAGCATGCCGTGCTTCATCCGCTCATTGGTCTCGCGCAGATCGACCAGCAGGATATCGGGACGGCCAAGCGAGCGGATCGCCTCGACGGCGCTGACCGCGCGGCCCTCTTTCTCCAGCTCCTCCTGATGCAGGCCGACATGCATGTTGGCGGGCACCGCGACGTCCATCATCTTCGGATTGGGCAGCTTCAGGTTCGCCATCAACTCGATATATTCGTCGACCGAACGCACCTGGAGCCGCGGATTGTAGCGCTTCTCCTCGCCGATGGTGGAGACGGTGTCGCCCTTGTAGTCATGCGCCGGGAACACCATCGTCTCGTCCGGCAGCTTGAGCAGGCGATTGAAGATCGAATCGTATTGCGCGCGCGACGAGCCGTTCTGAAAATCGGTGCGGCCGGTGCCGCGGATCAGAAGCGTGTCGCCGGTGAAGACGCGGTCGCCCATCAGATAGGAGTAGGAATCGTCGGTGTGGCCGGGCGTATACATCACGTCGAGCGACAGGCCCTCGATCGTCACCTTGTCGCCGTCGGCGACCCGCATCGCCACAACGTCGGCCTTGGTCTGGTCGCCCATCACGGTCATGCAATGGGTGCGGTCGCGCAGTTCGCCGAGGCCGGTGACGTGATCGGCATGCAGATGGGTGTCGACGGCTTTCACCAGCTTGAGGTCGAGCTCGCGCAGCAGCCGGCAGTAGCGATCGACCTTCTCAAGCACGGGATCGAGGATCAACGCCTCGCCGCCGGGGCGGCTGGCGAGGACATAGCTGTAGGTGCCCGAAACGCTGTCGAAGAGCTGGCGAAAGATCATGGCAAGACCCGGCGTGGAACTGGTTTCGAGGATTCTACTACGCCAGAGGCTGGAAAGAGAAGCAATTCACTGTATAGAGAGTGAAATTTAGAAAATTATTATTCTGCGTGATGGGGTGGGGGGCGGTTTTGCCGTAGGTCCTTGCCCCACCACCGCTGTCATCGCCCGCGAAGGCGGGCGATCCAGTATTCCAGAAGCCGTGGTGGGATACGGAGGGCCCGCGGCGTACTGGATTCCCCGCTTTCGCGGGGAATGACACCGAGGGTGGCGCGGCGCCGTGCCCCGACAAAAAGGTCAGGGCCGCACCACCGTGTACCCATTCTCCGCCAGGAACAGGATCTGCCCGACGCCCACCTGCACCGGCGTCGCAGTCGGAATGAACTCCGGCCGTCTTCCGGTCTCCCGCTCGATCGTGTCGACCGTGTTGAGGCAGATATCGAAGCGCACGCCCTGCACGATCAGGCTTTCGACCTGCTTGCGGCGCTCGCTGCCGGTGAACAGGAGATCAATGCCGGGACCGAACGCCACCACCTCGATCGCGACCTTGTCCGGATCGTAGGCCTTCAGGAGATTGTTGGCGACGCTCAGCACCAGCGCGTGCTTCTTCGCATCGCCGTCGGAGAGCTGAAGCACGATCTTGTGCTCGGCGAACGGCTTGTCCTGGAGCGGCACTTGCTGTGCCGAGGCCCATGGCGTGGCGAAAGCGAGCGCCGCCAGCAGCATCGCGCAGCAGATTTGCGATCGCATCATCCCTGTCCTGCAATGCCTGGATTGCCCTCGACGCCCTTCAGCGTCACGCCGGAGCCGAGCCGCTCCTGAAACATCCGGCCCGAGCGCAGATATTTGGCGACGACATCCCACACCGGTGCGCCCTGCTGGCCGTTGACCGAGGCCCAGCCCGCGACCTTGTAGCGGTTGCTCGCGCTGAGCGCCTTGCCGCCATTGAGCTTCAGTTCGGAGATGCGGCTGCCGATCGCAGCTGTCGGCGTGCAGGTGTAGCTGAGCCCGCCGGCGCGCACCATGTCGCCGCCCTGCTGGTAATAGGGATCGGGGTTGAAGAGGTTGTCGCAGATGTCTTCCAGCACTTCCTTGATCTGGGCGCCGGTCATCTCCTGCACATAGGTCTCGGGATAGGTGATCGCGGTTTCCGCGAGCACATCCTCCATGGTCAGCGGCTGGCCGGACAGTGCGGTGACGCCCCAGCGGAAGCCCGGCGACAGCGCGATCTCGGCATCGAGTTCGCTGCGCAGCGCGGTGCAGATCAGCTCGTCGACGGGGCCGGCGAAATTGTCGCGGCGATAGAGCAGGCGGTCGGGCGTTGCGATCTTCTCCGACCAGTCGGTCACATGCGGCGCACGCACCCGGCCGATCAGCTCGGCCATGCCGGGGTCGGGCTTCAGCAGCTCGGAATAGACCGGCAGCAGATGGTACCTGACATCGCCGACCTTGCCCTTGTCGAGCGCGAGATCGAGGACGCCCAGAAATTTTCCGTTGGAGCCGGCATTGGTGACGAGCGTCGTGCCGCTCGCGTTCTTCACCGCGATGGGCTGCGGGATCGCATCATGGGTATGGCCGCCGAGGATGACGTCGATGCCGGTGATGCGGCTCGCGAGCTTGAGATCGACGTCCATGCCGTTGTGCGACAGCAGGACGACCGCATCGACCTTCTCGGTGCCGCGCAAGGCATCGACATGCTTCTGCAACTCCTCCTCGCGGATGCCAAAAGTCCAGTCCGGCGTGAACCGCTTGGGATGCGCGATCGGCACATAGGGGAAGGCCTGGCCGATGATCGCAACACGATGGCCGCCGAGCTCCTTGATCATCGAAGGCTTGAACACGCGCCCGCTCGCCTTGTCGAAGGCGGGGGCGTCGTTGAACGCGGCCTCCTCGGTCAGGAAGACGTTCTGCGCCAGAAACTCGCCCTTGAAGCGCTCGAGATTGTCGCGCAGCGCCTGCTCGCCATAGGTGAATTCCCAGTGCCCGGTCATCGCCTCGATGCCGAGCAGATTGGCGACCTCGACCATGTCGCGGCCCTGCATGATGTTGGCAAGACCCGTGCCCTGCCAGAGGTCGCCGCCGTCGACGAGCACGGAGTGCTTTTCGCCGGCATCGCCGCGCAAGCGATCGATCAGTGTCTTCAGATGCGCGAAGCCGCCGAGCTTGCCGAAGCGGCCTGCGGACTTCTCGAACTCGAAGCAGCTGAAAGCATAGGCATCGGCGCTGTCGGAGCGGATCCCGAACCGTTCGAGGAAAGCGCGGCCAACCAGATGCGGCGGCCGTCCTGCCATCTCCCCGATGCCGATATTGACGCTGGGCTCGCGGACATAGACCGGGTTGAGCTGCGCATGCGTGTCGGTGGTGTGTAGGATGCGCGCATTGCCGAACCGCTCAAGGTCGTAAATGCTCGCGGTCTCGGCGCCGCGCGCGAGCCGCGGCAGGCTGAGCGATGTGGCGACAGCAGCGGTGCTCTTCAGGAAATCGCGGCGGCGGATGGCCATCCAGAAATTCTCCGCGCCTCTCAACGGCAATTCGACGGTTCCACGAGATTTTTAGTCTAGCGGATTTCCATCGCCTTCCACGCCTCTTTTTCTGACGTCGCCTGGAAGATCGAGGCCTTCGCCAGCGCCTCGGCCTCCTTCGAAGCGGCAACCGCGCGGTCGAAATCGCCGCCGTCGGCCGCCTTCTTGGCTGCCGCCAGCGCTGATACGGTCACGGTCCACTGGTTGCGCATGCCGGCTGCCTCCTTGGAGGCGGCCTCCGCAGCGGCATAGGCCGCCTTGTAGTCTGCCTCGTCTGCCGCGCGCGCTGCTGGCGCGAGGCTCAATGCGAGCAACATGGCGAGAGGAAGTGACAGCTTCATGGCCGCGCTCCCGGCCCTGAAATCGGCAGGCCGTTGGCGACGTAGGACAGGAAATATTCGACGTCGCGATATTCATCGGCCTGCGGCTCCAGCGGAACCGCGCGGGTCTGGCTGTTGCAGGTGACGAAGCGGCGGCTGGTGGTACCCATGCCGCTCCATTCGGAGCGGTAGATCGGCATCGCGTTCAGAATGCCGAGTGCCGGCGCCAGGATCTCGGCGCGGATGCGCTCGCCCGGGCTCTGCACATGGCAGCTCGCGCAGGAGAAATTCATCTGGCCGCGGCGCGTGTAGAAGTAGCGCTTGCCGTTCTCGTACGCGGCGAGCGCGCGCGGGTCGTCGGGAATCTTGATGTCCATCGGCTTGCCGCGCGAGGTGAACGCCATGTAGGCGGTGAGCGAAGCCATCTCGTCCTTGACGTAGGAGTAGGGCGCCTCGCCATTGGCCTCGCGGCAGCGGTTGAGCGCGAGCTCCAGCGTGACGACCTTGCCTTCCCCAGTGTCGAAGTAAGGATAGTTCTGGCGGATGCCGATGCCGCCGTTCGGGAAGCAGTCGGCATAGGTCTTGCCGTTCTTGAACGGGGTCGCGAACATCTCCTTGCCGGCGTCGAGCGCGAACTCGTAGGGCGCAAATTCCTCCTTCTCCTGCCACTGCCGCTTCATGTCCTCGTTCATCGAATAAGGACCGTTGACGAAATCGTCGTGCTTCACGGTCGGAAACTTCTGGAAGAAGAAGTTCTGGAACGCTTTCGCATCGGCAACGGGATCGACCTTGTCGGCCGCGATCACGCGCGGAGAGGTGAGGGCGAACGCGACCAGCGCGGCGCTCAACGAACCAAGCAGGAGATAGAAGCGGACATTCATCACGAAATCTTCGCGGTGGTCGTGTCCGACCCGCCCTTGTTGTCGGTCCAGGAGACCTTGAGGTCGTCGCCCTTCTTGGCGCCCTTGAAGCTGAACTTGACGTAGGGGTCCTTCGAGACCGCGGTGCCCCAATCGGCGACGAAGACATCCTTGCCGTTACATTCGAACTTCAGTCGCTGGATGAAGTGCGCCGGAATCACCTCGCCCTTGGAGTCCTTGACCAGGCCGGTGTCCATGGGGTGCTGGATCAGTACCTGCACCTCGGTGATGTCGCCGTTGGCGGTGGCGCGGACGCGAATGCTGGATGCCATCTAAATTCTCCTAACCGCCGCAGCCGCCGACTGTGACTTTGACTTCCTTCGTCGCGCTGTAGAGCTTGCCGTCGGCTTCCACGATCGCTGTCACGTTGGTGGTCTTGGCCATCTTCAGGCGGTTGGCGACAGCAGGGATCGTGCCATCGGGAATCTTGTAGCTCGCCGCGAGCGCGCTCGGATTCTCGGCCACGAAGAACGAGATCGAGGTGACCTTGTCGAGCGTCGTCGTCACCGAGATCGGCACCACGCCGCCGTTCTCGGCGATCTCGGGCGCGTCGAGCTTGACCTTGTCGGACGGCTCGGCGGTCTTGCCGTAGAGCGCCTTGATCGCGTCCGCCTCGCTCTTCTGCTTGAACGCTTCTTCCGGGTATTTGTCGTTGGCCGCCGCACGCGCGGGCGCGAACGGCAGGTTGCCGAGGCCGAGCAGCGCGACGCCGGCTGCGCCCTGAAGGATCAGGCGCCGCGTCGGATGAGGGCCGGTGGTGATGGTCATCTCGAATCTCCTGGACATTCTCTTGGCGTGCCGGCGGTCACAGGGTCTGGAGGAAATCAACGATCGCGCTGATCTCCTGCTCGGTCAAAATCCGGTTCCGGCCGAACGGCGGCATCATGGTCTGCGGATTGCGCTTGGTCTCGTCGAAGATGATCGCGACCAGCTCGTTGCGATCAGGGTATTTTGACTTGATGTCCTTGAGCTCCGGTCCGATCGTGCCCGGCAGGTCGCCGCCCTTGATGACGTGGCAGGTCAGGCAATTGCCCTTGCCGCGGTCGAAGGCGAGCTTCTGGCCATCGGCCACGGCGGATTGCGCCCGCGCGGGGCCTGCGGCAAGCCCGGCGGCGATCGCCAGCAGGACGTAAAGGACGGGCGTCCGTGGAAAGGCGGTCAAGGCGTCATTCCGAGGCGTTATGTCGATGATCTCGTTCGCGGAAATATAGTGTTCCAAAGCACAAAGGGCATCGGCTGACAATCAAGACTATGCGCGCGGCAAAATGGAGTTAATATCTTCCGCATTGCAACTAAAGAGCTTATTTGTCCGGCGGATTCGGGCCAGGGGTGCTGGCCGGCTGTTTTCGGGGCGTTTGGGCGCCCATCGTGTTTTTTTCCCGTTCTCGTTTTTTCAAGGGGACCTCAATTGGCTGAATATGTCGTCGAATTTGGCAGGGACGGCGGACGGGTGGAGTCGGATGGGCGGCTCGATGCACCGGCATTTCATCGCAATCACGAGCCGCTCTGGGCGGCGCTGGAAAAGCATCTCGCAGGCCTGACCGGCAATGTCGTCGAGCTCGGCAGCGGAACCGGCCAGCACGTGGTCCATTTCGCGCAGCACACGCCCGGCCTGATCTGGTGGCCGAGCGACCTCAACCAGCGCCACCTCAAGAGCATCGAGGCCTGGCGCGTTCATTCGGGCCTGCAAAACATCCGCTCGCCGCTGCGGATCGATCTCACCGACCCCGACTGGTGTCCGGAGATGCGAAGCGGGCAGGGCCCGACGAGCCTGGCCGCATTGTTCTGCGCCAACGTGATCCACATCGCACCATGGAGCGTGGCCGAGGGCCTGTTCGCCGGTGCCGGCCGTTACTTGCGGGCCGACGGCAAGCTGTTCCTCTACGGTCCGTTCAAGCGCGACGGCAAGCACACCGCGCTCAGCAACGCCGTGTTCGACACCTCCTTGCGCGAAGGCAATCCCGAATGGGGCGTGCGTGATATCAGCGACGTCGAGACGCTCGCCCGCGGAGCGGGGCTGAGCCTCGTCGATACGATCGAGATGCCGGCGAACAATCTGACGCTGGTGTTTTCGCGCTAAGCCACGAAGGCGGTGCGCTCCCTCCCCCGCAAGGGGGGAGGGAATGAGAGAGCAGTGGCCGCCTCACGTCGTGATGCGATCAAAGTCCACGAGGGGCTGCGCGCCTACGCCTCCCCGTCCTTCCACCCGATCCTGTCCTTCAAGAACCGGAAGCCG
The DNA here is from genome assembly GCF_052076005.1 of Bradyrhizobium sp. 63_E2_N1_3. NCBI lineage: Bacteria > Pseudomonadati > Pseudomonadota > Alphaproteobacteria > Hyphomicrobiales > Nitrobacteraceae > Bradyrhizobium > Bradyrhizobium sp. 63_E2_N1_3. Next base: position 8,717,453 of record NZ_CP197235.1, on the reverse strand, counting down.
ATCACCTCGAAGCCGGCGCGCTCCTTGTTGTCCTTGCCGTAGCCGTGGCCGCCGGCTTCCGGCTCGTAGAACCAGGCCTCGTAGCCCATCGCCTGCAGCTTTGCGGCCATCTTGCGCGCGTGGCCGGGATGAACGCGGTCGTCGCGCCGTGTCGTGGCGATCAGGATCGGCGGATAGGACTGGCCGGCCTTCACGTTGTGATAGGCCGAGTAGGTCTTCAGCCACTCCCACTCTTCGGGCTTATCAGGGTCGCCATATTCCGCGATCCAGCTCGCGCCCGCGAGCAGCTTGGTGTAGCGGCGCATGTCGATCAGCGGAATGGTGCAGAACAACGCGCCGAAGCGCTCGGGGTAGCGCACCAGCATGTTGGTGATGAGGATGCCACCGTTCGACCCGCCTTGCGCCGCGATCCGCTTTGCTTTGGTCACGCCGCGTCGCACGAGATCGGCGGCAACGGCCGCGAAATCGTCGTGCGAGAGTTTCTTGCCGGCGAGCCGGCCGGCGTCGTGCCAGCGGGTGCCGAACTCGCCACCGCCGCGCAGATTCGCCTGCACGATGGTGCCGCCGCGCTCGAGCCACAGCTTGCCGAGCGAGGGGTTGTAGTACGGCTTCACCGCATGGGCGAAGCCGCCATAGGCGCTCATATAGACGGGCGCATCGCCGGTCTCGCTGGCCGGACCCGTTTGCACATAGGGAATGCGCTCGCCGTCGATCGAGATCGCCTCGTGCTGTGTGACCACGAGGCCGTCGGCGGTGAACGTCTTCGGCGCCTGCTTCAGCACGGTCGGGCTTGCGACGCCGCGCTCCAGCAACAGCAGCGACGGCGGCGTGAGCGGGTCCTGCACATTGGCGAGCAGGTCTCCATTGCTCTCGGACGGATGGCGATCGAGCGGCCAGATGTCGACGACGCCGATTTGCGGGAGTCCGGGAAGCGTCTCGCGGCTCCAGCCGCCGGCGGATGGTGTGAAGATCTCGAAGCGCGGCTGCAGCTCGTCGAGGATCGACAGCACCAACTTTCCCGCCGCCCAGAACAGACCTTGCAGGGCCTGCCGCGGCCCGGGTTCGAACAGGACGATGAAATCGCGGTGGCCTGAAAGGAACGCGGAGAGCGAGATGCCGAGCACCGTGTCGGTGGCGTAGGTCCGCTCCTCGACCGTCCAGTCCTTGCGCAGCTTCATCGCGAACCAGTCGCCATGCGCCTGCAGCCAGATGCCGGTCGGCAGATCGAGCTTCGTCGTCGCACCAGCCGCATCGCGCAGCCAGATCGCATGATTGAAGAAATCGATCTGGTCGACGATCCAGACCCGCGGCGCCGGTCCCGTGTCGTCGGCCATGCCTGACATCGCCATGTGATCGGCCGTGGTCTCGAGGATTACCTGGGCCTGATCGACGGGCTCGCCGCGCCGCCACACGCGAACGGTCCGCGAATATCCGGAAGTCGTCGCCATGCCCTCGCCGTGGGCGCTCGACAGCACCAGCGTATCGGCATCTATCCAGTCCACGCCGCCCTTGGCCTCCGGCAGCGTAAATCCGTCCGCAACGAAGCTCTTCGTGTCGAGGTCGAATTCCCGCAAGGTGACGGCGTCGCTGCCGCCGCGCGACAGGCTCAGAATCGCCCGCGAGTGTCCCGGCATCGTGGCGATCCCGCTCAGCAGCCAGTCCTCGCCTTCGCTCGCCGCGAGCTGATCGATGTCCAGCATGATCTCCCACGCCGGATGCGGTTTGCGAAATTCCGCCAGCGTGGTTTGCCGCCACAGGCCGCGCGGGTTGGCGGCATCCTTCCAGAGATTGTGTAGATCGCTGCCGCGCCGGCTGACATAGGGGATGTTGTCGGGACGATCGTAGATCGCCGCGAGGACATCGCGGTCGCGCTCGAAGGCCGCGCCCCCGAACGCGGCGAGCGTCAGCTGATTCTGCCGCGCGACGAAATCGAGCGCCTGCTTGCCTTCGATCTCCTCCAGCCAGAGCCAGGGATCGTCGTCGGGAGCGCTGAGCGTGGGTCGGTCGTCGACAGACATGAACGAAACTCCCAAGGATCGCGGCGGATAGGATTTGATCGAGCGCAAGCCGTCAAGCGCGCAGGCCCGGTATCATCCGCCCGATTGCGTCAGAGGCATGGCCTGCGCCCGTTTGCGCCGGTTGCCCGCCCTCCCGCGCCCCTCCATAGTGCCGGGAATCAACAAGTCCTCTCGGGCGGAAATGCCGATGTTAGACGTGACTACAGCCCACGAAATCGCTGCCGACGCCCGCGTGCGTGCCAATGTGGTGCGCCTTGCCGCGGCGCAAGCGCTGACCGGCGCCAACTCGGCGGTGATCTTCGCCACCGGCTCGATCGTCGGCGCGACGCTCGCGCCCGACATGTCGCTCGCGACGGTGCCGCTGTCGATGTACGTCGTCGGGCTTGCCGCCGGCACGCTGCCGACCGGCGCGATCTCGCGCCGTTTCGGCCGCCGCTGGGCTTTCGTCATCGGCACCGGCTGCGGCGTCCTCACCGGCGTGCTCGGCTCGTTCGCGATCCTGCATGCCTCGTTCGCGTTGTTCTGCGTCGCGACCTTCCTCGGCGGCCTCTACGGCGCGGTGGCGCAATCCTATCGCTTCGCCGCCGCCGACGGCGCGAGCGCGGCCTACCGGCCGAAAGCTGTGTCCTGGGTGATGGCCGGCGGCGTGTTCGCCGGCGTGCTCGGTCCACAGCTCGTGCAATGGACCATGGACGTCTGGTCGCCCTATCTGTTCGCCTTCAGCTTCCTGGTGCAGGCTGCGGTCGCGCTGGTCGCGATGGGCATCGTCGCCGGCGTCGACATGCCGAAGCCGGCACCGGCAGATCTGCACGGCGGCCGGCCGCTGCTCGACATCGTGACCCAGCCGCGCTTCATCGCGGCCGCTTTGTGCGGCGTCATCTCCTATCCCATGATGAACCTGGTGATGACCTCGGCGCCGCTCGCCATGAAGATGTGCGGCCTCAGTGTCAGCGATTCCAATTTCGGCATTCAATGGCACATCGTCGCCATGTACGGCCCGAGCTTCTTCACGGGCGCGCTGATCGCCCGATTCGGCGCGCCCAAGATCGTCGCCGCCGGCCTGCTGCTGGAGGCCGTGGCCGCCGGCATCGGTCTCTCCGGCCTCACCGCGATGCATTTCTGGGCCACGCTGATCGTGCTCGGCGTCGGCTGGAATTTCTCCTTCATCGGCGCCTCCGCGCTGGTGCTCGAGACGCACCGTCCGCAGGAGCGCAACAAGGTGCAGGCCTTCAACGATTTCCTGGTGTTCGGCATGATGGCGATCGGCTCGTTCTCCTCCGGCCAGCTGCTGGCGAATTACGGCTGGTCGGCGGTGAACATGGTGGTTTTCCCGCCGGTGGTGCTCGGCCTCGCCGTGCTCTCGCTGGCGTCCTGGGCCCGCCGCCGCAAGGCGCGGCTGGACGCAGCGATGGGCGAATTCCCGGATGCGATCTGAGTTGGCAGGAGGCTGTCAGCAGCGTTGATAGTTCGATCCAGGTCGAAGTGATTTTCTGAGGTGAGATAATAGATGCTGCGTCATGGCCGGGCTTGTCCCGGCCATCCACGTCTCGGGACGTCGAAGAAAGAACGTGGATGCCCGGGACAAGCCCGGGCATGACGGAGTAGGCGGCAAATGCTCGACAATCCTCAACAGCCCCGAATCGACGAATCCGCGCTCCGCTACGAAGGCTGGCGCATCGTCGCGGTCTGCTTCCTGCTCGCGACCTTCGGCTGGGGGCTCGGTTTCTACGGCCAGAGCGTCTATGTCGCCGAGCTCCAGCGCGCGCGGGGCTGGCCGGCCTCGCTGATCTCCTCGGGCACGACGTTCTTCTATCTGTTCGGTGCGCTGCTCGTCGTCTTCGTTGGCGAGGCCGTCAGAAAATATGGCCCGCGGCTCTGCCTTATCGCCGGCACGCTGGCGATGGCGGCGGCCGCGGTCGCGATCGGCGCGGTGCGCGAGCCCTGGCAGCTCTATCTCGCCGATGCCGTGCTCGCCTTCGGCTGGGCCGGCACGAGTCTCGCCATGATCACCAACACGATCAGTCTGTGGTTCGACCAGAAGCGCGGCATGGCGATCAGCCTTGCGCTCAACGGCGCCAGCTTCGGCGGCATCGTCGGCGTGCCGCTGCTGGTGACCCTGATCGGCCACATCGGCTTCGCCAGCGCGATGTACGCGGCCGCCGGCGCCATGCTGGTGTTGCTGCTGCCGGTGATCCTGCTTCTCGTCGGCCGGCCGCCCGATCTTCACGGCTGGCACGCGACGGCGAAGGCCAGGCCGCAATCGTCGACGGAGATCCGCGCATGGGCGTTGCGCGACGTCGGCTTCCTCACGGTGACCATTGCGTTCGCGCTGGTGCTGTTCGCGCAGGTCGGCTTTATCGTGCACCTGATCTCGTTCCTCGATCCCGTGATCGGCCGCGAGCGCGCGGCGGTGGCGGTCGCGGTGCTGACCGCGATGGCGGTGATCGGCCGCGTGCTGTTCTCGATGGTGATCGACCGCCTCAACCAGCGGCTGGCTGCAGCACTGTCGTTCCTGAGCCAGGCGGCGGCGCTTTGCGTCGTCATCAATTTGCACAACGACTATGTGCTGATCGCGGCCTGCGCGGTGTTCGGCTTCTCGGTCGGCAATCTCATCACGCTGCCGTCGCTGATCGTGCAGCAGGAATTCGACTCCGCCTCGTTCGGCGTGCTGATCAGCCTCAACACCGCGATCAACCAGGTGACCTATGCGTTCGGCCCGGGCGTCGTCGGCTTCCTGCGAGATTTCTCGGGCGGTTACGCGCTGCCGTTCTATCTGTGTATCGCGCTGGAGGTGGCGGCCGCGGCGCTGATCATGGTGCGGGGGAAGCCAAAAGCGAAAACGGCATAGAGGCGCGACGGCGCCTTAACACACTCCGTCATTGCGAGCGCAGCGAAGCAATCCAGGCTGCCACTGCGGAAAGATTCTGGATTGCTTCGTCGCTTCGCTCCTCGCAATGACGAGGAGAGAGCGGTATTTAAGCCTCGCGCTGCTTCAGCAACCCCTCGACATCCAGCCGCTTCGTGAACATCGCAAGCTTGCCGTCCGGCCCGAGCGGCCATTGGTCTTTCGGCTTGTCCCAATACAGCTCCACGCCGTTCTCGTCGGGATCGCGCAGATACAGCGCCTCGCTGACGCCGTGGTCGCTCGCGCCATCGAGCGCAATGCCGGCCGACAGCACGCGATGCAGCGCATCCGCCAGTGCGGGCCGCGTCGGATAGAGGATCGCGGTGTGGAAGAGACCGGTCGTGCCCGGCGGCGGCGGCGAGCCGCCCTTGCTCTCCCAGGTGTTGAGCCCGATGTGGTGATGATAGCCGCCGGCCGAGATGAACGCCGCGCCCGAGCCCATGCGCTGCATCAGCTCGAAGCCGAGCACGCCGCAATAGAAGCCGAGCGCGCGATCGAGATCGGCGACCTTGAGGTGAACGTGGCCGATCCTTGTGCCGGCATTGACGGCTGGGCTTTGCGACATGGTGCTGCTCCGTTGACCAACTCCAGATAAGGCCGGCTCCGGGACAGTGCTACCTGCCTATCCCGAAACCCATCGTTTCCAGATACGAAACTATGAGAGCTCCGGCACCTCGCCCTCCGGCAGCTCGAACTCGAACGTGTTCAGCGTCATCGACACCATTGTGTAATAGCCGCACAGCCCGATCACCTCGACCACGCCGCGCTCGCTGAGGACCTTCACCGCTGCATCGTAGAGGCCCTTCTCGACGCCATGGCCTTCATGCAGCGACTTCGCGACGTCGTAGATCATCTTTCCCTTGGGATCGTCGAAGACAGGCGTGCGGCGATCGCGGATCGCGTCGATGATCTCAGGATCCATGCCGCCCTGGAGCGCCAGGCGCTTATGCGCATACCATTCGTAATGCGCAGTCCAGTGCCGCGCCGTCACCAGGATCGCGATCTCCGAAAGCTTGGCGGGGAATATCGTGTCGTAGCGCAGCACTTCGCCGAGCCGCGTGGCGTGACGGGCCATGTCGGGGCTGTTGAGCCAGGCCATCATCGGCGCCGGCGGCTTGCCGCGCTTGCCGGCAATCGACTCGTCATAGGTCTGCCGCTGGCTCTCGTTCATTTCGCCAGGCGAAAGTAGTTTCAGGCGCATTGTTATTTCCTCTTTGTTTTCAAGCTCGCCGCGGCGGCGACTATAGCCGAATGCAGCGCCACGGAAGTGGTTGAATTCCACGGTGCGATGGCTCAGAGTCGCGCCCAACAAGTCTTTTTGATTGATGGAAACGACCATGAGTGAATCTGAACCCGCCGATCTTGAGAAATTCCGCAGCGAGACGCGCGCCTGGCTGGAAGCCAACTGCCCGCCGGAGATGCGCAAGCCGGTGACCTCAGACAGCGACGTGTTCTGGGGCGGACGCAATACGAAATTCGCGTCAGAGCCGCAGCGCCTCTGGTTCGAGCGCATGCGCGACAAGGGCTGGACCGTGCCTGACTGGCCTAGGGAATATGGCGGCGGTGGCCTGAGCGCCGCCGAGCACAAGGTGCTGCGCGCCGAGATGGCCAGGATGGGCGCGCGTCCGCCGCTGTCGAGCTTCGGCATCTGGATGCTGGGGCCGGCGCTGCTCAAATACGGCAACGAGGCGCAGAAGAGGGAGCACCTGCCTGACATCGCGGCGGGCCTGATCCGCTGGTGCCAGGGCTATTCCGAGCCGAACGCCGGCTCCGATCTCGCCTCGCTCCAGACCCGCGCCGAAAGCGATGGCGACGATTTCGTCATCACCGGCTCGAAGATCTGGACCTCCTACGCCAACTACGCCGACTGGATCTTCTGCCTGGTGCGCACCGATCCCGCCGCGAAGAAGCACGACGGCATCAGCTTCATCCTGTTCGACATGGCCTCGAAGGGCGTGACGACCAAGCCGATCCTGCTGATCTCGGGCTATTCGCCGTTCTGCGAAACCTTCTTCGACGGTGTTCGCGTGCCGAAATCGCACGTGGTCGGCACGGTCAACCGCGGTTGGGACGTCGCAAAATATCTGCTCCAGCATGAGCGCGCGATGATATCAGGCATGGGCGAGCGCGGCGTCGGCCGGCCGCTCGGCCAGATCGCGGCGGATTCCGTCGGCACCGATGCACAAGGCAAGCTCGACGATTCCATGCTGCGCGGCCGGATCGCGAGCTTCGACGTCGATGAGGCCGCGCTCGCCGCTTGCGCCGAACGCGCGGTCGATCTCGCCAAGGCCGGCCAGGCGCATCCGGCGTTCTCGTCCGCGATGAAATATTACGGCACCGAGCTCAACAAGCGCCGCCACGAGATCCTGATGTCGGCCGGCGGCGTCAACGCGCTGGAATGGGAGAGCGAGCGCTCCAGGCAGGGCGCCCGCCCGCGCGCCTGGCTGCGCACCAAGGCCAACTCGATCGAGGGCGGCACGACGGAGGTGATGCTCGGCATCGTCGCCAAGCGCATCCTGGATTTGCCGGGAGCGTGAGGCACGCTCTCACCACCCGTCATTCCGGGGCGCGCGACTTGTCCGCCGAAGCTCGAAGAGCGAAGGCGGAAGCGCGAGCCCGGAATCCATACTCCCGATCGTGGTTATGGATTCCGGGCCTGGCCCTTCGGGCCATCCCGGAATGACGGACCAAAAATAGATTTCGAATCGGAAACACGCACATGGCCCTCGTCCTCACCGAAGAACAATCGATGCTCCGCGACTCAGCGCGCGGGCTGATCAGCGACAAGGCGCCGGTGTCGCACCTGCGATCCCTGCGCGACAACAAGGACCCGACCGGCTTCTCCAAGGAGCTGTGGCATTCCTTCGCCGAGATGGGCTTTGCCGGCCTCCTGGTGCCGGAAGAGTTCGGCGGCAGCGGCCTCGGCTTCATGGAGGCCGGTGTCGTGATGGAAGAGATCGGCCGCACCTTGATGCCGTCGCCGTTCCTTGCCACCAGCGTGGTGGCGGCTTCGGCGCTGAATCGCGGCGGCAATGCTGCGCAGAAGTCGGAATTTTTGCCGAAAATTTCCAACGGCTCGCTGCTCGCGACGCTCGCGATCGACGAAGGCGCCAAGCATCGCCCGCTTCAGACCAGCCTCCAGGCGGTGCGCGCCGGCAACGGCTTCAAGCTCTCCGGCGCCAAGGCGCTGGTCGTCGACGGCCACGTCGCGGACCTCTTCATCGTCGCGGCGCGCACCGCTGGCGCCGCCGGCGAGCGTGAAGGGCTGACGCTGTTCCTGGTCAATCCCAAGGCCAAGGGCGTTGCGATCGAGCGCACCATCATGGTCGATGCGCACAACGCGGCACGGATCGAGCTTGCCAATGTCGAGGTCAACGCCGATAGCGTGCTCGGCGAGGTCGATCAGGGCGCAGCGCTGCTCGACGGCGTGCTCGACATCGGCCGCGGCGCGGTCGCCGCCGAAATGGTGGGCTTGAGCGAAGAAGTCTTCAACCGCACCGTCGAGTACCTCAAGAACAGAAAGCAGTTCGGCAAGCTGATCGGCGAATTCCAGGCACTCCAACACCGTGCCGCCGAACTCTATGTCGACATCGAGATCACCCGCGCCGCCACGATGAAGGCGCTGCAGGCGCTCGATGCCGACGTCGCCAAGGCCGCATCAAGCGTCGCCGTGGCCAAGGCCCGCGCCGGCACCACCGCCACGCGCGCGGTGCAGGAAGGCGTGCAGATGCATGGCGGCATGGGCATGACCGACCAGTTCGACATCGGCTTCTTCATGAAGCGCGCCAGGGTGTGCGAGGAGCTGTTCGGCGACGCGAACTACCACACCGAGCAGCTGGCAAGGGCGCGGGGGTATTGAGGCGAGTGGATGTGAGGCGCGAGGACGTGCCTCACACGCGGTGTCGTCGCCCGGCTTGACCGGGCGACCCAGTACGCCGCGGCCTGTCCGCATACGATTGACGTCTCGGAATACTGGATCGCCCGGTCAAGCCGGGCGATGACAGTTGAGAGTGTGGAGAGCGCCTGCCCCAAGCTCCGTCATGGCCGGGCTAGTCCCGGCCATCCACGTTCTTGCGATGCCTCAAAAACGTAGATGCCCGGGACTAGCCCGGGCATGACGATTGAGAGCGTGGCTGCAACCGAAGTCTATTACCGCATCGGCGGCGCGTACTGCACGCCGCCGGCATTCCACAGCTGGTTCATGCCGCGCGGGATCTTCAGCTTGGACTTCTCGCCGATGTTGCGCTCGTACATCTCGCCGTAATTGCCGACGTTGCGGATGATGCGGACGACCCAGTCCTTGGTGAGGCCGAGCTGCTCGCCGTAATTGCCCTCGGTGCCGACCAGGCGCATCACTTCCGGCTTCTTCGACTTCAGCGCCTCGTCGATGTTCTCCGAGCTCACGCCGAGCTCCTCGGCGTTGATCATCGCGTAGAGCGTCCACTTCACGATCATCATCCAGTCGTCGTCGCGCTGGCGCACCACGGGTGCGAGCGGCTCCTTGGAGATCATGTCCGGCAGGATCATATGGTCGCCGGGCTTGGAGAGATTGAGCCGCAGCGCGTAGAGCTGCGAGACGTCGGCGCTCAGCGTGTCGCACTTGCCGGAGTCGTAGGCCTTCACCACGTCATCCAGCTTGTCGAACTTCACCTCTTCATACTTCATGTTGTTGGCACGGAAGTAGTCGGCGACGTTGAGCAGCGTTGTCGTGCCAGCCTGCACGCAGACCTTGCTGCCGGTCAGGTCCAGCGAAGTCTCCTTGTTGCGTGAACGCGGCAGCATGAAGCCGGCGCCGTCGTAATAGGCCACCGCCGGGAAATAGAGGTCGTAGTCGAGCTCGCGCGCCATGCTCCAGGTCGAGTTGCGCGAGAGGATGTCCACCTTGCGGCTCTGCAATTCCTTGAAGCGCTCGCTGGCGTCGAGTGGAACGAACTTGGCCTTGCCGGGATCGTTGAAGATGGCGGCTGCCACCGCGCGACAGAAATCGACGTCGAATCCGGTCCAGTTGCCCTTGTCATCGGGGATCGAGAAGCCCGGCAGGCCCTTGTTGACGCCGCACAGCACCTCGCCGCGGCGAACGGTGCGCTTCAGGGTGCGGGTATCGTAGAACTCATAGATCACCGCCAGGGCGCCGACCAGTACGGCAACGGCGAGCCCGATCAGCAGGCCGCCTCGAAAAGTGCGCATCATGTTGCTCTCTCGAAATAATCGGGAAAAGGACTATTCGCTAAGGCGAGGAAGATCAGAGTTCGGGCTTCTGTCGGATGACCACCTTGGTGCCAACCGGGACGCGATCGTAGAGATCGGCGACGTCATGGTTGACGAGACGGAAGCAACCCGAGGATACCTTGGTGCCGATCGTATCAGGACGGTTGGTGCCGTGGATGCGGTAGACGGTGGTGCCGAGATACATGGCGCGGGCACCGAGCGGATTGCCGGGGCCGCCGGCCATGAAGCGCGGCAGATAGGGCTGGCGCTGGATCATCTCCGGCGGCGGCGTCCAGTCCGGCCACTCCTTCTTGTTGGTGATGTTCACGAGCCCCTGCCATTGGAAGCCGTCGCGGCCGACGCCGATGCCGTAGCGGATCGCGCGCCCGCCCGGCTGCACCAGATAGAGGTGGCGCTCGGCTGTCGAGATGATGATGGTGCCCGGCGTCTCGGTGGTGCGGAAGTACACGACCTGCTTCTGCCATTCCGGCTCGAGCTGGTAGGCGTCGTCGGCGACCAGGCCCGGCTCGTCGCCGCGGTCAGGCTGCTGGGCGGAGGCGTACGAGGTGGTCAGGACCAGGCCCAGCGCCGCGATGAACGCCCCGGTCAGGCGACGATAATCCGTCATTTCAAGCTCTCCCCGCTGCCACAGCGTAAATCATTCGGACCATCTGAACTCAGGGGCAGCTTCGTGGCAAGTTCATGGCACGCCCGGCTGGTATGTCACGAGAATGCTTTGGTTTTTTGACGAGGCCGGGCAATGCCACAAACAGGGGATGGCGCGAAAAGCCTAGATTGTCGCGGCAATGGTGGTGCGCTCCCTCCCCCGCTTGCGGGGGAGGACGATCGCACAGGAGTTCCTAGCGGCGGTCTGAGCGCGCGCCTCGTCCTTCGAGACGACCGCTTCGCGGTCTCCTCAGGATGAGGCTAAGACGCATCGGAGCCCGTCGAAATTGTCGCCGCGCACTCCGTCCTCATCCTGAGGGCCCGCCGTAGGCGGGCGTCTCGAAGGATGGCCGCAGGCGACTCTGTCAGATCGCCTTCAAATGCGATCGCGACGCCGCAAGCGGGGGAGAGCTAAATCTTGTTATTCTGCGCCGCGATCCCGAGCCGTCGGACGATTTCGGCACCCACCGCTCGGGCCTCGATCCGCGACCCGATTCGTGGGCTGCGAAAGCGTCGCCCCGAGCGCAACCGGATCGTAACGATGCAGTGCTCGTCCTCGGACCGGCCGCGGCGGTCGACGGTGATCGTCTTCACGTCGTGCCCCTCGATATGGTCGGCGCGCGGCGTGCCGTCGCCCCACAGGCGTTCGACGCGGATATCGCTCTCGCGGATGATCCAGAACGCGCCGGTCACCAGGTTGGCGTATCGGTAAACCGCGAATGCGGCGATCGCGCCGAGCGGCAGCAGCAGGATATCGACATGGCTGGGCGGCCATCCACGCCAGAGCTTGTAGGCGTAGGGAACGGCGGACAAGGCGACGGCGATCAGCGCGACGATCCTTATGTCCCGCGCGGAAAACGCCTCGAGGGGGTCGCCGAGACGCATCTCGGGATTGCTGGCATCGAGCGGATTGACGGGTGACTCGACATCGGGGACATCGAACTGTGCGGCGATCCGCGCCACGGTGTCGCGAACATGCGTGACGTCGGAGATCGGCGGGGACGTCAGGCGTTCCCCCGAGGCCAGCGTGAAGGCCAGCTGGAAACGGGCTTTCGCCCGCTTGCTGCCGGGAACCTGTAATCCCCTGATGTCGTCTTTCGCGACGACCCTGGTCCGGAGCTTTCCGAACGGACGCTGTTGCCCGATCAGGATCTCGTTCGGTGTGATGATCCACACCACCGCCGGCGCCAGCATGATGCCGACGACGAACGCTGCTCCGACGAGCAGCGCGGCCACCGAGACGATCACTTCCAACGTGTCGTGCGTGAACAGGCCCGGCGTGAAGCACAGCGCCACGGCGGCCGCAAAGCCGGACATGACCAGCCGTTGCGCGATCGAGGCGCCTTCGCGAAGGCGAATGTCGGTGCTGGTGGTCGCGTCGTCCATTGCGGGCGCTGATTCCGTCGCTCGGGAAACTCCACGGACGGGTCCGTGGAGTCAAGCAACAACGGCGGCAGCGGCGATCCGGCCTCAGCTGTTGGCGTTCAGCAGCTTTGCCACGGTGCGGTCGATCTCGTCGTAGCGGCCCTCGCCCTCGTGCTGGAACACGATCTTGCCGTTCTGGTCGATGATGTATTGCGCCGGCCAATACTGGTTCTGGTAGGCGTTCCAGGTCTTGGAATCATTGTCCTGCGCCACCGGATAGGTGATGCCGTGGCGCTTCAGCGCGGCCTGCACATTGGCGGCGGAGCGCTCGAACGGGAATTCCGGCGTGTGCACGCCGACCACGACGAGGCCCTTGTCCTTGTACTTGGCGTAGAGGTCGGTGACGTGCGGCAGCGTGTTGACGCAGCCATAGGTCCAGAAGTCGACCAGCACGACCTTGCCGCGGAGGTCGGCGATGCTGAGCGGTTTCGAGTTGAACCAGGTGTTGATGCCGGTGAAGTCGGGCGCGGTCTGCTGGCTCGCGGCAGCGGTGACGACAGGGGCGGCGCGCGCGGCCTCGTCGCAGATGCCGGGGATGACGGCGCCTGTTACGGCCATGCCGATCAGTGCGGCGGAGAGGGCGAGCAGTTTGAAAGTCATGGAAGCGTCCTCCGGTGAAGATGAGGGATGATCACAGGCCGATCTGGCCGGTGGGATAGAATCCTGTGAGCCACGCCACGATCAGCGTGTCGTATTGGAAGTAGGCGGCGACCGCGAAAGCGATCACGACGACACCAAAGCCCTGCTGCAGCCGCGGCGAGATCCGCGCAAGGCTGCGCACGCGCGTGGTCGCAGCCTGTCCGCCATAGGCGATCGCGAGCATCGGGATCGCTGCGCCGATGGCATAGGCAATCAACAGCACGCCGGCCCAGCTGGCGTTCTTCGACGTCGCGACCAGCGTCAGGATCGAGCCGAGCACGGGACCGGCGCAGGGCGTCCAGACCAGGCCGAGCGTGGTGCCGAGCACGAGGCCGCCGAGCGCACCCTCGCGCTGTACGGCGCCGGCATTGCCGAGATCGAGCCAGCCGTTGAGCCGGATCGACAGCCATTCGAACGGCGCCGGCCACAGCATCAACAGGCCGAAGCCGAGCAGCAGGATCGACGCGGCCTCGCGCAGCACGTTCGGATCGAAGTCGAACAGCCGCGTGATCGCACCCAACAGCAGCGCGGTCGCCGAGAACGAGACGACGAAGCCGAGCGCGATCATCGCGGGCCGCAAGTGGCCCGCCCGCCCGATCGAGGCGCCAAGCAGGATCGGCAGCATCGGCAGCGTGCAGGGCGCGGCGATGGTCAGGATGCCGGCAAGGACGGCGAAGACAAGTTCGAGCATCGGGCACTCGTGAAGGAGGTCACGAGGGCAGTTCGGGATGGCTGCGCGGGTTGTTACGTGGCGTCACGCCTTCGTGAGGGGCGGCTGCCTGGTGTGGGGCGTGCCGGGCGGCATTGCGAGGCAGCCCTGTTGGCCACAGCGCCGGCGCGCTCCCTCCCCCCTCGGGGGAGGACGGGGGAGAGGGGTGGCCCCGGGAAAGGTCTATCCATCCGCGATCGTGCCGTGCACGACAAATCGAGGGAGTCCCCATGCGGTACCCCTCGAGGGAATGATGGAGCGGTGCCCGCCTCACTGGGTGGCGAGAATGGGCCTCGGCGACCCCCAAATACAAAACGACCCGGAGGGGGGCATCCCGTCCGGGTCGTTGGAAGTCTTGGGAGGTTTAACGAAACCGTATGTGAGCTTTATAGGAGGGAAGTTTTTCCGCCTGATGTTGTGCTTTGTTTCAATTATTGCGTCGGCGGTAACACTTCCGTGTCAGGGGACAGGGCCGAAACCTCGGTCCTATCCCATTGAAATCCTTGGTCTTAGGCAGCGAAACGGTCGACGCCGGCGCCCTTAAGCAAATCGGCCAGTTGCTTGCGGGCATAGAACATCCGGGTCTTCACCGTGCTCTGCGGGATGCCGATGATCTGACCGACCTCCTCCACCGACTTCTCATGGTAGTAGACGAGGTTGATGATCTCGCGATGCGCGGGCGACAGTTTTTGCACGCAGGCGCGCAGGATGGCGCTGGTGTCGTTGCGGTCGAGCGAGGTCTCGGGCGTCTCGGCATCGTCAGGAATCTGGCGCACGTCGTCCTGGTCGATGTCCTCGAAGCGGCGCTGGCGCATCGCGGTCAGCGCTTTGAAGCGTGCGATCGAGAGCAGCCAGGTCGAAACCTGCGAGCGGCCCTGGAACTGGCCTGCCGTGCGCCACACGTCGAGGAACACCTGGCTGACCAGGTCTTCCGCTGTGGTCGCGTCACGCACGATGCGCAAGATGAAGCGATAAACCCGCACATTGTGCCGGCAATAGAGGATGTGCATGGACGTCCGGTTGCCGTCCGCAATGCTCTCCAGGAGCATGTCGTCCGAGGTCGCCTGAGCGGCAATGATGCTCTGGCTGGCTTGGGCGTTGATGGCGATGACGTTCGGCATTGACTTAGCTCCCCGTAGCGCCGCAACCGAGCGGCGTTTCCTTGGACCAATTGTTAATCAGCGAACGTTTCGGGACGTCTGCACGAAAAGCGAAAAATGGTTTCGTGCGCCGCCAAATTGTTTCGTCGGACAGGCCGCGACGAAACATTCGGGGCGAAAAGCCGTGGAATTTCAATGTACGGAAAATACGGGGGTGGGGATTGGGGAGCGCCCGGGGCAGCCGGGAACGAAATTCCGGGCTTTGCGTTCGGTCGCGCCACCCATGCCGTCATTCCGGGGCGCGAAGCGAGCCCGGGACGACAGCGGTAGGTGCCGCGCGCCCTACGCCTTCTCGCCCGCGGGCGAGAACAGATAGCCGCCGCCGCGGATGGTGCGGATCACGGCCGGCTTGGTCGGGTCGGGCTCGATCTTGCGGCGGATGCGCATGATGCGCAGATCCACGGCGCGGTCGAAGGCTTCGGCGTCGCGCGCATTGGCCAGTTCGAGCAGGCGCTCGCGCGACAGCACGCGCTTCGGATTGGCCGCGAACACTTTCAGCAGCCCGAACTCGGAGGCGGTGAGCGGGTGCTCGTTGCCTTCGTCGTCGCGCAAGGCCTGCGCTTCGAGGTCGAGCCATTTGGTGCCGAAGCGCACCAATTGATCCTTGTCCGATTTGGCGGGCGCGGTCTCGGCCGCCTTCACCGGCGTGCTCCGCCGCAACACCGAGCGGATGCGCGCCATCAGCTCGCGCAGCTCGCAGGGCTTTGCCACGTAATCGTCGGCGCCGAGCTCGAGACCGACGACGCGGTCGATCGGGCTCGCGGTCGCCGTCAGCATGATCACGGGCACGTTGATGCGGCTCTTGAGGTCGCGGATGATCGAGAGGCCGTCTTCCTCGGGCATGTTGAGGTCGAGCACAACGAGGTCGGGCATGCTGCCGTCGATCGCGGTGCGCAAGCTCTTGCCGCCGTCGCACAGCGTCACGGTGAAGCCGTGCATCTTGAGGTAATCGCCGACCATCTCCCGGGCCGGGGCCTCGTCGTCGACGATCATGATGTGCTGGCTTTGGGTCATATCACTCAGATCTCGGTACTCGAATCACGGCAACTCGGTCGCGGGCAGGGTGATGGTGAAGGTCGATCCCTTGCCGGGACCGTCGCTCTCGGCCGTCACCTCGCCGCCATGCATGTCGATAATACGCTTGACGATGGAAAGCCCAAGCCCCGTCGAGCTCTCGCCCGCGGTCGGTTTGGCCGACAGCCGCTGGAACCGGCCGAACAGGCGGCCGAGATCCTCCGGCGAGAGGCCGGCGCCCTCGTCGCTGACGCGGACGACGGTATCGCTGGCCTCATGGGTGACGGCGACGATGATCTTGCCGCCGATCGGTGAGTATTTGATGGCGTTGCTGATCAGATTGTCGATCGCCTCGCGGATGCGGTCGGTGTCGCACATGGTGACGATGTTGGGCGGCGCCGTGACGCTGATCGCCTGCTGCTTGTTGACCGCGAGCGGGTGGTTGGCATCGGCGACCTCTTTCACCAGCGCAGCGACGTCGACCGGCTCGCGGCGGATGGTGATGTCGAAGGCATCGGCCATCGCGTCCGAGATCAGATGATCGACCATCGTGGTCAGGCGCTTCGTGGCATCGCGGATGTGATCGACCTGGGCGACCACGCCGTCGGACGAGGCGCCGGTCGAGATCAGCTCCTTCAGCATCTCGGTGCGGCCGAGGATGACGCCGAGCGGATTCTTGAGGTCGTGGGCGACGGTGCCCAAAATCTCGTTCTTGAAGCCGTTGGCGCGCTGCAGTCGCAGCCATTGCGCCGAGAGGCGGCGGTTGGCTTGCATCAGCGCGCGGGTACGCTGGGCGACGCGGTCCTCGAGCTGCGTGTTGGCGTCCTGGAGCTGCTGGTAGAGGATGACGTTGTCGAAGGCGATCGAGAGCCGGCTGGAGAAGATCTCGACCAGCGAGCGGTCGGTCTCGGACAGCTCGCGCTCGGCCTGCAGCAGCACCACCACCTCGCGGCCGGAGCCGGTCCGCAGATAGATCACGCTGCGGTGGTCGGCGAATTCGTTCTTGCGGCCCTGGAACGCGGCTTCCACCATCGTCCGCAGATCGGGGTCGAGCGCCTTCGACGAGGTCGTGCCGATGAAGCGGCTGTAGCAGCCGCTGCCGGCGAGCACGGAGAGCTCGGGGTCCACGCCGCCATTGTCGCGCAGCACCAATATGCCGGCGCAATCGACATTGAGCAGCGAGGCGAGCTGGGTCAGCACGCCCTCGGCGAGCCGCTGCATCGACTTGAAGTCGTATAGCGTCGAGGCGGCGTCGATGATGATCTCGAGCCCGCGCCGCGTCTGCACCATGCGCTCGAGCTGCTGATAGGAGCGCAGCGCCGCGGTCAGCGAGGTGAACAGCTTGTCGGCGGTGAGCTCGGTCTTGGCCTTGTAGTCGTTGATGTCGTACTGGACGATCACGCGCCGCTCCGGCGCCTGGCCGGGCTGTCCCGTGCGCAGGATGATACGTACGGTCTCGTTCTTGAGCTCGTTGCGGATGAACTCGACCAGCTCGAGGCCGGCGACATCGGTCTCCATGATGACGTCGAGCAGCACGGCGGCGATGTCGCCATGCGCGGCCATCAGCTTGCGACCTTCCGCCGCGGAATGGGCGGAGAGGATCTCCAGCCCCTGGCCGTTGAGGCTGTAGTCGGACAGCGCGAAGCGGGTGCCGTCATGCACGGCCGGATCGTCGTCGATGACGGCGATCTTCCACTTCCGTGCGTTCTGGTCCTCCGGTGCGGTACCGGTATCGTCGATCAGGTGGAGGACATCGTCCTGTTCGGCCATTGAGAAGTCCCGTCAGTCTCTGTGCTTTGCGCGCCGCCCTTGGCGACCCGGGGCATGATAATGCGAAAAGTAGTGCCTTGTCCCAGCTTGGATTCCAGCATCATGCGCCCGCCGAGCTGCTGGGTGACAAGGTTATAGACGATATGCAAGCCGAGTCCCGTACCACCTTCATTGCGCCGGGTGGTAAAGAATGGGTCAAAGGCCTGGCGCTGCACGTCAGGGGTCATGCCGGCCCCGTCATCGGCGAAGATGATCTCGATGTCGTCGGTCCCGCGCGGACGCGCCGAGATCGTGATCGTGCCGGCGCGGCCGTCGGCAAAGGCGTGGTTGGCGGCGTTGAGGAAGAGGTTGGTCAGGATCTGGCCGTAGGAGCCTGGATAGCCGTCGAGCAGGAGCCCCTCGGGCACGTCGGCCTGGAGCGTGATCGGCGAGCGCTTCAGGACCGGACGCAGGCTGGCGATGATCTGGTCGGTGGCTTCGCTGAGTGAGAACTGCCGCCGCTCGGCATGCGAGCGGTCGACCGCGACCTGCTTGAACGACTGGATCAGCTCGCCGGCGCGGGTGAGGTTGGCGACGAGCTGCTGCGAGGCGTCGCGCGAGGACTGCACGAACTCCTCCAGCTGCGAGCGGCGCAGGCCGCCGTCGCCTTTGAGCTGGGCCTCGAAGATCTCGGTGCGCCGGGCGAAGCTGGAAGCGACGGTCAGGCTGATGCCGATCGGGTTGTTGACCTCGTGCGCGACGCCGGCGACGAGGCCGCCGAGCGCCGCCAGCCGTTCGGCGTCGATCAAATTCTGCTGCGCGGTGTTGAGCTCGAGCAGCGCGCTCTCGGCCTTCTCCTTGGACGCGCGCAGCTCGTCCTCGGTCTCGCGTTTCGCGATCGCGTTCTCGCGGAACACCTCGACGGCGCGCGCCATGGCGCCGACCTCGTCGCGTGCCTTGGTGCCCTGCACTTCGCGGTCGAGGTCGCCGAGCGTAATCGCGCGCATCGCGGTCATGATCTGCTGCAGCGGCAGGCGGATCGACAGCGCGATCAGCACGCCTGCGGTGAGGATGATGCCGAGGAAGATCACCGCGATCGACAGCACCCGCCGCGAGATATCGGCCAGGGTACGATCAAACGTCTCCTGCGCCTTCTGCTCGCGCTGGCGCATCTTCGTGGAGAGGTCGTCGATGGCGCCGATCGCCTCGGCCTGGCTGGCGTCGATGGTGTTGCGCAGCAATTCGGTGCGGCTCGTCAGCTGCTCGGAGAGCTTTGCGAAACCCTCGCGCAGCGCCATGGTGCGGGTCCCGAGCCGTTGCAGCGCCATGCGCTGCAGGTCGTTGTCGGCGAGATCGATCATGACCGGAATGGTCTTCTCGATCGTCTCGGTGTTGCGGCGCGCGTCGTCGGCGGCACCGGGCGAGAGCGACAGATAGTAGGAGTTGGCCGCCACCAGCATCGCGGTGAAGGCCTCGCGCGACTTGCCGAGCGAGGGCCAGATCAGGGCGTCGCGATGGCCGGTGGCGCCCTCGATGATGGAATAGAGACCGGCCATGTCCCTGGCCGGGCCCTGCACCTGCTCCTCATAGGTCTTGGCGATGGTCGCCTGCACACTGCGCAGCTCGCCGAAGCCGTTGAGGAAGCGGTCGGTGGTGCGCTCCAGCTCCTCGACCGAGCCCGACAGCATCGGGTCCTTGGCGGCACGGTCGGTCAGCGTGCCCAGCACCGCCTCGCGCAGCAGCAGGATCTCGGCGAACAGGTCCGGGCTCGGCTGGTTGATGTAGCGGTGGATCAGATTGTGCAGGCGCCCGGTCTCGCTTTCGAGCAGCGCCAGGATGCGGTCGGACTCGCGCACCTGGCGGACGTCGCCCCAGGCCGAGCCCAGCACCTGCGTGCCGTTCCAGATCAGCCCCACCAGCACCACGACCACGGCCGAGTTCAGCGCCGCGATCGACAGGATGCGCCAGCGGATCGGCACCGCGCGGAGCATCCCGACCAAACGTGCGCGCAGCCGCCCGAGCGGGCCGGGCGGCCTGTCTGCGTGCTCGCTGGGTCCAGGCGCAGCCAAGCGGCTCACTCCACCTTGCGAATGCGTTCGATCAGCGCGGCCGCGGCGGGATCGCGCCCCGCCTTGGCATAGATCGCAGCCATCGCGCCCTCGAACGGCTTGCGGTCGATATCCCTGGCGACGGTGATGCCGGCGGCTTCAGCCTTGTGCTGCGACTGCTCTTCGAGGTCGCGCCACTTCTCGCGCATGAACCGGCTGGAGCGAGCCGCGGCTTCGCGGAATATCTGCTGGTCGTCGGCCGACAGGCTCTTCCAGGCCTTCAGCGAGATCACCAGCACTTCCGGGCTCATCGTGTGCTCGGTGAGCGCGAGGTGGCCGGCATGTTTGTAATGGTCTGTCGTCACGAAAGATGGCCAGTTGTTTTCGGCACCGTCGATCAGATGGTTGGCAAGCCCGGTGAGCACCTGCCCGTAGGGCATCTCGACCGGCTCGGCGCCGAGCGAGCGAATCATCTCGCTCATCAACTCCGACTGCTGCACCCGGATCCGCAATCCCTTGAGGTCGGCGACACTTCGTATCGGACGGACGCCGTTGTAGATCGACCGCGCGCCGGAATCGTAGAAGGCGAGCCCGACGAAGCCGTAGGGCTCGAAACTGCCGAGGATCTCGCTGCCGATCGGCCCGTCCAGCACCTTCTGCATGTGCTCGATGGACCGGAACAGGAACGGCATGGCGAGCACGTTCATCGCCGGGACGAAGTTGCCGATCAGCGCCACATTGGTCCGGTTAAGGTCGATCGCGCCGACCCTGGTCTGCTCGATGGTCTCCTTCTCTTCGCCGAGCTGACGGGAATGGAACACCTTGATCTCGTGCCGGCCGCCGGTGCGCTCGGCAATCAGCGCGCCCATGTAGCGCAGCGCCTGGACGGTCGGGTAATCCTCGGCCTGGGTGTCGGCGGCGCGGAATTCGCGCGCAGCTGCGCTCGTCGCGCAGACCGCGAGCAGAAGCGCGACGAAGATCAACCCGGTCCGCGAGAGTTCGGCACGGTTCAGCACTGGCACACTCAACCCCTCAGTGGTGGAGTCTATGGCGAAGCAAAAAGGTTCAATGCAATCTAGCAGATGGTTGAGGGAAGGCCATCCCGCCGCACCCGGCGGAGCGATTGTGCGGCGCGGCCGCCGTTCATTCCCGGTTGAAACAGGAAATGCCGCGCCTTAAGCAGGTACGGTCGCCTTTGCCGCGCGACACGGGAAGAGCCATCGTGATTTCAGCATCGAGTCTTTTGCGGATCCTCGCCGCTTTCATCGTCCTCGCAATGCCTCTTCAGGCGCGCGCCGCAACCGACATCGCGCTGTGGCACGCCATGTCCGGCGAGCTTGGCCGGCAGCTCGAGAAGCTCGCCGCCGACTTCAACGCCTCGCAGTCCGATTACCGCATCGTGCCTGCTTACAAGGGCAACTACACCGAGACGGTGACGGCGGCGATCTTCGCCTTCCGCTCGCGCAGCCAACCGGCGATCGTCCAGGTCAACGAGGTCGCGACCGCCACCATGACCGCGGCCAAGGGCGCGATCTATCCCGTGTTCACCATGATGCGGGACATGAACGAGCCGTTCTCGCTGGGCGATTACCTTCCCGCAGTCTCCGGCTATTACACCGATGCGGCCGGCAATCTGTTGTCCTTCCCGTTCAATTCCTCGACGCCGATCCTCTATTACAACAAGACCATGTTCCGCGACGCGGGCCTCGATCCGGAGACGCCGCCGAAGACATGGCCCGAGCTTGGGCTTGCCGCAAAACGCCTGCGCGAGCGCGGCGCTGTGTGCGGCTTCACCACCTCCTGGCCGTCCTGGATCCACATCGAGAATTTCTCCGCCTTCCACAATCTGCCGCTCGCGACGCGGACCAATGGCTTTGCGGGGCTGGATGCCGAGCTGACCATCAACAACCCGGTCGTCGTGCAACACATCGCCCAGCTCGCCGAGTGGCAGAAGGACAAGGTGTTCGATTACGGCGGCCGCGGGCAGTCGGCCGAGCCGCGCTTCCAGAAGGGCGAATGCGGCATCTTCATCGGCTCCTCGGCGACGCGGGCCGACATCAAGGCGAATTCGAAGTTCGATATCGGCTACGGCATGATGCCGTACTGGCCCGATGTGAAGAACGCGCCGCAGAACTCGATTATCGGCGGTGCCACGCTGTGGGTGCTGCGCGACCGCCCGCGCGCGGAATACAAGGGCGTGGCACGGTTCTTCGCCTATCTGTCGCAGCCCGGCGTGCAGGCCGCCTGGCACCAGAACACCGGCTATCTGCCGATCACCCGCGCCGCCTTCGAGCTGACGCGCGCGCAGGGTTTTTACGAGCGCAATCCGGGCTCCGCGATCTCGTTCGAGGAGATCACGCTGCATCAGCCGACGGAGAACTCGAAGGGCATCCGGCTCGGCTCCTTCGTGCTGATCCGCGGCGCAATCGAGGACGAGCTGGAGCAGGCCTTTACCGGCCAGAAGGGCGCGCAGGCCGCGCTCGATGCCGCGGTCGAGCGCGGCAACAAGCTGCTGCGCCAGTTCGAGCGCGCCAGCCCGGACCGGTAGCGTATGCGTGAGTGCGCGCCTCGTCCTTCGAGACGACCGCTTCGCGGCCTCCTCAGGATGAGGCTAAGCGGCATCGGTGCCTGCCAAAATCGCTGCCACGCACTCCGCCCTCATCCTGAGGAGCCCCGCCAAAGCGGGGCGTCTCGAAGGATGGGCCGCGAGGGGAACTGTTTTTGAAATGCATAAGGTCGCGATGTCGATGAAACTACCTCACTTCGCCGATGCGGACAGCTTTCTCGCCTTTCGCTCTGATCCACGGCAATGGCTGGGAATTGCGCTCGACATCGCGCGCAGCCACGGTCTCGATATCAGCGCGCCGCACGTGTTTGCGACCGGCACCAATCTCGTCGTCGGCCTCAGTGAGAAGCTGATCCTGAAAATCTTCCCGCCGCAGCTCGGCGCGCAATTCGTGTCCGAACGCGGGTCGCTGGCGCAGCTTGCCGGCCGCCTTCATCTGCCGATCCCGGAGATCGTCGCGGAGGGTGAGCGCGATGGCTGGCCCTATCTCGTCATCACGCGTCTTGCCGGCACGCTCGGCTCGGAGGTGTGGCCGCAATTGGCCGAAGCGCAGAAGGAGCGCCTGCTGCGCCAGATCGGCGAGACCATCGCCGCCGTGCAGCGCGCACCGCTCGGACCGCTGGCGGAGATCGAGCCGCGCTGGGATGCGTTCATGCGCGCCCAGATGCAGGGCTGCAAGGCGCGGCACATGCGCCTCGGCCTTGCGCCGAAATTCCTCGAAGGCCTCGACGATCTCCTGCGTGACGCTGCAAAACTGATCCCGATGGATGCGCCGCCGGTGATCCTGGTCGGCGAATATATCCCTCAGAACTTCCTGCTCGCCTGTCATGACGATCAATGGTCGCTCGCGGGCCTGTTCGACTTCGGCGACGTGCTGACGGGATGGCGCGACTACGATCTGCTCGGCCCCGGCGCCTTCATGGCGGCCGGCCGGCCGGGGAGGGTGCGCAGTCTGCTCGAGGGCTTTGGCTATGCAAAGCCGGACTATGCGCTCAAGCGCCGGCTGATGGCGCTGATGCTGCTGCACCGCGCCAGTGACCTCAACAGCCACGTCTGTATCGAGGGCTGGCAGGACAGGGCGAACGATCTCGTCGAGTTGCAGGATCTGATCTGGGCGGGCTGAACCGCCCAGGCCATCTGCGACGTCCTGCTCAATCCAGCAGCGCTCAATCTTTCAGCTTATTTTTGAAGCAGAATCGCATCTTTGTATGCAATTGACCGGCTTGCCCAAAAGGCGATCAGCCGCCGAAATCACAAA
The DNA here is from genome assembly GCF_052076005.1 of Bradyrhizobium sp. 63_E2_N1_3. Taxonomy (NCBI): domain Bacteria; kingdom Pseudomonadati; phylum Pseudomonadota; class Alphaproteobacteria; order Hyphomicrobiales; family Nitrobacteraceae; genus Bradyrhizobium; species Bradyrhizobium sp. 63_E2_N1_3. Next base: position 8,694,088 of record NZ_CP197235.1, on the reverse strand, counting down.
AAATAGATTGGAATCAACGCTTTATATGGAAATTAAGAACCCATTAAGCGCTGGCACGAACCTTGCGAATCCCTGTTCCAACCAGAAACTTTTGCGTTGGAGCATTTTCCATGAAGCGCCGCGATTTCCTCAAGTCCGTGTCCGGATTGGCCGCAGGCGCGGCGCTTCCGGCGATCCCACAGGTCGTCTCCACCGCCTATGCCGATGCGCGTTCGGAGACGCTGCTGATCGTCTCGGAAGGCGGCCCGAACAATCTCGACATCCACGGCGTCGGCACCAACGTGCCCGGCTATGAAGTGTCGTGGAATTGCTACGACCGCCTGATCAGCCACGAGATGAAGGTCGGCCCCGGCGGCGTGCCCTATTACGACCGCGACAAGTTCAAGGGCGAACTCGCCGAGGAGATGAAGATCGACGACATGTCGGTCACCTTCAAGCTGCGCAAGAACGCCAAATTCCACGACGGCACGCCCGTCACCGCCAAGGATGTGAAGTGGTCGCTCGACCGCGCCGTCAGCGTCGGCGGTTTCCCGACCTTCCAGATGAGCGCGGGCTCGCTGACCAAGCCGGAGCAGTTCGTCGTGATCGACGACACCACCGTGCGCGTCGACTTCCTGAAAAAGGACAAGCTCACGATCCCCGATCTCGCGGTCATCGTGCCCTGCATCGTCAACTCCGAGCTGGTGAAGAAGAACGCCAGTGAGAAGGACCCCTGGGGTCTCGAATTCACCAAGCAGCAGACCGCGGGCTCCGGCGCCTACAAGGTGACGAAGTGGACCGCCGGCACCGAAGTCATCATGGAGCGCAACGAGGATTGGGTCTGCGGTCCCTTGCCGAAGATCAAGCGCGTGATCTGGCGCATGGTGCCGCAGGCCGGCAACCGCCGCGCGCTGCTGGAGCGCGGCGACGCCGACATCTCCTACGAGCTGCCCAACAAGGACTTTCAGGAGATGAAGGCGAACGGCAAGCTCAACGTCGTGTCGCTGCCGTTCTCCAACGGCATCCAGTATATCGGCATGAACGTCACCAAGCCGCCGTTCGATAATCCAAAAGTTCGCCAGGCGGTTGCCTATGCGCTGCCCTATCAGAAGATCATGGACGCGGTGATGTTCGGCCTCGCCAACCCGATGTTCGGCGCGCCCAAGGACAAGCCGACCGAAGTCGCCTGGCCGCAGCCGCACAAATACAACACCGACATTGAGAAGGCGAAAACGCTGATGGCGGAGGCAGGCCTCGCCAACGGCTTCGAGACCACGATCTCGTTCGATCTCAACTTCGCGGGCGTCAACGAGCCGCTCTGCGTGCTGGTGCAGGAATCTCTCGCGCAGATCGGCATCAAGACGACCATCAACAAGGTGCCCGGCGCCAACTGGCGCACCGAGCTGAACAAGAAGGAGATGCCGCTCTTCACCAACGTGTTCTCGGGCTGGCTCGATTACCCCGAGTACTTCTTCTACTGGTGCTATCACGGCAACAATTCCGTCTTCAACACCATGAGCTACAAGTCGGCGGAGATGGACAAGCTGATCGACGGCGCCCGCACGGCGGCGGCGACCGGCGACACTGCGACCTACGATGCCGACGTGAAGGGCTTCGTCGATCTCGCTTTCACCGACATCCCGCGCATCCCGCTGTACCAGCCCTTCGTCAACGTCGCGATGCAGAAGAACATCAGCGGCTACCAATACTGGTTCCACCGGAGGCTGGATTACCGCGCGCTGGTGAAGGGGTGAGCCGTCATGCTGATCGTCGGCGACGCATCGGCATGTGTTTGTCTCTCTGCTCGCGATGCGGTTTCGTCATCGCGTGAGATGGCCACCAATCTCTCGCTCCCTCCCCCCTTGCGGGGGAGGGTCGGGGAGAGGGGTAGCCACGAACTCCGACCTCTCCTGGGGCCACCCCTCTCCCTAGCCCTCCCCCGCAAGGGGGGAGGGAACGCAGCGGAGCCAGCCTGCTCACAATTGCCAAGCAGAAGGAGAGCGCTCCCATGCTGACCATGATCGGCAAGCGCCTGATGTTCGCGATTCCCTCGCTGATCGGGGTCGTCATCGTCACCTTCCTGCTGACGCGCGCGTTGCCCGGTGATCCCGCCGCATACTTCGCCGGTCCCGCCGCGACCAAGGAAGCCGTTGAGCAGATCCGCAAGAAGCTCGGGCTCGACAGGCCGCTGATCGAGCAGTTTTTCCGCTACACCAACGACCTCGCCCATGGCGATTTCGGCAACTCGCTCACCACGGGGCAGCCGGTCGCGGCCGAGATCCGCAACCGCCTGCCGGCTTCCGCCGAGCTCACGCTGCTCGGCCTCATCGTTTCGGTCGTGATTGCGATCCCGCTCGGCGTGCTGGCGGCGACGCGGCCGGGATCATGGGTCGACCATCTCTGCCGTGTCACGACGACGGCCGGCGTGTCGTTACCCGTGTTCTTCACCGGCCTGGTGCTGGTCTATGTCTTCTACTTCAGGCTAGGCTGGTCACCCGCGCCGCTCGGCCGCCTCGATGTGTTCTACAGCGCGCCGCCGACGGTGACCGGCTTCTATCTGATCGACACCCTGATCGCGCGCGACTTCGAGGCGTTCCGCTCGGCGCTGAGCCAGCTCATCCTGCCGGCGACGACGCTTGCGATCTTCTCGCTGGCGCCGATCGCGCGCATGACGCGCGCCTCGATGCTGGCGGTATTGTCGTCGGAGTTCGTGCGCACGGCACGCGCCAGCGGCCTGTCGCCGACAACGGTCATCGTCACCTACGCGTTCCGCAATGCGATGCTCCCCGTGATCACCACGCTCAGCATGGTGTTCTCGTTTCTGTTAGGGGCCAACGTGCTGGTGGAAAAAGTGTTCGCCTGGCCCGGCATCGGCTCCTACGCGGTGGAGGCGCTGATCTCGTCGGACTTCGCGCCCGTGCAAGGTTTTGTGCTGACCATGGCGGTCATGTACGTGCTGCTCAATCTCGTGATCGACATTCTCTACGGCGTGATCGATCCGCGTGTCAGGTTGGAGGGCTAGATCATGAGCTCCGTTGCGCCTGCTGTTGAACCCGTCGGTCCCGCGCGGACATCAGGGCTGGTCGCGATCCTCGAACAGACCCGCTACGTTCTCGGCGAGAACAAGGTCACGGGTTTCGCCTTCGCGCTGCTGATCGTGATCCTTATCGCGGCGATCTTCGGCCCCTACGTGGTGCCGTATGATCCACTCGCTTCCGATACCGCCGCGGCGCTGAAGCCGCCGTCGATGGCGCATTGGTTCGGCACCGATCAGCTCGGCCGCGACATCTTCAGCCGCGTCGTCGTGGCGACACGGCTCGATACGTTCATCGCGGTCGCCTCCGTCGTGCTGGTGTTCCTGATGGGCGGCCTCGCCGGCATCGCGGCCGGCTATTTCGGCGGCTGGACCGATCGCATCGTCGGCCGTATCGCCGATACCATCATGGCGTTTCCGCTGTTCGTGCTGGCGATGGGCATCGTCGCCGCCCTCGGCAACACCGTGCAGAACATCATTCTGGCCACGGCCATCGTGAACTTTCCGCTCTATGCCCGCGTCGCGCGCGCCGAGGCCAATGTCCGCCGCAATGCCGGCTTCGTGCAGGCCGCGCGTCTGTCGGGCAACGGCGAATTCCGCATCCTGCTGGTGCACATCTTGCCGAACATCATGCCGATCATGATCGTGCAGATGTCGCTGACCATGGGCTACGCCATCCTCAATGCCGCGGGGCTGTCCTTCATCGGCCTCGGCGTCCGCCCGCCGACCGCCGAATGGGGCATCATGGTCGCCGAAGGCGCGGGCTTCATGGTGTCGGGCGAATGGTGGATCGCGCTATTCCCCGGCCTTGCTCTGATGATCGCCGTGTTCTGCTTCAACCTCCTCGGCGACGGCCTCCGCGACATCGTCGACCCGCAGCGGAGGACGTGATGATTGTTTCCAAGCACGCCGATGCGCTCCCTCCCCCCTTGCGGGGGAGGCACAGGCCGCCTTCGGCGGCCGTCCTCTTAGTCAACGCCGAAGCGAAGCTTCGGCTATGGGAGAGGGGTAGCCCCGGGCGAGGTCTGAGCTCGTGGCTAGCCCTCTCCCTGCCCCTCCCCAGCAAGGGGGGAGGGAATGAGAGGCCGGTGCCCGCCTCACACGCAAATTTCCCGCCGAAATTCACCAATGATTCCAACCCCATTCTACTGTGCATGGGGTTGTTTTCGACATTTTTGATCGGGAGGTCCGCATGACCGCCCAGCCCCTGCTCGACGTCCAGGACCTCACGGTCGAATTCACCACCCGCCGCGGCATCGTCAAAGCCGTCCAGCACGTCAACATTTCCGTCGCCAAGGGCGAGACGCTCGCCATCGTCGGCGAGTCCGGCTCCGGCAAGTCGGTGACGTCCTATGCGGTGATGCGCATCCTCGACCGGGCGGGGCGGATCGCCGAGGGCTCGGTGATGTTCTCGGGCATCGACGTGAAGGCGGCATCCGAAGGCCAGATGCGCGACCTGCGCGGGCGCGAAGTCTCGATGATCTTCCAGAACCCGCGCGCCGCGCTCAACCCGATCCGGAAAGTCGGCGACCAGATCGAGGACGTGCTGCGTACTCATGTGCAGCAGGCGATGGTTTCGGACCACGGAGAAAAGGCGATCGAGGCGCTGGAGCAGGTCAAGATCGCCCGCCCGCGCGAGCGCTACCACGCCTATCCGTTCGAGCTGTCAGGCGGCATGTGCCAGCGCGTCGTCATCGCGCTCGCGCTCGCCTGCAATCCGCAGCTCCTGATTGCGGACGAGCCGACCACCGGCCTCGACGTTACCACCCAGAAGGCGGTGATGGACCTGATCGTCGAGCTGACCAAGCGGCGTGCGATGTCGACCATCCTGATCACGCATGATCTGGGTTTGGCCGCAGCCTATTGCGACCGCGTCGTGGTGATGGAAAAGGGCCGCGTGGTCGAGACCGCGAAAGCCGCCGACATCTTCGCCAACCCGCAGCACCCCTACACCAAGAAGCTGATGCGCGCGACGCCGCGGCTCGGCGTGTCCTTGCGGGATTTGTTGGCCGAGGAGGAGGGCGCGTCCTCATCCGCAGCCGTCATGGCCGGGCCTGACCCGGCCATCCATCAGCCTTCGCAAGGTGAGACCTCCAAGCCCCTCCTGCTCATCGAAAAGCTCGTGAAAGAGTATCCCCGCCAGGGCGCCACCGCCACGCTCGGAAAACTGTTCGGCCGCAAGCCGCCGGTGGAGCCGGACGTCTTCCGCGCCGTCGACGGCATCAGCCTCTCCATCGGCCATGGCGAGAGCGTCGGCCTGGTCGGCGAGTCCGGCTGCGGCAAATCGACGACGTCGATGATGGTGATGCGGCTGCTCGACCAGACCTCGGGCCTGATCCAGTTCGACGGCGAGGACATCGGCGCCATCCAGCCGGCGTCGTTTGCCCGGCTGCCGCAGCGCAGCCGCATCCAGATGGTGTTCCAGGACCCGACCGACAGCCTCAACCCGCGTTTCACCGCCGCCCGCGCCATCGCCGACCCCATCATGCAGCTCGGCGACATCAGGGGCCGCGATGCACTGCGAGCGCGCTGCGAGGAGCTCGCCACCATGGTCGGGCTGCCGCACAATCTGCTGGATCGGTTTCCGCACCAGCTCTCCGGCGGCCAGAAGGCCCGCGTCGGCATCGCGCGCGCCATCGCGCTGCATCCAAAACTCGTCATCCTGGACGAGCCGACCGCGGCGCTGGACGTCTCGGTGCAGGCCGTGGTCCTCAATCTGCTTCAGGACCTGAAAGCGCGCTTAGGTATGAGTTATCTGTTCGTCTCGCATGATTTGAACGTAGTGCGCTTGTTGTGCGATCGTGTCATTGTCATGCGGACAGGTCGAATCGTCGAAGAGGGCCCTTCCGAAAAGGTCCTCAGCGATCCGCAGGACGACTATACCAAGGAGCTGCTGACGGCGATCCCGCATCCGCCGTTGCAGGTCCACTAAGAGTGCACTGAGAGATTGTTTGGGAGCGTGATGGCCGAGCCGCTGGACGAGTATATCGACGCCGTATCGAAAGCGCTGGCGCTGCCGGTCGAGGAGGCCTGGAGGCCGGCGGTGCGCGCCAATCTCGAAGTCTCGCTCCGGCTTGGCCGACTGGTCGACGAATTCGCGCTGCCGGACGAGACCGAGCCCGCGCCGATCTTCACGGTCTGACCCCGCCATGACCACCAAGCCAGAGATGACGGCTGCGGACATCGCCAAGGCTGTGGCCGGCGGCAAGATGTCGGCACGCGATGCCACCGAAGCTGCGCTTGCGCGCATCAAGCAGCACGATGGCGTCCTCAATTCCTTCACCGACCTCACCGCCGATCGCGCCCGTGCGAAGGCGCGTGCGATCGACGCCGACATCGCGGCGGGCAAGGAGGTTGGCCCACTTGCCGGCGTTCCCTTCGCGGTGAAGAACCTGTTTGACGTCGCAGGCCTGCCGACACGCGCCGGCTCGAAGATCAACCGCGACCTTGCGCCAGCGAAACGCGATGCCACGCTGATCGAGCGGATGGAAGCCGCCGGCGCCGTGCTCGTCGGCGCGCTCAACATGGGCGAATACGCCTACGACTTCACCGGCGAGAACGTCCATGACGGTCCCTCGCGCAATCCGCATGACACGACCCGGATGACCGGCGGCTCGTCCGGTGGTTCGGGGAGCGCAGTTGGCGGCGCGCTGGTGCCGATCGCGCTCGGCTCGGACACCAATGGTTCGATCCGCGTGCCGTCCTCCTTCTGCGGCATCTTTGGTTTGAAGCCGACCTATGGCCGGCTGTCGCGGGCGCGCTCGTTCCCATTCGTCGCGAGCCTCGATCATCTCGGTCCGTTCGCGCGCTCCGCCGCCGACCTCGCGCTCGCCTATGACGCGATGCAGGGACCCGATGCGGATGATGCTGCCTGCACCACGCGTGGCCTCGAACCGACGGTGCCGCTGCTCGCCAATCCGATTTCGGACCTGCGCATCGCGATTGCCGGCGGGCACTTTCAGAAGAACGTGTTTCCCGAGGCCGTCGAAGCCGTCAGCCGCGTCGCCAAGGCGCTCGGGGTGACGAAGATCGTTGACGTGCCTGAAGCCTCGCGCGCCCGCGCGGCCGCCTATGTCATCACCACCACCGAAGGCGCCTCGCTGCATCTCGATCGCCTGCGCAAGCGCCCGAACGATTTCGATCCCGCCGTGCGCGACCGGCTGATCGCCGGCGCCATGGTGCCGGCGCCGCTGGTCGACCGCGCGCAGAAATTCCGCCGCTGGTATCGCGCGCAGCTCGCCGAGATCTTCAAATCCGTCGACGTGCTGATTGCGCCGGCCACGCCCTGTACCGCGCCGAAGCTTGGCCAGGTGAATTTCACGCTCGACGGCGTCGAGTTGCCGGTTCGCGCCAATATCGGCATCCACACCCAGCCGATCTCGTTCATCGGGTTGCCGGTCGTCGCCGTGCCTGTGCCGCTCGAGCCGCTGCCGATCGGCGTCCAGATCATCGCCGCGCCCTGGCGCGAGGATATCGCGCTGCGCGTCGCGCACGCATTGGAGCAGATGGGCGTGGTATCCGCGCCGTCGCCAAGGGGACTTTGAGAGGAATTTAGAATGGAGATCGATCTCCCCGAGGTGATCGCGGAAGTGAAGGCCGCGTTCGAGCGCTATGAGCAGGCCCTGATCACCAACGACGTCGCCGTGCTCGGCGAGCTCTTCCGCAACGATCCCCGCACGCTGCGCTACGGCATCGGCGAGAACCTCTACGGCTATGAGGCGATCTCCGGCTTCCGCGCTGGCCGCTCGCCGGTCGGCCTGAACCGCCGCACCGCGAAAACCGTGATCACCAGCTATGGCCGTGACACGGCCGTCGCCTCCACTCTGTTCTACCGCGACACGGCTCCCGGCAAGGTCGGCCGGCAGATGCAGACCTGGATTCGCTTCCCGGAGGGCTGGCGCGTCGCCGCCGCCCATGTCAGCATCATCGACGAGTCGAAAGAGACCTGATCGTATGACGCTTGACGATCTTCCGCCCGGAACATTGCCGGCCGAGCCGGTGGTGCCGCGCGTCGACCGGGCGCAGCCCAGCGTGCACAAGATCACGCGCGCCGAGGAACTGCGGCTTCAACTCGCCGACGAGATCGTGCGTGGAACCCTGGCGCCCGGCGCGCCGCTTGATGAAACCGACATCGCGCGGCGCTTCAGCGTCTCGCGCACACCGGTCCGCGAGGCGTTGCGCCAGCTGGTGGCGAGCGGCCTCGTCGAATCGCGCGCCCATCGCGGCGCGGTGGTGGCGCAGCCTTCGGTCGAGCGGCTGAAAAGCATGTTCGAGGCAATGGCGGAGCTCGAGGCGCTCTGCGCCGGCCTTGCCGCCGAGCGCATGTCGGCTGCCGAGCGCCACGGTCTCGAAGCCATCCACGAAGAGCTGCGCGTGCTCAGCTACGCCGGCAATCCCGATCGCTTCCACGAGGTCAACGAGCGCTTCCACAACGCGATCTATGCGGGATCGCAGAATGGCTACATCGCCGAGATCACGCTGGCGACGCGCGTCCGCGTGCAACCGTTCCGCCGCGCCCAGTTCCGCAATCTCGGCCGATTGGCAAAGTCGCAAGCCGAGCACGACCGCGTCGTCGTCGCGATCATGCGCGGCGACAAGCAGGGCGCCGCCGCCGCCATGCGCGCGCATATCGAGCTGGTGCGCGGCGAGTATGAGATTTACGCGGTGTCGGTGTAGGGCGGCAAACGCGGTACCGTAGGGTGGGCAAAGGCGCAAAGCGCCGTGCCCACCGTCTTTCTCAACGCGCGGTGATGGTGGGCACGCTGCGCTTTGCCCACCCTACGAGACCTACGTCTTCGCTGCTTCCGCCATGAACTTCCGCCAGCCACCATACGCCGTTATATCGCGCGCCTCGCCCAGCACCTCCGGCTCGACGAGAAACCCCTTCACGCTGCGGTCGTCCGCAAGCCTGATTGTGCCGATTGCCATCGGCGCTGGAATTGCATTCACGAACCTGCCGAACGCGGATGACGACAGCGACCAGATCTCCAGCTCGATCGACGCGCCCGTGCCAGCCTCGACGCGCAGCATGCCCGGCTTCGGGGGCGTGGTCTTGAGGGCGTAGAGCTTGTAGTCGGGCGCGGTCCTGGTCGCTTCGATTAGCTTTCCGTTGAGCGCCTTCAATTCGCCGTTCAGCGCCATGCCGGACAGGTGAGCGCCGACCACTGCGATCGGAATCTCGTCGCTGCTGCTTGCGGCAAGCGGCGCCAACGGGGCCTGCGCCACACCCTTCGCGCCGACGGTCAGTTTCGTATCCGCATGGAATGCACGGCCGATGCTCGCAAGCAGCGCATCGCGCCCCGCAGGCGCGAGCAGCGTGATACCGAACGGAATGCCGTCGGTGCGCATCGACGCCGGTACCGCGAGGCCACAGAGGTCGAGCAGATTGACGAAATTGGTGTAGGTGCCTAGCCGGCTGTTGAGCTCGATCGGATTGGCCAGCACCTGCGCGGTCGTATACGCGGTCGGCGCGGTCGGCAGCACCAGCGCGTCGATATTGGCGAAGGTGCGCTCGGCGATCTTGCGCAGGCCCTGCAAACGGTAGAGCGCAGAGAAGGTTTCCGCAGCGGTCAGCCGCGCGCCGGCGACGGTGATCTCGCGCGTCACCGGATGAATCGAATCAGGCGCGGATGCCAGCAGATCCTTGATCACGAGATAACGCTCGGCGACCCACGGCCCCTCATAGAGCAGCCGCGCCGTCTCGTAGAACGGCTCGAGGTCGAACTCGACCAGCTTAGCGCCGAGCGCGGTCCAGCGCTTCAGCGCATCGCCGTAAGTGGCTTCTGCCTTCCTGTCGCCGAAGAAGATCAGTTGTCCGTTGCGCGGTACGCCGAGGCGCAAATTCGCGGGGAACTGCGTGATCGCGCCGAGCGGCCGGTCGCGCGAGAACGGGTCGGCCTGGTCTGGACCCGCCATCACGGAGAGTGCGAGGGCGGCGTCGTCGACGGTCAAAGCGAATACCGAGATGCAGTCGAGCGTGCGGCATGCCGCCACCAGGCCAGCAGTCGAGATCATGCCGAGGCTCGGCTTCAGCCCGACGATGTTGTTGAGCATCGCCGGCACCCGGCCGCTGCCGGCGGTGTCCGTGCCCAGCGACAGCGGCACGAGTCCGGCACCCACCGCGACCGCCGAGCCAGAGCTCGAGCCTCCAGGAATGAGATCCTCGCGGATCGAATTTTTGGGGATGCCATAAGGCGAGCGCACGCCGACGAGGCCGGTTGCGAACTGGTCGAGATTGGTCTTGCCGATGATGATCGCGCCGGCCGCGCGCAGGCGCTCCACCGCGGTCGAATCATGCGTCGGCGTATACGAGAAGGCCGGGCAGGCCGCGGTGGTCGGAAATCCCAGCGCGTCGATATTGTCCTTCACCGCGATCGGCACGCCGTAGAGCGGCAGGCTGGTGGCATCCCTTGCGGCAAGCTTCTCGGCCTCCGCGATCGCGTCCTTCTCGTCGCGCAGGCTGATGAAGATTGCGGGATCGTTGTGATCGCGGATGCGCTGATAGGTTCGCGCGACGGTCTGCGCAGGCGTGATCGTGCCCGCGCGATGCGCGGCCACAATCGCGGCGATCGTTTCAGGCTGCTCAGCCCCCATGGTGACAAAACTCCGGCAACAGGTCTTACCCGGATTGAAGCAAGCGATGTGCCATTGTGTACACAATCCGGGCAGGCGCAATGCCCCGGATATTGTCGAGGGATCAGTGGCTTGTTGGATATTTCGAGGATTGATGGGCCGTCGTGCCAGCGCCCTGATACGGGCATTTGCGTAAATGTTGGGCAGTCTCGATCAGGTGAAGCCGGCAAGGATCTGGAGCAGCCGCTCTCGGTTCTCCTTGCCGATCTTCTCCACGACATGCCGCTCGTGCTCGGCGGCGAGGCGCTTGAATTTGGCAAGCGCCGTCTCCCCCGGTGCGGTGAGGTGCAGCGCGTGGGCGCGGCGGTCCGCCTTCGACTTGATCCGCTTCACCAGCTTGCGCTGTTCGAGGCTGTCGAGCAGATGCACCAGCCGGGCGCGCTCGATGCCGAGCCGCTTCGCCACCGCCATCTGGGACAGGCCCGGATTGGCGCCGATGACCGTCAGCACGGAATACTGCGTCGGCTTGATATCGACCTCGCCGAGCGTCTTGATGAAGTCCTGAAAGATCCAGATCTGGAAGCGCCGCACCGCATAACCGGCGTGCCCGACCAGCGCGTCGAGGCCGATCTCGTCCGCGTCGTTCGGCCGCGCCGCGCCGTTGCCGGCACGTTTGCGTGGGGAGGGGCGGGGCTCAGTTCGGGCTGCGCTGGCTGTCACGTGATCTCTCCTGCCGAGCAACCTTAGCGCTTCGAAGGCCTCAGTGGAAGATTGTTGTTGACGACAACAATTGTCGTGCCAAACAATATGGTCAAAGCGGCCCGGAACGAGGCTGTAGCCGATCCCTGATACGGGCGAGGAGGAAACCATGACAACCGCCGCACGCGGTGACGCTTCGAGCCTGTTCGCAACGCCCAAGACCGTCGCCGAGCATCGCGCCGACGGCAGCATCGTGCTGCGCTCGCCAGACCCCTTGCGCGACAGCGCGCGCTGCATCGGCGACTGGCTGGAGCAATGGGCGCGGCAGACGCCTGATGCGATCTTCCTCGCCGAGCGCGACAGCGCCGACACGCCCTGGGCCACCATGACCTACGCGGGTGCCCTGCGGCGGGTGCGCGCAGCAGCGAGCTGGATCTTGGCGCAAGAGCTCAGCGCCGAGCGTCCCGTCGTCATCCTCTCCGACAACAGCATCGACCATGCGCTACTCGCCCTTGCGGCCCAGCATGTCGGCGTGCCCTCGGCCGCGATCTCGCCGGCCTATTCGCTGATGTCGAAAGATTTCGACAAGCTCAAGAGCATGATTGCGCTGCTGGAGCCCGGCGCGATCTATGTCTCCGCGACGAAGCCGTTTGCCGCGGCGCTGGCCGCGATCAAGCCGCTGCACAGCGCGCAGATCATCAGCGGAAATGCCGGCGATGCTGATGCGCTGGCCTTCCGTGACATTGCGGCGACGCCCGAAACGGGCAACGTCGCAAAAGCCTTCGCCGCGGTGGCGCCGGACACGATCGCAAAATTCCTGTTCACCTCGGGCTCGACCGGCACGCCGAAAGCCGTCATCAATACGCAGCGCATGCTGACCTCGAGCCAGCAGGCCAAGGCGCAAACCTGGACGTTTCTCGAACCGGGCCGCGGCGATCTCGTGATCCTCGACTGGCTGCCTTGGAGCCATACCTTTGGCGCCAACCACAATTTCAATCTCGTGCTGCGCAACGGCGGGTCGCTCTATATCGACGGCGGCAAGCCCGCGCCCGGTCTCTTCGCAACGTCACTCGCCAATCTGAAAAGCGTGATGCCGACGGTCTATTTCAACGTGCCGCGCGGCTTCGACATGCTGATCGCAGCGCTGCGCGGCGACGAGGAGCTGCGCCGCCGCTTCTTCGGCGAGGTGAAATTCGCCTTCTATGCCGGCGCCGCATTGCCGCAGAACCTCTGGGACGCGCTCGAGCAGCTTTCGGTGGCGACGGTTGGTCGTCCGCTGCCGATGGTGTCGGCCTGGGGCTCGACCGAGACGTCACCGCTCGCGACCGACTGTCATTTCCTCGCAGAGCGCTCGGGCAATATCGGCGTGCCCATTCCCGGAACCGAGCTGAAGCTCGTCACGTCGGGCGACAAGCTGGAGGTGCGCGTGCGCGGCCCCAATGTCACGCCGGGTTACTGGAAGGCGCCGGAGCTGACGAAGCAGGCTTTCGACGACGAGGGCTTTTATCTCATTGGCGATGCCGTGAAGCTTGCCGATGCGAACAGGCCGGAGCGCGGGTTGTTCTTCGATGGTCGTGTTGCGGAAGACTTCAAGCTCAATTCCGGCACCTGGGTCAGCGTCGGCACGCTGCGCGTCGCCGGCATCGCGGCACTCGCGCCGCTGGCGCAGGATATCGTCGTCGTCGGCCATGGCGGCGACGAGGTGCGCTTCCTGGTCTTCCCGAACATGGCCGCGTGCCGTGCCCATGCCGGCTTGCCCGAGACGGCAGGCGTCAACGATGTGCTTGGCGATGAGAGGGTCAGGGCTGCGATCGCGCAGGGCCTGGCGAAGCTGAAGCAGCAGGGCACCAACTCCTCCGGCCACGCGACGCGCGCGCTGCTGCTCGCCGAGCCGCCGTCGGTTGACGGAGGAGAGATCACCGACAAGGGTTACATCAACCAGCGCGCCGTGCTGACGCGGCGTGCCGATGCGGTGGCGCGCGTGCATGATGATGCGTCGGGTGAGTGGATCGGTCTGTAGCCACTGGCAGATCAAGTCGGAGTGAGGCCACGCTCTGTCCACATCGTCATTGCGAGCGCAGCGAAGCAATCCAGAATCTTTCCCCGGTGGGGCTCTGGATTGCTTCGCTGCGCTTGCAATGACGGGGATGGGTCGAGCAGCTCGCGAAATACGCCAGCCATTCTGCCGCAATATCCTGCATGATTCTTTTGTTGCTTAAGCAACTAATTTGTGCGAACCGTTCCAGACAAGGATGACGGCGGGGGAACCGCTGCGCCTGATCCTGGAGGAAACGATGCTCGGCAGAGAGGGTGCCGCGGGCAAATGCCGGCGTATGCCTGAAGGCGGCGATGCCGCGCGCTTCACGCGCGCGTCAACTGGTGCTGCTGCCGGTCACTGCGCCGAGATTTTCGTGCAGCCGGCGCAGCAGATCGATCAGCACCTCGCGCTCGTCCTTGCTCAGGCAGGACAACAGCCGCCGCTCGCGATCGAACGCCGCGACGATCACCTTGTCATGGGTGGCGCGGCCTCTGGCCGTGAGCGCGATGGAATGGGTGCGGCCGTCATTCGGGTCGGTTCGAATCGAGACCAGCCCGCGCTTCTCCAGCCCCGCGAGCGTCCGGCTCACCGGCCCCTTGTCAAAACCGATGACGTGGCAGATCCGCGAGGCGGGAATGCCGGGCTCGATCGCCAGCAGCGACATGATCCGCCATTCCGTGACGTTGACGCCAAACTCGCGCTGGTAGAACGCGGTGGCGCTGTTCGAGAGCTTGTTGGCGATGAAGGTGACGAAAGCCGGGACATAACGGTCGAGATCGAGCGTCGGCCCGGTTTCGGCGGGTGCGGGCCTTTGGCGGGCTCTGGTCGAAGACGGCGGCATATCGGTCTTTTGTCTCGCGGCGTGTCCGAAGACCTAAGGGCAAGCGCGGCTCTTTCACAAGATCAAAATGAGGGAGGACTTCAATGAGCGCACCTGGCTCCGCCGTATCAGGCGTCCCGCATCTCGACGTCGATCCCTTCGACATGAATTTTTTCGCCGACCCCTATCCCACGCACGAGCTGCTGCGGGAGGCAGGTCCGGTCGTCTATCTCGACAAGTGGAACGTCTATGGCGTGGCACGCTATGCCGAGGTCCATGCCGTCCTGAACGATCCCGCGACGTTCTGCTCCAGCCGCGGCGTCGGCCTCTCCGATTTCAAGAAGGAGACGCCGTGGCGGCCGCCGAGCCTGATCCTCGAGGCCGATCCGCCCGCGCACACGCGGACCCGCGCCGTGCTCTCGAAGGTGCTGTCGCCGACCGTGATGAAGCAGGTGCGCGACCGCTTCGCCGCGGCGGCCGAGGAGCGGGTGGACGCGCTGATCGAAAGGCGCAGCTTCGACGCGATCGCCGACCTCGCCGAGGCCTATCCGCTCTCGATCTTCCCGGATGCGCTCGGGCTGAAATCCGCGGGGCGCGAGCATCTGATTCCCTACGCGAGCGTCGTGTTCAACGCATTCGGGCCGCCCAACGAGCTGCGCCGGGAGGCGATTGCGCGTTCGACGCCCCATCAAGCCTATGTTGCCGAGCAGTGCCAGCGCGAGAACCTTGCGCCCGGCGGCTTTGGCGCCTGCATTCATGCCCAGGTCGACGAGGGCGCGATCACGGCCACCGAAGCGCCACTGCTGGTGCGCTCGCTGCTGTCGGCTGGCCTCGACACCACTGTCAACGGGATCGGCGCGGCCGTCTATTGCCTCGCGCGCTTCCCCGAGCAATGGCAGCGCCTGCGCGGCGATCTCACGCTCGCGCGTAGCGCCTTCGAGGAAGCGGTTCGTTTCGAAAGCCCGGTGCAGACCTTCTTCCGCACCACCACACGTGAGGTCGAGCTATCAGGCGCGACGATCGGTGAAGGTGAGAAGGTGCTGATGTTCCTTGCCGCCGCCAATCGCGATCCGCGTCGCTGGGACAAGCCCGACAGCTACGACATCACGCGTCGCTCGTCCGGCCATGTCGGTTTCGGCTCCGGCATCCACATGTGCGTCGGCCAGCTCGTCGCGCGCCTCGAAGGCGAAGTGATGCTGACGGCGCTGGCGCGGCGTATCGCGAAGATCGAGATCACGGGCGAGCCGAAACGCCGCTTCAACAACACGCTGCGCGGGCTCGACAGCCTGCCGGTCACCATCACCCCGGCCTGACGAGGAGCCTCGATGCCAGCCATCACTTTCATCCATGTCGACGGCAAGTTCGATCGTGTCGAAACTTCAGGCGACGAAAGCGCCATGCAGGCCGCGACCCGCCATGGTCTCGACGGTATCCTGGCCGAGTGCGGTGGCAATGCCATGTGTGCGACCTGCCACGTCTATATCGACGCAGCCTGGCTCGCGCGCCTGCCCGCGATGGCTGATGACGAAGACGCGCTGCTCGACGGCACCGCCGCCGAGCGGCTGCCGAACAGCCGGCTGGCCTGCCAGATCATGATCACGCCCGCGCTCGACGGGCTGGTGCTGAGATTGCCGGAACGGCAGGTCTGATTCCAGAACGAGCCGGCGGCGACCGGCGCGACACACAAAGGGGAGGGAACGATGAAACACCTGAAATGGACTCTCGCGCTGGCGGCGAGCCTGATGAGCGGCGCGGCGAGCGCCGAGATCTCCGACAATGTCGTGCGCGTCGGCGTGCTCAACGACATCTCGGGCATCTTCCAGGACACCAACGGCATGGGCTCGGTCGAGGCCGCGCGCATGGCCGCCGAGGATTTCAACGGCGGCGGCAAAGGCATCAAGGTCGAGATCGTCTATGCCGACCACCAGAACAAGGCCGATGTCGGCAACGCGATCGCGCGCAAATGGCTCGATGTCGAGGGTGTCGATGCCATCGTCGACGTGCCGAATTCGGCCGTCGGCCTCTCCATCAACACGCTGCTGCGCGACAGCCGCATGACCTTCCTGGCGTCGTCCACGGCGAGCTCGGATCTCACCGGCAAGGCCTGCTCGCCCAATACGATCCAATGGGTCAACGATGCCTGGGCGACCGGCAACACCACCGCGGCGGCGATGATGGCGCGCGGCGGCAAGGACTGGTATTTCCTCACGGTCGACTATGCGCTCGGCAAGGGCATCGAGGCGGAGGCGCAGAAATACATCGAGGCGCATGGCGGCAAGGTGCTTGGCTCCTCGAAACATCCGCTCGGCACCTCCGATTTCGCCTCCTTCCTGTTGCAGGCGCAGGGCTCGAAAGCGCAGGTGATCGGCCTCGCCAATGCCGGCGGCGACACCATCAACGCGGTGAAGCAGGCTGCCGAGTTCGGCATCCAGCAAGGCGGGCAGAAGCTCGTCGCCTTCCTGCTCTTCATCAACGACGTCCATGGCATGGGCATCAAGGTCGCGCAGGGCCTCCAGCTCATGGAAGCGTTTTACTGGGACATGAACGACGATACCCGCGCCTTCGCCAAGCGATTTGCGGCGCGGCCCGGCATGAACGGCAAGATGCCGAGCGGCAACCAGGCCGGCGTCTATGCCTCGACGCTCGCTTATCTGAACGCGGTCGCCGCAACCGGCAGCGACAATGCGAAGGACGCCGTGCCCGCGATGAAGAAGTTCAGGGGTAAGGACAAGCTGTTCGGCGACACCACGATCCGCCAGGACGGCCGCGTCGTGCATCCCATGTATCTGTTCGAGGTGAAGAAGCCGGAGGAGTCGAAATATCCGTACGACTATTACAAGCTGGTCTCGACGATTCCCGCGGATCAGGCGTTTAGGCCGCTCGCGGAGGGCGGATGTGAGCTGGTGAAGTAAAAGATAGCTACGAGCGCTGCTGCACCCTCGCCCCTTGTGGGAGAGGGTGGCTTCGCGAAGCGAAGCCGGGTGAGGGGTCTCTCTCCTCACGAATGGTCGTGCGAGTGGAGAGAACCCCTCATCCGGCGCCATAACCGAAGCTTTGCTTCGGCGTTCTTGAGAACGGCGGCCGAAGGCCGCCTATGCCACCTTCTCCCGCAAGGGGAGAAAGTGAACTCTACGAGGCTCTACGAAGCTATAACAGCAGCAGCCTAAGCTGCTGAAATTACGTAATTTCTCTCTCTTGAACTCTACTGGGCTCTACCAATATCTAGGCTCATCGTAGGGACACTTCAGGGACACCGAGAGAAACCATGGCCCGCCGCATCCGTGCCGCATCACTGGAAAACCGAACCAACCGCCTGAAGCTGGCGGTTCGCAAGAAGCCGTACACCGCGCTGATCGCGCCCAACATCTCGATTGCTTATCGCCGCAACGAAGGCGCGGGTACGTGGAGCGTGAAGTGCAACGGCTCGCTGAAGCGCTTCGCGCTCGCCGACGACTACGAAGATGCCAACGGCGACAGCGTGATGACCTACTGGCAGGGGCTCGACCGTGCCAAGGCGCTGGCGCGCGCCGACGAGGGCAGTACCGACCAGCTCGCCAGCTTGGCCGAAGCCATCGATAGCTATGAAGCCGATCTCGAACGGCGCGGCGGTCGCAAGTACAACGCCACGCAATTGCGCCTGCACGTCTCCAAGACCATGCAGGCGAAGACGGTGGCGCTGCTCACCGAGAAGGAGATGCACCACTGGCGGCTCGGCCTGATCGCGGGCGGCCTGATGCCGTCGTCCGCTGACCGCATCGCCAAGTCGCTGAGATCGGCGCTCAACCTTGCGGCGGCCAATGACGACCGGATCAAGAACGCGAGCGCGTGGAAGGAAGGCCTGAAGAAGCCCGACGACGAGGATGCCGAGCCGCGCAACATCATCCTGCCCGACGAGACCATCGCGGCGCTGGTGCATGGTGCCTACGAGGAGGATGATCCCGCCTTCGGCGTGATCCTGGACACGCTGGCCGAGACCGGCAACCGCGAGAGCCAGCTCTTCCGGCTGAAGGTGCATGATCTGCAGGATCATCTCGCCGCGCCGCGCCTGATGATGCCGTCGAGCAAGAAGGGCAAGAACCGCAAGAAGAACCGCTCCATCGAATACAGGCCGCTGCCGATCTCGGTTCGCTTGGCGAAGGTTCTGCGCCAGCACGTCAAGGGCAGGCGGCTGGATGCGCCGCTGTTTGCCAAGATGTGGGATTTGGCCAAGCGGCTGAAGCCGGTGATCGAGCGGCTGAAGCTCGACGACGACGGCATCACGCCTTATGCGCTGCGCCACAGCTCAATTGTCCGGCAGCTCCTGCAAGGCGTGCCGATCAGGATCGTGGCCAGCCACCACGACACGAGCGTGGCCGAGATCGAAAGAACCTATTCCCGGTTCATCACTGGCGATCCGTCCGAAGCGCTGACGCGAGCCACGCTGCTCGATCTCGCCAAGCCTGCCGCAGCGAGCAACGTCGTCGCGCTGAAGCGGTGATGACCATGACCAAGATCCTGCCCGCACTGCTGGCGCTCGCGATGATGACCGCCGCAGCGTCGGCGCAACAGCGCTCGTTCTACGACGCGAGCGGCAGGCGCATCGGCAGCGCGACGACCGACAGTCAAGGCACGACGACGTTCTACGACGCAAGAGGCCGGGTCGTCGGCCGCCAGGCGACGAGCGGCAACACGACGACGGTTTACGACGCGGGCGGACGGAATGTCGGCAGGGGCACGACGAGCCGCTAGAGCGTTGCCTCTGAGCCGTGCAGCCTCAAAGCCGGTCCTCCGCGCGGATCATCGGGAGACGTTCGTCATCGCGAATCCGTGCCGCCGCTTGTCGAAGCCGCGACAGGGACACTCGCTCTTGCCCCTTCCACGGCTCGCCGGGCAGGAACTCCCGCACATAGTGCTCCGGGCCATTGTAGACAGCGCGGCCTATGCCCCGATCAAAATCGAGTTCAAGGACAAGCAAATGGTTCGCCTGCGCTTCCGAGTAGGTGAACGCGATGCTTTTGGTGGTGGGGCCTTTGGCCTTCACCTGAATGGTGCGCCCGTCCGGCGCGTAGCCGTCGAACCCGGCGTTTGACTTGGCCTTGACGAGCGTCATGCCGTATTCCTCGACGGCGCAGGCTTCGCCCAAATCGCCGACCAAATTGCCATCGAACGTGAATTCGAGATTCAATCCCTTGCGACGATAGTAGTCGCGAACCGCGATCCGAGCTTCGGTGAGCGGGCGCACTTCGGCCGGAAGCCGAAATTCGGTGTCACTGCGGTGACTCATGCATAAAGCTCGCAATCTGGGGAGCACCAGCCCCACCGTTCCTATCGGGATCGTAGTACCTTGTGAATAACCGGGACAACGGTGCCAATTCTCGTATTGCTACCCTGCATTGTGTCAGCGTGATCACTCGTGATTCGCAATAAGAGCAGGTTGGAGAGGCCCAATGGGGGTTGGAGACGATTTTTCCAAGTTCAAAGACAACTATCAAATTTCGGTCGAGTTAATCAGCTCAATTTCTTACCGCTATAAGCGGATTACTAGCCAGCTCAATTCGGATTTCTGGACAACTAATTCTGAGACAGCTCATAGTCTTTACGTCGGCTCTTACGGTCGCGACACGGCCGCCAAAGGGCTAAGCGATCTCGACATCGCTTTCATCCTACCAAACGCTGAATATCATAAATACAATTCATATCAGACGAACGGTCAGTCAGCACTACTGCAAGCCGTCAAGAAATCAATTCAGAAGACCTACAGCACCTCCGAGAGTTTCGGGGATGGCCAAGTCGTCGTCATCACGTTCACGGATGGTTTGACCTTTGAGGTGTTACCAGTCTTCGAAAACAAGGACAGCGATAGCTTCACCTATCCGAACGCGAACGCTGGAGGTAGTTGGAAGGTTTGCAATCCGCGCGCAGAAATTGAGGCCATCTCAAAAAGGAGCGAGGCCACAAATAGGAATATGAAGTACTTGGCGCGCATGGGCCGCGTTTGGTGCAATCATTGTGACGTGCCCATGAGCGGAATGCTTATCGATACGCTGGGATATCAGTTCATCGAAACCTATCAGTACCGCGACAAGTCGTTTGTGTACCATGACTGGATGATGCGCGATTTCTTTGATTTCCTTTCAAAACAGGATCAGAAGCAAACGTACTGGCGTGCACCGGGTAGCGGTTCGTCCGTGACAAGAAAAGGTGTCTTCGAATTCAAGGCTCGAAGCGCATACTTGCGCGCTTGCGAGGCCATCGCGTTCGACGACAAGGAATGGTCGCGCCGACAGAAATGGAGAGAAGTCTTTGGTAGCCTCTATCCCGGTTGAAGGCGAGCGGTATGCGCTCGAAAGCCAAATCCGTGAATTGTACGGACGGTGTGCCTATACGCACAAGACGCACGAAAAGATGGCCGAGCGCGCGAGCACTCACCTTTGGCGCGTCAAGTGGGCTCAAATCATCCTATCGGCACTGACGACAGGCGGAGCTATCGGCGTGCTGTTCGATCAAAGCTCCATAATCTACCCGTTGGCGACTGCCGGATTGTCCATTTCGATGCTCATTTTGAATAGCTACGTGAAAGATATTGATCCGGGTCAGGATGCCCAGATACATCGGGACGCCGCTTCGGACATTTGGAATGTTCGGGAGTCTTATCTGAGTTTGCTCACCGATATCCGCGACCAAGCGTTTAGCCTCCATGACCTCCGCAATCGTAGAGACGAATTGCAGGACCAGTTACACTCGATCTACAAGACAGCACCGCACACGAATGGTAAGGCCTACGGCGAGGCTCAAGACGCTCTTAAGAACAAGGAGGACCTCACGTTTACCGATGCGGAGATCGATGCTTTCTTACCGGGGCCGTTGAAACGAAAACGCGACGAGGCGTAATCACCCAACCGTATGACTTACCGGTGGCGTCGGCTTTCAACAACGCGCAGGCGCGGCTGCACTAGCGCAGGGCGAGCGTCACGGCGACAAGAAAGCGAGGCTTCTAGTGCGCACTTTCTTTGTAAAAATCGGCGCTGCCGAGTTGCCGACGCTCTCTCCGGCGACCGCAACGGACTGGACCAACGCGGAATTTCATGCGCCAGCAGCCCGACGGTTCATCGATGAGTCGAACTCAAACTCGAAAAGTGAACTTGTTGCCAGCCCTGCACCCGGAGATCGAGCGTATATCTGGGTCAACCAAGAAGCCGCCGGACCTGATGGTGGATTGGCTGCGAGCGGAGTAGTTGAGTGGATCGAGCCACGTGATGGCGCTCTCGCCTTTCGGTTGATGGACCTTATTCTTTTCCAAAGGCCCTTGCTGCGCCTGCAGGGCGGCAGGTCTGGCACACCGCGCCGTTTTGTCCGTGGCGGCGAAGGCGTTCCGGAATTTGGATTTCTCGAACGTATTCATCACGACCGAAGAAATAAGACACTCGAGCTTCGTGACTCCGACATCGACGACATTCACCGCGCCCTCGTGCAGCTTGGCACCAGATTGTCACCGACTGCCGAGTCTAGCCCACACCGGTGCTGGCTGGATGCAAACGATGAAACTGTTGCCCGAGAGGCGTCGTTGCGAGACGTTGCGGATCGACCGGCTCAACGCGAATTCAGAGCGCAAATTCGCCAGATTTACGGCAACCGGTGCGCCGTAACAGGCTGCGCCACACCTAGCGCGTTGCAAGCCGCGCACATCCGCACTTTCGACGGGAGCGACAACAACGCCCCAACCAACGGGATTTTGTTGAGAGCGGACCTCCATTTGATGTTTGACGCCTATTTGATCGCGCTAAGCGAAGACGGCAGCCAGTTGGAAGTCTGCAGTAGCCTGCAGGACCCGACATACGATTTTCTACGCAACGCACCTGTTTCGCCGCCAATTCGAGAGGATCTGCGTCCCTCCAGAGAGAATATTCGACATCATCGCGAACGGTTTGAGCGCGCCCGCGAGATGTAGACGAATGATTGGTCGATACAACTTTGCTCTTCGGGGCCCGCGCATTCGTGTGGATCGAGCGGACGGACGGCGTCCATCATCGCTGAGAGATCGATGGCTCCTCACTTCGCAGTCTGCATTTTTGCGCGGTCGTCCTCGACACGGTCGCACTGAGCCTTAGTCTAGATGGCGCACCGCCCAAGGCAAAGTCCCCGCACTGCCAATCAACCACGGCAGCGCGTCCGGAAAGACGTCGGCCTCCGCCTTTCCCGACCGCCAGAACGCCATCAGCTCAGCGCGGTTAGCCGCCCAGTCGGCATGCATCTCGGCGGAGGTGTAATCCGCGACATCGGTGCTCCTGCCATCGCCATAACCGCTATATCCTTGGACCGGGTACCGGATGCGACCCGTCAACAGTTCGTGTCTGCGGTAAGGGCCTAGTGAACTGCGCGATGCGCGCTTGCGTCGGATCACCGTGGTCATGGGTCACCTCTGTAAGGTCCCGCCGGGCGGCCAATCTCGTGACGGGCGGGCTCGATGTCCAAACCAAGGCGGTGCAGCGACCGCACGATGAAGGATTGCGCCGCGAGTTCATGCCGCAACAGCGGGTGGTCTTTGAGCCCCGCCTTGGTGCGGATGGTTGGTCCGTCGCGAGCGATGGCTGTTGCGTATTCGGCAACTCGGTCGGCAGCGGCGCAAATCTGGGTCAGCATTGCCAGTCCACCAGCATCGTCGATAGCGTAGTCGGCGTGGATGGCGTGCCAGAGCTTCGCGCCCGCTTCGCCCGTCCCTGGCGGCGGTGCGAGCGGATTTGGCTTCGATGACGGGTCGATCACCGTGAGCGTGGGGGGCTTTTTCGCCACGAGTTATGCCCTCGCGAATGTTTTCACCCAGTTTCAGTATATTCCGACCGCCGCCGCGCGGGAATAGACTACCTCTGAACCTTTCCAGACCCGCCCCCAGCCCCTGATCGGTGGACCGGCAGCCAGCCCCGCCACTGGGTTTTTAGGCCGGGTGTCTGTTCACCTTAAATTGGCTTATCGACCGCAAAGAATGAGCGATCACTTTGGCCGAAACGAGCAAATATTCGGCCTAGGATCGCAGGTTTCGTAGGCCTAGGCTCGAATAAGCAGTGAGGCTGTAGTAGGTGCGAGAAATCCCGCAACACTCGGAGCAGTTTCTTATGTCGAAATCGCACTACAAATCTCTTGCCGCAGCTTGGTGCGATGGCGAAGTCATCGTCGAGTTAGGCCTCGACAAAGAGCAGTGGGATCGAATAGCTCGGGGAGATCGTGTCGAAATCGAAGGACGTGGATATTGGTACGATGGTGACTGGTTCCAAGATTTCTGGGAATTCAACGGCGGATCGGGCGATCCTGAATTGATCGTCTGGTACGGTCAGCCATCTATCGGCGATTTTTCAGGTCAGGGCTATGTTGGATCGATAGAAGAGGTTCTGCAGGATGCGCTGGGACCACACCTTTCAGCGGGTCAAACCGAGAGCGACAAAATGCCTGAAGAAGATGACGGGCTGGGCAGCCGCTGCATCTATTGCGGCGAGCCGTTCTCGGCCCACGAAGTAGATTGGTGCAGCAGCGAAGAGGAAGCCGCACAGATGAAAGCCATACCGGGCGATCATAATAAGGTTGTCCTGTTCAGAAAGAAGGACCGCAAACCATGAAACCTGATGGTGAACCTGAATAGATCATGGTCATGCTAGTTTTGTCCCGATCAGACTAGTGGGCGCGCCGACCGCCTTAACCAACTCCGCGAGCAATTCAGTGTCGCATTTCCCCCAGTCTTTCAGCCACTCGATTGCTTCCGAGATGCTTTCGGTTGTGAATTGAAATGACTCGCCGCCATATTCGGAGGTCAGAACGCCGCCGCATATATAGCCATCCTCGATCCTAACCACGTCCTTAGGATCGATCTCTGGGGGGAGTATTGGGTTGCCTTCCTCATCGCCTTGCATCTCACCGAGGACTTCATACTGACAAATCTCGAGCACTGCGCTGTGGTCGCTCTTTTTGTCCAGCCGCAAGTATTCGGTCCACGTGCTGGCCATGGTCGAGCATTCTCGGGATGCCAGAATTTTCGGATACTCTGTTTCCATCAGGTCCTCCCAAGGAATGAACACGAGCAATAAATCGCTCTCTTCATTGCGCTTGCGCGCGATTACGCCCCGTTCGAGCTTCTTCTCAGTCCGCCTATAGCAAGCCAATCCTCCTTCACAAGCCACAAGTTGGGGTTGTCCTTCCGTGTTTCTATAGGCAAGTTAGCATCATTTCCAAGAACGGCGGGGACTTCCGAATCGTGAACCACCAAAATCTGTCTTCCTTTATCTGGTCCGTGGCCGATCTGCTGCGGGGCGATTACAAGCAGTCCGACTATGGCAAGGTCATCCTGCCTTTCACGGTGCTTCGGCGGTTGGATTGCGTTCTGGAACCGACTAAGGCGAAGGTGCTCGCCGAGTATACGGCCAAAAAGAAGGCAGGTTTGAACCCCGACCCATTCTTGCTCCGGGCCTCGGGCCAGAGCTTCTACAACACCTCCAATATGGACCTCCGCAAGCTGATGGGCGATCAGGACCACATCGGCCAGAACCTCTATGCCTATGTTCAGGGGTTCTCGCCTGCGGTGCGCGATATCTTCGACAGGTTCAGCTTCTCGACCCAGATCGACAAGCTGGCAAAGAGCGGGCTGCTATATCTCGTCACCGAGAAGTTTGCGGGCATCGATCTGCATCCCGAGGTCGTTGACAACCATGAGATGGGACTGGCCTTCGAGGAGCTGATCCGCAAGTTCGCCGAGCTGTCGAACGAGACCGCTGGAGAGCACTTCACGCCGCGCGAAGTCATCCGGTTGATGGTCAACCTACTGTTCGTCGAGGACGACGAAGTTCTAACCAAACCCGGAGTGGTCCGCACCATCTACGACCCCACGGCGGGCACAGGCGGCATGCTGTCGGTGGCTGGCGAACACCTCGCCGCGCTGAATCCGCAGGCTCGGCTGACCATGTTCGGCCAGGAGCTGAACGACGAGAGCTTTGCGATCTGCAAGGCGGACATGCTGATTAAGGGGCAGGATGTTGCCAACATTGTTGCAGGCAACACTCTCTCTGACGACGGTCACCCTCATGCCAAGTTCGACTACATGCTCTCGAATCCACCGTTTGGCGTCGAGTGGAAGAAGGTCGAGAAAGAGGTCCGCAAGGAACACGAGAGCCAGGGCTTCAACGGACGCTTCGGCCCCGGCCTGCCACGCGTGTCGGATGGCTCGCTGCTCTTTCTCCTGCACCTCCTCTCCAAGATGCGTCCGGCGCAAGATGGCGGCAGTCGCTTCGGCATTGTGCTCAATGGCTCGCCGCTGTTCACCGGCGGCGCGGGATCGGGCGAGAGCGAAATCCGCCGCTACCTGCTTGAGAACGATTTGGTCGAGGCCATCATCGGGTTGCCGGTCGACATGTTCTACAACACGGGCATTTCCACCTACGTCTGGATTGTCTCCAATCGAAAGCCGACGCCACGCAGGGGCAAGGTACAGCTCATTGACGCCAGTTCGTTCTGGCAAAAGATGCGGAAAAGCCTTGGTTCCAAGCGCAAAGAGATGAGCGAGGCAAATATTGCCGACGTGACGAAACTGTTTGGCTCCTTCATCGAGGCTCAACTCGTTACGGTGCTCGATGCTGAAGGTCAAGAAATCGCGCAACAGGTTGTGACCAATGGGGAGAAGGTCCCCGATGCGCCGCAAGGCGGCAAGGTGAAGTGCGCCCCGTTGTCGCGCATTTTCGCCAACGAGGCATTTGGCTATTGCACCATCACGGTCGAGCGCCCGCTCCGCGATGAGAAGGGGGCAATCGTGCTCGGCAGCAAGGGCAAGCAGAAGGATAAAGCACAGGCCGATAGTGCATTACGCGACACCGAAAACATTCCGCTCTCGGAAGAAGTTGACACATACTTCAAGCGCGAGGTGCTGCCTCATGCGCCCGATGCATGGATCGATGAGGAAAAGACGAAGGTCGGATACGAAATCCCGTTCAACAGGCATTTTTATGTGTTCGAGCCGCCGCGCTCACTCGTTGAAATTGACGCTGAACTTCTGCAGGTCACTGACCGCATTAAGGCGATGATAGAAGGGCTAGCTGCATGAGCCGGCCGGTATATGAAGGCTACAAGAAATCAGGTTTGGAGTGGCTGGGAGAAATACCTTCGCATTGGGAAGTGAGAAGGATTTCTTCGATCAGTACGAAGATCACAAATGGCTATGTCGGTCCTACGCGAGATATCTTCGTCGAGCACGGTGTTCGTTATCTGCAATCACTCCATATTAAGAGCAATCGCATCCGGTTCGATACGCCGTATTTCGTGCAGGACGCATGGAGCAGGCAGCACGCTAAATCGATCTTGAACTGCGGGGATGTTCTAATTGTCCAGACAGGCGATATTGGTCAAGTGGCGGTCGTAACTGATGAATTTGCAGGTTGCAATTGCCACGCGCTGATCATTGTCTCGCCACTGTCCTCCGTAGTTAGTGGAGTATGGGTCGCTTGGGTGCTCAGTTCCGATTACGGTTTTCACAATTTGCTATCGATCCAAACAGGTGCACTTCATCCGCATTTAAATTGCGGCGACGTTAAAGACATCTTCATACCTATTCCGTCTCTCGCCGAACAAATCGCAATCGCGACATTCCTAGATCGCGAGACGTCCAAGATCGATGCGCTCGTGGAGGAACAGAAGCGGTTGATCGACCTGCTAAAGGAGAAGCGGCAGGCCGTCGTCTCCCACACGCTCGCAAGGGGCCTCGATCCGAACGTACCGAAGATGGACGTCGAGTGGATTAGCGACGTGCCCGAGCATTGGGAAGTGAAGCGGATTAAACATCTGGCCGTTCTCATATCGAAGGGATCGACGCCGACAACAGTGGGAGCGGAATTCGTCCAAACCGGGGTGCGGTTTCTCAAAGCCGAGAACATCAAAGGTGGGAGCGTTTCAAACGAGCCGGAGTTCTTTATTACGCTAGACACTCACGCTTCTATGGCACGAAGCAACTTGCGTGAATTTGATGTCCTTGTGGTAATCGCCGGCGCGACGACTGGACGATCCGCAGTGCTTTGCGCTGAACTTGTACCTGCGAACACAAATCAGGCGGTTGCCTTTGTTCGATGCAGCGACCCACAACATGCGGCATTCGTCGATTTGTGGCTTTCTAGTACCCCGGTTCAGGAGAGGATCAAGCTGACGTCGGTACAATCGGCTCAGCCAAACCTCTCCATGGAAGATTTAGGAAACATACTCATACCTATGCCGCCGCCTGCGGAACGGTTGCAGATTTTGACCTATCTTAATGCCAAGCTAGAAGGGCTCGCTGATCTTGTAGCCGAGGCCAACAAGGCTATTGAACTCCTTGAAGAACGTCGCGCCGCATTGATATCCGCCGCCGTCACCGGCAAAATCGATGTGCGTGGACTGATCAAAATCGATGCGGTTACTCCCAACATGGTCGCCGCATGAGCCTGCACAAGGAGATCAGCTTCGAGGACGAGATTTGCCGGCATCTCTCCGCGCATGGCTGGCTTTATTCGGAAGGCGATGCCGCTGACTACGACCGCACTCGCGCCTTGTTTCCGTCCGATCTGGTAACGTGGGTGCAAGCGACGCAGACCACCGCTTGGCAGACGCTTGCCAAGAACCACGGCTCCAGCGCGGAGGCCGTGTTAATCGACCGCATTCGAAAGCAGCTCGATGATCGAGGTACTCTCGACGTACTGCGGCACGGCGTTGAGCTAATAGGACTGCGCCAACCAATTTCGCTAGCCCAGTTCAAGCCTGCCCTTGCGATGAACCCTGACATTCTTGCCCGCTACGCCGCCAATCAGCTTCGCGTCGTGCGGCAGGTGCGGTACTCGACTGCCAACGAGAATTGCCTCGATCTCGTGCTTTTTCTTAATGGGCTCCCCGTAGCGACAGTCGAACTCAAGACAGACTTCACCCAGAGCATCGACGACGCCATCGACCAGTATAGGTTCGACCGCAATCCGCGACCGAAGGGACAGGGCGTCGAGCCGCTGCTGAACTTCCCCAGCGGGGCGCTGGTGCATTTCGCCGTCAGCAACAGCGAAGTCCACATGACGACGCAGCTTGCGGGCCCTGCAACGGCTTTCCTCCCATTCAACAAGGGTGACCACGGAGCCAAGGGCAATCCATCTAACTCCGCCGGTCATCGAACCAGCTATCTTTGGGAGGAGGTCTGGCAGCGCGATAGTTGGCTGGAGATCATTGGTCGCTACCTGGTAACCCGGCGCGATGACAAGAAGAAGATCACCAGTATCACCTTTCCGCGCTACCACCAGCTTGACGCCACTCGGAAGCTCCAGGCCAAGGTTCTGGATGAGGGGGCGGGCGGCAAGTTCCTGATCCAGCACTCGGCAGGATCGGGCAAGACCAACTCTATTGCCTGGTCCGCGCACTTCCTTGCCGATCTGCACGACGCCAACAACGAGAAGCTGTTTTCCACCGTCATTGTCATCTCCGACCGCAACGTGATCGACGCCCAGCTTCAGGACGCGCTGTTCGATTTCCAGCGCACCACCGGCGTCGTTGCCACCATCAAGTCCGAAGGAGCGAGCAAGAGCGGGCAACTCGCAGAGGCATTGGCGGCAGGCAAGAAGATCATCGTCTGCACCATACAGACCTTTCCGTTCGCTCTGGAGGAGGTTCGAAAGCTCGCCGCCACGGAGGGCAAGCGGTTTGCGGTCATCGCCGACGAGGCGCACTCGTCTCAAACCGGCGACGCCGCTGCGAAGCTCAAGCAGGTGCTATCGCCGGAGGAACTTGCCGAACTGGGAGACGGCGGAGAGGTCAGCACAGAGGACATGCTGGCCGCGCAGATGGCGGCTCGCGCGAACGACAAGGGCATCACCTACGTCGCCTTCACCGCCACTCCGAAAGCCAAGACGCTGCAACTGTTCGGCCGCTGCCCCGGTCCTGACATGCTGCCCGAGCCGTTTCATGTCTATTCCATGCGGCAGGCCATTGAGGAGGGATTCATCCTCGACGTCCTTAGGAACTACACCCCCTATCGATTGGCGTTCAAGCTCGCCAATAATGGCAAGGAGCTGGACGACAAGGAGGTTGAGCGCGATGCCGCTCTAAAGAGCATCATGCGCTGGGTGCGTCTACATCCCTACAACATCAGCCAGAAGGTTGAGATAGTCGTCGAGCACTTCCGCGCGAATGTTGCGACATTGTTAGAAGGCCGCGCCAAGGCCATGGTGGTGCTAGGGAGCCGCCTTGAAGCGGTGCGCTGGCAGCTTGCCATCGAGAAATACATCAAGTCGCGTGGCTATAAGATAGGGACGCTGGTCGCTTTCTCGGGTGAGGTGAATGACAGCCAGTCGGGCACCGATCCCTTCACCGAGGCCAGCAAGGCGCTGAACCCGGGCCTCAACGGGCGCGACATCCGGGACGCCTTCAAGGGCGACGAGTTCCAAATCCTGCTCGTCGCGAACAAGTTCCAGACTGGGTTCGATCAGCCTCTGCTCTGCGGCATGTATGTGGACAGGCGTCTTGCTGGCATCCAGGCCGTGCAGACGCTGTCGCGGCTCAACCGCGCTTACCCCGGCAAGGACACCACCTACGTGCTGGACTTCATCAATAGCTCGGAAGAGGTGCTGGCCGCGTTCAAGACCTACTACGAGACAGCCGAACTGGAGAGTGTCACTGACCCGAACCTCGTCTACGATTTGAGGGCCAAGCTCGACGCGTCAGGGTACTACGACGAGTTTGAGGTGGACCGCGTGGCAGCCGTCGAGATGAACCCCAAGGCCAAGCAGGGTGACCTCATTGCGGCCCTTGAGCCGGTGGTGGATCGCCTTCTGAAGCGGTTCAAGCAGGCGCAAGACAAGTTGCGGGCAGCACAAGCGAAAGATGACACCAAGGCCACCGAGGAGTCCAATGGCGAGATCAATGCGTTAATTCTGTTCAAGGCCGACATGGGCGCATTCCAGCGTCTGTATAGCTTCCTGTCGCAAATCTTCGACTATGGCAACACCGCCATCGAGAAGCGGTTCATGTTCTATCGTCGGCTTATCCCGCTGCTGGAGTTCGGCCGCGAGCGCGAAGGGATCGACCTGTCCAAGGTGAAGCTTACGCATCACAGCCTAAAGGACGAAGGCAAGCGCCAGCTCGTTCTCGGGAACGGCGAAGCTCCGAAGTTGCCGCCGCTGTCCGAGGTGGGCTCAGGCTCCGTGCAAGAGAAGGAGAAGGCGCGGCTGGAGGAGATCATCGCCAAGGTGAACGACCTGTTCGAGGGCGACCTGACGGATGACGATCAACTGGTCTACGTGAACAACGTCATCAAGGGTAAGCTGTTGGAATCTGAGGAACTGGTTCTTCAGGCCAGCAACAACACCAAGGCGCAGTTCGCCAATTCCCCGACGCTCTCCAAGGAGATCATGAACGCGGTGATGGATGCCCTCGCAGCCCACACGACCATGAGCAAGCAGGCCATCGACAGCGAACAAGTAAGAGAGGGTCTGAAAGGTGTGTTGCTTGGTCCCGCGCAGCTTTATGAAGCCTTACGGGAGAAAGCGGGCGAGATCAATTGACCTCGCCAGCTCCTCCCAGCAGAGCGGCGCATGGAAGACAGTTCTCGTTTCGTTGGGGCGGGTGGCGATGAGACGAGAAGTGTCTGTATGGGATCACCTTCGCTCGCGACGGTAAGCGCGGAACGTCAAAATTCCTGCGGGTAAATCGAGCGAGAGGGAAATGTCGTCAGGGTGCATCGTTGCGGCCAGCTTCGAAAGGTCGAGCAGTGCTGCACCGAGCGCCGTTGGCAACCCCTCCACCGGCCCCAATCCAAAAGTCTGCTCGACGGTGTCGGGCTTTCGCGAAACGAGATCATTTTCCGTGGCAGTCATAATTGCCTCCTGAGGAATAGAGCAAGTCCTCTTGCTATAAGATCGACCAGCAAATCGCGATCATACTCGGGCGCTCCCGAAGTCCGCGAACCCTGCTGCCGCTCGCTCGCGTTCTGACGCTCAGCCGCTTTGGCTTTTTCGAGAAGCAGTGCATTCTTTTTCCGCAAGACTTCCGTACGATGACCCGCAAGATGCTTACGAGCTTGGGCAAATATTCTTGCCTCATCTCGCTTCGTGTACTTGGACATGATGGCTTGCCTCGATGTTCGGTCTCGACGGCGTCACTTGCTTGCTCCATCCAACATACCGCAAGACATGGAGCGGAGTGTCACGGCGTGACGTTTATTTGAGCCAGCGTGCCATCCACTCGATGATCAGGCGTGAGAGGGCCACCTCCACCAGCGCGTGATCCGAAAGGTCGGCTTCCGTCAATAGCCCGGAAACGCGCAAGGCTTCGGCAATTCGAGATTCACGCAAGACGATCACGTAACGCCGCTCACCAGCCTTGCTGCGAGCGCGGCAGCGGCGCTGCCGTTCGCGATCATTCCGAGCCCGCGCGTCCGGTGACGGCGGCGGTTTGCGGCGGCGGGTTGGCGGGCGGTCGTGCATCAGGCGGTGATCGCCTTAGACCGACAGGCGTCCGCGTACAGAAATTCGAACGCGCCACGGTCGTAGTTTATCTCGTCGAACATCTCCTCCGCTGCGCGCTCCAGCGCCGCGATAAGCTCGTAGGCGGTGCTATCGCCTTTCGTGGCGCGGCCAGCCAAAGCGTCGATGTGCGGCTGAGCGGCTTTGATGGCGTCGAAGAGATGGGAGATCGCTGCTTCGTTTTCGGTGGTCATGGTCGTTGCTCCTTGCTGTTGCCGGGCTCCTCCCGGCGCGGTTTACCTCGTCCGTCTCGTCCTCCTCGTCGGCTTGATCCGAACGCTGGTCTGGACCTGTGCGCGCAGAAATGGCCGTAAGAAAAGCAGGCCCAACTCGCGCTTCATGAGTTCTAGATCAACCCTCTCGACCATCGTCTCGCAGATCATCGCGTCGTGCTCGTCGCCAGCAAGGTCCTCCGGGTGGTCCAGCACCTCGGCGCGTAGAAGCTCCTCGCGGTGGCGGAGCGTCTTGATCTCGGCTCTGATGTCAGCGAGCAGATCCACCGGGTGACGGTTCGGCATTTACTCGCCCCCCTCGTCGAGGCGGTGCCGGTAGGCTCCCTCACATTCCCTATGGAGCCGGGCCGTCTGGCCGTCGCTGAAGGCTACCTCGTTGCCACCGGCACGACCGCAATAGTCGCAGACTTCGTCCTCTTCGCCGGCCCCCCCCCCTTCGATCCGCTACACCGCTGCAAGGCCTGCTGTTATAGGGTTTTTCGTATTTGCGATCCGCTACGTCGGTTTCGGCTGTAGCGGATTGAAAAAGCTCGGAAGTGCTGGATTTAAAGGGGTTGTAGCGGTGTAGCGGTTCGGAAGACCCCTCCGGGTCCAAGTAGCGTGAGAAGGCCTCTTCGAAGCGCTCCAAGATGTAGCCCTTGGGCACCTTGTCATCGATCCGGATGTTCTCGGGCACGATCTTCAGCGGCTTCAGCAACCGGGCGAGCTTGTTCTGGGTCAGCGGCTTGTCGTTCTTGCCGTACTCGGCCCAAGGCCGGCCTTCGATCTCGGCGAGCGCCTCGGCCAGTGCGGCCGATGGTATCCGGTCCGCCGGGTCGATCTCGTTCGCCGCCCGCTTGGCGAAAATGTCCCGGATGTCGCCGAGCAGAAGCTCCAGCAGCGCGGCGTCGTCGATGTCAGCGGCGGCACTCGCCAGCGCAGCCGCTTGCCCACGCTCCAGCCACTTGCCACCCGCCACAGTCGCGATGGCGAGCAAGGGCCGCCAGTTGTCCGCCGCGCGGTTGTAGATCCCGGTCGGCATCGTCGGCTCGGTCGCAGCGATCTCAACCGCGTGGTCCGCCGTCCAGCGCGCCAGTCGGCGCGCCAGGACGACGAGGTGTCCGACCCGGTCGAGCCGGAACGGCTTGATCGTCTCGTCCTTCTTCCGCCGGGTCAACGTGATCGGCACCGACCTGTCGGCAAGGGTGCCCGGCAACTGCCCGATGAGGGCGATGGCGCAGGCTCCAAAGGTCGAGAACGAACGCACCTCATGATCGTCGCCGACATTTCTCAGGACGCTGCCGCCCTTCCGGTGTCCGCTGTTCAGGACGCCACGCAGTTCGTCGTTGTCCCGGAGGAAGGTATCGGCCTCGTCGATCATCAAAGTCGGGCGAAAGCCCTCGACGACACGAAAGATCGCACTGGCCGAGACATTGGCGGATGGCAAGGGCCGCAGCACCAACTGCGACATCACGTCGAGCGCGGTGGTCTTGCCGCAGCCTCGGGTCGGCGACGTGATCGCCAACCGTGGCGAGATCATCGTGCAGTCGAGCAGGAAGGTATGGGCGGCCCATAGGGCGCAGGCGTCGCGGCTGGCGTCCGGCATGATCACATGCGCGCCTATCGCCTTGGAGATGTCATCCAGTAACGCGGCGCCATCGACCGGCTCCGGCCATGGCTCCGGTTCTGCAAGCGAGATCGCACGGCCTTGCAAGCCGGTGTCGTCGTCACCGCCAAGGCGCGCCCGCTCGTCCTGTACAAGCCGGTCGAGAACGGACGCACGAACTCCCAGTGCTTCGGCTGCTGTCTTTCTTTCCTGCTCGTATTTGATCACCGGGAGCCGCGCGAGCCGGGCAATCTCGATGTCGATCTCGCTTTGCTCTTCCTCGGGTTCAGACGGCTCGCTTGTTGCCGGACCGGTGGGCTCCCACTCGTCCGCTTCCTTCACGAGCTTCGCCAGCTTCACGCCAGCCGTGTCGTTGGTGATCCAGTCGGAAACGTCGGAGCCGTCATGGCGGTCAGGATATAGATCAACGACCCGGACCGATGCGGCGACGCCATGGATCGCGGTAGCAACTTTCAGGCCGTGCTTGCGGCCGGGCACGTCGGCATCCGGCAGGATCACAACATGCCGATCCTTGAAATGCTTCGTCGCTGCTTTATCCCACTCCGCCGACGAGCCCTCCGACATCGTGGTGGCAATGAAGCCGATCTTGGCGAGGGTGTCGCTGTCTTTCTCGCCCTCGCAAAAATGGATCACCGTAGTTTCCGAAGCGGCTTTCAGCTCAGGCAGGCGATACGGGATTTTCGGACCTTTGGGCGCTCCCGTGACCCAGCCGCTGCCGTTCCAGTAAGACTGCACAAATCTCCTTTTGCCCTTGTCATCCAATTTCTTTTCGACCCTGAGAAATGGCTTGTTGTCTGCATCGCGATAGATGTACGTGCCGAGCGTGGTCCACGGCTTGCCGTCGCCGGTCTTCTTCTGCTTCTTCTCCTTTGGCTTAGCCTTGGGCTCCGCGAGACCGAGCAGCTTGCGAACGTGATCGCGGCAGCTCCGCCAGTCATCACCTGCGAAGCTGTGCGTAACAAAACCTTCGCGGTCGGCACGGTCCGGCTTCACCGATAAGGAGCGGTCGTCGGCGCTGTGGTCCGGACCGGGACATAACACCCCTCCGCCAGCAACGTCGCCGCCGAGCTGCTCGGCGATCTTCGCGAGGCTGGCGATATCGATGCGGCTGGCGCGGATCATGTGCGGCTTCTCGTTTGTGGAAGAGGACCGGCCGGGCGGTATAGTGCGGGCTGGTGGTGCCCGACCTGTCCCCAGTCGGTTCGAAAGCCCGGACGTTTTCTGCGACGTCCGGGGGTAACGCGATGGTCAGCGAGGCTTGGGCGTCAACACTTGCTCAACAAGGCCACCGCTCGGAAATTCGAGACAAAACTCGTCATCCACCCAGACGCTGCGTTGCCAGAGCCTGCGTGACGTTCCGTTCTGGCGAGCGAGGTGCTCGAACGCTGCGGGGACGATAAGCCTCCAGCCCGCATAGCGATCAGCGGTCATCTTCAGAAACCGCGCCATGCTGTAGTTGAATTGCGGCTGGTCGTCGGCGCGGCACAGTGTGAAGGTCTTTGCTTCGAGGTCGCGCCGATACTCTGGTGCCGTGTAGACCTCGTTGCCGTCCCATCCCGCCATGCAGATGCCGAAGTCGAAGCGCGAGAGGTTAAATTGCATCCCGAGCGAGGAGCGCGGCTCGTCGTAGTACGTGTCGGACGGATAATGCAGGCCGATCAGGCAAACTGGTGTAGTCTCGTCGGCCTTCTCGAACTTGGCCACCCGCTTGACGGCCGGGTCGGAGAACATTTCATAGTTCTTCCACTCGCCGACCTTGACGAAGCCGTGCTGCGACCGCAGCAACTTCGCCGCCTCGTCGGTGCAATCGGCGTCAAGGAATAGGTCAACGTCCCGGATCGGCCGTTCTAGCAAAGTGTCGCGCACCGCACCGCCAGCAATATGTGCCGTTGGACAGATGCTCCTAATCGTACTGAGAATTGGGTTATAGCGTTCCAACATTTTTGTCTCCTGTTCTACTCGGTTGAGAGAAAAGAGGCGTCCGCCCTCGCGAGCGAACGCCAAGATGTCAGACCATCGCGGCCATGATCAGCTTGTCCCAGACCCAGTCCGAACCGAGCTGACGTCCGATGTCGGCCAGTTCCTCCGGCTTCGCTCGCGCCAGACGTGACGCGAGGGTGCTGCGAGGCTGGCCACTGCGAGCGTGATAGACCGCAGACGGCGAAACACCGCACGCACGTGCAATGGTCGCCTTGGTCAATCTGGGGAGAGGCCGCTGGCCGTCGATGACAGCGAGCGCGTACTGCACCCGCTCGGTCCGCGACATTTTTCGGGACAGGTGTGCCCGCACGGGCAGCGTTGTGCTGAATGCGCTTTGGGTATATTGCAACATGTACTGGTACTCCTTCTTGGCCCGGTCACCTCGCTCCAACGAGGGCCGGGCCTTCACCTGTTGGGGGGACCGCCGGATGGCCGGTGAACCGCCGACCAGCGGGAGTTCACTTAGGCAACGGCCTCCATGGTGGTTGCGGCTTCACGCATCCGCCGCCATGCCTGTGCGGCTTCAACGGCGATTAGAACGCGCCGACCGACCCGCATCTCGACAGGACCGAGACCTTGGGCTTTGAGCTTGAAATACAGCGCCGGGCTGAAGCCGTTGGCCTTGCAGAATTCAGCGATGGAGAGTGCGAGGAGAGGCAATGCCAGCGCCCTGCGCTGACGGTTTGGCTTCCGCTTCGGTGCAGACTGTTTCTTGCGAGGGCGCGAGCGTGCGCGCGTGCGCTTGTCGGATGACATCGCATTGCTCCGGCGTTCTGTTTGGTAATCTACGGAAGAGCATGCGCCTTCGCCGCCTCGCTTGTGAAGCGGAAAGGCCGGACAGGTTTGGGACAAGTAAGGACAGGTTGGTAACCTGTCCCGTCGCCTAGCGCAGACCGCGAAGGTATCGCCCCAAGGTCTTATCGCTGGCCTTGGTCTCTAGTTTGTCGCGAAGGTCCTGATACTTCATCTTCCAGCGTCGAGGATCGCGCACCAGTTTGGGCAGCAACTTTTGACCTCGTTTGATCTGGTCATCAGACAGCATCGGACCGGGACCGGACTTCTCTTTCGTCTTCTTCACTGGCTTGGCTGTTGCCTTGCGCGGCACGCTCACCTCGGTCGCTGTGCGCCAAGGCCGTGGAAGGTCGCCTACGCGCGGCGGCTGCGGCTGTTGAGCCGCCTCGTACAGGGCCTGCGCCATCTCCGCGTCGGACGAATAAACGCGGGCCGGTTTCGGCCGTGGCTGTTTTGGCTTAGCTTTCGGCTTCCGCACGCCATGCTCCTTTTGGCGTCGGGTTCTAGGGACCGCTCGGCGCTGTAGACGCTGGGCGGTCCTTTGTTTTAGAGCTTTGGGCGTAGGCGCGAAACGCTATTTCCCCGGCTATACCGGATTGGGCGTACGCGATGGACACTATAGGGACACCGAATTTCTAAGCCGCTGATGTCCCACGGCTTTTCCAGATGGCCTTTTTCCCACAAGGGGAGAAGGAAGAAAGATCTACGCCACCTTGCTACTTCCCTGCGTGATCAACCTCGCCGCGCGCTGGTCGCGGGCGTAGATCCAGAGCCAGCTCAGGGCGACGCTGAGGCGGTGGCGCAGGCCGATCAGGAAGTAGATGTGGGCGATGCCCCAGATCCACCATGCGATCGTGCCGCGCAGTTTGACCTTGCCGAAATCGATCACGGCGAGCCGCTTGCCGATCTGTGCGAGGCTACCGGAGTGCTTGTAGCGGAATGCACCTTTATTCTCGCCACGCAGGCGCGTCTTGATGGTTTCGGCGACGTGCCGGCCCTGCTGCTTGGCGGCCGGAGCGATGCCGGGCACCGGCTTCCCCTCCCAGGCATTGATCACAACGGTGTCGCCGATCGCAAAGATTTCGGGATGACCAGGTATCGTCAGATCGTCTTGGACCTCCACGCGCCCGGCGCGATCGCTTGGTGCGCCCAGCCATTCGGCGGCGGGCGAGGCGCGCACGCCGGCGGCCCAGATCCGCGTCTTTGCTTCGAGCAGCTTTCCGCCGAACACGACGCCCTCACGGTTGATCTCGGTGACGGCCTGGCCCAGCACGACCTCGACGCCGATCTTTTCCAGCGAGGCCTGCGCATAGGCCGAGAGATCATCGGGGAAGCCTGCGAGCACGCGCGGTCCGGCCTCGATCAGCACCACGCGTGCCTTGTGGGTGTCGATGTTGCGGAAGTCGGCGGGGAGCGTGTGGTGCGCCATTTCGGCGATGGTGCCGGCGAGTTCGACGCCGGTGGGGCCGGCGCCGACGATGACGAAGGTCAGCCGCGCCGCGCGTTTGGCCGGATCGGTCTCGCGCTCGGCGCGCTCGAATGCCACCAGGATGTGACGGCGCAGCGTGGTCGCGTCTTCGAGCGTCTTCAGGCCGGGGGCGAACTGCTCCCACTCGTCATGGCCGAAATAGGCATGGCGGGCGCCGGTGGCGAGCACCAGCGTGTCGTAGGGCACCTCGCTGCCGTCGTCGATCAGCACGCAGCGCCGGTCGGCATCGACGCCGCTCACCGTCGCAAACAGGGTCGTCACCTCGCGCCGGTCGCGCATCAGGTGCCGGACCGGCCAGGCGATTTCGCTGGTCGCGAGCGAGGCGGTCGCGACCTGGTAGAGCAGCGGCTGGAACAGGTGATGGTTGCGGCGGTCGATCAGCGTGATCTCGACCGGCGCGCCCGCAAGCCGGTAGGTCGCCTCCAGCCCGCCGAAGCCGGCTCCGACGATGACGACGCGGTGGGGATTTGCGGCCATGATACACCCTCGAATCTCGCTGCTGCTCTCCTTCATCTAAGTGCGCATTGGGCGCCGTAGTCCAATAGCCGTCATCAATCGCGGCATAGGCCGGGCGTATCGTCATCCCGCGAAAAAGCGCCGCAGCCTTGGTCGAAGTGAGTAGAATTATATTTCTTGCCATCCTCGATTGGGGCGAAATATGGTGCAGGGGCGGGCGCTGAGCCATTGGCGGCGCGACAGATTTTGCGTTCAATAGAGACAGACCCGGGGCGGCGATCACCCCGTTTCCGGGATCAATAATAAGGAGGGGAGTGGTTATGAGGACGGCATTCTGGCTGGCGGGCGCAGCGGCGCTGGTGCTGGCAAATCAGGCTTTCGCCGGCGACACCATCAAGATCGGCTTCGTTTCGACCTTCAGCGGCCCGACCGCCGTGATCGGCAACGACATGCGCAATTCCTTCGAGCTCGCGCTCGACCACATCGGCCGCAAGATGGACGGCAAGCCGGTTGAGGTGATCTACGAGGACGACGGGCAGAAGCCCGATGTCGGCAAGCAGAAGACCGAGAAGCTGGTGCAGTCCGACAAGGTCGATTTCATCGTCGGCTACATCTGGTCGAACGTGCTCTTGGCCTCGCTCAAGACCGCGGTGGACTCGCAGACCTTCCTGATCTCGGCCAATGCCGGTCCGTCGCAGCTCGCCGGCGAGCTGTGCTCGCCTTACGTGTTCTCGACCTCCTGGCAGAACGACCAGACGCCGGCCGCCATGGGCCTCTACATGAACCAGAAGGGCGTCAAGAGCGTGTTCCTGATCGGGCCGAACTACGCGGCCGGCAAGGACATGCTCGCAGGCCTGAAGAGCACGTTCAAGGGTGAGGTCAAGGGCGAGGAATACACGGTCTGGCCGAGCCAGCTTGATTTCTCCGCCGAGCTCTCCAAGGCGCGCGCCTCGGGCGCCGAGTCGATCTTCGTGTTCTATCCCGGTGCGGCCGGCGTGCAGTTCCTCAATCAATATGCGCAGGCCGGCCTGAAGAGCACGATGCCGCTCTACACCGCCTTCACGGTCGACGAGCTGTCGCTGCCGCTCCAGAAGGAGAACGCGCTCGGCGTTCCCGGCGCGCAGGAATGGGTCAACGACCTCCCGAACGAGCAGAACAAGCGCTTCGTCGCCGACTACCGCAAGAAGTACCCCAATCTGCGCCCGACCTATTACGGCGCCCAGGCCTATGACGCGGCCCAGCTCATCAACAGCGCGGTGGTCGCGGTGAAGGGCGACACCAGCAAGAAGGACGCGATGAAGGCCGAGATGGAGAAGGCCAACTTCAAGTCGCTGCGCGGCCCGTTCAAATACGGCAAGAACCACATCCCGGTGCAGAGCTTCTATCTCCAGGACGTGGTCAAGGACGGCGAAGGCCAGCTCTCGCTGAAGACGGTCGCGACGATCGTGGAAAACGACCAGGATCGATTCCACGACAAGTGTGCGATGAAGTGAGCTGATGCCTTTTCCCCTCTCCCCGTCTGCGGGGAGAGGGTCAGGGTGAGGGGGAGTCTCCGCGGGGACGGAGGTCGTTGTATTCCTCGATAGTCCCCACATCGTCATTGCGAGCGCAGCGAAGCAATCCAGACTGTCTCCGCGGAGGGACTCTGGATTGCTTCGCTGCGCTCGCAATGACGTGTTGAGAGAGCGTTGCTCCTGGGGGACATATGACTCTCGGAGAGTCCCCCTCATCCGGAATTTGCTGCCGCAAATTCCGGCCTCTCCCCGCAGGCGCGGAGAGGCGAAGACCTACACCCGCGGCATGCTCGCAGGTCTTACCTCGCGGGCCTGCGCCGCGAGCCTGATCCCGGCATTGGCTGCGCCGAATCCCTGATAGTCCCGTCGCTCCACGATCTCGAAGAAGAAGCGCTCATCGAAGATGTGGGTGTAGACTTGGAAGAACTCGCCGTCGCCTTCGCGGTCGTAGAGGATGTGGTTGGCGCGCAGCTGCGCCATCAGGTCGGGCGCGAGGTCATATTTGGCTTCGATGTCGTCGTAGTAATTGTCAGGGATATCCAGGAAATCCGCGCCACGCTTGCGCATCGCGGCGACCGTCGCGAAAATGTCCCGGCAGGAGAACGCCACGTGCTGCACGCCCGAGCCGAAGAACTCCGAGATGAAGCGCGCCGGCAGGGTGCGGTTGGCGGATGAGCCGTTGAGCACGAAGCGCAGGCTCTGGTCGGCGTTGATGACCGCCTGGCTCTGCACGAGGCCACGCGGGTCGGCGATCTCCATCTGCGGCAGCCGCTTCAGGTCGAGGATGCCAGTGTAGAACAGCAGCCAGGACAGCATCTCGTCGTAGGGCATCGACTGCGCGATGTGATCGACGGCAAGCAGGGCGTCGGCGTTCGCGTCACTTGCGACCGGCTCGAAATCGGTGTCCCAGTTCTTGCCGGCCTGATCGAGGAAATAGAGCAGGCTGCCGCCGACGCCATGGATCGCGGGAATCTCCAGCTCGCCCGGCCCGACCGGCTGGTAGAAGGTGCGCGTCTTCAGCGCTTCGGCGCGCTGCATGGCAAGACCGGCATTGTCGACGTCGAGCGCAATCGCGCAGACGCCGGGGCCGTGCGTGACGTAATGCGAATGCGCAAAGCCGTCGGTCTCGCAATTGATCACGAGCTCGACCTTGCCCTGCGACCAGCGCTCCACGGCCTTGCTGCGATGCTTGCCCGTCCTGCGGAAGCCGAGCTGCGCGAACAGGCGGGCGAGGTCGACCGCCTTGGTCTCGTTGACGGCAAACTCGATGAAGCCGGTGCCGTGGCTCTTGGCCTTCGGCGCCAGCGGCTCGCCGGCAAGCTTCGGCCAATCCGGTGCAAGCTGGTCCTCCAGCAGGATCAGCGAACGCAGGCCGTCGACCGCGGTCTGCGCGGCCGAGCCGGCACGGAACTGGTCGTTGAAGATTTCGAGCGACAGCGGCCCGGCATAGCCGGTCGCCGCGATCGCCTGCATGAACTCGCCGACCGGGAGGTCGCCCTGGCCGGGGAAGGAGCGGAAGTGCCGGCTCCATGAGAGGATGTCGAGCTCGAGCTTTGGCGCATCCGCGAGCTGCACCAGAAAGATCTTGTCGCCGGGGATCGAGGCCATGGCGCGTACCGGAAAGCCGGGCGCGAGCGCGTGAAAACTGTCGAGGATGACGCCGATCGCGGGATGATCGGCGCGCCGCACGATCTCCCAGGCATCGCGGTAGTCGTTGACATGGCGGCCCCAGGCCAGCGCCTCATAGCCGACGCGCAAGCCGCGCTTGGCCGCGCGCTCGCCTAGCTCGCGAAAATCGTCCGCGGCGCGATCGATGCCGCCGAGCGAGGCGGGCGAGACGTTGGAGCAGATCAGCAGGAGGTCGGTGCCGAGCTCCTGCATCAGGTCGAACTTGCGCTCGGCGCGGGCAAAGTTGCGTGTCCGCTGCGGCTCCGGCATGCCCTCGAAATCGCGGAACGGCTGGAATGCGCAAATCTCGAGATTGAGGTCCTTGCACAGCTGCGCCACCTCGCGCGGGCCGGAGCCGAACGACAGCAGATCGTTCTCGAAGATTTCGACCGAGTCGAACCCGGCTGATGCGATGGCGCGGAGCTTTTCGTCCAGGCTGCCTGAGAGCGAGACGGTCGCGATCGAGCGCTTGTTCATGCTGCGTTGTCCTCCATGGCGCCGCCGAGAAAGAGCTGGCCGATGCGCGGATCGTTCAAAATGCGTTTCGCGCTGTCGACCATGCGAGTCTGGCCGAGCTCGAGCACGATGCCGATGTCGGAAATCTCCAGCGCCGAGCGCGCGTTCTGCTCGATCATCAGGATCGTGACGCCGCGGTCGCGCAAGCTCTTCAGGATGTCGAAGGTCTGCTGCACCATCAGCGGCGACAGGCCGATCGAGGGCTCGTCGATCAGCACGAGCTTTGGCTCGAGCAGTAGCGAGCGCGCGATCTCAAGCTGCTTCTGCTCGCCGCCGGAGAGCGTGGAGGCCTGCTGCGCCGACTTGCGGCGCAGCGCGGGAAACAGGTCGAGTGCGGCTTCGATGCGTGCGGGCAGGTCGATGCCCTTGCCGGCGGAGACTCCGCCGAGCTCGATATTGTGGCGCACCGACAGTTCGGGAAAGATGTTGCGGCCCTGTGGCACGTAGCAGATGCCGGCATTGAGCAGCGCGCGCTGACTTAGATTGGTGACGTCACGGCCGGCAAAGCTGATCTTGCCTTCGCGCAGCTTCAACAGGCCGAAGATCGCCTTGAACACCGTCGACTTGCCGGCCCCGTTGGGACCGATGATGGTGGTGATGGTGGCCTGCGGCACGGCGAAGGTGGTGCCGTTCAGGATCGTCATCTTGCCGTAGCCGCCGACGAGATTGTGAACCGAGAGGATCGGGTCGCTCATGATGGCTTCCTAATGTCCGAGATAGGCTTCGATCACGGCGGGATTTTTCCGCACTTCGTCCGGCCGCCCCATCGCCAGCACCTTGCCCTCCGCCATCACCATCACGCGCGAGCACAGCGACATCACGAATTCCATGTTGTGCTCGATCACGACGAAGGTGGCGTTCTTCTCGCGGTTGATCGCGACCAGGCGGTCCTTCAGGTCCGACAGCATCGACGGGTTGACGCCGCCGGCGGGCTCGTCGAGCAGGACGAGGCGCGGGCCGCCCATGAAGGCCATCGCGGCATCGAGCAGTTTTTGCTGGCCATAGGAGAGCCCGCCGGCCGGCTCGTCGGCGAGATGGTCGAGCTTGAAGAAGCCGATCATCTGGTTGGCGACCTCGGTCAACCCGGCATCGGAGCGGCCGACCAGGCGCGAGGCCATATTGCCCTGGTGCTCCTGCCCTGCGAGGATCAGGTTCTCGCGCACCGAGAGCTTTGGGAAGACCTGCAGGAGCTGGAAGGTGCGGCTGACCCCGAGCTTGTTGAGCTCGGCAGGACGCAGGCCCGTGACCACCTTGCCGTCGAGCTTGACCTCGCCGCCTGATGGTGTGAGCTGGCCGAGGATGCAGTTGAACAGGGTCGACTTGCCGCAGCCGTTCGGGCCGATCAGGCCGAGGATCTCGCCCTCGCGGACGTCGAATGAGACGCCGTCGACCGCGCTGATGCCGCCGAAATTCTTCTTGATGCCGGTGACTTCCAGGACCGCGCTCATTGCACCGTCTCCAGCCGGGACTTTGCCACGGCCCGCAGCGCGGAGGCCGCCTTGGTGCGGCGCTCGGCGAGATAGCGATCGAGAATTCCCAGAATGCCGGTCGGCGACCAGATCAACAGCAGCATCACCGCGACCGCGTAGAGCATCAGATAATACCCTTCCGTGAAGCGCAGCCATTCCGGCAACAGCACCGCGATCATCGCGCCGAGGAAGGGGCCGAAGTAGAAGCCGGCACCGCCGACGATCACCATCATCAAGAGGTCGAGCGAGAGCGACAGGTTGAACGGCACGGGATCGATATATTGCGTCAGCGGCGCATACAGCGCGCCGGCAACGCCGCCGAGCGCCGAGCCGATCGCGAAGGCCATCAGCGTATAGCGCCTTGTGTCGACGCCGAGCGACTGCGCGCGCAGCGGATTTTCGCGCAATGCCATGAAGGCGCGGCCCCAGGGCGAGAGGATCAGCCACCACACCGCGAGCGACACGATCGCAAGCGAGCCGAGGCAGACATAATAGAACGGCAGCGGCTTGTTGGTCGCGATGCCGAAGATGTGCGGCCGGGGAATGTTGGAGATGCCGTAGATGCCGCCGGTGAGCCAGCTTTCGTTGCGGAACACCAGGAAGGCGAGGGTGGAGAAGGCGAGGGTGACGAAGGCGAGGTAATGGTGCTGCACGCGCAGCGCGGGATAGCCGAGCACCCAGCCGACCGCGAAGCTCAAGGCAATCGCGACCACGATCGCCGCCGGCAGCGGCCAGCCATGGGTCGTCATGATCGCTGCCGCATAGGCGCCGATCCCGACGAAGGCGCCTT
The DNA here is from genome assembly GCF_052076005.1 of Bradyrhizobium sp. 63_E2_N1_3. Classification (NCBI taxonomy): domain Bacteria; kingdom Pseudomonadati; phylum Pseudomonadota; class Alphaproteobacteria; order Hyphomicrobiales; family Nitrobacteraceae; genus Bradyrhizobium; species Bradyrhizobium sp. 63_E2_N1_3. The sequence goes on along the minus strand of NZ_CP197235.1, from coordinate 8,649,959 downwards.
GCGCCAGCGAGACCTGGCCGGCATAGCCGAGTGTCAAATTGAGCCCCATCGCGGCGATGCTCATCACCGCCCACTGGCTCAGGATGAACAGGCCGTAGCGGTTGAAGTTCATGGGGACGATGATCAGGCCGGCAATGACGATGAGGCCGAGCGCGATCTTCAACGGTTTGGCGAAGCCGCTCATACGGTGCGCTCCTCGGCGCGGCCGAGCAAGCCCTGCGGCCGGAACAGGATGACGGCGATCAGGAAGATCATCGGAACGGCGGCGCGGTACTGCGTCGAGACATAGGCGGCTGCGAGATTGTCGAGCACGCCGATCAGGAGGCCGCCGGCGATGGCGCCGCGCACCTGGTTGAAGCCGCCGACGATCGCGGCGATGAAGGCGGCCTGGCCCAGCACTTCGCCGGAGGAGAATTTTGCGAGGTAGATCGGTGTAATCAAAAGCGACGCCAGCGCGACCAGGAAGGCGTTGATCAGGAACGTCAGCAGGATCATGCGCTCGACCGGGACGCCGATGATGCGCGCCACCGTCGGGTTCTGCGCCGCCGCCTGCATCTGGTGACCGAGCGACGTGCGGTTGAGAAGGCTCGTCAGGCCGAAGACGGCAAGAATGGCGAGGACGAGGACGCCGATGCTTTGCAGCGAGACGGCATGTCCGAGAATGGAGATATCACCGGTCGGCACGATCGATGGGAAGGGCGAGGCCTCCGCGCTGAAGAACTGCTTCACGGCCTCCTTGATGCCGATCGCGAGCGCCATCGTCGCGATCGCCAGCGGCAGCACGCCATGGCGCATCATCGGATCGACCAGCAGCATCTTGAAGGCGAGGCCCAGCAGGAGCATCGAGAGCAGGATGCCGAGGATGATCGCAAGCCAGAACGGCGCGCCGGCATGCATCGCCGCCAGCATCAGGAACGCCGGCAGCATCACGAACTCGCCTTGCGCGAAATTGATGGTCTGCGAGGTCTGCCACAGCAGCGTGAAGCCGACCGCGACCAGCGCATAGATCGCGCCAGTGGCTAGTCCCGCGACCAGAAGATCGAACAGATTGGACATTTTCCCCTCTCCTGTCCCTCGCCCAGCTCTGTCGTCTCCCTCGCCCCGTTCTTACGGGGAGAGGGCGGGGTGAGGGGCACTATCCGCGAGCCCATCTCTCACCGTCCTTGCAGAATCACCCCTCACCCCGCCCCTCTCCCCGCGAAGAGCGGGGAGAGGGAGAGGAGAGGAGAGATCTCTCGCCGCATCCGCCTTCGCTGAAGCTTCGGCGGGACGGGCGCGGGGAGAGCGAAGATCGTCACTTCACCTTCGGCAGCACCTGCTTCACCACCTGCTTGCCTTCGACCACCTCGACCAGAAAGCTCTGCCGGTCGATGTCGCCGGTCTCGCTGAAGGTGACGTCCATCAGGATGCCCGGCTCGTCCGCGGCCTTGATGGTCAGGCCGTGCAGCGTGTCGGCGAACGCCTTGCTGTCGACCTTCCCCATCTTCTCGGTGGTGGCTTTCACCATGTAGACGGCGAGATAGCCCTTCAGGCCGTTATGGTCGGGCACGTAATTGTACTTCTTGGCGAACTTGTCGCGGAACGCCTTGATCAGGTCGACCGGTGCGTCCGTGGTGAGGCCGACATGGCCGCGCGCGCCGTTGGCGGCATCGCCGGCGAGCTCGATCACCTTCTGGCCGATCAGCGTGGTCTCGCCCATCAGCGGCGCGGTGACGCCCTGGCGCTTCAGCTCTTTCAGGATGCGCGCGCTCTCTTCTTCATTCAGGTAGACGAACACGGCGTCGGGATTGGCGGCCTTGATCTTACCGACGTCGGCGGCGAAGTCGGCTTGTCCCGCTTCAGTCGAGAGATCGGCGACCACCTTGGAACCAAGCCGGTCGAGTTCCTTCACGACGACGTCGCGTCCGCCACGGCCGAAGTCGTTGTTGACCCAGACCACCGCGACCGTCTTCGCCTTCATGTCGTCGTGGATGTACTTTGCGACCTTCGGCATCGACGATTGCTGGCCGAACGAGGTGCGGAACAGGAACTTGTTGCCGGCTTGCGTCAGCTCGGCGGCTTCGCCGCCCATGATCTGAGCGATGCCGGCCTCGGCCGCGAGCGGCGCCGTCACCTTGACCGAGCCGGAATAGCCGGGCCCGAGCAGCACATAGGGCTCGGCGTCGAGCGCCTTCTGCACCTGGGCGCGGGCAACGCCGGGGTTGGACTGCGAATCGGCATGGGTGACCTCCAGCTTGCGTCCGAGCACGCCGCCCTTGGCGTTGATCTCCTCGATCGCGAGGTCGATGCCGTTCTTCCAGTTGGTGCCGACGGTGGCGCCGCCGCCCGAGAGCTCGGCGACGTCGGCGAGCTTGATCGCCTGCGCATGGACGCTGGTTGCAGTCGCGAAGGCAAGCAAGGCGCCTGCCACTAGGGTCGATTTCATGGTCACTCCTCCCATTTTTCGTTGATGTTGTCCGCGGCCTTGTGTCCGGCCGCTTCGGTTACGCGGCGTGGTAGGCCGCGCTTCGTGCCGCCATCACCTCGTCAAATGCCTCTCCCATGACCTCGGTCGATGGGGCAAGGCCGGTGAACAATTCGAAGGCGTCAGCGGCCTGGTAGATCGCGAGCTCCCGCCCGGTCATGATCCGCGCGCCCTTGGCCTGTGCCGCCGCCAGCAGCGGCGTGATCAGCGGCGAATAGACGGCGTCCGCGACCCACATTTTCTCGTGCAGCAAGGCCGCCGGGACCGGCATGCCCCGGTTCGGCAGCATGCCGACCGGCGTGCCGTTGACGAGGCCGGTTGCGCCATCGAGCGCGTCCTCGACGCTTTTCGCCACCGTGGCGCCGCCGTGCCTGGCAAGCAATGAAGCGAGCTTTTCGGCGCGCGCCGTCTCGCTGTCGAAAATGCGGAGGCCGGAGACCTTCAGGCTCGCCAGCGCAAAGGCGATTGCCTTGCCGACGCCGCCCGTTCCGATCACGGCGACTGCATTTCCGGACGGTGCCAACAGCGGCGCGACCGCGCGCGCAAACCCGGTCGTGTCGGTGTTGTGGCCGATCAGCCGGCCGTCCCTGACGACGACGGTGTTGACCGCGCCCATGGCGGCCGCGCCCGGCGCCAGCTCGTCGAGCAGCGGGACCACCGCTTCCTTGTAAGGGTAAGTCACGTTGACGCCGGCAAAGCCGAGCCGCCGCACGCCCTCGAGCATCATGCGGAGCCCGGCCGCATCGGCGCCGGCGACCTCGATGAGCTGGTAGTGACCGCGCAGGCCGAGCGCCTCGGCGGCCCGCTCGTGCATGGCAGGGGAGGCGGAATGCGCGATCGGCGCCCCGATTAGGCCGGTGAGAAGCTTCTTGCTGGCGGCGTATCCGCGCTTGGACATGGTTGGCTATCGTCTCGTTGGGAGCGTTGGGTCCTGGCCATTAGCGGGGAAATCCGCACAATTCCAAGGGGGCTTCCAGTTGCGACGATAGCCTTTCCCGTGCCTAACACAATTACCCATTTATTGGGCAAACCTAACATAATGTTATTTCTTCCGCGCGCGTGCCGGGGCGGCGTTGCCCTCGCTGCGGGACGGCTCCACCGCGCGCATCTCGGCGCGCAGGGACTCGATGAAATACTCGACATGGAGCGACAGCGGCGCGCCGCGCTTCACCGCGATATAGGTCTCGAACCGCGTCGGCTCGGTGATCTTCAACAGCTCGATTCCCGGATAGCCGCCATGGGCCACCGTGAACTGGTCGATGATGGCGATGCCGAGCCCCGCCTTCACCAGCGCACACACCGTGGTGCCGAAGCGCGCGCGGATCGTGATGTTGTAGTCGAGCCGGTGGCGCGCAAAGATCCCGGCCATGATCCGGCCGTAGGGATCGTTGGGATCGATGCCGATCAGCGGATAGCGGGTGATCTCGGCGGCCGAGACCTGCTTGCGGCCGGCAAGCTCGTGACCCGGCGGCACGATGCAATAGAGCTCACCCGAGGCGAGCGGCATGAAGTCGAGCCCGGAATGCTCGAGCCGGTAGCTCATCGCCACGCACTCGCCGCGGCCGAGCAGGAGGTAGTCGATGGCTTCCTCGAGCTTGAGGATGTTGATGTCGATGCCGAGATCGGGATAGCGGCGCCGGACGCGCTCGATCGCGCGCGGCACCATCACCTGGGAGATGCTCGGCACCGAGCCGATGCGCAATTCCGACAAACCGCCGCGGCCGATCTTGGAGATGAGCTCGGAGAGGTCGTCGACCTTCTTGTAGACGCCGTTGATCTGCTCAAAGATGTTCTCGGCTTCCGGCGTCGGGAAATAGCGCCCGTTCTGGCGCTGGAAGAAGCGGATGCCGAGCGTGCGCTCGGTGTATTTGACCAGCCGGCTGATCCCCGGCGCCGACACGTTGAGCAGCTTCGCCGCGCCGCCGATGGTACCCGTCACCATCACGGCACGGATCACTTCAACCTGGCGCAGCGTCATCATGTCGTGGGCATCCCAAAGAGGATCGTGGTGGCGATCATCTCACGAGAGCCGTGATGTCATCCAGCGGCAAGTGTGCGACGGAGCGGGCGGCGCTTCACCCTCCCCCTCCAGGGGAGGGTAAGAGCGCAGCTCGCTCACCGGCAACAATTGCTGATTAACTTCGCAGTCAGAATGTTTCGGCCAAAATCGGCACGTTCGAATGGAAGGGCGCCGCTCGCGCAGAACGTATGCCTCACCTGTAACCGCGTTCTAGCTCGCCGGGCTCTCGGGCGACGCGCTGCCGGGCCGCTCCGCGCGTTCGCGCTGCAGCACTTCGCGCGCGTACTCGATGATCTTCTGCTTGTTTGCCGTTTCGCGGACGGCGAAAAACACGCGGTTGAGTTCCAGGCCGAGCACGCTGTTGAGGGCGATGTCCTCGTCTTCCATCGTGATTTTCCCGCTTCAGACGCCATAGGTGTAACTTGACGTCACTTCCTCCACAAGTAGATTAAATCTCGGGTGCAGACGAGGGCCGGTAAACTACGGAAGCAGCGAATTGAGGCAGCTCCCAAATACGTGCTATACCGACGGCGAGGCTCAGGAAACGCACCGATGTCCGCCGTAGACGCCGTAGATTATGGCCGGGAAGCGCTCGACTTCATCGAAGGCCTGGGGACCTATCGCAAGGTACCGGACGCCATGAATGCGCTTGAGGCGGCGTTCGGTCGCTTCGGCTTCGAGACCATCATCGTGACGGGGTTGCCGAATCCCGATCAGCGGTTCGCGCAGATGGTGCTCGCCAAGCGCTGGCCGGCAGGATGGTTCAATCTCTACACCCAGAACAATTACGACCGCGTCGACCCCGTGGTGCGGCTGTGCCGGCAATCGGTCAATCCGTTCGAGTGGTCGGAAGCGCCCTATGATGCCGAGCTCGAGCCGAGCGCGGCCGAGGTGATGAACCGCGCCGGCGATTTTCGCATGTCGCGCGGCTTCATCGTGCCGATCCACGGGCTCACCGGCTACGAGGCGGCGGTGTCGCTCGGCGGCGTCCATCTCGACCTCAATCCCCGCAGCAAGCCGGCACTGCACCTGATGGCAATGTATGGCTTCGACCATATTCGCCGCCTGCTGGATCCGGCGCCGCATCTGTCGACGCGTCTCACCCCGCGAGAGCGCGAGGTGATCGCCTGGGCCTCGCAGGGCAAGTCGGCCTGGGAGATCGGCGAGATCCTGCACATCACGCAGCGCACCGCAGAAGAGCATCTTGCAACCGCCGCGCGCAAACTCGGCGCCGTCAACCGTACGCATGCGGTTGCACTGGCGATTCGCAACAAGCTCATCAATCCCTAAGCGACGTACTGGGAAATTTCCCAATATCGAACCTGCCTCTTTTCGCAGAGGCTGCCCCTCATTCCGGCTGAATGGGGGTTTTCATGATTCACGCAATTTCTTCGGTCAATCGCCACCTTTACGAAGACGTACTCGAGCAGCACTTCCGACTACGCCACGACATCTTCGTCGAGGAGCGGCACTGGGAGACGCTGCGCCGGCCTGATTGCCGCGAGGTCGATTCCTACGACGACGAGGACACCGTCTATCTGCTCGCGCTGGAAGGCCGGCGCGTCGTCGGCGGTCACCGGCTCTACCCCACCACCAAACCCTCGATGATGAGCGAGGTCTTCCCGCATCTGGCATCGGTTCGCGGCTGCCCTGCGAATCCGCTGGTCTGGGAATGGTCGCGCTACTTTGTCGTGCGCGATCGCCGCGACGGCACTCTCAACCTGCAACTGATGGCAGCGGTGCAGGAGTTCTGCCTCGATCAGGGAATCGCGCAGGTCAGCGCGATCATGGAGACCTGGTGGCTGCCGCGCTTCCATGAGGCCGGCTTCGTCGTGACGCCGCTTGGTCTGCCCGCGCTGGTGGAGAACGCCTGGACCATGGCGGCGACCATCGACATTCGCCGCGAGACCCTCGATGCCCTGCATGATCGCATCGGCATGGATTCGATCGTACAACAAGACGGCCCGCGTCTGGACGCCGTCGCCCGTGCCAACCTCTGCGGCCTTGCTGCCGCACAACGAAAGAGCGCCTGAAATGTCGAACATGATGCGGGACAGCCAGATCATGGCGCAGACCAAGGACGAGAATCTCGGCTACATGTCCGACATGGCGCTCGAGCTGGCGCAGATGGCGGAAGACACCGGATTGGCAACGCTCGCCTATCTGTTCCGTATGGCGGCGCTGGAAGCCTCGACGGCCAACAGCGTGCTGGCCGAGCCGGATGATCTCCCCCGGCAGATGACGTCGCACTAGACGCCTTCTCCTACTTCCGTCGACCTTCGCGCCCTCTCCCAGGCATGCCTGGGGGAGGGCGATCGTTTGGGTGCGGCAGGTTGACCCATCCTGTGCGGCAGCCTTCTTGCAAGGCCAATTTCGATCGCATGCACCGGCATGCAACAAAGTGCATGTCTGGTGTTGAATCGCTCTTGCCTCGGAACGATACTGCCATTACCCATTTTTCCGCCTTGAAGAGGCAGGGGGAGCTCTTTCACTGATGGCGACCGTGTTCGAACATCGGCGCGACACCGCGTGCGCCTGAAAGAGTTTTGATGCTGCTCGTCGTCGAACAGTTCTTGAACGGATTGCAGTTCGGCCTGCTCCTGTTCCTGCTCGCCGCCGGCCTGACGCTGGTGTTCGGGATCATGGATCTCGTCAACCTCGCGCACGGCTCGCTCTACATGATGGGCGCCTATTTCGCCGCGACCTTTGCGGCCTGGACCGGCAGCTTCCTGCTCGGTGCGCTGCTGGCGCTCGGCGCGACTCTGGTGCTCGGCATCGTGCTGGAGATGTCGGCGCTGCGGCATCTCTACGGGCGCGACCATCTCGACCACGTGCTCGCGACCTTCGGCCTGATCCTGTTCTTCAATGAAGCCGTGCGGCTGATCTGGGGTCCGGCCGGGCTTGCGCTGCCGCTGCCGGCCTGGCTCACGGTGCCGGTGCCGATCCTGCCCGGCATCCACTATCCCGCTTATCGTCTCGCCATCATCGTGGTGGCGCTGCTGGTCGCGCTGCTGCTCTATCTCGGCGTGATGCGCACCCGCATCGGCATGCTGATCCGCGCCGGCGCCTCCAACCGCGAGATGATCGGTGCGCTCGGCATCAACATCAAGCTGCTCTATACGCTGGTGTTCGGCCTGGGCGCCGCGCTCGCCGGCCTCGCCGGCCTGATGCAGGCGCCGATCCTCACCGTGCAGATCGGCATGGGCGAGAACATCCTGATCCTCGCCTTCGTCATCATCGTGATCGGCGGCATCGGCTCGATCCGTGGCGCGTTCCTCGCCGCGATCTTCGTCGGCATGATCGACACGCTCGGCCGCGCCTTCCTGCCCAACCTGTTGCGGCAGGTGCTGAGCGGCGCCGCCGCCTCCACCGCCGCGCCCGCACTGTCGTCCATGCTGATCTATCTGCTGATGGCGATCGTGCTGGTGGTGCGCCCGGAGGGGCTGTTTCCGGCCAACCGTCGATGAAGGCTTTCACTGTGAGCAAGGCCGTCACGGCCCTGATGCTGGCGGGCCTCGTGCTGCTGCCGCTCTATTCGCAGCTGTCCGGCAACATCTTCATCCTGACGCTGTTTACCCGCATCGTCATCCTGGCGCTGGCGGCCGCGAGCCTCAACCTCATCATGGGTTTTGGCGGCATGATGAGCTTCGGCCACGCCGCCTATCTCGGCATCGGCGGCTACGCGGTCGGCATGCTCGCGCAGGAAGGCGTCGGAAGCGGCTTCATCCAGTTCCCGGTCGCACTCGCAGCTTCCGCGATCTACGCCCTGGTGATCGGCGCGCTCTCCCTTCGTACGCGTGGCGTCTACTTCATCATGATCACGCTGGCCTTCGCGCAGATGGCCTATTATGTCGCCTCGGGCCTCGCGCGTTACGGCGGCGACGACGGTCTCACCGTCTACAAGCGCAGCGACTTCTCCGGCCTGATCAACCTGTCGAACCGCACGCAGTTCTATTATCTCTGCCTCGCCTGCCTGTTCGCCGTGATCGTCCTGATCTGGCGCATCACCAATTCGCGCTTCGGGCTCGTCTTGCAGGGCCTGCGCTCCAACGAGCAGCGGATGCAGGCGATCGGCTTTCCGGCAAAACGCTACCAGCTCGTCTGCTTCGTCATCTCCGGTATGATGTGCGGCCTTGCCGGCGCACTGCTCGCCAACAACACCGATTTCATCAGCCCGGCCGTGATGTACTGGACCCGCTCCGGCGACCTCATGGTGATGGTGATCCTGGGGGGCATGGGCACGCTGTTCGGCCCGGTGATGGGCGCGGTGGTGTTTTTGCTGCTGGAAGAATTCCTGTCGCAGATCACCGAATACTGGGCGCTGATCATGGGCCCGCTCTTGCTGCTGATCGTGCTGTTCGGCCGCGGCGGCATCATGGGCCTGCTCGGGAGGCTCAATCGTGGCTGAACCGCTGCTCCGCGTCGAAAAACTGGTGCGCCGCTTCGGCGGCATCGTTGCGACGGACAACGTCTCGCTCGACGTAGCTAGCGGCGAGTTGCACGCCATCATCGGCCCGAACGGTGCCGGCAAGACCACGCTGATTAGTCAGCTCACAGGGCACCTCGAACCGCATTCCGGCAGCGTCTCGCTCGGCGGTCGCGACATCACCTATCTGCCGGCCTATCGCCGCTGCGCGCTGGGGCTCGCCCGTTCGTTCCAGATCACCTCGCTGCTGCTCGACTTCACCGCCGCCGACAATGTCGCGCTGGCGGCGCAGGCGCATGCAGGCCACTCGTTCCGCTTCTTCGCCAATGCGCGCAAGGAGAAGGGCCTGCGCGATGCCGCCCATGCCGCGCTCGACCGCGTCGGGCTCGGCCATCGCGCCGATGTCCTGGTGTCCAGGCTCAGCCATGGCGAGCGCCGCCAGATCGAACTCGCGGTCGCGCTCGCGAGCAAGCCGAAGCTGCTGCTGCTGGACGAGCCGATGGCGGGTCTTGGCGTCACCGAATCCCAGCGCATGGTGCAACTGCTTCAGGAGCTGCGGAAGGAAGTCTCGATCGTGCTGGTCGAGCACGATATGCCGGCGGTGTTCGCGCTGGCCGACCGCATCTCGGTGCTGGTCTATGGCCGCGTCATCGCCTCGGGCGATCCGGCCGCGATCCGCGCCAACGAGGACGTCAAGCGCGCCTATCTCGGCGACCAGCACGTGGTGACGCACCATGTCTGAAAAGGCGATGGCTGACACGCTGCTCAACGTCGACGGCATCGAGACCTGCTACGGCCTCTCCCAGGTGCTGTTCGGCCTGTCGCTGTCGATCAAGCCGGGCGAGATGGTCTCGCTGATGGGCCGCAACGGCATGGGCAAGACGACCACCATCCGCTCCATCATGGGCCTGACACCGGCACGATCAGGCACGATCCGCTTCGCCGGCGCAGAAGTGCGGCAGCTTCCATCCTACAGAATTGCAAAACTCGGCGTCGGTCTCGTTCCTGAGGGGCGCCAGATCTTCCCGAACCTCACCGTGCGCGAAAACCTGGTGGCGGCCGCGGCCGATCGCTTCGCTAGCCCCAATCCCTGGACGCTCGCCGCGATCTACGTGATGTTTCCGCGCCTCGCCGAACGTGCCTCCAACATGGGCAACCAGCTCTCCGGCGGCGAGCAGCAGATGCTCGCGATTGGCCGCGCGTTGATGACGAATCCGAAACTGCTGATCCTGGACGAAGCGACCGAAGGCCTTGCGCCGCTGATCCGCGAAGAAATCTGGAATTGCCTGTCGCTGCTGAAGAGCCGGGGACAGTCGATCCTGGTCGTCGACAAGAACGTCGACCACCTCGCCCGCATCTGCGACCGCCACTACATCATCGAGCGCGGCAAGACGGTGTGGAGCGGCACGTCCGTCGAGCTGATGGCCGAGCCGGATCTCCAGCACAAATATCTGGGCATCTGACGCGCTCCTGGATCTGACTGCCGTGCAGGATCGCCGCGCGCGCAGAACCTCGTCGAGGACGTCAGTTTCGAAGCTCTCCAAACTGCGCGCAGAGGTCTTGAGTGCGTTGCCGCCAGCCGCCAATGTCGCGGCGTAGCGGATTCGATGCAGGACTTTTACAATCAAATTGCCGGACGGCCTGACGACGACATCATCGGCTCCGCACAGCGAGGCGCTTCGACAGCGCCTCAGTGGCTGGATTTCCCGGGCTGTGTGTTCATCAGAGGTGAGTTTCGCGCCGATCCCGATCGGCCAGCGATCGTAGGGCCGGGCTTGTTCATCTCCGTTGCGCTCGATGAAGGCGCAGGCCGCGGCATTCTGACGCGCACAACCGGTGCAGGGCAGATGACGGCGATTGCCGTGCGCGAATCCGTCGCCGTAGGAGGCTCGGTTCGCTGCGGCGAACGTCCCGCGATCGGCCTGGCGCTTCCGCAAGCCTCCATCGACGGGCTTGGACTCGGCGACGAGGTTCGGGCGCTGTTCAAGACCGACGCGTTGGGCACGGCCATCGTCTCTGTCACGGCGTCTCCGCGTGTGCAGGCCCTCGCGGCAGAAATGTTCTCGCCACCGGTGGCCGGAAACGCGACGCAATTGCTGCTGTCGGCGCATGCCGCCGAGATCGTGGTCCACGCCTTGTTCGGCAAGCGCGGGATCGCGCTCGATCCTGCAGCCGACCTCCAGCGGGTGCGGTTGCAATCGGTCAAGGCGCGCATGGATGCCGATCTCGCTTATCCCTGGAGCATCGACGAACTGGCGCGGAATGCGGGGCTGAGCCGCCGGTCCTTCAACCAGAAATTCCAGATGGCGTATGGCGAGAGCGCGATCGACTATTTGCGGGCCCGCCGACTCGATGCCGCACGTGACCTTCTGATTCATCAACGGTTGTCGGTCACCGAGGCGGCCTTTCGGGTCGGCTATGCCCATCCGGCCAATTTCGCGACGGCATTCCGCAGGCACTTCGGCTATTCGCCGAGCCACTGTCAGTAAACTTGAACGCCTCCACGTGCGATCAAAGGTGATTTGCGCGCGCGCAAAGGCGGTGTGCGCCTCGATCTGGTTACTCCCGGGTTGTTCGAACACGGAACTCGGGGAAGACAATGACGCGCAACGACGGGCGGATGCTCGGCTGGGAACGGATGGCGAGAACTGGTCTGGGAGCGGCCGGCCTGGGAATAGTCCTGCACGCAACGCCGTCGGTCGCACAGACCTCCGGGACCAATGCAACGTCGACGGCGGCGACATTGCCTCCCGTCACGGTGGAGGCACCGATCCAGGCGCGTCCGCGCACCCAGCCCGCTCAGCGAGCTTCGCAGTCGTCGCGCGGCCGCATCGCGACGCAACGCAATGCCGGGCCCGCGCCAGCCAGAAATTCGGGCGCGCGCGAGGCCGGTGCCGGTCGCGCCAACGCGTCGAGCGAGAGCAGCTATGTTGCAGACAGCAGCTCGGCGGGTACCAAGACCAACACGCCGTTGCTCGAGACGCCGCAGTCGATCTCGGTCGTGACGCGCAAGGAACTCAACGACCGCGCCGTCCAGACGCTGACGGAGGCAGTTGGCTATGAACCCGGCGTCCGCATCGATGCTTCAGGCTACGATCCGCGTTTCGACGCGATCGCGATCCGCGGCTTCGACATCACTTATAACGGCGTTTATCTCGACGGATTGCGCCTCGTCGGAGCAGGTCTCAGCGTGTTCAAGACCGAGCCTTATGGGGTCGACAGCATCACCGTGGTCCGTGGGCCGAGCTCGGCACTCTACGGGCTCGGCTCGCCGGGCGGACTGATCGATCTGTCGAGCAAGCTGCCGACCAGCCAGCCGTTTCACGAGGTGCAAACGGTGTTTGGCGACCGCGATCGCGTCCAGGGCAATTTCGATCTTTCGGGTCCGGTCGATGCCAACGGTCAGTTTTCGTATCGGCTGACCGGCGTGATGCGTGACGCGAACGTGTTCGTGCCCGGCGGCAAGGATAACAGGACCTACATCGCGCCCGCCGTCACCTGGAAGCCGGATCAATCGACGACCCTGACGATTCTCGGGTCCTATCAGAAGTCGAAGACGCCCGGATCCATGTTCACCTACTCCACGGGCACCGGCACCGCCACGGACATCTTCACGGGCAGCCCGTCCTACAATTCGCTCGACCAGGAGCAGGGACGCGTGGGCTATCTGTTCGAGCATGCGTTCAACAACGCCGTGACCGTCCGCCAGAAATTCCGCTACGTCGATGTCGACGCGGTCACCCGCTATGTGGGCTTTCTCGGCGCGCCGGTGGGCAATGTCGTCTCACGCTACACCGGCTACGTCCACGACACGCTGCAATCGGCCATTATGGACAACCAGGTCGAGGCCAGGCTATCGACCGGGCCCGTGCAGCACACGCTCCTGGTCGGCACCGACTACACCGCGTCGAAGTTCAACGACAAGCAGGGATTCGGCTTCGGCGTCTCCGATCTCAACCTGGCCGCGCCGGTCTACGCGCCGGAATCCATTCCCGATCCCGCGATCTCGTCCTCGACGGCCCAGCGGCAAACCCAGTCCGGCGTGTATGTTCAGGACCAGGCCAGGCTCGATCACTGGATCCTGACATTGAGCGGCCGCAGCGACTGGGTCAGCACCACGGGCGAGGATCTGTTCGCGCTGACGCGGCAGACGCAGTCCGATCAGGCCTATAGCGGGCGAGCCGGGCTGACCTATGTGTTCGATTCCGGTGTTGCGCCTTACGTTGCCTATTCGACCTCGTTCTTTCCCAATCTCGGCGTCGATCCGTCGGGCGCCTTCTTCAAGCCGACCACCGGCAAGCAGACCGAAGTCGGTGTGAAGTACCAGCCGCAGGGCACGAGGAGCTTCATTGCCGCGGCGGTGTTCGATTTGACCCAGGACGGCGGCCTGGTCACGACGGGGACGGGCGTGACGGTCCAGCGTGGCGAGATTCAAAGCCGCGGCTTCGAATTGCAGGCGCTTGCCAGCCTGGGCGGTGGTTTCGACATCACCTCGTCGTACACCTATCTCGACATGGTGACCAAGCAGGCCGCTGACGACTCGCTGATTGGCAAGTTTCCCTCGGGCAATCCCCCGCATACCGCGACGCTGTGGGCGAACTACGCCCTGCCGCTGGCCGGACCGTTTGCAGGATTGAGCGTCGGTGGCGGCGCGCGTTACATGTCCTGGAGCTACGGCGATGATGCGAACACGTTCAAGAACAGCTCGGTAACCCTGATCGACGCGGCGCTGAAATATGATTTTGGCCAGGCGATGAAGGAGCTGAAGGGCCTCCAGTTCCAGGTCAATGCCAAGAACCTGTTCAATCTGCACTACACCACGTGCCAGGTCGGTTACTGCTACCGCGGCGCGCCGCTGACCGTCATCGCAACGCTCGGCTATCGCTGGTGAACCAGCTTGCGCCTGAGAAGCCCGGTTATCCGGTCAATATGTCTTACCCAAATCGCTGGCGCCGGCGACTAACGCGCCAGGTGGTGGGTGCCGATTTCAACCAAGGTGGTCCGGCAGGACAGGCGGTAGATCAGGCTGAACAATTGAACCCACATGATCGAACTCCACTGTTGATCATATGCAGGATATTAGGCCCCCAGTCTTTCCGGCCGTTTTCGAGGGACAGGGAAAATGGCTTCGTCGGCGAGCGCCGTGATGTCGTCGGAACAGACCGGACGAAGTCGCCTCACGCGGGCGTGAGACGTATCTCCCTCAAAACACCTCGAAATATTCGCGGTGCTCCCAGTCGGTCACCTCTGACAGGAAGCGGTCGATCTCGGCATTCTTGATGTGGGTGTAGTAGTCGACGAACTCAGGCCCGAACTTCTCGCGGAAGAACGGATCGTCCTTCAGCGCGGCGACCGCATCGCGCAAGCTCTTCGGCAACGGCGGCGCCTTGGTCTCGTAGGGCGTGTCGGCGGACGGGCCGGGGTCGAGCTTGCGGTCGACGCCGTCGAGGCCCGAGAGAATCTGGGAGGCCATGTAGAGATAGGGATTGGCGGCGGGCTCGCCGATGCGGTTCTCCAAGCGCGTTGCGGCATCATTGGCGCCGCCGAGCACGCGGATCATCACGCCGCGATTGTCGCGGCCCCAGATCGCCCGGTCCGGCGCCAGCGAATAGGAGCGGTAGCGCTTGTAGCCGTTGATGGTCGGGGTGGTGAACACGGTCGAGGCGCGGGCGTGGTCGAGCAGGCCGGCAAGGTACGCCCGGCCGAACGCGCTGAGCGGCTCGCTGCCGTCCTTCGTCATGAACTGATTTTCGCCAGACGCGCGCGAGACGATCGACTGGTGCAGGTGCCAGCCGCTCGCGAACATATTCGGCAGTTTCGGCCGACACATGAAGGTGGCGTGATAGCCGTGGCGGCGCGCGATCTGCTTCACGGCAGAGCGGAACAGCACCATGTTGTCGGCGGGCTCCAGCCCCTTCTTCGGCGCGAAGGTGAATTCGCACTGGCTCGGCCCGAACTCGACCTCGACCGAGCGCAAGGGCAGTCCGAGCGCGACGATATCGCGGCGCAGGATCTCCAGCACCGGCTCCATCTGATCGAAGCGCTGCTCGGTGAGGTATTGATAGCCGTGGCTGAGCAGGCTCACCGACGGCGGCGTGCCGGGCTGGCCGGCATCCTCGGGCCGCATATGCGCGTCGTCGAGCTTGAAGATGTGGAATTCAACCTCGAGGCCGGCGACGAAATCGTGGCCGCGGCCGCTGAGATCATCGAGCACCTTGCGATAGAGGCCGCGGGTCGCGAACGGCACGGGACGGCCGTCGCCAAAATAGAGATCGCAGAGCACCCAGCCCGTCGCGGGCGCCCATGGCAGCACGCGGAACGTGGTTGGGTCGGCGACCATCAACACGTCGGCCGCGCCCTCCATCTCCTTCATGCCGAATCCGCCGCCTGACGTGAACACCGGAAACACCGTGCGGTGCGAGGTGTCCTTGGCGAGCATGGTCGTGGTGATGGAGCAGCCGCTCTCCAGCGAGGCGATCGCCTCGGCGGCGATGATGGTCTTGCCGCGCAAAATGCCGTGCTGGTCCGGGAAGGCGAGGCGGATGACCTCGAGGTTCTTTTCCTCGACGATGCGGCGCAGGCGCGCTGCGGCGTCCCTCTGCTCATCCGACCACAGCGCATGACGCGCGACGAAAGTCACTCGGTTGCTCCTTCAGTCCGTGCTGTCATCGCCCGCGAAGGCGGGCGATCCAGTATTCCAGAGACGGCGACGTGTCCACGAGAGGCCGCGGCGTACTGGATGCCCCGCCTTCGCGGGGCATGACAGTGAAGTATGTGGCGCCCGCCGCTGATTGACGGCATTATCACTCCGCCGCCGTCAGCCGGTGCACGTTGTCCGCGATCTCCTTCGGCACCGGCGCGGCCCAAGGTGCGCCGCGGCGGCGCTTGACGTCGACCTCCATCCAGTAGAGCTCCCAACCCTGGGTCGGCCCGATGCCGTCCATGGTGGCCGGTCCCTGGATGCTGCGCGCCCTGCTCTCGTCCAGGAACAGCATCGGCTTTTCGCCGCCGCCGACCTTTTCGATCTCAGCCCGTAGCAGGCGGCGGTACTGCACGATCGCCTTGTCGCTGGAGCCGAGATGCTCCTTGGTGCGGTCCTGGATCGCGCCCATCGATTCCACCGCCCACTGGTCGTGCACGTTGATGTCGTTGCCCATGCCGGTGTAGGTCGCGGTCGCCTGCTCGTGCGGATCGAAGCCGTAATCGTTGCCGCGGTTCTTGCGCGACTTGTAGTCGGGCAGCTCATAGAGCTCGAGCCGCTGATCGCGCATCTTCTGCTTGTCGACCGGGTTGGTGTAGCTGGTGAAGATCGCGTACCAGTAGCAGTTCTCGTCGTCGACCGGCACGTGCCACTGCGTGATCGTCATTTCCGTGCTCATGGGGATGACGAAGCCGTGCGGGAAGAGCTGGTTGGTGACGCGCACATGGGTGCGCTCCTCGTCGATCTCGCGCAGCGCGATCAGCCGCAGGCCATATTCGGTGTGTTCGACATTGATGATCGGCCGGTCGTATTCGCGCAGGATCTTTGTCATCGGCAGATCAGAGCCGGCGGAGGCGCCGCGGAACTGCTTGCCATAAGCCGTCGACGTATCCTCGTCCTCGAAGAAGCGGTGCAGATAGGAGGCGTGCGCGGGATCGATGCCGACCTCCAGCGCCTGAAGCCAGTTGCAGGCCATGTGGCCCTTGAACGCAAAAGTGTGCGTGCCGGGCGCGACAAAGCAGTCGAGCTCCGGAAACGCCGGCGGCTCACCCTCGCCGAGATAAGCCCAGAGGATGCCGCTCTTCTCGACCACGGGATAGGAGCGCTGGCGGATGTTCTGGCAGAGTTTTGAATCCTTCGGTTCGGCCGGCGTCTCGATGCACTGGCCGGTGGCGTCGAACAGCCAGCCATGGAAGGCGCAGCGCAGGCCGTCATGTTCGAGACGTCCGAAGGCGAGGTCGGCGCCGCGATGGGCGCAGTGACGGTCGATCAGGCCGTAGCGTCCGCTCTCGTCGCGGAACAGCACCAGATTCTCGCCGAGCAGTTTGACGGGACGGATCGGGCGCGCGCCCTCCAGCTCGTCGACCAGCGCCGCCGGCTGCCAGTAGCTCCGCATCAGCTTGCCGCAGGGGTCCTTCGGACCGGTACGGGTGATCAGGTCGTTCTGCTCCTGGCTCATCATGGCGGGTGCGTCCTTTGTCGGAGAGGCGTTTGTTCGCCTATTGAACGAATGGGCGAATTATGCCATGCCTTGGTCCGGCGGCAAGCAATATTTTGCAGGATGTTCCCGGACCTATGCCCAAGCTGAAGCGAAGCGAAAGCGAAGAGCGGGCGACGGATTTCGTCGAGAGCCTCGATCGCGGCCTGCGCCTGCTGCAATGTTTCGGCACGACCACCGGCCCGATGACGCTGAGCGATCTCGCCCGGGCGGCAGAGCTGCCGCGCGCCACCGCGCGCCGCATGCTGTTCACGCTCCAGCGCGGCGGCTTCGTCGCCGGCGACGGAAAGCTGTTCTCTCTGACCCCGCACGTACTGACGCTCGCGGCGTCCTACCTGCGCTCCAGCCACCTCGTCGCCGTGCTTCAGCCGGTGCTCGATCGCGTCGCCACGGCAGCGCAGGAAATCGCCTCGCTCGCGGTGCTCGACGGCGACGACGTCGTGTTTGTCGCACGCAGCAGCCCGGCGCGGATGTTTTCGGGGGGGCTCGAGATCGGCTACCGGCTGCCGGCGTTCTGCACCTCGGTCGGCCGCGCCATGCTGGGGCAGTTCGATGATGCAGCGCTTGCCGCACGCCTGAAGACAACGAAGCGCGAGATGTTGACGCCGCAGACGGTGACCGATCCGAAGGCGCTGCTGGCCAGCATCACAGCCGATCGCGAGCAAGGCTATTCGCTGGTCGATCGCGAGGCAGAGCCGCATTTCCGCTCGATCTCGGTTCCGGTGCGCCGCTACGACGGCGTGATCGTCGCCGCCATCAACATGGGCGCCCATGTCGACCGCGTGCCGGCAGGGGAGCTGATCGACCGGTTGCTCCCGCTGCTCCGCGAAGGCGCGGAGTCCGTGCGGTCGCAGCTGTTATAGCAACGATCGTTGGCGCCGCGCGTCCGCGGGCCTATAATCTCGTCACGCAAGACAACAGGGAGGACGCCATGAAACACACCATGGTTCCCAGTGATCGCGTGGAGCACGTCTGCGTCTACGGGCGCGACGGCGCGAAGCTCGGCTCGATCGAGCGGCTGATGCTCGACAAGGTGACCGGCACGGTCGCCTACGCCGTGATCAGGACCGGCGGGCTGCTCGGCACGCACCACCATTATCCTGTGCAGTGGGGCGCGCTGAAATACGATCCCGCGCGGCAGGCTTTTCGTGTCGAGGTGACGCAGGACGAACTCGCCAGCGGACCGAGCGAGTTCGACGGCGACGAATTCGACTGGGGCGATCGTTCGCGGCCCTACGCGCACCCAAATTATTGGTCGATCTGACGGCGCGATTGCGGCAGGCGTCGCGCGCTGAGCCGCCTCACTTGGTCGCGGTGCGCCGGCGCGCGCGCTGTGTCAAAAGGCAAAAATGCCGCATGACACACCTCTCATCGCCACCATCGTCGTCGGACTTGGACTAGCTTTCGTACTCGGAACTATAGCGCAGCGGTTCCGCATTCCGCCGCTTGTCGGCTACCTGCTCGCCGGCGTTGCCGTCGGGCCGTTCACGCCAGGCTTCGTCGCCGACCAGGCGCTTGCGACCGAGCTTGCCGAACTCGGCATTATCTTGCTGATGTTCGGCGTCGGCCTGCATTTTTCGCTCCAGGATCTGCTGAGCGTCCGGCACATCGCCGTTCCGGGCGCCGTCGTGCAGATTGCGGTCGCCACACTGATGGGACTCGGCCTTTCATGGCTGATGGGCTGGAGCGTCGGTGCGGGACTCGTGTTCGGACTGGCGTTGTCGGTCGCGAGCACTGTGGTCCTGCTTCGCGCGCTGCAGGAGCGGCGCCTGATGGAGACCGATCGCGGCCGCATCGCGGTCGGCTGGCTCATCGTCGAGGACCTCGCGATGGTGCTCGTGCTGGTGCTGTTCCCGGCGATCGCAAGCCTTCAGGGCGCCAGCGGTGACAAGCCAGCCTTCGAGCCGCTGGCCGCGCAGGCCGGCTTCGGGCTTGCCGGCATCGTGATGCTGACCCTGGCCAAGATCATCGTGTTCATCGGGCTGATGCTGGTGGTGGGGCGCCGGGTGATTCCCTGGATCCTGCACTACATCGCGCATACCGGCTCGCGCGAATTGTTCCGTCTTGGCGTGCTTGCGATCGCGCTGTGCATCGCATTCGGGGCGACGAAGCTGTTCGACGTGTCGCTGGCGCTGGGCGCGTTCTTCGCCGGCATGATGCTGCGGGAATCGCCGCTCAGTGCACGCGCCGCGCAGGAATCGCTGCCGCTGCGCGATGCCTTCGCCGTGCTGTTCTTCGTCTCGGTCGGCATGATGTTCGATCCGATGAGCGTGGTCCGCGAGCCCTGGCCGCTGCTGGCGACGCTGGCGATTATCATGCTCGGCAAATCACTCGCGGCGTTCCTGATCGTGGTCCTGTTCCGGCATCCGGTCGCGACCGCGCTGACGATCTCGGCGAGCCTGTCGCAGATCGGCGAGTTCTCGTTCATCCTGGCCGAGCTCGGCGTCGCCTCGCAGATCCTGCCCAGCGACGGCCGCGACCTGATCATGGCTGGCGCGATCCTCTCCATCATGCTCAACCCGCTGATGTTCGCGGCCGCCACCTGGCTCGCGCCGCGTCTCGACCCGCGCCGGGATTCACCGCAGGCCGCGGCCGCCGTGCCCGAACCGATCCGCACCACGGACCTGACCGACCATACGATCGTGATCGGCTATGGCCGCGTCGGCGCGCTCGTCGGCGATGCCCTGAAGCAGCGGCAATTGCCGTTCCTTGTCGCCGAGGTCGGCGAGAGTGCACTGGCGAAGCTGAAGCAGGGCGGCATCGAGACCGTCATGGGCAATGCCGCGCAGCCCGAAATTCTCGGCGCCACCAATCCGTCACGGGCGCGGCATCTCGTCATCGCGATCCCCGAGGCGTTCGAGGCAGGGCAGATCGTGCAGCAGGCGCGTGCGGCCAATCCGGACATCCGCATCATCGCGCGAGCGCATGCGGATGCCGAGGTCGATCATTTGAAGGGGCTGGGGGCGGATGTCGTCATCATGGGCGAGCGGGAGATCGCGCGCGGCATGATCGAGGAGCTGGAGAGGAGAAATCCGGATGCTGCCCAGCAAGATCCACGTGCGCTCGCGGTCGGTTCGGTCGTTTGACCTGATCACGCCGAAGGGCCGGACCTACCGCTTTCCGCCGCCGACATTGTTGCAGCGGTTGTTGCGGTGGGGGCTCGCGCATGCGGAGACAATGGCGATCTCCGCGGCGATCCTGGCATTGATTTATGTGGCGGGCTTTGTGGCCGAGGCGCTGGATCGCTCGGTGTTTGACGCGTGCAATGACAGGGCTGGGGTGCGCAGGGTGGGTTAACCTGCAGCTGCGCGAAGCGCAGTCCGCTGGAGTAGCCCACCGCGTCCCCGCCTCGCGTTCTGTGTCACTGCCGATTGCGCATCCAGTCGGCAAGGCCCGATATCGCCTTGTCGAGGTCCTGCCGCGCGGCGGCGTCCGTGACCGTCTCGTCCAGCGCGCCGCGCATGCAGAGCAGCCACGCATCGCGCTCGGCGTCGCCAATGGCAAAGCCGATATGCCGCTGCCGCAGCCGCGGATGGCCCTTCTCGACGGAATAGAGTTTTGGGCCGCCGGTCCATTCGGTGAGATAGCGCTTCAGCACGTCCCTGATCAGTCCGAGGTCATCCGCGTGCATCGCGCGGATTATTTTCGCCTCCGGCAGCGTGTCCATGCGCTCGTAGAAACGGTCGACCAGAGAGTCGATCGTCGCGCTGCCGCCGATCCGCTCGAACATGGAGGTGGTGACGTCGCTGGAGGTCATCGTGAGTCCTGTCTGGTGCAAGGCTCTTCATATCGTCTCCCTTTGCGAAACGAAAAGGGGACGCATGGCGTAGCTGCGCGCTCAGCTCTGCTCCCTCCTCCCTTGCGGGGGAGGGCAGGGGAGGGGTCGCCCAGGAAATGGTGTTGGTTGTCGCGAAGAAGAAGCGCGTTGCGCGAGTGATGGAGTCCCCGTGTGGCACCCCTCTCCCTAACCCTCCCCCGCAAGGGGGGAGGGAACGCAGCGAGCGTGCCGTGAGAGATCGCCTTACAGCGCCACGCTGCGCAGGCCGAAACTCCGCGCTTCGTTTTGCAGCACCGGCCGCACCGCATCGATCAGCCGTGCAGCCGCCGCATCGACCGACAGCCCTGCCGTATCGACCACCGCCGTCGCGCGCGAATACAACGGTTCGCGGCTCAGCAAGATGTTGCGCAGCTCGGCCATTGCGGAGCGGTCGTCCGCCATCGGGCGCAGGTCGCCCTGGCGGCGAACGCGGGCCATGTGCTCCTCGGGCTCGGCCTTCAGCCAGATCGTGTAGAACGACGACAGGATCTGGTCGAAGGTCAACGGCTCCGACACGATGCCGCCGCCGGTCGCCAGCACCATCAGCTCGTTGCGCGCGAGCAGCTGTTGCAGCGCTGCCTGCTCCATGCGGCGAAAGCCTTCCTGGCCGTAGAGCGCGATGATCTCGGCGACCGAGAGCCCGTTCTGCTGCTCGACCTCCTTGTTGAGCTCGACGAAACTCCAGCCGACCTTCTTCGCCAGCATCCGCCCAAGTGTCGATTTGCCGGCGCCGCGCAGGCCGATCAGCGCGATGCCGCAGAACGGTGCGCGCCGCGGCGCCGACGCGCTGCCGCCGGCGAGAACGTCCTTGGCCTGAGCGATTTGCGCCGGCGTCGCCTTGCGCAGGAGATCGCGAAACATCTGCCAGTCCGGCGTCGGATCGGCCGAGGGAAGCAGGTCTTCGAGATGCGCACCCATCGCATCGGAGACGCGGCGCAGCAACACGATGGAGACGTTGCCCTTGCCGCTCTCGAGCTGCGCGATGTAGCGCTCCGAAATTCCCGATACCTTGGCGAGCACCTTGCGCGACATGCCGCGCAGCGCGCGCATGGTGCGCACGCGCTGGCCGAGCTGTTCGAGAAATCGGGATTCGGCGTCGGGACTGTCGGTCATGGACTGCAGATCATGGGCCTTCTTTAGTTGATGCCCTGCGGCGCGTTTTAATGAAACATAGTGCCTGCCAGCATTGACAGCAAGCCGCCGCGGTGTCTTTCTATGAATTATAATTCTAAAATCGGGGGAGAAGTCCGTGAGCGAGGGATCCTATAACGCGGTGACCTGGCTGCTCGACCGCAACGTCGAGGACGGCAGGGGAGGAAAGCTCGCCTTCGACGACACCGTCTCGCGGCTCACCTATGGCGAGCTCCAGCGCGAGACCCGGCGCGCCGCCAACATGCTGCGCCGGCTCGGGGTCCGCCGCGAGGAGCGCGTGGCGATGATCATGCTGGACACGGTCGATTTCCCGATCGTGTTTCTGGGCGCGATCCGCGCCGGCATCGTGCCGGTGCCGCTGAACACGCTGCTGACATCAGATCAATACGCCTACATCCTCGCCGATTGCCGCGCGCGCGTGCTGTTCGTCTCCGAAGCACTCTATCCCGTCATCAAGGACGTCGTCGGCCGCATGCCGGATCTCGAGCATGTCGTGGTCTCCGGCGCCAAGATGAACGGCCACAAGCAGCTCGCGGAAGAGCTCGCCGGCGAGAGCGACCAGTTCACGACCGCCGCGACGCATCCCGACGAGCCCGCATTCTGGCTGTATTCGTCGGGCTCAACCGGCATGCCCAAGGGCGTGCGCCACATCCATTCGAATTTGCAGGCGACCGCGGACACCTATGCGAGCCAGGTGCTCGGCATCCGCGAGAACGACGTCTGCCTGTCTGCGGCAAAACTGTTCTTCGCCTATGGCCTCGGCAATGCGCTGACTTTTCCGATGTCGGTCGGCGCCACCGTGGTGCTGAACAGCGAGCGCCCGACGCCGGCGCGCATGTTCGACCTGATGAACAGGTACAATCCCTCGATCTTCTACGGCGTGCCGACGCTGTTCGCGGCGATGCTCAACGACGAGACGATGAAGGCCGAGCGCGGCGGCAAGTCGCTCCGCATCTGCACCTCGGCCGGCGAGGCGTTGCCGGAATCCGTCGGCAACAGCTGGAAGGCGCGCTTCGGCGTCGACATCCTCGACGGCGTCGGCTCGACCGAGCTCTTGCACATCTTCCTGTCGAACGCGCCCGGCGACATCAAATACGGCTCCTCGGGCAAGCCGGTGCCGGGCTATGCGGTGCGGCTCGTCAACGAGGCCGGCCAGGATGTCGCCGACGGCGAGGTCGGCGAGCTGCTGGTCGATGCGCCCTCCGCCGGCGAGGGCTACTGGAACCAGCGCCACAAGAGCCGCCGCACGTTTGAAGGGCCATGGACCCGCACCGGCGACAAATATGTCCGCGATGGCGAAGGCCGCTACACCTTCTGCGGCCGCGCCGACGACATGTTCAAGGTCTCCGGCATCTGGGTCTCGCCGTTCGAGGTCGAGAGCGCGCTGATCACGCATCCCGCCGTGCTGGAAGCGGCCGTCGTGCCCGAAGCCGATCCGGAAGGCCTGCTGAAGCCGAAGGCCTTCGTCGTGCTGCGTCCGGGCGCGGCGACGGCGGACTTGCAGGAGATGCTGAAGGAGCACGTCAAGCAGAAGATCGGCCCGTGGAAATATCCGCGCTGGATCGACGTGGTGGAGTCACTGCCGAAGACGGCGACGGGGAAGATCCAGCGGTTCAAATTGCGCGAGGGCGCAAACTAGCAATCGGTCGTCATGGCCGGGCTTGACCCGGCCATCCACGTGCATCCGCGATTGAGGAAAGGCGTGGATGCCCGGGTCAAGCCCGGGCATGACGACGGAGAAAGAAGAGCGAAGAAATGACCAACCTCACCCCCACCGGCTTCCTGACCATCGGCAGCGCCAGCCTCGAATACAAATGGCTCGCCCCGCAGGACGCCGATGCACCCACCATCGTCATGCTGCATGAAGGCCTCGGCTCCGTCGGCCTGTGGGGCGACTTCCCCGAGAAGCTCCAGCTAGCCACCGGCGCCGGCATCTTCGTCTATTCGCGCGCGGGCTACGGCCAATCCAGCGCGGTCACGCTGCCGCGGCCGCTCGATTACATGCAGCGCGAGGCGCTGGATGTGCTGCCGAAGATCCTCGACGCGATTTCCTTCAAGCGCGGCCTCCTGCTCGGCCATTCCGACGGCGCCTCGATCGCGACGATCTATGCCGGTGCGCATCAGGATCACCGTCTGCAAGGCCTCGTGCTGATGGCGCCGCATTTCATCGTCGAGGACATCTCGGTGAAATCCATCGCTGCGATCAAGACGACCTTCGAGACCACCGACCTCAAGGCGAAGCTGGCGCGCTGGCACAAGGATGTCGACAACGCCTTCTACGGCTGGAACCGTGCCTGGCTCGATCCGAAATTCCGCGACTGGGACATCTCGGAATACCTCGCCTACATCCGCGTTCCCATCCTGGTCGTGCAGGGCAAGGACGACCAATATGGGACACTGCGACAGGTCGATATTGCGCAGGAAGAGTGTTATTGTCCGGTAGATTTGAAAATTATTTCAGACGCGGGACATTCCCCGCATCGTGAAGCGCCGGGGGCGACGCTTGACGCGATTGAGCAATTTGCAAGAGCGGCCCTGCGCGACGATCAGGGACTTCAAGGACGCGCCGCATGATTCTGCGAAGGCACATCCATGAATGTGCCTTCGGATGCAAGCGGCCCGTTGCCGTGGCCGCGATGGGCCTATGTGCCGGGCGAGACCGACGGGGTCGACGCGGATTACGAGACGCTTGACCTGGCCAAGGTGCTGGTGCCCTCGGCCTTCCGCGGCTACGTGCCGGCGCGCCATCCGGCGCTGCGCTACGGGCTCGCGCTCAACGACCGCGGCTATTTCTGGGAATCGCAGGAGGTGCTGGAAGCGGTGTGGGCCGCAGCCCCGCAAGGCGGCCGCGAGCGTATTCTGCTGCGCGCCTGCATTCACATCGCCAATGCCAATTTGCGACTGCGCATGCAGCGGCTGCATTCGGCCGCGCGCCTGTTCGGCGACGCGCAGGCAGAGTTACGGGCGCTGAACTCGCGCAAGGCAGCCGCGGGCGGCGACGGCTTTGTCGAGAGCTTCCCCATTCCGGCGCTGACGGCTCTGCTCCAGGCCAAGCTGGGCCGTTCCGAACTCTCGAAGGCGGACTGGATCACCCTCGGCGCCATTGTGCGGTCTCAATAGGCCTCATGAAACAAAGTGCATGCGATGGCCGTTAAGGGCTAGACGCTTTCGAAAAGATGCACTATTGTGCATCTAACGCTACAGCCAAAACGCATAACCAAGCTCAAGGGTGGCCCATGGCCGGGGAAGATCGGCGCCTCGCAGGCGGCGCGACATTCATCGATTTCCAGACCGTCCCGTCCCGCTACAAGCACTGGAAGCTTGCGGTCGATGGCGACGTCGCCACCCTGACCATGGACGTCGACGAGAATGGCGGCCTGTTCGAAGGCTATCTGCTCAAGCTCAATTCCTACGATCTCGGCGTCGACATCGAGCTGGCGGACGTCGTCCAGCGCCTGCGTTTCGAACACCCCGAGGTGAAGGTCGTGGTGATGCGCTCGGCCAAGAACCGCGTGTTCTGCGCCGGCGCCAACATCCGCATGCTTGCGGGCTCGACCCATGCCCACAAGGTGAACTTCTGCAAATTCACCAACGAGACCCGCAACGGCATGGAAGATTCGTCGGAGAATTCCGGCCAGCGCTTCATCACGGTGGTGAACGGCTCGGCCGCCGGCGGCGGCTATGAGCTGGCGCTCGCGACCGACCACATCATCCTCGCCGATGACGGCTCGTCGGCCGTTGCGCTGCCCGAAGTGCCGTTGCTCGCGGTATTGCCGGGCACCGGCGGCCTCACCCGCGTCGTCGACAAGCGCAAGGTGCGCCGCGACCACGCCGATTTCTTCTGCACCATCGAGGAAGGCGTGAAGGGCAAGCGCGCCGTGCAGTGGCGCCTCGTCGACGAGATCGCGCCGAACTCGAAGCTCGAGGCCAAGATCGCCGAGCGCGCCAAGGAGTTCGCAGGCCAGTCGAAGCGCAAGGGCAGCGGCAAGGGCATCGCGCTGACGCCGCTCAGGCGCGTCATCGACGAGACCAGCATCCGCTACGGTTTTGTCAGCGTCGACATCGATCGCACGGCGCGCATCGCCACCATCTCGATCAAGGCGCCGGAGGCCGCTCCGCCGGCCGACGTCGACGGCGTGATGGCGCAGGGATCTTCGTTCTGGCCGCTCCAGGTCGCGCGCGAGCTCGACGACGCCATCCTGCATCTGCGCATCAACGAGCTCGAGATTGCGATGCTCGTCTTCAAGAGCCATGGCGACCGCGCCCATGTGCTGGCATCCGATGGCTTCCTCGAAGCCAACAAGGCGCACTGGCTGGTCAACGAAATCAGGCACTATTGGAAGCGCGTGCTGAAGCGCATCGACGTCACCTCGCGCACGCTGGTGACGCTGGTCGAGCCCGGCTCCTGCTTTGCCGGCACGCTCGCCGAGCTCGTCTTCGCCGCCGACCGCTCCTACATGCTGATCGGCACGCGCCAGGGCGACAACCGTCCGCCGCCGTCGATCGAATTGTCGGCCATGAACTTCGGTCCGTATCCGATGAGCCACGGCCTGACCCGGCTGGAATCGCGCTTCCAGGCCGATCCGTCCGACGTCGAGCGTGCGGAAGCCACCATGGGCACCGCGCTCGACGCCGAGCAGGCGGAAGAGCTCGGCCTCGTCACCTTCGCGCTCGACGACATCGACTGGGACGACGAGGTGCGCGTGTTCCTCGAGGAGCGCGCCAGCTTCTCGCCCGACAGCCTCACCGGCATGGAAGCCAGCCTGCGCTTCGTCGGCCCCGAGACGATGGAATCAAAAATCTTCGCGCGCCTCACCGCGTGGCAGAACTGGATCTTCCAGCGCCCGAACGCGGTCGGCGAGGAAGGCGCGCTGCGCCGCTACGGCAGCGGCCAGAAGCCGAAATTCGATATGACGAGAGTTTAGCGAGTAGGAGTGGTGAATGGCGAATAGGGATTTCCATTCGCTACTCACCATTCGCCATTCGCAAGCTCACGGTTCGATGCCAATCGTTGAATGAATCAGTCCCCCACGGGAGGTCCACCATGAACATCATGAACGTCGACTACTCGACCAAGATTCCGAACAACGTGAATCTCGCCGAAGACCGCCAGGTGCTGAAGGCGCTGGAAGGCTGGCATCCCGGCTATATGGACTGGTGGAGCGACATGGGGCCGGAGGGCTTCCAGGAGTCGCTGGTGTACCTGCGCACCGCCTATTCCGTCGATCCGCGCGGCTGGGCCAAGTTCGATTACGTCCGCATGCCCGACTATCGCTGGGGCATCCTGCTTGCGCCGCAGGAGGAGAACCGCGTCGTTCCGTTCGGCGAGCATTTCGGCGAGCCTGCGTGGCAGGAAGTCCCGGGCGAGTATCGCGCCATGCTGCGCCGCCTGATCGTGATCCAGGGCGACACCGAGCCGGCTTCCGTCGAGCAGCAGCGCCACCTCGGCAAGACCGCGCCCTCGCTCTACGACATGCGCAATTTGTTCCAGGTCAATGTCGAGGAAGGCCGCCACCTCTGGGCGATGGTCTACCTGCTCCAGAAGTACTTTGGCCGCGACGGCCGCGAGGAAGCGGATGACTTGCTGCGCCGTCGCTCGGGCGATGCCGATGCGCCGCGCATGCTCGGTGCCTTCAACGAGGCGACGCCGGACTGGCTGTCCTTCTTCATGTTCACCTACTTCACCGACCGCGACGGCAAGATGCAGCTGCACTCGCTCGCGCAGTCGGGCTTCGATCCCTTGTCGCGCACCTGCCGTTTCATGCTGACGGAAGAAGCGCACCATATGTTCGTCGGCGAGACCGGCATCACCCGCGTCGTGCAGCGCACTTGTGACGCGATGCGCGAAGCCGGCATCACCGATCCCACCGACATCGCAAAGGTTCGCGCGCTCGGCGTGATCGACCTGCCGACGATCCAGAAGAAGCTGAACCTGCACTACACGCTGTCGCTCGACCTGTTCGGCTCGGAGGTCTCGACCAACGCGGCCAACGCCTTCAACACCGGCATCAAGGGCCGTTATCACGAGACCCAGATCGACGACGATCACCAGCTCAAGAACGCCACCTATCCGGTGCTCAAGTTCATCGACGGTGAGATCAAGCTGGTCGACGAGCCGGCGCTGACGGCGCTCAACATGCGCCTGCGCGACGATTACAGCCAGGACTGCGTCAAGGGCATGCTGCGCTGGAACAAGGTGATCTCGACCGCCGGCTATAACTTCCAGCTCAAACTGCCCAACGTCGCTTTCCATCGCCATATCGGCGAGTTCAAGGGCATCCATGCGACGCCGGATGGTCTTTTGATCGACGATGCCATTTGGGCGAAGCGCAAGGACGAGTGGCTGCCCTCGACCGCCGACGGCGACTTCATCACCTCGCTGATGCAGCCCGTCACCGAGACCGGCCAGTTCGCCTCCTGGATCTCGCCGCCGAAGGTCGGCATCGACAACAAGCCCGGCGATTTCGAGTACGTGAAGATCGAGTCGTAAGAGTCAGGGTTCGACCCTCGCACAATGCAAATGGTGTCATCACCCGCGAAAGCGGGTGATCCAGTATTCCAGAGGCGGCAGAGATAGATCGAGACGCTGCAGCGTACTGGATGCCCCGGTCAAGCCGGGGCATGACTGCGGAGTGTGACGCGCGCTCTGTGCTGAAACGCCCCGCCTACCCGGCGATCTCCAGCCCCGCATTGGCGTACACCACGCCGCCATCCACCGCGATGGTGTTGCCGACCACGTAATCACCCGCGCGCGAGGCGAGGTAGATCGCGACGCCGGCCATGTCCTCATCGGTTCCGATACGCCGCGCCGGAATGCGCTTTGCGACCTCGTCCGCATGGTCGCGCGCAGCGCGGTTCATGTCGGACTTGAACGCGCCCGGCGCGATCGCGGTGACGTTGATGTTGTCCTTGATCAGCTTCGTCGCCATGCGCCGTGTCAGATGGATCACGGCGGCCTTGCTGGCGGCGTAGGAATAGGTCTCGCTGGGATTGACGAAGATGCCGTCGACCGAGGCGATGTTGATCACCTTGGCTGGCCGCTCGTGCGAGGCCGCCGCGCGCAACGGCTTTGCCAGCGCCTTGGTCAGGAAGAACAGCGACTTGACGTTGAGGTCCATCACCTTGTCCCAGCCGCTCTCCGGGAATTCGTCGAAATCCGCGCCCCAGGCCGCACCCGCATTGTTGACGAGGATGTCGAGCTTCGGCTCCAGCTTGATGATTTCGGAGGCCAGCCTGTCGCAGCCCTCGATGGTCGAGATATCGATCGGCAGCGCGACGCATTCGCCGTCATATTGGGCGGAGAGCTCTTTCGCCGTCGCCTCGCACGGCCCGGCCTTGCGCGCGGTGATGTAGACCTTCGCCGCGCCTTGCGCGAGGAAGCCCGCCGCGATCATCTTGCCGATGCCGCGCGACCCGCCGGTCACGAGCGCGACACGGCCTTTGAGCGAGAACAGATCGTTGAACATGGTGCCTCCCTTGGTTGACGCCGTTTTGAGCGCGGCCGAGAGGGGAGTCAAGGAAGGCGCTGGCCAGCTCCGCCCTCATCCTGAGGAGCGCGTCAGCGCGTCTCGAAGGATGCGGGCGGCCATCCTTCGAGACGCGCTCCTTTGGAGCGCTCCTCAGGATGAGGTCTGAGTGTGTTGATGGATCAGGCCGCCGCGATCCGGCGAAAGCCGTTCCACATTGCGGTCGCGGCGCCTGAGGTCAGCACCGGCAAAATTCGCGCGTCCTGGTAATTGCCGTTGAGCGAGACGCGCGGCAGCGCGGTCATGTGGCCGGCGTTCTCGGCGAACAGCATGCCGGGCCGGGTCGTCACCGCGGTCTTGAAGCCGGCCGATGCAGCGAGAGCGAATTCGCGCTCGCCCGCCGCTTCGCGGTCGCCATAGGGGTAGGCGAAGTGCAGCACGGTACGGCCGAGCGCCTGCTCGATCCGCGCGCGGCTTACCGCCATCTCCTGTGCGGCGATCCCCTCGCTCTGCCTGGCGAGATTGCAATGGCTGATGGTGTGCGCGCCGATCGTGACCAGCGGATCGGCGGAAAATGCCTTCACCTCGTCCCAGGACAGGCACAGGCTGCGGCACAGCGCGGCCATGTCGACGTCGTATCTGGCGCAGAGCGCCTCGATCTCGCGCTTGAGATCATGTTCGCCCGGCAGCGCGCGCAGCCAATCGTGCAGGCGGTCGAACGCAACCTGTTTTGCAGCAGGGGTCGTTGCATCCAGCCGAAGCGCGGAATTGCCGATCTGGATGTCGATCTGTTCGGCCTTGGCGATCACGGTTTCCAGCGCGGTCCACCACAGACGTCCGGTGCCCTCGGCAAACTCGCTCGCGACATAGACGGCCAAGGGCGCGTCAAATTCGCGCAGAACCGGCAGCGCGAATTCGAGATTGTCGCGGTAACCGTCGTCGAGGGTGAAGGCGGCGAAGGGGCGGGTGAAGCGGCCCTGCACCAGCCGCTCATGCAGCTCGTCCATGCTGACGATGTCGATCCCGCGCGAGCGCAAATGGCTCAGCGTGGCGCGCAGGAAATCGGGGGTGACTTCGAGGTGCCGGTTCGGCTGGAACGCGGCCTCGCGGGCCGGCCGCACATGGTGCAGCATGAAAATGGCGCCGACGCCCGACAAGAGCGGGCGCAACAGGTGGTGCGCCCCGCTGAAATAGAGTGCCCCCAGCCCGGCGCGGATGACGTTGTTTCGGAGTTGTTTCATGACCGGCTGGCGAACTCTGGCATTCCACTTTCAACTTACGGAAGAACCCTTGAAGAAAAAGTTATTCCAATTGTCGACGCATGGCCTTCGGAAGGGCATCATTTCCGGTTTGACAGCCCGCCAAGGGTTTGTTTTGTCTCCGGTTCCAGAGTTCGGGTCGTTGAATGCAGAAGCTTTTCAGGTGGGCCAGCAAATGGTGGCCAGGGCTGATCCCCCTGGCCGTCATGTGGGGATTTGCGGCCTGGAATAATACCTTGCCGGTCGAGGCGGACCTGTCCGCCCGCAGCTCGGCGGCGCTCAAGGAGACCGTTCTGGACAAGACCCGGATCGCGGTGGACGGCCGGGACGTCGGCCTGGCCGCGGACGCCTTTTCCGAGGAGGGGCGCCGCGATGCCGTGATGGCGGTCGAGCTCGTCCCGGGCGTGCGCCTGGTCGACGACCGGACCCGCCTTGTTCCCGAAGCAACGCCCTTCGTCTGGAATGCCGAGCGTGACGTGGTGCGGGTGACGCTGTCCGGCTCCGCGCCCCTGCCGTCGATGAAGGCGCGCCTGACCGAGGCCGCGCGCAAGGAGGTCAACGGGACCGAGGTCGCCGATCAGATGGGCCTGGCCAGGGGCGCACCGCCGCGGTTCGAGGCCGCAGCGATGCTGCTGCTCGACCAGATCGGCAAGCTCAAGGACGGCAAGATCACGATCACCGACACCAAGGTCAATCTGTCGGGCATGGCGCGCGACCTCGGCGGCCGTGAGGCGATCGCGGCCGCGCTCAAGAACCTGCCGGAGGGCTTTTCGGTCGCCGCCAACGATGTCAAGGCGCCGCCCTACATCTTCCAGGCCTACAAGGACCCGGTTGCTGCGACGGTGACGCTGACGGGCTACGTGCCTGACAACAACGTGCACGCGGCCATTGCAACGAGTGCCTCGCGAAAGTTCTTCACCGAAAAGGTCGTCGACAATCTCAAGGCCAGCGTCGGCGCACCCGGCTCCTTCAATACTGCCGTGGTCGCAGCGCTAGGCGGGCTGTCGCGGCTGTCGACCGGTACGCTCGTGGTGTCCGATCGCGAGGTGAAGCTGTCGGGTGACGCGCTCTACGAAGGGGCCGCCAACGACATCCGCGCAGGCCTCGGCAAGGACTTCCCGAAGAACTGGCAGTACAAGCCGGAGATTACGGTGAAGCCTGCCGCGGGCCCGGTCGACGGCACGGTCTGCCAGCAATTGTTCACGGAGCTCCTGAACAAGGGCAAGATCCGCTTCGCAACGAAACGCGCCGACATCGACCCGGATTCCGCCGGCATTCTCGACCACCTGATCGAGACGGCGCTGCGCTGCCCCACCACCAATATCGAGGTGGCCGGGCACACCGATGCCGACGGTGAGGACTCCTTCAACCAGGCTCTCTCGGAGAAGCGCGCGCAGGCCGTGATCGACTATCTGGTCAAGGCCGGGCTGCCGGCCACCCGCTTCACCCCGGTCGGCTATGGCGCCACGCAGCCCCTCGCCGGCAATGACACCGACGAAGGCAAGGCGCAGAACCGCCGCATCGAATTTCTGGTGAGGTGACGATGCCCTATCTCGTCTCATTCCATCTGGGCTGGCTGATCGGCTCGCTGCTGCTGGGCTTTTGCATGGGCTGGATCTCGGTGGTCCAGCGCGGCAACGGTACCTCGAAGGTGACCGCGCGCTGGCTCGCCGTGCTTGCCGCCGCCCTGGTCGCAGCCTCCTTCGCGCATGTGGTGCCCGGCCGCTTCGGCTATTGGCTCGATCTCGGGCTGGTCATGTTCGCCTGCTACCTAGTCGGCTGCACCATCGGCGCCTGGCTTCGCGACAGGGTGGTCTCGCGGAGCCAGCCGGCGGCCTGAGTCCTTGGGCTCTCTCGGAGGGCGGGCCTCTATCCAACATTGCGATAACGGCCTGATCGGCAAGCAAATTGCTGAACGATCAGAATGCGCTTGACATTAATACGTACGTACGTATTAATTCCCTCGTGCCAAAGCCCTCACTCAAAGACGCCATCCTCGATGCCGGCCTGAAGGTCATGTTCAGGACCGGCTATCACGGCACCAGCGTGCGCGACGTCACCGCTGCGGCAGGCGCGCCGCAGGGGTCCTTCACCAACCATTTTCGCTCCAAAGAGATATTCGCCTCCGAGGTGCTCGACCGCTACTTCGACACCACGAGGGGACTGGTCGCGCAGGCACTCGACGACACCTCGCTGACGCCGCGCGCGCGGCTGCGGCGCTATCTCGACATCATCACCGGCCGGCTCGAGGCCGACGGCTATGGCCGCGGCTGCCTGATCGGTGATCTCAGCCTGGAGGCATCGGCCAGCAGCGAAATGCTGCGTGTACGTCTCGCCGAAATCTTCGCCCAATGGCGCGCGCCGTTCGCCGCTTGCATCAGGGACGCCCAGACGTGCCGCGAGATCGCATCCGATTTCGAGCCCGAAGAGCTTGCCGATTTCCTGCTCGCGTCCTGGCAGGGCGCGATCCTGCGCATGAAGGTCGACCGAAATCCCAACGCCCTCGAACGTTTCAAGACCATCGCCTTTCAAACCGTCTTCAGGGAGCTGACATGAGCAAGCCAACTGAAATCGAGATTCTCAAAACGTCTGTGCTGGGAGGCACGATGGCCTATCGCGAGGCGGGAGATCGCGATGCGCCCGTTGCCCTGTTCTTGCACGGCAACCCGACGTCGTCACATATCTGGCGCAACATCCTGCCGCTTGTATCGCCGGTCGCACATTGCATCGCGCCCGATCTCGTCGGCTTCGGCCAATCCGGCAAGCCCGACATCGGCTATCGCTTCGTCGACCACGTCCGCTATCTCGATGCATTCATCGAACAGCGCGGCATCAAATCGGCCTACCTCGTCGCGCAGGACTGGGGCACCGCGCTCGCGTTCCATCTCGCCGCGCGCCGGCCGGATTTCGTGCGCGGCCTTGCCTTCATGGAGTTCATCCGCCCGATGCCGACCTGGCAGGACTTTCACCACACCGAGGTCGCGGAGGAGCAGGACCACGCCGAGGCGGCGAGGGCGGCGTTCCGCAAATTCAGGACGCCGGGCGAGGGCGAAGCGATGATCCTCGAGGCGAACGCGTTCGTCGAACGCGTGCTGCCCGGTGGCATCGTTCGCAAGCTCGGCGAGGACGAGATGGCGCCTTACCGTGCGCCATTCCCGACGCCGGAGAGCCGCCGGCCCGTTCTCGCCTTTCCCCGCGAACTGCCGATCGCGGGTGAGCCTGCCGACGTCTACGAGATGCTCCAATCCGCGCATGCGGCGCTGGCTGCATCGTCCTATCCGAAGCTGTTGTTCTCGGGCATGCCCGGCGCGCTCGTCGCGCCCGAATTCGCCGAGCGGTTCGCAGCCTCGCTGAATCACTGCGCATTGGTGCGCCTCGGACCTGGGCTGCACTTTCTCCAGGAGGATCACCCCGAGGCGATCGGCCGCTCCGTCGCCGGCTGGATCGCCGGCATCGAGGCCGTGCGCCAGCAGCGCGCTGCCTGAAGGCGGGCGAGATGGCTGATGTGACCATCATCTATTGTCGTCCCTGCGGCTACGAGAAGCGCGCCAAGGACGCCGCTGCTGCGCTGCGGCAGCATCTGGCGCTGGAGGCGGCTCTCGTGCCCGCCAAGGGTGGGATCTTCCAGGTCAAGGTCGGCGACAGCATCGTCGCCAGCCGCAGGAAGGGCCACTTTCCCGGTACCGACGAAATCGTGGCCGCCGTCACTTCCGCGTGGCACTGATCCGGGGCGGATTCCGATCGCTTCCTGAGGCCGCTACCGTCGCCGCGGCCTTTCGGCCCACCTGAATCCCTGAACAACAGCGCCGGCCACCCCCTCTTTCGCCAGGCGGGGGCGGCCCATGGATTGACGTCGGCTTAAGTCGTGACGGAACATTGTGCGGTCGAAATCATCAAAACTTCATGGCGCCTGCGCAGGATTGCCATGGAGATTCGCGTCAGTCTTGCCGCCGAAAGCGCCAATCCGTGCATCAGGAGCCCGCAACCCTGCCTAAAATATTGAAGGCACGAGTTTTTGTTCGAATTGCTGAATTCCACTCCGCCCCAAAACGCGCTAGTGGAAGGGCATGGGGCATGCGCGATGCCGGAGCCGGCGGCAAGGGTTCGTTGAATGCCTGTGCGTCGTCCGCCTGTCCGCCGGCCACCCCGGCCGCTGAAGCGTTGTTCGAGGTCTAGATGCTGGAAGCCATACGCAGGGCGATGACGTTTCTGCGCCAGAAGCAAGTCCTGCATAAGCTTGGAGTTGTGATCAGCGTCGCGGTCATCGGCATCGCTTGCTATGTGCTCTACCACATGCTGCGGGGCATCGACGTCAACGAGGTCCTCGAAGCGATCAAGAGCACCGAGCCGAGCCAGATCGCGATGGCGGCGCTGTTCGTGGCCGCGGGCTATTTCACCCTGACCTTCTACGATCTGTTCGCCGTGCGCGCGATCGGTCACGCCCATGTGCCCTACCGCATCAATGCGCTTGCCGCCTTCACCAGCTATTCGATCGGCCACAATGTCGGCGCCAGCGTCTTCACCGGCGGCGCGGTGCGCTACCGCATCTATTCGGCCTATGGCCTGAACGCGATCGACGTCGCAAAGATCTGCTTCCTCGCCGGCCTGACCTTCTGGCTCGGCAATGCCGCGGTGCTCGGCCTCGGCATCTCCTACCATCCGGAAGCCGCTGCCGCGATCGACCAGCTTCCGCCCTGGCTGAACCGGATGCTGGCGATGATGATCATCGCGGGGCTGGTCGCCTATGTGGTCTGGGTCTGGACCCAGCCGCGGGTGGTCGGCCGCGGGCCCTGGACCGTGGTGCTGCCGGGCGGCCCGCTGACGCTGCTCCAGATCGCCATTGGCATCATCGATCTCGGCTTCTGTGCGCTGGCGATGTACGTGCTGGTCCCGGACGAGCCCAATCTCGGCTTCGTCGTGGTGGCGGTGATCTTCGTCTCGGCGACGCTGCTCGGTTTCGCCAGCCACTCGCCGGGAGGGCTCGGCGTGTTCGATGCCGCCATGCTGGTCGGCCTCTGGCAGATGGACCGCGAGGAACTGCTGGGTGGCATGCTCCTGTTCCGCGTCCTCTATTATCTCTCCCCCTTCGTCATATCTGTAATCTTGCTGACGTTTCGCGAGGTTATAATCGGCGCTCGATCGAAGCGCTTGCAGCAGGCGGCGCTCAAGCTCGACCCCGGCCCGGCGCGTGAAGCCGCCTATGTGAGAGAGCGCAGCGACACCGGCGCCTGACCGGCGCATCCCCTTAGGAGAAGCCCGCCCCGATGGCGATCGACGCCCCATCTTCTCCCTCCGCGCAGCCCTGGTCCGACCGGCTGCGGCACTCGACCGTCATCCTGATCGCCGCGGCGCTGGCGCTGTCGGTGGTGGTCTCGCTCGGCGAATTGTCGGTGATGCGGGCGGCGACGGTGTTCCTCTGCATCGCGGCCGCAGCGCTGATCCCCTGGCGGCTGCACGACAATGCCGCCTCGCGCGACGACACCCGCCGCGTCAACCCGGTCGAGAGCGCGGCGGTGGCCGCGGTCGTCGCCGGCATGCCGGATCCGGCGGTGCTGCTCGACCGCGCCGGGCGTGTCATCCATCTCAATGCCGCCGCCGCCCAGCTGGCGCCGGCACTGCGCAAGAACGAGCTCGCCCAGTTCGCGCTGCGCTCGCCGGAGATCATCACGGCGCTGCGGGAGTCGATCGCGACCACCGAGCCGCGGCGCACGACCTATCTCGACCATGTGCCGGTCGACCGCTGGATGGAGCTGACCATCACACCGGTGCCGGTGCCGACCTCCTTCGGCGGCGCCGACAAATGCATGCTGATGACATTCCACGACCAGACGCCGCTGCGCCGGGTCGAGGAGATGCGCGCAGACTTCGTCGCCAATGCCAGCCACGAGCTGCGCACGCCGCTCGCCGCGCTGTCGGGTTTCATCGACACGCTCCAGGGCCAGGCCAAGGACGATCCCAAGGCACGCGAGCGGTTCCTCGGCATCATGCACAACCAGGCGACCCGGATGGCGCGCCTGATCGACGATCTGCTCTCGCTGTCGCGGGTCGAGCTGTCGGCCCATGTGCGGCCCGACACCCTGGTCGACCTGCTGCCGATCATCTTCCAGGTCGCCGACGGGCTCGAGCCGCTGGCGCGGGAGCGCCAGGTCGAGGTCGAAACCCATCTGCCTGAGACCCCGGTGATGATCGCGGGCGATCGCGAGGAATTGCTCCGCCTGTTCGAGAACCTGATCGAGAACGCCCTCAAATACGGGGCGTCGGGCGGACGTGTCATCGTGTCGCTGGCCGCCGCGGCAGCCACTGATGGAACTCAGGAAATCCGGGTCCTGGTCCGCGATTTCGGACCCGGCATCGCGCCCGAGCATCTGCCGCGACTGACCGAGCGGTTCTACCGGGTCGACGTCGGCGACAGCCGCTCGCAGGGCGGGACGGGGCTCGGATTATCGCTGGTGAAACATATTCTTAACCGCCATCGCGGCCGGCTTTTGATCGAGAGCGTGCCCAAGCAGGGCGCCGTTTTCACGGCCTGTTTTCCCCAGGCGAAGACCGCGGCTTCAACCTGATATTCAAGCGATTTCAATCGCTTGGCCGTGTCATCCAGCTGTCACGAAACCTTCGTAAAAGCACAGCCGACCGCTCCTAAAGGGGCGGCACGGGGAGCGCGATCGGGCGCGGATGGCGCTTCGCTCCCCTGTATGGAGACCACCATGAATTTCATCAAAACTATCGTCGCTGCCGGCTTGGTCGCCGCATCGGCGACGGCGGCGTTTGCTGCCGACATCACGGGTGCCGGTGCGACGTTCCCGTTCCCGATCTATTCCAAGTGGGCTGACGCCTACAAGAAGGAGACCGGCAACGGTCTGAACTACCAGTCGATCGGCTCGGGCGGCGGCATCAAGCAGATCCAGGCCAAGACCGTGACCTTCGGCGCCAGCGACGCGCCGCTCAAGGCCGAGCAGCTCGAGAAGGACGGCCTCGTCCAGTGGCCGATGGTGATGGGCGCCATCGTTCCGGTCGTCAACATCGAGGGCGTGAAGCCCGGCGAGCTGGTGTTCGACGGCGAGACCCTGGCCAGCATCTATCTCGGCAAGATCACCAAGTGGGACGACGCCGCGATCAAGAAGCTCAATCCGAACGTGAAGCTGCCGTCGGACGCGATCACCGTGGTCCGCCGCTCGGATGGTTCGGGCACCACCTTCAACTTCACCAACTACCTCGCCAAGGCCAGCGCGGACTGGAAGAGCAAGGTCGGTGAGGGCACGGCGGTCGAGTGGCCGGTCGGCGTCGGCGCCAAGGGCAACGAAGGCGTGTCGGGCAACATCAGCCAGACCAAGAACTCGATCGGCTACGTCGAGTACGCCTATGCCAAGCAGAACAAGCTGACCTACACCGGTCTCGTCAACAAGGCCGGCAAGCCGGTGCAGCCGACCGTCGAGGCCTTCCAGGCCGCGGCTTCCAATGCCGACTGGGCCAAGGCGCCCGGCTACTACGTCATCCTGACCGACCAGCCCGGCGACAAGTCCTGGCCGATCACGGCGGCGACCTTCATCCTCATGCACAAGGATGCCACCGACAAGGCAGCCTCGCAGGAAGCCATCAAGTTCTTCCGCTGGGCCTTCAAGAGCGGCGGCAAGGCGGCTGAAGAACTCGACTACATCCCGATGCCGGACCCGGTCGTCCAGCTGATCGAGAAGACCTGGGCTGCCGAGATCAAGAGCTAAGCGCTCTTGTCCCGGACTGGGCGCCGGGATCTCACAAGACCTCCGCTCCGGATCGGCCTCGCGCCGCATCCGGAGCGCAAGACCAACAACAAGACCGACAACAAGCGTATATCAAACGGGCACAGGGGATCGGCGTGGCAGAGATGGCCGTTCAGAGCGATGTAATCGACGACGCCGGACCGTATGACCGCGCCAAGGCCTTGGGCGCCTTCAAGCTCGGCGACCTCACCTTCTACTGGATCACGCGGCTGTCCGCGATCTCGGTGCTCCTCATCCTCGGTGGCATCATCATCTCGCTGATCGTCGGCGCGTTCCCGGCGATGAAGGAATACGGCTTCGCCTTCCTGTGGACGCAGCGCTGGGCGCCGTCGGCAGATCCGCCCGTGCTCGGCGCGCTCGGCCCGATCTACGGCACGCTCATCACCTCCTTCATCGCGATGGCGATCGCCATTCCGGTCGGTCTCGGCATTGCGATCTTTCTGACCGAGCTCTGCCCGCAATGGGCGCGCCGCCCGATCGGCATGGCGATCGAGCTGCTCGCCGGCATTCCCTCGATCATCTACGGCATGTGGGGCTTCTTCGTGCTCGGCCCGTTCCTGGCCAACACGTTCCAGCCCTTCATGATCAAGATCTTCGACGGCGTCCCCGTGCTGGGCGCGATCTTCGCAGGCCCGCCGTCCTATCTCAGCCTGTTCAACGCGGCGCTGATCCTCGCCATCATGGTGCTGCCCTTCATCACCTCGATCTCGGTCGACGTGTTCAAGACGGTCCCGCCGGTGCTCAAGGAAGCCGCCTACGGCGTCGGCTGCACCACCTGGGAAGTCGTGCGCAGCGTGGTGATCCCCTACACCCGCGTCGGCGTCATCGGCGGTGTCATGCTGGCGCTCGGCCGCGCGCTCGGCGAGACCATGGCGGTGACCTTCATCATCGGCAACTCGTTCCGCATCTCGTCGTCGATCTTTGCCCCGGGCACCACGATCTCGGCGGCGATCGCATCGGAGTTCGCCGAGAGCGACGGCCTGCACCAGTCCGGCCTGATCCTGCTCGGCCTGCTGCTGTTCGTGCTGACATTCTTCGTGCTCGCGGCTGCACGGTTGATGCTGATGCGTCTTGAAAAGAAGGCGGGGAAGTAACATGAACCCGATCTACGCACGCCGCCGCCGCATGGACATCGTCATCCGTGTGCTCTGCCTGGCTGCCGCTGCCTTCGGCGTCACATGGCTCGCGCTGATCCTGATGACGCTGCTCTACAACGGCATTGCCGGCCTGAACCTGGAGCTCTTCGTTGCGGACACGCCGCCTCCGGGCTCGACCGAGGGCGGCCTGCGCAACGCCATCGTGGGTTCGATCATCATGACCGTGCTCGGCGTCGGCATCGGCGCGCCGCTCGGTCTGTTCGCCGGCACCTATCTCGCCGAGTACGGCCGCAACGACCGCCTGACCTCGGTGATCCGCTTCATCAACGACATCCTGCTCTCGGCGCCCTCGATCATCATCGGCCTGTTCATCTATGGTGCGGTGGTGGTGCCGATGCGCGGCTTCTCGGCGATTGCCGGCTGCCTCGCGCTTGCGGTGATCGTCATCCCGGTGGTGCTGCGCACGACCGAGGACATGCTGCTGCTGGTGCCGAACGCACTGCGTGAGGCGGCCTCGGCGCTCGGCCTGCCGCGCTCGCTGGTGATCAAGCGCATCGCCTATCGCGCGGCGCGCTCGGGCCTCATCACCGGCGTGATGCTGGCCACCGCCCGCGTCGCCGGCGAGACCGCGCCGCTGCTCTTCACCGCGCTGTCGAACCAGTTCTTCAGCCTGGGTCTGAACAAGACGATGGCGAACCTGCCGGTCACCATCAATAATTTCGTGCAGAGCCCCTACGCCTACTGGAAGCAGCTCGCCTGGAGCGGCGCGCTGCTCATCACCCTGACCGTTCTTGCCCTGAATATTGGCGCGCGCATTCTGA
Organism: Bradyrhizobium sp. 63_E2_N1_3; assembly: GCF_052076005.1. NCBI lineage: Bacteria > Pseudomonadati > Pseudomonadota > Alphaproteobacteria > Hyphomicrobiales > Nitrobacteraceae > Bradyrhizobium > Bradyrhizobium sp. 63_E2_N1_3. Next base: position 8,609,479 of record NZ_CP197235.1, on the reverse strand, counting down.
GCGCCGAGAGGACCGCAAAATGAGTGATCTTTCCGTATCGATGAGCGCGGCCGGTGGTTTGCCCCAGGCGCCGGTGCTGCCCGAAGCTCCGGCCAAGGTGACGGTGCGCAACCTCAATTTCTATTACGGCGAGCACCACGCGCTGAAGAACATCAATCTGGCGCTCGGCACCAACCGCGTCACGGCGTTCATCGGCCCGTCGGGCTGCGGCAAGTCGACCCTGCTGCGCATCTTCAATCGGATGTACGACCTCTATCCGGGCCAGCGCGTCACCGGTCAGCTCATGCTCGACCAGACCAACGTCCTCGACCCCAAGCTGGACCTCAATTTGCTGCGCGCCCGCGTCGGCATGGTGTTCCAGAAGCCGACGCCGTTCCCGATGACGATCTACGAGAACATCGCCTTCGGCATCCGCCTTTACGAGAAGATCTCGAAGTCCGAGATGGACGACCGCGTCGAGAAGGCGCTGCGCGGTGGCGCGCTGTGGAACGAGGTCAAGGACAAGCTCAACGCCTCCGGCCTGTCGCTCTCCGGCGGCCAGCAGCAGCGCCTCTGCATCGCCCGCACGGTCGCGGTGCGGCCCGAGGTGATCTTGTTCGACGAGCCCTGCTCGGCGCTCGACCCGATCTCGACCGCCAAGGTCGAGGAGCTGATCCAGGAGCTGTCCGAGAACTACACGATCGCGATCGTCACCCACAACATGCAGCAGGCGGCGCGCGTCTCCGACAAGACCGCCTTCATGTATCTCGGCGAGCTGATCGAGTTCGACGACACCAGCAAGATCTTCACGTCGCCGACCGACCGGCGCACGCAGGATTACATCACCGGCCGGTTCGGCTGAGGAGACGGAACATGGGTTCTGAACATACCGCAAAGGCCTTCGACACCGACCTCCAGGAGCTCACGCGCCTGGTCGCCGAGATGGGCGGCATCGCCGAGCGCATGATCGTCGATTCCGTCGACGCGCTTATCCGCCGCGACGTCGCGCTCGGCCAGCGCGTCGTGACCATCGACGCCGAGCTCGACGCGCTCCAGAAGAAGATCGAGGAGCGCGCCGTTCTCACCATCGCGCGCCGCCAGCCGATGGCGGTGGATCTGCGCGAGATCGTCGGCGCCATGCGCGTCGCGACCGATCTCGAGCGGATCGGCGACCTCGCCAAGAACATGGGCAAGCGCGTCGCGGCGCTGGAGACGGATTTCCATCCGCTCAAGCTGTTCCGCGGTCTGGAGCACATGACCGACCTCGTGCAGCAACAAGTCAAGTCGGTGCTGGATGCCTATGCCGCGCACGATCTGCCGGCGGCGATGGCGGTGTGGAAGGGCGACGAGGAAGTCGACGCCATCTGCACCTCGCTGTTCCGCGAGCTCCTCACCTACATGATGGAGGATCCGCGCAACATCTCGTTCTGCATCCATCTGATGTTCTGCGCCAAGAACATCGAGCGCATCGGTGACCACGCCACCAACATCGCCGAGACCGTGTTCTACATGATCGAGGGCCAGGCGATCACCGACAAGCGGCCGAAGGGCGACATGACGACCTTCGCCACGACGGTCCCGAACACTTAAGGAGCGACGAACACCATGGGCGCACGCATTATGGTGGTTGAGGACGAGGAAGCTCTCACCGAGCTTCTCCGCTACAACCTCGAAGGCGACGGCTATGACGTCGAGACGGTGATGCGCGGCGACGACGCCGACACCCGCCTCAAGGAGCACATCCCCGATTTGATCGTGCTCGACTGGATGCTGCCGGGCCTCTCCGGCATCGAGCTGTGCCGGCGGCTGCGCACCCGGCCCGAGACCAAGCAGCTCCCGATCATCATGCTCACCGCGCGCGGCGAGGAGAGCGAGCGGGTGCGGGGCCTTGCGACCGGCGCCGACGACTACATCGTCAAGCCGTTCTCGGTGCCGGAGCTGCTGGCACGCGTGAAGGGCCTGCTCAGGCGCGCCAGCCCCGAGCGGCTCGCCACCGTGCTCGCCTATGGCGACATCGAGCTCGACCGCGACAAGCGCCGCGTGGCGCGCTCGGGCCGGCCGATCGATCTCGGTCCGACCGAATATCGCCTGCTGGAGTTCTTCCTGGAGCATCCCGGCCGCGTGTTCTCGCGCGAGCAGCTGCTCGACAGCGTCTGGGGCCGTGACATCTACATCGACGAGCGCACCGTCGACGTCCATATCGGCCGCCTGCGCAAGCTGCTCAATCTCGGCCGCGAGCAGGACCCGATCCGCACCGTCCGCGGCGCGGGCTACGCACTGGACGATCGCTTTGCGAAGGCGGAGCAGGCGTAGCTCGGTGAGCTGCGGCCACACTCTCGGTGTCGTCCCGGACAAGCGCAAGCGCGGGTCCGGGACACCCACAGCGAGCGGTTATTTTGTGAAAAGGTAACTCCGAGTCCCCGTAGCCACATCTTGCGGTGGTTAAGGGTCCCGGATCTGCGCGCGCTCGAGGCGCGCTTGTCCGGGACGACATCGGATTTGTTGAGCCGCCATCGTGTGACGGCTCCTTTCTGAGCTCAGAACGACTTCAGCGCGGACCCGGCTTCGCCGGCGCGCGCCGGCGATCGGCCGCGGGCTGATACGCCACGCGCGAGTGCTGGGCGCAGTAGGGCAGGCCGGAGAGCGCCTTGCCGCCGCAGAAGAAGAAATCCGGGCTCGAGGGATCGCCGACCGGCCAGTGGCAGGTGGCCTCGTTCAGCTCCAGCAGCGACAGCCGCTGGCTCATCGGCACGACGTTGTCGTAGGTGACCGGTTCGGCCTCGACCTCGACTTCGAAGGCCTGCGCCAGCGCGGTGTTGCCGCGCGCGATCGGGCGTGTCACCCGCATCATGTGCTGGGCGGGGCGCGCCTTGCGCGGCCGCGGCGCTGCCGATGAAGGGCTCTTGGCGCGGCCCGACAGGCCGAGCCGGTGCACTTTGCCGATTACGGCATTGCGGGTCACATTGCCGAGTTCAGCGGCGATCTGGCTGGCCGAAAGTCCGGCCTCCCAGAGCTTTTTCAGCTGCTCGACGCGATCATCCGACCAGGTCAAAACGGTCATTGCACCCTTTCCTTCGCCGGCGCCTGCCATCCTGGCGGCCGCACGGCGAATGCCTAAGCTTCGAAAAACCCGTGCCGCCAGAATCCCTTAAGGCTCGCCGGGCGCACCAGATGCGCCCGAACGCTTACGCCGGTACATGAGGACTTAGAGGATCAGAACTGCTGCACGAGATGTCGTATCTGACAAGCCAAACGCTACAATATGGCGTGACTCACGCGCAAGAGTCCGCCGACTCGCTTCCACATGTTCCGTGGCGGAAATACGCAAAATCGCCACCGCAAGACTACGGATTCTGCGTTTCGCGAGGCTTTCCGGGCGGCATTGACACCGGTTTCACCAGGCATAAGATAGTCAGGCGTGCCGCCCTTAAAAGGCGGCACGTTTCGTTTTCCGGGCCGGTCAATGGTGCGTTGCGCAATGCACGCTCACACCGTCCGCAACATTCAAGTGATCGTCATGACTAACAGCGCAGCGCCGCATTTGCTCCCCGTTTTCGCCAGGTCCGACCTCGGTTTCGAGCGCGGTGAAGGCTGCTGGCTGATTGCGACCAATGGCGATCGCTATCTCGATTTCACCTCGGGTGTGGCGGTGAATGCGCTCGGCCATGCTCATCCTGCGTTGGTCAAGGCGTTGCAAGAGCAGGCCACCAAACTCTGGCACATGTCGAACCTGTTCCAGAGCCCGGACGGCGAGAAGCTCGCCGCGCGTCTGTGCAACGAAAGCTTCGCGGACTTCGTGTTCTTCTGCAATTCCGGCGCCGAAGCGCTGGAAGGTGTGATCAAGCTGGTCCGCCATCATCACTTCTCCAAGGGTCATCCGGAACGTTACCGCATCATCACCTTCGAAGGCGCCTTCCACGGCCGCACGCTGGCAACGCTCGCCGCGACCGGTTCGGCAAAATATCTCGAAGGGTTTGGCCCGCCGATGGACGGCTTCGACCAGGTCCCGCATGGCGATATCGAAGCCGTCAAGAAGGCGATCGGTCCGCAGACCGCCGGCATCCTGATCGAGCCGATCCAGGGCGAGGGCGGCGTGCGTTCGGCAACGCCCGCCTTCCTGAAGGCGTTGCGCCAGCTCTGCGATGAGAAGGGCCTGCTGCTCGCGTTCGACGAGGTGCAGACTGGCATGGGCCGCACCGGCGATCTGTTCGCGCATCGCCGCACCGGCGTCACGCCTGACGTGATGTCGCTGGCCAAGGCGCTCGGTGGTGGCTTCCCGATCGGCGCGGTGCTGGCGACCGCGGACGCGGCTGCCGGCATGGGGCCCGGCTCGCACGGCTCGACCTTCGGCGGCAATCCCCTCGCGATCTCGGCTGCCAATGCCGTGCTCGACGTCATGCTCAAGCCCGGCTTCTTCGACCACGTGCAGAAGATGTCGCTGCTGCTCAAGCAGAAGCTCGCCTCCGTGATCGATCGTTATCCCGACATCGTCAGCGAAGTGCGCGGCGAAGGCCTTCTGATCGGCATCAAGGCCGTGGTGCCATCCGGCGATCTTGGCGCGGCGTTGCGCAACGAAAAATTGCTCACGGTCGGCGCCGGCGACAATGTCGTGCGCTTCCTGCCGCCCTTGATCGTCACCGAAGCCGAAATCGAGGACAGCGTCGGGCGGCTCGAGCGCGCCTGCGCCGCGATCTCGTCCAGTCAGACCAAGCGGGCGGCGAGCTGATGAGCAAGTCCCCGAAGCACTTTCTGGATATCAACGAGCTCCCGTTGTCGGAGCTCAAGAGCATGCTCGCGGCCTCCTCCGCCATGAAGGCGAAGCAGAAAGCGCACCAGCCGGTGAAGCCGCTGGAAGGCAAGACGCTGGCGATGATCTTCGAGCGTCCGTCCACCCGCACCCGCGTCTCGTTCGACGTCGCCATGCGCCAGCTCGGTGGCGAGCCGATCATGCTGACCGGCGCCGAGATGCAGCTCGGCCGCGGCGAGACCATCGCCGACACGGCGCGCGTGCTGTCGCGCTATGTCGACGCCATCATGATCCGCATCCTCAATCACGAGGCCCTGCTGGAGCTGGCGGAATATGCGACGGTGCCCGTCATCAACGGCCTGACACGGCGCTCGCACCCTTGCCAGGTGATGGCCGACCTCATGACCTACGAAGAGCATCGCGGCCCGATCGAGGGCAGGACGGTGGCCTGGACCGGCGACGACAACAACGTGCTGGCGTCCTGGGCGCATGCCGCCGAGCGTTTCAAGTTCAAGCTCAATGTCGCGACGCCGCCGGAGCTTGCGCCGAAAAAGGTGATGCGGGACTTCATCAAGGCCACCGGCGCGCCGATCGTGCTCGGCACCGATCCCGAGGCTGCCGTGAAGGGGGCCGACTGCGTCGTCACCGACACTTGGGTGTCGATGGGCGACAAGGAAGGCGAGCACCGTCACAACGTGCTCAAGCCCTATCAGGTCAATTCGAAGCTGATGTCGCTGGCCAAGCCCGATGCGCTGTTCATGCATTGCCTGCCCGCCCATCGCGGCGAGGAAGTCACGGACGAAGTGATCGACGGCCCGCAATCGGTCGTGTTCGACGAGGCCGAAAACCGCCTGCATGCGCAGAAGGGCATTCTGGCCTGGTGCTTTGACGCGGTGAAGTAACGCGACGGTGGAGCGGGTGGCCGCGCTGGCGGCCGCATCCACCGCTGTCGTCCCGGACCAGCGCCGCACAGCGGCGCGCCGATCCGGGACCCTTAACCACAGGAAGTTGTTTGGCGAGGACGCGGAGTGGTCGTCGCCGGTTACATTGTAATCCTGTGGTTATGGGTCCCGGGCTCGCGCTTTGCGCACCCCCGGGACGACCCTGAGTTTGTCGTGCTTTCGTGCGATCTTTTCTGCATGCCGGGGAGCGTTCCGCGCCCTCTTCCATTTTCCTCCATCGACCCCAGATAAAGCGCCATGGTTTCCCAATCCCCTGACATGAAAACCGGGCCTGAAGGCCCGGTTCGCGCGCCATCAGCGGTTCCCATCGATGACGCCGTGCTGCCTTACGAGGTCGACGCACTCGACGTGCGCGGTCGCCTGGTGCGGCTTGGTCCCGCGCTCGACGAGATCCTGACCAAGCACGATTATCCCGCTGCCGTGGGCAAGCTGCTCGGCGAGGCCATCGTGCTGACGACGCTGCTCGGCTCGGCGCTGAAGTTCGAGGGCCGCTTCATCCTCCAGGCCCAGACCGACGGTCCGGTGTCGTTCCTGGTCGTCGACTACATGGCGCCGGATCGCCTGCGCGCCTATGCGCGCTACGATGCCGAGCGCCTCGGCGAGACAAAAGATTCCGGCACGCTCCTCGGTAACGGTCATCTCGCCATGACCATCGACCAGGGTCCCGACATGAGCCGCTACCAGGGTCTGGTCGCGCTCGACGGTGGCAGCCTGGAAGATGCCGCCCACGAATACTTCCTGCGCTCCGAGCAGATCCCGACGCGCGTGCGTCTAGCCGTCGGCGAGGAGTGGCGCTCGAACGACGGCGGCAAGCATCGCTGGCGCGCCGGCGGCATGCTGATGCAGTTCCTGCCGAAGGCGCCCGAGCGCGCGCGTCAGGCCGATTTGCATCCCGGCGATGCGCCCGAAGGCGCGGAGGTGCATGCTGTCGCCGAAGACGACGCCTGGGTCGAGGCGCGTTCGCTGGTCGAGACCGTCGAGGACGTCGAGCTGATCGACCCCGAACTCTCCGGCGAGCGGCTGCTGTTCCGCCTGTTCCACGAGCGCGGCGTGCGCGTGTTCAATCCGCTGGTTCTGAAGGCGCAATGCTCCTGCTCGCGCGACGCGGTTGGTGCGATGCTGAAGAGCTTCTCGCCCGACGACCGCGCCGCGATGGTCAAGGACGACAAGGTCGTCGTGACCTGCGAATTCTGCTCGTCGGTGTACCAGTTCACGCCGCACGAGGCGGGCGTGGAAGACGCGTAGGCGTCGCATCCTCCGTCGTTGCAAGCCACACACTCGGTGTCATCGCCCGACTTGATCGGGCGATCCAGTACTCCGAAACTGTTGTGATGGATTCGAAAAGCCGCGGCGTACTGGATGCCCCGGTCAAGGCCGGGGCATGACAGTTGTGGGTGTTCGCACGAAATCGCCTGCCCCTAGTTCAACACCCGCTTGTTGTCCGGGCTGTCCAGCGAGAACGTCGGCACATCGATCTCGAAGCGTTCGCCGCTTTCGCTGACCATCTGGTAGCGGCCGGTCATGAAGCCCGAGGCGGTCGCGAGCGGCACGCCGGAGGTGTATTCGAAGCGCTCGCCGGGAGCCAGGGTCGGCTGCTCGCCGACGACGCCCTCGCCCCTGACCTCCTGCTGGCGGCCGGTGGCGTCGGTGATGATCCAGTGCCGCGTCTTCAGCTGCACGGTTTCGTCGCCGGAATTGGTGATGACGATGGTGTAGGACCAGAAATAGCGGGAGCGGTCAGCCGACGACTGCTCCGGAACAAAGTTCGGCTCGACGGTCACTTCGATCTGGCGGGTCACGGCGCGATACATGGCTGCCATCATAACGAAAACCCGGCCGGGAACCAACGCCCGCAGGCGGTTTTGGTGACATCGTGCCGCCAGAATTGCCGAGGAAGTAGACCCAATGTGATCCGGCCGCTTTGCGAGACGACGGCCGGACCTGTACACTCCATGACACGTCGCGATTTGCGGAAGGGTTTCGAACCCCCGATGACCATTGCCGACCAAGTGACGGGATCGACGATCGCGGGAACCGGCAAGCCTGCGGAGGCCAGACCTGCGGAGGCGAAGCTGCGCTCCGCCGCGCCGGCCATCACGCTGCCCGCCATCGGCGAGCGCGAGCTCCGGCTCGACCTGTTCCGCGGGCTCGCACTGTGGCTGATCTTCGTCGACCATCTGCCGCCGAGCCTTTTGACCTGGTTCACGATCCGCAATTACGGCTTCAGCGACGCCACCGAGATCTTCATCTTCATCTCCGGCTACACCGCGGCGTTCGTCTACGGTCGTGCCATGCTCGAAAGCGGCTTCGTCGTCGCTACCGCGCGCATCCTGCGGCGCGTCTGGCAGATCTATGTCGCCCACGTCTTTCTGTTCACGATCTTCCTCGCCGAAATCTCCTACGTTGCGACCAGGTTCGAGAACCCGCTCTACACCGAAGAGATGGGCATCATGGATTTCCTCAAGCAGCCCGACGTCACGATCGTGCAGGCGCTGCTGCTGCGCTTTCGTCCGGTCAACATGGACGTGCTGCCGCTCTATATCGTGCTGATGCTGGCGCTGCCCTTGATCTTGTGGCTGATGAAATGGCGGCCCGACGTGACGCTCGGCCTCTCGGTTCTGCTCTACGCGGTGACCTGGGAATACGACCTGTATCTGTCGGCCTATCCGAACGGCTTCTGGGCGTTCAATCCCTTCGCCTGGCAATTGCTTTTCGTATTCGGCGCATGGTGTGCGCTCGGAGGTGCGCGACGCATGTCGCGCATCCTGGCGTCCCGCGTCACGATGTGGATATCGATCGCCTATCTGGTCGCGGCGTTCTACGTGACGCTGACCTGGTATGTGCCGCAGCTCTCCCACTTCATGCCGAGGCGGCTCGAGCAGTGGATGTATCCGATCGACAAGGCCGATCTCGACGTGCTGCGCTTCACGCATTTCCTGGCGTTCGCCGCACTCACCGTTCGCTTCCTGCCCCGGGAATGGCCGGGCCTGAAATCGCCCTGGCTGCGGCCGCTGATCCTCTGCGGCCAGCATTCCCTGGAGATCTTCTGCCTCGGCGTCTTCCTCGCCTTCGCCGGCCATTTCATCCTGGCCGAAGTCTCCGGCGGCGCAGCCATGCATGCGCTGATTAGTCTCTCCGGAATCCTGATCATGTGGGGCGTTGCCTGGGTGATTTCGTGGTACAAGCGCGTGGCTGACAAGAGCGGTGCGAAAACCAAAAACGCCGTCGGCAACGCCGATCTGGCGGGAGGGGGCTGATGAAGGCGAAGGTTCTCCTGAGCCTGGTCCTGCTGTGCGGTAACCTCGCCGCGCCCCTGGCGCGCGCGGGCGATGCCGTGCCGGCTGCTCCGGCCGCGCCCCCGGCCTGCGAATTGCCATCCTATCTGCTCACCACTGAAAGCCAGCTTCCGAGGGTCGCCGATGCCATCAAGGCCGGCAAACCGCTCGAAATCCTGGTCATTGGCAGCCGTTCGACCACGATTCCGGCCTCGGAGGACAGCTCCTACCCGGCGCGCATGCAGGCCATCCTGCAGGACAGGCTGCTGCCGTCGGAGACCGTGCACGTCTCCGTAGAAATACAGAGCAAGAAGACGGCCGAGGAGGCGGCCGCGACCTTCGTTAAGCTGATGGAAGCAAAAAGGCCTACTTTGGTCATCTGGCAGACCGGGACTGTGGATGCTATCCGAGCGATTGATCCCGATGATTTTCGCGGGGCGGTGACCGAAGGGGTTTCCGCGCTGCAAAAAGCAGGGGCTGACGTTGTGTTGATGAACTTGCAGTACAGCCCGCGTACCGAAACCATGATCTCGGTGCCGCCCTATCTCGACAATATGCGGGTGGTGGCGCAGGAGCATGACATCCCGCTGTTCGACCGTTTCGCGATCATGCGGCAGTGGAATGATCAGGGTCAGTTCGACCTGTTCAGCCCGTCCCGTGGGCCAGAGCTGGCGAAACAGGTCCATGACTGCCTTGGCCGGGCGTTGGCACAGTTTGTGATCGACGCAGCCCATCTGGGGCCGGCCCAGCAGCAAAATTGAGGTCTAGCGTTAATGAGTTCTCTCCGCCCTTTTTGGTTGACGGCATGGCTGGCTGCGCCCGCGGCGGCTCTGCTGCTCCTGACGCCGATGTCGCTGGCACCAGTGCAGGCGCAGGCCACGCAGGCAACGCCCGCGCCGCAGCAGGCCGCTAGTCCGGCTTCCGCTTCGCCCTCCCAGACCACCGTCGCCGCGACGTCCCACGAGCAGCGCGGCGTGACCGCCCGCGCCATCGACAAGGTGAAGCAGGTCGCGAAATCCGCCGGGGACATTTTCAGCCGCGTGCCCTGCCTCACGCCGAAGGGTGGCTCGAAGGCGATGGGCTCGCTGCCGCATGTCGCGGGCAAGCTCGTCGCCGGCAAACCCGTCGTGATCGTCGCGTTCGGCTCGTCGTCGACGGCGGGCTATGGCGCGAGCTCGCCCGATTTCAACTATCCGAACCGTCTCGCCGCGCAGCTCCGCCGGCAATATCCGACCGCCGACATCACCGTGATCAACGCCGGCGTCGGCGGCGAGGACGCGCCCGAGATGATGAAGCGCCTCCAGAAGGAGGTGATCGACGTGCATCCGGATCTCGTGATCTGGCAGGTCGGCACCAATGCGGTGCTGCGCAATCTCGATCCCGGTGACACCGCCAAGATGGTCGAGGACGGCATCTCCCGCATCCAGGCCGCTGGCGGCGCCGACATCGTGCTGGTCGATCCGCAATATTCGCCAGCCGTCAACCAGCGCAAGGAGAGCGCCGGCAAGATGGTGCACCTGCTCGGGAAGGTCGCCGAGCTCCGTCACGTCGGCATCTTCCCCCGCTTCGAGGTGATGCGCGACTGGCACGAGAATCAATCGATCCCGGTCGAGAGTTTCGTGATCGCCGACGGCCTGCATATGAACGATTGGGGCTATGCCTGCTTCGCGCAGATCCTCGGCGACGACATCATCCGCTCCGTCGGCCAGATCAAGCTCGGCGTCAACGTGCCCGCGGACGTGCGAACGTATCGGCCGATGTAGGCTCGGTGCCGTAGGGTGGGCAAAGGCGCGCTCTTCGCGCGCCGTGCCCACCATCTATCGGCGATATGATCGTGAATGGTGGGCACGCTTCCGCCTTCGCTCTTCGAGCTACGGCGGACAAGTCGCTTTGCCCACCCTACAAGAGCCCAATCGCCTCACGCCTTCTCCAGCGCCGCGGTCAGATCCTCGATCAGATCGTCCACATGCTCGAGCCCCGCCGAGAAGCGGATGAAGCCCTCGCTGATGCCGAGCGCGGCGCGGTCTTCCGGCTTGAGGCGCTGATGCGTCGTGGTCGCCGGATGCGTGACGAGGCTCTTGGCATCGCCGAGATTGTTCGAGATTTTTGCAAGCTTGAGCTCGTTGAGCACGCGGAACGCACCCTGCTTGCCGCCCTTGACCTCGAAGCCGACCAGCGTCGAGCCGCCGCGCATCTGCTTCTTCACGAGAGCTGCCTGCGGATGATCGGCGCGGCCGGGATAGACCAGCCGCGAAATCTTCGGATGGCTCGCCAGCACGTCGGCGATGCGTCCCGCCGTCTCGGTCTGCGCGCGCACGCGTACGCCCAGCGTTTCCAGGCCCTTGAGCAGGACCCATGCGTTGAACGGCGAGATCGACGGGCCGGTCTGGCGCATGAAATTGTGGATGTGCTCGGCGATGAACGCTTCCGACGACAGGATGATGCCGCCGAGACAACGGCCCTGGCCGTCGATGTGCTTGGTCGCGGAATAGACGACGACGTCTGCCCCTAGCGCGAGCGGGCTCTGCCAGATCGGCGTCGCGAACACGTTGTCGACGACGAGCCGCGCGCCGCCGCTGTGCGCGATCTCGGCGATCCCTGGAATGTCGAGCACGTCGAGCGTCGGGTTGGTCGGGCTCTCCAGGAAAAACGTCTTGGTGTTCGGCCTCAAGGCGCGCTGCCACTGGTCGAGATCGGCTCCGTCGACCAGCGTGGTCTCGATGCCGTAGCGTGGCAAGAGATCCTGAATGACGTAGAGACACGAGCCGAACAGGGCACGGGAGGCCACCACATGATCGCCGGCCTTCAGCGGCGCCAGGATCGCGGTCGTCACCGCGGCCATGCCGGTCGCCGCCGAGCGGGCGGCTTCGGCGCCTTCGAGCTCGATCATGCGGCGCTCGAACATCGAGATGGTCGGGTTGGAATAGCGCGAATAGATGAAGCCGGGGTCCTCGCCCTTGAACCGCGCCTCGCACTCCTCGGCGCTGTTGTAGACGTAGCCCTGGGTCAGGAACAGCGCCTCCGACGTCTCGCCATATTGCGAGCGCAGGGTGCCGGAATGGACCAGTCGGGTTTCGGGACGGTATTGCGTGGTGGACGCCGGGGACTTCGACATAGGACCTCCTCTGCGTGACCATCGAAAATGGTCACAAAAAAACCGGCCTGGATAACTTCCACGGGCCGGGATCACAGAGGTCCCCGGCCTGTTTAGCGACTTATTTAACGTGGCTGCAAGCCGGCCGGCTCAAATCACCACGGGATAAGTGATGCTCATATTCCGCAATGGCCTTTCCGTCAAGGCGTCCATCGGATAGCCGTAAAAGGCTGCTATTTCCCGCATGTCCGGATGCATTTGACCCCTGACGAGGACCCCCGGTTGAGCTTCACGGTTGCCGCCGACGCCAATGGTATCCTGCCCGACCGCATGATCGCGGCGATGGCGAAGGCGGGCCTCATCCTGCCCGCTTATGACTTCGTCGAAAGCCAGATCCAGCCGGCGAGCCTCGACCTTCGCCTCGGCGACATCGCGTATCGCGTTCGCGCCAGCTTCCTGCCGGGTCCCGGCGCGACCGTCGCCGAGCGCATCGACGAGTTGAAGCTGCACGAGTTCAGCCTCGCCGATGGCGCGGTGCTGGAGACCAACTGCGTCTACATCGTGCCGCTCCTGGAAAGCCTGGCGCTGCCGCCGGAGATCGTCGCCGCCGCCAACCCGAAAAGCTCGACCGGCCGGCTCGATGTCTTCACCCGCGTCATCGCCGACGGCACCCGCCGCTTCGACATGATCGGCGCCGGCTATCACGGCCCGCTCTACGCCGAGATCAGCCCGAAGACGTTTCCGGTGCTGGTCAGTGAGGGCTCGCGCTTGAGTCAGGTGCGCTTCCGCACCGGAGATGCGATCCTCAACATCGACGAGCTCGAGGCGCTGCATGCGACTGAGCGTCTCGTCGATCTCGATGATGCCGATCTCACCGGCGGCGTCGCCGTCTCCGTCGATCTCTCCGGCGAGAAGGCCAACGGCTTCGTCGGCTATCGCGCCAAGCGCCACACCGGTGTCGTCGACGTCGACCGCCGCTCCGGCTATGCGGTGGAGGATTTCTGGGAACCGATCTCGGCGCGTCCCGACGGCAGCCTGATCCTCGATCCCGGCGAGTTCTACATCCTCGCCTCCAAGGAAGCCGTGCAGGTGCCGCCCGATTACGCCGCGGAGATGGTGCCGTTCGATCCCCTGGTCGGCGAGTTCCGCGTGCACTATGCCGGCTTCTTCGATCCCGGCTTCGGCTATGCCGGCGCTGGCGGGCAGGGATCGCGCGCCGTGCTCGAAGTGCGCTCGCGCGAGGTGCCGTTCATCCTCGAGCACGGCCAGATCGTCGGCCGTCTCGTCTACGAGAAAATGCTGTCGCGCCCCGACGCGATGTACGGCCAGCGCATCGGCTCGAACTACCAGGCGCAGGGGCTCAAACTATCGAAGCATTTTCGGGTGTAGCTACACACCCTACTGTCATGCCCCGGCTTGACCGGGGCATCCAGTACGCCGCAGCCTCTCGATTGACTACTGCCGGGATGCAAGCTGAAATCCGGCTGCATGCGAGGTGGCGAGATGAGTGTTCAATCCGAACTCGACGCAAGGATCGTCGACGACGTCGCGGACGCGCTGATCTATTCGGATCGCTCCGGCACCATCACGCGCTGGAATCGCGCATCGACCACACTGTTCGGCTTCTCGGCGGACGAGGCGCTCGGCCAGAACCTCGATCTGATCATTCCCGAACATCTGCGTGCCGCGCACTGGAAGGGCTTCGAAGCTGCGCTTGCCACCGGGGCGATGAAGCTCGCGGGCAGGCCGACGCTGACCCGCGCGTTGCACAAGAGCGGACGCAAGCTCTACATCGAGATGACCTTCGCGCTGGTGCGCGATGCCGGTGGTGCCGTGGTCGGATCGGTCGCGATGGCGCGCGACGTCACCGAACGCGTCGAGCGCGAGCGCGCGGCCAGGCTTGCGCAAAATTCGTGATGCGGAATTGACGGGCTGGCGTGCAGGGCGCTCTGCTTGAGCGTCAGGTTGCCTCGTACAGGGCGCAGTGACACACTCGATCAAAACAACGATCGGGAGCGAACATGACCGCCGCAACAGACGCAGCAGAGGAAGCGCAATGGAAGCGCTGGCGTGCGGTCGCCGACCTCTATCACGCCTATTTCACCGGACTCATCCTCACCGTCGTCACACGGCGCGGCACGGCGGATGCTGCCGAATTCGTCTTCCGCGTGTTTCGCCGCCAGCAGCAGGAGCGCTTCCTGCCGGGGCTCGAAAAGCTCGGTCTCAGTCATCTGCCGCCTGCGGTGGCCGCCGCGCAATATCACTATCTCTCCAACTGGATCGGCGGCGTGCATGTCGAGTACATGTATGAGAGCGATCGCAAAGCCTGGATCCGCTATCCGCCGCCGCGCTGGATCTGGAAGGGCACCGCGATCTGCGGCGTGCCGGGTGAGGTCAGCCGCGCGATGCTGCGCGGCTGGCACGCCAACAATGGCGTCGCGCTCGGCGATACCAGGCTCGGCTTCGTCTGCACCAAGCAGAGCGTCGACGGTCAGGATGGGCTCGAAGGCTATTATTATCAGTACGACCACCCGCTCGAGCTGGATCAGCGCCTGGTCTTCGCGCGTCATCTGGAAGCGCCGCTGTTCGATGCGAAGAGTGCGCCTGCGCTACCTGTTTCGAGCTGGCCAAAACCGCGGCTGGAAAAAGCCTATCGCAACTACGCGATGGAATATGTGCGCACCGCCGCGCCCGTGATGGTGCAATTGTTCGGCCCGGAAGACGCCGGCTATCTCCTGCACCTCACCGGCAAGCTGATCGGGATGCAGTATTTTGACGAGGTCGCGGCGGCACTGTCCATGAGCCGCGGTGGCGCCAGCGAGTTCGCAGCGTTCCTGAATGCGCTGATTGCCGCGCAGGATGACTCTGCCGAGACGACCGCGTCAGAAGGCACGTTTGAATTTCGTCAGCAGAGCTGGAAGCTGATGGATGACGTCGCCGACTATCATCGCGCCTGCACCAAGGTGCTGGAAGGGTTGTTCGAGGGGCTCGCTGCCGGATGCGGGCGGCACATCGGCGTGCACCTGCGCCCGACAGCGGGCGGTCGGCCGCCGCTGGTGTGGACCATTGAGTAATTCCACCACTTGAAATGCGCTGCCGCAGGGCACGCCTGCATCCGGCGCAGGAGGAATCGGCAATTGCCGTGCTAAGCCTGTCGCCGCGCCTTCCGCGCGACGAAATTTATTGGCACACCTACGCATTGCCGCGCCGCGAATGGCCTGCGCCCGGGAGAGGACATGTCCGACATCGCCGAAATCCCGGTCGATGAACAAGAGCGTCCGTTGCCGCCGCCTCCGCGGCCGGTACGAAGCGCGCTGATGGACGGGCCGATTCTGCGCACGCTGCTCGGCCTCGCCTGGCCGAACGTGGTCGCGCTGTCGGCCGGCACCTGTGTGGTGATCGCGGAGACCTCCTATATCGGCCGGCTCGGCGTCGAGGCGCTGGCGGCAATGGCGCTGGTGTTTCCGACAGTGATCCTGACCATGACCATGTCCGGCGGGGCCATGGGCGGCGCCGTGGCGTCGGCCATCGCGCGGGCGCTCGGCGCAGGCGACCGCGAGCGCGCCGGCACGCTCGCCGCACATGCGCTGCTGATCGGCATCACCTTCGGCCTCGTCTTCATGCTGGGCATGCTGATCTTCGGGCCGCGCGTTCTGGAAATGCTCGGCGGACGGGGGGATGTGCTGACGCATGCGGTCGCCTACACACAGGTGTTTTTTGGCGGGGCCGTGCTGCCGTGGCTGCTCAACACCATGGCGGGCGTGTTGCGCGGCACCGGCAACATGAAGCTGCCCTCGCTGTTGATGCTGAATTCCGCGGTCATGCAGGTTGTGCTTGGCGGCACGCTGGGCCTCGGGCTCGGGCCCGTGCCGCAGTTCGGCATGCGCGGCGTCGCGGCCGGCTCGCTGATCGCCTATTCCGTGAATATCTGCGTGATGGGCTGGTACCTGTTATCCGGCCGCGCCCGAATCGTGCCGAAACTGCGCGGGCTTCGCGTTCAATGGGCGATGTTCTTCGATATCCTGAAGGTCGGCGCCATCGCCTGCTTCTCGCCGCTGCAATCGGTGCTGACGATCTCGATCTTCACCCACATGCTGGCAAAGTTCGGCACTGCGATCCTCGCCGGCTACGGCATCGGCGCGCGGCTGGAATTTTTGCTGACCTCGATCGCGTTCTCGTTCGGCATCGCTTCGGTGCCGATGAT
This sequence comes from Bradyrhizobium sp. 63_E2_N1_3, assembly GCF_052076005.1. Lineage (NCBI taxonomy): Bacteria > Pseudomonadati > Pseudomonadota > Alphaproteobacteria > Hyphomicrobiales > Nitrobacteraceae > Bradyrhizobium > Bradyrhizobium sp. 63_E2_N1_3. The sequence continues at coordinate 8,593,218 of NZ_CP197235.1, read as the reverse complement.
CGGCATGGCGATCGGCGCGGTGCGCATCGCGCGCGCCCGGCGCATCGCCTGGATCGCCGGTGCGAGCGCGTTCGTCGCCGTCGGCGCGCCGGCGTGCCTCGTCGCGCTGTTCCCGGATCTCTGGGTCAACATCTTCACCGACAGCGCAACGGTGCGTGCGACCAGCCATCAATATCTGTCGACGGTGGCGCCGTTCTACGCCTTCATCGGGCTCGCCTCGACAATGTATTTCTCGTCGCAGGGCGCGGCCAAGGTGATCGGGCCGGTGCTGGCGCAGACCGCGCGCCTGATCTACATCGCGGCGATCGGCTGGTGGCTGTCGACGCACGACGCCACCGCGCAGAGCTTCTTCTGGCTGGCCGCGAGCTCGATGGTCGTGCTCGGCCTGCTCTCGAGCTCCAGCGTGGTGCTGACACGCTGGGGGCCGCGCGAGAGCAAGCCTGCGATCAGGCCGGCTCTGTCGGCTGCCGATTAGCGGTGCCTGTGGCGGCGATGGCCGCCACCGCCGCCGACATTGGCGAGCCGCATCAGCTGCGGAATCATCGCCATCATGTCGCCGCCGCCGGAACCACCCAGCATACCCATGATGTCGCCGCCACCCATGCCGCCCATTCCGGTCGGCATGTAGCCGCCTGCGCCCATCGGCGTGTAGCCGCCGTAGTTCGGCGCGCCGAAGCCACCGCCGAAATTGCCGCCACTCAGGCTGCCGCCGCCCCCCATCATGCCGCCGAGCCCGCCGCCGCCGTTCTCCATCATGCGGCTCATCATCGGACCCATGGTCTGCATCAGCATGGCGAAGCGGCGCTTGCCCATCTTCGCCTTCATCATCTCCAGCATCGGCGCCATCTGGGTCATCATGTCCTCGCCGCCGGCGCCTCCGCCGCCGAGGAACTGCGCCTTTGCCGGCGCGCTCGAGATCGAAAACAGCAGCAGCACGGCGGCCGCCTGGCAGATCACCTTATCCGCACCTCTCATGGCCTGCTCCTCGCGTGCGTGGCTCCGCCGGGAGAGCGGAGCCAACCGGACGCACGCGGCCATGGTTAGGGCCGGCGAGGGCAGGGCTCTGTGCGAAAGATCACGCAGCCACGGCCGGGAACGCCCGGTGTATTGCGGCGACGGCGTCCCTGGTCTGCCCCTGGACATAAGCCGCAAGCTCGTTCGGCAGCATGTCGATGATCCAGACAAGGCGGCAGCTCGCCTCGCCCTCGGCGATCACCTGCACCGAGGCGCTGTAATGCCTGAGCCGCTCGTTGTTGATGGCGTAGACCAGCCGCTGCCGCGCATCGTCGCAATCGACCAGCACCTCGCGCGCCACTGATCCATTGGCGAAGGTGACGATGCGTGCATCACCGTCGAGCGTGCAGGCGGTGACGAAGCCCGGCGCCAGCCGCTGAGGCAGCGCGCCGAAATCGCGTACGGCGTCCCAGACGTCGCGGGCGGGAACGGGGAGGGGGATGTCGTTGTGGATGGAGGCCATGAAGGTGTCCTTGATTGAGAGGTTCGTAGGGTGGGCAAAGGCGCGCTCTTCGCGCGTCGTGCCCACCATTCATCGGCACAGTCGCACGCGATGGTGGGCACGCTTCCGCCTTCGCTCTTCGAGCTACGGCGGACAAGTCGCTTTGCCCACCCTGCGAGTGCTCGTGCGCGGCGGGCTCACACGCAAACCGCCTCGATGTTGTTGCCATCGGGATCAATCAGGAACGCCGCGTAGTAGGTCGGGCTATAGTCCTTGCGCGGGCCGGCGCCGCCATTGTCACGGCCGTCGCTCTTCAAGCCTTCGCTGTGGAATGCCTTGACCGCATCATGGTCCTTGGCGCGAAACGCGATATGCGCGCCGTCGGCCTTGCGTCCCTTGTTCAGGTGCAGCCAGAGCGCCGGCTCGCCCTTCGGCCCGAAGCCCGCATAGCCGTCGCCGCTCGAGCACAGGGCGTAGCCGAGCGGCGCCAGCACCGCGGTGTAGAAGCGCGTGGCGGCGTCGAGGTCGGCAACACGCAGTCCGATGTGGTCGTACATGATCGTCTCCATTGCAAAGCGCGCCGCAACTGGCGCGCGCCGGAGACGACCCTATTCAGTTGAGGGTCGCGCGCTCTTGGAGAATCTTGCGCTCGCCCTTCGACGCCTGCCGGAACTTCGTCGGCGACACGCCGGCGGCGCGATGGAAGGTGCGGACGAAATTGGAGAGATCGCCGAAGCCGACGTCATAGGCGATGTCGGTGACCGCGATGTCATCATCTGTCAGCAGCCGCGCCGCATGGCGTAGCCGCGAGCGCACCAGATATTGATGCGGGGTGACGCCGAGCACGGCCGAGAACAGCCGCAGGAAATGGAACGGGCTGAGGCCCGCCTGCCGCGCCGCCTGTTCGAGGTCGACCTCGGCATGCGAGTTGGCGTCGATCCACAGCGCGGCTTCGACTGCGCGGCGGCGGTCGCGTGCGGTGGGCGTGGCCGGCTTGCGCGCCTTGCCCGAGACGACATCGATGAAGCGGCCGGCCAGAATTTGACCGACCTCGTCGAGACCGAGGTCGCTGTTGCCATCTGCCGCCGTCTGGGCGAGCTCGCCCAGCACCATCAGCTCGGGCAGCGGCGGTGTCGCGCCGACCTGCCAGATCTCGCGCCGTCCCCCGAGGGCATCGACCAGGTCCTCGCTGAAGAAGAAGCCCAGGCAGACGTCGCCGCTGACGTGCTCATGCGTGCAGGTGTATTCCTCGCGTGGAGCGCCGACCAGCATCGAGCCCGCCACCAGCTCGAAGAAGCCGGCGCGGCACTGGCAGCCGAAGCTGCCGGAGCGGACATAGGCAATGGAATGCCCGGTGCGGCACTCCGCGAACGGCTTGTCGTCCGGTCCCGCATCGCAGCGAAACTCCGAGACCGTCATCGATTGCGTGGTCAGCAGCGTGGTCGCATCCATGCCACCTATCTAGGCATGGTCCGGACAAGTGTGTAGCGGTTGTCCGACAAGATCATGCCCAAAAAAACAAAGCTAAGGTGCGATTCCGATCGCGCCTTAGCTGGGCCTCGGTGGCGCAACGGGCAGCAGCACCTCGAACAGCGTCTTGCTCGCGACCGGATGGGCGCCCTCGAGCGCCAGCAGCCGCCGCTTGGAGATCACCCCGCCGTAAGGCGAGAGTCGGTCGGCGTAATTGCCGGCCTCCAGCACCCGGTGACAGGGCACGATCAGCATGTAGGGATTTTTGGCGATCGCCTGCGCCACCGAATGCGCGGCGCCGGAGGCGCCCAGCGCCTTGGCGATCTCGTGATAGGTGCGGGTCTCCCCGCGCGGAATGGCGCAGGCGGCTTCATAAACGCGCCGATGGAAGCCGGGGACGCCGCCGGCGTCCAGGCTGACCTCGGAAAAATCAGGGTCGCCGCCCTGCAGCAAGCCTGCGATGCCCTCGATCGCAAGCTCGGCATTCAGCGGAGGCTGCTGCTCGCGCGCCTCGGGATGGACCGCGAAAATCCGGCGGCGGGTATCGATCTCCCGCGCCTCCGGCAATTGCACGGCGACCACGCCGGTGCTGCTCCAGACGATGCCGCAGCGCCCTATGGCCGTGTTGAATATCGTGTAGCCACGCCCCAGCATGCACACGCCCCACTCAGTGCACGTCTCTCCCCAGACGCGCGATCATAACACCGCCACAATCCGGCGCACCTGGAATCTTACTGAAACGTTAAGAAGCGTCCGGCCGGGTGCGCCAAACCGCTTGGCGGGAGGCGCCGTCTCGGCTAATCAGAGCGGGCGCTGCATGCGCATAAGCGGGCGTAGTTCAATGGTAGAACGGCAGCTTCCCAAGCTGCATACGAGGGTTCGATTCCCTTCGCCCGCTCCATTCAAAAATTGATGGCCGCTGATTTGGCGTGTTGGATGTTTCTCCGACCCATGGCCACGTTCATCTTGGCGTATCCGGAAGCATGAAGGGGCCAAAGATCCGCCAAATGGCGTCGGTCTCCCCAGCGTCGGTTAAAGTGGCCAATTTTTGGCGATGGCAATTCTTGGTGATGTAACGGATCACCGCTCGCGCTGCATTTCAGAATGGAGCGGCTTATTCATCCCGACGACACGAGATCACCCTGAGGGATGCTATGCGCTCTCGCAGTTCGGCGCGGCTGCGTATCGTGAAAGACTGCTGGCGCAGTTTTGATTGCCTGTTGTGCAGCGGCGCAGCCAACGACGCTCAATCTGATCCTTCATCTGATCCTTCGCGGCTGCATCAAGCGTTCGTCATCTAGGGGCACTAAACTTGCCTTGGACAGCAGGGACTCATTGGTGCCGCGTTTCTGTTTCTGATTGTCGTGCAAAACATTCGGGTCCGGCCTGTTGCCGGGCAAACGGAGGCATTGATGACAAATTCAGCACCTGTTTTCACCGCTGGCGGTGGCAGCGACGATGCGTTCACGCGCGTGTCGACCAGCGCAACCGGGGCGCAGGCGGATGGCGCGAGTGTCCAGGCAGCGTTCTCGCCCGACGGCACGAAAGTGGCGTTCGCATCCTATGCCGACAATCTGGTGCCCGGCGATACCAACGGTGCACCCGACGTCTTCGTGAAGGACCTTTCGACCGGGGCGATCACGCTCGTGTCGACCGATGCCAGCGGGGTTCAGCTGGGTGGCTACCAGCCGATTTTTTCGCCCGATGGCACCAAGCTGGCGTTCGCAACGGGCGTCGACATCTTCGTGAAGGACCTGGCCACCGGTGCCCTCACGCGCGTATCGACGAGTGCCAGTGGGGAGCAGGCGGACGGCTTATCGACCACCAACCCGATATTCTCGCCTGATGGCACCAAGGTTGCGTTCTATTCCGATGCCGACAATCTCGTGCCTGATGATACCGACCACGTGCGCGACATCTTCGTGAAGGACCTGACCACTGGCGCGATAACGCTCATAGCGCCCAGTCCATACAACGGAGGACCCGGCGGCGGCGGGCTTGAGAATGGCTTTACCTCCCCCCCCTCGTTCTCGCCCGATGGCACCAAAATCGTGTTCGGGTCGGCCACAGTGCGCGGCGACACCACCGAGATCTACATCAAGGACCTTTCCACCGGGGCCACCACACTGGTGTCGGAGAGCGCCAGCGGCGCTCGTGGGGATCGCGGCAGCTTCGACCCGGTGTTCTCGCCAGATGGCACCAAGGTGGCGTTCTATGCCTTTGCCGACAATCTTGTGCCGGGTAGTTCTAACAACCTAATCGGCAACATCGTCATTAAGGATCTGACCACAGGCGCGGTCACGCTGGTATCGACCGATGCCGACGGAGTCCCGCAGAACAACGGCGAAGCCCAGAAACCCGTGTTCTCGCCTGATGGCACCAAGATTGCGTTCTATTCCAGTGCCACCAATCTCGTGCCGGGTGTCAATGCCGATCAGGTCGTCTATGTGAAGGACCTGGCCACGGGTGCCATCACGGCCGTCTCGACCAATGGGGGCAGGCCGTGGGAATTCGGAGGCGGCAGCCGGCTTCCCGTGTTCTCGCCTGATGGCACCAAGGTGGCATTCGAGTCTTTATCCAGCATTCTGGTGCCGGGCGATACCAACCATACCTACGACATCTTTGTAAGAGATCTTACTACGCCTTCCTTCACCGCAGCGAAGCTGACGGACAATGGCGCTGCCCATGTTTCGACATCGCAGGCGGGTTTCTTTGCCGGTGCCCACACGGTCGCGGTGGCACCGCAAGACGGCAATCTCGGCACACTCACGGCCACCATCGACGTTGCCGATGGCAAGGTGACGTGGAGCTATGATGTCTCTCATGCCGACATCGCTCCGCTCGCGGCCGGACAGACCCATACCGACATCTTCATCTTGGTCCTCGACGGCTTCTACGGGACACAGGGCATCACCGTGACGCTGAGGGGAATCGATGATGCGCCCGTGATCAGCTCGGGCACGACGGCAAGCTTCGCGGAGAATGGCTCTGGCGTCGCCTACCACGTCGCGGCGACCGATGTGGACAGTCCCGCGCTGACCTATTCGCTGTCCGGCACTGACGCGGCTCTGTTCGACGTGTCGGCGACGGGCGATGTGACGTTCAAGTCCGCGCCCGACTTCGAGGCGCCGAAAGACGCGAACCACGACAACGTCTATGACGTCACCGTCGCGGTCAGCGACGGGACAGAGATCGCGACAAAGAACGTCGCGATCACGGTCACTGACGTGAATGACACCAGCGGCGGCGGTGGCGTTCTGACGGTCACCGGCTCGACCGGCTTCACGTCGATTGACCGGGCCACGATCAATATCAGCGTGACCGGCAATTTGCACGAGACCGGCAGCGCCGGTGTCATCAGCAACAGCACGATCAACAATCTCGGTTCACTGAGCGAAGCCCAGGCGATGCTCGCGTTCGTGAACGATACGATCGCCGGCGGTTCCCTCGGTGCGATCGTCGCCAATGGCGGCACCATCACCTTCGACAACGTGCATCTGGACGGGACGTCGTTGGATGCGACGTCAGGCGGGCTTATCGAATCCGTTGCAGGCAGCGCCAACAGCTTCAACAACGTGACACTCAAGGCTGGCGCCGTGTTTGACGACAGTGCCGGAAGCGTTCTGAATGTCAGCGGCACGCTGAACAATGGCGGCAAGATCGAGTTCTTCAATTTCGCGAAAGCCATCCTGACCGGCGACGCCACGGTCATTGGCAATGGCGAGATCAAGCTCGATCCGGGCTCCTCGATCCTGAACAGCGGTGCACATCACACGCTCGACCTTGACGGCGGCACGATCGACGGCGCCGGCACGATCGGAAACGGAGATCACAGCCTCACCTTGGATATCGGCGTCTCCGGCACGCTCGAGGCGAACGGGTCCCAGCCGCTTGCGGTGAATACCGGCAATTCCGTCACCAGCAGCGGCCTGATCGAAGCCGTGCATGCCTCGCTCGATTTCGACGACGCCGTTTTCAACACCTTTGGAACGATCACCGCAGATCAGGGCGGCACGATCGATTTCGGGAATGGCTTGACCAATGGCGGCATCGTCAATGTCCACGCCGGCAGTGAGGTGGATGTCTCGGGCAACCTCGTCAACAACGCCACTGTCCTGGATAATGGCGTGCTCAAGGTCGACAATTTGAGCGGGACCGGAACGGTCAACGTCAACAACGGGACATTGGTGGTCACCGGTAATTTGAGCAGCAATGTCGTTCTGACGGGTACGGACACGTTTGTTTTCGGGCCCGACGCCCGGCAAACATCCGGTGTCATCTCAAACTATACGCCAGGCACGACGCTGGTGCTGGATGGCTTCGACGCCAAGGTGAACGCGGCCTTCGACACTCAGACCAATATTTTGACGCTGACCGATGCGGATCATCATGCGATGACGCTTCACCTCGCGCCCGGATCCCTGATCCCGCAGGCCCACGGCGCGGCGCCGGATTTTCTGGTCTAGCGAATTTCCCCAAGGACACTTTGCCGAGCCCGCCATGTCCAGGCGGGCTGTGGCAATTCGCCAGGGAATTTGCCGCGCAAAAATTCTAATATATTAGCTGCATCCGGCATGCGCGCCCCGCCCGGCTTAAGCTTCTCCCGCCCTGATGGGTGCGGTCCTCCTGTCGGGCAATATTCGGATGAAAGCCATGGACCAGCAGAAACTCGACCGTGCGATCGGTCGTCGCTTGAAGACCTTGAGGACGCAGGCGGGCATGACGTTGAACGAACTCGCGACGCGCTCCGGTGTCAGCCGGGCCATGATCGGGAGGGTGGAGCGGGCGCAGAGCAGCGCCACCGCTGCGCTGCTCAACAAGCTCTGCGCGGCGCTCGATGTCACCCTCAGTGACGTCGTCGCGCTCGCCGAGAAACCGCCGGAGCGATTGATGCGGCTTGCCGACCAGCCGCTTTGGCGCGATCCCGACAGCGGCTACCGGCGGCGTCATGCCTCGCCGCCGGATGCGGCGAGCGGCATCGAGATCATCGTCGTCGACCTGCCGGCCGGAGCGCGTGTCTCCTACAGCCCCTGGGGCCGCAACGCGTTCACCCAGCAGCTCCTGATGCTGGAGGGTGCGGTCTGCGTGCATATCGACGCCAAGACCGTGCGGCTGCGCGACGGCGATTGTCTCGATTTCGACGTGATGCGGGCGGTGACCTTCGAGAACGAAACCAAACAGGATGCGCGCTACGTCATCATCACGCGGCGCGGCACATCGTATGGGAAAATGTGATGTCGCTGATCGTGCGGGACGCCACGCTGGAGGATGCCGAAGATATTTTGGCCATCTACAACTACGCCGCGATCAACACCACGGCGGTGTGGACCGACGGACCGGCCGATCTGGATTCGCGGCGCGAGTGGATGCGCGCTCGGCAAGCGGCCGGCTATCCCGTGCTGGTCGCAATGAAGGGCAGGGACGTCGTCGGCTTCGCATCATTCGGCGATTTCCGCCCCTGGCCCGGCTATCGCCACACCGTGGAGAATTCGGTCTATGTCGGCGAGCAACATCATCGGCTCGGCGTCGGCCGCTGCCTGATGGCCGCGCTGATCGAGCGCGCTACTGCGCTCAACAAGCACACGATGGTCGCCGCGATCGAGGCCTCGAATTCCGCCTCGACCGGGCTGCACGCGTCGTTCGGCTTTGCCGAGGTTGGCCGTATGCCTGAGGTCGGCTGCAAGTTCGGCCGCTGGCTCGATATGGTCCTCATGCAGAAGCGGCTTTCAAGTGAGGTGAGGCCGTGACGATGCAGGTCCGTACCGGCGACACCTTTGATCCGCGCGTCATTGAGCTGCTCGACCATCATGTCACGGCTGCGCGGGCGCAGACCGCGCCGGGCAGCGCCCATGCGCTCGATCTCGCTGGGCTGCGCGCGAGCGACGTCGCGTTCTGGACCGGCTGGGACGGCGAGACGCTGGTCGCCACCGGCGCGCTGAAGATGCTCTCGGCCGACCATGGCGAGGTGAAGTCGATGCACACGCTGCAAACCACGCGGAGGCGCGGCTTCGGCGGCCGGATGCTCCGCCACATCATCGCTGAGGCCCGCGCGCGTGGCTTGAAGCGGCTCAGCCTCGAGACCGGCTCCTGGGATTATTTCAAGCCCGCGCATGCGCTCTACCAGGCGCACGGTTTTGTGCTCTGCGGCCCGTTCGAGGGCTATGTCGAGGATCCCAACAGCCTGTTCCTGACGCGCGACCTTATGGGCGGCTGAGGCCGCGCGGTGTGACCCGGACCCGAAAACATCGTCGTGCGCCTCAAAATGAGTTGCGTACCTCAAAACACCTCGATAACCTTCAGCCATGGCCGATACTCTCACCGCGACCGCGCTGACGCTGAAGGACATCGCCCGCGAGGCGGGTGTCAGCCTTGCGACGGTCGACCGCGTCCTGCACAACCGCCCGGGCGTGCGGCCCGATACGGTCCGGCGGGTCAAGGCGACGATCGAGCGCAACGCCTTCCAGCCGCACGTCGCCGCCGCCGAGCTCGCCCGCAGCCGTGCCCGCCGCTTTGCCTTCGTGATGCCGGCGGGGCCGAACCCCTTCATGCAGCAGATCGAGGCCTATCTCGGCGAGATGTCGGCCTGGCTCTCGGCCCGCCGTCTCGGCGTCGAGGTGGTCGCCACGGATGTGTTCGACCCGTCCGTGCTCGCGGCCTCGCTGGAGGCGCTGTCCGGCGATTACGACGGCGTCGCCGTGGTGGCGCTGGACCATCCCGGGGTCCGCGCCGCGATCAACGATCTCGTCGACGCCGGGACCAGGGTCGTGACGCTGGTCTCGGACGTCCCGTCCTCGCGTCGCCACCATTATGTAGGCATCGACAACATTGCGGCGGGACGCACCGCCGGCGCGCTGGTCGGTCGGCTGGTCGGCCAACGGTCCGGCAAGGTCGCGATCGTCGCGGGCTCGCAGGGCCTGCGCGACCATTCCGAACGCATCTTCGGCTTCAGCCAGGTGATGGCGTCGGAATTCCCCGATCTCAGCGTGCTGCCGGTGCTGGAAGGGCGCGACGAAGACGGCCGTTCGGAACAGGTTCTGGCGCAGCTGCTCGGCAGGCATGCTGACATTGTCGGCCTTTATAACGTCGGCGCAGGCACGCAAGGCGTCGCCACAGCGTTGAGCGATGCCGGCCGCGGCAAGCAGGTGGTATTCGTCGGACACGACGTCACCGTACTGACGCGCCGGCTTCTGTTGCAGGGCGTGATGGATGCCGCGATCTCGCAGAACCCCGGGCATGAAGCGCGCGCCGCCGTGCGCGTGCTGCTCGCGCTTGCGCGCGGCGAGCCGATCTTGCGCGAACAGGAGAAGATCAGGATCGACATCGTGATGCGGGACAATTTGCCCTAGGGGCGGGTGGATTTCGAAACGGTCCGTTGCGGAAAGGGCGACTCTGAGATCGCGCACCGCATCAGGCGAAAGGGAGGACGGCGTGTATCTCGGTATCGACATCGGCACATCCGGTGTGAAAGCGGTGCTCGTGAGCGAAACCGGCGCGATTGTCGCGACGGCCGCGCGCGAGCTTGCGCTGTCGCATCCCGCGCCGCTGTGGTCCGAGCAGAATCCCGACGCCTGGGTCGATGCGGCGGTTGGCGCCGTCGACGATCTCGCCGCCCGCCATCCGCGCGAGGTCGCGCAGGTGCGCGGCATCGGGCTGTCCGGCCAGATGCATGGCGCGACGCTGCTGGACGAGGACGGACGGCCGCTGCGCCCCGCTATTCTGTGGAACGACGGCCGCTCTCACGCCGAATGCGTCGCGCTCGAGCGGCGCTGCCCGTCGCTGCACACGATCGCCGGCAATCTGGCGATGCCCGGCTTCACCGCGCCAAAGCTGCTCTGGGTCGCGCGGCACGAGCCGCAGATCTTCGAGCGCGTGGCAAAGGTGCTGCTGCCGAAGGCCTATGTGCGTTATCGCCTCACCGGCGAGATGGTCGAGGACATGTCCGACGCCGCGGGCACGCTGTGGCTCGATGTCGGTCTGCGCCGCTGGTCGGCGCTGCTGCTGCATGCCGTCGGGCTCGATCTCCACCACATGCCCCGCCTCGTCGAGGGCAGCGAGGTCAGTGCAGTGCTCGCGCCCGAATTCGCGCGGCGCTGGGGCATGACGAATGAAGTCGTGATTGCCGGCGGTGCCGGCGACAATGCCGCGAGCGCCATCGGGCTCGGCGCGATCGCGCCAAGCGATGCATTCCTGTCGCTCGGCACATCCGGCGTGGTGTTCCGCGTCACCGACCGGTTTGCACCGGCACCGGCTTCGGCCGTGCATGCGTTCTGCCATGCGCTGCCCGGCCTCTGGCATCAGATGGGCGTAATGCTGTCGGCCGCGGCTTCGCTGGCCTGGCTCGCGGGCGTGATGGAGACGCCGGCCGCCGCGCTCCTGGCGCCGCTCGGCGAGCGTGTCGACGGACCGAGCTCCATAAAATTCCTGCCCTATCTCGATGGCGAGCGCACGCCGCACAACGATGCCGCCGCCAGCGGCGCCTTCGTCGGCCTGCGCGGTGCGAGCGGGCGCAGCCAGATCGTGCAGGCCGTGCTGGAAGGCGTCGCCTTCGCCGCGCGCGACAACCTCGCGGCGCTGAGCGCGGCCAGCGGGCCAATCGCGGAGGTCGATCTCGTCGGCGGCGGCTCGCGCTCGCCGCTGTGGGCGCAGATCTGCGCCGATGTGCTCGGCATTCCCGTCCACCGCGTCGAGGAAGGCGAGGTCGGGGCGGCGCTCGGCGCCGCGAGGCTCGGCCGGCTCGCCGCTACCGGCGAAGATCCCGCGGAAGTGTGCAAGCGCCCGCGGCGGCTCGCGAGCTTTGCGCCCCGCGCATCCGTCACTGCGGCCTATGACGACGCCTATCGGCGGTGGCGCGAACTTTATCCTGCGTTGAAGGAGAGCCTTAAGTGAACGCACCAGCAAAATTCTTCGATGCAAGCGCCCCTGTCGCCTTCGGCGGCAAGGATGCGGGAAACACGCCCGCCTTCCGATGGTACGACAAGGACCGGCTCGTGCATGGCCGCAGGCTCGAGGATCATCTGCGCTTTGCGGTCTGCTACTGGCATTCGTTCTGCTGGCCGGGCGGCGATCCCTTCGGCGGCGAGACCTTTCTGCGCCCCTGGCATCAAGGTGCTGATGCGATGGCGCAGGCACGCGCCAAGGCCGATGTCGCCTTCGAGCTGTTCCGCCTGCTGGACGTACCCTTCTTCACCTTCCACGACGTCGATGCGGCGCCGGAAGGCACTTCGCTCAGCGAGTCCGTCGCCAATCTCAACGCGATCGCCGATCTGTTCGAAGCGAAGATGGCCTCCGCAAAAGTCCGCTTGCTCTGGGGCACAGCCAATTTGTTCACGCATCGCCGCTACATGGCGGGTGCCGCGACCAATCCGGACCCCGAAATCTTCACCTATGCCGCCGGCCAGGTCCGCGCCGCGCTGGAGGTGACGCACCGGCTCGGCGGCCAGAACTACGTGCTGTGGGGCGGCCGCGAGGGCTACGAGACGCTGCTCAACACGGATCTCAAGCGCGAGCTCGACCAGCTCGGCCGCTTCATCTCGCTGGTCGTCGAGCACAAGCACAAGATCGGCTTCAAGGGCCCGATCCTGATCGAGCCGAAGCCGAAGGAGCCGACCAAGCATCAATATGATTTCGACGTCGCCACCTGCTACGGCTTCCTGGAACGCTACGACCTGCTGAACGACGTCAAGCTCAACATCGAGCAGAACCACGCCATCCTCGCCGGCCACTCCTTCCATCACGAGGTGGCGCTCGCCGAGGCGCTCGGCATCTTCGGCTCGCTCGACGTCAATCGCGGCGACGATCTGCTCGGCTGGGACACCGACCAGTTCGCGATGAACGTGCCGGAGCTGGCCCTGGTGTTCCACGAGATCCTGAATCGCGGCGGCTTCACCTCGGGCGGGCTCAATTTCGACGCCAAGATCAGGCGGCAGTCGATCGACCCCGACGATCTGATCCATGCCCATGTCGGCTCGATGGATGCCTGCGCGCGCGCGTTCCTCGCCGCCGCCGACATGCTCGATGCCGGCGCCCTCACCGCACCGCTCGCGCAGCGCTACGAGGGATGGGCGGCACCCGAAGGCCGGGCCATTCTCGGCGGCCAGCGCTCGCTCGCCGAACTTGCCGACCGTGCGCTCAGCCCCGGCTTCGACCCGCGGCCGCGCTCGGGACGGCAGGAATATCTGGAATCCCTGGTAAACCGCTACGTCTGAGGAAGGCCGCTGATGACAAAGGCTGAAGCGACACCGGTCCTCGAGCTGACCGGCATCGGCAAGGAGTTCGGCGCAATCCGCGCGCTGCACGGCGTCGACCTGCAGGTCCAGCCCGGCGAGGTCGTCGGCCTGATGGGCGACAACGGCGCGGGCAAGTCCACGCTGGTCAAGATCATCGCCGGCAATTTCCGTCCCAGCCATGGCGAGATCCGCTTTGCCGGCAACGCGGTCCATTTCAACCGGCCCGTCGATGCCCGCGGCGTCGGCATCGAGGTCGTCTACCAGGACCTCGCGCTTGCCGACAATCTGACGGCTGCTGCCAACGTCTTCCTCGGCCGCGAGCTGAAGCGCAGGTTCGGCCCGCTCGCACTGCTCGACCACAAGGCGATGGCGGCGCGTGCGCTGGAGCTGTTCGGCGAATTGCGCTCGGAGACGCGCCCCGACGATCTCGTCAAGCAGATGTCTGGCGGCCAGCGCCAGGCGGTTGCGATCGCGCGGACGCGGCTGTCCAACGCGCGGCTGGTCATGATGGACGAGCCGACCGCCGCGATCTCGGTACGCCAGGTCGAGCAGGTGCTCGGCCTGATCCACCGGCTGAAGGAGCAGGGCGTCGCCGTCATGCTGATCTCGCACCGCATGCCCGACGTGTTCGCGGTGTGCGATCGCGTGATCGTCATGCGCCGCGGTGAGAAACGGGCCGACAAGCCGATCCACCAGACGTCGCCCGAGGAAGTCACCGCCCTGATCACCGGCGCGAAGGAGGCGGCGTGATGGCCATGCCCTTGGAATCTCCGATCAGCTTCACCAATGTCGGCCGGATCAGATGGTGGCAGCGCGGCATCTTCGCCTCCCAGACCGGCTATGTCCTGCTCGCGCTGGCGATGCTGCTGGTGGTGATGCATTTCGCCAGCCCTTATTTCTTCACCGAAGGCAACATGCAGAACGTGGCGAAGAATTTCTCCTTCATCGCCATCGCCACCCTCGGCGTCACCTTCGTGATCATCACCGGCGGCATCGATCTGTCGGTCGGCTCGATGATGTGCTTCTCCGCCATGATCACCTCGATGGTCATGACCGAGCTGTCGGCGCCCGGCTCGCCCGCAGGCTCGCTGTTCGTGCATATGGCCGCTGACGGCAAGACCGTGCTGGCCAACGTGCCGGGTCTGATCCTGCTGATCTCGATCCTCGCGGGCCTCGGCGTCGCGCTGATCGCGGGCCTCGTCAACGGCTTCTGTATCGCCGTGCTCGGCCTGTCGCCCTTCGTCACCACGCTCGGCATGCTCTCGATCGTGCGTGGGCTCGGCTACGTCGTCTCCAACGGCCGCGGCAGTTTTCCGGGTGGGCCGGACGCTGATTACTTCTACGCGCTCACCTCGGGCGATGTGCTCGGCGTGCCCGTGCCCTTCATCTATCTCGTGGTCCTCGCGCTGGCGATGGCCGTGGTCCTGCACCACAGTTCGTTCGGCCGCCACGTGTTCGCGCTCGGGGGCAACGAGAAGGCCGCCGAGCTCACGGGCATACCGGTCGTGCGGGTGAAGATCGAGGTCTATGTGATCTGCGCGCTTGCCGCAGGGCTGCAAGGCATCATCATCTCCGGCTGGCTCGGATCGGCGCCCGCCAACATGGCGACGTCCTACGAGCTCAACGTGATCGCGGCGGCCGTCATCGGCGGTGCCAACCTCGCCGGCGGCATCGGCGGTCCGTTGGGGGCCATCGTCGGCTGCGTGTTGCTGGAAGTGATCCGCAACGGCCTCGTGCTGGCACAGGTCAGCTCCTACTGGCAGCAGACGCTGGTCGGCGTGATCATCATCCTGGCTGTGCTGGTCGACCGCATCCGCTCGCGGATGATCTGAAATGACGTCGTTCCGGGAGGGCAACGAAAATGTCGCCTGTCCGCTCCCCGGACGATCTTAAGAGGACGGGCGCCAGATAAGGGTGGAGGAAACAATGAGGAAACTTCTTCTTGCCGGCATCGCGGTCGCGATGATGGCGACGCCGGCGTTTGCCGCGAACTACCGTTTCGTGATCGTGCCCAAGGCGATGAACAATCCGTTCTTCGACTTCGCGCGCGACGGCTGCCTGAAGCGTGCCAAGGAGCTTGGCAACATCGAGTGCATCTACAAGGGGCCGGTGGAGCATGAGCCGGCGACGCAGGCGCAGATCATCCAGGACTTCGTCACCCAGAAGGTCGACGGCCTCGCCATCTCGGTCGCCGACGTTGCGGCCATGACCAAGTCGATCGAGGCGGCGACCGCGGCCGGCATCCCCGTCATCACCTTCGATGCCGATGCGCCTGGCTCCAAGCGGATCGCCTATATCGGCACCAACAACAAGGAGTTCGGCGTCGCGCTCGGCAAGGAGCTCTTGAAGCTGCGGCCCGATGGCGGCAAATACGCGATGGTCTCGGGCGGTCCGGGCGCCAAGAATCTCGCCGAGCGCGTCGACGGCGTCCGCGAGGCGCTGAAGGGCTCGAAATGGACCGAGGTCGCGGGCTCGCCGACCTTCTGCAACGACGATCCGGCGCTGGCGGTCCAGCAGATGACGGACATGCGCACCGCCACGCCCGACCTCGCCTCGATCGTTCCCATCGGCGGCTGGCCGATGTTCGCCCCCGAAGGCTTCAAGGCCTTCGCCTCCAGGAACAAGAAGGACATCGACTCCGGCAAGTTCACGCTGGTCGTCGCCGATACGCTGAAGATGCAGCTCGAACTGCTGCGCGACGGTTACGCCAATGCGCTGGTCGGCCAGCGTCCGTTCGAGATGGGCGAGAAGGCGATGGATACGCTGCTCGCCATCAAGAAGGGCGAGAAGGTACCCGAGATCGTCTATACCGGCCTCGATCTCGTGACCAAGGACAACGTTGCGCAGATGTTGAAGTAGGAGCGTCGCCAGCCCCGTGCTCCTGCGAACCTCTCCCGCTTGCGGTTTCCGCAAGCGGGAGAGATGATTGGACGGTTGGAAGGAAGACTTTTGGAAGGCAATGGGAATGAAACGGTCGCGGCTCGGCTCCCTCGACGTCACCTCAATCGGTCTCGGTTCGGCCCCGCTCGGCGGATTGTTCACCGCCGTCAGCGATACCGATGCGTTCGCCACGATCGAGCGCGCCTGGTCGGCCGGCATCCGCTTCTACGATACCGCGCCGCTCTACGGCTTTGGCCTCGCCGAACGGCGGCTCGGCGCTTTCCTGCGGCAGCAGCCGCGCGACTCCTACGTCATCTCGACCAAGGTCGGTCGTCTGCTGCGCGCGCCGGATGGCGCGGCCGCCGAGGACGCGCACTACAAGGGTACGTCGCGCGAGCGGCCGGTGTTCGACTTCTCCCATGACGGCGTGATGCGTTCGGTGGAGGAGAGCCTGACGCGCCTTGGGCTCGATCGCATCGATGTCCTGCTCGTGCATGATCCCGACGATCACTATGACGATGCCGTGGCCGGCGCCTTCCGCGCACTCCAGCGCCTGCGCGCCGACGGCACGGTCAAGGCGATCGGTGCCGGCATGAACCAGTCGGAAATGTTGGTCCGTTTTGCCCAGGCCGTTCCGGTCGACTGCTTCCTGCTCGCCGGCCGCTACACGCTGCTCGACCAGGGCGCGCTGGATGCGCTATTTCCGGTCTGCCGCGAGAAGAACATCGGCATCCTGCTCGGCGGCATCTACAACAGCGGCATTCTGGCCAATCCGCATCCTGGCGCGAAGTTCAACTATCAGGACGCCGACGCGGCGCTGATCGCGCGTGCGCTCGAGCTCGACGAGCTCTGCCGCAAGCACGGGACCGAGCTGAAGGCCGCCGCGCTTCAGTTCTGCATGGCCCATCCGGCGGTCACAATTGCCGTGCTGGGCGCGCGCAACGCCGCGGAAGTGTCCGACAACATCGCGATGTCGGAGAAGGCGGTGCCACAAGCCTTCTGGCAGGAGCTGCGTGCGCGCAAGCTCGTCGACGCACGCGCGCCGTTGCCGGGCGGAGCGTGAGGCATGATCGTCGACGGCCATCAGCATTTCTGGGATCCTTCGCGCGCCGACTATCCCTGGATGGACGCGCCGGAATTGGCCTCGATCCGCCGCGCCTTCGGCCCCGCCGATCTCGCGCCGCTGTTGAAAGCAAACGGCATCGACGCGAGCATCGTGGTGCAGTGCCGCTCCGCGCTGGAGGAGACTGAGGAATTCTTGCGGATCGCGCATGCGACGCCCTCGGTGATTGGCGTCGTCGGCTGGGCCGATCTGACGGACGGTGCGCTTGGCGACACGCTCGATCGGCTGCGCGCTTCGCCCGGCGGCGACAAGCTGGTCGGCATTCGTCACCAGGTGCATGACGAGGCCGATCCGGACTGGCTGCTGCGCGAGGACGTTCAACGCGGCCTCACCGCAACGTTCGCCCGCGATCTCGCCTACGATTTCCTGGTCCGCACCCGCGAACTGCCCGCCGCGATCGCAACTGCACAGGCCTTTCCGCAAGCGCGTTTCGTGCTCGACCACGCCGCAAAACCGCCGATCGCCGATGGCGGAAGCGCCGAATGGGCCGATCGCATCGCGGCTCTCGCGGCCTGCGGCAATGTCTGGTGCAAGATTTCGGGCCTCGCGACGGAAGCGGTGTGGAGTGACTGGGATGCCGAGCGGCTGTTTCCGTTCGTCGAACATGCCGCAACATGTTTTGGCGAGGATCGCCTGATCTTCGGCTCGGACTGGCCGGTGTGTCTGCTTGCCGGGAGTTATGGCGAGATCAAGGGGGCGCTGGAAGCGTGCCTGGCGAAGCTTGGGCCGAATGTTCGAGAGAAGGCATTTGGTGTGAATGCGAAGCGAGCCTATCGGCTGGCAACTGCAAGCTAAGGGCCGGGCTCTTGCTTACCCTCCCCTGGAGGGGGAGGGTCGATCGCGCGTAGCGCGAGCGGGGTGGGGTGATCTCTCCGCTCGGGCACCGCATCGGTGGAGAGACTGTCACCCCACCCCGTCTCACATTTCGCTGCGCTCAATGTGAGCCGACCCTCCCCCTCCAGGGGAGGGTAAGAGGCGTCACGCGCCCGCGGGCACCTGGTCCAGAAATCCCGTGATGCTCCTGATGCGGCCGTCCTTCAGCACGGCGAAGTCGGTGCCCTTGATCGGGCTGTCGACACCGTCGGGACCGAGGCCCCACGAAAAGCGGACATGCTCGCCGTAGCCGTTGGGCTCGCCGATCAGCGTGAACTTGAAGTCGGGGAAACGCTGCTGCACGCCCGCGATCAGCGCGTCGATGCCGTCCCGGCCGTCGCCCTTCATCAGGGGATCGACATAGCTCGCATCCGCCGTCCAGTTTTCGCTGAGCAGTTCGCGACGGCGGCCTGCGGTGCGCTCGTTCCAGAGCTCGATGTAGCGGCGGGCGATGGTGACGGGGTCGGTCATGGTGTTCTCCTTCGATGGCGCCGTGTTCGGCTGTCTCGACTATCGAAGGTTCGCACGCGCAGATCGATTACCTCGGAGGTCATGCGCACGCAGAAAAGAAGCGCGATGATGCTCTCATCGCGCTTCGGACGTTCGCAACAATTTCAGCGCGAATTTACTTCGCCGCGGTGACCATGATCTCGACGGTGTACTGAGCCGCCGCGAGCTTGGCTTCGACGGTCGCGCGAGCCGGGGTGTTGCCGGGCGAGACCCAGGCGTCCCACACCGCGTTCATCTCGGCAAAGGTCTTCATGTCGGTGATGTAGATCGTGGCCGAGAGCAGCTTCGACTTGTCGGTGCCGGCCTTGGCGAGATGGCTGTCGATGGTCGCCAGGATGTCCTGGGTCTGCTTCGTGACGCTTTCACCGGCGGCCTTGTTGGCGACGACGCCGGCGAGATAGACGGTGTTGCCGTGCACGACGACCTGGCTCATGCGCGGGCCGGTTTCGAAACGCTGAATGCTCATTGGGGGATCTCCTGGTGGGAATGGCGGCCCTGTCTAACCCAGCGCCCCCAGCTCTGCCACCCCAGGCACGCATGCGTTGCCGGGTACGCATGCGTGGCCCGCTGATGCATGCGCCGTTCACGGAAACTGACTGAAGAACGACCAGATCGTCTCGGCACCGTCGATGTCGCGGTTCTGTGGCCCGAGCAGGCTGGTTGCAACCTTCGGGAAGCGGGCATCCGGAGCGAAGCCGGGCATGCGGTGGCCGCCATGGTTGATGCGATAGAGCACGACGTCGTGCCCTTTGGGACAGCGTGAGGAGATCCGTGTGACCGTGGACTGGTCCGCGGGCGCCTTCTCGGGCAAATCGGTCACCTCGGCATCGTCGGTCTCGCAGCCATTGAGCTTGCGCCAGAAAGCCAGCGTCTCTTCGGTGGACCAGAACCCGTCTGCGGCATAATAGCTCGATCCCCGTCCTCCCTCGTAGGGGACCAGCGGGTCGGCGGTGCCGTTGATGAGCAGCATCGGCAGTGGCCGCGACGGATGGCAGGTGACTGCGGCCTCATCCGTGAGATTCATGATCACGCTCGCGCCCGCCGCAAACAGATCGGCGCGCGCGCAAACCAGCGTCATCGCCATGGCGCCGCCATTGGAGATGCCGGCGACATAGACACGCTTCGGGTCCGCCGTGCCGTTCGTCACCAGCGTCTCGACCAGCTTTGCGATGAAGGCGACGTCGTCGGTGCCCTCGGGCGGGCCACGCAGCGCCGGTCCAGCCTTCGTCCGCGCATCGGCCCAGGCATGGTTGAGCCCGTCGGGAAAGACCACGGCAAAACCTTCGCGCTTCGCGACCTGCGGCCACGCTGTTCGCGCGACCATGTCGGCGCCGCGCTGGGTCTTGCCGTGCAGCACGACCACGAGCGGCACCAGCCGCTTCGCCGGCAGTTGCGCGGTGTAGGATCGCTTCACGCCGTTGACGTCGATCGTATCGGCGGATGCGGCCGAGGCTGCGGCCAATGCCGCAAGAAGCGCCCCGATCTGCATCCACCTCCGCATGATCTAGCCCACGGCCTTCGCCGCGGCGCGGCCGGCATTGCGGCCCGAGAACAGGCAGCCGCCGAGGAAGGTGCCTTCCAGCGAACGATAACCGTGCACGCCGCCGCCGCCGAAGCCTGCGGCTTCGCCGACCGCATAGAGGCCGGGAATGACGCTGCCCTCGCTGCCGAACACGCGCGAGTCGAGATCGGTCTCGAAACCGCCCAACGTCTTGCGGGTGAGGATGTTGAGCTTGACCGCGATCAGCGGCCCCTGCGCGGGATCGAGGATGCGGTGCGGAGAGGCGGTGCGGATCAGCTTGTCGCCGATATAGCGCCGCGCATTGTGGATGTTCATCACCTGCGCATCCTTGACGTAGGGATTGGCGATCTCGCGGTCGCGCGCCTCGATCTGCATCCTGACATGCTCGAGCTTGAGGAGGTCGCTGCCGGCGAGCTTGTTCATGGCCGCGACAAGATCCTCGATCTTGTCGCGTACGATGAAGTCGACACCATGGCTTTTGAATGCCTCCACCGGCGCCGGCGCGCCCTTGTTGGTGGCGCGGCGCAGGGTCATCCGCCAGCTCTTGCCTGTCAGATCGGGATTCTGCTCCGAGCCCGACAGCGCAAATTCCTTCTTGATGATGCTCTGGGTCAGGATGAACCAGGAATAATCATAGCCGGTGGACATGATGTACTGGAGCTGGCCGAGCGTGTCGGAGCCGGGAAACAACGGCGCCGGCAGCCGCGTGCCTGTTGCGTCGAACCACATCGAGGACGGGCCGGGCAGGATGCGGATGCCGTGGCGCGGCCAGATCGGATTCCAGTTCTGGATGCCTTCGACATAATGCCACATGCGGTCGCGGTTGATCAGCCGCGCGCCCGATTTCTCGGTGATGCCGATCATGCGGCCGTCGACATGCTCCGGCACGCCGGAGATCATGAACTTCGGCGGCTCGCCGAGCCGCTTCGGCCAGTTCTGCCGCACCAGCTCGTGATTGCCGCCGATGCCGCCGGACGCCACGATCACGGCCTGCGCCTTCAGCGCGAACTCGCCGACCACGTTGCGCGACGAGCTCTTGCCACGCTCGACATTGTCAGGGGCAAGCACGGCGCCGCTGATGCCGTCCACCGTGCCGTTGGTGATGGAGAGCGCATCGACGCGATGGCGGAACCTGAAGGTCAGCCGGCCGCTCTTCATGGCCTCGCGCGCGCGGCGCTCGAACGGCTCGACGATGCCGGGGCCGGTTCCCCAGGTGACGTGGAAGCGCGGCACCGAATTGCCGTGGCCCATCGCGTCATAGCCGCCGCGCTCGGCCCAGCCGACCACCGGGAAGATGCGATGCCCCATCGCGCGCAGCCAGTCGCGTTTCTCGCCCGCGGCAAACGCCACATAGGCCTCGGCCCATTGGCGCGGCCAGAAATCCTCGTCGCGGTCGAAGCCGGCGGTGCCGAGCCAGTCCTGCATTGCGAGATCGAAGGAGTCCTTGATGCCGAGCCGGCGCTGCTCGGGAGAGTTGACCAGGAACAGGCCGCCGAACGACCAGAACGCCTGGCCGCCGAGCGACTGCTCGCCTTCCTGGTCGACCACGATCACCCGCTTGCCGGCGTCGGCGATCTCGGTTGCGGCCACCAGTCCCGATAGTCCCGCGCCGACGACGATGACGTCTGTCTCTTCCGCCATAGGTTCCCCCCTGTAGTTGTCCGGATTGAAGCCAGCCGTTGCAACTGAGATCAAGGGCTTGGCGCGTAAGACATCGTTAACTTGTTCCGGTTTGGGACCGAGTCGGGCCTGGTGCAGCGCGGGCGCAACACTGGATTTGAATTTGTTTTGAGCCAGCCGGCGCGCCTAGACAAAACCACGGTTACGACGGACGCTAGCAACGCATCACCACCTGACACGCAGATTCGAATTCGACTGGGGCGGGGGACAATGAAGTTTCTGACGGGGTTGCTCGCGGCGGTTCTCCTCATCGCGAGCATGGGGGCTTCTCACGCAGTGGTTCGGATTGCGGATGACCGCGGTGGCCGGATCGGAACCTACGTCGACAGATACCAGGACCTGCGCCAGTCAGGCGACACCGTCATCATCGACGGTCTCTGTGCCTCGGCCTGCACCATCGTCCTCGGCGCCATTCCGCGCGACCGCATCTGTGTGACCTCGCACGCGACCCTCGGCTTCCACGCCGCCTGGGATTTTGGCGCCAACGGCCGTGCGGTGACCAACTCCGAAGCGACCCAGATGCTCTATGCGATGTATCCCTCGCAGGTGAAGCGCTGGATCAACCAGCGCGGCGGCCTCACCCCGCACATGCTGTTCCTGAGGGGCAAGCAGCTCCAGGCCATGTACAAGCCCTGCTACCTCGACGCGCAGGCCTCGACCAACCGCCCCCTGCGCCGGGCTCTCCCGCAGGCGGAAGAGCTGGAGTCCGCTCGGGGCCAGCTGCTTCGCTGACGTCATCGGCGCGATCTGATTCCGGGAAGTATTCCTTGGAGCACCCGTGGCGCTTGCCCGGGCCCAGGCCAACGCCTATTTGAATGGCAAGGGAACGGGGGCCTTCGCCCCGATCGTTGTTATGGCTCAACCACTGCACCCGGCCCAACCGCTACAGGACAATTCGCCCACTGCCGGCCGGCTGCCGTTCGTGCTGCTGTTGGCTGGCGCGGGGATCGGTGGTCTGGTCATGCTCGGTGCGCTGGCGCTCTGGTTCCACTACGGCAGCCAGGTGTTCTTCGAAATGATCAGGACCGGCTTTGCCGCCTGCTTCTGACCTGCGACAGGAAGTTTTCCGCTCATGAGCTCCACCGCCCGTCCGCTGGTGATCGCGACCGCCTTCGCTGCAAGCCTCGTCGTCGGACTGTTGATCGTGTTCTGGGCGATGGGCGGGGTCAGCAAAGTGGCGCAGCCGGCCGCGATCGGCGGCCCGTTCCAGCTCACCGACCAGCACGGCAAGGCCGTCACCGACAAGAACCTGAAGGGCAAGCCGACCCTGATCTTCTTCGGCTACACCCATTGCCCCGACGTCTGCCCGACCTCGTTGTTCGAGATCTCGGAAGTGCTGCGCGCGATGGGCAAGGATGCCGACAAGGTCAATGCCGTCTTCATCTCGGTCGATCCCGAGCGCGATACGCCGGCGACGATGAAGGACTATCTGTCGAGCTTCGACCCGCACCTCGAAGGGCTCAGCGGCGACCCCGCCGAGACCGCCAAGGTGATCACCTCCTACCGGGTCTATGCCAAGAAGGTCCCGACCAAGGACGGCGACTACACCATGGACCACACCGCGCTGATCTACCTGATGGACCGCGACGGGCGGTTCGTATCGCCGTTCAACATGAAGCGGACGCCGGAAGAGGCCGCGGCCGATTTGAAGCGGTATCTCTGAGGACCCTGTTTGGGTGCAGTCCTTTCCACATCGTCATGGCCGGGCTTGTCCCGGCCATCCACGTTCTTGGGCGGGCGAGAAAGTCCGTGGATGGCCGGGACGGGCCCGGGCATGACGGCTGAGAGACCTTTACCCATCCCGCAATCGGCGCTCGCGTTCCCGGCGGGATGGTCTATAACGCCTTCCGATCCCAACGAAATTCGTTCATTTCCCGCCGATGGCCCCGTCGCGACAGGCAAAATCGTCCAAAACCGTGCGCCGCGTCCTGACCGGGCTGGTCGCCTGCGCATGTCTGCTCGCAGGCCTGCCCTCCGCAAAGGCCCAGGCCCCGGCCAAGCAGCCTCCGGCGGCACCCCAGGCCACGCCGCAGGTCGCGCCTCAGGCTGCCCCGCAGGCCGTGCCCGGCTTCTGGGACCCGCGGCGGCGGCCGGAGCGGCCCGACCTGTCGCGCCTGACCGTGATCCGCTTCCTGACCGAGACCGACTATCCGCCGTTCAACTACACCGGCGCCGACGGCAATCCGGCCGGCTTCAACGTCGATCTCGCCCGCGCGCTGTGCGAGGAGATCAAGGTCACCTGCACGGTGCAGATGCGCCGCTTCGAGACCCTGGTCGACGCGCTCTCCTCCAACCGGGGCGATGCCATCATCGCCTCGATGGCGGTGAGTCCGCAGCTCCGCGTCCGCGTCGATTTCACCGATCCCTATTACCGCGTGCCGGCGCGCTTCGCCTCGCGCAAGGATGCGGTGATGCCGGAGATCCGGCCCGAATACCTCGAGGGCAAGAAAGTCGGCGTCATCGCCGGCTCCGCGCACGAAGCCTATCTCAAGGCGATGTTCACCGACGCCGAGCTGCACCCCTATCCCAACGACGACGCGATGCGCGCCGCCTTGCGCAAGGGCGAGGTCGACTTCATCTTCGGCGACGCCATCTCGCTGGCGTTCTGGATCAACGGCACGGATTCCGGCGATTGCTGCGCCTTCTCCGGCGGCCCCTTCGTCGAGAGCCGCTTCTTCGGCGAGGGCATCGGCATCGCCGTCCGCAAGGGCAACGACGTGCTGCGCCAGGCCCTGAACTGGGCCCTGTTCCGCGTCTGGGAGAAAGGCCGCTACACCGATCTGTGGCTGCGGTATTTTTCGGTGAGCCCGTTTTAGTGCCGTAGGGTGGGCAAAGGCGCGCTAGCGCCGTGCCCACCGTCTTTGGCAGTGGTGGGCACGCTTCGCTTTGCCCACCCTACGATTCCACGATAAAGGCGCTGCTACTTTTGCATTCTGCCCGGAAATCGCTATTTTCCGCGGCCCGGAGGCCCCTGAATGTCTGTCATCGATCTTGCCGCGAACCCGAGCGATCTGCGTGCGCTCGCCGAACAATCCAACGCCTGGCCGTTCGAGCAGGCGAAGGCCATTGTTGCGCGGCTGAAGAAAAGCCCGAAGGACGAGGTGCTGTTCGAGACCGGCTACGGCCCGTCCGGCCTGCCGCATATCGGCACGTTCGGTGAGGTCGCGCGGACCTCGATGGTGCGCCATGCTTTCCGTGTGCTCACCGAGGACAAGATCAAGACGCGCCTGCTGGCGTTCTCCGACGACATGGACGGGTTTCGGAAAGTGCCCGACAACGTCCCCAACAAGGAGATGCTGGCCGCGCATCTCGGCAAGCCGCTGACGCGGGTGCCGGATCCGTTCTCCAACGAGTACCCGTCGTTCGGGCACCACAACAACGCGCGCCTGCGCGCCTTTCTCGATCATTTCGGCTTCGACTACGAGTTCGCGAGCTCGACCGACTACTATACGTCCGGCCGCTTCGACGCGACGTTGCTGAAGATGTTAGCTGCCTACGACAAGGTGATGGCGATCATCCTGCCAACGCTCGGCCCCGATCGCCGCGCCACCTATTCGCCGTTCCTGCCGATCAGCAAGACCACCGGTGTCGTGTTGCAAGTGCCGATGATCCGCCGCGACGTCGCGGCCGGCACGGTGACCTATGTCGATCCCGATACCAACCAGGAAGTCGAGACGCCGGTGACGGGCGGCAACGTCAAGTGCCAGTGGAAGGCCGACTGGGCGATGCGCTGGGTCGCGCTCGGCGTCGACTACGAGATGGCCGGCAAGGATCTGATCGACTCCGTGAAGCTGTCAGGCGCGATCGCCAGGGCGCTCGGCGCCACGCCGCCCGAAGGCTTCAACTACGAGCTTTTCCTCGACGACAAGGGCCAGAAGATCTCGAAGTCGAAGGGCAACGGCCTCACCATCGACGAATGGCTGCGCTACGCCTCGCCGGAATCGCTGTCGCTGTTCATGTATCGCGAGCCGAAGGCGGCCAAGCGGCTGTATTTCGATGTCATCCCGCGCAATGTCGACGACTACCAGCAGTTCATCGATGGCTTTGCCAAGCAGGATGGCAAGCAGCAGCTCGGCAATCCGGTCTGGCACATCCACAACGGCCATCCGCCGAAGGGCGACATGCCCGTCACGTTCCAGCTCCTCTTGACGCTGGTGTCGTCGTCGAATGCGGAGAATGCCGAGACGCTGTGGGGCTTCATCGGTCGCTATCGTCCCGGCGTCAGCCCGCAGACGCATCCGAAGCTCGATGCGATGGTCGGCTATGCCATCAACTATTATCGTGACTTCGTGGCGC
Organism: Bradyrhizobium sp. 63_E2_N1_3; assembly: GCF_052076005.1. Lineage (NCBI taxonomy): Bacteria > Pseudomonadati > Pseudomonadota > Alphaproteobacteria > Hyphomicrobiales > Nitrobacteraceae > Bradyrhizobium > Bradyrhizobium sp. 63_E2_N1_3. The sequence goes on along the minus strand of NZ_CP197235.1, from coordinate 8,567,182 downwards.
CGACGAAGCAGTTCCGCGAGCCGACCGAGGTTGAGCGCGCCGCGTTGCAGGATCTGCGCGATGCGCTGTCGCAGCTTCCGCAGGAATCCTCGGCCGAGGACATCCAGAACGTCGTCTACGAGATCGGCCGCCGCGAGCCGTTCCTCGACCAGGTCAAGAAGGGCAAGGACGGCCGTCCGGGCGTGACGCTCGACTGGTTCAACATGCTCTACCAGGTGCTGCTCGGCCAGGAGAAGGGCCCGCGCTTCGGCTCCTTCGTCGCGGTCTACGGCGTGCAGAACGCGGTGAACATGATCGACGGTGCGCTGGCGCGAAGCGCGTAGTAGATGCCGTACGTAGCCCGGATGTCGCCACGCTCATCCGGGCTACAGATTTGAAGCGCGCCTCAGATCGAGCGCAGCACGAAGCGCCGGTTGTCCTTCTGCACCGGGCGCGCGTTCATCGGATAGAGCTTTGCGAACGCAGCGACGTCGGTGGCTGACACCTGGATCGGGTCGGTCAGCAGCAGCCATTCGACGACCTCCGAACAGGGTGGGGTCGTCAGCGAGCCGGAGTAGCGGAAGTAGCTCAGCCTGTGCGGCAGCATGGCGTGGGGATCGATCGCTGCATCGGCCTTCACCGCGGGGCCTTCCGCCGCCGGCATGGTCTTGACGATCTTGCCGAAGGCCGTGTTCGGCTTGCCTTCCGCCATCAGCACGCCGACCACGGCGAGCCCGCCGGCATCGTTGCGATGCACGAAGTGCGCTTCCATCGGAAAGTTCTTGCCGCCGATCATGTGCTCGCTCGGCCGGTGGAAGTGCACCTGGAGCAGCTTGTATTTGACGTCGCCGAGCGTGAGCGTGCTGCCTTCGGCGAAGTTGAGCTGGATCGTGTGCCCGTTGTTGACGATGGTGTCGGCGCTCTTGCCCCAGTTCAGCTTCAGAACAGGCAATTGCGACTTGATCGTCCCCTCGATGTCGATCGGCGATTGTTGCAGGCCGACCGCGCAGGCCTTGTTGGCCGCGTCGAGATCGCCCCATTTGGCCGGGCCGCCGGCGCCCTCGTAGCTCCAATGCGTGCCTTCGGCGGCAAAGGCCGGCTTGCACAGCGGACAAAGCGCGAGACCCGCCAGGGCCTTCAATGCGTGACGGCGATTCATCATATCCCCCTGCGATGAATTTGATCGGCAAAATCGGCCGCAACCTATGCGAGAGGGGTGGTGAGTCGCAAGGTCGCCGGGGCGAGAAGCGGCGCGGCCGGCGTCATGGTCCAGTCACGACGCAATCACTGGCTCGCCCACACGATTCGCGCGATCCAGCCGACGTCGCTCGGCGCCATCGTGTGCTCCGCCTGCGATGCATCGAGCGGCTGCAATTCCAGTGCCTTTGCCGTGCGGCGCTTCAGCGTCGCGACCGTCACCTCGCCCGCCTTGGTCTTCACCACCACGCGATCGCCTCTGCGGATCGGCGCGCGGGGAGAGATCAGGATGACGTCGCCGTCGCGATAGGCCGGGGCAAGCGCATCGCCGGAAATCTCCAGCGCAAAGGCGCGACTGTCCTCGGCGGTGGGAAACGCAAGTTCGGTCCAGCCCTTGCCGGATGGAAAGCCGGATTCGTCGAAAGCTCCGCTCGCGCCGGCTAGTGCGAGGCCGAGCAGCGGCACCGAGCGGCCGTCGCTGGCGTCGTCACCGGTCAACCCGGCAAAGGTGTCCATCGAGGAGCCGGCCGCCGCCAGCGCTTTCGCGATCGATTCGGTGGATGGCCAGCGCTCGCGCCCGTCGGGGGTGACACGCTTGGACTTGTTGAAGGTGGTGGGATCGAGCCCGGCCCGCTTGGCGAGGCCGGACGGCGACAGGCCGGCACGCTCCGCCAGCCGATCCAGCGCTCCCCAGATCTGGTCGTGAGTCAGTATCCTCTGCGCTTTGGCCTGTCTGACCATGGAAGGTCCAGCCCGTCGCAACTCAGGAAAACTGTCCTCAAATCAACCGGTTTTCCGTTTTTCGCGCAAGGGGTGGCGGGAGAAGCATTTTCAAGCGAAGCGGATACCGGTTCGCGTCAAGAAAACGCGTCAAAACAAGAATTTAAAGCCCCGTTCCGATTTCATCGGAACGGAAATGGCTCTAAGCCTTGAGTTCGGAGGGGGCGGCCATTACGGTCGCGCCCGGGTTTTGAGGACCCGCACGAGACGAAAAAACCCAAAAGACTCAAAGAGCAAACAGGGCTGCGTGAGCGGTGGTCAAGATCTACAAAATCTGTCCGGCCTCGGCCTGGCGCGAGGCGGAACGGCAGGGTGTCTACCGGGGCAGCGCGGACGATTCGCGCGACGGTTTCATCCATTTCTCGACCGCGCCCCAGGTTCCCGAGACCTTGCGCAAGCACTATTTCGGGCAGCGCGCGCTGTTCCTGGTCGAGGTCGACGGCGACGCGCTCGGCAGCGCATTGCGCTGGGAGCGCTCGCGCAATGAGGAGCTGTTTCCGCACCTCTATGGCGAGCTCGATCTCGGCGCGGTGCTGTCGGTGATGAATCTCAACATGCGCTCCGATGGCGGCCACGACGTTCCGGAGCTTAACCCGTGATCCGCGCCTTCGACGCCTTTTCGCTGCCGGTGCTGCGCTGGCTCGATCCGGAGGATGCGCATCGCCTCGCGATCCAGGGCCTGCGCTTCCTGCCGCCGGTCAAGCCGCGGCCTGACGATCCCAAGCTCGCCGTGCGTGCCTTCGGGCTCAACTTCCCCAATCCGATCGGCATGGCCGCGGGCTTCGACAAGAGCGCCGAGGTGCCGGATGCGTTGCTGCGGCTCGGCTTCGGCTTCGTCGAGATCGGTTCGGTGACGCCGAAGCCGCAAAGCGGCAATCCGCGGCCGCGGCTATTTCGTCTGGAGCGCGACGAGGCCGTGATCAACCGCATGGGCTTCAACAATGACGGCGCGGAAGTCGCGCTGCGCAGGCTCGCGGCGCGCGCGCAGCACGGCGGCATCGTCGGGGTCAATGTCGGTGCCAACAAGGATTCGCCGGATCGCGTTGGCGATTACGTCAAGCTGATCGAGACTTTTGCGCCGGTCGCGAGCTATTTCACCGTCAACGTCTCCTCGCCGAACACGCCGGGTCTGCGCAATTTGCAGGAAGGTGCGCTGCTGGACGATCTCCTCGCCAGGGTGATCGACGCGCGCGAGCGGGTGCGCCAGAAGGCCGGCGACACGCCGGTGCTGCTCAAGATCGCGCCTGATTTGAGCCTCGCCCAGCTCGACGACGTCGTGCAGGTGGCGCGCTCGCGCCGGGTCGACGGCATGATCGTGGCGAACACGACGATCGCGCGGCCGAGCACGCTGCGCGAGGAAATGCGCGCCAAGGAGCAGGGTGGTCTGTCCGGCCGGCCGCTGTTCCGCCTGTCGACGCGCATGGTCGCGGAGACCTATGTGCGCGTCGAGGGCGCGTTCCCCTTGATCGGCGTCGGCGGCGTGGATTCCGGCGGCGCCGCGCTGACGAAGATCCGCGCCGGCGCGAGCCTGATCCAGCTCTATTCGTCGCTGGTCTACAAGGGCCTCGGCCTCGTCGACGAGATCAAACGCGATCTCACCTCGACGCTGCTGCGGACAGGGCGGGATTCGCTGTCCGAAATCGTCGGCGCCGACGCGGCGACACTCACGGCGGAAGACTGGCCGGGGATGTAGCCACCGTCCAGTAGCCCGGATGGAGCGCAGCGCAATCCGGGAATCTTTCCGCGAGCACGAAGACCCCGGATTTCGCTGCGCTCCATCCGGGCTACGAATCTACGATTTCGGAAACGTCACCCGATACAGCGCCGGATAGCGCGCGCCCTGCAACCCGCCGCGGGCGACGTAGAAGGCGATCAGCGCGCTCCACAGCCCGGCATTGCCGAACGATTGCAGCGCCCACCAGGCCCCGAGAAAGATCGTGAACGATAACAGCATCAGATTGCGCATCTCGCGTGCCCAGGTCGCGCCGACATAGATGCCGTCGAAGCCGAACGCGAACACGCCGGGGATCGGCGCAAGCACGATGAACGGCAGGAATTCGCGCGCGGCGCGGCGGACGTCCTCGCTCGCTGTCATGACATTGATCAGGTTCGGCCCGAACAGCGCGAACAGCACCGCGACGACCAGCGCGAAGCCGAGGCCCCACAGCAGCACCAGCCGTGTCGAGTCCGCAAAGCCCCTGGCATCGCGCGCGCCAAAAGTGCGGCCGCAGAGCTGCTGGGCTGCGTTCGCAAGACCGTCGAGGAAGAACGCGCTGACCAGCAGGAAATTGTTCAGCACGGAATTCGCCGCCAGCGTGACGTCGCCGGCGCGTGCGCCCTTGGCGGTGAAGAACAGGAACACGGCGATCAGCGCCGCGGTGCGGATCATGATGTCGGAGTTCACCGCCAGCAGCCGCATCAGTTTTGCCCGGTCGAGCAGCGTGGCAAGGGGCACCGCAAAGCCGCCATCCGCATAGCGCCGGCAGACGATCACGCCGAGCACGAAGCCAATCGTCTCCGAGATCAGTGCGGCGATCGCCGCGCCCGCGATGCCGGTGTCGTAGACCAGCACCAGCAAGATCGTCGCCGCCATGTTGATGAGGTTGATGACGACCTGCAGCAGCAGCGCCGGATTGGCGCGCGCCTGCCCCACCAGCCAGCCGAGAATGACGTAGTTGGCGAAGGCGAACGGCGACGACCAGATCCGGATCATGAAATAGGTCTTTGCCGCGCGCGTGACGCCTTCGCTGCCGCCCATCAGGTCGAACAGCCCGGCGGCCAGCGGCAGTTGCAGCACGATCAGCGCGGCGCCGATCAGGCCCGCGACGATGAAGCCGCGCACCAGGATCACGGTCTCCTCGCGCGTCTCGCCCGCGCCCAGCGCCTGCGCCGTGAAGGCGAGCGTGGTCATGCGCAGGAAGCCGAACAGCCAGAACAGGCAGTCGAAGATGACGGAGGCCATCGCGACGCCGCCAAGCAGCGCGGCATCGTCGAGCCGCCCAATCGCGGTGGTCGAGACCACGCCGATCAGCGGCGTGGTGAGGTTCGCGACCATCGCGGGACCGGCAATGGCGAACACCTGGCGGGAGCCGATCCTGGGATGAACGGGCGCGTGCATGTCAGAACACGAGCACCATGCCGTCTTCGGCGGCGAGATGCGGTACGTCGTCCAGGCGCGACAGCATGTCGTCGCTCATATGGGTGAGGACCAGGCGTTTCGCGCCGATTGCTGGCAGATGCTGTTCCAAGGTCTTCAGGCTGAGATGGTTCTTGACCACCTTCTCGTACATATAGGCTTCAGCAATGAAAAGGTCCGCGCCATGCGCCAGCGGAATGAGTGTCTCCGTCCATTCGGTGTCGGCGCTGTAGGCGAGCGTACGGCCTTCAACCTCGACGCGGTAGGCCAGATGCGGCCCGCCGGATTCGCCGTGCACCACCGGGTAGGGCGTTACATTCACTCCGCCGAAGGATTGGCTTTGCCCAGGCGCGAGTTCGATGACGTTCAGCTCGAAGCGCTGCTTGGTCTTCGAGGAGTGCTCGAACAGCGCCTCCATCACTTGGGCGAGCCGCGTCTCGAGGCCTTGCGGGCCCGCGATCGTCAGCGGCCGGGTCCGCCGCGAGAATTGCGCATCGAGCAGGACAAACGGCAGCCCGGCAAAATGGTCGCCGTGGAAATGCGTGATGAGAATGAGGTCGATCTCGTTGCGGTCGATCTCGAGTCGCTTCAACGCCGGCAGGGCCGACGCGCCGCAATCGATCAGGAAGTTGGCCGCGCGCCCCGAGACGTGGAAGCAGGTGTTGAGCCTGCCGCCCGAGCCGAAGGCGTCGCCGCAGCCGACAAAGCGTAACTGCATCGGCTGCGGGCTCCCAAATCCTTACCTGTTGCGCGGCGCGCCGAATACGCGCGAGAGCAGCCAGATCGGAACCACGATGACGGCGCCGAGCAGGAAGTAGCGCCACAGCCAGTTCACCGCGTCGAAGCCGAGATCCCAGAGGCGCTGGAACAGCAAGCGGATGCTGTAGATGATATTCCAGGGATCGAAGCCGATCGCGGCGAGCACGACGCCGACCAGGATCGAGAGCAGGACCAGGCGAAACGCGACCGCCAGCGGCGAGCCGCCGAGAAAGCGGTTCAGCCCATCGCTGCGGCCGGCCGGCAAATCTCTGACGTCTTGGACCATCTCAAAACTCCTCGCGGGGATTCGACCCCATTATAGGTCACGGCGGGGCACATGGGGAACCCGCATTCCCTCGTCAATGGCTGTCGGCGGACGCTGCAACCTTAATTGTTGGTAGGGATTCGTCAGCCTTCAGCATCTTTTCCAGCGTTTCCAGCCGGTCGGCCTCGCGCGGCGGCTTGTCCCAGCGCAGCCGGCTGATGCGGGGGAAGCGCATGGCGACGCCGGATTTGTGCCGCGGGGAACGCTGCAGCCCCTCGAACGCCACCTCCAGCACGAGCCCCTTGTCGCGCTCGTGCACGACGTGGCGCACGGGGCCGAATTTCTCGGTGGTGTTGCGGCGGACGAAACGGTCGATCTGCAAGAGCTCCTCGTCGGTGAAGCCGAAATAGGCTTTTCCGACCGGCACCAGCTCCTCGCCGGCTTCGCCTTCGGTCCAGACGCCGAAGGTGTAATCGGAGTAATAGGACGAGCGCTTGCCGTGGCCGCGCTGCGCATACATCAGCACGGCATCGATGATGTGCGGGTCGCGCTTCCACTTCCACCACTGGCCTTTTGGCCGCCCCGGCAGGTAAGGCGCATCGCGCCGCTTCAGCATGACGCCTTCGACGGCATCAGCATCCGCACCCGCGCCGGCACTCGCGGGATCGGCGCGCGCCGCGGTCAGCGCCTGCCAGCTTGCGAAAGGCACGGTCGGCGACAGGTCAATGCGGGGATCGTCGAGCTTGCCGATGAACGTCTCCAGCCGTTCGCGCCGCTCCGCGAAAGGCAGCTCGCGCAGATCGTTCGCGTCGTCGCCGAGCAGATCATAGGCGCGCAAATGGATCGGAAATTCCTTGATCAGCTTCGGCGAAACGACCTTGCGGTTGAGGCGCTGTTGCAGAACATTGAAACTCTGCACGCGGCCTTCGCGCAGGATCAGAAGCTCACCGTCGATTGCGCCCGCGAGCCGCAGCGACGGCACGAGATCCGGAAAGCTCCCCGTGATGTCCTCGCCGGTGCGCGAATAGAGCCGCGCCGTGATCTGCCCGCGCTCATCGCGGCCCGCCACCGCCTGCACGCGGATGCCGTCCCATTTCCATTCGGCGATGTAGTCGGCGGGATCAAGCGCGGCGAAATCCGTGTCCTCGATCGCGTGCGCGAGCATCACCGGCCGGAACGGCGCGGGATCGCGATTGACCGGCTTTTCGCCGCGGCCTTCGAGCCAGGCGAACAGGTCGAGATAGGGAGGGCTGAGCCCCGGCCAGATCAGCTCGACCTCATGCGGGTCCTTGTCGCCAAGCGCTGCGGCTGCAGTCTTGGCGAGGCGCGCGGAAATGCCGATGCGCAGCGCGCCGGTGACGAGCTTCAGCAGCGCCCAGCGGCCGGTCTCGTCAAGCTCGTCGAGCCAGCGTTCGAGCTGCTTTGGCAGCTCGGTCTTGCCGAGCGTGCGCAGCGTGGTGACGACCTCGGTGAGGGTTGGGGGCGGCGGGTTGTTGTGGTTGCTTGGATGTGTGGACTCATGAGCATCCCGCCCGCGGTACCCCTCTCCCTGCCCCTCCCCCGCAAGGGGGGAGGGAACGGAGAGAGTGGTGCCTCCATCACTCGCTGAATCACTGTCGGTCGTGATGCTCACCGGCCGCCGCGCGCTCCGCTGCGCTCCCTCCCCCCTTGCGGGGGAGGGAGGGGGAGAGGGGTGGCCCGGAAAAGATTCGTCATGACCGGGCACCCGCCGCGGCCACATCAGCGCCACCGTCTCCGAGAGATCGCCAACGTAATCGTAAGACAACCCGAACAGCACCTCATCCGTGCGCGCCGCGATCAGATCGCGGATCAGCGCGGGCTTGGCATGCTTGAAGCTCAGCGCGCCGGTCAGCGCGGCCAGGGCGTAGCCGCGGTCGGGATCGCCGACCTCGCGGAAATAGCCGGTGATCAGCCGCAGCTTGTTGTTGCGGCCGGGCTCGTAGGCGAGGCGATCCAGCAGTTCGGCGAAGCGGTTCATGCTTCGGCCTCATCTTGAAGCGGTGTCTCGCTCTCCTCCTCGTCGCCATAGCCGACGAGATCGAGCGGTTGCGCGCGAAGACCTTGCGACTTGCACCAATGCACCAGTGCGTCTTCCTGGCCGTGCGTCACCCAGATCTCGCTGGCGCCGGTCGCCGCGATGGTCGCGGTGAGGCCATCCCAATCGGCATGGTCGGAGATCACCAGCGGCAGCTCGATGCCGCGCTGCCGTGCGCGGGCACGCACCCGCATCCACCCCGAGGCAAAGGCGGTGACGGGGTCGGGAAAGCGCCGCGTCCAGAGGTCCGAGGTGGCCGACGGCGGCGCCAGCGTGATGGTGCCGGCGAGCGCCGCCTTCTTGACGCCCAGCACCGGCTTGAGCTCGCCGAGATCGATCCCGCGGCTCTGATAGTACTCGGTGATCTTCTCCATCGCGCCATGCAGGTAGATCGGTGCGTCATAGCCGGCCTGTCGCAACAGCGCGATCACGCGCTGCGCCTTGCCGAGCGAATAGGCGCCGACGAGATGCGCGCGCTCGGGAAACAATGCAACGGAGGCCAGCAGCTTCCTCACCTCGCCGGCGGCATCGCCATGGCGAAACACCGGCAGGCCGAAGGTGGCTTCAGTGATGAAGACGTCGCAGGGCACGAGCTCGAACGGCGTGCAGGTCGGGTCGGGCGCATCCTTGTAGTCGCCGGAGGCGACGATGCAGGTGTCCTTGCAGGTCACGGCGATCTGCGCCGAGCCCAGCACGTGACCGGCCGGGTGAAACCTCACGCGCACGTCGCCGAGCCGGATCTCCTCGCCATAGCGGATCGCTTGCGTCGAGCCGGCAAAGTTCTCGCCATAGCGCAGCCGCATCATGTCCAGCGTTTCCTGCGTCGCCAGCACCGCGCCATGGCCGGCGCGGGCATGGTCGGAATGGCCGTGGGTGATCACGGCCCGCTCGACCGGGCGGACAGGGTCGATGTGGAAGGTGCCGGGCTTGCAGCACAGGCCGTCAGCAGTTGGCAGCAGGATGTCTTGCGGACGCATATGCGTCATATAGGGAGCGGCCACCCCAAATGAACCCGTGATGCGCGGGCTTGCCGTCTCCGCTAGGCTTCGCCGGCCCGGCGGTGTAAAAGCCCGCCGAAGCCAATTGGCGGAGGCGGGACCCGCGCCTCCATCCTTTTAAACAGTTCCCTTTTTGATGGATTGCCGGGTCGAGCCCGGCGATGACGAGCCGAGTTCCTATGCCCCTGCGCCTGTTCCAGTCCTCCGGCGATCTCATGGCCGACCGCCGTTTCGAATTCGCGCGCGACCTCCAGCTCAAGGGCGATCTGCCCGCTGCCGCCGACCTCATCGAGCAGGCGATCGAGCTCGCGCCCAATTTTACGTCCGCGTGGTTCACGCTCGGTGAAATCCGCAGCCAGCTCGGGGAGCGTGACAAGGCCATCGCAGCATTTCGCAAAGCACGCGAGTCCGATCCCGAGGATCAGCACGGCGCCCATTTGCATCTGATACGGCTCGGCGACGAGCAATTGTCCGAGATGCCCAAGGCCTACGTGCAGGCGCTGTTCGACCAGTACGCGCCGCGCTTCGAGCACACGCTGATCAACGATCTCGACTATCGCGCACCGTCGCTGATCTTCAAGGCGGTGGTGGCCGCGCGCGTCGTCGCGAAGAAGCCGGCCTTGTTCAAGCGCACCATCGATCTCGGCTGCGGCACCGGGCTCGCGGCCGCCGCCTTCGCCAAACAGGTCGATCATTTCATCGGCATCGATCTGTCGCCCGGCATGATCAAGGAGGCGCGCGCCACCGAACTCTATGCCGAACTCGAAGTCGCCGACATGATCGAAGGCCTGCGCGGCAAGGCCGATGCGAGCGCGAACCTCGTCGTCGCCGCAGACGCCTTCGTCTATCTCTCCGATCTCGCGCCAGTGCTCATCGAGGCGAAGCGCGTGCTCATATCCGGCGGCGTGCTCGCCTTCACGCTGGAGACGCATGACGGCAGCGGCATCGTGCTCGGCGAAGGCCTGCGCTATGCCCATTCGGCGGAATATGTGCGTGGTGCGATGGCGAAGGCCGGGCTCAAGCTGCTGACATTGGAGCCGGCATCGCCACGCATCGAGAACAACGAGCCGGTGCGCGGCCTCGTCGTCGTCGCCGAGAAAACTTGAGTTTAGGCGCTAAAAGCCCCGCGATTTAAGCGTCATTGCGTCGCTGAGCTGCGACTTCCCACTTGCGACCCGCGCTGCGATGCCAGCACAATGCGGGCGCTAGGGAGAAACAAAAAATGACGAAGAATCCAACGCGGCGCGATTTCAGCGCCGGCGCGCTCGCCACCATCGCCCCATCCACCTTGCCTGCGCCGTATGTCTGGGCCGCGGAGAAGAAATACGATGCGGGCGCCAGCGACACCGAGATCAAGATCGGCCAGACCGTGCCGCATTCCGGGCCCGGCTCGCTGTACGGCGTGCTCGGCCGCATCGGCGAAGCCTATTTCCAGATGCTGAACGAGAAGGGCGGCATCAACGGCCGCAAGGTCAAGTTCCTCACCATGGACGACGCCTACAGCGCGCCGAAATGCGTCGAGGCGACGCGGCGCCTGGTCGAGCAGGAAGAGGTGCTGGCGCTCTATGGCTCGCTCGGCACCGCGCCGCAGACCTCCGTGCACAAATACCTGAATTCGAAAGGCGTGCCGCAACTGCTGCTCAACACCGGCGCGTCCAAGTGGAACAATCCAAAAGAGTTCAAATGGACGATGGCGGGCCTGCCGCTCTATCCGACCGAAGCGCGCATCCTGGCGCGGCACGTCCTCAGCGTGAAGCCGAATGCCAAGGTCGGCATTCTCTACCAGAACGACGATTTCGGCCGTGACTTCCTCGGTCCGTTCAAGAAGGTGCTGGCGGATGCCGGGGGCACCGCGCAGGTGATCATGGAGCAGACCTACGATCTGACCGATCCGACCGTCGATTCCCAGCTCATCAATCTCTCGAAATCGGGCGCCGACGTCTTCTACAACATTTCCACCGGCAAGGCGTCGTCGCAGTCGATCCGCAAAGTGGCCGAGCTCGGCTGGAAGCCGCTGCAATTGTTGTCAGCCGGTTCGACCGGTCGTTCGATCCTCAACGCAGCAGGCCTCGAGAACGCCACCGGCATCGTCGCCATCCGCTACAACAAGGAGGTCGGCCTGCCCAAATGGGAGAAGGACCCCGACGTGATGGCGTTCGAGGAGCTGCGCAAGAAGTACACGCCGGCGATCGATCAAGACAACACCATCGCGTTTGCCGGCTACGGCCAGGCCGTCACCATGGGCGAGATCCTGCGCCGCTGCGGCGACGATCTCACCCGCGCCAACGTGCTGAAGCAGGCGTCCACGCTCGCAGGCTTCCACTCGCCCTATTTCCTCGACGGCGTCACCTACAGCTACACGCCCGAGGACTACACGCCGATGAAGACGCTCTTCATCTCCACCTTCAGCGGCAAGGACTGGGACATCTCCGACAAGCCGATGTCGGAGTAGGCCGCGCTTTCTTCCTTCTCCCCTTGTGGGAGAAGGTGGCGCGAAGCGCCGGATGAGGGGTCTTCTCCACGTACTCGAAGGAGAATGACGCGCGGAGAGATACCCCTCACCCGTCTCGCCGCTGTCGCGGCGAGCCACCCTCTCCCGCAAGGGGAGAGGGAAAAGGGGCGCCCCGCTATTCACATCTCCACCCCTCGACGAACCCACCCCCACGGCTTACCTGTGATGCCGTGCCGCCCCGCATCCTCAAAATTCCGGCCGAGCCGGCCACGCTGCTGCCCGACCGCTTCCAGGCGTGGTTCGCGGCCCGCGGCTGGTCGCCGCGTGAGCATCAGCTCGCGCTGCTGGACAAGGCGCGCGAGGATCGTTCCGCACTGCTGGTCGCGCCCACCGGCGCGGGCAAGACGCTGGCGGGATTTCTGCCGACGCTGGTGGAGCTCTCGACGCAGCCGGTCGAGCGGGACGGAAGGACGAAGCAAAGCCTCGTCTCCACCGGCCGCGATGTTCGCCGCAGCGATGGCCTGCACACGCTCTACATCTCGCCGCTGAAAGCGCTCGCCGTCGATATTGCCCGCAATCTCGAGCGGCCGATTGCGGAGATGGGGCTGCCTGTCAAGGTCGAGACCCGCACCGGCGACACGCCGGTGTCGCGGCGGCAGCGCCAGCGGCGCTATCCGCCCGATATCCTGCTGACGACGCCTGAGCAGGTCGCGCTGTTGCTCTCCTCCGACGACGCGCCGTTCCTGTTCTCCTCCTTGAAGCGCATCGTGCTCGACGAGCTCCACGCGCTGGTGACGTCCAAGCGCGGCGATCTGCTTTCGCTGGGTCTGGCACGGCTCTGGCGGCTGGCGCCGCAGCTGCGCGCGATCGGCCTGTCGGCGACCGTGGCCGAGCCGGACCAGCTTGCGCGCTTCCTGGTGCCGCAGCCCGGCGGGAAGGAGGCGGCCGCCGACATTGTCGTCGCCGGCGGTGCCGCGCCGCCGCTGGTCGAGATGCTGGATACGCGCGAGCGCCTGCCCTGGGCAGGCCACAGCGCGCGCCACGCGCTTCCTGAAATCTACGAGCTGATCAAGGCCAACAAGACCACGCTCGTCTTCGTCAACACCCGCAGCCAGGCCGAGATGCTGTTCCAGAATCTCTGGAGCATGAACGACGACAACCTCGCGATCGCGCTGCATCACGGCTCGCTCGACGTCGCCCAGCGCCGCAAGGTCGAGGACGCGATGTCGGCGGGCAGACTGCGCGGCGTGGTCTGCACCTCCTCGCTCGACCTCGGCGTCGACTGGGGCGATGTCGATCTCGTCGTCAATATCGGCGCGCCAAAAGGCTCTTCGCGTCTGATGCAGCGGATCGGCCGCGCCAATCACCGCCTTGATGAAGCCTCGCGCGCGGTGCTGGTGCCGGCCAACCGGTTCGAGGTGCTGGAGTGCCGCGCCGCGATCGATGCGATCGCCGAGAATGCGCAGGATACGTCACCCTTGCGCACCGGCGCACTCGACGTGCTGGCCCAGCACGTGCTCGGCTGCGCCTGCGGCGAGCCGTTTCTGAGCGATGATCTCTACGGCGAGGTGCTCACGGCCGCGCCTTACTCAGATCTCGCCCGGCAGGATTTCGACGACGTCGTCGATTTCGTCGCCTCCGGCGGCTACGCGCTGAAGACCTATGAGCGCTTCGCCCGCATCAGGCAGGACAAGCAGGGCCGCTGGCGCGTTGCCAATCCAAAGGTGCGGCAGAGCTATCGTCTCAATGTCGGCACCATCGTCGAGGAGCCGATGCTGAAGGTGCGGCTCGTTCGTGGGCGCTCCACCGGCAGCGGCTCGACCGGCGCCATAGCGCGCGGCGGCCGCGTGCTCGGCGAAATCGAGGAATATTTTATCGAGGGCCTGACCGCCGGCGACACGTTTGTGTTCGGCGGCGAAGTCGTGCGCTATGAGGCGTTGGCCGAGGATCAGGTCTATGTCTCCCGCGCCAACGACAAAGACCCGAAAGTGCCGTCCTATATGGGCGGCAAATTTCCGCTCTCGACCTATCTTGCCGAGCGCGTGCGGCGCCTGCTCGATGATCGCCGTGCATGGAATGGTTTGCCTGAACAGGTGCGCGACTGGCTGTCGTTGCAGAAAGACGTCTCACGTGTGCCCGGCGTGCGCGAACTGCTGGTCGAGACCTTTCCACGCGGCAACAAGCATTATCTCATTTGCTATCCCTTCGAGGGCCGGCTCGCGCACCAGACGCTGGGCATGCTGCTGACGCGGCGGCTGGAGCGGATGCGCGCCCGGCCGCTCGGCTTCGTCGCCAATGAATATGCGGTGGCGATCTGGGGGCTTGGCGATGCCTCCTTCATGATCCGCAACGGCCAGCTCGACCTCGACGCGCTGTTCAACCCGGACATGCTCGGGGACGATCTCGAAGCCTGGCTCGCGGAATCCGCGCTGATGAAGCGCACCTTCCGCAATTGCGCGCTGATCTCCGGCCTGATCGAGCGGCGCTTCACCAGCGAGGACAAGAGCCGCCGCCAGGTGCTGTTCTCGACCGATCTCGTCTACGACGTCCTGCGCAAGCACCAGGCCGATCACGTGTTGCTGCGCGCCGCCCGTGCTGATGCCGCTACCGGCCTGCTCGACCTGCGCCGTCTCGGCGCCATGCTTGCCCGCATCCAGGGCCGCATCACGCATCGGGAACTCGATCACGTTTCGCCGCTCGCCGTCCCCGTGATGCTGGAAATCGGCCGCGAGTCAGTCTATGGCGAAGCTGGCGACGAGCTCCTGGCGGAGGCCGCCGACGAGCTGGTCAAAGAGGCGATGTCGTAGAGAATTTTACCAGTGGTGCGCGCAACTCCATCCACATCGTCATGCCCGGGCTTGACCCGGGCATCCACGTCTTTGCTTCCGCGGCAAGAACGTGGATGGCCGGGACGAGCCCGGCCATGACGGAGCAAGTGGCGCTATCGATCTCATCGACACGCACTTTGGATGTGGCTGGCATCGCGCTCCACGCCGATCTCTCCGGCGCGCTGTTCTGGGAAGAGCAGCGCCTGCTCGTCGTCTCCGATCTGCATCTGGAAAAAGGGTCGAGCTTCGCCACGCGCGGTGTGCTGCTGCCGCCTTACGATACGTTGGCAACGCTGAGCCGTCTCGCTGCCGTCATCTCCCGCCATAATCCCCGAACGGTCATCGCGCTCGGCGACAGTTTTCACGACCGAACCGCGCATGAGCGGTTGTCGTCCGACGATCGCGATGCTGTCGCCGCGCTCCAGACCGGCCGCGACTGGATCTGGATCTCGGGCAATCACGATCCCATGCTGCCGCGCGATCTCGGCGGGACCATCGCCGACGAAGTCGCGATCGGCCCGATCACCTTCCGTCATGAGCCAACAGGTGTGCGCGGCGAGATCGCCGGCCATCTGCATCCGAAGGCGCGCGTCTCCGCACGCGGCCGCTCGATGGAACGCCGCTGCTTCGCCAGCGATGGGATGCGCGCCGTGATGCCCGCCTTCGGCGCCTATGCCGGCGGTCTCAGCATCCGCGATGCCGCGTTCGCAAGGATCTTTCCCAGCAATGGCTTTGTCGCCCATCTGCTCGGTGACCGCCGCGTCCACGCCATTGCGGCCTCGCGCTGTTGTTGAGATCCCGGCCTCGTGCCAACCGGATCCATCGGGCCCGGCAACGGAAAATAGGACAGGACTACGTCCAGTACTTATCCGGAATCGCCTAAGTTCATAGGTACCTCTAACTTGCCAATTGCCGGGGCTGGATTTCATCCCGAACACGATTGCAACCGGCAAAGGGGTCGCTGCGAGGCGACCCCTTTCGATTCCGCCGGTCGGACTTTGTCCCCTGTTCCGGAACAAATTAAGAACACTTTGGCAAGTCTTTGATATATCATTGTGATTCGGTGCGTTGCCGACACAATATCTAGCGTCCGTCAGACTTTGCGAGGACTACATGTCCACCATCGCCTTCGATCAATTTGCCCTCACCCGGATCGCCGATTTCGCGCGCTCGCTGTCGCGGCTGCATCAGGCCGCGCGGCGCTACGCGGTCGATGACGACCAGTTCGACCGCGAGTTCAACGCGGTGTGCCAGTCGATCTGGGGCTACACCATCGACGACGTCAGCGACGATCTGTTCTCGACCGAGGATCATCTGTTCCTCGACACGCTGGACGAAGCGCATGCGCGCATCTTCGCAGCCGAGCAGGGTTACGATCTCATCGGCGAGGCGGGCATGCTCACCGACTGGTGGGGCTTCTGCTGGATGATCCTGGCCGAGAAGCGCGGCCTGCTGACTCAGGAAAACCGCGCCGCCGCGCGCGCGGCGATCGAGGAAAAATATCTGGCGGCGCCGAACGTGATCGGGGTGATCATCGGAAGGTGACGCAGCACTCTCCGTCACTGCGAGCGTAGCGAAGCAATCCATAATCTGTTCGCGGTGACAGACTGGATTGCTTCGCTGCGCTCGCAATGACGACTTTTGATTCAGTTCGGGCTTAGTCCAGCCCCGCCCGCTTCGCCGGCTTCTGTGCTGGGGTCTTCGGCACCGTCACGTCAGGCAGCGCCTCGCGCACGATCTCGACTGAGGCCGGCGCATCTGCTGCGACCGTCTCCGCGCGCACCGGTGCCACCTTCATCTCGCCGAGCCGCGCGCGGACCTGCGCGGTGAGGCCGGGGTAGGAGGCAACCGGCGTGAAGTCCGCAGCCTGGTCATTGCCGACGCGGATGCCGGTATAGGCGACGAGGCCGTCGCTGGTCGCGATCACGTCGCCGGCTTTCAGCGAGGAATCCAGCGCGAGATCGACCGGGGCGAGGCCGACCGGCTCACGGCCGTTGCAGGTGCAGTCGGCACGTAGCGCCTTGCGATAGGCGAACGCGTTTTCGCTGTCGGCGTAGCGCTCGCCGGTCTGCGAAGCGGCGCCGTCGATCGAAGAGCCGAAATAGACCTTTGTCGTGGTGGCAGGACAGAACGCCTGACACATCTGAGCGGGCGAGGCGAGGCCGCGCATCAGCGGAAAATATTTGCCGTCGCAGGTGCGCACGCAGAAGGCCGGGCCGGAGCCGCCGGCCGCCGCCGCGCGTGTCGGGGGCACATATTGCGGGTTTGCGGGATTCTGCTGGCTGGCGAAGGGATCGGCAAAGGAGTTCGACTGCTGCGGAACCTCACGCTGCGGCCGGGGCCGCTGCATTCCGCCGAAGAAGAAGTCGAACAGGCCTTCGGCCGAAGCCGGGGCTGGAACCGCAAGCAGCGGGGCCGCCAGGCTGGCGGCCACAAGCATCGCGCGACGCGCATGGGACAAGGCTGTACGCAATGCTCACTCCGACGCTACTGAACCGGCCGGAACCTTCCGAGGTCTCGGCACATGATTCACCATAGTGCTGGATGGTAAATGAGCAGTTGAGCGGAGGCGATTTCAAGTCGAGGCCGTGACCTCTTCAAGGCCGGGCACAGCTTCCGGCGGATGGTTGCTTCCGGGCAACGCCCGGGCATGGACGGACTGTCTCGCGGCCTTAAGCCTTCAGGAACTCCGACGCCTTGTACAGCGAGCGGAACGGCAGGCCGGCCGCACCAAACGTGTCGGTGGCGCCTTCCTCGCGGTCGACCATGGTCAGCACCAGCACCACCTCGGCGCCTGTCTCGCGTACGGATTCCACCGCCTTCATCGCCGAGCCGCCGGTGGTGGTGACGTCCTCGACGATCACGACGCGCTTGCCTTCGAGCGTCTCGCCCTTGGGCAGACCTTCGATCGCGAGCTTCGCACCGTGCTCCTTCGGCTTCTTGCGCACGAAGAACGCCGCGATTGGATGGCCCTTGATCCAGGAGATCTGCGCCAGCGCGCCGGCCAGCGGCACCGCGCCCATCTCAAGCCCGCCGATGAAGTCGAGCTGGTCGTCCTTCAGCGCCTCATAGGTCAGCTCGGCGAGCAGCGTCGCGCCCTCGGGGTCGAGCATGGTCGGCTTGAGGTTGAAGTAGAAATCGCTCTTGCGGCCCGACGCGAGCGTGACGTCACCGCGGCCGAAGGAGCGCCGGCGGATGATTTCGAACAGGCGGGCGCGGGAGGCAGATTTCGACACGGCGGTCCCTCGGGGCTTTTTGGAGGTGGCGGAATTTATCCGCGACGGCCGCGACATTCCAGAGGGGACCGGTCGAGTCAACAGGGATCGGCCATCCCGGTCCGTCAGTTGTGGGGGTGCAACCTTCTGGAGTAGTTGGATGCCAGATATCTCGGGGAAGGAAATGCCTGAATGACCATCGAGCTGCACACCTGGAACACGCCGAACGGCCGCAAGATCTCGGTCGCATTGGAGGAAATGGGGCTGCCTTACAAGGTGGTCCCGGTGAACATCACCAAGGGCGAGCAGATGGCGCCGGGATTCCTGAAGCTCAGCCCCAACAACAAGATCCCCGCGATCGTCGACCCCGAGGGGCCGGACGGCAAGCCCGTCAGCATCTTCGAGTCCGGTGCGATCCTGCTCTATCTCGGCGAAAAGACCGGCAAATTCTTGCCGAAATCGCTCGCCGGGCGCATCCCCGTCTATGAATGGCTGATGTGGCAGATGGGCGGCTTCGGCCCGATGCCCGGCCAGGTGCACCATTTCATCGCGCTCGAGAACGAGCAGGATCGCGCCTATGGCCTGAAGCGCTACATGGCGGAGACGCGCCGGCTCTACGGCGTGCTGGACCGCCGGTTAGAGGCCCACGACTTCGTCGCCGGCGACCTCTCGGTTGCCGATTTTGCCATCCTGGGCTGGGCCTGGCGCCACCCTCGCCACAAGGTTGAGTTGGCCGATTTTCCCAACGTCAAGCGCTGGTATGAGGCGCTGATGGCGCGTCCCGCGGTGAAGCGGGGCATGGACGCGAAGCTGGATTGAGCGGCCTTTTTCCCTCCCCCCTTGTGGGGGAGGGTGGCTCGCCGCGCAGCGGCGAGACGGGTGAGGGGTCTGTCTCCGCGAGTCCAGCTGTCTTCGAATGCGCGGAGAAAGACCCCTCATCCGGCGCTTCGCGCCACCTTCTCCCACAAGGAGAGAAGGAAGAAAAATAATCACACCTTCTTCGCTTCCACTGCCATCCGCACCGCAAGCCCGGCCAGCACCGTGCCCATCAGCCAGCGCTGCACCAGCATCCAGCTCGGCCGGCTCGCCAGGAACAGTGCGATCGACCCTGCGGCAAGCGCGATCATCGCGTTGACGCTGACGCTGATCGCGATCTGGATCGCCCCCAACACCACCGACTGCGTCAGAACGCTGCCGGCGGTGGGATCGATGAACTGCGGCAGCAGTGCCAGATACAGCATCGCGATCTTCGGATTGAGCAGATTGGTGACAAAACCCATCGCGAACAATTTGCGCGGGTTGTCGATCGCAAGCTGCTTCACCTGGAACGGCGAACGTCCGCCCGGCTTCACCGCCTGCCAGGCCAGCCACAGCAGATAGCCCGCGCCGGCGAAGCGCAGCGCGTCATAGGCAAAGGGAATGGCGAGCAAGAGCGCGGTGATGCCGAACGCCGCGCACAGCATGTAGAACACGAAGCCGAGTGCCACCCCGCCGAGCGAGACGATGCCCGCCGCCGGTCCCTGCGTGATCGAGCGCGAGATCAAATAGATCATGTTCGGCCCCGGCGTGAGCACGAGACCAAGGCAGACGAGGGCGAAGCCGAGCAGGGCGGAGGTGTGGGGCATGGGTGAACCGGTGTGGGGACGGCACGATTCTAATATGCGCCGCGCGGCGGAGCCATCGCGCAATTGCACGGAGGACAATTCCACTCGCCGGCGCGATCGGTGCGCTCCCTCGCCCCGTTCTTACGGGGAGAGGGTTGGGGTGAGGGGCTCTCTCCCCACGTGCGATCGTCGAGAGACCTGTACCCCCTCACCCGGAATCCGCGCTTCGCGCGAATTCCGACCTCTCCCCGCAAGCGGGGCGAGGTTAAGAGGTAGCCTCAATGCGCCTCGTCCCAATTCTTCGCCGCGCGCGCATCGACATGCAGCGGCACCGACAGGTTCACGGCCGGGAACGGTGCGTCCTGCATCACGTGCTGCACCACCGGCAGCGTCGCCTCGACTTCCGCGTCGGGCACCTCGAAGATCAGTTCGTCGTGCACCTGGAGCAGCATCTGTGCCGTCAGCTTCTTCTGGACCAGGGCGTCCTCCATCCGCGTCATGGCGCGGCGGATGATGTCAGCGGCGGTGCCCTGGAGCCGCGCGTTGATCGCGGCACGCTCGTTGAACGCGCGCACCGAGGCATTCGAAGCCTTGATGTCGGGATAATACATCTTCCGGCCGAACAGCGTGGTGACATAGCCTTTGCTCCGGCAGAAGTCGCGCGTCTCGTCCATGTAGGCGCGGATGCCGGGGAAGCGCTCGAAATACTTCTTGATGTAGGCGGAGGCTTCCTCGCGCGCGATGCCGAGCTGGTTGGCGAGGCCGAATGCCGAGATGCCGTAAATGATGCCGAAATTGATCGCCTTGGCGCGGCGCCGGATTTCGCTCGGCATGCCCTCGATCGGCACGCCGAACATTTCGGAGGCCGTCATCGCGTGAATGTCGAGCCCGTCCTTGAACGCCTGCTTGAGGACGGGAATGTCGGCGATCTCGGCGAGCAGCCGCAGCTCGATCTGCGAATAGTCGGCGGAGACGAGCTTGTGCCCGGGTGTCGCGATGAAGGCGCGGCGGATCTTTCGGCCGTCCTCGGTGCGCACCGGGATGTTCTGCAGATTCGGCTCGTTCGACGACAGCCGGCCCGTCGTGGTCGCGGCCAGCGCGTAGGTGGTGTGGACGCGATGGGTCTGCGGGTTGACGTAGGTCGGCAGCGCGTCGGTATAGGTCGATTTCAGTTTCGAAACCTGGCGCCACTCCAGGATCTTCTTCGGGAAGTCGTGGCCCTGCTCGGCAAGTTCGTCGAGCACCTGCGCGGTCGTCGACCATGCGCCTGTCTTGGTCTTGGTGCCGCCGGACAATCCCATCTTGCCGAACAGGATGTCGCCGATCTGCTTGGGGCTGCCGACATTGACGGGCTCGCCCGCGATCTCCTGGATCTCGGCTTCGACGCGCGCCGCGGTCTGGGCGAAGTCGCCTGATAGCCGCGACAAGACCTGGCGGTCGATCGAGATGCCGCGCCGCTCCATGCGCGCGAGCACCGACACCAGCGGCCGCTCCAGCGTCTCGTAGACCGCGGTCATGTGCTCGGCGACGAGGCGCGGCTTCAGCACGCGCCACACGCGCAAGGCCATGTCGGCGCCTTCCGCCGACAGCGGCGCGGCCTTGTCGATCGGCACCTGGTCGAAGGTGATCTTGCCCTTGCCGCTGCCGAGCAGCTCGCTCTCCTTCAGCATGGCGTGGCCGAACCAGCGCTCCGCGAGCGCTTCGATCGCGTGCGAGCCGCGGCCGGCATCGAGCACATAGGAGATCAGCTGCGCATCGTCGGCGTTGCGCAGCGTGATGCCGTGCTGCGCTAGCATCACGGCGGTGAACTTGACGTCGAAGCCGATCTTGAGAATGCCCGCCGATTCCAGCACCGGCCGCAGCGCTTCGATCGCGTCCGCATGCTTGACCTGGTCCGGCGCGAGACCCGCGTCGAACAGGCCGGCGCCGCCACCGGACTGCTTGTGCGCGAGCGGCACGTAGCAGGCCTCGTTCGGCGCCAGCGCCAGCGCGATGCCGCACAGATCGGCCTGCATCGGATCGATGGAGTTGGCTCTCGTCTCGATCGCGACATGACCGGCGTCGTGGATGCGCGCGACGAAGGCGTCGAGCTCCTTGAGCGTCTTGATCGCCTGGTATTTGCTGCGGTCGACCGGCAGCTTGCGCAGCGCCTCTTCGCGCGCGGCGGCCAGTGAAATCGGCGCGCCCTTGAGACCGGCCGACTTGTCGCCCTTGTCGCCGCCTGTTGCGGTCGCGGCTGGAGCGGCGAACAGATCGCCGGAGGTCTCTGACGTCTTTGCCTTGGCGGCGTCGCCGCCAGCCCCTGCGCCGCTCCTGTTCGACGCATCGGCATCGACATTGGCGGGATCGATCTGCGAATAGTCGGCGACGCGACGCGTCAGCGTGGTGAATTCCATCGCCTTCAGGAAGGCGATCAGCTTGCGCGCGTCGGGCTCGTGCACCGCGAGGTCGTCCAGCGGCACCTCGAGTTCGACCTTGTCGTCGAGCAGCACCAGCTTGCGCGAAATCCGCGCCTTCTCGGCATTCTCGATCAGCGCCTCGCGCCGCTTCGGCTGTTTGATCTCGGTGGCGCGGAACAGAAGCTGTTCGAGGTCGCCATATTCGACGATCAGCTGCGCGGCGGTCTTGATGCCGATGCCGGGTACACCGGGCACGTTGTCGGTGGAATCGCCGGCCAGCGCCTGCACTTCGACCACTTTCTCGGGCGGCACGCCGAATTTCTCGATCACCTCGGGAATGCCGATACGGCGATCCTTCATGGTGTCGTACATCATGATCTTGTCGTTCACGAGCTGCATCAGATCCTTGTCGGAGGACACGATGGTCGTGTGGGCGCCGCGGTCGCTGGCCTGTCGCGCATAGGTCGCAATGAGATCGTCGGCCTCGAAGCCGCCCTGTTCCAGGCAAGGCAAATCGAAGGCGCGCACGGCTTCGCGGATCAGCGCGAATTGCGGGATCAGATCATCGGGCGCGGGCGGCCGGTGCGCCTTGTACTCGGGATAGATCTTGTTGCGGAAGGTGACTTCCGACTTGTCGAACACGATCGCCAGATGCGTCGGGCGGTTGTCCGCGGGCATGTCGCGCAACAGCTTCCACAGCATGTTGCAGAAGCCGAGCACGGCGTTGACCTGCAAGCCGTCGGACTTGCGGTTCAGTGGCGGCAGCGCGTGATAGGCGCGGAAGATGTAGCCGGAACCGTCGACCAGGAAGATGTGGTCGCCCTTGCCGGCCACCTTCGCCGCGACCGGTTTGGCAGCAGGCTTGTCAGCAGCGGGCTTGGTGTCGGCTTTGGCGGCGGTCTTCGGGGATGTCGTTGGGGAGCTTTTGGGCATGGCCGCAATGTATGAATTTTTGCGGCAAAAGACAGCCTCCACCGGCCTGATTTTGCAGGCGCGCACAGGCAAATCCTGGCAGCGCCGCGCTTTGCGGTGCAGTTATCGCAGGCAGCCTTCGAGGAAGCCTGCGACAGCGCGCACCGCCGGCGCGCGGCGCAAGTCGTTATGGACGATGAGCCAGACCTCGCGACTGACAGGCTTGCGGTCGGTGTTGCAACGTTCGAGCTGTCGATCGCGGTCGCCTAGAAACCGCGGCAACGCCGCAAGCCCAACGCCGGCCCGGGCCGCAGCGGCCTGATTTTCGAGGTCATTGGTCCGCAGCACGATCTGGCGGGTGCCCGCGATATCCGTCAGCCATTGCTGCTGCGGAGTGTCATCCATGCTGGCATCATAAGCGATAAAGGCGAACGCATAAGGTGGCGTCTCCTTCAGATAGGACGGCGCGCCGTAAAGGCCAAACTCGAAATGGCCGATCTTGCGGGCTATCAGCCCGGCCTGTGTCGGACGAGAGAGGCGAAGCGCCAGATCGGCCTCGCGGCGGCTGAGCGAAGCCGTTCGCTTCTCACCGATCAGCTTGATGAGGATGCCTGGATACTGCTCGCGCAACTGCATCAGCTTTGGAGCAATCAGGATATTGGCGAGCGAGGGCGGCGCGCTGATCGAGATCTCCCCGTCGAGTTCCGGCTTCGCTGCCCGTGCCGCGCGCTCCACCGCGAAGGCGATCTCCTCCATCTGCGCGCCAATCGCCGCAATCCGCTTGCCGTCCTCGGTGAGAACGTAACTGCGTGGTCGGCGATCGACGAGCTTGAGCGAAATGGATGCTTCCAGCGCGGCGACGCGGCGGGCTACCGTCACATGGTCGACGCCGAGACCCCTTGCCGCCGCCGACAGGCTTCCCTCGCGCGCCAGAGCCAGGAAATGATGCAGGTCGGACCAATCGAGCATTGTGCAAAATATCACAAGACAACTTCAACTTTGAGCAGTTTCGCAGAATTTGGATTGATCCCATAGTCTCTTTTATTGGCAACGAAAGGGACGAGTCATGGCCGAGATCATCAGGTTGAAGGCACCAGGAAGCGTGGAGCAGCTCGAACTGGCAACGGTCGCTCTGGGACCGCCGGCGCGGGGCGAGGTCCGGCTCCGGCAGACCGCAATCGGCGTCAACTTCATCGACATCTATCAGCGTATGGGCCTCTACGCGCTTCCAGCCGAAGCCGTTCCCGGCGTCGAGGCGATCGGAGTTGTTGCGGCGCTCGGCGAGGATGTAACGGGTCTCAAGGTCGGCGACCGCGTCGCCTACGCGGGAGCGCCGGTCGGCGCCTATGCATCCGAACGAAACCTGCCGGCCTGCCGTTGCGTGAAGCTGCCTGAGACGGTAGCCGACGAAGCGGTGGCTGCAGCGTTCCTCAAGGGGATCACGGCGCACATGCTGCTCGATCGTGTCTTTCCTGTCGGTCGTGGCACAACGATTCTCGTCCACAGCGCCGCCGGCGGGCTCGGTCAGTTGCTGACCCGCTGGGCCAGTGCACTAGGTGCCGTGGTGATCGGGACGGTGGGATCGCAGACCAAAGCCGAAATCGCCCGAGGCGCTGGTGCGCATCACACCATCGTTGGGCGGGATGCCGATTTCGCTGCCGCAGTCGCGGATATCACCGGTGGGCGTGGGGTCGACGTCGCCTATGACGGCATCGGCGGAACGACCTTGCAAAGGACGCTTGGCTGCGTGAGGCCATTCGGTGTGGTGGCGAGCATCGGTCAGTCCGGCGGTCCGATTGCGCCGATCGATGTCAACGACCTCGGGCCACGTCGCAGCCTGATGTTGGCGCGTCCAAGCGTCATGGCCTATGTCAACGATGCCGCGGAATACCGGCGTGCGGCCGAGCGCGTGCTCGCTGCGCTGGCGGATGGCGTCCTGCGGTCGACCGGCATTGCCTACGGCCTCCGTGATGCTGCGCGGGCGCAGGCCGACCTCGAGGCCGGGCGCACCGCCGGGGCTCTCTATTTGGTGCCCTGATCGACCTATTCCGCGGCCTGCAACCGCACGCCCGACTTCTTCGGCGCGATCCAGAATGTCTCTGGCCGTTCGAACAGGAAGTCGGCGTGCAGCCGCAGGGCGGTCTGCCAGATCGCGAGCGACCCGAGCACGCCAACGATGGTGACGATCAGCGATACCGTGCCGATGTCGGGAATGACGCCGGTGCGCAGCAGTAGCGTTCGTGTCGCCGCCATCGGCAGGAAGAAGGCGAGGTAGATCACGATGGAATGCTCGCCGCAGGAGCGGAAGAAGTTCAGCCATTGTGCGCGGGCGAGCAGCGTGCCCATCGTGATGATAGCGCAGGCGCCGGCGAAGCCGAGCACGAGCGAGACGATCTTCCATTCGCTGGCGCCAAGCGCGACGAGGCCCGCATTGATCAGCGCCCAGGTCGCAAGCGCCGCCAGCGCAAGTGCGGGATGCTTGCGCGCGCGATCGGACAGCGCGAACACGTAAGGCGCGAACAGATATCCCGAATAGAAATAGACGAAGCGCGCGCAGAATTCGTCGATCGCGGTCCAGCCGGTCGAGATGCGCGCCGTCTCCAGCGCGGCAGCGATGAGCCAGATCGCCAGCGGCGGGACTCGCCGTGTCAGTTTTGTGACGACGAAGAAGATCGGCAGCAGGTAGATGAACCAGAGCGTGCCGAACGGTTCGACGAAGGATTCCAGATACAGCAGGCCGGCCTCGCGCCAGCTCGTCTCCGCCGCGAATGCCGGTGCCTTGAAGCCGAACTGGATTGTCACCCAGACGACATAGAAATAGGCGAAATGCACCACCTTGCGGTCGAGATAGGTTCGCCAGTCCCGATCGATCACCAATGGCAGGAACAGGCCCGAAATCAGGAAGAAGTCCGGCATCCGGAACGGCTTTGCGAAGGCCACGGCGACATGCATGAAACCGGTCTGGCCGGCCGCGATCTCCACCCCCAGCACCGAGTGCATCATCACGACCATGACGATGCAGACGCCCTTGGCATAGTCGATCCAGTCGACACGCGCGGCCGGGGGGGCTTTGGAAAGCCCGCTCGCGGCGATTGTGCCTGATAGTGCCATGGTGTCCCGTTTCGAGGCGCGGTCCGCCCGGCTCTGTGCGGACGTGGCGCAGTGTGAAGCCTTGCGGTTTAAGGTTTCTTTACCGGTACAATTCGCGTGCCGGTTTTTGCATCCGGGCTGTTCTCTCCCCTCAGGAAAATGCTAAACCGCTCGAGTTGGGGTTTCGTTAACCAAGCTGGAACAGGGTTTTTCATGCGAATCGCGATGATCGGAACGGGCTATGTGGGACTGGTGTCCGGCGCCTGCTTTGCGGATTTCGGTCACGACGTCACCTGCGTCGACAAGGACGAGAAGAAGATCGCGGCGCTTCATCGCGGCGAGATTCCGATCTACGAGCCCGGCCTCGACGAGCTGGTCGCGACCAACGTGAAGGCCAAGCGGCTCGACTTCACCGCCGATTTGTCGAAGCCGGTCGCGGACGCCGATGCCGTCTTCATCGCGGTCGGCACGCCCTCGCGCCGCGGCGACGGTCACGCCGATCTGTCCTATGTCTACGCCGCCGCGCGCGAGATCGCGCAGTCGCTGTCGGGCTTCACCGTCGTCGTGACCAAGTCGACCGTCCCGGTCGGCACCGGCGACGAGGTCGAGCGCATCATCCGCGAGACCAACCCTGCGGCCGACGTCGTCGTCGCCTCCAACCCCGAATTCCTGCGCGAGGGCGCGGCGATCCGCGACTTCAAGTATCCCGACCGCGTCGTCGTCGGCACCTCCGACGAGCGCGGCCGCAAGGTGATGGGCGACGTCTATCGCCCGCTGTCGCTGAACCAGGCCCCGCTGATGTTCACGGCGCGCCGCACCGCCGAGATGATCAAATACGCCGCGAACGCGTTCCTCGCGACCAAGATCACCTTCATCAACGAGATCGCCGATCTCTCGGAAAAGGTCGGCGCCGACGTGCAGGAGGTCGCGCGCGGCATCGGCCTCGACAACCGCATCGGCACCAAGTTCCTGCATGCGGGTCCGGGCTTCGGCGGCTCCTGCTTCCCGAAGGACACCAAGGCGCTGATCAAGATCGCGCAGGACTATGACGTGAACTTGCGCATCGTCGAAGCCGTGCTGGCCGTCAATGAGAACCGCAAGCGCGCGATGGCGCGCAAGGTCAGCCAGGCGCTCGGCGGTAGCTTGCGCGGCAAGACCATCGCCGTGCTCGGCCTCACCTTCAAGCCCGACACCGACGACATGCGCGATGCGCCGTCGATCCCGCTCGTCACCGGCCTGATCGACATGGGCGCGACGGTCAAGGCCTTCGATCCCGTCGGCATGGAACAGGCCAAGGGTGAGTTGCCGAACATCACCTATTGCGAGGACGCCTATTCGTGCGCGCAAGGCGCCGATGCGCTCGTTATCGTCACCGAGTGGGTGCAGTTCCGCGCGCTCGATCTCGGCCGGCTGAAGGCGACCATGACGCAGCCCGTCGTCGTCGACCTCCGCAACGTCTACCGGCCCGAAGACATGGAAGCCGCCGGCTTCACCTACGAGAGCATCGGGCGTCCGCCGGTGCAGGGCTGAGGGACCACTGCCGCAACGATTTCGTCATGGCCGGGCTTGTCCCGGCCATCCACGTCTGTTTCTAGTCGAAGACGTGGATGCCCGGCACAAGGCCGGGCATGACGAATGGATAGGCCTTGCCCCGCAGCTTCGACACGCCCCTCCCGATCGACGCCGTGCTCGACGACCTCTCGCGCACGCTGGAGGCGCATAATTCGGCTGTGCTGGTGGCGCCGCCCGGCGCAGGCAAGACCACGCGGGTGCCGCTGGCGCTGCTGGATGCCCCTTGGGCCGCGGGCAAGAAGATCATCGTGCTGGAGCCGCGGCGTATCGCTGCGCGGGCGAGCGCCGAGCGCATGGCCAAGTCGCTTGGCGAGCGGGCCGGCGAAACCGTCGGATACCGCGTCCGCTTCGGCTCGAAGATCTCGCGCGCGACGCGCATCGAGGTGGTGACCGAGGGGATCTTCACCCGCCAGATCCTCGACGATCCCGAGCTCTCCGGCATCGCGGCCGTCCTGTTCGACGAATTCCACGAGCGCTCGCTCGATGCCGACATGGGCCTCGCGCTGGCGCGCGACGCGCAAACCGGCCTGCGCGAGGATCTGCGCATCCTCGTGATGTCGGCAACGCTCGACGGCGCGCGCGTGGCAAGGCTGCTCGGGGAAGCGCCCGTTGTCGAGAGCGAAGGCCGCGCCTTTCCGGTCGAGACGCGTTATCTCGGCCGCAAGGCGGATGCGCCGGTGGAGCGGCAGATGGCGGATGCGATTGCGTCCGCGCTGCGCGCCGACGGCGGCTCGGTACTGGCGTTCCTGCCCGGCGCCGCCGAAATCCGCCGCACCCAGAATTTCCTCAGCGAACGCGTCCAGGATGCCAGCATCGAGATCGTGCCGCTGTTCGGCGCGCTCGACGCTGCCGTGCAGGACCGCGCGATCGCGCCCGCGCCGAAAGGCACGCGCAAGGTGGTGCTGGCGACCTCGATCGCGGAGACCTCGCTCACCATCGAGGGCGTGCGCATCGTGGTCGATTCTGGTCTCGCCCGCGTGCCGCGCTACGAGCCCGACATTGGGCTGACGCGGCTCGAGACCGTGCGCGCTGCGCGTGCGGCGGTGGATCAGCGCCGCGGCCGCGCCGGCCGCACCGAACCGGGCGTCTGCTACCGGCTCTGGGACGAGCCGCAGACGGCCTCGCTCGCGCCGTACACCCAGCCGGAGATCCTCAGCGCCGACCTCTCCTCGCTGGTGCTCGACCTCGCGCAATGGGGCGTCGCCGATCCTTCGGCGCTGTCATTCCTCGATCCGCCGCCGCTGCCCGCCTGGAAAGAGGCGAAAAGCCTTCTCTCCGAGCTCAATGCGCTCGATGGCGACGGCCGCATCACCGCCGAAGGCAAAAGCCTGCGCGCGCTGGCGCTGCCGCCGCGGCTGGCGCGCATGATCGTGGATTCGCATCGCGTGGGCAGCGGCGAAGCCGCCGCCGAGATCGCGGCCATCGTCACCGAGCGCGGGCTCGGCGGCGACAGCGTCGATCTCGAGTACCGGCGCGATCAGTTCCGCCGCGATCGCTCGCCGCGCGCCGCGAGCGCGCGCGATCTCGCGCGGCGCTGGGCTTCGCAGGTGGCGGCGTCGGAGAAGGCCGTAACCGGACAGGATGATCTCTCGACCGGCCTGATGCTCGCCTACGCCTTCCCGGACCGCGTCGCGCGCAATCGCGGCAATGGCACCTTCGTGCTCGCCAATGGTCGCGGCGCCGCGGTGGAGCAGACCTCGTCGCTCGCCCGCGCACCCTACATCGCGATCGGCGAGATGACGGGCACGGCGGCGAGCGGCCGCGTTCTGCTGGCGGCGCCGATCGGCGAGGACGACATCGAGCGGCATTTTGCCGAGCATATCGAGACCGTCGACGAGATCTCCTTCGACCGCGGCGCGATGGCGCTGCGCGCGCGGCGCAAGCGCGCGCTGCATGCGATCACGCTGTCTGAGGCGACACTCGCGGTGTCGCCTTCGGAGGAGACCGCGCGGATCTTCGCAGATGGGCTGATTGCCGCAGGTCTCGACCGGTTGCCCTGGTCGAAGGCCGCAAAGCAGTGGCGCGACCGCGTGATGTTTCTGCGCAAGGCCGAGGGCGACAGCTGGCCCGATTTGTCCGACGACGGACTGATCGCGCGGCGCGACGACTGGCTGGTGCCGGCGCTCTACGACAAGATCGCACTGAAAGACATCTCGGCCGGCGATCTCTCCGACGCGCTGATGGCGCTGTTGCCCTGGGAGATGCGCGCAAGGCTCGATCGCGAGGCGCCGACGCATTTCGAGGCGCCGACCGGCAGCGTGCTTGCGATCGACTATGAGGCCGAGCAGGGGCCGACCATTGCGGTGCGGCTGCAGGAATTGTTCGGGCTCAACACCCATCCGTCGATCGCCGCCGGCAAGGTGCCGCTGGTGCTGGAATTACTGTCGCCGGCGCAGCGCCCGGTGCAGGTGACGCGCGACCTCCCCGGTTTCTGGCGCGGCAGCTACGCCGCGGTGCGCTCCGACCTGCGTGGCCGCTACCCGCGCCATCCCTGGCCGGAGGATCCGGCGAGTGCGCTGCCGACCCGGCGGGTCAAGCCGCGCGGGACGTGAGAAGCCACGAAGGCGTATTAACCCTCCGCTCATCCTTTTCGTCAAAATAGCGGCGCTCTGACCGCAGCGTCGCTCGCGGCCAGACGTGTCGCGTGGTGAAATCGAGCTTTCCGGCTCGGAAGTGGTGTGATGCGTAACATAATGATCCTCGCGGCCATCATGATCGGCCTCGGCACGTTCATGGCGCAGATGGCGGACAGGATGAGTTCTGCCTCCGCGACGTCAGCGCCGCGCACGACGATTGCGGTTGCTGCGACGGCGCCGGCCGGTGGGCGCAGCCTCGCCATCTCCCGCGATGGCCGTGGCCATTTTCAGGCCGAAGGCCGCATCGACGGCCAGCGGATCGGCTTCATGATCGACACCGGCGCCTCCGTGGTCGCGCTGAACGAGAGCTCGGCCGCCCGCTTTGGCCTGCGTCCCTCGCGCGGCGAGTACAACGCCACCGTCTCGACCGCCAACGGCACCATTAAGGCCGCGCGCACGCGCATCGCCATGCTCGAGGTCGGCGGCCTCGTCGTGCGCGACGTCGACGCCATGGTGCTGCCGGACGAGGCTCTGTCGGAGAACCTGCTCGGCCTCTCCTTCCTGTCCCGCCTCAAGCGCTTCGAATACGCCAACGGCCAGATGGTGCTGGAGCAGTAAGCCGCCTCAAAAGGCTCTCGCCGCGCCGACGAACGGTCGTTCGCACGGATTTTTTTCAGGACGGCATTGGCGGAAGTCTCGCGCCGGGCCGCGTTTTCCCGTTACCAAACTGCCGCAATTATAAGCCATAAGCTGCCATTCCCGCCTTCCGCTGCGGCCCGGCATTCGCTAAGGCTGCATCAATTCCCGCCATTTTCACGAGACCGTCTCAATGTTCCCCAAGCCGAAATCCGTCTTGTTGCCCAACACCTATGCCTTCGAATCCGAGCCGATGGTGAAGGCCACGGGTTTTCGCGAATACGACGCGCGCTGGTTGTTCCAGAAGGAAATCAACCTGATGGGGATCCAGGCGCTCGGCATGGGGCTGGGCGCGCTGATTGCGGAGCTCGGCGTCAAGCAGGAGATCGTCACCGGCCATGATTTCCGCGGCTATTCGGCCTCGATCAAATATGCGCTGATTTCCGGCCTGATGGCTGCGGGCTGCAAGGTGCACGACATCGGGCTCGCGGTGACGCCGATGGCCTATTTCGCGCAGTTCGATCTCGACGTGCCCTGCTGCGCCATGGTCACGGCCTCGCACAACGACAATGGCTGGACCGGCGTGAAGATGGGCGCCAACCGCCCGTTGACCTTCGGCCCCGACGAGATGACGCGGCTGAAGGAGATCGTGCTCAACGCCGAATTCAAGAACGAGGCCGGCGGCTCCTACCAGTTCCACGAGAATTATCCGGCGCGCTACATCGCCGATCTCACCGGCCGTCCGAAGCTGACCCGCAAGCTCAAGGTCGTCGCCGCCTGCGGCAACGGCACGGCCGGCGCGTTCGCGCCGCAGGTGCTGGAGGCGATCGGCTGCGAGGTGATCCCGCTCGACACCGAGCTCGACCACACCTTTCCGAAATACAATCCGAACCCGGAAGACATGGAAATGCTGCACGCGATCCGCGACGCGGTGCTGCATCACAAGGCCGATGTCGGTCTCGGCTTCGACGGTGACGGCGATCGCTGCGGTGTCGTCGACAACACCGGCGAGGAAATCTTCGCCGACAAGGTCGGCGTGATGCTGGCCCGCGACATGTCGGCGATCCACAAGGACGCACATTTCATCGTCGATGTGAAGTCGACCGGCCTGTTCGTCACCGATCCCGTGCTGCAGAAGCAGGGCGCGAAGGTCGCCTATTGGAAGACCGGCCATTCCTACATGAAGCGCCGCACCCACGAGACGGGTGCGCTCGCGGGCTTCGAGAAGTCCGGCCACTTCTTCTTCAACAAGCCGTATGGACGCGGCTATGACGACGGCCTGGTGTCGGCGCTCGCGATCTGCGACATGCTCGACCGCGCGCCGGGCAAGTCGATGGCCGATCTGAAGAACGCGCTGCCGAAAACCTGGTCGTCGCCGACCATGTCACCGCATTGCGCCGACGAGACCAAGTACGGCGTCATCGACCAGGTGGTGAAGCATTTTGAAGGCTTGCAGGCCAAGGGCGCCAAGATCGGCGGCCAGGCGATCCGCGATCTCGTCACCGTCAACGGCGTACGCGTCACGGTCGAGGACGGCAGCTGGGGCTTGGTGCGCGCGTCCTCCAACAAGCCCGAGCTCGTCGTCGTGGTCGAGAGCCCGGTCTCCGAGCAGCGCATGCACGACATGTTCGAGATGGTGAACAGCGTGCTCCGCACGCATCCCGAAGTCGGCGCGTACAATCAGACGATTTGAGGGGCATCAGGGAGCACAACCCGCGCAGCAAATCTCCGCTGTCATGCCCCGGCTTGACCGGGGCATCCAGTACGCCGCAGCTTCTCCGTATCCAATCGCCGCCTCTGGAATACTGGATCGCCCGGTCAAGGCCGGGCGATGACAGCTTCCTTGTGGTGAGACCTGAGAACTAAGCCTCTAAGCCGCCACCACCGCCGGGATCGGCAGCGCGGTGACCGACTTGATCTTCTCCATCGCGAAGCGCGAGGTGACGTTCTTCAGCGGCACGGCGCTGATCAGCTTCTTGTAGAACACGTCATAGGCCTGCATGTCGGCGACCACGACGCGCAGCATGTAGTCGACGTCGCCGGCCATGCGGTAAAATTCCATCACCTCGGGCATGGCACTCACGGCCTCGGCGAACTTCTTCAGCCAGGCGTCCGAATGGTCGGCGCTCTCGACTGACACGAACACGGAGATGCCGAGCCCGATCTTGTTCTGGTCGACCAGGGCGACCCGCTTCAGGATCACGCCGTCGGCCTCGAGGCGCTGGATGCGCTTCCAGCAGGGGGTCGAGGACAGCCCGACGCGGTCGCCGATCTCGGCGACGGAGAGGGAGGCATCCTCCTGGAGCACCATCAGAATCTTGCGGTCGATGGCATCGAGGCGGCGGCTGGTCTCGGGGAGTTGCACGGCGAGGTCAGTCATTTGAAGAACTTTGTTCCATTTCAGGGGCTGATTTCCCTGATATAGAGAAAATCTTTCCACGGCAAGCCCATAATCTCGGCTCCGTGGTGGAACCGCTCTAGAGTCGGCCTCGCAAAAGCTCTTCAACTTCAACGCGTTGTGGGGCGGCCATGCCGCCACCGTGGCGGGTGCATTTCAGCGCTGCGGCGGCCGCGGCGAATCGCAGCGCCTCCCGCACCTCCTCGCCCTCGGCGAGGCGAAGCGTGAAGGCGCCATGGAAGACGTCGCCGGCCCCGAGCGTATCGACCGCCTGAACCGGGAAGGCCGGTGTCCCCTCCAGCTCGCCCGCCTCGTCCAGCCAGATCGTGCCACGCGGGCCGCGCGTGGCGGCGAGGAAGGCCGGCGTCAGCCCTGCCAGGCGCTTCAATGCCTCGCCGTCATCGGCGACACCGGCCGTCTCCTGCACCTGGTCGCTGGCGAACAGCAGGTGCGAGGCGGCCGTGAGCAGGCCGTCCTGCAACGACATCGCGCGATCGACGCCGACGATGACGGGAATGCCGCGTCGTCGCGCCTCGGCGCAGAGATCGATACAAAGGGCGCCGCAGCGGCTCTCGACGAGGACCGCCCGGCAATCGGCGAGCAGTGCGTCACCGTCTGGCAGCTTCACGCCCCACAGAGCGGGATCGCGATAGATCGTCAGCGTCCGCTCGCCCGAGGGCTCGATCAGGATCGCGGAGACCGGCGTGGTCAGGCCGGGCATGCGCACGACGTGCGTCGTGTCGATGCCTTCACTGGCCATCTGTTCGAGAATGAAGCCGCTCGACGCTTCCCGTGCATCACCCATCGGTCCTGCGAAGGAGACCCGGCCACCGAGCCGCGCGATGGCGATCGCAGCATTGAGCGCGTTGCCGCCGCAGATCTCGGCGAGATGCGTGGCGTTGGCCTTGCTGCCGCGCGCGGGCACGGCCTCGACGCGAAAGGTGAGGTCGCGCACGGGAATGCCGATGCAA
This sequence comes from Bradyrhizobium sp. 63_E2_N1_3, assembly GCF_052076005.1. NCBI lineage: Bacteria > Pseudomonadati > Pseudomonadota > Alphaproteobacteria > Hyphomicrobiales > Nitrobacteraceae > Bradyrhizobium > Bradyrhizobium sp. 63_E2_N1_3. The sequence goes on along the minus strand of NZ_CP197235.1, from coordinate 8,533,359 downwards.
AGGGTGTGTGGCGCGGTCCGTGATGTGGCCACCGGCGGCCCCAGCTTACGCGCCGGTCTTGTCGTGCACCCAGCGGCCGAGCAGGTGGTGGGCGATCGCGAACGGATGCGGGCCGGCGAGCCCGTCCGGATGCGTCCGCGTCAGCATCAGCGCGGCCTCCTCGCGGGTGAACCAGCGCGCGTCCTCTAGCTCGGAATGATCGACGACGACGTCCTCGTTGAGCGCCCGCGCGCTGCAGCCGATCATCAGCGACGATGGATAGGGCCAAGGCTGCGTCATGTAATACTGCACGTCGGTGCAGCGGATTCCGGATTCTTCGAGGATTTCCCGGCGTACCGCGTCCTCGATGGTCTCGGCGACCTCGACGAAGCCGGCGAGGCAGGAATACATGCCCGGCGGAAACTGCTTCTGGCGGCCGAGCAGGCACTTCTCGCCCGAGGCGACCAGCATGATCACGACGGGATCGGTGCGCGGAAAATGCTCGGCCTTGCAAGCAGGGCACTCGCGCTTCCAGCCGCCTTCCTTCATCGCGCTCCGCGTGCCGCAATTGGCGCAATAGCCATGGCGCTGGTGCCAGCTCACCATCGACTTCGCCATCGCGATCGCCGAGAGCTCGTCGGGCGGAATCGCGCCCTGCATCGCCATGCCGCGCAGCTCGGTGACGGTGTAGTCCTCGCGGCCGATCAGCTTCTCGGCCGCCGCCTGCGACATCCCCATGCCGAACACCGCGGCGCCGTCGCGCAACCCTAAGAAGATCGTGCCGGGGTTGGCGCCGCATTTCAGCGCCTCGTCTACTCCCAGCAGCGCGCGCGCCTTGTCGCCCTCGCGCTTCACCAGCAGCGAGTCGCGGTAGACGACATAGGCGCGTGACGATGGCTTCTGCTCCATCGCGAACAGCTTCTCGTCGTCGCGGCGCAGATGCGCGGCGCGATCGAGGATGTTGGTGACGAAAGCCGGCTGTCCCAGCGGAAACGAGTCGAATGCTGACATTTCTTGTTCTCAACCCAACCAGATCTTGCGGCGAAGCGCGCTGATGAAAGTCTGCACCTCGGTGGCGTCATGCGCCAAGGGCTTCATCACGCCCCAGACCGGCCGCGGCCATGCAGCGTCGCTGGTCCGGCGTGCGATGATGTGGACATGAAGCTGCGGCACGAGGTTGCCGAGCGCGGCGACATTGAGCTTGTCGCATTTGGTGATCTCTTTCAGCGCGCGCGAGACGCGGGAGATCTCCGTCATGAGTTGCGCCTGCTCCACCTCGTCGAGATCGATGATCTCGACCGCATCGGGCCGCCGCGGCACCAGCAGCAGCCAGGGATAATGCGCGTCCTTGATGACCAGGACCTTCGACAGCGGCAGGTCGCCGATGTCGATGGTGTCCTCTTTCAGGCGGGAGTGCAGCGACCAGGCGGGATCAGACATATGCGTTTCCGGATAGCCCGATGGGGCGGGCGTGTTTGGCCGGACCATACGATAGGGAGTCCCTGAGGGGAAGGTTAGGGGCCGCGGGGGCGGCATGCTCCGCTGTCGTCCCGGGGCGCGCAAAGCGCGAGCCCGGGACCCATAACCACAGGGAGAAGTTTGGCGAAGATGCGTGGTGACCAGCTCGCGCGACAACCACTTCCTGTGGCTATGGATTCCGGGCTCGCGCTGCGCGCGCCCCGGAATGGCGGAATTACGCCTCCGCAAGCACCCGCGCATTGGCGCGGACGGAGGCCTCGCTGACGCGGATGCCGAGGCCCGGGCCGTCGGGCACCACGACATGGCCGGCTCGGTTGGCAACGCGCTCTTCCAGCACGTCCTCGGTCAGCACGTGATGCGGCATGTAGAATTCGCAGCCGAGCGAGATGCCCGGCGTTGCCGCGATCAGCTGCGTCCCGGCGGCAAGCCCGATGCCGCCCTCCCACAGCGTGCCGCCATAGCCGGGCAGGCCGGCGATGTCGGCGATCGCCATGATCGCCTGCGCCTCGAACAGGCCGCCGGCTTTCATCAGCTTGATCGAGACGGCATCGGCCGCCTCGCGGCGCACCACCTCCATCATGTCGCGGCGGTCGAAGCAGCTTTCGTCGGCGAGAACGGGTGTTTCCAGCGCCGCGGTGAGCTGCGCCATCACGTCGAGATATTTGCGCGGCACCGGCTGTTCGATGAAGGTCGGCGCAAACTCTTCGACATCGCGCAAAATCTTGATCGCGCCGAACGGCGCCAGCGCCTGGTTGTAATCGACGCGCAGGTCGACCTTGTCGCCGAATTCCTTGCGGATCGCTTCGAGATGATCGAGGTCCTCGCGATGCGGTTTTACGCCGGTCTTGACCTTGTAGATGACGTTGCCGTCCGGAACCATTTTTCGCATGCGTTCGAGATCGGCGGCGAAATCGGGATCGGCGATGGAGAAGGAGAGGGGAATCGTGTCGCGCACGCGGCCGCCGAGCAGGTCGGCGACCGATAATCCTGACGACTTGCCGACGATGTCGAGCAGCGCCATCTCGATTCCGACCTTGGCCTCGGCATGACCGACCAGCGTACGGTCGAGCTCGGCCATCAGCGCGCGAATGCGGCGCACGGGTTTGCCGAGCACGATCGGCCGCAGATAGATGTCGAGCGCGGAGAAGGCCGCTTCCGGCGTTCCCGTGAACACTTCCCACGGTGCCGCCTCGCCCCAGCCGATCACGCCGTCGCTCGCGGTGAGCTCGATCAGCACGCGCTTCACCGTGCCCTTGACGTTGCCGACGCCTTGGAGGCGCGCCATCTTGATCGGGCTCTCGATCAGGAACAGCCTGATGCGTTCGATGGTTGCTTCGGTCATGTCAGGCCTCCATTGACGTGCCAGACCTGGCCGGTGACGTAGGACGCCTTCGGTGATGCCAGGAAGACGATGATCTCGGCCACTTCTTCCGGCCGCCCGCGACGGCGCATCGGGATCAGTGCCTCGGTGGTGGCGATCTGCTCGGGCGAGAGCCGGCTCTCGCTCGGCTTGTCCTTGATGATGAGGCCGGGTGACACCGCATTGACGGTGATGCCGTCTTTGGCGAGCTCGATCGCGGTGAGACGCACCAGCGCTTCGAGCGCGGAGCGGCTTGCCGCCGTTGCGGCAAACGGTGCGAATTCCGGCCGGATCGCATGCGCGACGAAAGAGGACACCGCCACGATCCGCGCATCGCGCCCGTCACGCAGCAGCGGCAGCGCGGCGTCGACCAGCCGCGTGAACGCCAGCGCCGATTCGTCCATCGCCTGCCGGAACTGATCCGCCGGCGTGCCGATCGCGCTGCCGCGACGGGCATGACCGCCGACCAGGATCAATCCATCGAGCCGTCCGAAAGCGCGTTGCGCGGCGGCGGCGGCGTCGGTGACGACTGCTTCCTCGGCGAGATCGCCGAGGCATTTTGCCACCGCGGCGCCTTTCGCTTCGGCTTCGGCCGCGGTGGCATCGAGACCTTCCACGTTCGAGCGGGTGTGGAGCAGAAGCGCGGTGCCGGGGGCCGCGAGCAGTTTTGCGGTGGCGCGGCCGATGCCGCTGGCGGCACCGGTGACGAGATAGGTGCGATCGATATCAGGCATCACGGTGCTACGTTGGCCGGCGGCAACGCGCCGGTGCGGTGGAAATGGCTGAGGAAGGCGCGCGTCGCGGCTTGCTGCGGATTGTCGATCACCTGCCGCGCCGGACCTTCCTCGACCACGACGCCGTCGCGCATGAAGATGAGGCGGTCGGCGACTTCGCGGGCGAAGGCGATCTCATGGGTGACGATCACCATGGTCATGCCTTCCGAGGCCAGCCGCTGCATGACGGCGAGCACCTCGCCGACGAGCTCGGGATCGAGCGCCGAGGTGGCCTCGTCGAACAGCATCACGTCCGGCTCCATCGCGAGCGCACGCGCGATCGCGACGCGCTGCTTTTGCCCGCCGGACAGCGTCGCCGGATATTGGTCGGCCTTCTCCGCGAGGCCCACCTTGGCAAGTTGCGCCCGCGCGAGCTTCTCGGCGTCCGCCTTGGCCATGCGGCGCACCGTGACCGGTCCCTCCATGACGTTCTGAAGCGTCGTCATGTGCGGGAACAGGTTAAAATGCTGGAACACCATGCCGGTGGTGGTGCGGAATTTTGCGAGTGTCTTCACGTCCGGAAGCCTCGCGCCTTCGCCGAATTGGAAGCTTGTGTCGCCGACGCGGACGCTGCCGCCGTCGGGTACGACCAGCAGATTGATGCAGCGGAGCAGTGTCGACTTGCCGGAGCCGGATGGGCCGATCAGCGCCACCACGCCCCCCTTGACCACGTCGAGGCTGATGTTCTTCAAAACCTCGTTGCTGCCAAAGCTCTTGCGCAGGCTGCGGATCTCGATCTTCGAAGCGTTCTTGGATGGCTCGCTCATTCGCTGACCGCCAGTCGCTTCTCGCCGCGGCGGACGATGATGGTCAGGGGAATCAGGATCGCCGCATAGGCGACCGCGACCGCGGTGTAGGTCTCCAGCGGCCGGTAGCTGTCATGGGCGGCGACCTGGCTCTGGTAGACGAGGTCGGGCACGGCGAGCACCGAAACCAGCGAGGTGTTCTTGAACTGGATGATCGACTGGTTCATCAGCGCCGGGATCATGCGCTTGATCGCCTGCGGCAGCACGATGCGCCGCATGCTCTGGCCCGGTGTCATGCCGAGCGCGGCGCCGGCTTCGGACTGGCCCTTGTCGATCGAGATGATGCCGCCGCGGATGATCTCGGAATAGAACGAGCCGCCATAGAGCGAGAGCGCGAGCGCCGAGGCCGTGATCGGCGTCATCTCGACGCCGGCCAGGATCGGCAGCGCGTAATAGAACCAGATCAGCTGCACCAGGATCGGCGTGCAGCGGAACGCCTCGATGAAGGTGAGGGCGATCAGACGCACCGCCTTGAAGCGCGACAGGCTGCCGAACGCGCCGAACAGGCCGAAGACGAGACCGAGCACGACGATGACCACGGTGAAGCCGACGGTGACGCCGAGCCCGTTGAGAAAGAGCCAGCGATAGCTCCAGAGGATGCCGAAGTCCCACTGATACATGCGTGTTCTTACTCGTACCCGATGTCGCCCAGAAATTCGTCGTCATGCCCGGGCGTAGCCGTCCGAAGGACGGCGTCGCTTCCGCTTGCCTATGTCCCGGGCATCCACGTTCTTGGTGCCGCGGGTCAGACGTGGATGGCCGGGACAAGCCCGGCCATGACGATGTGGATACTTCAGGTGCTCATCACACCTTACAGCGAAACGCCCGGCGGAATGTCCGCTTCGGTCACGCCCACCAGCTCCATGTTGGTGATGATCGCGTTGCGGATGAAGCCGAGGCCCTTGTTGAAGTCGATCCAGGTGTTGACGTAGTCGCGGAAGGTCTTGTCGTTCTCGCGGCGGAAGCCGGCATTCGACGTGGTGGCGAAGATCGGCGTCGGCAGCACGAACTGGCCGAGCGAGGGATTCTTCTTCAGCACGGTCAGCGACAGCATGGTGATCAGGCACTGTGCGTCGACGCGGCCGGTTTGCAGCGCGGCGGTGGCATCGTCGGCGGTCTTCAGTCGCGAGATCTGCGCCTTCGGCGTCAGGCGGCTGACGACCTGGTCGTGGGACGAGCCCTGGTCGACGGCGATCTTGACGTCGGGCGAGTTCAGCTCGGCCCAGCTCTTCGGCTTGAAGTCCTTCTTGCAGAGGATGCCGAAGGCGTTGTTGAAGACCGGCACCGAGAAGTCGACCACCAGCGCGCGCTTCGGGGTCGGGTTGAGGCCGAAGAAGATGTCGATCTTGTTGGACTGCAGATCGAGCACCGAATTGCCCCAGGTGGTCTCGGTGATCTCGAGTTCAGCCTCCATGTCGTCGGCGAGCGCCTTGGCGATGTCGACATAGAAGCCCTTCCACTGGCCGCTGGCGAGGTCCTTCATGTAATAGGGCGCGCCGCCGCCGACCGCGCCGATCCGCATCTTCTTGGTGCGGCGAATGCGGGCAAAGGTCGATTCGCTGGGATCCGCTGCGGTCTGCGCCACGGCCGGTGAGGCCAGCGTGGCCGCAGCCATCGCGCCAAGTCCGACAATCGATGCGACATCACGACGTGTAACCATTTTGAGGAATCGCTTTTCTGGTTGGATGAAGGTGTGTGGTTGATCTCGCGCGAAAAATTCGCCCATCAATCGGCGTCAGCCGGCTGAAGAATGCTCAGGATCGGATTTTCGCGCACCCTTTGTTTCGGTTCCGGCAGGATTTCATAGAAAGGCGCTGCCGGGCGGGCCCTGTCAAGACTCGATTGCCTCAGGGATGTGCGGGGCCTCGAAGATAGGCAGGGAGCCTATCGGCTTGACGCATTCGGAGGCGAATTGCGGCGTCTGTGCTTCGCGGCAAAAATGCCGCGGCGATGCGCTACAGCACCGGCCGGCGGGCGCGTCGGCTCGAGCTATTTTCGCGAGAAAATTGATAGGTTTCGGCGGTTCGCTTTAAAAATGCGAACGGCGCCCTGTCGGCGCCGTTCGCCGAAGACGGCGAGAGCTCGGTGCGGATCGACCGACCCTATTCTGCGGCCTTTTCCGTTCCCTTGGCACGAACGGTCGCGAGGCGCGTCAGCGCGTCGCGGACGCCCGCGCCATAGGCGGGATCGGCCTTGGCGCAGTTGGCGATGTGCCGTTCCTGGATCGGGATGGCAGCGGCGCCGACAGCACGCGCCGTGTTGTCGAACAAGGCCTGCCGCTGGGCTGCGTTCATCTTGCGAAAGAGGTCGCCGGGCTGCCGATAGTGATCGTCGTCGATGCGGTGATCCCAATGTGCGGCTGCACCATCGATCTCGAGCGGCGGCTCGTTGAGATCGGGCTGGTCCGTCCACTCGCCACGGCTGTTCGGGAAATAGGTCGGCGTCCTCCCGAGATTGCCGTCGGTCCGCATTGCGCCATCGCGATGGTAGCTGTGATACGGGCATTTCGGCGCGTTGACCGGGATCAGATGATGGTTGACGCCGAGGCGATAGCGCGCCGCGTCCCCGTAGGAGAACAGCCTCGCCTGCAGCATCTTGTCGGGCGAGAAGCCGATGCCGGGAACGACATGGGCCGGCGAGAAGGATGCCTGTTCGACCTCGGCGAAGACGTTTTCCGGATTGCGGTTCAGCTCGAAATAGCCGACCTCGATCAGTGGAAAGTCCGCCTTCGGCCAGATCTTGGTCAGGTCGAACGGGTTGAAGGCAAACGCCTTGGCCTGATCGTCGGTCATGGTCTGCAAGAACATCGTCCAGCGCGGGAAATCGCCGCATTCGATGCTCTCGAACAGGTCGCGCTGGTGAGTCTCGCGGTCCTTGCCGATGAGGGCTTCGGCCTCGGCGTCGGTCAGGTTTTCGATGCCCTGCTGCGTCCGGAAGTGAAACTTCACCCAGGTCCGCTCGTTGGCGGCATTGATGAAGCTGTAGGTATGGCTGCCGAAGCCATGCATGTGCCTGAAGCTTCTGGGAAGGCCGCGCTCGCTCATCACGATGGTGACCTGGTGCAGAGCCTCCGGCAACAACGTCCAGAAATCCCAATTGTTGTCGGCGCTGCGCATTCCGGTTCGGGGATCGCGCTTGATCGCATGATTGAGGTCGGGAAAGCGCAAGGGATCGCGGAAGAAGAACACGGGCGTGTTGTTGCCCACCATGTCCCAATTGCCTTCCTCGGTGTAGAACTTCAGCGCAAAGCCGCGGATGTCGCGTTCGGCGTCGGCTGCGCCGCGCTCGCCGGCCACCGTCGAGATGCGCGCGAACATCGGCGTGACCTTGCCGATCTCCGAGAAGATCCTGGCCTTGCTGTAGCGGGAGATGTCATGGGTGACCGTGAAGGTCCCGAAGGCGCCGGATCCCTTGGCGTGCATGCGTCGCTCGGGAATCACCTCGCGATCGAAGTGAGCCAGCTTCTCGATCAGCCAGACATCCTGCAACAATGCGGGCCCGCGGCGGCCCGCGGTCATGATGTTGAGGTTATCGCTGACGGGCGCGCCCGTCGCATGGGTCAAACGTTTCGGCTCATCGGCCATGGGATGCTCCTGAATATGGGGTCATTGGCTATTGCGGCCCGCGTGCGAAATCTCAGGCTCGCATGGGTCCACAGCAGTCGATTTCGAGATCGCACTGTCCTTGCGCGAACGCCGGTCAGCCGTGCCAATGCGAGTTGCGGATGACGCTGCAGAAATTGCCGCGATGGAAATGCGGCTCCTTGTCGGCGATGACGTCGGCCTTGACGTTGCCGAACGTCGTATCGGGCCGATGCTTGATGCCGTCGTAGAAGGCCTGGATGATGTCTTCCTTGAAGTGCGGCGTGCGCGGAAACGCCTTCACGACCGCCTCGCGCTCCGCGTCGGAATATTCGTCGTAGGTGAGCCCGAGCACGTCCATCTCGACGCCCGCGGTCACCAGCGCGACGACGGGGTGCATGTGCTGGGGAACGCCCGGCGTGGTGTGCAGGGCGATCGCGGTCCAGACCGTGTAGGCGTCGGCTTCCGAAATGCCGTGGCTGCGCAGGAAGTCGCGCGCGGCGTGCGCGCCGTCGACCTCGAACCGCTCGTGCTGGCTGCCATGGCCCGGCATCAGGCCGATGTCGTGAAACATGGCGCCGGCGTAAAGCAGCTCGCGGTCGAATGTCAGCCCGCGGCGGACGCCGGCCATCGTGCCGAACTGGTAGACGCGGCTGGAATGGTTGAAGAGCAAATCCGTTTCGGTGTCGCGGATGTATTCGGTGATGGCACGCGCCAGCTTGCTGTCGGGAATGACGGCGGCCTCGGTGATTTCTGACATGAGCAGCTCCTGAAATTTTGGATCGCGTTTACTGTAAATCCGAGCTACGTTGTCTTAAATCAACGTAACACGTCAAAAACGGACAAATCCGGATCGAGGCGGACATGGGCGCAAAGCCGAAACCAAGGACGGTTGTGATCGTGGCACTGCCAGGCGTGCAGCTGCTCGATGTCGCAGGGCCGCTCGATGTGTTCGCTGAGGCGAACAACCAGGCCGGCTATCCCGCCTATGCCTTGTTCGTGGCGGGCGCGGAGCCGGGGCCGATCCGCAGTTCCTCAGGTATCCAGCTGATGCCCGACCGAATCGTCGACCGCGACTTCCAGGAGCCGATCGACACCTTGCTGGTGGCGGGATGCCCGAACGCGGCCGAAGTCCCGGCGGATGGGAGCGTGATCGACTGGCTGCGGCGGCGGGCTTCGCGGACCCGCAGATTCGGCTCGGTGTGCAGCGGGGCCTTCTTCCTTGCCGCCGCCGGTCTCCTTGATGGCAGGCGGGTCACGACGCATTGGGCGGTCGCAGACATGCTGGCCAGCAAATTCCCGTCGGTCACCGTGGACAAGGATGCCATCTACGTCACCGACGGCAAGCTCCGCACGGCCGCCGGCGTGACCGCAGGGCTCGATCTGGCGCTGGCACTGGTCGAGGAAGATCTCGGGCGCGATACGGCCATGAAGGTCGCAAGCCAGCTCGTGATGTTCTTCAAGCGTCCGGGTGGGCAGATGCAGTTCACCCGCAAGGGCGAGGCTGTTCCCGCCGGCCGCGCCGCGCTGCAGGAGCTGCAGCGCTGGGTCGCCGCCAATCCCGGGCTCGACCACAGCGTTGCGAGCCTGGCGACGCGCATGGAGCTCAGCCCGAGGCACTTTGCACGGCTGTTCCGCGCCGAGGTGGGCGTCACGCCTGCGACCTGGGTCGAGGAAGCCCGCGTCAATGCGGCGAGGCGGCTGCTCGAGTTTGGCAATGAAGCCCCGAAGCAGGTCGCGCTTCATTGTGGCTTCGCGGACGCCGATACGCTGCGTCGCGCGTTCAATCGTCACGTCGGCGTGACGCCCGCCGAGTATCGCAAGCGGTTTGCGCGAATCACGGAGGTTCCAGCTCGCCAGCACTGAGCCGGCTTCCGCGTCCAAATGGGCCGGCGGGGGCCGCCCAGCGGGGTGTGCGGGACCCACGGATACCCGCTTGCTTTCCCGACCTTTTGGCCCCAAATAGGGACCGGGAGATTGGCGGTGGACGAGCCACTCGCCAACCGGGTCAGGTCCGGAAGGAAGCAGCCCTAACGAGGTCCGGATCGGGTCGCTCGTCAGTCTCCTACCTGTTTTTCCGAGCGAATTGCGCCGGCGGGCTTCCCGCCAGCGCGCTCCTTTCCGCAAAAGCCGGGCGAAAGACATTCCATTGCGGATCGACCGATGACCGACGCTGGCGCCCCTCCCAACCCCGACAGCGCCGGCCAGGCCACCACGCCCTACCGGGTGCTGGCGCGCAAATACCGGCCCTCCAGCTTTGACGACCTGATCGGCCAGGAGGCTGTGGTCCGCACCGTCTCGAACGCGTTCGAGACCGGGCGCATTCCGCAGGCCTGGATCCTCACCGGCGTCCGCGGCGTCGGCAAGACCACCACCGCGCGTATTCTGGCCCGTGCGCTCAACTATGAGATGCCGGATGGATCGGTGAAGGGCCCGACCATCCACATGCCGACGTTAGGGGTGCATTGCCAGGCGATCATGGAAAGCCGGCACATGGACGTGCTGGAGATGGACGCGGCCTCGCACACCGGCGTCGACGACGTCCGCCAGATCAATGACAGCGTGCGCTACGCGCCGGCCAGCGCCCGCTACAAGGTCTACATTATCGACGAAGTCCACATGCTGTCGACGGCGGCGTTCAACGCCTTCCTGAAGACGCTGGAGGAACCGCCGGAGCACGCCAAATTCGTGTTCGCGACCACCGAGATCCGCAAGGTTCCGGTCACCGTGCTGTCGCGCTGCCAGCGTTTTGACCTGCGCCGGGTCGAGGCCGACGTGCTGATGAAGCACCTCGCCAATATCGCGGCCAAGGAGAACGTCGAGATCGAGCCCGAGGCGCTCGGCATCATCGCGCGCGCCGCGGAAGGCTCGGTGCGCGACTCTCTGTCGCTGCTCGACCAGGCGATCGCGCACGCGGCGGGCACCGTGAAGGCGGATGCGGTCAGGCAGATGCTGGGGCTCGCCGATCGCACCCGCGTCATAGACCTCTTCGATTCGCTGGCGCGCGGCGACATCGCTGCCGCTTTCAAGGAGTTCCGCGACCAGTACGACGTCGGCGCCGATCCGATCGTCGTGCTGTCGGACCTTGCCGAGTTCGTCAATTTCGTCACCCGCGTGAAGATCGTGCCGGCGACCGCCGACAACGTCGCCTATGGCGAGACCGAGCGCGTGCGCGCGCGGGATTTTGCCTCGAAGATCTCGATGCGCGTACTGTCGCGGATGTGGCAGATGCTGCTCAAGGGCATCACCGAGGTGCAGGCCGCGACGCGCCCGGCAGCGGCCGCCGAGATGGTGCTGGTGCGCATCGCCTATGTCGCCGACCTGCCGACGCCGGACGAAGCGCTCAGGATGCTGGAGCAGAACGGCGGCGGCTCGCCGGTCGTGGGCGGCGAAAGCGCCGCGCGCAGCGGCACGCCGGGTGCGCCGGTGGCCTCCGCGGCGCCGATTGCTTCGGCTGCACCCATGCGCGCACCGACCTCGTCACCGTCCGCGTTCGGCGGCGGCGCCGCCCGGCCGCAGATGGCGGCGCCCGCGCCGGATCCGCAAGGGGCCGCGCCCCAGCTGCGCATCACGAGCTTCACCCAGCTCGTCGCAGTCGCCGGGCAGAAGCGCGATCTCATGACCAAGGCCGCGCTCGAAGGCGACATGCGCCTCGTTCGTTTCGAGGAGGGCCGGCTGGAAGTCGCGCTCGAGCCCAACGCCTCCAAAACCATGATCTCCGAGCTCGCGCGAAAATTCGAGCTCTGGACCGGCCGGCGCTGGACCGTGATCGTCTCCAACGAGCAGGGCCAGCCGACGCTGCGTTCGGTGAACCACGCGGCGAAGCAGGAACATGCGCGCTCCGCCGAAGCCGATCCGCGCGTGCAGGAGGTGCTGTCGCGTTTTCCCGGTGCGAAGGTCGTCGAGGTCCGCAGGCTTGCCCCCGAGGCGCCGGAAACCAATATGAATGCGGACTATGGCAGTGACGATCCGCCCGATGGTTCCGACGGCGACGATCTCTAGAGCATGATCCGGACCCGAAGGGCCGCGTAGCGCAAAGTGTGAAGCGGTTTTCCGATTAGATCAGGCTCAAACCAAAAGTTAAGGCGCGATGACGAGTCATCGCGCCAACCAAGGACAGCACCGATGGTCGATATTTTCGGCATGATGAAGCAGGCGCAGCAGCTGCAATCCAAGATGCAGGAGATGCAGGATCAGCTCTCCAACGTCGAGGTCGAAGGCATCTCCGGCGGCGGTCTCGTCGCCGTGCGCATGACCGCGAAGATGGACGTGAAGGGCATCAAGATCGATCCTTCGCTGATGAAGCCGGAAGAGCGCGAGGTGCTCGAGGACCTGCTCGTCACCGCCCTCGGCGATGCCCGCCGCAAGGCCGAGACGGCCGTGCAGGAGAAGATGCAGGCGCTCACGGGCGGGCTCAGCCTGCCGCCGGGTATGTTCGGCCAATAAGATGGGTTCGGTTGCAGGTCCCGAAATCGAGCGGCTGGTCCAGCTCCTCGCACGGCTGCCGGGCTTGGGCCCGCGCTCCGCGCGGCGTGCGGCGCTGCATCTGATCAAGAAGCGCGAAGCGCTGATGATGCCGCTGTCCTCGGCCCTGCAGGTCGCGCTCGACAAGGTCCAGGTCTGCAAGACCTGCGGCAACATCGACACGCAAAATCCCTGCACGGTCTGTACCGATCCGAAGCGCGATGATGCAATCATCGTCGTCGTCGCCGATGTCGCCGATCTCTGGGCGCTGGAACGGGCCAATGCGACCCAGGGGCGCTATCATGTGCTCGGCGCGACCTTGTCGCCGCTCGACGGCGTCGGGCCGCAGGACCTCACCATCGACGCGCTGGTGGCGCGCGCGCATGCTGCCGAGGTGCATGAGATCATCCTGGCGCTGAACGCGACGGTCGACGGCCAGACCACGGCGCACTACATCACCGACCTGCTTCAGGACGCCAACGTAAAAGTAACCCGCCTGGCCCATGGTGTGCCGGTCGGTGGCGAGCTTGATTATCTCGACGAAGGTACGCTATCGGCCGCGATGCGGCAGCGGACCCTGTTCTAGCCATCCAGACTTACGGAACGGACGACATGACGAAACTTTTCGCCACACGATCGGCTTTGGTCGCGACGATGATAATGCTGGCGACCCCGGCCATCTCCGCGCAGCAGGACGACGGGGCGCCGCCGCCGCCGAAGCCCGGCAAGCCGATCAGTGCCGGCGAGGTGCTCTCGGGCGAATTGAACGCAATGAAGGTGCGCGACATCAAAAATGCCGGCAAGCGGATTGCGATGTACCAGATCACCTCGGAGCCGCGTCGACTGCCGGCGCCGAACGGGCTGTGCAATCTCGAGACCGGTCCTGAGACGTTCCAGCTCGTCACTTCGAGCGACGCGCAGGCCACGCAGCTGAAATCCTTCGTCGGCAAGGCGATCTCGGTCAAGGTCGACGAAGTCGCCTGCGCCAGCGATCCCGGCCAGATGAGCGAAGCCGTGATCACGAAGTGGAGCCTGATCAAGAAGCAGTAGGGGGCGCGGCTCCAGCCGAGCTACCGTAGGGTGGGCAAAGGCGCAAAGCGCCGTGCCCACCATTCTCCCGGCGACGATTCAGGTGGTGGGCACGCTTCGCTTTGCCCACCCTACGGCATCGCGGGCGTGGCGCGTGCCGAGTTTAAACCCTCACCGGCCCCAGCGCCTCAAAGTGCCCGCGCTTCTGCAGCCAGGCCAGTAGCACCAGGCTCGGGATCGCCACCAGCACGCAGATCACGAAGAACAGCGGCCAGCCCGTCGTGTCCGCCACGAAGCCCGCACTCGCTGACAGATATGTGCGCCCGACCGCGGCGAGCGCGGTGAGCAGCGCGTATTGCGTCGCCGTGTGCAGCGGATTCTGACACAGCGCGGAGAGATAGGCGACGAAGATCACGGTGCCGATGGCGCTGGTAAAGTTCTCGCAGGTGATGGCAAAGGCCAGCGCCCATTGGCTGGTGCCGACGAATGCCAGCCAGGAGAAGGAGAGATTGGCGAGCGCCTGCACCACGCCGCCGATCCACAGGCTGGTCGCGAGCGAATAGCGCCGCGCGAGGAAGCCGCCGGCAAAGCCGCCGATCAGCGTTGCCGCGAGACCAACGCCCTTCACGATCGCCGCATAATCGTTGCGGGAAAAGCCGAGGTCGATCACGAACGGCGCGGTCATGGTGCCGGAGAAGGCGTCGGTGAACTTGAACAGCACGACGAAGGCGAGCGCGGCGAGCGCATCCTTGCGCGACAGGAATTCCGAGAAGGCTCCGATCGCCGCGTGCAGCACGCGCGCGAACGCCGTCTCGGTTTGTGTCGCGGCTTCCGCCCGCACCGATTGCTCGGGCTCTGTCGCGGCCAGCGCGGTGATCGTGCCGATCAGCACCATCGCCGCCATCACCACGTAGCCCCACATCCAGGCCGACGCGCGCGGAATGCCGGTGCCCTCGAAGCCGGACACGATGAACAGCGCGCCCGCGGTCGAGACCAGCATGCCGATGCGGTAGGCCGCGACGTAGGAAGCCATTCCGGCAGCCTGCTCGCTCTCCGGCAGGCTCTCGACGCGGAACGCGTCGACCACGATGTCCTGCGTCGAGGACGTCGTCGCGACCAGCAGCGCGCCGAGCGCGACGTAGAACGGCGAGCGCGCGGGATCGGTAAGCGCCAGCAGCAGGATCGCGATGATCAGCAGCAATTGCGAGAACAGCAGCCAACCGCGCCGCCGCCCGAACGCGCGAGTGAACAGCGGCACATGCAGCGCATCCACCAGCGGCGCCCACAGGAATTTCAGCGTGTAGGGCGTGCCGACCAGCGCAAACAGCCCGATGGTCTTGAGGTCGACCCCGGCCTCGCGCATCCACACCAGCAGCGTCGAGCCCGACAGCGCCAGCGGCAGCCCGGACGAGAAGCCGAGGAACAGCACGATCAGCACCCGCGGTTGCAGGTACACGGCCAGGCCATCGCGCCAGGACGTGGGGGCCGTGTCGGGGCTGGCAGGGGAGGTCGCGTCGGGTGCGGTCATGGGGAGGTGTTAGCAGATTCTGGCTGCCACAAGTGAGGTGTCGTCGCCCGGTTAAGCCGGGCGACGACAGTGTGCCTCAAAACTCACTCCCCCGCCTGGAGCTTCCTCGGGAACAGCTCCGCGGCACCGGTTGCCACCAGATGCGGCCCCTCCGGCGCATCGGTCTTGCTGAAATCGAGCTCCTCGATTCGCCCGGCGCGCTTCTCGATCTTGTCGGCGGAGATCAGCACCTGCCGCACGTCCTCGTTGGCGTCGGCAAAATGCTTCTGCAATTTCAGCACGCGGTCGCGCAGGCGTCCCAAATCGTCGCCGAGCTTGATCACCTCGGTGCGGATCTGGTCGGCGGCGTCGCGCATGCGCGCGTCTTTCATGATCTGCTGCATCACCTGGATCGCGAGCATCAGCAGCGAAGGCGACACCAGCACGACGCGGGCGCGATAGGCCTTCTGGATCACGTCGTCGAAACCGTCATGGATCTCGGCGTAGACCGATTCCGACGGCACGAACATCAGCGCCATCTCCTGGGTCTCGCCGGCGACGAGATATTTGTCGGCAATGTCGCTGACATGCTTCATCACGTCGCCGCGCAGCCGCTGCGTGGCGATGCGCTTCTCCTCGTCGGTGCGGGCGTCGTGCAGCGCGGTCATCGCCTCCAGCGGAAATTTTGCGTCGATGCAGAGCGGGCGCTGGTCGGGCAGGAACACCACGCAGTCCGGCCGCTTTCCCGTCGAGAGCGTGAACTGGAACTCGTAGGCGCCCTTCGGCAAGCCGTCCTGGACGATCGCCTCCATCCTTGCCTGGCCGAAGGCGCCGCGCGACTGCTTGTTGGCGAGCACGTCGCGCAGGGTCGTCACCTGCGTGGTGAGGTCGGTGAGGTTCTTGTGCGCGTTGTCGATGATGCCGAGCCGCTCGTGCAGGGCGCGCAGGCTCTCCATGGTGTTGCGGGTCGAGTGTTCCATGGATTGGCCGACCCGATGGGTCACCGAATCCAGCCGCTCGTTGACCGCGCGCGCCATGTCAGCCTGGCGGCCGGCCAGCGCCTGGGTCATGGCGTCGGCTCGGCCGGCAGCCTCGCTCTGGGCGTGCAGCACCTGGCTGAGGCGCTCCTCGAGCTCGTCCGCGCGGATGGCATTGGCCATGGCGAGTTCCGCGCCGCGCCGCCCGGATCGCGCGATCACGACCGCGATCACCAGCAGCAGGATGACGACGAGGGCGCCGAAGCCGATCAGCGCATCGATCGTGCGGACCGGCCAGTCGCCAGCCAGGAAAATGATCTCGTTCATGGCGGCCCTTGTAGCCGATTCGACACCCTCCGCGAACGAATAGCGAACGCTTATGGTTAATAGCCCCCTAATTTTTATGGTTAACGAAACCTGAAGTTTTATGGTTAGCGGAGGGTTAACGGAGTTCCTCGCCGCATTGACCGCATCCGGCATGCGGCTTAAATCGCGGCCATGGCCCTCAGAGAAATCATCATCCTGCCCGACAAGCAGCTGCGTCTGGTCTCCAAGCCGATCGAGAAGGTCACGACGGAGATCCGCAAGCTTGCTGACGACATGTTCGAGACCATGTACGACGCGCCCGGCATCGGGCTCGCGGCGATCCAGATCGCGCAGCCCTTGCGGCTGATCACCATGGACCTCGCCAAGCCTGACCCGGACGGCGAGACAAAGCCGGAGCCGCGTGTCTTCATCAACCCTGAAATCATCGCATCCTCCGAGGATCTGTCGGTCTACGAGGAAGGCTGCCTCTCGATTCCCGAATATTACGAGGAGGTCGAAAGGCCCGCGAAGGTGCGGGTGCGCTTCACCGACCTCGACGGCAAGGTGCACGAGGAGGACGCCGAAGGCCTCTACGCCACCTGCATCCAGCACGAGATCGACCATCTCAACGGCGTGCTGTTCGTCGACTATCTGTCAAAACTCAAGCGCGACCGCGTGATCAAGAAGTTCGAGAAAGCCGCCAAGCGCGCGGAGTAGCCACGTCCTCCGCCGTCATGCCCGGCCTTGTGCCGGGCATCCACGTTCTTTGCCGCCGCGAGCAGCGAGAACGTGGATGGCCGGGACAAGCCCGGCCATGACGAGTAACTTGCTCGTTCCCGAGGATTGTCTCGTCATATGTCTCTCCGCCTGATCTTCATGGGTACGCCCGATTTCTCCGTGCCGACGCTGCTCGAGCTGGTCTCGCACGGCCACGAGATCGCGGCGGTCTATACCCGCGCGCCCAAGCCCGGCGGACGGCGCGGCCTGCAATTGCAGCCGACTCCGGTCGAGGAAGCCGCGCGAAAGCTCGGCGTGCCCGTGCTGACGCCGAAGTCGTTGAAGCCGCCCGAAGCGCTCGACGAGTTTCGTGCCTTTGATGCGGATGCCGCCGTCGTCGTCGCCTACGGCATGATCCTGCCGCAGGCGATCCTCGATGCGCCAAAGCTCGGCTGTTACAATCTGCACGCTTCGCTGCTGCCGCGCTGGCGCGGCGCCGCGCCGATCAACCGCGCGATCATGGAAGGCGATGCGGAGAGCGGCGTCATGGTGATGAAGATGGATGTCGGTCTCGACACCGGTGACGTCGCCATGGCCGAGCGCATCGCGATTCCCGACAACATGACCGCGGTCGATCTGCATGACCGCCTCTCCCGGATCGGTGCCGATCTGATGGTGCGCGCGATGGCCGCGCTCGCCCGCGGCGGGCTCCAGCTCAAGAAGCAGAGCGAGGATGGCGTCACCTACGCCGCCAAGATCGACAAGGCCGAAGCGCGGATCGACTGGTCCAGGCCGGCGCGCGCTGTGCTGCGCCACATCCACGGCCTGTCGCCGTTTCCCGGCGCCTGGGCAGAGCTTGAGAATGCGCGCGTAAAAATCCTGCGCTGCGAGCTGGCGAAGGGCTCCGGTGCACCCGGAGAGGTGCTCGACGACCAGCTCACGATTGCCTGCGGTGAGGGCGCGATCCGCATCCTCGAGCTTCAGCGCGAGGGCAAGGCGCGGATGCAGGCCACGGACTTCCTGCGCGGCGTGCCTGTGAAGCCGCCGATGCGGCTGGCCTGATGCCCCGCTACAAGCTCACCATCGAATATGACGGCGCGCCGTTCTTCGGCTGGCAGGTGCAGGACACGCTGCCTTCCGTGCAGGGCGCGCTCGAAGCGGCGGTGAAGGCGATGACCGGCGCGGATCTGCGCGTGCACGGTGCGGGCCGCACCGATGCCGGCGTGCATGCGCGCGGCCAGGTCGCGCATGTCGACATCGACAAGCAGTTTCCGCCGGGCCGGTTTCGCGACGGACTGAACGCGCATCTGCGCCCGCATCCGATCGCGGTGCTGGAGGCCGAGATCGTCCTTGACACCTTCGAGGCACGCTTCTCGGCCGTGAAGCGGCACTACCGCTACCGTGTCGTCAACACCCGCGCCAATCTCGCGCTTGATATCGGTCACGCCTGGCGCGTGCCGCGCCGGCTCGATGCCGATGCGATGCATGCGGCGGCACAACGCCTGCTTGGCAAGCACGATTTCACGACGTTTCGCGACACCGAGTGCCAGGCCAAGTCGCCGGAGAAAACGCTCGACCAGCTCGACGTGCACCGCGACGGCCGCGAGATCACGATTCTCACCTCGGCGCGCTCGTTCCTGCACAGCCAGGTGCGCTCGATGGTGGGATCGCTGGTCTGGGTCGGCGAGGGCCGCTGGACCGCGGACGATCTCACCGCAGCGCTCGAAGCCCGCAACCGCGCGGCGTGCGGCATCGTCGCGCCGCCTGACGGGCTGTATCTGATGAAGGTGGATTACTAGCGCCCGCTGCCGCCACAGACGTCATGGCCGGGCTTGTCCCGGCCATCCACGTGCGCCAACATGCAACCATGCATGGTGGATGGGTCTACATCCTGGCGAGCGCGCCAAACGGCATTTTGTATGTCGGTGTGACGAGCGACATTATTCGCCGCATCTATGAGCATCGAAACGGACTCGTTCCCGGCTTCACCAAGAAGTACGGCGTCAAGCTGCTGGTCTATTTCGAGCGCTATGAGGATATCCAAACCGCTATCCAGCGCGAGCACAACATCAAGCATTGGTCGCGGACGTGGAAGGTGAGGTTGATCCTCAGGGATAATCCCGAATGGAAGGATCTGTACGAGACGATTGTTCAATAAGTCGTGCCGAGCTCTCGCCACATCGTCATGGCCGGGCTCGTCCCGGCCATCCACGATCTTTCTTGTCAGGAGCGCCGAAGAACGTGGATGCCCGGGACAAGCCCGGGCATGACGGCGGTGGGTTGGGCGGCGATTAGCGCCCTACCCAAAATACCGCGCCAAAATCCCCCGATACACCTGCGTCAGCTTCTCCAGATCCACCACCGGCACGCGCTCGTCGACTTGGTGCATGGTCTGGCCGACCAGGCCGAACTCGATCACCGGGCAATAGCTCGAGATGAAGCGCGCGTCCGAGGTGCCGCCTGAGGTCGATAGTTCCGGCTTGCGCCCCGTCACCTCTTCGATCGCCGACACCGCAAGATCGGTGAACGGGCCGGGCTTGGTCACGAACACATTCGAGTTCGAGGGCTCCCAGACGATGCGAGCCTTGATGCGGTTGCCGCAGGCTTTCGTCAGGCGCGTCTCGACCAGCTCGCGCAAGGATGCCTGGGTGTGGTTGTCATTGTAGCGGATGTTGAATTTTGCGCGCGCCTCGCCGGGGATGACGTTGTTGGCCTTGTTGCCGACGTCCACCGAGGTGAATTCGAGATTGGAGGCCTGGAACTGCGCACTGCCATGGTCGAGCGGCTCGTCACTGATCGCCACGATCAGCCGCGAAATGTCAGGCACCGGATTGGCGGCGCGGTGCGGGTAGGCGACATGGCCTTGCACGCCGTCGACGAACAGCGTGCCCGATTGCGAGCCGCGCCGGCCGACCTTGATGGTGTCGCCGAGCGTCTCGACATTGGAGGGCTCGCCGAGCACGCAATGGTCGAATTTTTCGCCGCGCTCCGCGGCCCATTTCAACAGCTTGATGGTGCCGTTGACCGAGACGTCTTCCTCGTCGCCCGTGATCAGGAACGAGATCGAGCCCTTTCCATCGGCGCGCGGCGCGCCGCCATTGGCGGCGAGATGCTCGAGCACGGCTGCCACCGAGCAGGCGATGCCGCCCTTCATGTCGACCGCGCCGCGGCCGTGCAAAAAGCCGTCCTTCACCTCGCCCGAGAATGCGCCGACGCTCCAGGCGTTCTCGTCGCCGGGCGGCACCACGTCGGTGTGGCCGGCGAAGGTGATGTGCGGGCCCTCAGTGCCGATCCGCGCATAGAGATTGTCGACGTCGGCTGTGCCTGCTTCGCTGAAGGTCACGCGGTGGCAAGTGAAGCCGGCAGCGTTGAGGGCTTTCTCAAGCACGCCCAGCGCACCGGCATCGGCCGGGGTTACCGAGGGGCAGCGGATGAGATCGCGGGCAATCGAGAGAGCATCGGTCATGCGCCCCGCTTAACATGCATGCCGCCGGGTGGGCTAGCGCTGGGCGGCACCAATTCGAGCTCGCTTTGCTGGTCCCAGCTTTTTGCAGGGGACGAGCCGTCCTCGGTCTTGGCCAATGGATCAGGACCGAACCGGTTATCGCCGACGCTGCCTGATACGATGAACATCTCGACAAACCCCCACAGCCACGGGATGGACGCGACCAGCCAGAACGGAAGCATCCAGGTGGAGTTCGGCAGCAGGTCCGAGAACTGGTTGTACAGGCCGGGCAGGAAGAAGAACGGAACGAGCCACCAGCCACTCCTGTCGCGATCATGCAGCCGCTTGATCGCCGTCGCGAGATAGATCCAGAGGAACAGCGACAAGCCGAACGCCTTCAGGATCAGGTTGGTGCGATCAACGGGCGCCAGCGAGCGATAGGCCCGGGGATCGACCAGCTTGAAGAGGTCGTCGAGGCCGAAGTCGAAATCGAGTTTCAGGGATAGCTTCAACGCCCCCTCGGCGTTGATGAGGTGGATCACCTGACCGATCACCCCGAGCAGGGCCGCCAGCAACGCGACGATCAGCAGCGCCTGCCACAGCAAGGCGCGATTGATGCGGCCGTCGAAGCGAAAAAGATACCAGGTCCAGTCCATGGCGAAGGTTCCGGGCAGCGGAGGCCGTCCGGTGATTGGTCGCGATGGGGAGAAGGAGGGTTCGATACGGTAGCAAACCCGTCATCCCCGCGCAGCGGCGAAGCCGCTGTCGCTGGAGGTGCGAGTGGCGCGATGCAAAGCATCGCGCCGGGAGCCTCGAAGGATGGGCGGCCGGGATGTGGCGGCAGCCGGGCCGTCGCCCTTCGAGGGCCGCCGAAGGGGCGGCCACCTCAGGGTGACGGTAAGGGAATGGCGCTGGTGGCGCCGATCAATCCCGCAGCAGCTCGTTGATGCTGGTCTTCGAGCGCGTGCGCTCGTCGACGCGCTTGACGATCACGGCGCAGGCCGTGCTCGGGCCGATCTGGCCGTTCTTCATCGGCTTGCCGGGCAGCGCGCCGGGCACCACCACCGAATATTCCGGCACCTCGCCGATGAAGATCTCGCCGGTCTCGCGGTCGACGATCTTGGTCGAGGCGCCCAGGAACACGCCCATCGCCAGCACCGCGCCCTTGCGCACGATCACGCCTTCGGCGACTTCGCTGCGCGCGCCGATGAAGCAGTCGTCCTCGATGATGACGGGCTCGGCCTGCAGCGGCTCGAGCACGCCGCCGATGCCGGCGCCGCCGGAGATGTGCACGCGCTTGCCGATCTGCGCGCAGGAGCCGACGGTCGCCCAGGTGTCGACCATGGTGCTCTCATCGACATAGGCGCCGAGATTGACGAAGGACGGCATCAGCACGACGTTCTTGGCAATGAAGGCCGAGCGGCGCACCACCGAACCCGGCACCGCGCGAAAGCCGGCATCGCGAAAACGGTTCTCGCCCCAGCCCTCGAACTTCGAGGGCACCTTGTCCCACCAGGTCGCCTTGCCGGAACCGCCGGGAATGACACCCATGTCGTTGAGGCGGAAGGACAGCAGCACGGCCTTCTTCAGCCATTGATTGACCTTCCACTTGCCATCGGCCCCGCGCTCGGCGACCCGTGCCTCGCCCTTGTCCAGGATCTCCAGCGCCTGGTCCACGGCCTCGCGCACCTCGCCCTTGGTCGAGGTCGAGATGCCGTCACGCGCGTCGAAGGCGCTGTTGATGGTGGATTCGAGGGCGGACAGGGACATCGGGATTTCCTCTGGGGAATGAGAATTTTGGCGGATTGGGGCGCTTTTTCGGGATTTGGCGGGGAGGAGTCAAGGCATACTCCGCCGTCGTCCCGGGGCGCGCGAAGCGCGAGCCCGGGACCCATAGCCACGGGCAGTCATTTGGCGAGGATTCGGAGTAATCGATCTCGCGCCACAACCGCTCCCTGTGGTTATGGGTCCCGGGCTCGCTTCGCGCCTCGGGACGACGGCGGCTATTTGGGCGACAGCTTGCCCAAAAACCCCGTCAGGTCATCCGTGACGTGGTCGACATGGGGCGCGTCCCGGCCCTCCAGTTCCCAGTCCTCCCGCACCACTTCCTTGGTGCCATCAGGCACCACCAGCACGGTGGTCATGCCGAGCGCGTGCGGGACGGTGAGGTTGCGGGCGAGGTCTTCGAACATCGCGGCTTTGGTCGGATCGACCGCATGGTCGGCGAGGAATTTTTGATAGGTCTGCGGCGACGGCTTCGGCTCGAACCCGGCGGCGATGATGTCGAACACGCCGTCGAAATGCGTTGCCAGGCCGAGCCGCGCCAGCACGGCATCGACATGGTCGACCGAGCCGTTGGTCAGGATCAGCTTGCGCCCCGACAGTTTTGCTATGGCTTCGCCGAGCGCCGGGTTCGGCTCCAGCGGCGAGTGGTCGATCTTGTGGACGTAGGCGAGGTAGTCGTCGGCGTGCACGCCGTGCAGGGTCATCATGCCGCGCATGGTGGTGCCGAAGCGCTGATAATAATCCTTCTGGATCTTGCGCGCTTCCTCCGGGCCGACGTTCAGCCAGTTGCAGACGAACTCCCCGATCCGCGCGTCGACCTGCTGCCACAGATTGACGTGATGCGGGTAGAGCGTGTTGTCGAGGTCGAACACCCAGGTGTCGACATGGGCAAAGGTGCGCGAGGAGGTCATATCAAATCTCTATCGGTTGGGTGCAAGCGCCGCCCCACTCTCCGCTGTCGTCCCGGACAAGCGTAAGCGCAGATCCGGGACCCATAACCACAGGGAGGAATCGTTTGCGGGATCGTAGTTACATCGTGCCCAACAACTGCGGCCTGTGGTTATGGGTCCCCGCGTTCGCGGGGACGACAGCGGAGTTTGTGGCGCGGTCTGACCCATCACGGCATCGCAAAGCGCAGCGTCTTGCCGCCGCTCGACATATCCACCACGCCAAAACCCGTCGCCGCGAATCCGCGCGCGCCGCAATCGGCCTGCTCGTTGGTCTCGAACTTGGTCTCGCGCGTGCACAGCTGTTTGTCGCCGCCCCAGTTCAGCGGCTTGTCTTTCAGCTTGATGACGCGGTTGTCAGCATCGATGGCCTCCGCGAAGCTGAAGATCTGCTTCGGCTGCCCGGTCACATCGGGGTGCAGGCACGTCTTGGGATCGATGCGATACCAGCCGCGGCTGGTCACGGACTTGCCGTCGTCGGTGGCGACCGCCGCCATCACCTTGTGCGGCGTGTCGTTGCACCAGGTGAGGCCGGTTGCAGAAGGCGTCTGCACCGCATCGACCATGGTCTTGAAGAAGTTCGGCGACGACATGATGTCCGCCGCCAGTCCGCGGCTCTTCAGGAAGGCGGCAAGTGCTGCTTGCGTCTTCGGCCCGTCGACGCCGTCGATCGGCGCCGCGTCGTAGCCCGCGATCACCAGCAGCCGCTGGATGCCGGCGAGGCGGGCCTGCTCGTCGTCATATTCGGAATCCTCGGCGAGATAGGCCGTGAAATTGCCGTCCGCGGCTTGCGTCGGCGTGATCTGGGTGAACGCGGCCTGGGTCTGGCCGCTGCGGCATTGCCGCGCAGCCGCGATAACGAAATTGTCCTGTGCCACGCACAGCATGTCGCTGCCGTTCTGCGGGATTGGCGAGGCGCCGTAAACGCCGAGCGCGCGGGCGTTGAGCAGGATGCGGTCGGCGGTCAGCGTGCCCTGCACCACGACGCGGCAGGTGGCGGGATCGATCCTGAACCAGCCGCGCGTCGCGGTCGCCGCCTTGTCGTCGATGCCGATCGCGGCCTCGACAACATAGGACATGCGGTTGCAGATTTTCAGGTCGGCCAGGGCGGGCGCGGAGGAGAAGAAGAACGAGACGGCTGCCGCGGGCAGCGTCATCAGCAAGCGGGTCAGGGTCGAGCGGCGGGGACGACGCGCTCGCTCGACATGCCCGGCCTTGTGCCGGGCATCCACGTTCTTGGCGCGAGACGAAAGGTCGTGGATGGCCGGGACAAGCCCGGCCATGACGGCTTGCTTTGGCCCGCTCATCATCACTTATGGATCAGCGTTCCCGTGCCCGTGTTGGTGAAGAGCTCGAGCAGCACCGCGTGCTGCATCTTGCCGTCGATGATGACGACGCCCTCCACGCCCTGTTCGAGCGCGTAGATGCAGGTCTCGACCTTCGGAATCATGCCGCCGGAAATGGTGCCGTCGGCGATCAGCTTTCGCGCGTCCTTCACCGAAAGCTGCGGGATCAGCTTCTTCGACTTGTCGAGCACGCCAGGCACATCGGTGAGCAGCAGCAGGCGCTTCGCCTTCAGCGCGCCGGCGACCGCGCCGGCAAAGGTGTCGGCGTTGACGTTGAGCGTCTGGCCGTCCTTGGAGGTCGCGAGCGGCGCCAGCACCGGGATCAGCTCGTAGCCGATCAGCTGGTTGAGCAGCGTGAGGTCGACCTTCTCGGGGTCGCCGACGAAGCCGAGATCGATCGCCTTCTCGATGTTCGAACCCGGATCGACGATGGTGCGCGTCGTCTTCGACGCCTTCACCATGTTGGCGTCCTTGCCCGACAGCCCCACGGCCTTGCCGCCGGCTTCGTTGATGTAGCCGACGATCTGCTTGTTGACGGAGCCGGCCAGCACCATCTCGACGATCTCGATGGTCGCGGCATCGGTGATGCGCAGGCCCGCTGCGAACTCCGACTGGATGCCGAGGCGCTTGAGCATGGTGGCGATCTGCGGCCCGCCGCCATGCACCACCACCGGGTTGATCGCGGTCTGCTCGAGCAGCACGATGTCGCGGGCAAAGTTCTTCGCGGTCTCCTCGTCGCCCATGGCATGGCCGCCATATTTGATGACGATGGTTTCCTCGTCATACTGCTGCATGTGCGGCAGCGCTTCGGACAGGATGCGGGCCTGGTCGAGCGGGGAGATGTCGGTCATGAGGCGGATCTCGCTGGCGGGACTGTCGGTGCGCGTTCTATCCGATTGGCGGGCGCGGCGCAAAGTGTGACTGGCATGTCGCTCTCGTGTCCCCGGACGGAGCCTCGTAGCCCGGATGGAGTGCAGCGTAATCCGGGATTCTTACCGCAGGCACCGGCCCCGGATTACGCTGCGCTCCATCCGGGCTACAGGTCAGCGCTTTGCCACCACCGCTGCGAGCGTCACCGCCAGCCAGCTCAGGATCATCACCGTTCCACCCGTCGGCGCGGCATACGGAAACAGCGAGTGCCCCGCATATTGCCGCAAGGTGAGATCGCCCGCGAACAGCGCGGCGCCGATCACGAAGCCGAACGCCGCGATGAGGCCAATTCCGCCGTGCAGAAGGCCGCGCGCGAGCAGGGCGACACCTGCGAGTATGGCAGTTGCGTGAAACAGCAGCATGGCGCTGGCGGAGGCGAGCCGGCTGGCGTCGGCGCCGTGGGCCGAGGCGGCGGCCAGCGCGACGCCGGCGGCGCCCATCAAACCGGCAAGCCCAATCAGCAGGTGGAATGCAGGCGTCACGAGGTTCGCTCTTCCAGCAGCTTCGCCATCGCGGCGCGCAGTTCGGCCATGCCGGTCGAGCTCCGTGACGAGGTCGCGAGCACGTTCGGAAACGCCGCCGGATGTTTTGCCAGCGCGGCCTCGGTCTCGGTGATGCGGGACTCAAGCTCGGACGCCTTCACCTGGTCGGCCTTGGTCAGCACGATCTGGTAGCTCACCGCGGAACGGTCGAGCGTCCCCAGGATTTCGAGGTCGACGTCCTTGAGGCCATGCCGCGCGTCGATCAGCACGTAGACGCGTGCGAGTGAGGCGCGCCCCAGCAGGAATTTGTGGATCAGCTCGGTCCAGGACGCGACTTGCGTCTTCGGCGCCTTGGCGTAGCCGTAGCCGGGCATGTCGACGAGGCGCAGGTCCTTCTTGCCGGGGACCTCGAAGAAGATCAGCTCCTGGGTGCGGCCCGGCGTGTGCGAGGTGCGCGCAAGCGCGTTGCGGCCGGTCAGCGCGTTGATCAGGCTGGACTTGCCGACATTGGAGCGGCCGGCAAAGGCGATCTCCAGCCCGTCCATCGGCGGCAGCGTCGCAATCGAGGGCGAGGCCCAGATGAACTGCCAGTCGCGGGTGAACAGCTTTCGCCCGGTTTCGATCAGCTTCGCATCTTTGTCGTCGGTCATGCGAAGATCTCACCTCTCGTCATGGCCGGGCTTGTCCCGGCCATCCACGTCTGTCCACACGGTACCCTCCAAAACGTGGATGCCCGGGACAAGCCCGGGCATGACGATGTGGAGGCATTTGCGCCCAACAATGACTGCGCTACGTCGCCTTCTTCGCGAACGTCGCCTTGAGATTGTCGAACAGCTCCACCTTCACGCCGTTGCGGCGCATGATGAAGCTCTGCTGGAGCACCGAGAGCGTGTTGTTCCAGGCCCAGTAGATCACGAGACCGGCCGGGAAGCCCGCCAGCATGAAGGTGAAGATCAGCGGCATCCAGTTGAAGATCAGCTGCTGGGTCGGATCCGGCGGCGTCGGGTTCAGCTTCATCTGGAACCACATCGTGATGCCCATGATGATCGGCCAGATGCCGAGCGCGAGGTAGTGGCCGAACACCGGAATCGTCGTCGGATCGAACGGGATCAGGCCGAACAAGGTGAAGAGGTTGGTCGGATCGGGCGCGGAGAGATCCTTGATCCAGCCGAAGAACGGCGCGTGCCGCATCTCGATGGTGACGAACAGCACCTTGTAGAGCGAGAAGAACACCGGGATCTGGATCACCACGGGAAGACAGCCGGCGACCGGATTGATCTTCTCCTTGCGGTAGATCTCCATCATCTCCTGCTGCTGCTTCACCTTGTCGTCGGGAAAGCGCTCCTTCAGCGCCTGGAGCTGCGGCTGGACCGACTTCATCTTCGCCATCGAGGCGTAGGACTTGTTGGCCAGCGGGAAGAACAGCAGCTTGACGATCACGGTGACGAGCAGGATCGAGATGCCGAAATTGCCGAAGAAGCGGTAGAAGAAGTCGAGGCCGAGGAACATCGGCTTGGTGATGAAGTAGAACCAGCCCCAGTCGATCAACAGATCGAAATGGTTGAGGCCGAGCTCCTTGTTGTAGCCGCCGAGGCCGGCGAACGGGAACACGCCGACCACGCCGGCTTCCTTGGCGCCGGCGAACAGCCGCGCGTTCGCAGTCGCGGTGCCGCCGATCGCGACGGTGACGGGGTCGAGCAGATAGTCGGTCTGGTAGGTGTGGACGTTGCCGACCGGGTTCGACGAGAAACGCGCCTGGAGCTGCGCACTGGTGTCCGGCAGCAGCGCCGAAGCCCAGTACTTGTCGGTGATGCCGAGCCAGCCATTGGTGGCCTTGAAGTTCACCGCCTTGGCTTCGTCGATCTTCTTGTAGGCGTATTCCTGCAAGCCATCGAGATAGCCGATCAGGCCTTCATGCAGGATGTAATAGCCGGAGACCTGCGGCGTGCCGTGGCGCGAGATCAGCGCGAACGGGTAGAGCGTAACAGGCGCGTTGCCGACATTGCTCACCTCGTCCTTGAGCGTGAAGAGATAATGGTCGTCGACCGCGATGGTGCGGCGGAAGGTGAGGCCCTCGCCATTGTCCCATTTCAGCACCACCGGCGTCGTCGGCGTCAGGCTGCCGCTGCCGTCCTGCTGCCAGAGGGTCTGGGCGTCCGGCAGCTTGGCCGTCACGCCCGTCGCCGGCACCCAGCCGAACTCGGCGTAATAGGGTTCTGCGGTGCCCGAGGGCGAATAGAGCACGATCGGCGGCGACTTCGGGTCGACCGTCTCGCGGTATTGCACCAGCGCAATGTCGTCGATGCGGCCGCCCTTCAGCGAGATGCTGCCGGCAATCCGCGGCGTGTCGATCTTCACGCGCGGGCTGGCTGCAATCGCGCTTTCGCGGGAAACGACCGGCTGGGCCTGGTTCGCGGCCGGTGTTGCCGGCTGGGCCGCGCTGCCGGGCTGCGGCGCGGCGCCCGGCGTTGCGGAGGCCGTCGGCTGCGGCGTGTTCTTCTGGAGCTCGGCCTGCGCCTGCTGCTGGGCGCGCTGCTTCTCCATCGCCGGCACATTGTAGAAATATTGCCAGGCGATCAGGACGAGGCCCGACAGAATGACGGCGAGGATGGTATTGCGATTGTCGGTCATCACTATTGTCTCGTCATCAATCCGGTTTGCGGCTGGTCGCAGGAGCGGGGCCGGGCCTTGAGCCGTCGGTTCTTGAGCCGCGTCCCTTGTGCGTATGCCGCGCAGGCTTCGTGAACGCTATGCGCAGATCGTCGAGCATGGTGGCGAAGTCGCGCGAGAGCGCGTCCCTTCGGCCGACCAGTACATAGTCATGATGGGGCTGCATCGACACCGGGTCGAGCCGCTTCACCAATTCGCGAAGCCGGCGCCGGATGCGATTGCGCTGGGGGGCGTTGCCGTTCTTTTTGGTAACGGTGAAGCCGATCCGGATCGGGCCGCTGTCGTCGCGGCGGCGGCTTTGCAGGACGAACGCGGGACTATTCGCCCGCGCGCCATTGGCAACGGCGAGGAAATCCGCTCGCTGCCTCAGCCGATCCATGATGAAATCCCAAAAATGGGGGTCCGGCTCAGGCGCTCAGACGCTTGCGGCCGCGGGCGCGGCGGGCGGCGAGAACCTTGCGGCCGCCGGCAGTGGCGAGACGGGCACGGAAGCCGTGACGGCGCTTGCGCACCAGTTTGCTGGGTTGATAAGTCCGCTTCACGGGTTTTTCTCCGCTGACCGGGCAATTTGCCTGTAGAATTGATGATAAAGTCCGGAAGATGCGGCCCAAAACGGGCCCTTTTCGGCCCCAAGAGAGCCGCTCCCGGCGTGCGCACCGGGTCATCGCGGACAATTTGCGCGGCTTATATGCGAGCGTCTTCTTTTCGTCAACGTCGCAAGAGCGCGCTGTTCCGGTGAATATCACTGTTTGTGCGGGGTTTTTAACCCTTGAGGTGGCGACTCGCGATATCAGAGCTTACATCCCACCTTGAGAGATTAGCGATCCGTAATTTGACCGGCCCCCGGCCGGGTCGCATCCTTCATCAGCCAGGCTCTATTACAAAGCCAACAGGGGCGAATTTCGTGGCAGCGACAGACCTCCAGCCGGTCCATGATACGGATCAGCCGGGCCAGCCGGCGATGCGGCCGCGTGGGCCCAGCGGGCTCGGGCTATCCGGCAAGCTGCTGCTGCTCACCGTCCCCCTGGTGATGATCGCCGCTGTCCTGCTCTACGTGCCCGCCATCGCCAACTTCTGGGTCAACCGGCTCAATGACCGCGTCGCGGCGGCTAACACCGCCGCGCTGGTGCTCGACGCCGCCCCGCTCGGCATGGTCCCCGAGTCGCTGTCGCGCGAGATCCTGAAAAGCATCAATGCGCGTGCCGTCGCCATCAAGATGGGGCAGCAGCGACGGCTGCTCGCCAGCGACAACCTTCCCACGGCCATCGAGCATGACATCGACCTGCGCGACATGACGGTGTGGGAGGCGATCACCGGCTCGTTCCGGATGATGCTGGAGACCGGCAACCAGGCCATCCGCATCGTCGGGCCCGGCGTCGGCAATGCCCAGTTCATCGAGATCGTGACCGATGAGCTGCCGCTGCGGCAGCAGATGTATCGCTTCTCCCGCAACGTCGTGGTGGTCGCGCTGATCATCGCGGTGCTGACCGCGGGCCTCGTCTATCTCGTGCTGCATTATCTCTTCGTGCGCCCGATGCGGCGGCTGACCGCGAGCCTGGTCGGCTTCCACGAAAACCCCGAAAGCTCGGCGCGGATCATCGTGCCAAGCCAGCGCAGCGATGAAATAGGCGTCGCCGAGCGCGAATTGTCGGACATGCAGCGCGATCTGATGTCGATGCTGCACCAGAAGAGCCGGCTCGCCGCCCTCGGCCTCGCCGTCTCCAAGATCAACCACGATCTGCGCAATCTGCTCGCGTCGGCCCAGCTCCTGTCCGACCAGCTCGCCAGCGTGCCCGATCCGCGGGTGCAGCGCTTTGCGCCGAAGCTGGTGCGCTCGCTCGAGCGCGCCATCGCCTTCTGCCAGTCGACGCTGTCCTACGGCCGCGCCCAGGAAGCGGCCCCCGACCGCCGCATGATCATGATCGAGCCCGTGGTGCTGGAGGTGCGCGAAACCGCGGGCCTCGCCAGCGACGCCTCGATCGCCTGGGTCGCCGCGATCGAGCGCGGGCTTGCGGTCGATGCCGATCCCGACCAGCTCTTCCGCGTGCTGCTCAACCTCGTCCGCAACGCCGCCCAGGCGCTGGAAAGCCATTCGTCGGGCGACGGCGGCGCCCAGCAGATCCGGATCACGGGAAAGCGCGAAGGTGCCGTCGCCATCCTGGAGGTCTCCGACACCGGCCCCGGCGTCCCGCAGAAGACCCGGGACCATCTGTTCGAGGCGTTCCAGACCTCCGGCCGCCCCGGCGGCAGCGGGCTTGGCTTGGCGATCGCCGCCGAGCTGGTCCGTGCCCATGGCGGCGAGATCCATCTGGTCGAGGGCACCATCGGCGCCACCTTCCGGATCGTCATCCCCGACCGCCCCGTGGAACTCCTCTCCATCCGCAACGAGCGGCAGAGGGCGTAGTCGGCCAGCGACCGAGCCTCTTTCGTCATTCCGGGTATCGAGCACTCATCTATCCGTCATTCCGGGGCGCGACGAAGTCGCGAGCTATGGTGCGCTATTGCGCACCTGAGAATCCATAACCACCAGCCGGGGTTATGGATTCCGGGCCTGGCCCTTTGGGCCATCCCGGAATGACACCGAAACCCTCATCTCCCTACAAAATCTCCCCAATCCAGACCTTGCCAATCGAGGCAAGAGCGGTTAGTCAGAGCGCTCTTTCGCACCCCTCCGGCGCTGTCCGGAGGCTGCCTGCGGGCCTAGCCCGCACTGTTTGCGAAAAACGCGCCCGTAGCTCAGCTGGATAGAGCATCAGACTACGAATCTGAGGGTCGGACGTTCGAATCGTTCCGGGCGCGCCACTCAACTAACTTCCCATTGAGAATCAATAACTAGCGCAGATACAAGCACTTAGCTGCCGTGTGGTGGTCACAAACGGTGGTGCTAATTGTGCGTGTGTTGATGGGTGTCATCAAGGATAGACACGGGACTTATTGCGCCCGGAAGACGGTGCCGGAGAAGCCCGAGGGATTGCAGGCGGCGGTCGCTCGCGAGTTGAATAACGGCAAGGCAGCGCAGAAGCACCTGAAGAAGTCGCTGGGCACCAAGGACCTTCGTGAGGCCAACATACGTGCCAAGCCGGTGCTGGCTGAGTTCGACCGCATCATAGCCACGGCCAAGGCTCGCCTTGCTGAAACCACGGCGCCCCTAGCCAAGCGCACCAGCCTGAATGACACCGAAATAAAGCGTATGGCCGAGTGGGTGTACGCTACGGCGCTGAGGGAAGATGAAGCGCTAAGGTTTTCGGGCAGGCTAGAGACAATCGGACCAAATGGCGAGAATGTTAATGAGGATGCTCTGGGGGACATCTTACGCGATTGTCAGCAGCAGTTTGCTTTCGGTGATGTTTCTTTCGCCGAGCAGCGCGCCCAAAACGCCCTAGTAGCCTTCGATATCACGCTAGACCAAAGCAGCACGGCCTATCACGAGCTGTGCATCGAAAGCGCCAAGGCGTTCCTTCAGGCCCTTGATGACATTGGGCGCCGTTATGTGGGGGCAATTATTGAAACTCCGCGCCTGCCTGATCCGAAAGGCGTAGGCGCCCACGACGAAGGCGGAACGCTGCAAGATGCGCTAGCTGGCTGGAAGCGTCACAGGGCGCGCCCCAAGCGCACCGCGGACGAATTCGGGCGCAGTGTGGATATGTTTATCCAGCTTCACGGCAACACATCCGTAGCGGCAATAAAGAAGGCCCACGCGCTGGAGTTTCGCAAAACACTTCAGGACGTGCCCCGCCACCGAAATGGCGACTTGCTGGGCGCAACGCTGCCTGCCCAGGCCGCGTGGGGCAGAGAGCACCCAGAAGAGCCAAGGATCACCGCAGCCACAATCAACAAGCAGCTTGGCGCCGTCCAGTCCATCTGCATCTGGGCCAGCGACAATGGGCTTGTGCCGGATGACATTCAGTGGACTGACCCCTTCAGCAAGCTAAGACTGCCGGAGGAGCGTTCCGAGCGCACGTCCTTCGAGATTGCGGAGCTTCAGTCACTGTTCAATGCGCCGGTGTTCACTGAGCACGAGTTCCCGTTGGGGGCGCATGGGGCCGCTGGGTTCTGGTTGCCGGTGCTGGCTCTCTTCACAGGCGCTCGACAGGCTGAGCTTGGAAGCCTCTCCGTTGCTAATGTGCGGGTGGATGCTGAGACGCGAGTGCCATTGCTCTACTTCGTGACCGAACGAGCTCGGGGGAAGCGCGTCAAGACCGACGCCTCCGAGCGCGCTGTGCCCGTGCATCCCGAAGTGATCCGCTTGGGCTTCCTTAGTTACGTTGAGGAGCGGCGGAAGGCTGATGGTGCAGACGCTTGGTTATTTCCCTCAGTGGCCCCCGACAGAGGCCGCGCGGGCGTACCTGCATGGTCACAGTGGTTTGGCCGCTATCTGCGCGCTGCGGGCGTGACGGACAAGGCCAAGGTCTTTCACTCCTTCCGCCACACGGTGAAGGACGCGCTACGGCGTGGGCGTGCGGATAGCGAGATACGCGAAGCTTTGATTGGGCACGCACAAGCATCCTCGGTGAGCTGGGGCTACGGCGCCAACGCCATGCTGTCGCGGTTCGGCGCTGCTGGATTGTCTGACGCCATCAACTGCATTTCCTATCCCGGCCTTGACTTGTCGCGGGTCAAGCCACTGGGCGTACCACCGCGTACACGCGACAACACCAAGACAACTAAGGGACACCGGACGCATACCGGGGAACAAGGATAGCACGGAGGCTTCTAGATATGGCGTACGACGACGACGAAAATGAACTGGATCGTTTTGTAGATGCAGTTCGGGGAAACCGCTTCGATGCGGTCGCGAAGACCCTCGGTATGTCGAGCAACAACCTGTTCGACATCGTGGAGGCCGCGGCCGACCCTGAGAGCCTGAAGAACATGCTAATGTATGAGCAACAAGATGGGGCGAAGAAGAAGCGGCTCTTCGACATCTTAGCCGCAGGGATGAGCCGGAAAGGTGAGGAATTGCTCGCATGGATGGGAGGGCTGAAGTAATGGCGTTCGCGCACCCAGGAGAGCCCGACCGTCGCATGGGCCGCGCGTTCGGTAACAAGAAGCCGACGGGCGCGAACGAGTAAGCGGCGCAATAGCTAGCGAACACCTAAAGGTCGCGCCGGGGCAGCCTGTGCTTCGGTGCGGCCACCGTCACCTGATAGTAGAGCAGATGCAAGCAGAATGACCGACAATGCCGACTACAGCACGCTGACCGAGCGGGCCGCATGGGAGCCGAAGACTCCAAAAGAGGAGCGCGAGGCACTTGACAAGGCACCCTTGGCAACGCTGCGTGCCCAGCCAGCGAATGCGCAGGTAGCGGCGCTCGTGAGCGGGTTAGCCCAGCGCTACAGAAGGCCGAGCACTGCGAAGGGCAAAGCATACGCGCGGGACAAAACCCTGATGAAGCATGTGACAGCAGTGGCCGCGTTCATTGCCGATCTGCTGGCTGCTATCGAAAGTGAACGCAGCGAGGGCTGGCTTAGGTGCTCGCTCAAGAAAAGCGACTACACCAATCAGCGTGTCACGTGGCGGATGTTCGACGCGGTGCGCCAAGCGTTCACCGAGGCAGGGCTAGTGGAGCACAAGCCGGGATATCCGGGCTCTTATCAGTTCGACAATCCGGGACCGATGGTAGGGAAGCTCACGAGGTACAGGGCCACGTCGTCGCTCCTCGCCGCGTGCGAAGCTCATGGCGTTACGCCAGCGAACGTGCGGCAATGCTTCAAATTCGACGAGGTGATGCCTTCAGAGCTGGTGCAGCTAACCTCGCCATCGCACAAGACGCCGAACACCGAGAAAGTGCAGCAGCTCCGCGCACAGGTGGCTGAGTTCAACTCTTTCTTGGCTCAGCACACGCTCACGCACCCACAGGTTAAGGTGAAGCATCTTGGCTGGGTAAGGAAGTTTCACGAAGCGAGCAATCTTCAGACCTACAGGTGGGACAAGGGTGGTCGCCTGTATTCCTACCCGCGAGATGCCGAGTGCTATCAGCACCTAAGTGAGGTTACGCGACTTGGGATGCGGATCGACGGCGAAGGTGTGGTCGAGATTGACATCTCGTCCTCGTACCTCACCATCTTCTATGCTTGGTGCGATCAGCAACTCGACACCGACGCGGATGCCTACGCTGGCATCCTTGGGCCTAGTGAGCTTGATCGGCAGGTAGCAAAATTCTGGATCAATGCGTCATTCGGCAACGGCAATCTCCTGACACGATGGTCCAAGGAGTTCACTGAGGGTTTCCGAGAGCGCTTGGCAAAGAAGGGCATTCCGCCAGAGGCGTTCGACACCAAGGCGTACCCGATGTCCCTGATCAAGAAGCGCGCTCTACAGCGTCACCCCCTGCTTGAGCGATGGGGTGGAGAAATCCGAGGTCGGGTTAGTGGCTGGGCCGATCTGATGTTCGCTGAGAGCGAAGTCATCATCGCCACCATGCAAGAGCTGATTGGTAAGGGCGTTCCCAGTATGCCGGTCCACGACAGTTTGATCGTCCAAGCCAGCAAGGAAGCCTTGGCCGCAGATACCCTGTCACACCAATTCCGCGCCCATACCGGGGTGGTTCCAAAGCTAAGTGTAAGCAGGCCCGGCTTCTGATGCAGTCATCCATAAACGCACCAGCTAACTATCTATAATTGCTAGCTATAAGTCTCTGTTATTAGCCATTGTCTGGCTCCCCTGATCTACCCCCAGAGACCCCACCATATCGTGGAACGAATGTTTGGGGGGGGCGGGACCGAATGTCCGTATATGTGCATCGGGTGCTGCTACTGGCTTTGGGGCCGAACAGGGCTGAATCTACAAATGCCCTGTGGGACTCTAGGAAGCCCGTGGGCGCCTTTGACGTTATTCCTAGACAGCCCGGCGGCTCGCCGTAGCGCCCACCAGAGGACTCCGCTGAGTCTCCTAGGGGCATCGGCGCCAGTGCCATGCGGGGCGGCCATAGTCCCACCGGGGCCAGCTCCCGGGAGCCCAATCGGCACTCATCGCGAGGTACACCGCCCTCTTTAGCTGAGCAGAGGCCAAAGGCTTTAGCCCGGGCTTTTGGAAGCCGGGGCCCCAGCAACGATAGGCCAAGGGCCCCATCGGGAGCCGGAGTCCCTCAGCTTCCGATTAGCTGACGGCGGCTGGCTGCTGTTTCCCGTTCAAAGCCCGTTCGAGAATGTTTGCGATTGACTGCGCGTACCAGCTGCCCCTCGGGCCCTGGGGAGACCGCGCAGGCAGCACTAGCCCTTCACCGTCCCCACTGCGCTCCCACGAGCCATCTGAAGCCTCGGGTCGCCCAAGGTGAACCTCCGAGCCTTGGCGGCTAATGG
Organism: Bradyrhizobium sp. 63_E2_N1_3; assembly: GCF_052076005.1. NCBI lineage: Bacteria > Pseudomonadati > Pseudomonadota > Alphaproteobacteria > Hyphomicrobiales > Nitrobacteraceae > Bradyrhizobium > Bradyrhizobium sp. 63_E2_N1_3. The sequence continues at coordinate 8,497,475 of NZ_CP197235.1, read as the reverse complement.
AGCCTGCGGGACGCGACATGTAAGAACCGTCGTCTTAGGTGGAACTTTAGGTCGTTGACCTAATGTTGGATTTGAAGTAAGGTACGTCCCATTGGGGCCACCTAATTTGAAAAATCCCGCACCTAAGAAGATGGAGTATTACCTATGAGGATTTCTAATTCGCAACTGTTGAACGCTGGCGTTTCGCTGATGGAGGGCGCGGGCAAACCCCTCAAGCCCGTCTCGACGACAGATGGGCGCGTGAAGAAGTATCTTCTGCCCGATGGCCGCACCGTGCGGGGGCGAACCTGTAATCTCCACCAAGTTCCCATGGTCCGCACCAAGACCGAGGTTTCCTACGACGGCATCCCGGAGCGCATCCTACGGGGCGTAAAGGAGACGGACTTCATCCTTGCGGCAGTTCCGGAAGTGGAGCGAACACCGGGCTCGATCAAAGCATTCCTCATCCCGACGGAGGTGGTCTTGGAGCAAATCCATGCTGCTGAGCGAGTAGGGCGCAAAGACTGGTCCCTTCGCCTCAACGAGCCGATTTGGGCGAAGTACCGTCTGCCCGGTACAGCCTATTCAGCCACCATCCCGTCAGACAGCGAGGCTGACGACATGGACGAGGAGCCGGAGACCGAGGGGGAGACGGCACCGATCCGCTCGCTGTCGCTTGGCGAGGTGATTGCGAATGCGAGACAGGCCATCGCAGAGGTCGCCGGTGTGCCAGTATCGGCGGTGAAAATCAGCATCGATCTGTCGTCGACCTGACTACCTCTGCCGTCAAACAGCCTCATGGAATGGGTCGGGTTCTAAGCTGCCCGGCCCATTCATTCTCTACTATGCCCAGTTTACCCCTTTGTTGTTTTTCAATGTAACCGGGCTACCGGCGGCCCGGTGCTGATTTGGTAGCTGTTAGCTGCACGTCCGAAGCCGGTACTTTCAGCGGAGCACACCGCCCCGTTCAGCCGAGTAGCGGCCTTGGCCTTTAGCCCGAGTTTCTTGAAATAGGGGCCCCAAAAATCTCCGGGAGGGGCCCCATGTCGGCCCCGGAGTCCCTTAGCTAAGCTATGCGCAGCTAAAGTAGGCGGCGCTTTGATCCTCAGCCCTCCTCTAGAACCCGATAGACCGATGCGCGGCCAATCTTGAGGGTCTTGGCGATGTCCGACGCTCCCATGCCTTGTGCTCGCAACGCCTTGACCTGTGCAGGATCGATGGAAGCCTTGCGCCCTTGGTACACTCCGCGCGCCTTGGCATCCGCAATGCCCTCAAGCTGACGCTCTCTACGGAGGTTGGTCTCGAACTCAGCGAACACTGACAGCATGTCCAGGAAGCACTTGCCTGCTGCCGTGCCGGTGTCGATAGGTTGTTCGGTCGCCTTGAGGGATGCGCCGCGCGCCTTCACAGTGCGCACGATATCCTGAAGGTCTCCAACAGAGCGCGCGAGACGGTCAATGCGCGTTACCATGAGCGTGTCACCGTTACGCAGGAAGTCGAGAACGGTGCGAAGCTCCTCACGGCCCGCCGTCGTGGTGCCGCTACGCTTCTCCGAACGGATCAGGTCACAGCCTGCCGCGCGCAATGCGTTCTCTTGCAGCTCTAGATTCTGATCTGTGGTGCTAACTCGGGCGTAGCCGATGACGGTCATTGAGGGACGTTCCTGTCTCGTTAGGTTCTAGACCACGAGACAATGGCGTCTCGAAATAGAGAAGTCAACCCTAATAAGACAATATTTGCGTCTCGCGGCAATGTCTCGGGAGGGCATACCTAAACGGGACAGGCTGTTGAAGCAAAGTGGGGGAGAAGCTCTGGCGTCGGCGCAATGACAGGTTGAGGTTCCACCGGGATCTTCTACCCTGAGGGAATCTTGTCCCGCCTCATCGCCCTTTGGTTCACATGGACACACGGCAAATCACCACCGAAGAAGCCGACATTATCCTCGGCTACGACGAAAACCATTTCCGCGATGCCAAAGCGAAGGAGATTGCCCCAGCGAAGCTCTCGCGATCCATCTCCGCTTTCGCCAACACCGCAGGCGGTGAGCTATTCGTAGGCGTCGCCGAAAACGATGACGGCACCAGGACATGGAGTGGGTTCGAAAACGTCGAAGCAGCGAACGGACTGGTTCAGGTCCTGGAGAGCCTCTCTTCCTTGGGCAACCTCTACTCTGCGCAGTTCCTAAGAGCGCCCGACAAGCCAGGAATTGTGCTCCACATAAGCGTCCTGAAGACCCGAGAGATAATCAAATCAACGCAGGGTAATGCCTACGTTCGACGCGGCGCACAGAACCTCGGCGTCAATGGAGACGAGGCGCTAAGGCGCTTGGAGTTGGACAAGGGCCTCTCCACGTTCGAGGACGACACGGTCAACGTACCCCAGGACACGGTGACAAACTCGGTGACGACTATCGAGTTCGTGCTCTCACAGGTGCCGAGCGCGGAGCCTGACGTCTGGCTAAAGTCACAGTTTCTCCTGGTGAACGAAAAGCCGACCGTCGCAGGCGTGTTGCTGTACGCAGACGAACCGCAAGCAGCCCTTCCGAAGCGGAGTGCGATCAAGGTGTTTCGGTACGCGACTAAAGAAGAAGGAGGTGACCGCGAAACGCTCTCTTTCGTCCCCCTGACCATTGAAGGGCCAATCTACGACCTGATTGTCAAAGCCGTGTCCACGACCAAGGAAATCGTTCAGAGTATAAAGCGCATGGGTGAAACGGGTCTGGAGGAAGTCACCTATCCCGACGAAACCCTGCATGAAATCATCACCAATGCGGTGCTGCACCGCGACTACAGCCACCAAACAGACGTTCAGATACGCATCTACGATGATCGGATTGAAGTAGAAAGTCCCGGTCGGTTTCCAGGCCATGTGACCCCAGCTAACGTCCTGACCGAGCAGTTCGCTCGAAACCCCAAGCTCGTCCGGCTGATAAACAAGTTCCCCAATCCGCCGAATAAGGACGTGGGGGAGGGACTGAACACGGCCTTTGCGGCCATGAGGCGTATTCGCCTGAAGGAGCCTGAAATCACCGAGGCAGAAAACGCGGTCGTTGTTTTCATCCGTCATGAGCCGCTGTCCTCACCCGCCTCGACCGTTATGGAGTACCTGGAGAGCAATCCAACCATTACCAATGAAATTGGGCGAGGGATCACGGGTTTGAGGCGTGACGTGCAAATGAAGGACGTTTTCGTAGCACTTCGGAAACGGGGGCTGATCGAGCAAGTACCTGGGCAACGAGGGCGGGCTTCGGCGTGGCGAAAGAAGGACCCGAAGTAGCTCTGGTCAACAGCACAGTCGCGGTGGCTTTCCCAGTGATCAACGCGGGCCAGCGTTTGTATTGGCCGCCCCTCAAGCCAGAAGACCTCACGGAGCATGCTGCCTCTGTGCAGGCCGCGAGCCTTGGCTACTCGGGCGGTCGATTTACTTTCGGGCGATACACCTGTGCAATTCGTTGAGCGATCCTCCAGGGCTTGAGGCGCTTGGTGTCGCGGCCGTTGAGCACGAGCAGAAATGCCTGTGCGTTGCATGTGACGGGCGAATGGAAATCTTTCATGAGGGTAAGAAAGAGTGGGCCACTTGCCCGGTGTAGACGACGCTGCGCCGCCGCGTGGTGGGTGCCAGTAAATGCCCGTGAAGCCAAAGAATAGTGTGATCGCCGAGCGCCTTGAAAGCTTGCTCGCCTCAACAAAGCGGAGTGCACACAACGTGAAGTTAGGTTCGAACTGGACTTGTCCGTACTGTCGCCACGCGCAGGTCGTATCCGCCGAACGCATCCATGATGTGGACTCAGAGTTGGAGGTTCATGGATCCAGGTTAACTACGCCGTATCTCAGAGTAACGGCAGTAGTTTGTGCCAACGATCAGTGCAGGGAACTCACGCTTAGCGCCGGGCTCAGCTCAATAGTCGTAGCAAAGACACCGGTCGGCACTCACCGGCACGTACGTCGGCCGGGCAAAAGTTGGACTCTGTTGCCGCCGTCTACCGCAAAGCCGCAGCCCGATTGCGTGCCAGAACCGCTTCGCGCGGACTACGCTGAAGCTTGTGCAATCCGAGACCTAAGCCCGAAAGCATCGGCCACCATCATTCGACGCTGCCTTCAAGGGATGATCCGGGACTTCTGTGGCATCAAGAAGGGCAGGTTGATTGATGAAATCAAAGAGCTTCGAGCGCTCGTTGAAGCGGGGAACGCACCGCGAGGCGTTCAACACGACAGCGTAGATGCAATCGATCACGTAAGAGGGATCGGAAACATTGGCGCCCACATGGAGAAGGACATTAACACAATCATAGACGTTGACCCCGATGAGGCCCAGCGACTGATTGAGTTGACGGAAATGCTTTTCGAAGAGTGGTATGAAGCCCGGCATAGGCGTGAGCAGCGCCTCCAACAGATTGGAGCCATTGCGGCAGAGAAGGCGCAGGCCAAAGCGGCCCCCAAGGCAGGTGAACCTTAGACGAGATCATCACCCGCCGCTTGTAGGTGGTCACAGAAGGTGGTACGAGCGGCAAGGCAGTCGTGCTGATTTCTCGTTAGTTTTCAATGTGGAGAGCGTGCCTCGGTCGCCTCGTTCCGGGCGCGCCATTTGCAGTCTTGTTCCACTGCAGGAACCCCCTAGTTTCTAATGGCCCGTTATTCATTTGCCGTTCAAGGCATCGTTCCTATATTGTGCGCCTACGGAAATGGAGTGGGCCATGCTGCGCCTCTTCGGAATTTATGCTTTTGGGATGCTCCTGACGCTGGCTGCTCTGTCGCCGGCGTTGGCGACCGTGACGCCTCCGTAAGCCTGCGCCCTTGATCGGACCACGCGAACAGGTGAGCCTATCCGCTCAGGTCGGCTCGTGCCTTCTCAATCTTCAAAAGCTGCTGCCTTAGCAACTCCTGAACCGAGACGGCGAGGCTCGGTGCGATTCGCTCCAGATATGGCCGATGCGATCGTTCGCGATCGATCCTGGCCAGATCATCGACGACTTGCATTCCGAGTTTGACGGCGCGCTCGGCTTCGTCGAGCCGCTTTTGCTGGGCGACCTGGTCATCCAACTTGGCGCGCAGCATGGTATAGACAACGGCGTTCTCGGCGAACCCGAGCAGCGATTGCCCATAGATCACCTCCCGCTCCGGAAATTTGGTGCCGCACGACATGTCGAAATTGGCGAGTCGATGGGCGGCGTCGTTCACCGCTTCGGCAAGTTTCGCGGCGTAGTCTGGATGCTCCAGTGCCCGGTGGATATAGGTGTACTCCATGGTCACGTAGGACGTGTACAGGCCCCCCCAAAGCTTCATCCGTGTTTGCGATTCATCCGATTCGCATGTTGCCGGCCGCTTGAAGGTGAGCGGGCATGTCGTGGGACACTGCTTATTCAACGCCTGGAAGAAATCGACCTTCAACAACCGGCTCTTGAGGCCGTCGATTGTCTCCTGGAGATTTTGCAGGTGCTCCGTCCGGACGATGGTGGCTGCTTGTGAGTTCTGGTCTTCCAGCCATTCTTCCACATAGGTTACGAGCATCGCGCGTATGCGCAGGGCGAACCATTCGTCCCTGACCTGCAGCATTGGATTGGCCGCATATCTTCGCTGTTGTTCGTCGCTTGAATTTGTCTCCCGTCGTTCTCGGAGCCAGTTGTCCAGAACGGCGGCTGCAGCCTCGTGTTGTCCAGCTTGCGTCATCAGGCTAGCACGACCGATCGCGAAGTAAGGCAGCGTCTCCAGCCCGCGCCGGTTGGCTGGCTGTGGTGTGATCATCTTCTCCAGATTTCGGAAAACATAGTCGAGCCGGTCCTGGACATTGTCCGACCTGGCTGCGCCATCCGACCGGGTGAACTCGGACAGCGTTTCGCGCAGGCACCGACCGGCATACGTGTCGTCGTCGATTGACGCCGGTTTTTCGTTAGGAGGGCAATAGATATCATACCATGGCTTGCAGGCCTCGAAGGTTTTTGGAGACGTCGATGACAAGGCGATATCCACCGCCATGCGAAGGCCGTTATGAACGAAGTCCGAGCTGACCTGCTTCAATCCGGCTTCGAACTCCCTCGGGTCGATTGCCGGGCCGCGGGCGGCCGCTCGGCGATCGAGTGCTTCAAGTCGGCGGAATACGTTGCTGTAGCTTGCGAGATATCTTTCGACAGGACCGGAATCCGCGGATTGCTCGAACCAGGCGGACAGACACTGCAACGGAAGTGCGATGGTGGACTGCGTGAACGTCTCGCTGCTGCGCAAGTCGTCGACCGGCATATCCGAAACCGGCCTATCCTGCGGCCTTCGGGTGAATATCTCGGTCAAATAGTCCTTGTCGCGTCTGATGATGAGGTGAAGCCTCGCGAGATTTTGCAGGCCGTTCGGTCCCCCGGCCGCATATGTTTCCTTGCTGGCGCTCGGAATGGTCGTCGATGCGAGCCGATCCCGGCTGCCCTGCTCCTTGGATGCAAACGACAATTCGGCGACGCCGAGCTTCACGGATGACAAGCTTCTTGCGTACTGCTTGATCAGGCCCGACCCCTCGCCACCGAGGACTCCCAGGAGGAACAGGAGTGCCAAGCCCGCCCCTGCGAACATCTGGCCGCGGGTCAAGTCCTCATTGGCGCGGTGAACGACGACACTGTTGATCCAGATCGCAAACAGCGGGCCGAAGATGAAGCCAATGATGACGTTGACCTCATACCTCGCGAGTGTGCTGAATGGTGATGAGACCTCATGGATGGTCAGGACACCAAGCAGGATTACAAGGACAATCAGAAATTGGACCATCCTGCGCAACGCCCGTGCAGCAGGCCCTTGCAGACCCAGGGTTTCCTCGCTGAATTCTATGAAGCTTCCCTGTGGCGGCCATTGCGTGAATGCAATCAACTCGAACAGCGCGAATGCTATGGTGGCAGACAGGATGAATGCAGTCATTCGCGGTGCCCCTCTCGCGTGTCCCGACCAGCGGCGGACGCAGTCAACAGAGCTGCTCGATCGACTGCGCAAAAAAACCAATGCGGGGCGCATTATAGATATGGTGTAGCTTATGGTTGCAAATGCTTTCTGATGTGACTAAAATTTCGCGTGGCCGGGATTTCCACCAATGAAGCTTTTTTCGCAGATCATGCTGATTGTCGTGGGACTCGGTGTGATCTATTTCGGCTGCAATCTGCTGTTTCAGCACGAAACGAATGAGTTCGCGTTCCAGAAGAATCTTCTGGCCACGTTCCAGACAGAGTATCATTGGCGGTCGATCGGCGTTGCCTATGGCGGCATCGCCACGGTGATAGTCGGGGCTGCAATGATGGCCGTTGCAGCCATCGTGGCCCGCCTCGGCTGAAATCACCTCGGGTCGCAATCCGGTTACGTCGCGAGCGGCTGCCGGAGCGCGCTACTCGCGCCTGGCTCACTCCGGCAGTTGCACCGCGGCGAAGCGGCAGTGCCCATCTTTATCGGCCGTGTGGCGCCGGTTAGATTGAGGACCGGCCAGAGACGCCTGGACATTTCGGTGAATACGGAGATGACCCATGAAGCTCGCGCATAACGGAATCCAGCTGTCCTTCGACATTGCCGGCGCGGGACCGCTTCAATTCCTGTTCGTCCATGGCCTCGGCGGGGATCGCACGCATTTTGCGCCGCAGATGGAGTATTTCGCCCGTCAAGGTCGGGCATTGAATGCCGAGCTGCGGGGGCATGGTGAGAGCGACAAGCCGCAACAGGCGTATTCGATCGAAGGCTTCGCCGATGATCTCGTCTTTCTGTGCAACCGACAGCAGATCACAAAGCCGATCATCGTGGGTCAGAGCATGGGTGGCAACATGGCGCTCGAAATCGCCGCCCGCTATCCGGACTTTCCTGCAGGCCTGGTGCTGCTCGACTCAGGGGTGCTCTTCCCTGCCTCGGCAGGGACGGTGTTCGCCGGGTATCTGGAGGGCTTAAGGGGCGCGAATTTTGCGGACGAGGTACGGAAGATCGTGGCGGACTCCTGTCTGCCGACCGACCGATGCCGCGCCCATGTTGAACAGACCTTTCTGGCGACGCCACAGCACGTGCTGGTGTCCACGTTTACAAGTCTGTTTCCCTGGGATGTGCATCGGGCGCGTGAATGCGCCCAGGCGTGCCGGGTCCCGGTGCTCTACATCGAAGCGGCCCATCGGCTCGCGGATCTGGATCGTTTTGCGGAGCTGTGTCCGCAACTGGTCACGGCCAAGGCCGTCGGCTCCGGGCATTTCCTGTCGCTGGAAGTGCCGGAGCAGATCAACCCGATGATCGACCGGTTTATCTCGCTCTACGTGCGAAGACCCGGGTAAGCTTCGTCATCGGCCGTGACGCGCCGCGACCGGCGTCCGTCGGGAAGCCACAATGCGCTGCCGGGCAGGGACGAAACCCTTTGCAGGCCGGGTGAAGCCGGCCGGAAACAAACCGGGCCTAACCTCCCGGGAGCTTTCCCGTCCAACCCGATTCAAGGGAGGATTTTATGAAAGCAGCGCTCTTGGTCCTGTCGCTTCTTGGCCAGCCCACGATTCCGATTTCAGACCGTGTGCCCATCTTCAATGTGGAAGCCCTTTGCCGGGACGTTTCCGCCGACGACAAGGCCTCAGGGCTCACCCTGGCGCAGGACGCCGGCGAGTGCGTGCGTGACGAGACAATTGCGCAGCAACAGCTGAGCTCGACCTGGCTGACTGTTCCGGGCCCCGCGCGCGCTAGTTGCGAAGGCGAGGCTGCGGCAGGGGGAATAGAAAGCTATGTCGATCTACTCACCTGCCTGCAGATGGCAGGTTGGGCGAATCCGACTCCGCCGCCGAAGCCCCCGCTCAGGGGAGCGAGCAAGATGCGGAACGCCAAGAATGAGCTGCGGAACGAATTGAAGAATTAGCTGCGCAGGTGACAATGGGGACGAGAAGACGGCGGAGCAGCTTCTTGGCAGGTCGCGTATCATAGCCTGCGCGTTCGCCGGCAGCGGGGTCCTGCGAGCGATGCGACGAAGTTCCGGGCGCCGGGTGGCGGTCGCCATCAATGATGGGCCGACACGCCCTTGACGCATTGGGTCAACAGATCAACGCTGGCGAATTGGCTGACATCGCCCAGGCTGATCATGCCGACCATCCGCCTGCTCTTGTTGATCACGGGCAGCCTGCGGATTTTCAGCGTCTCCATGTGATGCACGGCTTTCGCCAGATCGTCGTCTTCCCGGCAGCAATGGATGCCTTCGGTCATCACGTCCCGCGCCGTCATGCGCGCGGCGTTGAAGTTCTTGCTCGCGAGGCCTTTGCAGACGATGTCGCGATCGGTCACCATCCCGATCAGATGGTCGTCATCGCCGATCGGAATGCAGCCGATGTCGTGCCCTTGCATCAACTTCGCGATCTCGGTGATCGGGGTGTCCGGGCTGACCCAATCGACACCCTTGTGCATCACGTCCTTGACCTTCATGGAGGACCTCCGTTGCGAACGCAGCCCCCGTGACGTGATTATACTACGAACCGGGCGCGACCGCACGCGCGCCGCGACGAAGGCGCAGGAAAAATCATCCCGCCGCCATGCTGCGTCAACCGTGCGTGCTGAAGCGTCCATGCGGCGCATTGGCCGTCAGCCGTTCAAACTGTGCATGCGTCAGGTGAAGCAGCGTCTCATGGTCGCCGGCTTCGATATAGATCTCGGGCTGCGCCCGGATGCTGTCATCGACGATGAGATCGAGCCCGTAGCATCGGCCTACCGCCGGAACGGCTCCATGCGCGCAGTCCGCGAACAGCCTGTTGATCTCGGTTTCGTTCGCCATCACGAGATCCGCGCCGAGCTTCTCCTTCAAGTCCGGCAAGTTGAGACGGTGCGATGCCGGAACGATCGCGAGCATATAGCCGCCGTCATGGCGCAGCACGACGGCCTTGGCGAAACGATCGCCCGAGACGTGGCAGGCCTGCGCCGTGCGCGCGGATGACATGGTGAAAACGTGCGGGATCTCGACATACTGGATGTTCTCGGCAGCCAGGTATCGGTGGAGCGTGGGGGCAATGGTCATGGCGTAGCCTTTCGGATGGATATGCGAGCCATCCATCGTGAGGCTGCCCCGCCGCACGATGGGCGGCCGCGTGATTGCCGGATGCCAGCATAGGCCTCGCGCTCGAATGCGGCAATCGAGTCGGGGGTTCAGATCGTTCCGGGCGCGCCTTTCCGCTTCGTTTGCCGCCGATCGATTGTGGCTTTTGCTGCGCTTCTCGTGTCCTACGGGATCCTTGCCACAACGTTGGGCCGGTTCTCCCTGAGCCACGCGACGGCCTCGGGTCCATCGACGACGCACGCGAAGGTTTCCCAGGTCGGGTCCTCCAGGGATTCCGATTGCAATCGCTTCGCCGCATATTCGACGAGGTCGTGCAAGCCTTCGTAGCCTCGCCGGTGTTCGAGGGACTCTGCAATCGCCGTGCTGGTCCAGCCTCGTCGGGCCAGATCGACAATGCTCGGAGCGTCAGCCTCGCTGAACCACGGTGTGGCATCGAACTCGATGCAGCGGACATTATCGGCGGTGTGGCAAGTGGCGTGGATCATGGGGTTCCTCCGTTCGCCGGCTCAGTTTCACATCGCTGCCTCGCACGCTCTCAGACTTTGACCAGGTCCCCCAGCAGGTTCGCCGCCACCGTCAGCTTGGCAAGCGTCAGGCCGCTGGCCGCAATCTCCTCGACCGAGCGGCGGATACGCGCCGCTTCGGGGTGAGCCGCAAGCCACGTCTCGACGGCCTGCTGGCCGGACTGGCCGGTTGCCAGCATATCCGCGGCCAGTCTTCTCTCGGCGCTGGCGATCTGCTCGACGGCGCGATCGACCGCCATGCGTTCGAAATAATCATTTGCCGGCACGCTGCGCGCGGCGGCGATGATGCGGTCGAGACGGAAATTGGCTTCCGCAGCGAAGAAGGTTGCGGCAGCATCGCCGATGGCGCGGGAGGTGCGCTCGGCGACCGTCACGATATCGGGTGCCGCAATCAGAGGGTCGAGATCGGCGAGCTCGCCGGCGAGGCCGGCCGGGACGCCGGCATCGGTGAGTTCCTGGCGCCGCTTGCCGCGCGCGGCCTGCAGGTCCGGCGGCAGTGTGGTGTCGAGGGAGGCCGCGATCTCGCGGATACCCGGGCCAAAACGCCCGATGACCGCCTCGAGGCCGTCCTTGAAATCGACATTGCGCACGTACCAGACCATGCGGGAAATCAGGAGGTCCTGGACCGTCGCGCAGAGGCCGAGCTGCACCTGCCCGTCGATCCGGGTGTCGAGCGCGTCGATCGCGTCATTGAGCCGCCTGAGCTCGTAGATCGCGTCCACCGCCACCTGCGCCATGACGATGGTGGAGATATCGGCGTCGGTCTCGTCGGTCAGGCGGACGACACACGCCGGGCCGCCGCGGTTGATCACGGCATTGACGAGACTGGTCGCGATGATCTCGCGTCGCAGGCGATGGAGCTCGACCGCGGCCGGGAATTTATCGGGAACCTCGCGCGGAAAATACAGGGACAGTCTGCGAGCGAGGTAAGGATCATCAGGCACGCTGGTGAGGAGCAGGTCCTCGTAGAGCGTCAGCTTGGCGTAGGCGAGCAGCACGGCAAGCTCGGGCCGTGTCAGGGCCTGGCCGCGCCGTGTCCGCTCGGTGAGCGCTGCGTCGTCGGGCAAGAACTCCACGGCGCGGCTGAGCAGGCCGCGCTGCTCGAGCGACTGCATCAGGCGGGTGAGGAAGCCGGTCTCGGCCACGCCCTTGCGCTCGGCCAGCGAGAGCGCCAGCGTCTGCAGATAGTTGTTGCGCAGCACCAGCGTGCCGACCTCGTCGGTCATCGCGGCCAGCAGGCTGTTGCGATCGGCGAAGCTGAGGCGTCCCTCGCGTTCGGGGCGCGCCAGCGCGACCTTGATATTGACCTCGACGTCGGAGGTGTTGACGCCGGCCGAATTGTCGATGGCGTCGGTGTTGAGCTTGACGCCCTTCTGTGCCGCTTCGATGCGGCCGCGCTGGGTGACGCCGAGATTGGCGCCTTCGCCGATCACCCGGGCGCGAACGTCAGTGCCTGCGATGCGGATCGGATCGTTGGCGCGGTCGCCGGCCTGATCGTCGCTCTCTGCCGATGCGCGGATATAGGTGCCGATGCCGCCGAACCACAACAGGTCCGTGCGCGCTTTCAGGATCGCCGTCATCACCTCGAACGGCGTGGCCTGCTCCTTGTCGAGATCGAGCAGGCTGCGGACTTCCGGTGCGAGCGGGATCGCCTTGAGCGTGCGCGAGAACACGCCGCCGCCCTGCGAGATCAGCGACTTGTTGTAGTCCTGCCAGCTCGATCGCGGCAGGTCGAACAGACGCTTGCGCTCGGCGAAGCTGGTCGAAGGGTCGGGGGAGGGATCGATGAAGATGTCGCGATGATCGAACGCGGCCACGAGCCTTGTCGCCGGCGAGAGCAGCATGCCGTTGCCGAAGACGTCGCCGGACATGTCGCCGACGCCGGCAGCCGTGAACGGCATGGTCTGAATGTCGGTGCCGAGCTCACGGAAGTGGCGCTTGACCGCCTCCCAGGCGCCGCGCGCCGTGATCCCCATCTTCTTGTGGTCGTAGCCCTGGCTGCCGCCGGAGGCGAAGGCGTCGCCGAGCCAATGGTTCTTCTCGGCCGAGATCGCGTTGGCGACATCGGAGAAGGTGGCGGTGCCCTTGTCGGCGGCGACCACGAGGTAGGGGTCGTCGCCGTCATGGCGCACGGTGGAATCGGGCGGCACGACGGCGTCGCCGTCGAGATTGTCGGTGAGCTCGAGCAGCGAGCGCACGAAGATGCGATAGGCCGCGGTGCCTTCCGCGAGCCAGGCGTCGCGATTGGACGGTGGCGGCAGGCGCTTGGGCACGAAACCGCCCTTGGCGCCGACCGGCACGATCACGGCGTTCTTGACCTGCTGCGCCTTCACGAGACCCAGGATCTCGGTGCGGAAATCCTGCGGCCGGTCGGACCAGCGCAAGCCGCCGCGCGCGACCTTGCCGAAGCGCAGGTGAATGCCTTCGACCCGCGGCGAGGAGACGAAGATCTCGTAGAGAGGCCGCGGCGCCGGCAAATCGTCGATCCGCCGCGCGTCGAACTTGAAGGAGATGACCGGACGCGGATGTCCATCGTCGCCGATCTGCCAGAGATTGGTGCGGATGGTTGACTGCACCAGATTGGTGAAGCGGCGCAGGATGCGGTCTTCATCGAGCGAGGCGACGGATTTGAGCTGCTCCTCGATCTCGGCAAGGAGTGCCGTCTCGCGCGCCGAACGCTCGCGATCGGTAAGCACGAGGCGTGGATCGAGGCGGGTCTGGAACAGTGCGACGAGGGTGGCCGTGATCGCGGCGTTCTTGCGCAAGGTCTCCCACATGTAATCCTGGGTGAACGGAGCGCGGATCTGGTGCAGATAGCGCGACAGCGCCCGGATCGTCGAGACCTCGCGCCAGCCCAGCGCGGTGCGCAGGATCAGGGCGTTGTATCCGTCGGATTCGGCGCGATCTGTGACCACCGCCATGATCGAGGCTTCCAGGCGATGGCTGAATTCCGGGTTGATCTCGATCGGCTGGCCGTCGCTGGTCTCGATCGTCATCTCATGCAGCCAGACCGGCTCCGGCCTGTTGCCGGGCACGATCTGATAGGTGCGTTCGTCGACCACGCGCAGGCCGTGATTTTCGATCACCGGCACGCGGTAGGACAGCGATAGCGGTGCGGCGTCGGAGAACACCTTGAGGCCGAAGCGCCTGGGATCGTCCTCGCCCTTGTCGCGGTGCACCGAGATCGTCACCGGGCGTGCCGGCGTCAGCTTTTCGATGGTGGCGATGTCGGCGATGGCCTGCTCCGCCGTGAAAACCTCGGTATAGCCGCCGCTAAAGGCCTGGGCATAACGATTGGCGATCATGCGCGCCCGCATGCCGTCGGTCGACGCGGTGAGCGCGGCCTTGAGCTTGTCGGTCCAGGTCGCGGCAATGGCGCTGATGCCGGCTTCGAGCGCGGCGCGCTCGACGACGGGCGTTTTGCCTTCATAGCGTCCGATGATGAAGTGGACGCGCGCCAGCGCGCCTTCAGGGAACGATACGTAGGACGCCGACAGGGTCCCCTTGTAGACCTGCGACAGGAAGGCTCCGACGCGCGTGCGGACGTCGGTGTCGTATTTGTCGCGCGGAATGAAGGTGAGGATGGAGACGAAGCGATCGAACTTGTCGACCCGCGCCAGCGCCCGGACGCGCGGGCGCTCGTAGAGGATCAGGACCTCGATGACGAAGTTGTAGAGCGTGTCGACGTCGATCTGGAACAGCTCGTCACGCGGATAATCTTCGAGGATATGCATGAGCGCCTTGCCCGAATGGCCGTTCGGGTCGAAGCCGGCGCGCTGCAGCACCCGCGCAACCTTGTGGCGCACATAAGGGATCTGCCGCACCGAGCGGGTATAGGCGCCGGAGGTAAACAGGCCGACGACGCGCAATTCGCCCTCGAGCCGGCCGTCGGGTGCATAGAGCTTGATCCCCACATAATCCATCCGGATGCGCCGATGGACGAGGCTTGAGACATTGGCCTTGATGACGATCAGCAGCGTCGGCTCGTGCATGAACTCGCGGATTTCCGATGTCATCACCACCATTTCGTTGCCGCGTCGCAGGACTTTCACGTCGGGATCGCGCAGGATGCCGAGGCCTTCGCCGGTGGTGATGTCGTCCGACGCGTCGCTGTCGGGCGAGAAGCGATATTCGCGCACGCCGAGGAAGGTGAAATTGTCCGCGCAGAGCCATTGCAGGAACTGATTGGCTTCGGCGACCTCGTCGATCGGCAGCGGCGGCGGATTGGAAGCGAACGTCTTGATTGCCTCCTCGACGCGGTCACGCATGGCGCGCCAGTCGGTGACGCAGGCGCGGACGTTGTTCAATGCCCTGGTCAGTCCGTCGATCAGCTTCTGGCGATCGGCGTCGGCGTCCAGGCGGGTGATGTGGAGGTGAATCAGGCTTTCGCGAACGCCTCTTGCTCCCTCCGGCAGTGCTTCGCCGTAGAATCTCAGCAGCTTGCCCTCGGCATCGCGCTCGACGGCGATGATCGGGTGGGCGACGAGGGTGACTTCGATGCCCTGCTCGGCGAGTTCCGCCATCGTGGAGTCGTACAGGAAAGGCATGTTGTCGTTGAGAATCTCGAGCACGGAAATCTCGCGCCCGTTCGGCAACGTCGGATTGACCACGCGGATATCGGCGCTGCCCGACGTGCGCCGCTGCACATGCTCCCAGGCTTGCTCCGCCAGGACGGCAAGCGAGGCGGCATCGTAATTGTCGAGATCCTCGATATTGCTGTAGCCGAACAGGGGCTCGGCAAAGGCCCGCGGGCTCTTGCCCGGCGGCACGCTGCCGGCTGCATCGCGGATCAGGGTTGCCCGGGCCTTGTCGTCACGCCACGCCATCATGTCCTCCATTTGCCGCGCCGTCCGACCGCAGTCGCGATCCTCAGCCTAATTCTGGAGTGCATCTCGTCGAGCACCGCGATCGAGTGGATACGCAAGATCCTCGGTCTCGTGCGTCGGCGACTTCCGGCGACAATACTACGATCCCGGAGCGAAAGGCGCACGCTGTTGTGAGGCGTGCCGAAATTCCCGACGGCAGCGGCGCTGACGGCCGCCGAATCATTGAGGCGAGAAAAATCACGAGCAATTTCAAATCTGTATGAGCTCGTGGTTTTATTCTGAATGGCGCGCTGGAGCTCCGTTCCGATTGCGCTGCAGCGGGCTCTAGTGAGTGCGGGTCAGCTCCACGCCATCGACCACCATTTTCCAGGTTCCCGCTTCCCGGTGAGGCGGCGTCGACACCTCGAATGTCGTCGAGAGGAATGCAATGCCGACGACGAAATGATCGCCCTCGAACTGCCGCAGCGGAGCGTTGATCGACGTCGTGGTGGTCGCGCCAGCCCGGTTCAAAACCGGACTCGCCGATGCAGCGCGGCGCATCGGCACGCGCGTTAACAGATTGTTCATTGAGCACGGCGCGCCAGCCGTAACCGCCGGTTAACCATGGATATTTACGGTGTAGCAAGCCTCTGAACCGGGGCTGTCAGTTGATTTCGAGTCCAACCTTATGGCGTTCGGTCGAAGCGCATCTCCGCGAAGCATCGCCCCGACGGAGCCTGCGGCTTCGTGGGAAGCGCCGCGGGCTGCGACGGCGAAGCCTGACAGCGCTGCTCCTGCGCTGATCAAGGGATCGCTGACCGTCACCGGTGCGCTCTCCTTCCTGCGCGAGAATGGCCGGCGCATCCTGACGCTGGCGCTGGCGCTGTTCGCCCTGGGCGTCATTGTCCTGATGGTCTTGCCGGTCCGGTATGCCGCGACGGCCCTGGTCGTCGTCGATCCCCGCGAGCTGCGCGTCACCTCGGAGCAGGACGTACTGCCGGGCATCGGCCAGGATGCCGCGGCACTTCAGAGCCAGATCGAGATCGCCAAATCGGACGGCTTTCTCCGCCCCCTGATCGAGCAGCTCAAGATCGCCGACGACGCGGACATCGCGGGTGGTTACACCGACATGACGCGCCTGCTCGAAAAATTCCGCAACCGTCTCGATATCTCGCGCCGCGGACTGACCTACGTCATTGCGATTTCATTCACCTCGAACAATGCGGAACGGGCCGCGCATTACGCCAATGCCATCGCCGAGGCGTTCGTCGCCAGCCAGGGCCGTGTCCGCACCGAGGCGACGGACGAGGCGGCCGACTGGCTCAAGGACCGGCTGAAGGCATTGAACGAGCGCCTGCGCGTATCGGAAGATGCCGTTGCCGCCTTCAGGTTCGAGCACAAGATACTCAATGCCGGCAAGGATTCCACGACCCAGCAATTGCGGGTGACCGATCTCAACCAGCAGGTCTCCGCTGCTCGCGCGCGCACCGAGGAAGCCAAGGCGCGTTACGAGCAGGTGCAACGCGATCTCAAGGCCAATGTCGAAGGTCCGGTGAAGCAGGACCTTCTGAGCATGCTGCGCGCGCAGCGCTCGACCCTGAACGATCAGATCGCGCAGAAGAAAGCGGTGTACGGCGACCGCCATCCCGACCTCGCGATCTCCTACAGCCAGCTGGCTGACATCAACAGGCAGATCGAGGTCGAGCGGAAGAAGAACATCGACACGGCGAAGTCCGAATATGAGGCTCAGCTGGAGCAGCAGAACGCGCTGGAAAAGCAGCTCAGGGCGGTCGAGACGCAGATGCTGGTCGACGGTCAGGCACTCGTGAAGCTGCAGGAGCTGCAGCGCGACGCCGATGCCAACAAGAACATCTACGAGCAGTTCCTGTCGCGGTTCAAGACGACCAACGAGCAGCGCCAGCTGCAGAGCTCCCAGACCAAGATCGCCTCGCTCGCCATTCCGCCGATGCGCTCGACGCGTCCGCCCCTCGCCTTGCTGCTCGCGGCGCTCGCGATCGGCTCGATCCTGACCTCGACGGCGGCCGTTGCGGCGATGGGAAGCATGTCCGACGGGCCTGCGCCTGCCGAGGCTCCTGCTCAAACTCCTGCTCAAACTCTTGCGCGTGCTGAAGCGGCGGAGGCGCAAGTCCAGCGACCGGCCCCGGCCGCGCGCCAGCCCGAGGCGATGCCGAACCTGCCTGTCTGGGCCCGCATTCCCGATCTGGCGCCTGGCGCCGTGGCCAACACTGTATGGCAAAGGCCAATCACTGCGACGGCCGAGCTCGATCTCGGCGCATATCTGCGTCCGCTTCTCGAGCGGATCGATCGCGCGCCGGTGCGTGGCTGCAAGGTCGCCCTCGTGTTGTCGGTCGGCAAAGGTGCCGGCGGCAACACCGTTGCGCGCTCGCTCAATCGCGCGGCGGTGAATCGGGGCATGATGAGCGTGCTGATCCGGCTCCAGCCGGAATTCGCCGGTGCCCAGCCTCCGGTGACCGAATGGCAGGACGGCTCCACCACGGCAGGGCTCCAGTCGATCGACGAGCTGCTGAGCGCCGGCAGAAAAGCCGATGCGCGGCCCGAGGACGATATTCGCTCGGAGTTCGATCTGATCGTCGTCCATGCGAGCAATCTCGCACTTCAGCCCGACGCCATCGCGCTGGCCGCGCACGCGGATCTGATCATCCCGGTGGTCCGCGCCGGCGAGCTCGGTTCGGCGGCGATGCGGCGGGTCACCGCTGCGCTGTCGAGGTACAACACCGTGCCGACCGGTCTCGTCGTCAATCACGCGCCGGCGGGTTCGGTGGCGCCTGAGGGCAGCGCGTTAAGCAGGGCGGTTTGACGATGCCGACCGGTGGCAAAGCTACGGCTTGCGTCTGAGGCGCAGCACGCAAGCGCACCTGTAATCTGCTTCACACGCAAACGCGCCCAATCACGCTAGATGAACCAGGGCCCGCCTCCGCGCGGCCCGGTTCGGAGCTGGCGATGATGGCTGCACTGGCAAAGGTGATATCCCGCGCGACGAGAACCAACGTTGATGTCGAAACCGTAAAGGTGCTCGTGATTTTCTCGGGCGCGGGCTTGCTGCTCTCCCTCGTCGCCGCGATGATCTACGGACAGGCCGTCAGCGCCGCCTTGTTCTGAGATCGCGCGAGTTGATCCCCAGGAGCCCGCCCAAAGCGGGCGTCTCGCAGGTGCCGGCCTTGCATTCGAGCCGTCATTGACGCCGCGAGGCGGCGCCCGCAGGATGCGGCGTCTCCAATGCGCGACTATTTCGGCTCGGGATTGCGGCGATGACTTCTCAAGCTCACTCCGCAACGTTGGTGCTCATTGCCCGAATACCGCCTGAGGGTATCGAGGCCTTCCGCGCCTACGAGGATGCCGTCTTGCCGCTATTCGCTGCGTTCAACGGGCGTGTGTAGCGTCGTCTTCGAAATCCGGATGGCACGATCGAGGTGCACATCGTCAGCTTCGCATCCGATGCGGACTTCCAAGACTATCGCAATGATCCCCGGCGCCTTGCGCATGCCTCATTGTTGGAAAAATCGTCCGCGAAGCTGGAATTGCTTTCGATGGCGGACGTCTCGCAATGGCCGGTGACATCGGCGCCGGGATGATCGACGGGGCAATGACCGAAATGTAACCGGGCGGCCGGGCATCATCGAACTGTCATCCCTTCGTCATGCGCGCTCTATGGATCGCTGCTCCCTTCGCCGCGCATCGTGGGGGGCTGATATGCATCTGAATGAGACAATGTCGTCCGACCGCCGGTCGATCCTGAAGGGCCTCGCGGCCGCAGCCGTCACGTCCCTGGCGGCACCGGCCATGGCAGCCGACGGCCTGCCGGCGCAGCCGACCGGAGCGGCGGCCGCCATCGCCACCGACAATGCCTATTGGGCGGCGGTGAAGGGGCTCTATTCAGTGACGCCGGATGTCGTCAATCTGGAGAACGGCTTTTGGGGCATTATGGCCGAGCCGGTGAGGCGCGAGTTCATTCGCCAGACCGATATGGTCAACTATCAAAACACCTACTACGCGCGGCAGCGCGCGGGTGCGGATTTCGAGGCCGTGCGCATCAAGGTGGCCCAGGCGGTCGGCGCGGCGCCCGAGGAGATCGCGCTCACCCGCGGCGCGACCGAAGCGCTGCAGCTCCTGATCGGCGGCTACAACATGCTGAAGCCCGGCGACAGCGTTCTCTACGCCGACCTCGACTACGATTCGATGCAGTACGCGATGAACGCGCTTAAGGCGCGCCGCGGTGTCGACGTGGTCAGGTTCGATGTGCCGGAGCCGGCCACCCGCCAGGCCGTGCTCGACGCCTATGCCCGCGCCCTCGAGGCGAATCCCAGGACCAGGCTCCTCCTCCTCACCCATGTCAGCCATCGCACCGGCCTCGTCATGCCGGTCGCCGAGATCGCCCGCATGGCCAGGGTCAAGGGCATCGACACCATCGTCGACGCCGCGCATTCCTGGGGGCAGATCGACTTCAGGGTAGGCGAGCTCGACGTCGATTTCGTCGGCTTCAACCTGCACAAATGGATCGGCGCGCCGCTCGGCGTGGGCTTCCTCTACATCAGGAAGGATCGCCTCGCCGACATCGATCGTGACATGGGCGACGAGGATTTTGCGGAGACCGATATCCGCTCGCGGGTGCACACCGGCACGGTCAATTTCGCGACGGTCCTGACGGTGCCCGCGGCCGTGGCGCTCCATCAACAGATCGGCGCGGCGGCAAAGCAAGCCCGCCTCCGCTATTTGCGCGATTACTGGGTGAGCCGCGCCCGCGGATTCAAGGACATCGAGATCCTGACGCCGGATGAGGTCGGCTCATATGGCGCGATCACGTCCTTCCGTCTCGCCGGCAAGACCAGCAAGGCGGACAACGATGCTATCGTCGTGAAGCTGAGGGATAGCCACAAGGTCATGACGGTGCGCCGGGCGGGCGTCGCCAAGGGCCAATGCATCCGTGTGACGCCGGCGCTCTTTACCGACGAGGCCGATCTCGACCGCCTCGTCGAGGCGCTCGCCGTCGTCACGGGGACGAAGACGGGGTAGGCCCGGGCGCGGGACTGACATCACCACGAATTCACGGGACTTCATCCTCCGCGCATCTGACAAATGTGAGATGCGGGGGCGTCCATGAGCCCTGGCCGCCCCATTTTATCGGCCCACGGTCTGGTTTATCTCTGTCACTCCGGTGCCCTGCGCAAGGAGGAGACGCGTGCTCGACCATATTCTCAGATTCGTGACGCTCGGATCGATCATCGTTGGCATGGCTGCGATCTATGCGGCGCTACACACCAACAATCGGCGTCTGGGCGCGGACATCTTCCTTCGATATTCCGACCGGGTCTCCGACCTGCGACGCCGCCTTCCGGTCGCGGCATTCCTCGAGCGAGGGGCTGCCGGCGACATTGAGATCACACCGGAAGAGCGCCGGGCGGTACACGAGATCATTCATTCGATCTTCGAGCTCTACGAACTCAAGGTGCATGGCTTCTTTCCGCCGGCGATCTGGAAGATCAGGGAGCCCGATATCGAACGGCTGCTCTCGCTGCCGGTCTTTCAGCAGGAACTGGCGGGCCTGGAGGGCCGATATACGAGACATCCGCGTTTGACAGCTTGGCTTGAGAAGATCAGGGGCCAGCGCGAGACGGCCTGACTTTCGCAGTGAATCGGTCGGCGGTCTCACCGCCAGCCAAGCGCCGGCGCGACGTGCTTCAAGATCGCCTCGATCGCATGTGCGCAATAGTCGACGCCGAGCTGGTTCGGAATCGTCAGCAGCAGCGTATCGGCCTCGGCGATCGCCTCGTCCTGCCGTAGTTGCTCGATCAGTGCCTCCGGCTCGGCCGCATAACTCCGGCCGAAGATCGCACGCGTTTGCGGGTCGATGAAGCCGATCTGGTCTTCGCCTCCGCGCTCCCCGCCGAAATAGGCGCGGTCGCGATCATTCATCAGCGCGAAGATGCTGCGGCTGACGGACACGCGGGGCTCGCGGGCGTGGCCGGCCTCCGTCCACGCGGCGCGATAGCTCCGGATTTGCGCCGCCTGCTGCACATGAAAAGCTTCGCCGGTCTCGTCGTTCTTCAGCGTCGAGCTCTGCAGATTCATGCCGAGCTTCGCTGCCCACACCGCGGTCGCGTTCGAGCCGGCGCCCCACCAGATCCGTTCGCGAAGGCCCGCCGCATGCGGTTCGAGGCGCAGCAGCCCCGGCGGATTGGGAAACATCGGTTGCGGATTGGGCTCGGCAAAACCTTCGCCGCGCAACAGGTCCAGAAAGACCTCCGCATGGCGCCGGCCCATGTCGGCATCGCTCTGGCCGTCGGCCGGGCGATAACCAAAGTAGCGCCAGCCGTCGATCACCTGCTCCGGCGAGCCGCGGCTGATGCCGAGCTGGAGCCTCCCGCCGGCGATGAGATCGGCGCTACCCGCATCCTCGATCATGTAGAGCGGGTTTTCGTAGCGCATGTCGATCACGGCCGTGCCGATCTCGATTGTGCTGGTTCTCGCGCCGACGGCGGCGAGCAGCGGGAAGGGCGAGGCCAGCTGGCGCGCGAAGTGATGCACGCGGAAATAGGCGCCATCCGCGCCGAGCTGTTCCGCCGCGACGGCCAGCTCGATGGATTGCAGCAGCGTGTCCGCCGCCGAGCGGGTCTGCGATTGCGGCGAGGGCGTCCAGTGTCCGAAGGACAGAAATCCGATCTTTTTCATGGGCGTCATTTAATGATGGCGGGGGCGGCGTCAACCGCCTGCGCCGGCGGTGCGGGTATGCGACGGGGCTGGCGCGAAATGCTCGGCGCGGTCGACCAGGAGATCCAGAAAGCTTCGCGCGCGCAACGACATCCACTGCGTCTCCGGATAGACCGCGTGCAGGGGCAGCGCGGCGATGGTGTACTCCGGAAGCACATGTTCGAGCTCGCCGCTGCGAAGGCCCTCCGCGGCATTCCATTCGGGCAGGATCGCGATGCCGAGATGCTGCATCGTCGCCTCCTGCATCGCATCGGCGTCGTCGACGTGAATGGGTCCGTTGATCGATGCGACGTGACGGCCATGCTCGGATTCGAAGGCCCATTGCTGCGCCGGCGACATCCGCGAATAGACGATGCACTGGTGCGAGCTGAGATCGTCAGGTGTCCGCGGCAGCGGGCGGCCGTGCAGATAGGTGGGTGTCGCAACAAGATGGCGCTGCACGGTCCCGAGCCGGCGGGCGACCAGCGTGCTCGCTTCCAGGTTTCCAATGCGCAGCGCCAATTCGATGCCTTCTTCCACCAGATTGACGAACCGCTCGCTGAAGCGGATGTCGACCCGCACTTCCGGATAATTCCGAACGTACTCGGCGATGACGGGCATCACGTAGCGCCGTCCGAACGACGACGGCACGCCGATCCGGAGCGTGCCGGTGGGGCGGGGTGCGGCCTGTTCGACACTCGACCGCGCCATGTCGAAGCTGTCGAGGATCTGCCGCGCGAGATCGTAGATCCGGTGCGCTTCGGCCGTCGGCTTCAGTGTGCGCGTCGTGCGCGAAAACAGCTGCGTGCCGAATTCGCTTTCAAGCATCGCAATGCGCTTGCTGATCGCGGGCTGGCCGATTCCGAGCTCCTTGGCCGCAGCCGAGAAGCTGCCGCCCTCCAGGGCGCGAACGAAAGCGCGCAGGCAATCGATCCGGTCCATAATTCATTCCGATCTGGAATAAATTATATCCCATTTATTCCGTAGTGCGCAACTCGGCGGGTCGCTAGGCTCCCTCAAAACAAGCATTCACAGGGGAGGAGACGAAATTGGCACGCCATATCGGAATTGTCGGCGCCGGCATCGCCGGCCTGCATCTCGCGCTTTACCTGCAGAAGCACGGCGTGGACGCGACGATCATCACGGATCGACCGCCCGAGGAATACAAGAACATCCGCCTGCTCAACACCGTCGCGCATCACCACGTGACGATCGCGCGCGAGGACTATCTCGGCGTCAATCACTGGAGCGATCCGAAGGACCATTATTACTACCACGATCACGTCTTCAATTTTCCGCAGCCGCTGAGCTTTCGCGGTGATTTCTCGAAGCCGAGCCGCGCCGTCGACTACCGGATCTATCTTCCTGCCCTGATGCAGGATTTTGTCAGCCGCGGCGGCAAGATCGAATATCGCCGCATCGAAGAGCGCGACATCCGTCCGCTGGTCGCCCGTTTCGATCTCCTGGTCGTCTCGACCGGCAAGGGTCCGCTGGGCCAGCTCTTCACTTACCGGCCGGAGCACACCCCCTATTCGCAGCCGCAACGGCGGCTGTGCGTCGGGCTTTACACCGGCATGCGGCAGCCCGATCCCATGAACGTCACGCTCTCGGTGTCTCCAGGCCATGGCGAGATGATCGTGATCCCGACCATTACGTTCGGCGGTGTCGCCAACGCGCTGCTGATGGAGAATGTGCCGGGCGGCGACATGGAGGAACTGGCCACGCTCAGCTACGACGACAACCCGAAGCACTTCTTGAAAGTGCTGCTCGGCAAGCTCGAGAAGCATCACCCGACGACCTACGACCGCATCGACACCGCGCGCTTCGATCTCGCGCAGCCGCAGGATCTGCTGCAAGGCGGCGTGGTCCCGACGGTGCGCAACACTGTGGTCGAGTTCGACGACGGCAAATGCGCGATCGCGCTCGGTGACGTCCATGCGATCGTCGATCCCATGATGGGCCAGGGCGCCAATGTCGCCTCCTATGCGGCCTTCGTGCTCGGCGAGGAGATCGTCAACGCGGATGCGCTCGACTTGCGCCTGTGCGAGAAGATCGAGCTGAAACGACAGGATCGCGTGCTGGCGGCCTCGCGCTGGACCAATGTGATGCTGCAGCCGCCGACGGAAGCGCTGGGCATGCTGATCGGCGCGATGAGCCAGAACCCGGCGCTGGCCAACGAGTTCACCGAGAATTTCAACTACCCGGACCGGCAGTGGGACCGCATCTGCACGCCGCAGCGCATCCAGGCCTGGATCGAGCGCATGTCGGCGCCGCCTGAGCCGGTCAGGGCGATTGCGTGAGGACCGATGCGAGTGGGGATTGACATGCCGCGCGCCAATCCGGCCTCATTCCGCGAGGCCGCATCGCGCTTTACGACCGGTGTCGCGGTGCTGACCGCGCTGGACGAGCACGGCCGCGTCTGCGGCATGACCGCGAACAGTTTTGTCACCGTCAGCCTGTCCCCGCCGACCGTGCTGGTGTCGGTCATGCCAGGACGCATGCACCGGGCGATCTCGGCGACTGGACGCTACTGCGTCAACGTCCTGCCCGAGCATGGCCGGGACCTGTCGCGGCACTTCGCGAGCCAGCCGAACACCGGCGCGACGCCGGATTACGTCATCGTCGACGGCCTGCCGCGTCTGTCGGGCTGCATGGCCTGGTTCGCCTGCGAGGTCACACGCCACGTCGATGTCAGCGACCACACGCTGATCATCGCCGAAGTTTCGAGCTGCGACTATCGCGACACTACGCCGCTGGTGTTCTTCTCGAGCCGGTATCATCTCGGGCCGGGCGTGCCGGTGGATCGGTGAGGGTTGCAGCGGTCCGCGGCTTGAGTGGATCTGGTGTTTTCCTGGCTGCATCGGGGCGCTTTGGCGTTACCGCCGGGACTAGCTTGCCCTGGCGTTCTTTGCGCGAGGGGGCGTATCGTTGACGTTGTCGGCGCGCTTGGGATCGTCCGCGGCACGCCATTGTCGTGGCGTCATTCCGGTCCAGCGCCTGAAGGCGTGGGTGAATGCGCTGACTTCGCCATAGCCGAGCAGCCAGGCGGTTTGCGAAATCGGCAACTCGTCCTTTTTCAAATAGCTTTTGGCGAGGTCGATTTTCAGCTCGTCCATAATGCCGGTGAAGGTCAGTCCTTCCGACGCGAGGCGCCGCGCCAACGTGCGGTGGCTCATGCCGAGCCGGCGCGCGATCTCCTCAGCCCGTGCCTCGCGATGGGGAAGCAGTGGCGCGATGGCATTCTCGACGCTCGATCTGAGCGAAACTCCCCCAGGCTTCCGATGTGCAAGCGCCTCCTCGCAGAAGGTCACCAGCAGATCGTTCAAGTGGTGATCGGCACTTTCGATGGGCATCTGTCCCACGGACTGAGGGAAGGCGATCTCATCGACGTCTGATCCGAACTCGATCTCGCAACCAAGGAACGACCTGACCTCCGCGGGCATCGCTCGACGGCGATGGGCGACTTTGACACGGCTTGGCACCACGCGGCGGTTGGTCAGTGCGCGGTTGATTCGAATGATAGAGGTCACCCAGAATTCGATCTGGTGCCGATCCGACCGCCGTTCCACGCCGACATAGCTCAACGCAATCGCCATGTCCTTCGCGGCAAATCGCAGTGAAATTCCCTCGTTCGCGAGGCGGCAATAGCGCTCCGTCTTTGACAATGCTTCAGCGACTGTCCCGGATGAGGCCGCGACATAGTAGAGCAGGCCGATCTCACGAAGGTCGAAGTCCCGTGCCAGGTGAAATCCCAGGGCGTCGTCGTGCAGCGCCTCGGCACCAAGCTCCAGAAACTTGATCTGGCTTTCAACGCTAAGCCGCGCCTTGCGGTCTTGGATCTGCTCGAGGGTCAATCTGGCCTTGGACAGCAAGCCGTCCGCCTGAATGCCGGCTTCGCGCAGGCGGGCCCACACCAGGCGGGCGATGCCGCCGGTCGCACTGGGCATGGCTTGCAATTGGGGCGAACGGGCAGCAGCCACATCGAACCCTTTCGTCGTTGCCGCTGCGGCCTTGAGTCCTCGGCTCGCGCATCGGGATCGCGGCATAGAAAATCAAGTTATTGGCTCACGATAACAAGAAACCGGGTGTCATGTGACTTAAATCGGCGATCTGTCCCCCTAGGTGCGTCGTCTGTACTCGGGGGCGAACCCACCCCGAAAAAGCCCGAAGGCCTTGATGTCCAGCTGCGATGGCGCGCCGCCTATAAACGTGAAGATATTGCGAAGTTACGGAAAATTGCTCGGAATTCCTCATATCGCTCATGGCCCACGGACGGTTGCGCTTGAGCGCGTTGG
This sequence comes from Bradyrhizobium sp. 63_E2_N1_3, assembly GCF_052076005.1. NCBI lineage: Bacteria > Pseudomonadati > Pseudomonadota > Alphaproteobacteria > Hyphomicrobiales > Nitrobacteraceae > Bradyrhizobium > Bradyrhizobium sp. 63_E2_N1_3. The sequence continues at coordinate 8,471,129 of NZ_CP197235.1, read as the reverse complement.
CGATTGCGAGATCAACATGTTCGAAACGCTTGAAGCCGGTTCAGCTGCGGCGCCCCTGTTCTGGATGGAGCTGTTCGATCTTCGCGTTCACGCCTCGCGCGACAGCCGCGGATGCCGCAACATGAGCGACGCAGTCGCAGCGTTCAACGATTTTGCTTCGCAGGCGAGCCGCCTGGCGGAGGTGCCGCCGTGCGACACCGGCGAAGCCGTAGGCTGACAATTGCCGCGTCCACCGAGAGTATCCCCAGCGGAAAACGCAGCGCTTCTGACGCGCGGCCAGATTCTTGGCTACGACACGGAGCGGATGGCGTTTCTGTTTACGATGACGTATGGCGCCAGCATCGTCGACTGCGAGATAAGCAGCGTCGCGCTGGACGACCTTCACGGCTCGAAGGGCACGCGTCCCGACGAAAGGGAGACCCAATTCAGGTGTCTCCGCGACGCGGTCGAGCGCCTTGCATCATACGCTTTCGAACAGCAGGGCAGGCGGCAGCGCGAGCGGCTCCGCATCTTCTCCAAGCACGTCAAGGCGCTCTGACGACCGCCAAAGCAAGGCCGCCGCCGCAACGGCAACGCATATGCAATTTGTGCCACGTGAGATGCTCGACATCTCCCTCTTAAACATTTCACTCGACCATGGTCTGCAAGACCGGGTTCCGCAGTTGTCGCCGGCTGGGTGTTGCCGCGCCGTGACATCCAGGCACGCTCAGCCGGTATAGACTGGTCGATATCCGGTGCCCCTTCCGTTGCCCGGATGGTGAGTTATCGCGCTCTTGCGTCCAGTTGTGAGTGTTGCCGGTGGTCCGGACGAGTCGCATCAGTGCTCCAGCAGTTTTGTTGGCTTTGTCGATCGCAGCAGTCCTGGGCGGCTGTGCAGGACGTCCGTCGCAGGGCGTGCTTGTTCCGACAGCGCAGGTCGCCCCCGGAAACACAAATGTCCCGATCTACGTCGTCACCAATCGCAAGCGATCCGACGTCGATCCCGGTGAGATGTTCAGCGGGGACCGTTCGGACGAGCTGTCCTTTGCCGAGGTGACTGTCTCGATCCCGCCAGATGCCGCGCGGAAGATCGGCGAAGTGCAGTGGCCCGCGAGCCTGCCCGGCGACCCCCAACGGGATTTCACGACTGTGTCGGCCGACTATCTCGACAAGACGCATTTCGCTGCGTCTGTCGCCGCGGCGATGAAGCAGTCCGGTCGCAACAAGGTGCTTGTCTTCGTCCACGGCTTCAACAACCGCTTCGATGATGCGGTCTATCGCTTCGCGCAGATCGTGCACGACTCCAAAGTGCCGGTCGTTCCCGTGCTTTTCACCTGGCCATCGCGCGGCGAGCTGAGGCTGCGCGCGTATACCTATGACCGGGAAAGCGCCAATTTTTCGCGTGACGCGCTCGACAATCTGTTGAGCACGCTCGACGCCTCGTCTGCCGTCGGCGAAGTTTATCTTCTGGCTCATTCGATGGGCAATTGGATCGCACTGGAAGCACTGCGAACGCGGGCGATCCGCGCCCCGGCTGTCGCGTCGAAGCGCAGCAAGCTGAAGAATGTGATGCTGGTGGCACCCGACGTGGATGTCGATGTCTTCCGCTCGCAACTGAACCGGATGAGCGGCGCGCGGCCCCCCATCTCGTTGTTCGTCTCGCGTGACGACGGCGCGCTCTCGCTGTCGAAGACGATCTGGGGAGACGTCGCCCGCCTGGGCGATATCGACCCGACCCAGGAGCCTTATCGAACTGAGCTCGCGCGCGACCGGATCGACGTCTACGACCTGACGAAACTGGCGGTCGCCGGCGACGACGCCCACGACCGGGCTTTCGAGCAGGTAGGCCCGGTTGTCGCAATGATCCGCCAACGCATGGCCCAGGGCCAAGCGCTGGGTGAACAGAAGGCGGCCGCGGGCCCGCTCGCGCGGCTTGCGGAGTAGCGCGAGAGGCAGGCCCTGCCTGGCTTCTTCATGGCGACGTGTCGACGAGGCCGTGACGTCTCAGGCGTAGGCGACCCAGCCGCGGAACGTGAAGCCGATGTAGAACAGGGTTGGGACGGAGAAGCCTGCGTCGCGCAAAATTGCTTCGTCTCGCGCGGGCGCCAGAATGCTCAACTGGCCGTCGACCGCCTTTCGCGCGGCGGCCGCCTTGTCGGGCTCGACTCCGGCTGCGGCGAGAAAGGCGGAATAGCGCGAGAGCCAAAGCGGCCGTTCATCGTCGTCGCCGGGGATGCTGAAATGGGCCGCGACGAACGGCGCGCCGGGCTTGAGGCGGCGGCGGATTTCGGACGCTATTCGCAGCCGTTCCTCGACATCGACGAAGTGCAGGGTCAACAGGCACGTCGCGCCGTCGAACGGCCCCTCCGGTGCATCGTCGATATAGCCTTGGTGCAGACGCGCGCGCGACGCGAGCGGGCCCAGCGTCTGCTTCGCGAGATTCAGCATCGCAGCGGACGGGTCCACGCCGTCGAAGGTCCAGCGCGGCTGCGCTTGCGCAAAGGCATTCAGCTCCAGGCCGCCGCCGGCGCCAAGAACGAGTATTCGCGCATCTTCACGCGCACGCTCGCCCAAAAGGATCGCCGCCATGGACAGCATCGAATTGTAGCCGGGAACAAACCGTGGCGGCCCTTCGGTGTACTTCGCCACCATCTGCGGATCGGAGAACGCGTTTTGAATGTCGGTCACGATGTTGTCCTGCTGAGGGGAATGGGTCACGCGTGATGCGCGCTCATGCTGTGAAGCTTTCGCGCACCCAGGCGCTTGCGCAGATCGTCGCTCAGCATCGCCAGCGTCACTTCGCCAAAGCGCGACAGCAGCAACGCCTCTGCATCGTCAAAGGCCTGATCGAGCGCGGCATTGACGGCCTGCTCGACGAGGCAGCCAGGCGCCTCGGTCCGGTTGCCCATGGCCAGAATCGAGGGGCTGCCGAGCGCGGTGTAGACGTCGCGCAGCGTCACCCTCGACAGATCGCAAGCCAGCGTCCAGCCACCGCCGTGCCCCTTCTCGGAGCGGACGTAACCGAGGTCGCGCAGGCCCGCCATGATGCGGCGGATCACCACCGGGTTGGTGTCCATGGCCTTCGCCAGGGTCTCGGAGGTGAACGGGCCAGGCTGCTGCGCCATGTGCAGCAGGACGTGGAGAACCCCTGATAATCGGCCGTCTCGTTTCATGTAACTTCATATGTGACATGATGGCGCCGAGGTCAACTGGTTTCGGAGCGTGCGTTAAGGAACGCGCGCCTCATCGGCCGGCGCGTCGATTGGATTCGAATCGATGGAAGATGCCGTTTCGAGCATGATCCGCACAGCGCGCGCGGAAAAAGCTTGCGTGCGGGACGCGATGTGAAGCTTTGGGATATCGATACGGAGGAGCGTCGGGGACTTGCTCAGCCAACGCTGCCGAGGATGCCATCCAGCGCCTGTTTTGCCCGACGGGTCAACGTCGCCGCAGACCGCCTAAGCCATTGATCCCGCTCATGCCGTCTACTGTGCATGGGGTTGTTTTCGACATTTTATTTTGGAGCACAACTGCCGCAGGCCGAACCGGACCTCATCCGGCTCTGCCGCTACTTCATCACCCGCAGACCCTTGGTCGTGAACCGCTGCGTCTTGCCGCCGGGGCGCACCGGTCGCCGTGTGCCGGCGGCCTTGCCGGTGCCGGGCGGCTGATGCGCGGGCACGAGCTGGTCGGGACGCGAGCCGATCAGGTCGCGGCGGCCCATCTCGATCAAGGCCTCGCGGAGCACCGGCCAATTGTCGGGGTCGTGATAGCGCAAAAACGCCTTGTGCAGCCTTCGCTGCCGCAGGCCCTTGATCGCCTCGACCTTGTCGCTGCCGCCGCGGCGTACGCCGCGCAGCGGGTTGACGCCGGTGTGGTACATCGCGGTCGCGGTCGCCATCGGCGAGGGCAGGAAGGTCTGCACCTGATCGGCGCGATAGCGGTTCTTCTTGAGCCAGAGCGCGAGGTTCATCATGTCCTCGTCGGTCGTGCCCGGATGCGCCGCGATGAAATACGGGATCAGATAGTATTTCTTGCCGGCCTGCTCGGCCGCGGCATCGAACATCCGCTTGAACTGGTTGTAGGCGCCGATGCCCGGCTTCATCATCTTGTCGAGCGGGCCGCGCTCGGTATGTTCGGGCGCGATCTTCAGGTAACCACCGACGTGATGGGTGACGAGCTCCTTGATGTATTCGGGGCTCTCGACCGCGAGGTCGTAGCGCACGCCCGAAGCGACCATCACCTTCTTGATGCCCTTGGTCTCGCGCACCTTGCGATAGAGCCGGATCAGATCGTCATGCGAGGTGTTGAGGTTCGGGCAGATCTCGGGGAAGACGCAGGACGGCCGGCGGCACGCCGCCTCGACCTTCGGATCCTTGCACGCCATCCGGTACATGTTGGCCGTGGGGCCGCCGATGTCGGAGATCACGCCGGTGAAGCCCGGCGTCTTGTCGCGGATCTTTTCGATCTCGCGCAGAATAGAACCCTCAGAGCGGTTCTGGATGATGCGGCCCTCATGCTCGGTGATCGAGCAGAAGGTGCAGCCGCCAAAGCAGCCGCGCATGATCGTCACCGAGAACTTGATCATGTCCCAGGCGGGGATCTTTGCCTCGCCATAGGACGGATGCGGCGCGCGTGCGTAAGGCAGGTCGTAGACCGCATCCATCTCGTCGCTGGTCAGCGGGATCGGCGGCGGATTGAGCCAGAGGTCGCGGTCGCCATGACGCTGCACCAGCGGCCGTGCATTGCCGGGATTGCTCTCCCGATGCAGCACGCGTGACGCGCGCGCATAGGCTTCCTTGTCCTGCTCGACCTGCTCCAGCGCCGGCAGCCGGATGACGGTCGCACCCTTCTGGCGCGTTGCGCCCTCGTCGGCGGAATCGAGATCGTCGGCGTGCAGTTCGCTGTAGTCCTCCGGGACGCGGCGGAACAGCGCGACGCCTCTGATGTCGTTGAGGTCGCGCGGTGCCTCGCCGTCAGCGAGCCGCTGCGCCACTTCGACGACGGCGCGCTCGGCATTGCCGTAAAGCAAGAGGTCGGCCTTGGCGTCGGCCAGCACCGAGCGGCGCACCTTGTCGGACCAGTAATCGTAATGCGCGATCCGGCGCAGCGAGGCCTCGATGCCGCCGAGCACGATCGGCACGTCCTTGAACGCCTCGCGGCAGCGCTGCGCGTAGACGACGGTGCAGCGGTCGGGCCGCTTGCCGCCTTCGCCGCCGGCCGTATAGGCGTCGTCGCTGCGGATGCGCCGGTCCGCGGTGTAGCGGTTCACCATCGAGTCCATGTTGCCGCCGGTGACGCCGAAAAACACTTTTGGCTTGCCGAGCACCTTGAACGGATCGGCCGAATGCCAGTCGGGCTGGGAGATGATGCCGACCCGAAAGCCCTGCGCCTCCAGCAGCCGGCCGATGATGGCCATGCCAAAGCTCGGATGGTCGACATAGGCATCGCCGGTCACCAGCACGATGTCGCAGGCGTCCCAGCCGAGCGCGTCCATCTCGGCGCGGCTCATGGGAAGGAATGGCGCCGGCTTGCGCGGGCGCGCCTGCGCCATCAGGGGCTTTTCGGCGGTGATGATCTGGATGTCCATGGCGCCTACGCATAGGACTCCGGGCGTACGAATACAACCGACGGACGCGTGAAGATTTGCGGTTCCGCCAGGGGCTATCCGGCTTGCGGGAGTGCGTTAACCGTTCGCGAACCCTTGCCGGACCTCGGCAGTCGTGGCCGGCTCGCCGCCATGCTGGCGGACCATCGGTACGGCGTCCTCGACGAGGCGGAGATTGGTTGCCGTCGAGCCCGGCAACGCCGCTTCGATCCAGACCTTGCGCATGGCGCGCATCGCCTCGCCGCCCGGAACAGTGCGCGTGCCCCATATGCACATGAGCGATCCCTCTTCCGGGTTCTCACCGCGGCCGACATCGGATATCCGATTGCTCCATGGGCAAGGAAACTTCTGACGGCGGTGATGACGCCGGCGCGGCGCCGTCCACCGAGGCCTGGCTCGGTGCGGTTGCGTTGATCGGCTTCATCCTGGTGGCGACCGCGCAGGCCTCAAATCAGATTCTGGCGCGCGGGCTTGCGGGCTCGGTCCCGCCCTTCGCGCTCGCCTTCTTCCGCTGGAGCATCGTTGCCATCGGGCTCGCGCCGATCGCGTTCGCCGAGATCCGCGCCGGCCGCGTGCCACTTGGCAAGAACATCTGGCCGATCCTCGCCGCCGGCTTCATGGGCATGTTCCTCTGCGGCGGCCCGGTCTATGCCGCGGGCATCTCGACGACGGCGATCCACATCGCGTTGATCATGGCGCTGTCGCCGGTCACGGTGCTGATGATCTCTGCGGTGCTCGGCATCGAGCAGGTCGGCCCGCTGCAATGGCTCGGCACGGCGCTTGCGCTCGCCGGCGCCTTGCTCATCATCTCCGGCGGTCATCCGGAGACCTTGTTCGCACTGGAGACGGCAGCGGGCGACGGCCTGGTCGTGATCGCGATGCTCGGCTGGTCCGGCTACACGCTGCTGCAATCGCGCGCGGCGCCCAAGGCGTCGCTGCTGGCGCGCATGAGCCTGTTCGCAGGCGCCGGCGCGCTGTTCTCGCTGCCGCAGGCGCTGATCGAGATGTGGACCACGCCGGCGCAGGTCTTCAGCACGAAAGCGGTGTCGGCTTACGTCTTCGCCGGGATCGTTCCCGGGCTGCTCGCCTATGCCGGCTTTGCCTGGCTCGGCGGCAAATTCGGTTCGGTCCGAACCTCGCTCGTGCTTTATCTCGGACCGATCGCGAGCGCCCTGCTGTCGTTCGCAATTCTCGGTGAACCGCCAAAACTGATCCATCTGTTCGGCGGTGTGCTGATCCTCGGCGGGGTCTGGGCGAGCCTGCGCAAATAGTTCCATCGATCGGAGTTGTGGTTCATTCGCAGGAACCAACCGCCTCCGCGAACATTCTGATCAAGGGACCGGTGCGAGCCATGCTCGCGCGCGCCCCGACCATCCCGGCGCCAGTGCCGTAACCGGATTTTGCCTCGACGTTTCGTTTCGGGGCGATGGGGGACTTGTGAGTACGGTCATAGAGAACTTGTTGTCACGGAAGCAGAAGCTTGTGGAACAGCTCGAGAAGGCGCAGTCGGTCGACGATCGCGACAAGATCGAGCACCAGCTCGAACAGATCAACACCGCGCTGGATTTTCTGGACAGGCCGGGATCGAAGGACGCGGGGTAGAGGCGCTCAGTCCACCTTCAGCGCCTCCACTTTCAAGGCCTCCACTTTCAAGGCCTTGGCGTAGACCAGGCCGGAATTGGTGATGTGCGTCGTCATCAGCGCTTCGAAGGCCGCGAACTCGCCGCGCGCGAACAGATCGAGCAGCTTGCGATGCTCGTCGAAGGACGAGCGGGTGCGCACGTCGATCGGCGACGTCAGGTTGGTGCGCAGCGCGGCGACGCGGCCCGAGACGAGCTGGTAGGATTCGATGAGATAGCGGTTGCCGCAATGCGCGAACAACCCTTCGTGAAAGCTCGCATCGGCGCGGCCATAGGCGATGTTGTCCTTCGCCGCGATCGCCGGCTCCATCGCCGCGATTGCCTCGCTCATCGTCGCAATTGCGCCGTCGCGATCGTGACGAAACGCGAGCTCGGCGGCCTTGGGCTCGAGCGCGATCCGGAAGGTGCAGAGCGCAGTGATGTCGTCCGCGCTCGGCGTGAACACGAAGCTGCCGACCTGCGGCCGGATCACGACCAGGCCCTGCGCCTGCAACTGGCCCATCGCCTCGCGCACCGGCGTGCGGCTGACGCCGAAGGAATTCGCCACCATCTCCTCGGAGATGGCGGCGCCAAGCGCGAACTCGCCGTCGATGATAGCCTGGCGCAGCCGCAGCACCACCCGCTGCGACAGCGATTTCGGCGTATCGAGCTTGAGCGATCGCATCTGCTGTCTCAGATCACCTTGCCGGGATTGAGCAGGTGATCGGGATCGAGCGCGGCCTTCAGCGTCCGCATCAACGCAATCTCGGCTTCGCTCCTGGCATGGCCCAGCCACTTCTTCTTCAGCGTGCCGATGCCGTGCTCGGCGGAGACGCTGCCGCCCAGTTCACGCACCAGACCGTAGATGATCGCGTCCATCTCTTCCTTCGGCTGCTGCGCGACGGAAAGACCGGTGACCCAGGACACGAGATGCAGATTGCCGTCGCCGATATGGCCGTAATAGACGCTCTCGCATCCCTTGATGCCGGAGGCCAACGCGGCCTTGCAGCGGGTGACGAACTCGTCCATCCGCGCCACCGCAAGCCCGATGTCGTAGGAGATGTGCGGACCCAGCACCTGGCCGAACTCGGCGCAGATGTCGCGCACGCGCCAGAACGCCTGCGTCTGCGCCAGCGATTGCGCCACGGCGGCATCTGCGAGCAGCCCGCGCTCCATCAGCTCTTCGAGCCAGGCCTGGAAACGCGGTGCATCCAGGCTCTCGTCGGTGCCTTGGGCCTCGACGAGCACGTAGAGACCGTGGCCTGCGGCGACCGGCGGCTTCACCCCGGCGCGATTCGTGATCACGTCCCAATAGTCCGGCCACATCACCTCGAATGCCGACAGCAGCGGTCCGAGCCCGCTTCGCGCGGCATCGAGCAGGGCGATCACCGCGGCATAGTCCTTCAGCGCGCACAGCGCCGCCATGGTCGAGCGCGGTTTCGGGAACAGCCGCAACACCACGCGGGTGATGATGCCGAGCGTGCCTTCGGAGCCGATGAAGAGATGCTTGAGGTCATAGCCCGCGTTGTTCTTCATCAGCTTGTTGAGGCTGGTGATGATGGTGCCGTCGGGCAGCACCACCTCCAGGCCGAGCACCAGTTCGCGCGTCATGCCGTAGCGGATCACGCGGTTGCCGCCGGCATTGGTGGAGAGATTGCCGCCGATCGCGCAGGAGCCGCGCGAGCCGAGATCGAGCGGAAAGAAGAAACCGGCTTCGTCGGCGGCCTTCTGGATCGTCTCCAGCGGCGTGCCCGATTTCACCGTCATCGTCATTGACGCCCGATCGATCTCCTCGATGCCGGTCATGCGCTCGAGCGAGATCGCGACCCAGCCCGCTTCGGGCGATGCGCCGCGGCACAGCCCGGTCAATCCGCCCTGCGGCACGAAGGGCAGCCGCGCCTGCCGGCAGGCCGCAATCGCATCGGCGACGCCTTGCGCATCGACCGGCCGGATCACCGCAAGCGGCGTTTGCGGCAGGCTCGCGCTCCAGTCGTTGCAATTGCGCGTCGGCACCTCGGTGCCCATCAGCACGGCGGCCGCGCCGAGCTTGTCGCGCAAGGCGCCAAGCAACTGATCGGGACGCTCAATGGGGCTCAACATGTTCATGCGAGACCTCCTCGGAATCTGGCTGCGTCTCATGCGCGCCGTGATGGTGGAAAGGATTTGCGTCCGTCTTGTATGTAAGGTACAACATAAAAAGTAAAGCAAAAACAAGGCTCGGAAGGCCTCCTAAGATCGTTCGAGATCAGGGGCTTAGTCCGGGACCGCAGCTAATGGGTGGTGAGATGACGGAGGCAATTCGCGGGTTCTGGGTGGCGTCGGCGACGCCGCTGGCGACTGATGGCAGCGTGGACTCCGCCAAGCTCGCCGCTCACGCCAGGCAGCTCTTCGGCAAGGGCGTCGACGGCGTTGTGCTGTTCGGTACCACCGGCGAGGGCACCTCCTTCAATGTCACCGAGCGTGTCGCGACCATCGAGGCCGTGCTCAAGGCCGGCGTCGCGCCCGAGCGTATCGGCATCGGCGGCGGCTTTCCCGCCATCACCGACAGCATCGCGCTGACGCGCACCGTGCTCGGCCTCGGCCTGCGCCACCTGCTGTATCTGCCGCCCTATTTCGACCGTGGTGTCACGCCCGAAGGCATCGAGGATGCTTTTGCTGCGATCATCGACGGCGTCGCCGACGATCGCCTGCGCGCCTCGCTCTATCACATCCCGCAGGTCTCCGGCGTTGCGATCCCGACCGGTGTCGCTGCGAACTTGCGCAAGCGTTACGGCAAGGTGGTTGCGGGCCTGAAGGACTCCAGCGGCGACTTCAAGCAGTTCCAGGCATTCCGTGCTGCCGCGCCGGATCTCGCCATCACCGTCGGCAACGAAGCCGACATCACCCGCGCGATCGTCGCCGGCGGCGCCGGCACCATCTGCGGCATGGCCAACGTCGTGCCCGAGCTGGTCAAGGGCATGGTTGACGGCAAGGACGTCGAGGCGCGCATGCAAGCCGCGACCGATGTCGTGCTGAACACGCCGTCGTTCCTCGCGACGCTGAAGGCAATCCTCGCCGCACAGACGGGCGACGCCGGCTGGCTGCGCGTACGCCCGCCGTTCCGTGCTTCGTCCGATGGTGCGGCGCTCAAGCGAAAGATTGACGAGCTGATTGCTCCTGCCATCGCGTGAGATGCGAAACTTTCGTGACACGTTGCCGCGGATTCGCGTGCAGCGTGTTGCGATCCCTGCGACGTCAATCGGTGATTGCCGTTCGGTGCGCCGATGCGCTTAGAACGATTCAACACTAGAGCGATTCAAGCTCGCCTACGGTTCTCTTCGATCCCGCCGACTGTTACAGGCGCACACTTCAATGTTCTTGACTTGAAGTGGAATGAAAGTGCGTGCCCTCGTGGATGGCCAACGCGTCAGCGGCCATCGTCATCATGCCGGCAAGAGCCGTGCAGGTCTTCTCCTCGGCGCAGCGGTGCTGCTCGTCGAATCCCCCTCGAACACGACGACCGCGCAGGCGCAGTCAGCGCTGCCGCCGGTGACAGTGGAAGCGCCGGTGCAGCGACCGAAGCCGGCCCGCGCATCTGAATCGCCCCAGCGCCGGACGCAAGCCGCCGCGCGCCAGCGCAGCCGGAATGCCGCCACACCAGCAGCACCGACAATATCGGAACGTGCTGCAGCCGCGGCCGCCGCGCAGCAAGCTGCCAAGCTCGGTTACCGCGCGATGCCGAGTTCGACCACACTGCGCAGCGGCGCCTCGCCCCTCGATACCTCGCAGGCGGTCAACATCGTGCCTGAACAGGTGTTGAAGGACCAGCTCCCGCGGAACATCGACGATGCGCTCATCAATGTCTCCGGCATCACTCAGACCAACACGCTCGCCGGCAGCCAGGACGCGGTGATCCGCCGCGGCTTCGGCGACAACCGCGACGGTTCGATCATGCGCAACGGCATGCCGCTGGTGCAGGGCCGCAGCTTCAATCCCGCGGTCGAAAGCGTCGAGGTGCTGAAGGGGCCGGCCTCGCTGCTCTACGGCATCATGGATCCCGGCGGCATCGTCAACACGATCAGCAAACGCCCGGAGCTCTATCAGCACGGTTCGGTCACGCTGCTCGGCTCGGCATTCAGTGCCTCGAAAACCGGCGCTGACGGCCTGCTCGACGTTACCGGTCCGATCGGCGATCAGGGCCTTGCCTATCGCTTCATCGGCTACGGCGTCAGCGAAGATTACTGGCGGAATTTCGGCCGTCACCGCGAAATGCTGGTCGCACCGTCGCTGGCCTGGTACGGCCAGGACACGACGGTCCAGCTCAATTACGAGCACCGTGAATTCATCTATCCGTTCGATCGTGGCACGGCGTTCAATCCGGTGACCAAGGCACCGCTCGCAGTGCCGTCCACGCGCCGGCTCGATGAGCCCTTCAACAACACCTGGGGCACCTCGGACTTGATGCAAGCCTCGATCGAGCATCGCTTCAACCAGGACTGGAAGCTTTACGCCGGCTACAGCTACAACACCGAAACCTTCAGCGCCAACCAGCTCCGCATCTCCACCCTCAACTTCACGACGGGCGTCGAGACGCGCAGCAACGACGGCACGCAGGGCTCGCTCAGTAATGCCAGCTATGGAACGTCGTACATTTCCGGCGGCTTCTGGCTCGGCAATATGCGCAACGAGGTGGTATTCGGCGGCGACGGCCAGTATCGCACCATCTATCGCGACAATCTGATACGGCAGGCGACTCCCGCCATCAACGTCTACAATCCAGTCTACGGGCTGGTCGGACCGGGCACGACGGTGTCGAACAGCGATAGCGCACAGACAGACAAGCTCGGCCAATGGTCGCTGTTCTTCCAGGACACCCTGCATCTCACCGAACGGTTCGCGCTGGTCGGCGGCGTCCGTTACATGGACTACGACCAGATCGCCGGGCGCGGGAAACCGTTCGTCACCAATACCAACGTGTCGCAAGACAAGGTGCTTCCCCTCGGCGGCGCCATCTTCAAGCTGACCGACGAGATCTCGCTGTATGCGAGCTACACCGAATCGCTGAAGCCCAACTCGACCATCGCGCCGATCGGCATCGTGATCGATTCCAACGTCGCGCCCGAAGAAGGCGTGTCATATGAGACCGGCGTGAAGTTCGATCTGAACAAGCGTATCTCCGGTACGCTGGCGCTCTACGATCTCGACAAGAAGAACGTGCAGACGACGAAGACGAACAGCGCTGGCGTGGTGGAACTCCATACCGTCGGCCGCGCCCGCTCCCGGGGCGTCGAGCTGGACGTGACCGGCAGGCTTACCGACAGCTGGGCCTTGATCGGCAGCTATGGCTATACCGACGCGCGGGTGACGGCATCCGAAGATCGGTCGCTCTACGGCATGAAGCTGCAGAACGTCGCGCTGAACACGGCCTCGCTCTATCTGGTCTATGATTTCGGTACAGCTTTGCCGGGCCAGCTCCGCCTCGGCGGCGGCGCGCGCTATGTCGGCGACCGTCCCGGTGATGCGATCAACAGCTTCTTCTTGCCGTCCTATGTGGTCGCCGATATTTTCGCGACCTATGAGACGAACTACCAGAACACGCCGGTGATCTATCAGCTCAACGTCAAGAACCTGTTCGACACCGTCTATTATCCCTCCGCCGTCAACAATCTGAACGTCGCGATCGGCGATGCGCGCCGCGTTTCGCTGTCGGCAACGGTGAAGTTCTAGCGATGGCGGTGCGGCACAAAGCCATCGCGGTCCTGATCGCGGCGGCGTCTGCCTGCCTTGCTGCCACAGGTGCGAGCCGCGCCGAGGAGATCACGCTCTATTCGACCAGGGAGGTTGCCCTGGTCGAGCCTGTCGTTGCGGCCTTCACGGAAGCCAGCGGCGTCAAGGTGAAAATCGTCTTCGTCGAGGACAGTCTCGTCAAGCGCTTGGTATCGGAAGGTGACGCGTCGTCTGCCGACCTATTGATGACGATCGGGCTGGACAAGACGACCCAGCTCTCCACCCGCGGTCTGACGCAAGCCTTCACGCCGTCGCGTCTCGACCAGGTGGTCCCTCCAAATCTCCGTGGTAACGGCGCGCAATGGCTTGCGCTTTCCGTCCGCCCGCGCGTTGCCTTTGTGCGCAAGGACAGCGCGCTTGCTTCGATCGACTATGAAGACCTCTCCGATCCCAGATGGCGCGGCAAGCTCTGCATGCGCTCGCCGCTGCATCAGAACAATGTCGCGCTGGTTGCGGCCTATCTCGTCCATCACGGCGAGGCCGCGACGGAGGCCTGGCTCGCCGGGCTGAAGGCCAATCTCGCGCACAAGCCTGATGGCAAGGACAACGACGTGATCCGCGAGATCGCGCAAGGCGCGTGCAAGATCGGCATCGGCAACACCGTGGCATTGGCGCAATTGCGCGACGGACGCGAAGGGGCCGACTGGCGTGCCTGGGCGATGGAGGTCAAGGCGGTGCCATCGACCTTCAAGGGCGGCGGCACGCATGTGAACCTCACCGGCGCGGCCATCGCGAAACAGGCGCCACATCCGGCGTTGGCGCGACAATTCCTCGAATTCCTTGTCACGCCGGCAGCGCAGCGGATCTTTGCCGCTGCCGAGTTGGAATACCCCGTGCTTGCAGCAGCGGAGCGTGCACCGATCGTTGCCGAAATGGGCACGTTCATCGCCGATGCAATTTCGATCGACCAGATCGCCGCACGTCAGCAGGCCGCGATCTCGCTTATCAAGAAGGTTGGCTTCGATGAGTAGGGTGGGGCATCACATCAAGGCCGCTCTGCACCAGATTCACTCGATCGCGGGCCTCGTGCTTGCGCTGCTGCTGGCCTTGATCGCGCTGACCGGCGCGATCATGAGCTTTGAGGACGAGATCGGCGATCATCTGAATAGCGGTATCATGCAGGTCGCGCCGCGCCAGGCGCCGGCGCTGATGCCGGACGAACTGGTGGCCCGGCTGAAGGCGGGGCAGGACCTCGGCAAGGTCTCGGCCGTCACGCTGTCGAGCGATCCGGCCGCGGCGGTGCGTGTCCGCTTCGCGCGTGACGAGCAGGGCGCGCGGCCGACATCGCTCTATGTCGATCCCTACGACGCGCGCGTGCTGGGTGCGCCGCGTGGCGAGGAGTTCTTCGCGACCGTGCGCAGGCTGCATCGATGGCTGTTGATCCCCGGCGATGCCAAGGGGTGGGGACGCCAGATCACCGGCATCGCCGCGCTCGGCCTGATCGTCATGCTCATCTCGGGCCTCGTGCTGCGCTGGCCGCGCCGCGCCGGCAGCGTGAAGATGTGGCTGAAACCCAATCTCGGACTCAGCGGGCGCGGCCTGCACCGCTCGCTGCATGCCGTCATCGGCACCTGGGTACTGCCGGTCTATCTGGTGATGACGCTGACCGGGCTGTGGTACTCGTTCGACTGGTACAAGGACGGGGTGGTCTGGCTGCTGTCGCGTCCAGAGGTCGCTGCTGCGAAGATGCAGCCGAAGATGTCCGCAAAGGTGCCGCGTCCGTCCGCCCGGCCCGAGCCGGCCCAGCCGATCGGATTCGATCAGGCATGGACGACGCTCCAGCATGAGGAGGGGAAACATTTCTCCAGAGCGTTGCTGACGCTGCCCGCCGGACCCGGCACGGTCATCCGGATCCGGTCGTGGCCGAAGGATTCGACGCTCGATACCACGCGCGACGAATTCCGCGTGGATGCGGTCACGGGGCAGGTGATTTCGGCGGAGCGCTATGCCGACAAGACGCTCGGCCAGAAGATCATCGCGAACGTGCTCGACATCCATCGCGGCGCGTTCCTGGGCTGGCCGGGCAAGCTCGCCTTCATGATTGCAGCAGCGTTGATGCCGCTGTTCTCGGTCACCGGCATTTTGCTCTATCTGTCGCGCCGCAGGCTGCGGCGTCCCGCGCAGCCGCCGCTCGGGCGGCTGGTTCCGGGCGAGTGAACGGCCGCGAAGGCTAGCCAAGCGCGCGACAATCGTTCAAAAGCCCTTGGCCGTACTTGCCAGGGTTCACGCCATGAAGCTCTTCACCGTTACCCCCGCCGATATCCGCCGCGCGCTGCTGCTCCGCGAGGAGATCGCGCTGCTCGATCTCAGGTACGAGGCCGGCTTCGCCACCGGGCATCCGCTGTTTGCCGCCAACATGGCCGCGGACCGGATCGCGATCGAGGCCGAGCTGCGGTTGCCGCGCAAGGACGTCGCGATCGTGCTCTACGATGATGGCGAGGGACTTGTTGCAACCGGCGCCGAGCGGCTTGCCGCGCTCGGCTACACCAATGTCAGCGCGCTCGACGGCGGGCTGAAGGCCTGGCGCGATGCGGGCTATCAGGTGTTCGAGGACGTCAATTCCTATTCCAAGGCATTCGGCGAGCTGGTCGAGGCCCGCCGCCACACGCCGTCGTTCAGTGCCGACGAAGTGGCAAAGCTGATCGCGGACAAGGCCGACATCGCCATCCTCGATGTTCGCCGCTTCGACGAATATGCGACCATGAACATTCCGGGCTCGGTCAGCGTGCCCGGCGCTGAGCTGGTGCTGCGCGCAGGACAGGCCGCGCCCGACCCTGAGACCACCATCATCGTGAATTGCGCCGGGCGCACGCGCTCGATCATCGGCACCCAGTCGCTGATCAACGCCGGCGTGCCCAACAAGGTGCGGGCGTTGCGCAACGGCACGATCGGCTGGACGCTGGCGCGGCACACGCTCGATCATGGCGCGGACCGGCGTGGCGCGATCGGGCCATTCGAGGGGGGCCCGGCCAATGCGCGCGACGTCGCCTATCGCGCCGGTGTTCGCCATATCGGCGCGAGCGAGGCGAAGGCGCTCGCAGCTCAGACCGATCGCACGCTCTATCGTTTCGACGTGCGCGACGCAGAGGAGTATGCGGCCGGCCATCTCCCCGGCTTCCGCCATTATCCCGGTGGCCAGCTCGTCCAGGAAACCGACATGGCCGCGCCCGTGCGCGGCGCGCGCATCCTCCTGACCGACGACAAGGGCGTGCGTGCCGACATGACGGCATCCTGGCTCGCGCAGATGGGCTGGGAGGTCTACGTCCTCGAAGGCGGTTACGAGGGTGAGCTCGAGGTCGGCCCGCCGCGCGTGCTGCCGAAGCCCGATCCGGCGCACCGCTACCGCCGGCCCTATGAGGGCACTGACGTCGCCGAGCGCGCGATGCAGGCCTATCTCGACTGGGAATATGGCTTGGTCGAGCAGCTGCGTCTCGACGGCACGCATGGGTTTTACGTCATTTGACCGGGCGGCCACCGTAAACACTTACCGCCCCGCCATCTTCTCCCCATATCCAAACCCTATTGTGCTGCATCTCCCCCGCGGTCTATGAGCTGCGGCAAAGCTGTGACCTACGGAGATTCCATGCCAGCCCCAGGCCAAAGCCCCGAGCGGAACGCGAAGGCGCTGTTGCTCGAAGGCGTCAATGACAGCGCTGTCGACCTGTTCCGGAGCGCGGGCTTCACCAATGTCGAGCGGTTGACCAAGGCGCTGGACGGCGAAGACCTGCGGCGCGCGCTGAAGGGCGTGTCGCTGCTCGGCATCCGCTCGCGCACCCAGATCACCGATGAGGTGCTCGCGGCCGCGGACGGGCTTCTCGCGGTTGGCTGCTTCAGCGTCGGCACCAACCAGGTCGATCTCCTGGCGGCCCGCAAGCGCGGCATTCCCGTGTTCAACGCGCCGTTTTCCAACACGCGCAGCGTCGCCGAGCTCGTGATCGGCGAGATCGTGATGCTGCTGCGGCGCATCTTCCCGCGCTCGGTGTCGGCCCATGAGGGCGGCTGGGACAAGTCGGCGACCGGCAGCCGCGAGGTGCGCGGCCGCACGCTCGGAATCATCGGCTACGGCAATATCGGCTCGCAGCTCTCGACGCTGGCCGAAGCGATCGGCATGCGCGTGATCTATTTCGACCGCACCGACAAGCTCCGCCACGGCAACACCGAGCCGGTCGAGAAGCTGGAAGAGCTGCTGGCGCAGAGCGATGTCGTCAGCCTTCACGTGCCCGAGACGCCGGAGACCGCGGGCATGATCGGCGAGACGGAGGTGCGGGCGATGAAAGCAGGCTCGTTCCTGATCAACAACAGCCGCGGCACCGTGGTTGATCTCGATGCGCTCGCGGGCGCCCTGCGCGACGGCCATCTCGCCGGCGCAGCCATTGACGTGTTTCCGGTCGAGCCGTCCTCGAACTCGGATCGCTTCAAGAGCCCGGTGCAGGGCCTCGAGAACGTCATCCTCACCCCGCATATCGGCGGCTCGACCGAGGAAGCACAAGAGCGCATCGGCGGGGAAGTCGCGCGAAAACTGGTCGACTATTTCATCACGGGATCGACCATGGGCGCGGTGAATTTCCCGGAGGTGCAACTGCACTTGCGTCCCGCCGGTGCGCGCTTCAGCCATGTCCATCGCAACGTGCCGGGCATGCTGCGGCGGCTGAACGAGGTTTTCCTCCAGCGCGACATCAACATCGTCGCGCAATATCTGGAGACCGCCGGCGACCTCGGCTACGTCGTGCTCGACGCCGACCTCGGGGGCGAGGATTCAGGCGCGCTGCTTGCGCAGATCCGCGCGCTTGAGGGCACGGTCGGCGCACGGCTGGTATTCGAGCACTGAACCGCCCTACGTTCCGGTTGCATCTTGCGGTCACAGCTCCCACACTGCTGTCATCCTCGGCGTGCTACAATCACGTCGAATTTGAGCTTCAGTTGCGTGAGTGTCCGCCATGGAACGAGACGCCGTACTGATTGATCTCGCGCTTCAGGGCGGCGGTTCGCACGGCGCCTTCACTTGGGGTGTGCTCGACCGCCTCCTGGAAGAGAGATGGCTAGAGATCGCAGCGATCTCCGGAACCTCCGCAGGCGCGATGAACGCGGCCGTGCTGGCGGACGGCTGGACGGCCGGTGGCGCCGAGGGCGCGCGCGACGCGCTCGAAAAATACTGGCGCCGCGTTTCGAAGGCTGCCGCCTTTAGTCCGCTCCAGCGCTCGCCGCTCGATCGATTGATGGGGCGCTGGACGCTCGATACGTCGCCCTTCTACATTCTCACCGATTTGATGTCGCGCGTGCTGTCGCCCTACGATCTCAATCCGACCGGCTACAATCCGCTGCGCGCCGTGCTGGCCGAGAGTATCGATTTCGAGCGGCTCGCGAACTCGCCAATAAAGCTGTTCGTCACCGCGACGCGGGTGCGCACCGGCCGTGGACGGATCTTCCGCAATGCCGAGATCACGGCGGACGTGCTGCTGGCGTCGGCCTGCCTGCCGACCATGTTCCGCGCGATCGACATCGACGGCGAACCCTATTGGGACGGCGGCTTCGCCGGCAACCCCACGATCACGCCGCTTATTCGCGAAAGCGATGCGCACGACACGATCCTGGTGCAGATCAATCCGACCGAAACGCTCGAAGAGCCGCGGACGGCTGCGGAGATTCTCAATCGATTGAACGAGATTTCGTTCAATTCGCCCCTGATGAAGGAATTGCGCATGATCGCGCTGCTGCGCCAGGCGGCCGACCCCGGCAGCGGCGAGGGCGCGCGCTGGGCAAAGATGCGGACCCACCGCGTCAAGAGCGACATGCTGGCGAAGTTCGGCGCGTCATCCAAGCTCAACGCCGAATGGGAGTTCGTCTCGATGCTGCGCGCCGAGGGGCGCCTGGCCGCGGACGCGTTTCTCGCCGCGCACGGTGCCGACATCGGCCGGCAATCGACCGCCGATCTCGACGTCCTGCTGTCGGAGTGCTGAGGCATGGGTCTTCTCGGCCTCCTCGTCGGGCTCGCCCTGCTCGTCCTGTTCGCTTTTCGCGGCTGGAGCGTGCTTCTGCTGGCGCCGTTTGCAGCGCTCGTTGCCGCGTTGTTCGGCGGCGAGCCGCTGCTTGCGAACCTGACCCAGGTGTTCATGGTGCATGCGGCGGGATTTCTGGCGCAATTCTTCCCGATCTTCCTGCTTGGCGCGGTCTTCGGCAAGCTGATGGACGATAGCGGTGCGGTCACGTCGGTCGCCGCCTTCATGGCGGAGCGCCTCGGCGAGCGTCGCGTGATCCTGGCGGTGGTGCTCGCCGGTGCCGCGGTGACCTATGGCGGCGTCAGCCTGTTCGTTGCGTTTTTCGTCATCGTTCCCATGGCCCGCTCGCTGTTTCGCGCGGCTTCGATCCCGCGTCGCCTGATCCCGGCTGCGATCGTGCTGGGAACGTCGACCTTCACCATGTCGGCCTTGCCGGGCACGCCGTCGATCCAGAATGCGATCCCGATGCCGTTCTTCGGCACGACGCCGTTCGCAGCGCCAGGTCTCGGTATCATCGCCTCCCTCATCATGCTCGTGACAGGATTGTGGTGGCTGCACCGCGCTGAAGCCGCAGCGCGCCGTACCGGAGAAGGCTATGGCGACGACATCGAGGGCGCGACCGAGCGCGCCGCCGCCGACGAGCTCGTGCGCGAGCGCGCCACGACCGCGCGCGAGTTCGATCCGGCGGAACTCCAGCACGGTCAGCGCAGCGAGCGGCCGTCGCCCGTGTGGAGTGCGATCGCGCCGCTGATCGTGGTCGTCATCGTGAATCTGGTGATGTCGCTCGTAGTGCTGCCGCGGCTCGATGTCAGCTATCTCGCCGAGCAGCGTTTTGGTGAAACCACGCTCGCGGCCGTCGCAGGCGTGTGGTCGGTCGCGGTCGCGCTGACTGCGGCCATCGTCACGACCATCGTGCTGAACCGGGCTCGCCTGCCGGCGCTTCGCCGCACCATGGACGCCGGAGCCAATGCATCCGTCCTGCCTGCGTTCAGCGTCGCGAGCCTCGTCGGGTTCGGCGCGGTCGTCGCCTCGCTGCCGGCGTTTACGATCGTGCGCGACTGGGTGCTGGCGATCGAAGGCGGACCGCTGGTCTCGCTAGCGGTCGCGACCAACATCCTGGCCGCTCTGACCGGGTCGGCGTCAGGCGGCCTGACCATTGCCCTCGACGCGCTCGGCCAGACTTATGTCGAGCTCGCCGCGCGCACCGGCATAGCCCCTGCGCTGATGCACCGCGTGGCGGTGATCGGCTCGGGGACGCTCGACATCCTGCCGCACAATGGCGCGGTGGTCAGCCTGCTCGCGATCTGCGGCCTGACGCATCGCGATAGCTATTTCGACATCGTCATGGTCGGCATCGTGACCTCGCTGCTGGCGCTGGTGGCTGTGATCGCCCTGGGCAGCGCGCTGGGATCGTTCTGAAGGAAGGCCAGCGCAAGCGATTGACGGAAGGGCGAAGGTTGCATTGAATGCGGCCAACCGTCGGATACAAAAATAGGGAAAGCCAGGGTGGAAACGATGACGCGAAAGAACGCGAAGCGGTGTGCATTGCTCGTGGGTGCGGCGGTCGCGCTGAGTGCGAATGCCGTGTCGGCGGCGACGCTGGCGGAGGATGCGGAGATGGTCTGCAAAAGCCTCGCTGGCGGCGCCGATGCCGTGAAGATCGTTTCCGCGACATTGCTGGCGCCGTCGCAACTGGCTGTCGCCGAGCGCGGGCCGACGCCGTCTGGGCGCATCACGCCGGCCAATCCCGGTTTCTGCAAGGTGCTGGGTCACATCGACCCAACCGATCCCAAGGCGCCGCCGATTAAATTCCAGGTCAACCTTCCCGTCGAATGGAACGGGCGCTCCGTTCAGTATGGCGGTGGGGGCTTTAACGGCGTGCTGATCACCGGCCTTGGGCTGCCGCCGGCCTATCCGTTCGACAAGCCGTCGCCGCTGGCGCGCGGCTTCGTCACCTACGGCACCGATTCCGGCCATGAGTCCAAGCCAGGCGAGCCGCCGCAACTGTTCGCGCTGAATGACGAAGCCTTCGAGAATTTCGCCCACCGTGCCTACAAGAAGGTGCGCGACGCCGCGGTTGGGCTGATGGAGCGCACATACGGCAAGAAGCCGGAAAAAATGTACTTCATGGGCTCGTCCGAGGGCGGCCGCGAAGGCCTCACCATGGCGCAGCGTTACCCTGATGATTTCGATGGCATCTTCGCCCGCGTGCCCGTGATCAACTGGGTCGGCCTGCAGCATGCCGGCACGCGCTCGGGGCTCGCGACCATGGGCGAGGGCTGGATCAATCCGGCGCAGGTCAAGCTCGTGGCCGATTCCGTGCGGCAGGCTTGCGACAAGGCCGACGGCTCCGATAATGCGCTGGTGCAGGACCCCGTAGCCTGCAAGGCAGCGTTCAAGGTCGAGACGCTGCGTTGTGCGGCGGGCCAGAGCGGCGATCAGTGCCTCACCGATGCACAGATCAAGGCCGTGAACACGCTGCACGGGACCTACAAATTCCCGTTCGCGCTCGCCAACGGGCTCGACGATTATCCGGGCTGGGGCGTGTCGGGCGAGGATGCGGCGGCGATCGGACCGACCGGTGGCTGGGTGGCGTGGTGGCTTGGCACAGCGCCACCCGCGCAGCCGCCTGCCCCCAACAACGGCATCGCCTGGATCTACGGCGCCGGCGGCATTCAACATGTGTTCGCACGCGATCCCAAGCTCGACGTCACCACCTACAAGGTCGAGGAGCACAAGGCGCGGCTGCTAGAGGTCTCGAGCCTGATGGATTCGACCGATCCGGATCTCAGCCGTTTTCGCGGACGCGGCGGCCGGCTGATCATGCTCGAGCACATGGCCGACTACGCGCAGAGCCCCTATGCCGGCATCCGCTATTTCGAAAGCGTCGAGCGCAAGCTCGGCAAGGCCGAGACGGCGGAATTCGCGCGGCTCTACACCGCCCCCGGCGTCGACCATGTCGGCTCCGGCGCGCCGGCCAATGTCGACATGCTGAGCGCATTGGTCGACTGGGTCGAGAAGGGCAAGGCGCCCGGCGATCTCGAAGTTAGCGAGCAGAAGGTCGAGGCGCCGTCGTTTGCCGTGTTGCGCGCGATGCCGCTGTGCCGCTGGCCGTCCTGGCCGCGTTACAAGAGCGGCCCGGTCACGGAGGCGTCCAGCTTCACCTGCGCGCCGTGAGGCGGCTCTTCACCTCTCCCGCTTGCGGGGAGAGGTCGGATCGCTCTTGCGATCCGGGTGAGGGGGTACAGGTCCCTCGACGATCTCACGTGTGGAGAGAGGCCCCTCACCCCGACCTTCTCCCCGTAAGAACGGGGAGAGGGGGAAGAAGAGCCTAATGCACCGGCCCACCGGCCGCCTTCACGCGCCGCGTCAGCAGCACCGCGATCGCGGCGATCACCAGCACGATGCCGATCACGGCAAAGGCGTCGGAATAGCCCATCACCAGCGCCTGGCGCTTGACCGTCTTGCCGAGCGCGATGATGGCCTGCTCGCGCGCGGCGTGGGGGTCGGGCACGCCGTGGGCCATGAAGTAATCCGTCATCTGCGCGATGCGGGTGCGGACTTCCTCGCGGCCGAGCGTGACCGACTGGCCGATGATGTTGGAGTGGAACTGCTCGCGCTTGGTGATGATGGTCGCGAGCGTCGCCGTGCCGATCGCGCCGCCGAGATTGCGGAACATGTTGCTGATGCCGGAGGCCGCGGCCGCGTCCTGCGGCGCGATGCCGCCCGTCAGCACCGAGGTCAGCGGCGTCAGCACCATGGCCTGTCCCACGGCACGCACGATGTTCGGAATCCAGAGCTGGTCGCCGGCATAGTCCGGCGACATCGCCGTGTTCATGAAGCAGCTATAGGCGAAGATCAGAAGGCCGGTGATCGCGATATAGCGCGTGTCGAAGCGTTGCATCAGCTTCGGGATCAGCGGGATCAGCACGAGCTGCGGCAGGCCGGTCCAGGCCAGCACATTGCCGATCTGCTCGGCGTTGTAGCCCTGCGCCTGGCCGAGATAGGCGGGCAGGATATAGACCGAGCCGAACAGCGCGAAGCCGACCATCGTCATCGCAATGGTGCCGAAGCCGAAATTACGCTGCGTCAGGAGACGCAGCCGGATCAGCGGCTTCTCGATCGTGAGCTCGATCGTGACGAACAGCGTCAGGCTGACGGCCGCGATCACGGCGAGCTTGACGATGAAGGGCGAGGAGAACCAGTCGTCCTTGTTGCCTTCCTCGAGCACGGCCTGCAGTGCCGACAGCCCGATCGCCATGGTGAAGATGCCGGCCCAGTCGCCTTCCTTCAAGAGACCGAGCTGCATCTTCTGCTTCTCCAGCGTCAGATAGAGCGCCGCCACCATCACCGCGGTCGGGATCACGTTGACGAAGAAGATGGTACGCCAGCCGTAGTTCTCCGTGAGATAGCCGCCGATGGTCGGGCCGATCGCGGGTGCGAAGGTGACGGACAGCGCGAAGATCGCAAGACCCACCGGCTGCTGCGGCTTCGGCAGCTTGGTCAGCACCAGCGTGAACGCCATCGGGATCAGCACGCCGCCGGCAAAGCCCTGCAGGCCGCGCATCGCGATCATCGACGGCAAATCATGTGTGAAGGCGCAGGCGACCGAGAACGCCGCGAACAGCGTCGCGCTCGCCAGCATGTAGCGGCGGAACGAGAACACGCGGCTCAAATAGTCGGTCAACGGGATCACGATGATCTCGCCGATCAGATACGACGTCGAGATCCAGGAGCCGTTGTCGGCGCCGGTTCCGATGCCGCCCTCGATGTTGGCCAGCGAGGCGTTGGTGATCTGGATGTTCAGGATCGCCATGAACGAGCCGATCATGGCGGCGAGCACGGCGATCCAGATCGCGGCACTCGCGCGGTTCGGGTCGGCTATTGCCGGATCAGGCGTCGCGGCCGGTGTTGCTGGCGTCGAAAGTGAGAGGCTGTTTGACATAGCACGACCCTCCGGAAACGAGCTTCGCCTTTACGTTTGTCTTGGGCGTCACGGCCGCATTCGCGGTCGGCGCGGTCGAACGTGTTGCAATAGTCGGGATCACCGACATGCCCGGCCGTAGCGCGATCGCGGGACCGTGCGCGGCATCGAGCGCGATCTTGACGGGGATGCGCTGCACCACCTTGGTGAAATTGCCGGTGGCGTTGTCGGGCGGCAGCAGCGCGAACTCCTGGCCGCTCGCCGGCGCGATGGAATCGACGTGGCCGTGCACGACCTGGCCCGGGAAGGTGTCGACCTCGATATCGACGGCCTGGCCGGCCTGCACGTGGGTGAGCTGCGTCTCCTTGAAGTTGGCGACCACATAGGCGCCCTCGGCCGGCACGATGGCCATCAGCTGCGTGCCCGCCTGTACGAACTGGCCGACGCGCAAGGAGCGGTTGCCGACCACGCCGTCGATCGGCGAGACGATTGTGGTGTAGCCGAGATTGAGCTCGGCCTGACGCTGGAGTGCGGCCGCGCGTGCGGCGGCGGCCCTGGCTTGCAATATCTCGGCGTTGAGGAGATCGACCTGCTTCAAGGCGGAGGTGAGATTGGCGATATCGCGCTGGATCGCCGCGTCTGCGCCGGCGTCGCGCGCTTGCGCCTGCTGCGCGTTCTGCACGCTGCCGAAACCCGTTGCCGCGAGATCGGTGTAGCGCTTGTTCTCCTGCTTCGCGAAAACCTTCGCGGCATTGTCGACATCAATGGTCGCTCTTGCCGCCGCGATCACGGCCTCCTGGACCTCGAGCTGCGCTTGCTTGCTTGTCACCGTCGCATTCGCGGCGGCGACGTCGGCCTTGGCCTGGTCGAGCGCGACGCGGAAGTCGCGATCGTCGATCCTGGCGAGCACCTGGCCGGCCTTCACATGCTCGTTATCGCCGACCAGGACGCGGTCGAGGTAGCCGCTGACCTTCGGCGCGATCGTGGTGTTGTCAGCCTTCACATAAGCGTCATCGGTGGAGACGAGGTACTGCCCGACGGTCCAGTAGTCGTAGCCGTACCAGCTCGCGCCGGCCAGCGCGACGATCGCCGCACCCATCAGCAACAGCTTGCGGAGATTGATTTTTTGCCGGCGGACGCCGGTCGGTGCGGTGGGCAGCACGCCCTCCGGCACGGTTGCTGGAATAGCGGTTTGGGTCGCAGCAGATGGGGTCGTGTGGACGGACATGGCCGGCTCCCCTGAATTAGGAAACTTGACGATTTCCAAAATGAGACTAGCTTTGGAATTGTCAATGGAATGACAGGCGTCATTTAAAAGCATGGCTCAGGCAAAGCCATCAGGTGAATGCCGCCCCCGCGGGCGGCCGCAACTGCGCAGCGACGAGGAGACGAGGCAGATCGTCTTCGACGCCGGGCGCCACGCCTTCGCCGTCGACGGCTATGCCGCGACCAGCACCGAAGAGCTGGCACGCCGCGCCGGCATCTCGACCAAGACGCTCTATCGCCTGTTTCCGGGCAAGGCCGCGCTGTTCGAGGCGATGTGCGCGGACAGGCTCGAGCGGCTGCTCTCCGCCGTCGATCTGCAAGGAAGCGACGAGGTCGATATCGAGACGGGCCTGCGTGCCGCGCTGCTGGCCTGCGCCGATCTCGCGCTCGATCCTGAGGTCGTGGCGCTGCAGCGCATGGTGCTGCAGGAATCCGCCGCGTTCCCCGAGCTCGCCGCCAACTTCTACAGCAACGGCATTTCCCGCACCGTCAGTACGCTCGCGGGCTGGCTGCGTGTCCAGGTCAAGCGCAAGCGCATCGCCATCGATGATGCGGAGGAAGTTGCCGGCATGCTGATCGGCATGGTCGCATCGGCGCCGCAGCGCGCGGCGATCTATGGGGGCATGCCGCTGCCGTCACGCAAGCAGATCGAGCGCCGCGTGCAAACCTGCGCGGCGCTGTTCCTCGATGGCTGCCGCGCCGCGTAGCCGTCTCCCTTTGACAATCCGGTTCGGCTCGGCTATCTATTTCGCATGCGAAATAAAGAAGCCGCAGCGAGGCATCATCGGCTTATTTACCTCCTGAACGTCGCGCAACGCCGTTTGCAGCGCTGGATGGCGGCGCAGCCGCAGAACGAGGTCACGCCGGCGCAGGCGGGGCTGTTGTTCATCCTCGGCAAGCAGGACGGCGTGCTGATGGGCGAGGCAGGCGCGGCGCTCGACATGGGGCCGGCCGGCATCTCAGGCCTCGTCGATCGCAGTGCTGCGGCGAGGCTGGTCGAGCGGCGGGCCGATCGCGAGGATGGCCGGGCCTGGCGCGTATGGCTGACGCCGAAGGGGCGCACCGTGCTGACGCAGGCGAAGACTGACGCGGCGCAGATCAACGCCGCGTTGACGGACGGATTTACCAGCGCGGAGATCGACATCGTCGCGCGCTGGCTGACCAGCATTCAGGACAAGTTTCCAAGACCTTCAGACGACTAAAGGAGAGACCCATGACCGAGCACGTCCGGATCGAGAACAACAACGGAATTCTCACCCTCACGCTGGCGCGCCCCGACAAGAAGAACGCGCTGACGGATGCGATGTACGGCAAGCTCGCCGACACCATCGAATCCGCCGAGTTCGATCCGTCCGCCCGCGTGATCCTGATCCGCGGCGAGGGTGACATGTTCACCGCCGGCAACGATGTCGGCGAATTCGCCGCCGTGGCAGCCGGCAAGTCCGAAGGCAGCCGTAACGTCGTGCGCTTCATCCAGTCGCTGGCGCGCTGCACCCGGCCGCTCGTCGCGGCCGTGCAGGGCCGCGCCGTCGGCGTCGGCACCACGATGCTGCTGCATTGCGACCTCGTCGTGCTCGCCGACAACGCGCAATTGTCGACGCCCTTCGTCAGCCTCGCGCTGGTGCCGGAGGCCGCCTCCAGCCTGCTGATGCCGGCACGCATCGGCTACGCCCGCGCCTACGAGATGTTCGCGCTGGGCGAGACCGTACCGGCGAGGTCGGCGTTGGAATGGGGCCTTGCCAACCGTGTGGTGCCGCTCGACAAGCTCGATGCCGAGGCGCTCGCGCTGGCGCAGCGGCTCGCTCGCCAGCCGGCCGGCGCGCTTACTGCGACCAAGAAGTTGATGCGCAACGGCGAGGCGCTGGTCGCACAGATGCAGGCCGAAGGCGAGCAATTCGCGCAGCGTTTGCGCACGGCGGAAGCACGCGAGGCCTTCACCGCCTTCGCCGAGCGCCGGCCGCCGGATTTCACCAAGGTTGCCTGATTTCGCTAGTCTTAAAGCGCTTACAGACCGGGCACTTCCGGCAATTTGACTAAAACCTTAACCGATCCTTGGCATGTCGCGATGCAGGGTGGCCGGCAGTACAATGCAGGCCCCCTGACTCATGGCAATGTTTAAGAAATCGGTAAGCTCGCTTCTCCTGACCTTGATGGCTCTGCTGGCCGCCGGTGCGCTGGCCTCTACCGCGATCCAGATGTTCGGAGCGTTCGGTCGCTACAGCGACAGTCTCGAGACGGCGCGGCTCGCCGCTGCCGACAAGGCGATCTTCCATGGCGTGCTCGCGTTGCGCAACAATCGTGGCGATGCCCAGAGCGCCATCCTTGGCGAGGACGATCCCAAGGCAAAACTCGCCGAAGCCGAGAAGGCCGAGCAGGGCGGCTATGAAGGGATCAGCGCTGCACTCCCGACCGTCGATTTCGCACGCCGCGACGAGCTCGCCGGCACGCTGAAGCAGCGCTGGAACGAAGCCGCGCCGCAATTCCAGCTGTTCTACGACGAGGCCAGGCTTCCGCGCGCCGAGCGCAAGATGGAGCGAACCAATTCCTGGTACGATGCCGTCACCAAGGTCATCGACACTGCGAACCTCGCCTCCACCGCGGTGTCGAACCGCGCCTGGATGAACGATCCCTACATCGCCCGCATGATCCAGGTCCGCCGCTTCGCCTGGCAGGTGCGCGACCGCTATGGGGTCCATTGTTCGTCGCTTCGCTCGAACATCAACAGCAGCAAGCCGCTCGACGACGTTCAGAAGCGGTCGGTGGCGCAATGGGACGGCACGATCGCCTCCGGCTGGGCGGGCATGGCCGAGTTGCTGGCCGCGCCCGACGTGACGGCGGAGCTGGTGACGGCAGCGTCGGACGCGAAGACCAAGACCGATGGCGTCCTGAAGCAGATCGGCGATCTCACCAAGAATCTCGACGGCAGCGGCAAGCCCGCGATGCCCGCTTCGGAGTGGAATACGCTCTGCCAGTCGCCGTTCCCGCTCATTGTCGGGGTCGCGACCAAAGCGCTGGATCAGTCGATCGCGCGTGCCGAGGCCGTGCAGACCAAGGCGCTCACCAACCTCATCGTGCAGTCGCTCGCGTTTCTGCTCGCGCTCGCCGTGACCCTCGCCGGCGTCTACGTGGTGCGCAATCGCCTGATGCGCCCGGTCCGCGCCATCCTCGACGCCATCGCGCGAATCGGCGCCCGTGATTATGCGACGCCCGTGCCGCGATCCCGATATCCCGACGAGTTCGGCACCATGGCTGCCGCGCTCGAGAGCCTGCGCGAGAGCGCGGCGACCGCCGAGCGGCTGGGCCAGGAACGCGAATCGCAGCAGGCGTTGCAACTCGCCCGCTCCGGCACCGTGGACGACGCATGCCGCAGCTTCGACGACACCGTGCAGGCGGTGATCCACAGTGTCGCGGCGTCGGCGAGGGAGCTCGATGCCACCGCGACCGATGTGCGCACGCTGGTATCAGAGTCGACCAGCCAGACCGCGGCAGTCTCTTCCGCAGCCGAGCAGGCCACCAACAATCTCGAGACCATCGCGGCCGCGACCGAGGAACTCTCCGCATCCGTCGGCGAGATCTCCGCACAGGTGCAGTTGAGCGCCCGCGAGGCGCGCGAGGCGGTGTCGCAGGCCGAGCGGACCAACGCGACGGTCGAGATCCTCGATCAGACCGCGAGCCGGATCGGCGAGGTCGTGAAGATGATCAACGCCATCGCCGGCCAGACCAATCTCCTGGCGCTGAACGCGACCATCGAAGCGGCGCGTGCGGGCGAGGCCGGCCGCGGCTTTGCCGTGGTCGCCGGCGAGGTCAAGAGCCTCGCCGCGCAGACCGCAACCGCAACCGAAGAAATCTCGCGCCAGGTCGAGGAGATCCAGGGCGCGACGGGCCAGGCCGTGACCGCCATCCGTTCGATCGGGGGCGCCATCAGCGGCATCGACGAGAAGATGACGGCGATCGCAGCCGCCGTCGAGGAGCAGCGCGCGGCCACCACCGAGATCTCGCGCAACTTCCAGCAGGCCGCCCAGGGCACCCGCGAGGTCACCGACACCATCGGCAGCGTCGCGAGACTCAACCAGGAAACCGGCAACGCCGGCACGGTGCTGTCCGAATCCGTGAAGAAGATGTCGGGCGATGCCGATCGTCTTCGCGTCGCGGTCGAGGGCTTTTTGGGGGCCGTGAAGACCGCATAACCTCGATCGTCATCCGTCTGGGCGTCGCGCGAACGGCATTGCCGCCGCTTCACGCGGCGGGTACATCTGTGGCGCTGCGGGAGTGCCGCAACAGACGTATCAAGGATGGAGAGTTCGATGCCGGCCACCCCACACAACGCCCAGCGCCCCTATCGCGGCGTGTTCCCGGTCGCGCCCACCATCTTCGACGAGCGCGGCGAGCTCGACCTCGAGGGCCAGCGCCGCTGCATCGATTTCATGATCGATGCGGGCTCGAATGGTCTCTGTATCCTCGCCAATTTCTCCGAGCAGTTCGTGCTCACCGATGCCGAGCGCGAAACCGTGATGCATGCGGTGCTGGAGCATGTCGCGGGCCGGGTTCCCGTGATCGTCACCACCACGCATTTCAGCTCGGCCGTCTGCGCGGCGCGCAGCCAGCAGGCGGAGGCGGCGGGGGCCGCGATGGTGATGGTGATGCCGCCCTATCACGGCGCGACCTTCCGCGTGCCCGAGAAGGGCATCGTCGAGTTCTTCAAGGTGCTGTCCGGCGCGATCAACATTCCAATCATGATCCAGGACGCGCCTGTTGCCGGAACGCCGCTGTCGGTTGAGCTGCTCGCGCGGCTGGCGCGCGACTTCGCCAACATCCGCTATTTCAAGATCGAGGTGCCGGGCGCGGCGGCAAAGCTCCGCAGCCTGATCGAGGCGGGCGGCAAGGATATCGAGGGACCGTGGGACGGCGAGGAAGCCATCACGCTGCTCGCCGATCTCGACGCCGGCGCCACCGGCGCGATGACGGGCGGCGGCTATCCCGACGGCATCCGCCAGATCATCGATCCCTATTTCGCCGGCAAGCGCGAAGAGGCAAAGGCCGCCTATGAGCGCTGGCTGCCGCTGATCAACTACGAAAACCGCCAATGCGGCCTGATCGCCTGCAAGGCCATGATGCAGGCCGGCGGCGTGATCAAATCGGACGCCGTGCGGCATCCGCTCCAGCCGCTGCACCCGGCAACGCGGGCAGGGCTGCTGGAACTCGCGAAGGAGCGGGATGCGCTGGCGTTGCGGTGGGGGAAGTAGCGCCGCACCCACTCGGTTGTCGCTAGCTCTCTCGGCAGTCCCCGCCTTCGCGGGGGCGACGCCGAGTGTGAGGTGCGCGCTGGCCTGATCCCGCCGGCTTCCGTCTGGCTGAGGGCGTCGAATTAGCGCGGTTCGGGCGGTTTTCCGCACGCCGGCGATGACATATTGTACGCTCCTTGCACGCTCGCCAACCAGGTCCGCGGAGCTTCTCAAGACGTCGCTGAGCAGCTCTTCATTATGCCGCTATTCCGAGCCAGGTTGGAGCGAGCCGACGAAACAGGGAGGCAGTGCCATGACGATGAGGCCGGATCCCACCTTTCACGCATCGCCTAAGCTGGCGATGGAAGCACCTGCAGAGAACTTTGCCTACACGCTGCTGCTCAGTCCGGATTTCTCAAAACCGGATGCTCTCGCGGTCATCGACGTCAAGCCGGGATCGCCGACCTACAGCCAAATCGTCCACACGGTGACGATGCCCAACAAGGGCGATGAGTTTCATCACTTCGGCTGGAATGCCTGTTCCTCCGCCTTGTCTCCGCTCGCCGGACACGCCTTCATCGAGCGGCGCTATCTCATCATCCCCGGGATACGCTCGTCGCGGATCTACATCATCGATACCAAGCCCGATCCGACCAAAGCCAAAATCCACAAGATCATCGAGCCCGAGGAAATCTTCAAGAAGACCGGCTACTCGCGGCCGCATACCATCCATTGCGGGCCGGACGGCGTCTATGTGAGCACGCTGGGCGGCGGCGGCAAGGACGGCACCAACGGGCCTCCAGGCGTTTTCATCATGGATTGCGAGACGTTCGAGGTCCTTGGACGGTGGGAGATCGACCGCGGTCCGCAGACACTGCATTATGATTTCTGGTGGAACCTGCCGCGCGACTACATGGTGACGAGCGAATGGGCGTTGCCGCCGCAGTTCGAGAACGGGATCGTCGCGGAAGATCTGCTGGCGAACAAATATGGCCATCGTCTCCACTTCTGGGATCTCCGCGCCCGTCGCAACGTGCAGACCATCGACCTCGGCGCCAATCATCAGATGGCGCTGGAGGTGCGGCCCGCGCACGATCCGGTTCGCGAATACGGCTTCGTTGGCGTTGTGGTCGACACCACCAACCTCGAAGCGTCGATCTGGACCTGGTGGCGCGAAGGCGGAAAATTCCATGCGGAGAAGACGGCGACGATCCCGCCCGAGCCCGCGCCAAAGGAGAAGCTCCCGCCGCTGCTGCAGGGATTTGGCGCCGTGCCACCGCTGGTGACCGACATCGACCTGTCGATGGATGACCGGTTTCTCTATGTCTCGTGCTGGGGCACTGGTGAGATGCGCCAGTACGATGTGAGTGATCCGCGAAAGCCGAAGCTCGCGGGCTCGGTTCACATCGGCGGCATCGCGCGCCGCACGCCCCATCCGAACGGCAAGGCATTTGCGGCCGGTCCGCAGATGGTCGAGATCAGCCGCGACGGCAAGCGCGTGTACTGGACCAATTCGCTGTATTCCACCTGGGATGATCAATTCTATCCCGATGGGGTTCCGGGCGTCGAAGTCATGGCCAATGTCGGCCGCGACGGCGGCCTCGAGCTCGCCAAGGACTATTTCGTGAGCTTCCCCGACGGATATCGTGCGCACCAGATCAGGCTGGAGGGCGGCGATTGTTCGACGGACTCCTTTTGCTACCCGTCGGCCTAGGCTGGCAGCACGGGAGTTGGCCGCTCGGCTGGCTGTGGCTCGCTCTTGTTGCGAGCGGTCTCTATCACGGCGTCAATCCGGGAATGGGATGGCCGCTCGCCGTTTCGGCTGGGCTCATGGACAAGAGCCCGCGCGCGCTGTTCCGCGCGTTGTGGGCTCTGGCGGCCGGACATCTCCTGGCAACACTTCTCGTGCTGCTGCCATTCGCGTTCCTGCTCGTGCTGGCCGAGTGGCAGCGTTCGATCCAGCTCGGCGCGAGTCTTCTCGTCATCGGCTTCGGCGTCTATCGGCTGATCGAGCGACGCCATCCGCGCACGCTGGCACGAATTCCGCCAACGCAATTGGCGCTCTGGTCATTCGCCGTTGCCATTGCCCACGGCGCGGCCTTGATGCTCGTGCCGATCTATCTCGGGCTCTGCCAGGCCTTCGAGCTCGATGCCGGCCATGAGGCGGCGGGCGCGCTGATGAAGGCAAGTCTTCTGAAGACAAGTCTCGGGATGGCGGTGCTGGTGTCCCTGGTGCACGTTGTCGCCATGGTCAGTGCCGGCGGATGTCTGGCGTGGCTGGTCTACCGCTATCTGGGATTGAGGTTCGTCGCGCGAAGCTGGTTCAATCTGGATGCAATCTGGGCGACCAGCCTCATTCTGGTTGGCGCCGTGGCGCTTGCCTTCAATCTCGCGAGCTGGCGCTGAGGCCTACTTCGCCAACGCCCACTCGCCGACAAAGCGGAAGCGCGCCCTGGCATCATCCTGCTTGAACAGCGCGATCCGGTCGATCACCAGCGTCTCGAGGCCGAGCGTCGCAAACCTCGCGCGCAGCATCTCCAGGATCGGCCCGCGCCGTTCTGCATCCAGGCGTCCCGTCAGCGTCATGTGGAAGCGGAATTCTTCCATCACGTAAGGGTAACCCCAGCGGTCGAGATAGTCGCGCTGCCGCTCAGTGAGCTTGTCGGGCTTGCGCCGCGCGCGGTCTTCCGCCGTCATGGGCGCGCGGAAGTCGTCGAATTCGCGGACGCAATCGGCGGCAAGTTGCTGGAGCGCGCCCACCGGCTCGGTCGGAATCACCGCAATGAAGCCGCTGATGGAGTCGACGACCGGACGGATTGACGGCATCGGCCGCGCCTTGCCGGCAAAGGCCGCGCAGGCTGCGACGAGCTCGGCTTCAGTCCTGCCTGGCGCCAGCGACATCGGCGCCTTCAGCGTGCCGTGGAAACCGTATTTGCGGGGATCGGCCGTGACGTCGCGCCAATCCGGCGCAACACGCGATGCGTCGGCAGGGAACGGCATCTCCTCACCGGTGTAGACATCATAGCCGAGCAGCTTGGCGCCGAAGCGGGAGAGGGCGCTGTCGGCGCCGGCTGCGAAGTAGATCGCGTAGCGGGGAAAATCTGTCATTGCCCGAGCATAACCGGTTCAGGCCGCAACAACAGCCTCGCGCGGCGTCGCCGCCGCAGCGAGCAGTCGCGTCGCATCAGTGAGATGCACGAGCTTTCCGCCTGATACCACCGCGATCAGCCGCGGCCGCAGCGGCACGCTGTCGTCGACCAGCAGCATGTCGGCGCGGCATCCTTCTGCGAGCACGCCGCGATCGGCAAGGCCGGTCGCGCGCGCTGGTCCCGCAGAGACCAGATCCCAGGCCTTCGGCAGCGGCAGCACACCGTCGGCGGCGAGGCGGAACGCGGCGAGCAGTTGCGCGGGATAGTAATAGTCCGACGCCAGCACCGAGCAGAGCCCCTTCGCGATCATGTCGGATGCCCGGGTCCAGCCGGTATGGCTGCCGCCGCGCACGACGTTCGGCGCACCGTAGACGATCGCATCGCCCGCGGCCGCGGCCGCTCGCGCGGTCTCCTCGCTGATCGGAAACTCCGCGATGTCAGCGCCCAGCTCGCGAAACTCCTGCCGCATCGCCGGCGTCGCATCGTCATGCGAGAGCATCCGCACCTCGGCCGCGCGGGCAGTTGCGGCAAGCCGCGACACGGAAGCCGGCACTTCACTGGCGCGCGAAAGCACACGCTCGACCAGCCGGTCGAATTCCTCGCCCGAGAGGCCGGTGCGCTCCACCATGCGGTTGCGCTTGCGCGGCTTGGCCATGTCGGCAACGGTGCCGTCCATGTGGTCGTTGAAGGCGAACAGGTCGACGCGGCCCTCGGCGAGCCACTGGCTTATCTCGGCCTCGGCCTCGAGATTGTAGGTCTCGTGCCGCAGGTGGAAACGGGTATCGGCGGCGAATTGCGGGCGCTGCCGCTCGATCGCCTCCATCAGGGCGCGCGCATTGCCGGCGCTGCGCAGGCCCGGCTCCCACGAACAGGTCGTGGCGTGAAAGACGGTGGTGATGCCGTTGCTGATCGCCTGGCGGTCACTGTCGGCGAGCGCGACGTCGATCGGGAAGTCGACGCCGGCGCGCGGCATCATCTGGCGCTCGAAGGCATCGCCATGCAGATCGACGATGCCGGGCAGCACCAGCAGGTTGCGCGCATCGATCGCCAGCCGCGCACGGCCGCGAGAGGCATCGACCTGCGCAATGTCCGCGCCGGACACCAGAATGGAAGTTTCGACGAGCTCGGAGCCGATCAGGGCCCGGCCGCCCTCAAGGAAGATGTCTGTCAAGCGACCGCGCTTCGTTTGCTGGCAGGGGAACGGGTGAGGGAGCTTGCCCGTGCTTCATATGCCGAGAGGAAATCTTCAATCCCGAGCTTGCGGAAATCGGGCAGTGCTTCACGCAATTTGTCGTGATCCCAGTCCCACCAGGCGAGTTGGGCCAGCCGTCCGGCGACGTCTTCCGAGAACCGCCGCCGCACGATGCGCGCCGGATTGCCGGCGACGATGGTGTAGGCCGGCACGTCCTTGGTGACGATGGCGCCCGCCGCGATCACCGCGCCGGTGCCGATGTTGCGGCCGGGCAGCACGATCGCGCCATGGCCGATCCAGACGTCGTGGCCGATATGAACGTGATGCTGGCGCCGCCAGTCGAAGAACTCGGTGTCGTCGCTCTCGCCTTCGAAGTAGGCGCTGGAACGATAGGTGAAATGCGCCTGCGTGGCGCGATGCATCGGATGATTGCCGGGATTGATGCGCGTCATCGCCGCGATCGAGCAGAATTTTCCGATCGTGGTGTAGGTGATCTGGGCGTCGTTCACGACATAGGAGTAATCGCCCATCGTGACTTCAGTGAGGATCGTGCGCGCACCGACCTCGGTATAGGTGCCGAGCCTGGTCTCATGCAGCTTCGCCGAAGGGTCGATGGTCGGTTGAACCGAGAGCGTTTTGCCGGCCATGCTACATCCGATAGGTCGAGGGCGGGCGTACCTCTTCGAGTGCCCTGATGACAACGTCATGACGATGCGATGACAGGGGAAGAGGTGTGTAGGATCGCCGCAGCGCGATCCGCGTGTCACACAAGTGTCAAGTGCCGGCGCTAGCGGTGGCAGCCAGCTACTCTGGAGCCCTCTATGCTGGTGGTTGAAGGTCTGACGTGCCGCTTCGGCGCAAAAGCCGCGGTGGACGACGCTTCGTTTCAAATCTCCCCCGGCGGCTTCGTCGGTGTGATCGGGCGCTCCGGCGCCGGCAAGTCGACCATGCTGCGCATGATCAATCGCCTGGCGACGCCGACGCAGGGCCGCATCCTGTTCGACGGCCTCGACGTCACCGCGTTGCGCGGCAAGGAATTGCGGCAGTGGCGGGCGCGCTCGGCGATGATTTTCCAGCAGTTCAACCTCGTCGGCCGGCTCGATGTGCTCACCAACGTGCTGATGGGGCGCCTCGCGACGATGCCGGCCTGGCGCTCGCTGACGCAGACCTGGCCCGAGCACGACAAGGCGCTGGCGATGTCGGCGCTCGAACAGTTCGATATCGCCTCACTCGCCGCCCAGCGCGCCGACCAGCTCTCCGGCGGCCAGCAGCAGCGTGTTGCGATCGCCCGCGCACTGGTGCAGCAGCCCGACATCATCCTCGCCGACGAGCCGATCGCCTCGCTCGACCCGCGCAACACCAAGATCGTGATGGATGCGCTGCTGCGCATCAACAAGCATTTCGGCATCACCGTGCTCTGCAACCTGCATTCGCTCGATCTGGCGCGCAGCTATTGCGATCGC
Organism: Bradyrhizobium sp. 63_E2_N1_3; assembly: GCF_052076005.1. Classification (NCBI taxonomy): domain Bacteria; kingdom Pseudomonadati; phylum Pseudomonadota; class Alphaproteobacteria; order Hyphomicrobiales; family Nitrobacteraceae; genus Bradyrhizobium; species Bradyrhizobium sp. 63_E2_N1_3. The sequence goes on along the minus strand of NZ_CP197235.1, from coordinate 8,434,945 downwards.
CTGATCGGCATGGCGCAGGGGCGCGTGGTGTTCGACGGCGCGCCTGCCGAATTGACCGACCACGTCGCGCGCGAGCTCTACGATCTCGAAGCCTCCGACGTCATGGGCGGAATGCCCGTGCCGGTGCCTGAGGGTGTGCCGGCGCTCGGAACGGCCGCGGCTGCCTGAGCTGCGCCTGTAGTTGCCAATTTTTGCGTCAACCGACCCCAACCGATGAAGAGGGTATCATGATCACTCGCAGACTGGTTCTTGCCGGCGCCGCCGCGCTCGCGTTCACGACTTCGGCCTCCGCCGACGACTGGAAAGCCAAATACCCCGAACTGACCTTCGCGGTCATTCCGGCGGAAAACGCCTCGGGCGTGACCGAGCGCTGGGCGCCGTTCATGAACTATCTCTCCAAGGAATTGGGCGTGAAGGTCACGCTGCGCATCGCCAACGACTACGCCGCCGTCATCGAGGGCCAGCGCGCCGGCAACATCCATATCGCCAGCTACGGCTCGGCGTCATTCGCCCGCGCCCGCCTGACCGGCGTCAAGACCGATGCCTTCGCCAACGACATCAACGCCGACGGTTCGACCGGCTACTACTCTGTGTTCTTCGTCAAGGCGAGCAGCCCCTACAAGAGCGTCGACCAGCTCAAGGGCAAGAACCTCGGCCTCGTCGATCCGAACTCGACCTCCGGCAACAACGTGCCGCGCTTCGAGCTCGACAAGATGGGCATCACGGATGCCGACACCTATTTCAGCAAGGTCGTCTTCACCGGCAGCCACGAGAACGCGATCCTGGCGCTGGCGCAGGGCACGGTCGACGTTGCGGCCAACCAGTGGACCAGCGATGACGATTCCACGCTGGCGCAGATGCTGACCAAGGGCATGCTGAAGAATGCCGACGGCTCGCCGATGAAGAAGGACGATTTCCGCATCATCCACAAGTCGGCGCCGATCATCAACGGCCCCTACGCCTACAATTCCGACCTGCCGGAAGATGCCAAGGCGGCGATCGCCAAGGCGTTCTTCGACGCGCCGGCCAAGGACAAGGCGGCCTTCGATCGCCTCCAGGACGGCCAGAAGAAGGGTTTTCATCCCGCCACCACCAAGGACTGGGATGGCACGATCGAGCTGATCAAGTTCGTCGATGCACTGCGTAAGAAGAAGGCGTCCTGAGTTTCGGGACGATAGCACTGGAGCCGGGTCGATGGACCCGGCTCTTTCTCTTTGATCGACTACCTTCCCTGGCCAGATGACCGTCGCGGTTTCGATCCTCCCCGAGCAGCAGCTCGCCGTGCTCAACGCGGCCTATCGCCAGGCGGTCGCGCGCAAGCGGCTCCGACTCCTTTTGGGGCTGGTGATCTTTGCCGCAGCGCTGTTTCTTGCCGCGATCGGCGCGGAAGTGAACCTGCGCACCTTCTTTGCCCATTTCGGCAATTTCATCAGCTATTTCGACCGCATCCTCACGCTCGATAGCGGCCAGCGGGTCTGGACCGATGCCGGCGAGTGGCTGTGGGGCTGGCGCAAATGGCTGAAGATGCTGGGCGAGACGCTGCTGATCTCCTACGTCGGCACGCTGATCGGCGCGACCTTGGCCTTCGCCTTGAATTTCTTCGCGGCTGAGAACACCTCACCGTCGCCCTGGCTGCGCTTCGTGGTGCGTCGCCTGCTCGAATTCGCCCGCACCGTGCCGGGCATCGTCTTCGCGCTGATCTTCGTGATTGCCTTCGGGCTCGGGCCGATGGCCGGCGTGCTCGCGATCGCGATCCACTCCACCGGCGCGCTCGGCAAACTGTTCTCCGAGATCGTCGAGAATGCCGACATGAAGCCGGTCGAGGGCATCCGTTCGACCGGCGCGAGCTGGCTCTCCTGCATGCGCTTTGCGATCGTGCCGCAGGTGACGGCGGGGTATGCCAGCTACGCGCTGCTGCGCTTCGAGATCAACGTCCGTGAAGCCTCCGTCATGGGCTTCGTCGGCGCCGGCGGCATCGGCCAGGAGCTCGTCGTCGCCATCCGCAAGTTCTATTACTCCGACGTCAGTGCCATCCTGCTCACCATCATCATCACGGTCTTCATCATCGACATCACTACGGGCTGGCTACGCGGCCGTCTGTTCGGCAAGGAGGCACGGACGTGACGAGACCGCAGGAGGTCGACACGCGAGAGCTTCGCGCGCGCTACCCCGATGTGTTCGATCGCCCCGCCTCGGCGCGGCTCGCGATGCCGGCGATGATCGTCGCGGCGTTTGCGATCCTGGTTTACGGCCTCGTCGATCTCGACTTCTCGCCGTCGCGATTCTTCGCAGGGCTGAGCCAGCTCGGCTGGATCGGCCTGATGATGATCCCGCCCGATCCGGGCTCTTCGCTGCCGGTCTATCTGAAAGCGCTGGGTGAGACGCTGTCGATCGCGCTGCTCGGCACGACGCTCGCCGCGCTGTTCGCGCTTCCGGTCAGCCTGCTGGCCGCGCGCAACGTCATACCTTCGCAGATCCTGCGTTTTCCGGTCCGCCGTTTCCTGGATTCGATCCGCGGCGTCGACACCCTGATCTGGGCGCTGGTGTGGATTAACGTCGTCGGGCTTGGTCCGTTCGCCGGCGTGCTCGCCATCGCCGTGTCGGATTTCGGCGCGTTCGGCAAACTGTTCTCGGAGGCGATCGAGGGCGCCGACCAGAAGCAGGTCGAAGGCGTCCGCGCCTCCGGCGGCAGTGCTTTGCACGAAATCCGCTTCGGCCTGCTGCCGCAGGTGCTGCCCGTGATCGCCGGCCAGGTGCTCTATTTCATCGAATCCAACACGCGCTCGGCCACCATCATCGGCATCGTCGGCGCCGGCGGCATCGGCCTCCAACTCGCCGAGCAGATCCGCGTGCTGGAATGGCAGCGGGTGTCGTTCCTGATCCTGATGATTCTGGTCGCCGTCGCCGCGATCGATTTTATTTCGAGCAAGTTGCGGTTTGCGATCATTGGGCGGCGAGCTGTCGCCTGATCGCCGGCGCCGTAGGGTGGGCAAAGCGAAGCGTGCCCACCACTTCTGCTTAGATATCGGGGAGAGATGGTGGGCACGGCGCAAGTGCGCCTTTGCCCACCCTACGAGCCCTGCGTGGTCGCCCGCTCACCCGTTCTCCACCAGAAACTCCACCCGCTCCGCTGCAAAGCGCGAGTGCTTGGTCACCAGCGGCTTGCCGGCGAGATCGTGGTCGGTCGCGTCGACCACCAGGATCGGCCGTCCCAGCGGCAGATCGAGCCGCGCGGCATCGGTTGCGTCCACGATGCCGGCGGTGATCCGGGTCGCGCCGCGGCTGTAGTCGCGGACGCCGTAATGCTCGAGCAGTTTCGTCATCGAGCGCGTCGCGGCGAATACCTCACCCGCGCCCGGAAACAATTCCGCTGACAGCCAGGTGGTGGAGACGCAGATCGGCGTGCGGTCGGCGAGGCGGATCGCCTCGATCCGCACCAGCGGCGCGCCGGCCTTCAATCCCAGTTCGCGCGCCAGTTCGCGGGTCGCGACGTCGTCGGACGCCTCGATCAGCCGGCCATGCGGTTCGCGGCCGTCGGCGCCGACGATCTCGGAGAAGCGGGTGCGCGAGCGCAAGGGATAAGCGAGGCGCTGCGCCTCGACATAGGTTCCGCTGCCGCGTTCGGCGCGCACGATGCCGCGCTCGGCAAGTGCGGCCAGCGCGCGCCGCACGGTGTGGCGGTTCACGCGATAGGTCTCGGCGATCTCCATCTCGCCCGGCAGCTTGTCGCCGGCTGCAAAGCGGCCGTCGGCGATGCCGCGCTCGATGCCGTCGGCAACGAGGCGCCACAGCGCGACGCCCGAAGAGGCTGTGTCCTGCATGCTCATGTCGCCGAGAAGCCTACTTCAGAAATCACACGTTTGTCACGAAACAGTCATGGCGCTTCCGTATCAAGTTGTCTATTATCATAGACAACTTGGATTCGGCAAGTTCTGTCAAAAGCTCGGTGGATTGGGTGACCCAGCACAACAACCAGCAAGTCCAGCGCAAGGCCGCGATGGCCGTGCTGGCGCACGCGGAGGCGGGCGAGATCGCCGCTCGCCTCCGCGCTCTCGCCCTGCCGGCGCATCAGGAGCTACGCGCGCCGGAAAACGGTCTCGTCATGCTGCGCGGCCGGGTCGGCGGCGACGGCGCGCCGTTCAATCTCGGTGAAGCCACGGTGTCTCGCGCAGCGGTCCGGCTCGCGAGCGGCGAGGTCGGCTTCGGCTACACGCTGGGGCGCGATGGCGAAAAGGCGCGGCTGATCGCGCTCTGCGACGCGCTGGCGCAGTCCAGTGATTTCGGTGAGGCGGTGGAGCGTGACGTTATCGCGCCGTTGCGCGAGCAGCTTATGATCCAGCGCAAGCAGGCGGCGGCCGAGACCGCCGCGACGAAGGTTGATTTCTACACCATGGTGCGCGGTGAGGGGTGAGGCCATGACCACGATTGCGGAACTGCCGCCGGGTTTCGTCGACAAGGTCTTGTCGGCGCAATCGACCTTTCGTTCCGTGATGGACGCGATGGCGCGACCGGGCTCGGTCCAGCGCATCGTGCCGATGGCGGGAGCGCCCGCGCCAACGATGCGCGGCACTGCCGCGATCGCGCTGACGCTGTTCGATCACGACACGCCGCTCTGGCTCGATGAGCGGATGACGGAGCGATCGGACGTGGTGAAATGGCTCAAGTTCCACACCGGCGCGCCGGTGGTGCAGGACTCCTCGATCGCGAGTTTCGCGCTGATCAGTGACGGTGCGGCGCTGCCGTCGCTCGAGCGCTTCGCACTGGGCACGAACGAGTATCCGGATCGTTCGACCACGGTGATCCTTCAGGTCGAGAGCCTGAATTCGGGGCGCAGTTTCGAACTGCGTGGCCCCGGCATCGACGGTGTCGCGACGCTTCAGGCCTCGATCAGGCCTTTCGACCTGTTCGAACGGCTGCAGTTCAACGAGGCGCTGTTTCCGCGCGGCATCGATTTGGTGCTGGTCGCCGATGATGCCGTGGTTGCGATCCCGCGCACCACGCGTGTCGTGAACAAGGGAAGCTAGTCGCATGTATGTCGCAGTCAAAGGCGGCGAGCGCGCCATCGAGAACGCCCATCGCCTGCTCGCCAATGCGCGGCGTGGCGACCAGAGCATTTCCGAAGTCACGCTGGATCAGATCTCGGAGCAGCTTGGCCTCGCCGTGGACCGCGTCATGAGCGAAGGGTCGCTCTACGACCGCGAGCTCGCGGCGCTCGCGATCAAGCAGGCGCGCGGGGATCTGATCGAGGCGATCTTCCTGGTCCGCGCCTTCCGCGCCACCCTGCCGCGCTTCGGCGCCAGCGAGCCGGTCGACACCGGCGCGATGCGCGTGCAGCGGCGGGTGTCGGCGACCTTCAAGGATATTCCCGGCGGCCAGATCCTCGGGCCTACCTTCGACTACACGCACCGCCTGCTCGATCCCTCGCTTGGCCAGGGCTTCGTGCCTGAAGTGCCGGCGACGGCCGAAGCTTCGACGGCGCCCACGCCGCGTGTGACCGACATTCTGGGCCGCGACGGGCTGATCGAATCCTCGCCGCGGGCCGAAGACGGCGCCAGCGTCGGCGACCTCACGCGCGAACCGCTGAACTTCCCGGCCGATCGCGACCTGCGCCTGCAAAACCTCGCGCGCGGTGACGAAGGCTTTCTGCTGGCCATGGGTTACTCCACCCAGCGCGGTTACGGCCGCAACCATCCCTTCGTCGGCGAGATCCGCTTCGGCGAGGTCGAGGTCGAATTTTTCGCGGAGGACGTCGGCTTCGCCGTGCCGCTCGGCTCCATCGAGCTCACCGAGTGCCAGATGGTGAATCAATTCAAGGGTTCGGCGACGGAAGCGCCGTGTTTCACCCGCGGCTATGGTCTCGCCTTCGGCCAGAGCGAGCGCAAGACCATGTCGATGGCGCTGGTCGACCGGGCGCTGCGTGCCCGCGAGCTCGGCGAAGAGGCCGTGGCCCCGGCGCAAGATGAAGAATTCGTGATGTCGCATTCGGACAACGTCCAGGCGACCGGCTTCGTCGAGCATCTGAAGCTGCCGCACTATGTCGACTTCCAGTCCGAGCTCGGGCTCCTGCGCAAGCTGCGCAAGGAATTTGCCGAGGCCAATGCGCCCGATGCCATGAAGGAGGCCGCGGAATGAACGCGCCCGCCTACAATTTCGCCTATCTCGACGAGCAGACCAAGCGGATGATCCGCCGCGCGATCCTCAAGGCGATCGCGATCCCCGGTTATCAGGTGCCGTTCGCCAGCCGCGAAATGCCGATGCCCTATGGCTGGGGCACCGGCGGCGTGCAGGTCACGGCCGCGATCCTCGGGCCCCAGGATGTGCTGAAGGTGATCGACCAAGGTTCCGACGACACGACGAATGCGATCTCGATCCGCAAATTCTTCGCCAAGACCGCGGGCGTCGCCACGACCACGGCAACAGAAGATGCAACCGTGATCCAGACGCGTCACCGCATCCCGGAGACGTCGCTGCACGCGAACCAGGTGCTGGTCTATCAGGTGCCGATCCCGGAGCCGCTGCGTTTCCTCGAACCGCGCGAGACCGAGACGCGGCGCATGCATGCGCTGGCCGAATACGGCCTGATGCATGTGAAGCTCTACGAGGACATCGCCCGCTTTGGCCACATCGCCACTGCCTACGCCTATCCGGTGAAGGTGAACGCGCGCTACGTGATGGACCCGTCGCCGACGCCGAAATTCGACAATCCCAAGATGGACAATTGCCCGGCGCTGCAATTGTTCGGCGCCGGTCGCGAGAAGCGCATCTATGCGATCCCGCCCTATACGCAGGTGGTGTCGCTCGATTTCGAGGATCACCCGTTCGAGCCGTACCGCTTCAACGCGCCCTGCGCGCTGTGCGCGGCGGAAAATTCCTATCTCGACGAGATTGTCACCGACGACAAGGGCGGGCGCATGTTCGTGTGCTCGGACACCGACTATTGCGAGGGCCGCCAGGCCGCCGGACATCACGGCAGCATGAGCGCCGCGCCGTACAAGGAGAAGGCGCAGGAGGGATCAAATGGCTGAGGAGATGCTGGAGAACGATCAGCCGCTGCTGGTCGCGGAGTCGCTCAGCAAGTCCTATGGCCGCATCGCCGCGTGCCGCGACGTGTCGTTCTCGCTCTACCCCGGCGAGGTGCTGGCGATCGTCGGCGAGTCCGGCTCGGGCAAGTCGACACTGCTGCAAATGCTCTCGGGCCAGCTCGCGCCGAGCGCCGGCCAGGTGTCGTACCGGATGCGCGACGGCGTCACCCGCGATCTCACGAGCCTTGGCGAAGCCGAGCGACGCTTCCTGTTCCGCACCGACTGGGGCTATGTGCACCAGGATCCCGCGCAGGGCCTGCGCATGGCGGTCTCGGCCGGCGCCAATGTCGGCGAACGGCTGATGGCGGTCGGCTGGAATCACTACGGCCGCATCCGCGATACCGCGTCGGACTGGCTCACCCGTGTCGAGATCGACATCGCGCGCATCGACGATGCGCCGCGCACCTATTCCGGCGGCATGCGCCAGCGTCTCCAGATCGCGCGCAACCTCGTCACCGAGCCGCGGCTGGTGTTCATGGACGAGCCGACCGGCGGTCTGGACGTGTCTGTCCAGGCGCGCCTGCTCGACCTCGTGCGCAGCCTCGTCGCCGAGCTGCACCTTGCCGTCATCATCGTCACCCACGATCTCGCGGTGGCGCGACTGCTGTCGCATCGCGTGATGGTGATGAAGGGCGGCCGTGTCATCGAGACGGGTCTCACCGACCAGGTGCTCGACGATCCCCGCGAGCCCTATACCCAGCTCCTCGTTTCCTCGATTCTGCCGCCATAAGCCTTCCAAGATGAGTTTTCCGATGACCGCCATGATCGACATCGCCGCCGCGAAAAAGACCTTTACGATGCACCTGCAGGGCGGCATCGAGCTGCCTGTCGTCAGCGGCGTGACCTTCCACGTCAACCCGGGCGAATGCGTCGTGCTCTCTGGCCCGTCCGGTGCCGGCAAGTCGTCGATCCTGAAGATGATTTTTGGCAATTACCGCTGCGACTCCGGCCGTATCGGCATTCGCCATCGCGGCGCGGTTGTCGATCTCGCCACCGCCGAGCCGCGGCAGGTTCTCAACATCCGCCGCTCCACCATCGGCTATGTCAGCCAGTTTTTGCGGGCGGTGCCGCGTGTTGCGACCATCGACGTCGTCGCGGAGCCACTGATCGTGAACGGCACGGCCCGAGCCGACGCGCAGGCACGCGCCGGCGAGTTGCTGCACCGCCTCAACATCCCTGAAAGACTCTGGCAGCTGCCGCCCGCGACCTTCTCCGGCGGCGAGCAGCAGCGCGTCAACATCGCGCGCGGCTTCATCTCGGACCTGCCGATCCTGCTGCTGGACGAGCCGACCGCCTCGCTCGATGCCGCCAACCGCGCCGTCGTGGTCGAGCTGGTCGCCGACAAGAAGCGCCAGGGCGTCGCCATGGTCGCCATTGTCCATGACGACGAAATCCGCCATTTGATTGCCGACCGTATTGTTGACGTCACCAGCTTTGCCGCCGCGGCCTGAAGGAAATGGAAATGAATGCCAAGCCGAAGGAAACATTGATCGCCAACGCCAGGATCGTGCTGGCTGACCGCGTGATCGAACAGGGCTGGCTCGCTCTCGCGGACGGACGCATCGCCGAGATCGGCGAGGGCAGGGCCCCCGCGGGTGCGGAGGATGCCGGCGGCGACCTCATCATGCCCGGCCTGATCGAGCTCCACACCGACCATCTCGAAGCGCATTACGTGCCGCGCCCGAAAGTGTTCTGGAATCCGGTCGCCGCCGTCATCTCCTATGACGGCCAGCTCGCGACCTCAGGCATCACGACCGTGTTCGACTCGCTCCGGGTCTGGCGTGAGGACGGCGCCGAGGAAGTCGATGGCCGCGCCGGCGTGCTCGCCGCCGCGATCACGACCGCGCGCGATGCCAGCCTGCTGCGCGCCGACCACTTCCTGCATCTGCGCTGCGAAATCCCGATGCCGAGCGTGGTCGAGGAAGCCAAGGAGCTGATCGACCGTCCCGACGTCAAGCTGATGTCGCTGATGGACCACACCCCCGGCCAGCGCCAGTTCCGCGACGAGGTCAAGCTGCGCGACTATTATCGCGGCAAGGGCGGCGGCAAGACCGATGCCGAGCTCGACGAGCTGTTCGCGAAGCGCTTCGAGTATCAGAAGCTCTATGCCGCGACCAACATGCGCGAGATCGTATCGCTCGCGCACAAGTACAACATTCCGCTGGCGAGCCATGACGACACCACCGAGGAGAACGTCGCGGACGCCGTGCGCGATCGCGTGTCGGTGGCGGAATTCCCGACCACGCTCGAGGCCGCGCGCGGCCTGCATCAGGCCGGCATCGACATCCTGATGGGGGCGCCGAACGTCGTGCGCGGCGGCTCGCACTCCGGCAACATCGCCGCGGTCGATCTCGCCCGAGAGGGCCTGCTCGACATCCTGTCGTCGGACTACATCCCGTCCAGCCTCCTGATGGCCGCGCTGCAATTGCCGGAGCATGTGCCTGCGATCAGCCTTCCGGCGGCGGTTCGCACCGTGACCAAGGCGCCGGCCGAGGCGGTTGGCCTGTCGGATCGTGGCGAGGTCGCGATCGGCAAGCGGGCCGACCTGATCCGCGTGCATGTCGCAGGCGACGTTCCCGTGGTCCGCAGCGTCTGGCGCGAAGGAAACCGCGTCGCATGAGCGAGACCGCGACCATGGCACACGATGAGGCCAGCGGGATCGGACCCGGGCGGCTCGTGCTCGTGGTCGGTCCCAGCGGTGCGGGCAAGGACACGCTGTTGCGGCTCGCACAGGCGGCCTGCGTCGATGATCGCGACATCGTCTTCCCGCGCCGTGTCGTGACGCGCGAATCCTCCGAGGCCGAAGACAACATCGCGATGAGCCAGGACGAATTCCGCCGCGCGCGCGAGCACGGCGATTTCGCCGTGCACTGGGAAGCGCATGGCCATTCCTACGCTCTTCCGCTCGAAATCAACGATGACATCCTCGCCGGCCGGGCCGTCGTCGCCAATGTCTCGCGCACAGTGATCGGCGCGCTCCGCCAGGCCTATGCCAACGTCGTCGTGGTCGCGATCACGGCGCCGCCGGACGTGCTGGCGCAGCGGCTTGCTGCCCGGGCCCGGCACAGCGACGGCAATATCGCAGATCGCCTCGCGCGCAGCGTCGACGACGCATCGGCCAATGCCGATGTCACTATCCTCAACGCGGGCAGCGCGGACTATCACAGTCGCCAGCTCGTGCGCGTGATCAGGAACGAAGGCTGGCACGAATAGCCGGCGCAACAAGGAGAACGGAATGTCGGTGATTGAAACGGTCGAACAGCTGGAGGCCATCTACGGTGCCGTTGGTGATGCCTCGACCGTGAAAGTCGCCGACCACGTTACCCCGCTCTACCGCATCTTCATCGAGAAGGCGCCGTTTGCCGCGCTCGCCACCATCGGACCGGAAGGGATCGACTGCTCGCCGCGTGGCGATCTCCCCGGCTTCGTCCGCATCCATGATCCGAAGACGCTGATGCTGCCGGATCGCCGCGGCAACAACCGGGTCGATTCCTTGCGCAACATCGTGCGCGATCCCAGGGTGTCGCTGATGTTTCTGATCCCCGGTTCCGGCAACGCGGTGCGGGCCAACGGCCGCGCTTGTCTCTCCGTCGATCCCGAGCTGCTCGCCTCGTTCAAGGTCGAGGGCAAGGCGCCGCGCAGCGTCATGGTGATGAATGTGGACGAAATCTATTTCCAGTGCGCCCGCGCCATCGTCCGCTCCGACCTCTGGAATCCCGACAAGCGGATCGATCCGAAGACGCTGCCGACGCCGGGCCAGATCCTGGCCGAGATGAGCGAGAACAAGGTCGGCGGCGCGGAATATGATCGCATCTGGCCGGAGCGCACTGCGGCGACGATGTGGTAGCGCTCTCTTGCCCTCTCCCCCTGTGGGAGAGGGTGGCTCGCCGCGAGACGGGTGAGGGGTATCTCTCCTCACGAAAAGGAGCCGTAGGGTGGGCAAAGGCGCACTTGCGCCGTGCCCACCACCTATCCAACACCGCGATAGAAATGGTGGGCACGCTCCGCTTTGCCCACCCTACGGCTCACGAAGAGCGGTGCGCGCGGAGAGATACCCCTCATCCGGCGCTTCGCGCCACCTTCTCCCACAAGGGGAGAAGGAAAGGCGGCACCATCTTCGCTCCTAGTTAAACGCCATCCCGCCGCTCAGCGCGATGGTCTGCCCGGTCATGTAGGCATTGTCGACCGGCAGCATCACGGCTTTCGCCACCTCATCGGCCGTGCCGAAGCGGCCGAGCGGGATGCGGCTGACGAACTGGGGCTGGCCGCTCATCATGTCGGTCTCGATCAGCGACGGCGCCACCGCGTTGACGGTGATGCCTTCCTTCACCAGCCGCGCCGCATAACCGCGCGTAAGGCCCTCCATGCCGGCCTTGGATGCATTGTAGTGCGGGCCGATCGAGCCGGCACCGCGCGCCGCGCCCGAGGAGATGTTGACGATGCGGCCCCATTTCCGCGCACGCATCTCCGGCAGCACCGCCTGCGTGCACAGGAAGGCAGATTTCAGGTTGACCATCATGGTGCGGTCGAAATCCTCTTCGGTGAGATCGTCGACGCCGCGCGTGATCGCGATGCCGGCATTATTGACGAGGATATCGATCGGCCCGAGCCCGGCCGTGGCGCGCTCGACCATTGTAGCCACGGCGTCGCGCTGCGAGACGTCGGCGGCAACGACAATCGCGCGACCGCCTTGCTTGCCGATCTCGCCTGCCAACTGCTCGGCCTGCCCGATCTGCTCCCGGCAGTTGATCGCCACCGCCGCGCCTGATGCGGCCAGGGCGCGACAGACGGCTGCGCCAATCCCGCGCGAGCCGCCGGTGACGAGCGCGGTGCGCCACTTCAGATCATTCGCCATGTCCGGATCTCCCAGATTGTCTGTTTTTACGTTGCGCGAGCGTACCACGCCTGCCGCCCGCGCCTGCTGAACTCATCGCGAGATGAATCCGTCTGTCGGTACTTGCGCCGGGAGAAGCGCGCCAGCGCGCCGGTGCCAAATATGGATAGCCATTTCATTGACCGAGCTCACCAATCGCTCGATATTCGGAGCATCGAAACTGCTCCTCGAGCTTGATGCCGCGATATGAGAACCGATCACCAGCGTAATCCCAGCGACATGCACGCGTGCATGACGCGGCGCTGTTTCTCGGCGGCAACCGGCGCCTGTTGTTGTTGCTGATCGCCTCCTAGCAACCTCCCACAGCACAAATCCCACGACAGGAACGCCGACATTCCGGCGAACGAGCAGTCATGTCCCAGACCCAGTCGAACGCCTACATCATTGAAATCCACGACCGCGCCGCCGGCATCATCACAAGAGATGAGCGCGGCTTCCGCTTCTTCTCCTCCGAACGCCTGTTCGACAGCCTCGAAGGCCGCCAGTTCCGTTCGGCGCGCGAGGCCGAACGCGCAGCCCGTGCGGTGTTTTCGGAGCGGAGCCGCCGCGCCAATTCCTCACTCTTCGCTAACTGAACCTGACGCAAAGGACCGCAACATGATTGCACGACGACATATCCTGACCGCAGCGCTTCTCCTTGCAACCGCCCTGGCCGCACCAGCACGCGCCGAGGACAAGCCGGCGGAAATCCGCATCGGCACTCAGAAGGGCGGATTCTTCCCGGCGGTACGCCAGCGTCAAACGCTCGAAAACGCCTTCAGGCCGCTGGGCATCGAGGTCAGATGGATTGACTTCCAGTTCGGTCCGCCGCTGCTGGAGGCCATCAACGTCGGCAGCGTCGATTTCGGCTTCGTCGGCGACACGCCGCCGATCTTCGCGCAAGCCGGCGGCGCAAAAATAAAATATGTCGCGGCCGTGAAGTCCGAGGGCGACAACCAGGCGATCATCGTGCCGAAGGATTCAGCCATCAAGACGCTCGCCGATCTCAAAGGCAAGCGCGTCGCCTTCGGCAAGGGATCGAGCGCGCACAATCTCCTGGTCGCCTCGCTCGAAAAGGCCGGCCTGTCCTGGTCCGACATCACGCCCGCGCCGCTGGCGCCGGCCGATGCGACGGCGGCCTTCGTGAAGGGCTCGGTCGACGCCTGGTCGATCTGGGATCCCTATCTCGCGCTCGCCGAATTGAAGGAGAACGCGCGCGTTCTCGTCTTCGACAAGGACGTGCACAAGCCGAACGCCTACTACATCGCCAACACCGACTTCGTCGAGAAATATCCATCGCTGGTCGCGAAGCTCAACACGACCTTTGCCTCCGAAGGCAAGTGGGCGGAGCAGTATCACGAGGAGGTCGCAAAGGCGCAGGCCGAGGCGACCGGCGTCGACATCGAGGCTGTCAGGCGCTTCGTCAACCGCTCCGTCTACAGCGTGGTGCCGCTCGACGCCGAGGTGATCAGGACGCAGCAGGCCGTGGCCGACCGTTTTGCAAAGCTCGGGCTGATCCCGAAGCCGGTCAATGTCTCCGATATCGTCTGGAAGTGGACGCCGGGGTCGTAAGGCGGGGGCACTGGCAAGATGTCGTCATGCCCGGGCTTGTCCCGCCTGCGCGGCCGAAGCTGCTTCGGCGAGGCGAAGGCCCGGGCATCCACGTACTTCGCGCGCGCGGCCAGGCGTGGATGGCCGGGACTAGCCCGGCCATGCCGCCCGTGGCGGCTATCTGCGTCCAAACTTTCAAGTCGGATGCGGCTCAGCCCCTCAACGCCGCCAGCAATTCATCCGGGCGCTCGGCCATGATCATGTGGCCCGCGCCCGGCACCACGACGGTCTTCGCATGCGGGATCGCCGTGGCGAGCGCCTTGCCCGCCTTCGCCGGCGTCATCATGTCGCGTTCGCCGAGGATGAGGGTAGCAGGCACTTTCACGCTCGCCGCAGCGGTGAGTGCATTCGCGTAATCATTGCAGGCCGACAAATCCCTGAACAGCACGCCGGGCTCGCAAGACTTCAGCACCGCCTGCGCGCCGCCATGCATCCACAGGCCCGGCGCGAGGCTGCCGCCGAGCTCGGCGTTGAAGCCGAGGCCCCAAATCGACACCATGTCGTTGGCGTCCTGCGAGTTGGCTTCGGCCGCTTTCAGGAGATCCGGGCCGACTGTCATGGTCGCGGCGGTGCCGATCAGGCTCAGCGCGGAGACCTTGTCGGGATGACGCGCCGCCGTCTCCAGTGAGATCAGCGATCCCATGGAATGGCCGATCAGGTGCGCCTTCGCCACGCCGGCCGCGGCGAGCAATGCCGCCGTCCAATCCGCCATCTCGGCGATCGTTGACAGCGAAGGTCCGGCCGAGCGGCCGTGGCCGGGCAGATCGGGCGCCAGCACGGAAAATCCGTGATGGGCGAACCAGCGCGTATGCAGTGCCCAGGTCGAGTGATCGAAGCCGGCGCCGTGGATGAAGGCGACCGCGGGCAGGGACTTGTCGAACTCGCGGCCGCCGTTTGCGACAAACACCTCGGCGCCGTTGACAGTGAGCTTCATGGTGTCAGACCTTTTGCGAGATGCGCAGCGCCTGCGCAAGATCGTCGATGATGTCGCTTGCCGTCTCGATGCCGACCGACAGCCGCACCAGCTCCTCGCCGATGCCGGCGGCCTTGAGCTGTTCGGCATCCATCTGCTGATGCGTGGTCGAGGCCGGGTGGATCACCAGCGTCTTGGCATCGCCGACATTGGCGAGATGGCTGATCATGCGCAGCGCTTCGATGAATTTTCGGCCGGCGGGTCGCCCGCCCTTGATGCCGAAGGAGACGATTGAGCCGGCGCCGCGCGGCAGCAGCGTTTTTGCGAGCTGATAGTCGGTGTGGTCCTCCAGCGAGGGATGCAGGACCCAATCGACGGCCTTGTTCGACTTCAGCGCCTCCAGCACCAGATGTGTGTTCTGGATATGCCGGTCCATGCGCACGCCGAGCGTCTCCACGCCCTGCAAGAGCTGGAACGCGTTGGTCGGGGACAGGCAGGCGCCGAAATCGCGCAGGCCTTCGGTGCGCGCGCGCATGATGAAGGCGCTCGTGCCGAACTGTTCGTCGAAGACGATGCCGTGATAACCGCCATAGGGCTCGGTCAGCACGCCGAATTTGCCGGAGCCGCGCCAGTCGAACCGGCCGCCGTCGACGATGGCGCCGCCGATCGCGATGCCGTGGCCGCCGATCCACTTCGTCGCCGAATGCATCACGATGTCGGCGCCAAGCTCGATGGGGCGGCTGAGATAGGGCGTGGCAAACGTATTGTCGATCAGCAGCGGAATCTTTGCCTCATGCGCGATTCCCGCGACCTTCGGGATATCGAGCACTTCGAGCCCGGGATTGCCGATGGTCTCGCCGATCACGAGTTTCGTGTTCGGCTTGATCGCCGCGCGGAACGCGTCGAGGTCGCGCGGCTTGACGAAGGTCGTGGTGATGCCGAAGCGGGGCAGCGTGTGCGCCAGCAAATTGATGGTGCCACCATAGAGCGAGCTCGACGCCACGATATGGTCGCCGGCATTCAAGAGCGTCGCGATGGCCAGATGCAGCGCGGCCATGCCGCTCGCAGTGCAGATCGCGCCGACGCCGCCTTCGAGCGCCGCGAGCCGCTCCTCCAGCACACCGGTGGTCGGATTGGAGATGCGCGTATAGATGTGGCCGGCGCGCTCCAGATTGAACAGCGCGGCGGCGTGGTCGGAATCCTGGAACACGTAGGACGTGGTCTGGTAGATCGGCACCGCGCGGGCGCCGGTCGCGGGATCCGGATGCTGGCCCGCATGCAGGCTCAGGGTCTCGAAGGCAGGCGGTTTCGGCGCGGGCATGCGTGGCCTCGTTGGTCGGTCGGCGGAGGCGGCTCTTGTGCCACAAAATGGTGCGCGAAGTCAGCCCATTGACAGCGCCGCCTAACCCCGGATCGCCTGCTCGATCGTGCGCGCCTCCCGCAGCAGGATCTCCACGACTTCCTGCTCGCGGCGGGGGCCGAGCCTCGTCCGAACGGCGGAGACCGTCATCGCCGCGGCAGGCTGTCCGTCCGGGGTCTTGATCCAGGTGGAGATCGATTTCGTGCCCTGCACGAGGCCGATCTCCCTCATGCCGTACCCCAGCCGTCTCGCGGCGGTGACCTGGCCGAGCACCGACGCGACGTCGGTCCGGTAGGCCTCGAATCGCTTCTCGTTGGCCGCGACGATTTTTCGCGCGTCCTGAGCCGGCATCGCGGCGAGGATGGCGACGCCTGCGCTGCTGACGCCGAGCGGCCGCCGCGCGCCGACCTCGATCGACAGCACCTGGATCGGATAGATTCCGATCCTGCGATCGACGCACAGCGTGTCGTTGCCGGTCCGCACCGTCAGGAACAGCGTGTCGCCGATCTCGGTGGAGGCACGCCGCAGCGACGGATTTGCCGCGACCAGCAGCCGCGACGGCCGCGGGCGCGCAAGTGCGAGCTCCGGCACCTGGTTGCCGATCGCGTAGCGGCCGGTTCGCTCGTAACGTTCGACGATGCCTTCCTCGATCAGCACGTGGACGATGCGATGCACGGTCGGGCGGGTGAGGCCCGTCGCGCGCACGACCTCGGCCAGCGGCACGCCGTCTTCGCGCCCTGCGGCAAGAATACGCAGCACCGCGAGCGCGCGCCGGATGGTCTGCGCGCCCTGTCGCGGCTCTGCCGTTCCGCGGGCGGATCTTGCGGAGTTCGTCTTGTCCATATTATGGACAAGAACGCCACAATTCTCTCGACAGGTAAAGCGCTCATCTGGAGATTGCGCCGCGATCGAGCGCCATGCGCGACGTCACGGCACTCGATATGGAATTGGAAGCGCCGCCGGGAGGTTAACATGAGATTAATCTGGATTGCCATAGCTGCCGCAGCCGCGATGCTGGCGGGACCCGCATCGGGCCAGCAATGGCCGGCGCGCAGCGTCAAGCTGATCGTGCCCTATCCGGCCGGCGGCAATGTCGACAGCGCCGCGCGCATCGTCGCCGACAAGCTCCAGGAAAAGCTCGGCCAGCCCTTCATCATCGAGAACAAGGCCGGCGCCGGCGGCATGATCGCGGGCGAAGCCTTCGCGAAATCCGCGCCCGACGGCTACACGCTGTTCGTCGGCGCCAACGGCCCGGTACTGTTCGCGACCGAGATCAACAAGCGCGAGGCCTATAACTGGAAGAAGGATTTTCTTCCGATCTCGACGATCTCGATGACGCCGCTGGTGCTCGAAGTGCACCCGTCCGTGCAGGCCACGACGTTCAAGGAATTCATCGAACTCGCCAAGCGCGAGCCCGGCAAGCTGACGATGGCCTCGCCCGGCCCCGGCACCACCAACCATCTGCTCAGCGAGCTGATGCAGTCGAGCCTCGACCTGCAATGGGTCACCGCGCATTACCGCGGCAACGCGCCGGCGATCAACGATCTCCTGGGCGGCCAGGTGCAGTTCGCATTCGACCAGCTCACGGTCAGCCTCCAGCACATCAAGGCCGGCCTGTTCCGCGCGCTCGCCGTCACCAGCCCGCACCGCCTGAAGTCGTTGCCTGATGTCCCGACCTTCACCGAGCTCGGCTACAAGGATTTCGACGGCCAGACTTTTACGGGCCTGTTCGCGCCTGCCGGCACGCCGGCGCCGGTCGTCGACAAACTTCACGAGACGCTGGTTGCGATCCTGAAAGATCCCGGTGTGATCGACAAGTTCGAAAAGCTTGGCGGAGAATCCACCCCGATGACGTCGGACGAGTTCAAGGCCTATCTCGCGCGCGAGGACGCCAAGTGGATTCCGGTCGTGCGCAAGGCCAACATCAAGGCTGACTGAGCGATGCGGATCGACCCCACCGAGCTCGGCGCGGAGCGCATCTACCGGCTGATGACCGGCATCGTGGTGCCGCGCCCGATCGCGTGGGTCACGAGCCTGTCGCGCTCGGGCGTGCTCAACCTCGCCCCCTTCAGCGCCTTCACCTTCGTCTCGCAGAAGCCGCCGATGCTCGCCATCAGCGTCGGCCGCAAAGGTGCCGACTACAAGGACACCGCGCACAACATCCTCGACACCGAGGAATATGTGATCCACATCGCCGATACCCCGCTGATGTCCGCGGTGCACGACAGCTCGGTCGAGCATCCGCCTGAAATCAGCGAGGTCGAGCATCTCGGGCTGGAGACGATCGCGAGCGAGTGTATCAAGGTGCCGCGGCTTGCCGCAGCACCCGTCGCGATGGAGTGCCGTTTCCGGCTGTGCCTCGAATTCGGCGAGGCTCGCAGCCGGCTCATCGTCGGCGAGGTCGTGATGTTCCACATCCGCGACGGCCTCGTGAACGACGGCAAGGTCGAGACCGCGGCGCTCGACCCGATCGCGCGCATCGGCGGGCCCCGCTACGCGCGCCTCGGTGAGATCGTGACGCTGAACACCGTCTTCCAGACGCCCAAATCCAAAGACTGAGCGCGCAGCCCATCGCGCCGGCCTATGTGCCTGAAGACCATCGGAGAACACGACAATGCGACTCGTAAGCTATCTCTTGGACGGAGAGCTGCGCTATGGCGCGGCGGTGGATGGCGGTGTCGTCGATCTGACCAGGCGGATCGGCCGCGACTTCTCCGACGTGAAAGCGTTGATTGCAGCCAACGCGCTGGCCGATGCGCAGGAAGCGGTGGCCGGACAAAAACCCGACTACGCGCTGGAAAGCCTCGTCCTGCTTCCGCCGGTGCTGGCGCCGGAAAAGCTCTGGTGCATCGGCGTCAACTACGCCGAACGCAATGCCGAGTATAAAGACAGCTCGGACCTGCCCAAATATCCCAGCCTGTTCGTGCGCAGCATCTCGTCGATGACCGGCGCCGGCCAGCCGCTCGAGAAGCCTCATGTATCTGAGCAGCTCGACTACGAGGGCGAGCTCGTCATCGTGATCGGCCAGGGCGGCCGCCACATTCCGCGCGACAAAGCCTGGTCGCACATCTTCGGCATGACCCTGTGCAATGAGGGCACGATCCGCGACTGGCTGCGCCACGGCAAGTTCAACGTCACCCAGGGCAAGAATTTCGATCGCTCCGGCAGCATCGGGCCGTGGATCGTCACGTCTGACGAGCTCGATCCGCGCGGGCCTCATGACATCATCACGCGCGTCAACGGCGAGGTGCGGCAGCAGGACACGACCGAGCGGCTGCTGTTCCCGTTCGATTTCCTGATCTCCTATCTCTCCACTTTCGCCACCCTGAAGCCCGGCGACATGATTGTAACAGGCACGCCGACGGGCGCGGGCGCGCGTTTCGATCCGCCGCGCTGGCTTAGGGTGGGCGACGTCGTCGAGGTCGAGTCGAGTCGTATCGGCGTTCTGCGCAACACCGTCGCCGCGGAGCAGTAAGCCATGCTCGATACCGCCACGATCGAACGCCTCGCCGCGCGCCTGGATGAGGCCGAGCGCAGCAAGACGCTGATCCCGATGTTCTCGAAGGAGTATCCCGATTTCGCCATCGAGGATGCCTACGCCATCCAGCGCGCCTGGACGAAACTGCAGCTCGGCCGCGGCCGTGTTATCAAGGGACACAAGATCGGCCTGACCTTGAAGGCGATGCAGAACGCGGTCGGCATCTCCGAGCCCGATTACGGCGTGCTGTTCGCCGACATGTTCTATGCCGACGCCACGCCCATTCCGTTTGACCGCTTTCACGCGCCGCGCATCGAGGTCGAGCTCGCCTTCGTGCTGAAGGCGCCGCTGCGCGGACCTGACTGCACCATCTTCGACGTGCTCAACGCCACCGACTACGTCACGCCTGCGCTCGAAATCCTGGAGACGCGCATGCATCGCATCGATCCCGAGACCGGCAAAACGCGGAAGGTGATGGACACGATCTCGGACAACGCGGCCAACGCCGCGCTGGTGCTCGGCGGCCGGCCGTTCCGCCCGATGGATGCGGATTTGCGCTGGATCGGCGCGCTGCTGTTCCGCAACGGCGAGGTCGAGGAGACTGGGCTTGCGGCCGGCGTGCTCAATCATCCCGCCAACGGCATCGCCTGGCTCGCCAACCGTCTTGCGCCGCATGACGAACATCTCGCGGCCGGCGAGGTGGTGCTGGCGGGATCGTTCACCCGTCCCGTCGACATCCGGCGCGGCGACACGTTCCATGCCGACTATGGCGCGTTCGGCTCGGTGTCGTGCCAGTTCGTCTGAATCAACACATAAGAGGGAGCGCATCATGACGGGTCAAACGCGGCGCAAGAGCATCCACATCGGCGGCTTCAAGCACGCCAACCCGATTCCCAACGCCTGCCGCATCGGCAATCTCGTGATGTCCGGTGTCATCCTCGGCCGTGATGCGGCCGGCGTGATGCCTGCGAGCCTGGACGCGCAATGCGCCAACATGTTCGCGCATATGAAGGCGACGGTGGAAGCCGCCGGCGGCACCACGGACGACATCATCAAGATGACGGTGTGGCTGAAGGACCGTACACACCGCGGCCCGGTCAATGTCGAGTGGCTAAAAATGTTTCCGGACGAGCATTCGCGCCCGGCGCGTCACGCGCTGCCGATGGACAATATGGACGGCGGCGCGCTGGTGCAGTGCGACTTCACCGCCGTGATCGACTGAGGGAGCTTTGCGCATGCCGACTTATCTGCCGTTCGACCCGAACCCCCGTCGCCCGGTCAGGGCGCCGCCGCCGAAGACTGTCGACAGCCAGTTTCACGTGCTGGGGCCCATCGACAAATATCCGGAACGCCCCGGCGCTGCCTATCGGATGCCGAGCGCGACCTGGGAAGCAGCGCTGCGCGTGCACAAGACGCTCGGCATCGAGCGCGGCATCATCGTGCAGACCACGACCTATGGTGCGGATCATTCCGTCGTACTCGACGGTCTTGCGGCGATGGGCCCGAACTATCGCGGCTGCGCCAACGCACTGGTGTTCGCGGAAGCGAGCGACTCGTATCTTTCCAAGCTGCATGACGCGGGTGTGCGCGGCGCGCGCTTCAGTTTCCGCCAGGAGCTCGGCGCCGTGCTGTCGGACGCCGATTTCGCCCGCGCCATCGCGCGCATCCGCGAGCTCGGCTGGTACGTGAAGATCCAGCCCGAGAAGGACGGCATCGTCTCCAGCGTCGCCAAGTACGAGAATCTCGACGTCCCCGTGCTGATCGACCACATGGCGCGGCCCGTGCCCTCGAATGGCCGGGATGATCCGAACCTGCGCAAGATGCTGGAGCTGCTCGAGAAGGGCAATTTCTGGGTCATGCTGTCGCTCGGCGAGAAGACCTCGCAGGCCGGCCCGCCCTATGACGACGTGATCCCGATCGCGCGCGCCTATATCGAGGCCGCAATCGACCGCTGCGTCTGGGCCAGCGACTGGCCGCATCCCGTCTCCGTCAAGCAGCCGCCCAACGACGCCGACCTGCTAGAGCTGATGTACCGCTACGCGCCCGACCAGGCCGAGCTGGAGAAGATCCTCGTGCACAATCCGGCAAAGCTGTTCGGCTTTCCGGACTAGCAAGACCCTCATGGTGAGGAGCGCGGTACGCGCGTCTCGAACCATGCAGGCCCGGCTGTCGCCCGAGGCCATCCTTCGAGACGCCCGCCTTTGGCGGGCTCCTCAGGATGAGGTCTCGTATCGTGGCAAAGTCTTAGACCCTCATGCTGAGGAGCCGCTAGCGGCAGACGTCTCGCCCCATGAAGGCCGGGCGCTTTCACAGCCTCCAATTCTGGCGCTCACACCGCCGGCCGTGCCGCCAGCCGGTCGCGCACCCCGGCTGCGATTTCGAACGAGCGCAGCCGCGCGGCGTGGTCGTAGATCTGGCCCGTCGTCATCAGCTCGTCCGCGCCGGTCTCGGCGATCAGCGCCTTCAGCTTCTCCTCGACAGTTTCGGGCGAGCCGACGGCGGAGCAGGACAGCGACTGGCCAACCATGGCCTTCTCGGCCGGTGACCACAGCGCGTCCATGTCGTCGACCGGCGGCGGCAGCGGGCCGGGCGTGCCGCGGCGCAGATTGATGAACTGCTGTTGGAGGGAGGAGAACATCCTCTGCGCCTCCGCGTCGCTCTCGGCGGCGAACACGTTGACGCCGACCATCGCATAGGGCTTGTCGAGCTGCGCCGACGGCTCGAAGCGCGCCCGATATTCGCGCAGCGCCGGCATCATCATTTGAGGCGCGAAGTGCGAGGCGAACGCGAATGGCAGCCCGAGCATCGCGGCAAGCTGCGCGCCAAAGGTGCTCGATCCCAGGATCCAGAGCGGCACTTTCGTCCCAAAGCCGGGCACGGCGCGGATCGACTGGTTCGGCTGGACATCACCGAGCAGCGCCTGCAACTCCAGCACGTCGTGCGGAAAGTTTTCGGAGCTCGTGGCGAGGTCGCGCCGCAATGCCCGCGCGGTGAACTGATCGGTGCCCGGCGCGCGGCCGAGCCCGAGATCGATCCGCCCGGGATAGAGCGACTCCAGCGTGCCGAACTGCTCGGCGATGACCAGCGGCGAATGGTTCGGCAGCATGATCCCGCCGGACCCGACCCGGATCGTCCTAGTCCCGCCCGCGACATGCCCGATCACCACCGACGTCGCCGCGCTCGCGATGCCCGTCATGTTGTGATGCTCGGCGAGCCAGAACCGCTTGTAGCCCCAGGTCTCGGCATGCTGGGCGAGGTCGAGCGAGTTGCGGAACGCCTGCGCCGCATCGCCACCTCTTCGGATGGGAGCGAGGTCGAGCACGGAGAAGGGGATCATGTTTGGCGTACCGGGTGGGAGTGCGATGTGCGCTGCGGCCTCACATGTAGTGGCTTATTATGGAAATGTTAGCGCGGCCGTAGCGCGCAAATGCAATCCAAATCTGCTGTGCTAACGTCAGAGACGATGTAGCGGGCCAGGATTCACCTTTTGCTTCTCAAGAGCGAAATCGTCCTCCGTTTACTAGTTTTGGCTCCATCTCGTGAATTGTTCTGCCGTTCCTATTCCACGTCTCTGGCGTCGAGGGACGAACCTCCATGATTGTCGGTTCGGTCGAGATGTGGCCGGCACTTTTCCCGTTGGCGGCAGCTACAGCAAGCCGCGCTTGTGCTGGATGATGATGATAACGCGAATGATGCAGTCCGATACTGACTCGCCGGGCCGCCGTGCCTTGTGCAGCATTTGCCACGTCACCTCATCGATCTGTATCTGCCATTTGCCGCTTGCCAGGCGTTGTCCGGTATCGTCGGACGGGAACTCGGCCGCAATCAGAGCGCGGCACTCGTCGGTGATTTCAATTTCCGGCATTGTTGGTCGTTCTCGCGGACGGTGTGCTCGCGTGCAGCCCTCGCCCGATCCGGAGAGATCAGCCAGTTAAATCGCGGTAACTACCGATCCAGCCGAAGCCGATGCCGATCGTCCTGACCATGGACGAGGAGCGCGACATCTGGACGCAGTCGCGGTAGGGCGCTGCGGCGCCACCAGTGGATGCCTGCTGAATATTGAGGGATGCGGCGCTGACAAGAAGGATCATTCAATGGCTTGGGTCTCGTTCGCGCAGCCGTGACGCTTGAGTCGTCGGGCTCCCGTCGTCGCCGGACATTGCCGATCCTTCACAACCTTAATGCGATTTAACGAGGTTTCCGTAAGCGGTGTGGGTAAACCGCGAGTCGCGGGGGCGTCCTCCAGACACGAGATGACGCCGTGAAGTTTGACGAACAGGAACGCACCGCGCTGACGGACGCTGGGTTTTCCGTCGCCGACAACAGCAAAGCTGCCTACGTCGAAGCCGTCGTGGTGATCGCCGCATACGACGCCGAAACCTATTGGCTGACGTTCGCCCTGCCGAATGATGCCCAGATCGTGTGCGTTGTGCCACGCGACCAGATTGCCGACGCGATCGCAACTCGTAACTACGCAGCTCGGCGGAACCCACTTCAGTGAAGCTGACCTTCCCTCATGCAAGGCTGAAGGCGCTCTGGAACGAGGCCGTCCGGCAATGGCCGGTTTCGGTGCGAGCCATGAACGGTCGAGATTCACCCGGTTTCTGGCTTGTCGGTGGCCAAGGCATCTATCTCGTGCATAACGGCGCCAGGCCTCGGGGCAGCGTGACTCTGGCCTACGCAAACGAATGCGACCCGCTCAGGGTGCCGGTCCAAAGTTGGTTGGGTATCAAGCGCGCCATCTTCGGCGATAACGATGGGAGGGAATTCATCGATCTGGTGATGATCGGCACTGCCGTCGATGCCGGCGCCGACCTCGAGGTGACCTTCGAGCCCGACGCGATGACGGTGGCTGTCGTCGAAAAAGGGACGGCGAGCATACGACTGCAATCGCTGCGCATCCGGGACAAAAATGACACCACGTCAGGACGCAGTTGTCGGGTTTGAGTCTGAATCTCGGCTAAGGACCAGACGCGGTATCTTGGCCCGCTACTCTCTCCAAGCCCTGCACATCGTCGTCCTCCCAGTCCTCCCGGTCCTCCCATTCCACGTTGTTGGTTTCGAGATAGCGGGCGACGGCTACGCCGATTGTCGGGAAGAAGTAATTCTCTCCAAGCTGCGCGAAGAGGCCAAATCTTTTCAGCTTGTCCTTCACGGGATCTTTGAGTTCGGCAAAACAAAACTCTATGCCTTGCGCGTGCAACGATCGGTCCAGTTCGGCAACCACGTCGCAGGCGGTGACGTCTACGCTCGTGACCGGCTCCGCGGCAACAACTAGCCAACGCACGGGTGTTGGCGATGTCGCTACGGCATCCAGGACGCGTTCCCTGAAGAATTCGGCGTTGGCAAAAAACAGAGGTGCATCCCAGCGAAACAGGACCAGCCCGGGGACCCGGCGCGCATCCGGATATCGTGTGATGTCGTGATAGCCTTTGACGCCGTAGGCGCGCCCCAATACGGCGGAGTGTGGGCGCCAACCGTCCCACAGGAACTCGATGATAGCGATTGCGATCGCAAGACCAATTCCTGGAATGACTCCGAGCACTGCTACACCGACAAAGCAGACGATGGCCAGCCAGAATTCCCACCGTTGAATGCGATAGATTCGTTTGAGGTCGGCAACTTCAATCAAGCCAATCGCCGATGCGATAACGACGGCGGCTAATGCGGCGGTGGGTAAATGTTGGAGCAGGCTCGGCGCGACCAGGAGGAGCAACGCGATGGCAAGCGCGCCTACGACGCTGGTGAGTTGAGTGCGGGCACCGGCGGCTTCCGCAACGGGTGTCCGTGAACTACTGCTGCTGATCGGGAAGCCCTGGAAAAATCCCGTCGCCAGATTGGCGGCACCGAGCCCGACCATCTCTTGGTTGGGATCGACCCGAGACCCCAATCGCGCAGCATAGGCACGTGAAAGTACGCTCGTATCGGCAAACGAAACCATCGCTACTGCACAACCGCCGATCAGCACCGGCACGAGGTCGCTGGAGGTGATCCATGGGACAACGAAACCCGGCAGGCCCTGGGGAAGGGGGCCCAGCACCTTGACGCCGTATTGCGTCCCGAGATCAAGCACCCCGACGACGAGCGTAGCCCCAACGACCGCAATCAGAAGGCCCGGTACCCGCTTGTTGTTCCTGAGAAGCAGGATCACGATCAACGTGGCGAGGCCAATCGCGAACGCGACCCAGTTTATCTGCCCCCCAAGGATCGCGCTGACAATCGCCCACAGGCTTCGCAGTGGCCCCTCGCTCTCGATGGAAAAGCCGAAGAGCTTGGGCAGCTGGCTGATCAATACGGTCAGGGCAATTCCGTTCATATACCCGTAGCGTATCGGCTTCGAGAGAAGCTCGGTGATAAAGCCAAGGCGCGCGACGCCTGCCAGGATACAGACCGTCCCTGAGACAATCGCCATCATGCCCGCGAGTGTCACGGCCCGCAGGGGATCGCCCTGAGCCAAGGGAGCGATGACTCCAAGGAGTATTGCCGCCAGCGCCGAGTCCGGGCCAAGGACGAGAATGCGGCTTGGGCCGAACAGCGCGTAGGCCAGCAGCGGCACGATCGTTGCGTACAAACCGTAGATGCCCGGCAGGCCCGATGCAGCTGCATAGGCAATGCCGACCGGGACCAGCATTGTCGCCAGGACGATGCCGGCGAAGATATCGTGCGGAAGCCATGCTGCTTCATATTGACGGAGAGTGTCGAGTCCGGGCAACCAGCGCTTCATTGATGGTTTCTCCCAGCCCGCATTGAGCAAGTTTGCCCCGCATGATGTGTTGGACCGATCAGGCTATTACGCCCGCAGCAGGCTGAACAGTGGCCCGGCGCTATGGCCGAAGCAGCACAGCGGGCCATGGGTGCCAGCCGGCACCAAGTCTTCCCTGCGCCCTCTTCACGGACGAGGGGGAAGGACCAAAACCGAACTCGGGCGTTCCATGCCGCGAGAATGGCGTTCGTTCGCGGCTGTTTGAGTGGCCTGTGCCTCCGTTCACAACCCTGTTATTGCGACCTGGTGCGCCCGTTGTCTCAACTGGGCGTTTTGCGCCTGTTGTTGTACCCTTGGTGAAACTGCTGCTGGGGTCGCGAGGAGGAACTGACATGACCATGGTCGTACTCAACCGACGCTATCTCCTCGCCGCCGGCGGCTCGGTCCTGGCGGCCGGGGTGTCCGGGCTCCTGTTGCCGGCCCGTGCCGAAGGCCTCGCACCGACCGAGTCGATGTCGGGTGGCGCGAACAACTACCGCAAGGGCGCGGCGATCGTGGACCGGATCGGCAAGGGCGGCTTCTGGATGAGCGGCACCGTTCGCCGCGCAGGCGACGGGGCTCCACTTGCCGGGCAGCGCATCCAGATCTGGGCGCACACGACCGAAGGGCAGGAGCACGAACCGCAAAGTCATGGCGCCACGCTCACCGACAAGGACGGCAAGTTCCGGCTCGAGATGCCGCAGATCATTCCGATCTTCGGCCAGCCGCATGGTCACCTCGCCTATGACAGCGGTGAGTTCAAGACCGTCTTTCTGCGGCCGGTGATGCGGAGCGCGAAGGAGACGAGCCTGGAAGCGCACTTCGTCCTGCAGACGGCCTGACCGGGTTGCGAATGAAGGGGTGGAGACTGGCCCGGGTGATCCTGATCTGGGTTGCCCTTGCTTCGGCCATTGGCGTGCCGATCGTCGCGGCAGCGGGAAGCGAGCAGCTCGCATGGCGCGGTCCGCTCTACGTCGTGGCCGGGTTTGCGGGAATTGTTGCCCTCGGCCTCGTGCTCGTTCAGCCCCTGCTGATCGGCGGATATCTGCCGGGATTCCCGGCTTATCGCGGACGGCGTGCGCATCACTGGATCGGCGGTACGCTGGTCGCAGCGATCGTGATCCATGTCGTTGGCCTCTGGATCACCAGTCCGCCCGACATGATCGACGCGCTGACCTTCTCATCGCCGACGCCGTTCTCTCCCTTTGGCGTGACCGCGATGTGGGCCATCTTCGCGGTCGCGCTCTTGGCCGCCCTGCGTCGGCGATTGGGACTGCGACCACGAACCTGGCGCTTCATTCACATGCCGCTGGCGATCGTCATCGTCGCAGGCAGCGTGGTCCATTGCCTGCTGATCGAGGGGACGATGGAGACGATCTCTAAGGCGGCACTCTGCGCGCTCGTCCTCGCGGCAACCGTAAAAGTCATGATCGACCTGCAGGTG
Source organism: Bradyrhizobium sp. 63_E2_N1_3 (assembly GCF_052076005.1). Taxonomy (NCBI): domain Bacteria; kingdom Pseudomonadati; phylum Pseudomonadota; class Alphaproteobacteria; order Hyphomicrobiales; family Nitrobacteraceae; genus Bradyrhizobium; species Bradyrhizobium sp. 63_E2_N1_3. The sequence continues at coordinate 8,407,442 of NZ_CP197235.1, read as the reverse complement.
TGGCGAAAGCGAAGGACCTTGCGCGGCGAGAGCACTGCGCCGCAGTGACATGGCCGCGCGTAGCGCATAGTAGAGCGAAGCGAAACCCATCGCACTTTGTCTGCGCGGAAGCATGATGGGTTTCGCAAGCGCTCTACCATCCTACGAAACTTTTGCTGACCGCCTTGTTCAAACACGTTCGGCGTCGTCAGCGCCGATCTCCGCTCCGCTTGCCGCAGATTGCGACGGGGCGTATCCTAGCGTGATGGTTGTCAGTGCCCCCGAGCTGAAAACGTTCCTGCTCGCGACGCCGTTCTTCGGCGGTCTTCCGGACCCGAGCCTCGACCTGCTGATTTCGATGCTGGTCGAGTGCCGCTTTGATGCCGGCGCGACCGTCGTGGCGGAAGGCGAGCCGGGACGCTCGCTGTTCATCGTCAAATCCGGCCGGCTGGCGGTGAGCAAGCAGGCGAACTCGGGGAGCGTCATCCCGATTTCCGTTCTGGAGGCTGGCGATTTCTTCGGTGAAATGACGCTGATTGAAATGCAGAATCGCTCCGCCACGGTGGTCGCGGAGAGTCCGACGGTGCTGTACGAGCTGACGGCGCAAAAGCTCTACGCTTGCTACAAGGCCGATATCCACGCCTATGTGATCGTCCTGCAGAACGTCAATCGAGAGCTATGCCGGCGGCTGCGCCGTGCCGACGATCGCCTCACCGGACACCAGGCGGACGAAGACGAAACCCCCGCGAGATGACTGTGCTTCTCTGCGCCGCCGCAAGTTCGCTCCGCGGCTGACGGTCCCGGATTACGCTCGCGCTCCATCCGGGCCACGCCACTTCGCGTGGGACGTTCAGCCCACCGGTCCCGGGATCCAATCGTCCCCTGAAAGTGGGATCACTCTTACGCCAACAATGACTCCGAGTTCCAGGCTTGGATCGAAATGGCGCATCGTCCGCTCGTTGAGGTCGATGATGCGGCCAGGCCTCAATGGCCCCACGTCATTTATCTTGACGATGACCTTCTTGCCGACGGCCTCGACGAGGGCATATTTCGGCCTCGCGCCAAATTGGACCCCACCAAATTTCCCGCGCAAATTCGTCTTGATGGCAGCCGCCCAGACAGAGGGATCATAGCGCTCGCCGGAGGCTGTGTTCGGACCGCCCTCTTCCTTGCCGGGCTTGAACGGATTGTACATGGATGCGGCGCCAACGATCGCCTCCCCGGAGGCGGCATCGACGACGGCGCTTGAGTGAACTTCACACGCTTCACTTCGATCAACGGGAACAGAAACGGCAAGCGCAACCAGGGCGCCGCAAATTGCGGCGCTCGAGCGGAACAGCATTATAACTCCTGTGATTTTTTCGATCGTCCGGTTCCGACACCGCAAGCATGGTCAAGCGAACGCGGAAGCGTTCACGAACTTGCACCAGTGCTTTGCGGATTCGAGCCAACCCCTGGCTACGGAACCGATGTGCGAACCAGAGCGGTCCGCACGCAGTGTTTTAGGTTGTCCCCGACTAAGACAGAGAATGCGTCAGCAGCATGACCTGATGGAACCTGCGGTGAGTGACACATGCGATGTCGCCACAAGCCGACACGCTCGCGCTAATTGATACGTCGGGCAAAACACCCGCCGCTCGCACAAACCCGTCAATCCTCTTCAGTAAAAATATTCCACTTTACCGAAATTCGGAATTACGGCATTCTCTCCGTCATCCCGCCCCGAGAAGAGGGGCGATCGTACGTCGTCACGAACGTGGGCCGGGGTGCGGTGGACGCGGCAGTGCCGGGCACGCGAATGCGGGACCAGGGCGAGATGAACCTCGTGAGGGCCTTGACTGCGTGCGGGACGGACGGCGCCTGTGTCCGGCGAAGCCCTTGGGCGGAGCTGGATCGCTGCGTACGGCGAAAACGCGTGGTCCTGACCGTCGTTGCTACGGTCAAGCCTTGCGGAGATGGATCGGGGCTCTACCGGGTTTCGAGGCATCGCCAATTCGCGAGGTGACGGAGGCCAGAAGGAACTCGGCTCCGGGGAGAGCGCGCATAAACCGTCAGACCATCGCGCAGGGAAGGCCGGGTGTTTTTCCGGCCCACCTGTTTCCCGCCTGCGCATTTGCGTGTGCAAATTCCTGGCGCAGCGGATCATGGGTGCCAGCCGGCACCCGGCCTTCCCTGCGCCCTCTTCACGGAAGAGGGCGAAAGAGGAGAGCAAAACTCGGGCGTTTCATGCCGCGAGAATGCCGCTTCATGCGTGAATTGAGAATCGTGTTGCCCGATGGGATTGATCGAGACGCGGGGTGCGTGTCGCTCAAAATCCACATGGGTTCGGAATCGCCAGCTTGGGTGCCTCAAACGGTCGCATCCGCGGACGCGATATCTTTGCGATGGCCTGACCAGATTCCATAGTGTCAGCGATGATTTGCAACCGAGGGGCGGGGTATCAAATGACAGCGCGTAAATGTTTCATCGTGGCCGCGGGATTGATGATGGCGAGCGCCGCCCATGCCGAGGACGTTCCCTCCAACGCCGAACTGTTTCGCATGCTGAAGGCGCAGCAGCAGACCATCTCCGAGCTGCGCGCCGAATTGAAGCAGGCCAAACAGGAGCGGCGCACGGTCACTCCGCGAGAGGCGACTGCATCGGCAGCCAAGCCAGCCGGACGCGACGCCGCGAGGGAGACGGTTGCGGTAGCACCGCCCGCGCAGGCTTATGCGATGTACAACAAGGGACCCGCAGTCGCGCCGGCGCGCACCGGCGGTGCCTATGTCGGTGTGTTCGGTGGCGGCGGCAGTCGCGGCGGCACTGACGTCAGCCAGCTCGGCACCGTCTTTTTCGTTGAGGCCGTCGGGGGCCCCTTGGCTGTCGACGCCACAGGGCGGACCAGCAGCGGCGGCGTCGGGTTCGGTGGCGCGCATCTCGGCTATGAATGGTCGTATGGTACGTATCTGCGGCCCGCTTTGGAGATCGAAGGTTTCTATCTGGCAGGTAACCAGCCGCGTGCGACGTTGGTGACCCCCACAGACCGATTTGCAGAGCACTCCTTCGACACGACTTTCCCGACGCGCACCACGGTGCTGCTGGCGAACATGGTTGTCGGCTTCAACACGCCCTATCAAGGCATCACGCCCTATATCGGTGGCGGGATCGGGGCCGCGAACGTCTCCATCAACGGCGCCACGTCCACACAGACCGACCCGGCCGAGCCTGGCATCAACCACGTCAACGCGCGTCCGGACTCCTCAGCCTGGACCTTTGCGGCACAGGCCAAGGCCGGTGCGCGCTTCGCCCTCGGCAACAGCGGCGCTTACCTGTTCGGCGAGTACCGCTATCTGTACGTCGGCGATGTGAATCAGGTTTTCGGCTCCACCGTGAATCCCGCTCATGCTGCGACCAGCCCGTGGACGGCCAGCTTCGGCGGCACATCGCACCATCTCGCAGCCGGCGGCATCGGCTTCGGCTTCTAGCTGAGCTCGATCACTGCGAGAATCGGAGGGGGCGGACGACACGTCCGGCCCCTCCCAGGAGGCAACCGGGCAACGGAAGAAGGCGATTTTCTGAGGAAACTGGTGCTGCCAGACAGGATTGAACTGTCGACCTCTCCATTACCAATGGAGTGCTCTACCACTGAGCTACGGCAGCATGTGCTGGGATAAGAATCGGCCGCCAAGGGGGCCTACCAAGCGGGCCGATATCTGCCACAAGCCCCCCTCCTGTGCAAGCTTGCTAGCTCCGCCAAAACGAGAAAATCGGGTCGATATCGGGGCCAAAATGCCCGTTTTCAGGTGAAAGTACCGACTTTCCGCCGATTTCGGTTCCGATATCCCCGGCCAACTGGCCAGTTGGCCGCGGCATGGCATTCGGCCCATTTTGGATTTCGCACGAACAGTTCGTGAGGGGCCTCTTGAGCTGCCGCATTCTCCGGGCATGTTATCGCGGATCGCTGGTATGGACCGCTGATGGCTGACGAGAACGACAAGAGCACGAGACAGGCGAGGGGGGCGCGGGACGACCGGCTGAAATCGGCGCTGCGCGAAAACCTGAAGCGACGGAAGATGCAGGCGCGCGAACGCGCCGCAATCACCGACCCCTCGCAGAATGACGATGCTTCCCTAGATGAGGGGACCGCCGGCAAGACTGGCGATTGAAGTCTGGCGATTAGAATTTTTGGAGTGCATGGACGTGGCAATGGGGCAGGACGAGCAGCAACGAGACGATGGTGACGCGCAGATGTCGCGGTTCACGCGCCCTGAGCAGACCTTTCCGGCGCTGACATCGGCCGAGATCGAGCGCATGCGGAATTTCGGCGAGGTCCGCACCTACGCTAACGGCGAATTCCTGTTCGAGACCGGCAAGCCCGGGCCGGGCATGTTCGTCGTGCTGAAGGGCCACGTCGCCATCACCCAGCGCGACGGGCTCGGCAATGTCACGCCGCTGATCGACCAGGGGCCGGGGCAATTTCTGGCCGAGCTCAGCCAGCTCTCGGGCCGGCCGGCGCTGGTCGACGGCCGCGCCGAAGGCGAGGTCGAGACGCTGCTGCTGCCGCCGCCCCGCCTGCGCGCGCTGCTGGTCGCCGAGGCCGAGCTCGGCGAGCGCATCATGCGCGCGCTGATCCTGCGCCGGGTCAATCTGCTTCAGGCCGGCGTCGGCGGTGTGGTGCTGATCGGTCCCTCGTATTCGGCCGGCGTGGTGCGCTTGCAGGGCTTCCTCACCCGCAACGGCCAGCCGCATCATCTGCTCGATCCCGAGCGTGACCGCGACGCCGCCGAGGTGATCGCGCGCTATTCGCCGAAGCCGGAAGACTGGCCGCTGGTCGTCGCGGCGAGCGGCGAGGTGCTGCGCAACCCCAGCGAAACCGAGGTTGCGCGCGCGATCGGCATGATCGGCGGCCCCCGCAACGACCGTATCTACGATGTCGCGATCGTCGGCTGCGGACCCGCCGGGCTGGCAACCGCGGTGTATGCCGCCTCCGAAGGGCTCTCGGTTGCCGTGCTCGACACCCGCGCCTTCGGCGGCCAGGCCGGTGCCAGCGCGCGCATCGAAAACTATCTCGGCTTTCCGACCGGCATTTCCGGCCAGGCCCTGACCGCGCGCGCGTTCAACCAGGCGCAGAAGTTCGGCGCCGACATCATGATCCCCGTCACGGTGAAGTCGCTCGACTGCACGCGCCGGGACGGCGCCTTTGCGGTGACGCTCGACGGCAGCGATCCCTTGCGTTCGCGCGCGGTCGTGGTTGCGAGCGGCGCGCGTTATCGCCGCCCCGAGATCGAGAACCTCGACAAGTTCGAGGGCCGCGGCGTCTGGTATTGGGCCTCTCCGGTCGAGGCGCGGCTCTGCGCCGGCGAGGAGGTGGCCCTGGTCGGTGCCGGCAATTCGGCGGGGCAGGCGGCCGTGTTCCTGTCGGGACACGCCAAGAAGGTGCTGATGATCATCCGCGGCGGTGGCCTGGGCGCCAGCATGTCGCGCTATCTCATCGAGCGCATCGAAGCGACACCCAACATCGAATTGATGTTCAACACCGAGATCACCGCGCTCGAGGGCGACGAGGCTTCGCTGCTGCGGCGCATCCGCTGGAAGAGCCGGCTGTCGAGCGATGAAGACTCCGCCGACATCAAGAATCTCTTTTTGTTCGTCGGTGCCGATCCCGCCACCAGCTGGCTCGACGGCTGCGGCGTCACGCTCGATCGCGGCGGCTTCGTCGTGACGGGCGCGCAGTCCGAGCTGAACCAGGGCAAGCTGGTGGCCCCACTGGAGACCTCGGTGCCCGGCGTCTACGCGGTCGGCGACGTCCGCTCCGGCTCGGTCAAGCGCGTCGGCGGCGCCATTGGCGAAGGCGCGCAGGTCGTGGCCTCCCTGCACGGCTATCTCGGCGACGCCGCAAAACCGGCGCTTTAGTCAAGGACAAGACAAGCAGACGGCAAGCGGAATCTCACTTGCCATCTTGCCGTGTCCCACAGACTATCGCCCCGTCGCGAGGCCAATCGCGCGTGGAAGAACAAAAGATTCACAAGGGAGGACTAAATGGCCGAACTCGTCGTGCTCTACAAGACGCCCAAAGACGCCGCCGCCTTCGACAAGCATTATGCCGAGACCCACATTCCGCTCGCGAAGAAACTTCCCGGCCTGAAGAAATACGCCGTCAGCACGGGCGCAGTCGGCTCGCCCGCCGGACCATCGGGCGTCCACCTCGTCGCCATTCTCAGCTTCGACAGCGTGGGCGACATCCAGAAGGCCTTCGGCAGCGAAGCTGGCAAGGCGGCCGCGGGCGACGTGCCGAAATTCGCCAGCGGCGGCGCCGATCTGCTGATCTTCGACACCAAGGAAGTCTGAGCGCGCGCGAAGCGTCTCGCCAAATTCGATTCAACTTTCGTCGAAGACCTGCAAGCTCGTAGCCCGGATTTAGCTTCGCCCCATCCGGGCTACAAACTGCTCTCGTTTGTGACAGCACTGCAAAAAATTCGGTCGTGCGTTTGTCGATTCGCACGACGGCGCATGGCTCCGCACGAGTCTGTGACATCGCGTATGTAGCCATTCGATGAGGACCGTAATATCAATCGCCTGATCTCAATGCAGAGAGTAGGAGAGATGCCGTGGTTCTTGGGTTGAGCCTGCCCGCCTTCACGTTGGTCCATGTCATCATCAGCCTGATCGGCATCGTCGCCGGCCTGGTCGTGATGTTCGGTCTGCTCGGGTCGAAGTCGATGCCGGGCCTCACCGCGATCTTCCTGCTGTTCACGATCCTCACCAGCGTCACCGGCTTCCTGTTTCCGTTCAAGGAGCTGCTGCCCTCGTACATCATCGCCGGCATCTCGCTGGTGCTGCTCGCGATCGCCTGCCTCGCGCTCTACGGAATGAAGCTCAAAGGGGTCTGGCGTCCCGTCTACATCGTGACCGCGATGATCTCGCTCTATTTCAACGTCTTCGTGCTGGTGATCCAGTCGTTCCTGAAGGTGCCGGCGCTCGCCGCGCTCGCGCCTGCCGTGCCGCCGAATCCGCCGGGAGGCCCCGTCTTCGCCGTGGTGCAGGGCATCGTGCTGGTGTTCTTCGTGGTGCTGACCATCGGCGCCTGGCGCCGCTACAAGCCGATGACGTTTGCCTGATCGCACGTTCACGGTCGGTGCGCGGCATCGACCTCGTGACATCGCCCGACCATCTCCGGATTGCCGGCTCGCGTTTTGCGAGCCCCGGATTGATTTTCACTGAAGGAGCCATTCATGCCCACCATCACCACCAAGGACGGCGTCGAGATCTTTTTCAAGGATTGGGGTTCGGGCCAGCCGATCGTGTTCAGCCATGGCTGGCCGCTGTCGGCCGACGACTGGGACACGCAGATGATATTCTTCGCCAATCACGGCTACCGCGTCATCGCTCATGACCGCCGCGGCCACGGCCGCTCCTCGCAGGTCGCCGACGGCCACGACATGGATCACTATGCCGACGATCTCGCGGCGGTGACCGCGCATCTCGACCTCAAGAACGCCATCCATGTCGGCCACTCCACCGGCGGCGGTGAAGTCGTGCACTACATCGCGCGTCACGGTGAGAGCCGGGTGGCGAAGGCTGCGATCCTCTCCGCGGTGCCGCCGCTGATGGTGCAGACGGCGGCCAATCCCGGCGGCCTGCCGAAGAGCGTGTTCGACGATCTCCAGAAGCAGCTCGCCGCCAGCCGCACCGGCTTCTACCGCGACCTCGCTTCCGGTCCTTTCTACGGCTACAACCGTCCCGGCGCAAAGCCGTCGGAAGCGGTGATCCAGAACTGGTGGCGCCAGGGCATGATGGGCGGCGCGAAGGCGCATTACGACGGCATCGTCGCGTTCTCGCAGACCGATTTCACCGAGGACCTGAAGAAGATCAGCGTGCCCGTGCTGGTGATGCACGGCGACGACGACCAGATCGTTCCCTACGCCGATTCCGGCCCGCTGTCGGCCAAGCTGCTGAAGAACGGCACGCTCAAGACCTACAAGGGCTTCCCGCACGGCATGCCGACCACGCACGCCGAAACCATCAACGCGGACCTGCTCGCGTTCTTCAAGGCGTGAGGGACTGATCTCACCCTCCCCTGGAGGGGGAGGGTCGATCGCGCGCAGCGCGAGCGGGGTGGGGTGATCTCTCCCCTCGGGCGCTGTTCGATGCGGAGAGACCGTCACCCCACCCCGTCTCACATTCCGCTGCGCTCCATGTGAGCCGACCCACGGGCGAGCTACGCTCGTCCCGGACCCCTCCAGGGGAGGGTGCGCACTCACTTCAAGATCGCCCTGATCGCATCGAACGTGCGCTTCACGAAAACCTCCGGTTTCTCCCGCACATCTTCGCCGATCCAGTTTTCGCCGCCGACGCGCATCGCGCCGGTGGCGATCATGGCGACGAGCCGTGCCTTCAGCCTGTCCGATTTGGTTTTGGCACGCTGCGAAAGCCCTTCGGCCAGTGCGCGCTCGAGCTTCTCGTATTTGAGCTGGTCGCGCGCGTGAAGCGCGGGATTGTCGCGCTTGAGCCGCGACATTGCCGCGGCTTCCGCCGGGTCGATCCGCCTGACGGCCGCCGCGATCGCATTCTCCGCCGCCGTCAGCATGGTTTCGCCCACTGGCCGCGCCACGACCTCTGCGACCAGCGCGCTTGCTGCGCCCTCCTGCCAGGCGGCGACCACGTCCTCTTTCGACGCGAAGTAGTGGAAGAAGCTGCGGCGTGACACGTCGGCCGCGGTCGCGATGTCGTCGATGGTCGTGGCCTCGAAGCCGCGCTCCAGGAACAGTGCCATCGCCGCGCGGGTCAGCCGCTCGCGGGTCTCTTGCAATTTACGCTGGCGCAGGCCGGGACCATCAGGGGATTTTGCTCCTGCCGGCAATGGCTTGGCGCCTGTCCTGACCGATTTCCCGCCGGGCTTTGAAGCCTTCAAATTATTTCACCTCTTGCAAACTTGCACTCAGTGCACATTTAGACCGGTCGCGGGCCTCATTCCAGCCCCGAACGGAGATACGGCATGACCGACTGGAGCACGGCAGACATCCCCTCCCTCAGCGGCAAGACCGCCGTCGTGACCGGGGCGACGGGCGGCCTCGGCTACGAGACGGCGATGGCGCTGGCGGGCGCCGGTGCCATTGTCATACTCACCGGACGCAACGACGCAAAGGGCCTGCGGGCGATCGAGGGCATTTGCGAGCGGTTTCCCAACGCATTGATCGCCTACGAGCATCTCGATCTCGCCAGTCTCGCCTCCGTCGCCGATTTTACCAGGCGCTTTGCCGCCAGCAACGAGCAGCTCGATCTCCTGATCAACAATGCCGGCGTGATGGCGCTGCCGAAGCGGCAGCAGACGGAGGATGGTTTCGAGATGCAGCTCGGCACCAACTATCTCGGCCATTACGCGCTGACGGCACAGCTGTTGCCGCAGCTTCGCCGCGCGAAAGCGCCGCGCATCGTCAATCTGTCGAGCCTCGCGCACCGCTCCGGCGCGATCAATTTCGACGATCTGCAAAGCAAGCGTTCCTATCGTCCCTGGCGCGCCTATTGCCAGTCCAAGCTGGCGATGCTGATGTTTTCGCTGGAGCTGCAGCGCCACAGCCTCGCCGCCGGCTGGGGCCTGACGAGCCTTGCTGCCCATCCCGGCTACGCGCGGACCGATCTCATTCCGAACGGGCCGGGCGCCGACACCTTCCAGTCGCGTGTCAGCCGTTGGCTCCAGCCTTTCATCAGCCACTCCGCAGCCGAAGGCGCGCTGCCCACGCTGTTCGCGGCGACCTCGCCGGCTGCAGAGCCCGGCGGCTATTGCGGTCCGAACTGGTTCTACGAATTGAAGGGGCCGCCCGCGCCGGCGAAGATCATGCCGCAGGCGAAGGATTTCGCCGCGGCCGCCATGCTGTGGGATGTCTCGGCGACGTTGACCGGTGTATCCTTCGACGAGATCGCGGTCGCCGCATGAGCCGCGGGCCGGGTGGGGACGTCACGATGCAAGTCATCATCTTCGGCGCGACCGGCATGGTCGGGCAGGGCGTATTGCGCGAATGCCTGATCGACACCGGCATCGACCGCGTGCTCGTGGTCGGCCGCAGCCCGACCGGCGTCCGCAATGCGAAGCTCACCGAAATCACGCACGGCGATTTCACCGACTACTCGGCGATCGAAGCGCAGCTCACGGGCTTCGATGCCTGCTTCTTCTGCCTCGGCGTCTCCTCGATCGGCATGAGCGAGGATCGCTATCGCCATCTCACCTACGATCTCACGCTCGCAACGGCGACGACGCTCGCGAAGCTCAATCCGCAGATGACGTTCGTCTACGTCACCGGCGCCGGCACCGATTCCACCGAGCAGGGATCGCGGATGTGGGCGCGGATCAAGGGCAAGACCGAAAACGATCTGCTCAAGCTGCCGTTCCGGGGGGCCTACATGTTCCGCCCCGGGGCGATCCAGCCCCTGCACGGCGCCCGCTCCAAGACCGCCTGGGTGCAGGCCGTGTATGCCGCAACCGGGCCGCTCTGGTCGGCGCTGCGCCGGATCTCGCCGCGGCTCGTCACCTCGACCGAGCAGATGGGCCGCGCCATGATTCGTGTCGCCCGGGAGGGGTATCCGCGGAAGGTGCTGGAGATGGAGGATATCAATAGCCTCTAGCCGGCTAGCCCGTTAGTTTCACGGAAATTTCCGCGTCCGCGCGCGTTGAGCCTTATCGGCCCCCGAGGAGAAATGCCGGCGATGTCTCCCCAGCTCAAACTGATCGCGCTCGACGCCGACGATCTCGCCGTGATCTCGACCCATGTGCAGGACGCCCGCGTCCAGGCCGCCGACATCATCTGGCGGCAAAGCGAGAAGCGGCTGGTGGTCGGGATGAGCCGGCTGGACTGGGAGCAGTCACTGGACGGCGAGGCCGAACCCCGCCGGCTGGTCGCCGCGCTCCGCTTCGACCGCGTGCTCGCCTGCAAGTCGCGCAACATCGACCTCGGCGCGCCGGACGAGGTTCTGGACCTCGTCGGCATCGAGTTTCACTCCCAGGACGGCCGCGACGAGGAGCCCGGCGGCAGCGCCCTGCTGCTGTTCGCCCATGGCGGCGCCATCCGCCTCGACGTCGAATGTCTGGAATGCGAGTTGACCGATCTGGGGGCGGACGCGCTCGGGGCCGGACTGGGCCTCGAGGAGGAGGGGTGAGCTGGCCGGTATACCAGTCAAGCCAGGTCGGGCCGCTGCCGGAACGGCATCTCCCGAGGGTTGACGCAGCTTCCCCGCCGCGCCATTGAGCAGGGGGTCGGGTGAGCCAATCCGCCCCAAAGACCAGCCGGAAGCCAAGCCAAAAATGCCCGTTCGTCTCGACCGCAGCAGCGCCGATTTTGACCAGCGATTCGCGGCCTTCCTCGCCGCCAAGCGCGAGGTCTCGGCCGACGTCGAGGCCGCCGTGCGCACCATCGTCGACGACGTCGCCAGGCGGGGCGATGCGGCCCTGCTCGAGGCCACGGCAAAGTTCGACCGGCTGAAGCTGGATGCATCCGGCCTGCGCGTCACCGCCGCCGAGATCGAGACGGCCGTGAAGGCCTGCGATGCCGCGACGCTGGATGCGCTCAAGCTCGCGCGCGACCGCATCGAGACCTATCACCGCCGCCAGCTCCCGAAGGACGAGCGCTTCACCGATCCGCTCGGCGTGGAGCTCGGCTGGCGCTATACCGCGATCGAATCCGCGGGCCTCTATGTGCCCGGCGGTACCGCGGCCTATCCCTCCTCGGTGCTGATGAACGCCGTGCCCGCGCAGGTCGCCGGCGTCTCGCGCCTCGTCATGGTGGTGCCGTCGCCGGACGGCAAGCTCAACCCGCTGGTGCTGGCGGCCGCTTCGCTTGGCGGCGTAAGCGAGATCTACCGGGTCGGCGGCGCGCAGGCCGTGGCGGCGCTGGCGCACGGCACCGCCACGATCGCGCCGGTGGCCAAGATCGTCGGCCCCGGCAACGCCTATGTCGCCGCCGCAAAACGGCTGGTGTTCGGCAAGGTCGGTATCGACATGATCGCCGGCCCCTCCGAGGTGCTGGTGATTGCCGACGACACCGGCAATGCCGACTGGATCGCCGCTGATCTGCTGGCGCAGGCCGAGCATGATGCCAGCGCGCAATCGATCCTGATCACGGATTCCGCGCGCCTCGCCGCGGATGTCGAGAAGGCCGTCGAAGCGCAGCTGAAGACATTGCCGCGCACCGCAATTGCCGGCGCCTCCTGGGCCGATTTCGGCGCCATCATCATGGTGAAGAATCTTGCCGACGCCATTCCGCTCGCGGATGCGATCGCGGCCGAGCATCTCGAGATCATGACTGATGATCCCGATGCGCTTGCCGCAAAGATCCGCAACGCCGGCGCGGTGTTCCTCGGGGCGCATACGCCCGAGGCGATCGGCGACTATGTCGGCGGCTCCAACCACGTGCTGCCGACGGCGCGCTCGGCGCGGTTCTCCTCAGGCCTCGGAGTTGCCGACTTCATGAAGCGCACCTCGATCCTGAAATGCGGCCCGGACCAGCTGCGTGCGCTCGGACCTGCCGCGATGACGCTCGGACAAGCGGAAGGGCTGGACGCTCATTCGCGCTCGATTGGATTGCGCCTCAATCTGTCATGACCCAGCCGCCCGAACAGGACGACTCGACCAATCGCATCGTCGCGGTCACCCTCGACGAGGACTCGATCGGCCGTTCCGGGCCCGACATCGAGCATGAGCGCGCGATCGCCATCTACGATCTGATCGAGCAGAACCTGTTCGCGCCCGATGGCGCCGACGGGAAGGGGCCGTTCACGCTGCATATCGGAATCACCGGCAGCCGGCTGATGTTCGACATTCGCCTTGAGGACGGTGCGCCCGTGGTCGCGCATCTGTTGTCGTTGACGCCGTTCCGGCGGATCGTGAAGGACTATTTCATGATCTGCGACAGCTACTATCAGGCGATCCGGACAGCTACGCCGGACAAGATCGAGGCCATCGACATGGGGCGCCGCGGCATCCATGACGAGGGATCGCGCACGCTCCAGGAGCGGCTGAAGGGCAAGGTGCGGGTCGACTTCGAGACCTCGCGCCGGCTGTTCACGCTCATCACCGTCCTGCACTGGAAGGGTTAGGCGCATGATCCCGAAAAGTGGGCACCGGTTTTCGGACCAGATCATGCGCGAGACAAACGGCTTAATGGCCCGGAAAAATGTGCAGCGGTTTTCCGACAAGGCCATGCCCTCTCTCAAAAGAGGCTAGGCGCGATGGCGGGTCCGCCACGCGCACGCGATCCGCAATCGGTGCTGTTCGCCTGCGCGATGAACAGCGTGCGCTCGCCGATGGCCGAGAGCCTGCTGCGGCACATGTTTCCGCAGGGCCTCTACGTGAAGTCGGCCGGCGCCAGGAAAGGCGAGCTCGATCCCTTCGTGGTCGCCGTGATGGACGAACTGGGGCAGGACATCTCCGCCCACAAGCCGCAGACCTTCGAGGAGCTGGAGGACTGGGAGGGGCTCAATTTCGACCTCATCATCACGCTCTCGCCCGAAGCGCACCACAAGGCGCTGGAGCTGACCCGCACGCTCGCCGCCGACGTCGAATACTGGCCGACGCAGGATCCCACCACCATCGAAGGCAGCCGCGACCAGAAGCTCGCCGCCTACCGCGAGGTCTGCGACCAGCTGTTGATGCGCATCCGCAGGCGTTTTGCGAAGGTCGGCGCGGCGAGCGGTTAGCCGTAACACCCGCGTCACAGACCGAGGGCACACGCATGTTGGACGCCTCGAATCAGTAAAGTCCGGGTTCCCGGGTTGTGAAATCAGCCCCCTTCCGATAGGTTCCGCGCGCAATTCACCCCCTGCTTCATCCCCCAATCACCTTATGCTCGGCCGCCCCAAATTCGTACTTGCCTCCGGTTCGCCGCGGCGCCTGTCGCTGCTCAACCAGGCCGGCATCGAGCCGGACGCGCTCCGGCCGGCCGACGTCGACGAGACGCCGAAGCGGGGCGAGCTGCCGCGCGCCTGCGCCAACCGTCTCGCAAGGGCCAAGGCCGACGCTGCCCTGAAATCGGTGCAGCTCGACGACGAGCTGCGCGGCGCCTTCATCCTCTCAGCCGACACGGTTGTGGCGGTCGGCCGCCGCATCCTGCCCAAGGCCAACCTCGTGGACGAGGCCGCGCAGTGCCTGCGGCTGCTGTCGGGCCGCAACCACCGCGTCTACACCGCGATCTGCCTGGTGACGCCGCGCGAGGCCTTCCGCCAGCGCCTGGTCGAGACCCGCGTCCGCTTCAAGCGCCTCTCCGAGGACGACATCCAGGCCTATATCGGCTCCGGCGAATGGCGCGGCAAAGCCGGCGGTTACGCCGTGCAGGGCATCGCCGGCTCCTTCGTGGTCAAGATGGTGGGGTCCTACAGCAACGTCGTCGGCCTGCCGCTCTACGAGACCACGACGCTGCTCGGCGGCGAGGGTTTTCCGATCCGCTTCGGCTGGCTCAACGCCACGGCCATCTAGCGCGCCGACAAAAATCTCGAAAACAACCCCATGCACAGTAGAATGGGCCCGCCGGACCCGGCCCGCGACGCCTGCGCGACCGCCCGAGGAACCGCTTTGCCGACAGGCTCTTGAACGCCTTCACCCCGAGTAAGCTGCCGACATCATGGACGACCACGTCAAAAAGCCCGCCGGCCCGCTCAAAACCTGCCCGATCTGCGGCAAGCCGCAGTCGGAAGCCACCCGCCCGTTCTGCTCCTCGCGCTGCCGCGACGTCGACCTGAACCGCTGGCTGAAAGGCTCCTACGTCATCCCCGGCCGCGATGACGAGGCGGACGGCGAAGAATAATTACTAATATCAATTGCTTACTCCGATGGTCGACGCGCCGCGCGCCTGCCGCAGCAAGTCCGCCCCATCTTGTGCACAGCCGGGCCGCGCCCGGCGAAGCCTCTTGGCGAAGCCGGGTGGACAGGCCGCTTCTAGCCCACTATAAACCGCCCGCTCGATGGGCCTTGGCCCCTCTTTGGAGCACGCCCAGGTAGCTCAGTTGGTAGAGCATGCGACTGAAAATCGCAGTGTCGGTGGTTCGATTCCGCCCCTGGGCACCATCCTGGTGTTTGCCCTCGTTCTCCGGCATCCGCTGACGCGAATTTCTCCGGCCTATTTCACGAACGCCACGCATCGTGGCTGAGCGCGAACCTTGGTTTAGCGGGCGCGGTGCTGCTGACGATGCTCATTCATGGCTGCGCCCGCTTCAAGGCGGAATGCAACGATGATTTCCGCCCGCTCCAGGAGCCAAACCTCATCGTCGTCGCCATCGCGGTCGCCGTTCTGATGACGTTCTTCCAGTGGTTGATCACCACGGACGGATGACGAGAGCGGCCGAATCAAGTTGCAGGGTTCGGCGATGCAACTTCAATCGGCGCGTGATATCCTCGTCTCGGGGGATGGAATGGACTGTCCCTCCGCATCTGGAAGGACATGGCCATGACGTTGTCGTCACGCTTCGTTGCGCGTCCCGCTGTCACATTCCCATCGATTGCACTGTTGCTGTGCGGCCTGAGCGGCACGGCAATGTCTCAACCGACGCCCACCGAGACTCAGCTTCCCAGCATCACGGTCGACGCGCCGAGACAGGTGGCGAGGCCGCACAAGCCAACGCATCACGTGGCCATCCGCAGCACCGGGTATCGGACATCGCCAGCCACATCGACGGCCGCGGCGGCGCCGATGTCGGATGCCGCGAGGCTCGCCAAGCTCGAACGCGAAACGAGCAGCTGTGCCGGCGGTTGCCAATCGAGCTTCAAGACGGGAAATCAGCCCTGGGTCGGCTGCAACGCTTCGGGCGGCGTGTACTCCTTCACGTGCCGGAACGTCGGCAACTTCAAGACTTACGACGAGTGCAAGGAAGCCGGACGGGTCACCGGCTGGCGATCGGGCGAGACCTCGGCGTATTGCAGCAGCCTGGCGTTGAAGTAGGGGCGGCTGGGGTTGAGGAGGCTCGTCGGCTAGGCCAGCCTCCTCCGATCGGACTGGGCACAGTCGCCCGCGTATCGATAATCACGGCGTGATCGCCGGTACCTATCATCGCACGCTGCGGTTCCGGTCGAAAACGCGACCAAGCCCAATAATGCTCAGTAGCGCTCCGTCAGAACTTCGAACCGACACCTCGATTGTTGATGCGAGAGCGATCCGGTGGGCAACCTGCAAACCCGCAAGACG
Source organism: Bradyrhizobium sp. 63_E2_N1_3 (assembly GCF_052076005.1). Lineage (NCBI taxonomy): Bacteria > Pseudomonadati > Pseudomonadota > Alphaproteobacteria > Hyphomicrobiales > Nitrobacteraceae > Bradyrhizobium > Bradyrhizobium sp. 63_E2_N1_3. The sequence goes on along the minus strand of NZ_CP197235.1, from coordinate 8,391,321 downwards.
AAGTCTGCCTTCTAATTCGCTTTGGGCCCGGGCGGTCCGATCGGGCCTGCAGGTCCGGCCGGCCCTGGAGGACCCGCTGGCCCGGGGAGGCCGCAATTCTGTATCACCACGTCTCTCGTATCTGGTCCGGACGTGATCTTTACAATACAAGTCGATGGAAACTCCGGTCCAATCCACCGAAATCCTCCGCTCGAAGTGCTCTCGACTTTCACGGTTTTGCTCGGACTGATCTTGATTTCCACGCTGGACTCGCGGGGCCGTCTTACTCTTCCGACGATGACCAACTCGCCCTGCGATATGGTGGCGGTTGTTATGAATATTTCCGCATGCGCGCTTTCAGTCCACGCAATTGCAAAGCCAGCAATAAGAGCTCCAACGGTGCCAAAAGGCTTTGCGAACATCATGGGCCTCCCCGCTTCCCTCACCGATGGTTAGGAGACCAGTTTGGTGCGAAGGCGCCCGTACTCGGTGTCGGTTATGGATCCCGATTTTTTGAGCTGATCGAGCTTGGAAAGCTCGTCGGCGACACTAAAGCCGACGATGTGCCGTAACTCCTCGCGCGCCCGCTGAGCCTGCTCGGCGCTGCGTTCCGCCATCCCCCTGCCTTGGGTGATGAGGTAAGCAAAGATGCCGAGGTAGGAGGTCAGAACAAGTGCAAGCACCCACAGTGCCTTACCCCATCCGGAAATGTCGTGGCGCCTGAACAGGTCGCCATAGATGACAATGAGCAGCCAGAACCAAACGACAAATGCGAATACAGCAATTATATCCATCAGGAAATTTCGATATGTGAATCCTTCCTGAGCGAAGAACATTGCGATCTCCTTATTGAGTTGCCGTTCTCGATCTTTTCTGTAGGCCAGTCGCACGGCCCGCTACGCGAAGGCTCAACGGCAGTACCGATGCGACACGCGGTGCGACCTTCCGCTGGTCGAGCGGTACCAGCAGTTGCCGTTCCTCCAATAATATCGATGCCAATGTTGATGTCGCCGGTGGGCGCCCGCGATGGCTCCGGCCGTCGCCCCTATGGCAGCGCCGCGGCGACCACCAACAGCACCACCGATGACGGCACCTCGAAGCGCACTCTGAGCAAATGATTCGCTGGAAGGGACCATTCCTGCGAACGAGAGCAGGATGACGAACAGTGCAAGCTTTCGCATTGGGGCCTTCCTTGATTGACCGCTTCTGCCATGCCGTGCCGCCGAATAGCTCCGAGCGGTGATTAGCGCCGCCGCGGAGCGGCATAGCGCGGGTTGATGCCGCAATATGCGTTCGTGCCAGAAGCAGCAGCCAGGCATTGCGAGCGGGTGGCGAACTGACAATTGCCCGGAAAGCCCCAATTGCGACCTCGCAGGCAGTATCGATCCGCCTCGGCAGCTCGGACCGGCTCCAAAAAAGCAAGGAATACAGCGGCAGTGAGTAACGTCAGCATCGGAGCGACACGATGCATATCGATCTCCGTGGATGGATGGAGGTGAATATACCGGCGGCGCGAGGGGAATACCGCCAGTAAAAGCCCTTGCCAGACGCTGGGGCGTTTATTGATGCTACCTGGCGCGAAAAGCGCTCATGCTATTCAGGCTCGGAACCGCTTGTAGGTAAACGTAACAGTTGCCATTGCGTGTCCTTGAATGCGGACCGCTGGCCGGATGACGTACGGCTTTCGGATAGCGAGCCCCGTTTCATCTGCGCCGCCTGCGGCAGGCGGGCGCCGATGTCGCGCCAGATGGAGCCGCAGAGACATGGTTCGGGGAGAACGATCCCGAGGGCGTGGCGTTTGAATATGAGGTTCTTCAATGAACCGGATCGGCCGCAGGACTATCTACGCCATGTTAGTAATCGTTGTGCTGCTGATCGACTGGTAGATTCTCGCACCGCTTTGAAGGGGTGAGACGTCGTCGCGCAAGGCCAATGAACCTTGCATACTTGTAACGAGGCGGACACCGAAGCGCCTTCTGGGTGGCCAAATGCTGGCGGAATGTGAGGGCTTATAAAAGCCGACCCTGGCCCACGGGATTTACTCCGATGTTATTTCAAGCGGCGATTATTTGCCTGATCGTACTCAGCATCGGCGTTCTCGTCGCCCACGCGGTTGACGCTCTCAGAACGTAGCGAGCCCGCCAGCGTGAACCGGCGGGCCTCCACCTCGGTCTTCTCAGTTCACGCCCAGAGTCTGGCGTTGAAGTAGATGCGGCTGGGGTTGAGGGGGTTCGTCCGCTGGGCAGCCTCCTCCGATCGGACTGGGGTACAGTCGCCCGCGCATCGATCATCACGGCGTGATCGCCGATACATGTCATCGCACCGGCATGTCGCTTTCGCTCATGCGAGCTGCTCGCCCGCTTGCGTCGCCTACCGCCCCGCCTTCGCCAAGCCTGCCAGGCTCGCCGCCAGCTCATCGCTTCGGAACGGCTTCGTCAGCCGCGACAGGTCCGGCGTGATGCCTTCGTTGTTGGCGTAGCCCGACACGACGAGGATCTGGAGCTCGGGATATTGATTGCGCAGCGCGAGGCCGAGGTCTGTGCCGCTCATGCCGGGCATCAAATGGTCGGTGACGAGCAGGTTCGGCCGCAGGCCTTCCCTGACGCGCTGAAGCGCATCCTCCGCCGAGCCGGCTTCGACGACGTTGTAGCCGAGCTCGCCCAGCATCTCGGCGGTGCTCATGCGCACCAGCGGTTCGTCATCCACCAGCAGAGCCGTGCCGACGGGCTGTGGCCGCAGTTTTGATTGCGGGACGGCATCAATGGCGCCCGCGACGGCGTGGCTGACCGGCAGCCACAGCTCGACCGTCGTCCCCGCCCCCACGGCGCTCCTGATCGTCAGCGCGCCGCCGAGCTGTGACGCAAGGCCGTGGACCATCGAGAGGCCAAGACCGGTGCCTCGCCCGACGCCCTTGGTCGAGAAGAACGGTTCGACGGCGTGGGCCAGCGTGAGCTCGTCCATGCCGATGCCGGTGTCGGCGACAGAGATGCAGACATAGGTGCCCGGTGCCAACTCCGAATTGTGAGAGTCTCCAACCGTCCGCGCCTTCGCCGAGATGCGCAACTTGCCGCCGTGGGGCATGGCATCCCTGGCGTTCACGCTGAGATTCAGGATCGCCATCTCGATCTGGTTGGGATCGGCCATGGCCGCGGGAAGGTCTTCCGGCGTGTCCACCGTGACCTGGATCTGCGGCCCGGTCGTGCTCGAGATCAGGTCGCCCATCTCGGCAACGAGGAGACCGATGCTGACGGGAATGGCCTGAAGCGGTTGCCGGCGCGCGAAAGCGAGCAGGCGCTGAACCAGCGTCTTGGCGCGCTCGGCCGCCTGTGCCGCACCGGCGATGAGGCGATGCTCGCGCTCGCCGCCGATGCCCTTGCGCTGAAACAGGTCGAGCAGGCCGACGATCGGCGTGAGCAGATTGTTGAAATCGTGCGCGACGCCGCCCGTGAGCTGGCCCATCGCCTCCATCTTCTGGGCCTGGCGGAGCGCCTCCTCGGCCTGCGCGAGCCGCGCCTGCTCCTCCAGGCGATCCGTCACGTCGACCCCGGTCAGGAACGCGCCGATCCGCGTGCCGTCCGGAGCGCGGAGCGCCTCGAACTTCAACTCGTAGACGCGGCGGTCGAACCGGGGATCGCCGAACTCCTCGATGTTGGTGAAGGCTTCGCCGGCCAGCGCCCGGCTCCAGACCGTGGTTGCCGCAGCGAGATGCTCGGGCCGGTCGGCCAGGAATTCGTGCAGGGAATCGCCGACCCGCGGGCGCTTACCGTAGATGCGCTGATAGGCATCGGCGCAGGACGTGTTGATGGCGAGCCAGCGATAATCGAGATCGAGGGCTTGAATCTGTCCGTCGGTGGTTTCCACGATCGTCGCCAGCAAATGACGCTCGGCGGTCCGTTCGGCGACGCGTTGTTCGAGGGTCGCAGTCAGCTCCCTGTATCGCGCTTCGCTCGCCCGCAGCCGCGTCTCGCCCAGCACGCGCTCCGTCGTCTCGGACACGATACAGAGCACTCCGCCGACCGAGCCGTCATCGTCCCGCACGGCTGAGTAGGAGACGTCCCAGTAGCTGGTTTCGCCGTAGCCGTGGCGCTCGACGTAAAACGGACGATCCTTGGCGGCGAACGTCTTTCTGGTTCGGCGCACGCCTGACAGCAGCGGTTCGAGATCGTCCCACAGCTCGCCCCAGTTTTCGATCGCGGGGCGACCGAGGGCGCGGGGGTGATTGGCGCCGATGCCCGGGGCGTAGGCGTCATTGTAGAGCGCGACGAAGTCGGGCCCCCAGAACAGGACGATCTGGGCTTGCGCGGCCAGCAGCATGCTGACCGTCGTTTTCAGTGCCTGAGACCAATCGCGGGGATGACCGAGCGGTGAATCCGACCAGTCGCGGGCGCTCATCATCGCGCCCAGCTTGCCTCCGTCAGCGAGGAAGCCCATTTCAATTGACCGCCGAGCAGCCTTCTCAGACAGCACCGGATCCCCCGCTACGCGTGACACGGGCGTCCTTGCCCATTCGAGCCGGTATTTCGAGGGCTCGTACTCAAGCGCAGATAACACCCGGCGCGCGCTCTGGTTCCATTCCAGTCGATTCCCGCCGTCCTTGTGCTATTGCTGCTCCCCGCAACTTGACGCGAGGTTCCCATGCTCCCCATTCCCGCAGACATCTTCACCGAACCCGAGGACGTCTCGCCCGACGGCCTTGCCAATCTCGGCCCGCTCCGCCGTCTCGCAGGGAGCTGGCAGGCGGACAAGGGCATCGACATCAATCCGAAGGCGGAGGGGCCGGAGCGGCGGACCTTCATCGAGCGCATCCGCATGGACCCGATCGACCCGCAGGCCAACGGGCCGCAGCTGTTTTACGGGCTGCGCTATCACATCCACATCAACACGCCCGAGGAAGACATCACCTTCCACGACCAGGTCGGCTATTGGCTGTGGGAGCCCGCGACCGGGCTGATCATGCAGACGCTCGCGATTCCGCGCGGACAGGTCTTGCTCGCCTCGGGCAAGGCCGGGCCGGATGACAGGAAGATATCGGTCACGGCGAAGCGCGGCGATACCGCTTACGGAATCTGCTCGACCGATTTCCTGGAACAGGCCTTCCGCACCGATTCTTATCGCTGCGACATCACCTTCAACGATGACGGAAGCTGGAGCTATCTGATCCAGACCGAGTTGTTCGTGCGCGGCGCGCCGTTCAACCATCACGACAGCAACACGCTGAAGCTCGTCGCGCCGCCAAAACTCAATCCGCTCGCGGTGATCGTGAAGGATCGCGCCGGGCGCGATGGATCGGCGGCCTGAAGCGTACCCGGAGAATTGCATGAAGCCCTACGTCATTTGCCTGATGCATTCCAGCCTGGACGGCCGCACGCATCCCAGCCGCTGGCGGCCGAAGGGGGCGGGCACAGACTGGTTCGAGAAGATCCATGACGAACTCGGCGGCGACGCCTGGGTGATCGGCCGCGTCACCGGCTCCGAGTTCGCCAAGGGCAAGCCCTATCCTGCAACGGCGGGCGAGACATTTCCCCGCCAAAGCTGGTTCGCGCGGCGCGATGCGAAAACCTACGGCGTCGTGCTCGACGCGCAGGGCAAGATCGGCTGGGGCCGGTCAGACATCGGCGGTGACCCGATCGTCGTGGTGCTGACCGAGGGCGTGCCGGATTCGCATCTGGCGGGGCTGCGCGACGAGGGTGTGTCCTACATCTTCGCCGGCAAGTCCGAGATCGACCTCGCACTGACGCTGGACATCCTCCATCGGGAGTTGGGTGTGAAGCGCCTGCTGGTGGAGGGCGGCGGCGTCGCCAATGGCGCCTTCCTGCGCGCCGGCCTCATCGACGAATTTAACTTGATCCTCAGCCCCGCGATCGATGGCGCCAGGGGCGCACCCTTCGTGTTCGATTCGACGGACGCGGACAGCGACAAGCGCGCGCCGCTCGCCGCGATGACGCTGGAGAGCACGCGCGACCTCGGCGGTGGCGTTCTGCTGCTGCGCTATCTGATCAAGAACGACCCGCAAGCGATGCCCAAGTAAGGCATCGGCATGGGACAATTGGAGCACATCGTCATCGTCGGTGCCGGCGCGGCCGGGCTGATGGCGGCGCGCGAGCTGGCACGTGCGGGCAGGACGGTCACGATCCTGGAGGCGCGCGAGCGCTGCGGCGGGCGCATCGATCCGCTGCCGGCGTCCGAGTTCGGCTACCCCGCCGATGGCGGCGCCGAATTCGTCCATGGCGAGGCGCCGGTCACGCGCAAGCTTGTGCGCGAGGCGGGACTGTCGCTGCAGGAGATCGAAGGCACCCAGTGGAGCTTTGACGGCACGAGGCTCTCGCACGAAGACCGTCACGATCCGCACGAGGCAGAGCTGTACGCCGCGCTGGGGGCGTTGAGGGATGATCTCACGGTTGCCGATTTCCTCCGCAGCCACTTCGCCGGGCCTGGGTATGACCAGCTGCGCCATTCGATCGAGCGCATGGTCGAGGGCTACGACGCCGCCGACCCCGAGCGCGCCTCGACGCTGGCGCTGCGCGAGGAATGGATGGACGGCGGGCATCACGCCCAGGCGCGCATCGTCGGCGGCTACGGCGCGCTGATCGATTTTCTGGCGAGCGAGTGCCGCGGGATTGGCGTGACGTTTCGCTTCGGCTGCGCGGTATCGACGATCGAGGAGACGGGCGGCGCGCTGGCCGTCCGCTGTGCCGGCGGCGACGTGCATGGCTGCGATCGCGTGATCCTCACCGTCCCGCTGCCGTTGCTGCGCGAGATCGCGCTTCCGGAGCCCGCACGCGCGAAGGCTGCGGCAGCTGACGATATCGGCTTCGGCAGCGTGATAAAAATCCTGCTGCGGTTCGCGCGGCCGTGGTGGCGCGAGCGAAGCGAAGATCTCGCGGACATGACCTTCCTGCTGTCGGACCAGTCGATCCCGGTGTGGTGGACGCGGCATCCGGACGAGCATCCCGTGCTCACCGGCTGGTTCGGCGGGCCGCGAACGGCCGAGCTTGCGAAGCTCGATCGGCAAGGGCTGATCGATGCCGGGGTCGATTCGCTTGCGGCCATCTTCGGCGTGTCGCGGGGCGACATCGCGCGCGATCTCGTGGCGGCTGCGGCGACCAACTGGCTGCACGATCCCTTCGCCCGCGGCGCCTATTCCTGGGCGACGCCGCGGACGCGCGAGGCCCAGGCGATCCTCGCGCGCGCCGACGGCCCGGTGCTGTTCTCTGGTGAAGCGCTCTATCGCGGCCGCGACATGGGGACGGTCGAGGCGGCGCTGGCGAGCGGGCTGGAGACTGCGGAGATGATTTTGCGAGGATGAAAAAAGGCCCGCACAAGGCGGGCCTAATGTCTCACCAGCGGCCGCCGCCGAAGCTGAACGTCACGCCGGGACCTCCGCCACCATAATAGCCGTACGGTCCGCCGCCGTAATAGCCGTGGTGCCGCGGGTAATAACCGTAGCTCCGGTAGTGCGGACGATAGTAGCCGTGATGGTGATGGCGCCATTGGTGATGGCGATGGCCGTGGTGGTGGTGCCTGTGCTGCGCGCTGATGTCGGTGGACTGGCCGGCTGGCGCGTTCTGCTTTGCGCTGGCCTTGCCCGCCGCGTTGGCCGTGGATCCGCCGGCGAGCGCCGCTGCACCCACAGCCATCGCGACAAAGAGATACTTCATGTCATCACTCCAGTTGAGAAGTCGCGTGATAACAGATGGCTGTCCGCTGCGTTCCGACCAGTGCGGGCGTCGAAACGACGCAGACGAAATTCCGATCGACGTGTGAACGATGTGGCGCGATCTATTGTCGCATCGCTTCGAGCGAAGCGATCACGTCGGCGGCGCTGACGATGCGCGCAAATTCGCCGTTGAGATTCGACAGCGTCATCGCATGAATCTCTTCAGCCGAATGCTTGTCGCCATCTGGTCCGATCCGGTCGAAGGTCCAGGTCGCATCGCGCACGAGGCTCGCGTCGAAACCGAGATTGCCGGCCATCCGCGTCGTCGTCTCGACGCAATGATTGGTGGTGGCGCCGCAGTCACGAGCGTCGTGATGTTGCCCGCGCGCAGGCGCGTCTCGAGATCGGTGCCGATGAAGGCGCTGTTGACGCGCTTGACGATCACCGCCTCGCCCGGCGCTTCGCGCGCCTCGCCCTTGACCGTGTAGCCGGAGTTTTGCGGCAGGAACGTCGAGTTCGGCTTGGTGCCTTCGTGGCGGATGTGGAAGATCGGCGCGCCGCGCTTCCTGAATGCGGCGAGCAGATCGGCGATGCGCGCCACCGCGTCCGGATTGTTGCGCCGCTTGCCGGCCGCCTCCCATTCGTCGAATGCGCGCTGAACGTCGACGACGACGAGGGCGGGGAGGGGGCTGATCATGAGGAGCGGCTTCCAGACTTGCTTGCTGCGCGAAGTATGCGGGGCGACCGACGTGGCAGGCAATGTCGATTTTCCCTCGTTTCGCGACAGCTCTCGTGCCCCGGACGCAGAGAGCTGCGCGAGTGCGCGGCCCTCACGGATGCGGATCGGGAAACCCGTGGCGTTCGGAGAGCACGGCGAGGATCGCGTCCTTGTCGGCGATGAAGGCGCGGCCGTGGTGACTGCCGGTCTGGTGCGGCGACGTCATCCCGTCGGCCAGCACGAGCAGCGGCAGCGACTGGTTCTCCTCGCCGACCAGCGCGATCGCCGACAGCCTTGGCCGCGGCCATGCGATGCGCTCAACGTCGAGCTTTTCGGCGAGCTGCGGAAACGAGGCGAGCACGCCCTCGATCAACGCGCAATGCCAGCAATAGAAACGCTGGCCCGGAAAGGCGGGGTCCTCGAAACCAGGGCGCAGCAGAAACAGGCGGTCGCGAGTCATGAATCGCTCCAAAGCATGGCGCGATCATACATGCCGACAGCAGCGGATGATGCCGTTACTTGAACGGATCCTGGATCGATGGCGACGATTGCCGGATGCGGCGCACGCTCACCGGCTTGCCGTCGGAGACGAACAGCAGCTCGTACCGGCGGCCCTCGCTGTCGGTCGCCGTGCAGGTGACGTCCGTGACCTTCCTTGCGGCGAAATTGCCGGTCTGGCGGCAGACGCCGGTCGAGGTCTGCTCAGCCGGCACCGGCAGGCCGTCGACCTTGGGCCTGTCCTTGGAATTGAGCAGCATGCGGTCGATTCGCAGCTCGTAGGAATTGTCGTCCGCGCGCTGGCCGTTCTCGCCGGAGAACGACACGACATGGTTGGCGTCGGAGGGATCGTCGACGGCGACCGCGAAATTGACCCGGCCCTTGTCACCATGGGCGTAAGCCACCGTCTTGCACGCGAAGGTGCGCCCCGCGACCTTCAGCGTCTTGCAGTGGCCCGACATCAGCGCCAGCAGGTCGATGAAGGCGTTCTGCGCCGGCGGGTTGTTGACGGGGATGGGCGCGGAAGACTCGGCAAAACAAGGGCTTGCGAGAATCGCGAGGGCCGCGGCGAGGACCGGTCGGCGGAGGCGCATCATCAGGCTCGTATGCCAGGGGGCCACGGCGGCGGAAAAGTTCCGCTCAACAACGAGCGAACCACAAATTGGTTGCGATCCCGTTTGTTCAGCTAGACCCGACTGGAATACCACCGCACCACCCATCGGCGATTCATCCGATCGCCCCATCCCGTCCTAGCAGGCCACTTGCTGCCAGACCGATGTTTTTTTCGTGGCAGAGCTAAACGGTCGCCGCCTGCCAGCGCGTATCGCGAAGCGAGGGCCGGCGGTGCAGGCGGGCGTCGAGCAGCGCGCGGGCACGGGGCAGCTCACCGCTGCGCATGAGCGCGACGATGTAGGTATCCTCGATCAGTTCGCGCTGGGCATGGCTGCCGCCGATGCGCACGACCTCGCCGAGGACGGGCGCGAGCGTTCGCACGCATGAGGCGTAATCCTCGCGGGCAAAGGCCACGAGCGCACGGCAGATCGCCGGCACCACGGGACCGGCCGGCAGCTTGCCCTCAGTGAGCCGCTGCTCGATCGCCGCGAGGCGCGCGGCGAGCGCCTCCTGGTTCTGCGTCGCCGCAGCGAACAGCGCCATGTGGACGTCGGCAAAGGGCAGGCTCGATTTCGGAAACAGTTTTTGCGCGGTGGCATCGGCCTCGAGCCAGAGCGCTTCCGGCACGGTGTGGCCGTAAGCCGACAGGCGCCAGAGCAGCGAGGCGCCGTCGGTGACGACGTTGAGCGGCGGCGCCTTCGTGGCGGAGGGCTGAAGCACGTCGGCATAGATCGCAAGCGCGCGCGCCGCATCGCCATGCTCGAGCGCGCCGAGCGCCTGGTGCCAGCGGATATGGCCGTGCAGGATGCCGGCGCGGTCGTAAGAGGGGATCCATTCGTCGACGAGGCGATCAGCCGCGTCGATCGAGCCGTCCTCGAACATCGCGTGCAGCACGGCGTGCGCGGCATGGGCGTTCTGACGGCGCAGGTCGAAGCCACGCTCGGTGACGCCGCGACCGCGCGCGACGTCGCCATTCTCGGTCATGGCCCAGCCGGACATGGTGAGAAACCACCAGTCCTCGCCATAATGCTGCGCGACGCGCTCGCACAGCTCGTGCCGCGCGCGGTCGTGATCGGGCATGCCGGAGAACGCGAACAGGCCGAACGCGCCGAGCGGCAGCGACAGCACCACGGCGTCGCGCGGCCATGCGTCGACGTGTTTCAGCGTCGATGCGATCGCCTCGGGCAGCCGGCCCTCGATCGCAAGCGCCAGCGTCTCGACATGCGAGCGCTCGCGCTCCGTGCCGCGCTTGGCGACGCGTTCGCGTGCCACAGCCGCCTTCTGCCGGGCGAGATCGCCCTGCTGATAGAAGGCATGCACGCGGGCGCGGGCGATGTGGGGAAGCGCGAAATCCGGATCGGCCGCAATCGCGCGCTCCAGCGCCTCCGCCGTGCCGGTCCAGCCGGCCAGCATGAGATCGACGCCTTCGCGATAGGCGCTTGCCGCCTCGTGCGAAGACGTCGAGAGCGAAAGGCCGTAGCGGTCTTCGTGCGCCGTCATCGTCTTCAGCTCTCAAGCCGTCCGCGCGCGGCGTCCCTCGATCGGATAGGCGGGGTCGTTGTAGCCCGGCGTCGAGGGATGGCCCGGCACGACCAGCCGGTCGATCAGCGCCTCGTCATCCGCCGTGAAGCGGTAGTCGAGCGCGCGGATGTAGCCGTCCCACTGCTCCTCGGTGCGCGGGCCGGCGACGATCGAGCTGACAAAGGCGGAGTTCAGCACCCAGGCGACCGCGAACTGGCCGGCGGTGATGCCCTTCGTCTCGGCGTGGGTCTTGATCTCCTGCGCGAGCTGGAGCGATTCCGGCCGCCATTCCGTCTGCATCATGCGGGTGTCGTTGCGGCCGGCGCGTGTCTCCTTGTCCGGCGCGGCGTCGGGCTTGTACTTGCCGGTGAGCACGCCGCGCGCCAGCGGGCTGTAGGGCACGATGCCGAGGCCGTAATAGGAGCAGGCCGGGAAGTGCTCGACCTCGGGCATGCGGTTCACGGCGTTGTAATAAGGCTGGCTCACCGCGGGCCGGTCGATGCCGAGCCGGTCGCAGATGTTGCAGATCTCGGCGACGCGCCAGGCGCGGTAGTTCGAGACGCCGAAATAGCGCACCTTGCCGGCGCGGATCAGATCGCCCATCGCGCGCACCGTCTCCTCCAGCGGTGTCGCATGGTCTTCCTTGTGCAGATAATAGATGTCGATGTGGTCGGTGCCGAGCCGCTTCAGGCTCTCGTCGGCGGCCTGCAACACCCAGCGGCGCGACAGGCCGACACGGTTGGGATCGTCGCCCATACCAGTGTTCATGGGGTTGGCGAGTTTTGTGGCGAGCACCCAGGCGTGCCGGTTGTTGCCGATCGCGCGGCCGACGACCTCCTCGGAGCCGCCCTTCGAATAGGCATCCGCCGTGTCGATGAAATTGATCCCGGCCTCATGCGCCTTGGCGATGATCCGATTTGATGCGGCTTCATCGGTAGGTCCGCCGAACATCATGGTGCCCAGACAGATCGGCGAGACTTTCAGGCCGGTGCGGCCGAGCTGGCGGTATTGCATGGGCTGTTTCCTCAACGCTATCGAAGCTGGCAGCATAGCCAGCTAATTCCGTCATTGCGAGCGCAGCGAAGCAATCCAGAGATGCATCCGCGGAGAGATACTGGATTGCTTCGCTGCGCTCGCAATGACGAGATTGGGGAGGGCGCTTGCCGCACTCTCAGCTGTCATCGCCCGCGAAGGCGGGCGATCCAGTATTCCAGAGACGGCTGTGATTGAGCCGAGAGGCTGCGGCGTACTGGGTCGCCTGGTCAAGCCGGGCGACGACAGCGGTGGGTGTAGTTAGAGCGGCAGCCCGACCGCGCGACGCTACCCCGGCCCCTTCAAGATCTTGAACACGCCATTCGCCATCACGATGCAGCGACCATCCACCGTCACTTCCGTGCTCATGAAGATGAGGCTGCGCGTCGAGCGCACCACGCGGGGGCGGGAGATCAGGATGTCGCCGATCTGGCCGGCCTCGACGAAATGGGTGTCGAGCTGCACCGTCGCCATGAACTCCTTGCCGGAAACGTAGCGGGCGGTCATGCCGCAGGTACGGTCCGCGAACGTCATCATCACGCCGCCCTGGACCATGCCGCGGCGATTGTGGTGCTTGTCCTCGGTGGCGAGTGCGAATTCGTAATGGCCGTCGACCTTGCGCTCCCACAAGGGGCCGATCAGGTGCAAGAAGCCCGTGGTCTCCAGGATGCTCCAGCCGTCCGATTTGAGCCTTGCGGCGGCCTTGTTGGTCATGTGGTCGTCCATTGCTGCGCGGGCCTTGCGAGCTCATTTCATCGGGGCCTGACGTGGTGTAGTCAAGCATCATGAGACCATTCGACGATGCCACACGGCGGAATATCGCGGCTGCCTGCGCGGCCTTCACGCGCCTGCCGGAGGACGATGCGCCGGCCGCATTGAAACGCGCCGCGGTGGCGGTCGCGCTGACCGCGGCGAGTGACGGCGATGACACCGCATTCCTGCTCACGCTGCGCGCGTCACACCTGCGCGCCCATCGCGGCCAATGGGCCTTGCCGGGCGGCCGCTGCGATGCCGGCGAGACGCCGGTCGAAGCGGCGCTGCGCGAGCTTGATGAGGAGCTTGGCCTCCGCCTTTCGCACGCGGAGGTGCTCGGCACGCTCGACGATTATCCGACCCGCTCCGGCTATCTGATCACGCCGGTGGTGGTCTGGACGGCCGACAGTGCCGCGATCCGGCCGAACCCGGATGAGGTCGCCTCGGTCCACCGCATCGCGCTCGCCACGATCGAGCATGAAGACGCGTTCGACTTCATCGCGATTCCCGAAAGCTCCCGCCGCGTGATCCGCTTCCATCACGAGACGAGCCTGATTCACGCGCCGACCGCGGCGTTGATCTACCAGTTCCGCGAGGTGCTGGCGGGACGTCACACCCGCGTCACCGAGCTGGAACAGCCGGTGTTCGCCTGGAAGTGACGATGGTAAACGGCGCGTTAACGTGACGGTTACCGGATGCCTGCTAAGAGGGCAGCATGCATCACTCGATTCGAAAACATCTCGCGCTGGTTCCATTCGCGATCGTCCTGCTCGCGCCCACAGCGCAGGGCGGCGAGGCCGACGCGCTGCCGCCGGCCGTCCGCGATGCCAAGGCCCAGCTCTTGTCGCAGTTCTTTGCGCAAGGTGGGGCGTCGCCGGCCGTGCTCGAATATCGCCGCAAGCTGCAGGAATATCAGGCGGCGCGCGGGGCCTTCGACGAAGAGGCGGGTGCCTATTGGAGCCAGATCTCCGAGAAGCGGAAAGGCCGCAACGCCAAGCGGCGCAGCGGACAGCAGGTCACGCTTGACGATTATGTGCTGCAGCATCCGCCGCTCTATAACGGGCCGAAGCGGCCGGTGAATCCGGAGCCGGAGGAAACGCCGGAGCGTCCGACCAGAAAGCCGATACCGGTGGTCGCCGATCTCCTGCAAGCGGCGCGGGAGCTCTATCAGTTCACGCCGCAGCGGCCGTCCAGCGAGGTCGAGTTCAAGCGCGCCTATGCGCGCTACGCGCTCGCCTCCGGGCTGACGCGCGAGCAGGCGGTGCGGGTCTATTCGTTCGAGACCGGCGGCACCGGCAATTACGATGTGCAGGCGGGTATTGAGCATGGCGGCAAGCGCGCGATCTCGACCGCGATGGGCTACAACCAGCTCCTGACCACCAACAGCGTCGAGCTGCTGGCCGAGCAGGGCCATGAACTCATCCGTGCGCTCTCCGAGAAGGTGGCGCGGACGTCGGGACCGGCGCGCCAGCCGCTCGAGCACAAGCTTGCCGTGCTGAAGAAGATGGTGGCGCAGGCGAAATCGGTGCCGGACACCTGGTCGGAGCACGAGAAGATCGGCAACACCGCGCAGGGCTGGGCCATGCATGCCATGGTGCTCGACATCGATATCGGCCCGATGCTGCAAACCCATAAGCTTTTGACTTCGGTGCTGTTCGCGCGCACCAAGGGCTACACCCGGCCGCTCACCGCCGCCGAGCTCGAGATGATGAACCTCACCGGCGACGGCACCGGTCTCGACATGGTGACGATGCCGCAGGCCATGCGCGAGCAGGTGCCGACCTCGAACTTCTTCCAGCGCGGCGGCTACGAGCGCAACCCGGTCGCGATCCGTCACAACACGGTGGCCAAGCTGCTGGCGGTGACGGACACGCGGATGGACAGTAACAGCAACAATGCCGGCGCGCGGGAGCTGGCGGGGGCGTTTTAGTCCTCGCTGCCACATCCTCCGCTGTCATGCCCCGGCTTGACCGGGGCATCCAGTACGCCGCAGCCTCTCGATTGAAGCACAACGGCCTCTGGAATACTGGATCACCCGCCCCAGTGCGCAAGCGCGCACAAGGCGGGTGATGACACCGAGTGCTTGGGTTGGCCGTCGCCCCTTACTGATCCGACCCGAACTTGAACTTGCCGTCGCCTTCGAGATACGGGCCGCTGCGCATGTAGAGCTGGCCGTTGTGGCCGATGAAGAACAGCGTGCCTTTCGGCACCTTCTTGGCGCCCTTCAGGAGTTCACCGGCATTGTTGGTGCCCATCTTGTAGGAGAAGGTCTTGCCTTCCTTGTCATAGGCATAGCCGGTGTCGGGCTTGAGCTCCCAGGGCGTTGCCGCGGTCTGCGCCAATGCGGGTGCGCTGAATGCGCCGAGCGTTGCTGTGAGTGCAAGTGCAAATGTCTTCGTTGAAAATGCCATCATCCCATCCTCCCCATCGTTGGGGTTGCCATCTTGAACAAATCACGAACGGCGTTTACAGGTCAATTTGCGAAAGCGCCGCAGCGCATCACGTCCTGCCCAGCAGTTTGTGATTTTCCCTTCGTCCCCGCGCGACTATGTTCCGCTTTCAGTCTAGAACGCAATTCGACAAAAATATTGGTAGGGGGATGATTCGGATGAACCAAGTCGTGAAAGCCTGCTCAGCCGCCGCGCTGTTGGTGACGGCGCTGGCGCCCGCCGCCCGGGCGGATGACTACCAGCTCAGCCACAACCAGCGGATTTCGTGCAGCCGTGGCCTCGCCCCGGGCAAGCTGAACACCGCGACCTGCAAGTCCTACACCTACCTGTTCAATACCAAGACCTCGGAATATTTCCGCTGCCAGGTCTCGCTCGCGCTGACCCGCGACAACAAGGAAGTCATCAACGTCCAGACCGACGGCGGCTGCACCAAGAAGCCGCGCATCTTCGAGACCGACGGCAAATACGATTTCGACGCGACCGAGACCGAACCGCCGAACACCAACTCGTTCTTCGGCCCCGGCGGCTACTCGGTCTGGGCCGCCGACGTCACCGCGCAGAAGGTGCGCGGCTGCATCATCATCTCCTCCGGCCTCGGCTCCGACATCTCCAAGTGCCTGGACATGACCTTCCAATAAGGGCTTGCCAGCAAGAGCTTGCCAGTAAGGCTTGCCAGCGCGGCGAGACACGCGCCAGACCCTGACTGCGCCACCTCGCCGCACCCGCGGGTTCCCCAAAAATCGAGCCGGGTCAGCCGTTTACCGCAGTCCTGTTGTGACTTTTGGATGGGTTGACCCGCTTCCCCCATCCGGCCAATTTCCCGGCCGGTTTGGGGAGTACAACAACCATGAAACGGACGATTTTCGGCGCGGCCGCGGCTCTTGCCCTGGCGGCGTCGGCACCTTGCGCGCATGCGCAATCCTTCATCAACGTGCTGACCGGCGGCACCTCCGGCGTCTACTATCCGCTTGGGGTCGCGATCGGAAAGATTTACGGCGACAAGATTCCGAACGTGAAGACGCAGGTGCAGGCCACCAAGGCGTCGGTCGAGAACCTGATCCTGCTCCAGCAGGGCCGCGGTGAAATTGCGTTCACGCTGGGTGACTCGCTCAAAGCCGCCTGGGAGGGCGACGAGGAAGCCGGCTTCAAGTCCAAGCTGGACAAGCTGCGCACCATCGGCGCGATCTATCCGAACTACATCCAGATTGTCGCGACCGCCGAATCGGGCATCAAGACGCTCGCAGACCTCAAGGGCAAGAGCCTCTCGGTCGGCGCGCCGAAGTCGGGCACCGAGCTCAATTCCCGTGCGATCCTCGCGGCCGCAGGTATGACCTATAAGGACCTCGGCAAGGTCGAATATCTGCCGTTCGCCGAATCCGTCGACCTCATGAAGAACCGCCAGTTGGGCGCGACGCTTCAATCGGCCGGCCTTGGCGTCGCCTCGCTGAAGGATCTCTCGAGTTCGGCCTCGATCACCGTGGTGTCGGTGCCGAAGGAGACCATCGACAAGATCGGCCCGCCCTTCATCTCGGCAATCATTCCGGCCAATACCTATACCGGCCAGGACAAGGACGTGCCGACCGCGGCCGTGGTCAACTATCTCGTGACGAGCTCCGCGGTGTCGGACGACCTCGCCTACCAGATGACCAAGCTGATCTTCGAGTCGCTGCCCGAATTGCAGAACGCCCATGCCGCGGGCAAGGAGATCAAGCTCGAGGCGGCCGCCACCGGCAGCCCGGTTCCGCTGCATCCCGGCGCGATCCGCTATTACAAGGAAAAAGGGCTGATCAAGTAGTCAGCTTTCGTTATCGGACGTCATGGCCGGGCAAAAGCGCGAAGCGCGTCTTCGCGCAGATGTCCCGGCCATCCACGTTCTTGGAGGCGCCGTGAGCCGTGGATGGCCGGGACAAGCCCGGCCATGACGGTGTGGCGAGCGGAAGCTCAATGTTATAAGCGCCGCAGATGATGGGCGCGGGGATACGGGCATGTTGCAGGCAGAGGGCTCCGCAGAGCCCATCAAGGTTGAATTCGACAATTTCGAGCACGGTTTTCCGGAAGGTTTTGGTCCGGGCTGGTGGGGCCAACTCGCCTACTGGATCGGCATCGCCTTCGCCACCTTCCAGCTCTATGTCGCCGCCTTCAACTATCTGCCGAGCCAGGTGGTGCGCGGCGTCCATGTCGGCTTCCTCGTTCTCCTCACCTTCGGCCTGATCGCCAATTTCACCGCGAAGAGCGATGTCGGTCGCGCGCTCGGCTGGGTGATCGGCGGCGCCGGCTTCTTCTGCGGCCTCTATCAGTGGATCTTCTATGCCGACCTGATTGCGCGCGACGGCGATCCGACCAGGCTCGATCTCGCGGTCGGCACCCTGCTCGCGGTGCTGATCTTCGAGGGCACGCGGCGCCTGATGGGCGCGGCGCTGCCATTGATGTGCGGCGCATGTCTCGTCTACTGGTTCTTCGGGCAGTATCTGCCGTCGCCGCTCAACCATCGCGGCTATGACTTCGACCAGATCGTCACGCATCTGTCGTTCGGCACCGAAGGCTTTTACGGCGTGCCGATCTACGTCTCGGCGACCTACATCTTCCTGTTCATCCTGTTCGGCTCGTTCCTGGAGCGCGCCGGCATGATCCAGCTCTTCACCGACGTTTCTCTTGGGCTATTTGGCAGGACCCGCGGCGGCCCCGCCAAGGTCGCAGTGTTCGCCTCGGGCATGATGGGCACGATCTCCGGCTCCGGCGTCGCCAACGTCGTCACGGTCGGCCAGTTCACGATTCCGCTGATGATCAAGTTCGGCTATCGCCGCGCCTTTGCGGCGGGTGTCGAGGCGACGGCCTCGATGGGCGGCCAGATCATGCCGCCGGTGATGGGCGCGGTCGCCTTCATCATGGCGGAGACGCTCGGCGTCCAGTACTCGGAAATCGTCAAGGCGGCGGCGATCCCCGCCATCCTCTATTTCGCGTCCGCCTTCTGGATGGTCCATCTCGAAGCCGGCAAGCACGGCCTCGTCGGCATGAAGCGCTCGGAGATTCCGAGTGCCTGGAAGGCGCTGGTGACGCGCTGGTATCTCGTGCTGCCGCTCGCGGCGCTCGTCTACATGCTGTTCGAGGGCTTTACGCCGCTCTATGCCGGCAGCATGGGCCTTGCGCTCACGGTGACGCTGATCCTGGGCGCCAGCATCACGGCCGGCGCCTCCTCGATGGTCGTCCGCTCCATCTTCTGGATCGGACTTGCGCTCGTCGTCGGCGCGCTGTCGCGCGACGGTCTCCAGATCGTGCCGGTCGCGAGCGTCGTCGTCGGGCTGATCGTGATCACGGCGTTCGTGCGCGGCGGGTTCGCGGCCTTGCGCGAATGCCGCAATGCGCTGGCCGAGAGTGCGAAGTCGGCGATCACGGTGGGTATGGCCTGCGCCATCGTCGGCGTCATCATCGGCATGATGTCGCAGACCGGCGTCGGCACCATTTTTGGCAGCTGGGTGATCGGTCTCGGCGAGAAGAGCCTGTTCCTGGCGCTGATCATGACCATGCTGCTGTCGATCCTGCTCGGCACGGGCATTCCGACCATCCCGACCTACATCATCACCGCCGCGCTCGCCGCGCCGGCGCTGGCGAAGCTCGGCGTGCCCTTGATCGCGAGCCATATGTTCGCGTTCTATTACGGCATCATGGCCGACCTCTCGCCGCCGGTGGCACTCGCCGCATTGGCGGCGGCGCCGATCGCGAAGGAGAATCCGGACAAGATCGGCTGGGAGGCGATGCGCATCGCGCTTGCCGGTTACGTCATTCCGTTCATCTTCGTCTATTCCCCGGCGCTGATGCTCCAGGCCGGCGACCCCATGGCGGCCAAGCTCGGCTTCTACGGCGCGGTGGCGCTCGCGACCTTCAAGGCGCTGGTGGCGATCGGCCTGTTCGGCATGGTCGCGATCGGCTTCCTGTTCACGCGCATGACGCTGCTCGAACGCGTGCTCGCGCTCGGCGCCGCGCTCTGCCTGCTCGGTGACTTCGCCTTCAGCGACACCGTGGGCTTCCTGCTCTCCGCCGCGCTCGTGCTGTGGCAATGGCGGCAGCGTCCGCCGGCAATTGTCGAGGCGGTGTGAGCCTCTGTTTCGCAACAGCTTCAGGCGTGAAAGCGCTCGCGCTTTCCGCCTTCACGCTGGTGTGGACGCATTCGATTGCGAAGGTCGACTGGCAGGAGGACTGGCGCGTGACGCCTGCCGGCCTCGAACTGGTGCAGGCGCGCGTCAAGGGCACCGGGCCCGGCATGGAGCCGCCGCCCGAGGCGCGGCTCGTCGACGGCTGGTTTCAATGGCAGCCGCAGCGTGCACCGATGCCGGAGGTCGTGCTCGGCAATTCGGGTGCGGCCGGGGAATGGCGGTTATGCCATGACGGGAAGTGCCGGACGTTGTCGGAGATTGTCGGGCACCCGATCGGTGCTAACGTCACGACGATGAAGATTTGTAACGATCCGTAGCCCGGATGAAGCGAAGCGCAATCCGGGAACAGTCGCCCCGGATTGCGCTGCGCTCCATCCGGGCTACAAGAACAGCAAGGGAGAAATGCGATGGATCGGCTCAAGGGCAAGGTTGCGATGGTGGTGGGCGCCGGCTCGATCGGGCCCGGCTGGGGCAACGGCAAGGCGACCGCGGTGACCTTTGCGCGCGAGGGCGCGCAGGTGTTTTGCGTCGACCGCAACGGTGCGGCAGCCGAGGAGACAGCGAAGATCATCACGGGTGAGGGCGGCAATGCGACTGCCTTCACCGCGGACGTCTCGCGCGCGAGCGAGATCGAGGCGATGGTGGCGGCGTGCCTGAAGGCCTATGGCCGCATCGACGTGCTCGACAACAATGTCGGCATCGCCGAGATGGGCAGCGTGGTCGAGGTCGCCGAGGAGAGCTGGGACCGCGTCTTCACTGTCAACCTCAAGAGTGCCTATCTCGCCATGAAGCACGTCGTCCCCGTGATGGTGAAGCAGGGCGGCGGCTCGATCATCAACATCTCCTCGATCGCCTCGATCCGGCATGTCGGGATTTCCTATGTCAGCTACAACGCCAGCAAGGCCGCGATGAACCAGCTGACGCGCTCGACCGCGATCGAGTTCGCGAAGAACCATGTGCGGGTGAATGCAATCCTGCCCGGTCTGATGAAGACGCCGATGGTGGAGCATTCCGCGGGTCTCGCGAACAGCTACGCCAAGGGCGACGTCGAGGCGATGTGGCGCGCCCGCGATGCGCAGGTGCCGATGGGGCACATGGGCGAGGCCTGGGACGTCGCCAATGCCGCGCTGTTCCTGGCGTCGGACGAGTCGAAATATGTGACGGGGATCGAGCTCGTGGTCGACGGCGGGATCACGTGCAAGGCGGGGGCGTAGCTCCAATTTCCGTCGTCGTCCCGGGACGCGCAAAGCGCGAACCCGGGACCCATAGCCACAGGACGAAGTTGCCGCGCGAGCTAGCAACTCCGAGTCTTCGCCAAACCACGTCCTGTGGCTATGGGTCCCGGATCTGCGCTGCGCTTGTCCGGGACGACAGCGGTGACTACTGCGCCAGCGCCAGAATCCCGCCGGCAAACGAATGCCACGCCGCACTCTCGCTGATCGGCCAGTTCAGCACCTTCACCGCCAGCAGCGCGAGCGTGCCGTAAATGTAGACCGGGTGCACGCGGCCATCGGTGCGCCAGTCGCGCGCCATGGCGACGACAAGCAGGAGCGACGCGACCACGGCCGGGGCGATCGTGACGGGCACCGGCGGCGGGCCGGGAGGACCGGGAGGCGCGAGGAAGGTAATGAACCAGCGCGCGATCGCGGCATCGAGGATCGAGACCGCGGCAAGCAGCATCAGGCGCTTGTGAATCTCGGGCTTTCGCGTGTTCACGATCGCGAGCACGAACACCACCGCGAAGAACGCGATGCCGCTCATCGGCACGATCGAGAAGCCGATGCCGGCATCCTTCTGCCCAAGTGCGGCGGCGTGCTGCATCACGTGCACCGAGGCGAGGAAGCCGAAGATCGTCATCGCGGTCGCAAGCGACACGCCGGCAATCCCGAGTGCGCGGTGATTGACCACGCGGCCCGACGCCGCGAGCCAGGTCTGGATCACGAAATAGAGAGACCAGGTGAAGAACAGGAGCCCGTGAAAATGAATCACCGGGCTCGCCGAAAACGTCCGCTGCGCGAGCGGTACGAAATAGGTCGGCGCGAAGCCGAGAAACGCGGTGGCTGCGCAGGCCAGTGCCATATTGAGATAAAAATATCGTGCAGGCGACGCATCACGCGCGCGTACACGACGGTCGTCGATCAAGGTCGTCATCTGGAATGAGTCTGGAGAGGCGGTGTTTGGTTCAAGCTCCTAACCACCTGGATAGGCCGGCACGCCGCTCAACGCTCGAGCGGAGTTTAACCGTCGGCGCTCAATTCTGCGCGATCGAGCTCTTCCTCGATCCGGTGAAACGCGTCGTCGCCGATCACTTCGGTATCGCGAAGGCCGAGGATCGATTTGCGCGCGGCCTCGATGGCGCGGCGGCGCAGCGGATCGGCGGGCAATTCGCCGCTGGCGATGCCGCCGTGCGGATCGTCGTCGGCCTGCATCAGGATGGCGCGGTATTCGAGCCGCAGGATTTCCGCCTCCTCCGACGGATCGTCCTCGATCGCATCGAGCGCGGCGCGATAGGCGACTGCGCGGGCGCGCGCGACCTCGATACCGACGGGATCGTCGTCCTTGAGGCCGAAGGCGAGAATCAGCGGCCGCAGCGTCAGGCCCTGGATGACCAGCGAGCCCAGCACCACCGCAAAGGCGATGAAGACGATGAAGTCGCGGTAGGGGAAGTTTTCCGGCAAGGCGAAGGCGGTGGCGAGCGTGACGAGACCGCGCATGCCGCACCAGGAGATGATGAGGCCACCCTTCGGCGAGGCAACCTGCTTGGGATCCTTCGGATGATAGAGCCCGTGCGCGATCAGGACGCGCAGCGTCGCGCGGTAGAACGTGATCCAGGCAAGCCGCACCAGGACCACCGTGAGCAGGATCCAGGCTGCGGCCACGCAATATTCCCAGCGCACCTCCGCGTCGAGCCGCGTCCAGATCGGCCGCATCTGCATGCCGATCAGCATGAAGGCGAGCACGTTGAGCACGAACACCATCGTTTCCCAGACCGCATAGGACGGCACCCGTAACCGCGCCGGCATGCGCGCCCCCGCCGTGCGCGCGACGGTGATGGCGTAGACGACGATGGTGAGGATGCCGGAGAGGCCGAGATGCTCGGCTGCGATCCAGACCATGAAGGTGGTGGCGAACTGCACGATGATCGCGCTCGGCGCTTCCTTCACGCGTTCCAGGAACAGCGGGATGATGCGCCCGGCCAAAAGACCGGCGAGGACGCTGCCGACCAGCCCGAGTGCGATCGTCGGCGCGACCTCGCTCCATTTCAGATGCTCCATGACGACAGCGCCGACCGCGATGCGATAGATCAGGAGCGCGCTGGCGTCGTTGAGCAGGCTCTCGCCCTCCAGGACCTTCACCATGCGATAGGGCAGCTTGACCTGGCTCAGGATTGCAACCGCTGCCGCGGCATCCGGCGGGGCCACGATGGCGCCGAGCGCAATGGCGGCGGCCCAGGGCATGTCAGGCATCAGCCGGTGCGCGACGAAGGCCACGCCGACCGTGGTCAGGCCGACCGCGGCGACCACCAGGGTCGAGACCGGAACCCAGTTGTTGCGGAGATCGCGCAGCGAGGTGTCGAAGGCGGCATCCATCAGCACCGGTGCGACAAAAAGTGCCAAGGCGAGGTCGGGTTCGAGCGTCCAGGAGGGGCTGTTCGGCACGAAGGCGATCAGCGCGCCGCCGATGGCGAGAAAGGTCGGGTAGGGGACCTTGATCCGCCGCGCCAGCGCCGATAATGCAACGGCGCCGAGCAGAAGCACGATGATCCATTCGAATGTCGACACGTTGATCCCCGAAACCGATTTTGGCCGTGCCACAAGCTAGCACCAATCCGGCCGTATGATGGATAGTGCACCCTCAAGGCAAGGCTCAAGCCAGACCCAGGCCAAAACCCAGGCCAAGACTCAAGCCAAGACTTTCCGACTGCAGCTAGCATGCGTTCTCAAAATCTCATTCGATTGTCCGGCGCGGTGGCGCTCTGTGCGCTTTCGCTAGGGGCGGCCCATGCCGCGACCGGCGGCGAGCCCGCCGCCGTCGTGCAGGTCGATGTCGCGCCGTGCCTCGCTGCTGCTGCCGCCGACGACATGGACAAGGCCGGCTCCGCCTGCGCCTCCGTCATCGACAACGAGAAGACGGCCAAGGCGGACCTGGTCAAGGCGCTGGTCGCGCGCGGCGCGCTTTATGCGCGGCATGACCAGGTCGACCGTGCGATCGCCGACGACAGCCGCGCTCTTCAGCTCGATCCGACCCTGGCCGACCTCTTCAACGCCCGTGGCGAGCTCTGGCTGAAGAAGGGCGATAAGCCGAAGGCGGTGCAGGATTTCGGCGCCGCGCTGAAGATCGATCCGAACCACGAGAAGGCCAAGGCCAATCACAAGGCGATGGCGCGCGAGCTCGAGCGGATCGGCGCGCAGATGGCGGTGGCCGGCAAGCCCAGCTTCAATTGCAGGAGTGCGGCCCGGGCCGTCGAGAAGGCGATCTGCGCCAACCGCGAGCTCGCCGATCTCGATCGGGAGATTTTTGCGTCGAACGCCCGCGCGATCCGGGAGGCACGCAATCCTGCGGAAGCTAAGGCGCTTCAGCGCGAGCAGGACGAGTTCATTGTCCGCCGCAATGCTGGATTTGGCCGGCCGGGCTATGATCTCAAGAAAGCGATGCAAGACAGATTGCAGCGGCTGAACGGGGTGGACGGGTAGTGAGGCGGTCTTCGGCTCTCCCCGCAAGCGGGGCGAGGGAGTGCGGGCGGCGGTGCGTCCCAACAGGGCCGAATTGAACCCATTCCTCGCCCGCCGCGACAATGGTGAAAACCTGATGTCACGGAGTCTCCCTGATGTGCGGCACGCGTTCTTCCGCGCAAATGTTCCCGTTTGCCAAAATTCCGCTTCGCGCCTTCCTGCTCAGCGCTGCAATGAGCCTTGTCCTCGCCGCCCCGGCCTCTGCTGCCGTCGATTGCGTGATGGGCAGCAAGACTGCGCCCGCCGAACTGATCACGGCGTGCGGCGCCATCATCGACCAGACCACCAATTCGAGCTCAGACCGCGCCGCCGCGCTGCTGGTGCGCGCCGACGCCAATGCGCGAACCTCAGGCGGCCTCACGCAGGCGCTGCGGGATATCGACCGCGCCATCGCGCTGGACGGCAAGAACGCAAAGGCATGGCGCCTGCGCGGCGACCTGCTGCGCGAGGCCGGCGGCGATCTCAACCGTGCCGCGGCTGATCTCAGCAAGGCCATCGAGCTCGATCCGCAGGACGCGGAAGCCTACGAGCTGCGCGGCGTCGTCTACACCAATCAGCGCCGGCTCGACCGCGCGCTCGCCGATTACGATCAGGCGATCAAGCTGAAGCCGGATGATGCGCAGGCCTGGTCCGACCGCGGCGTGAACTATTATCTCGGCGGCGACAACGAGAAGGCGATCCGCGATCTCAGCGAGGCGCTGCGGCTCGATCCGAACCGGCCGCGCGCCTACACCAATCGCGGCGCGGCCTACAAGAAGCTCGGCCAGCTCGACAAGGCGGTCGCCGATGACGGCGAGGCGATCAAGCTCGATCCGAAGGTCCCCGAATATTACGACAATCGTGGCCTGGTACTGGCCGCAATGGGTGAGTACGACAAGGCGATCGCCGACTACGACCAGGCGCTGCGGCTGGCGCCGCGGCCGAGCTTCTTCACCAACCGCGGCGATTCCTACCAGCTCAAGGGCGAGCTTGGCGCGGCGCTCAGCGACTACGAGGCTGCGCTGAAGATCGATCCGAATTTCGCGCAGACCTATAACAACCGCGCGGTGCTCTACAAGAAGATGAGTGAGCGCAGGAAGGCGCTGGCCGATTACGAGACGGCGCTGAAGCTCGATCCCGGCAACGAGAACGCGGCCAACGGCCGCCGCACCATGATGGCGGAGATCGCGAAGTTCGGCGCCGAGCCGCTGCGTCCGCTCGCGGCGAATTCCGGCAACGGCCCGTCGTTCGATTGCGCCACGGCGAAGCGCGAGGTCGAGAAGGTGATCTGCGCCGATCCGCAACTCGGCGTGCTCGATCGCCAGATCGCCGAGACCTATGAGCGCGTGCTGAAGGTTACGAAAGGCCGCTCGGCCGGCGATCTCCGCAAGACCCAGCGCGATTTCCTCGCCACGCGGAATGCGAGCTTCGGCCGGCCTGGCTATGATCTGAGGAAGGTCATGCAGGATCGGTTGCAGCGGCTGAATGCGATGGAGAGTTGAGGCGCCTCTACGCGCACACTGCGTTCCCTCCCCCCTTGCGGGGGAGGGTTAGGGAGAGGGTGGCCACAAACTCTAGACTGAGTTCGTGGCCACCCCTCTCTCCCGCTCTCCCCCGCAAGGGGGGAGGGGGCTCACCTTTGTCGTGGCTCCAGCTTGCCTCGATGGCCTTTCTTCCCTCCCTCCCAAAGACCCATCCTTTTCAGCTTGAACCGCGGCCCGTTCCCGGGAAAATACCTCTCAAACAACGCCGGCACTTGATCCCTGTCATGGCGGGACGCTCGTCCTGTCGGTCAGGTCAAGGCAAGGCGACTAAAGGGAACGGGAGCGCGGGAATGAACGTCAAGGGAACGAGTCTCTATCACGAGGTCCATGCGCGCTCGCTGGCTGATCCCCAGGGCTTCTGGGCCGAGGCGGCCACGGAGATCGACTGGATCGAGCCGCCAAAGACGATCTTCGATGCCTCGCAGGGCGTCTACGGCCGCTGGTTCATGGGGGGCGTCGTCAACACCTGCTACAACGCGCTCGACCGCCATGTCGAACGCGGCCGCGCCGACCAGGTTGCGCTGATCCATGATTCGCCGCTGACGGGCTCGGTCACCAAGTTCACCTATGCGGAGCTATTGGGTGAGGTGCAGGCGCTCGCCGCCATCATGCAGGATTTTGGCGTCGCCAAGGGCGATCGCGTCATCCTGTATATGCCGATGGTGCCGGAAGCCGTCGTCGCGATGCTCGCCTGCGCGCGCATCGGCGCGGTGCACTCGGTGGTGTTCGGCGGCTTTGCCGCCAAGGAACTCGCCACCCGCATCGACGACGCTCAGCCGAAGCTCATCCTCTCCGCGAGCTGCGGCATCGAGCCCGGCCGGATCGTGCAGTACAAGCCGCTGCTCGACGAGGCGATCAAGCTTGCGGGCACGAAGCCGAAGGCCTGCATCGTGCTGCAACGTCCCCAGCACATCTGCGACCTCACGCCGGGCCGCGACTACGATTGGGCGAGCCTGCGCCGCAAGGCGATGAACGACGGCAAGAAGGCCGCTTGTGTGCCTGTCGCCGCCACCGATCCGCTCTACATCCTCTACACCTCAGGCACGACCGGGATCCCCAAGGGTGTCGTGCGTGACAATGGCGGCCATCTCGTCGCGGTGAAATGGTCGATGTTCAACCTCTATGGCGTCAAGCCGGGCGAGGTCTGGTGGTGTGGCTCCGACATCGGCTGGGTGGTCGGCCACAGCTACATCATCTATGGCCCGCTGCTGCATGGTGCGACGTCGATCATGTACGAGGGCAAGCCAATCGGCACGCCCGATGCCGGCGCGTTCTGGCGCGTCATCAGCGAGCACAAGGCGGTCGCCTTCTTCACCGCGCCGACGGCGTTCCGCGCGATCCGCAAAGAGGATCCGGAAGGCAAGTTCATCCGGCAATACGACCTGTCGCAATTCCGCACGCTGTTCCTCGCCGGCGAGCGTGCCGATCCGCCGACGGTGGAATGGGCGGAGCAGCAGCTCAAGGTGCCGGTGATCGACCATTGGTGGCAGACCGAGACGGGCTGGTGCATCGCCGGCAATCCGGTCGGTCTCGGCATGCTGCCGGTGAAGCATGGCTCGCCGACGGTGCCGATGCCGGGCTACCAGGTTGACGTCGTCGACGAAGCCGCAAAGCCCGTCGGCCCCAACACCATGGGCTCGATCGTCATCAAGCTGCCGATGCCGCCGGGTTGCCTGCCGACGCTGTGGAATCAGGATGCGCGCTTCAAGGACGCCTACCTCACTGAATTCCCCGGCTACTACAAAACCTCGGACGCCGGCTACAAGGATGAGGACGGCTATGTCTTCGTGATGGGCCGCACCGACGACATCATCAACGTCGCCGGCCATCGTCTCTCCACGGGCGGCATGGAGGAGATTCTGGCCTCGCATCCGGACGTCGCCGAATGCGCCGTGCTCGGCGTCAAGGACGCGATCAAGGGCGAGGTGCCCTGCGGCTTCCTGGTGCTCAAGGCCGGCGTGAAGCGCGCGCCTGCGGAGATCGAAAAGGAGATCGTCGCGCTGGTGCGCGACAGGCTCGGCCCCGTCGCCGCCTTCAAGCTCGCCATCACCGTCGGCCGCCTGCCGAAGACGCGCTCGGGGAAGATCCTGCGCGGCACCATCAAGAAGATCGCCGATGGCGAAGCCTGGACCATGCCGGCCACGATCGAGGATCCCAAGGTGCTGGACGAGATCGGCGAGGCGCTGAAGGGCAGGGTGTGAGGCGATCTCCGCTGTCATCACCCGCGAAAGCGGGTGATCCAGTACGCCGCGGCCGGAGTTGTGTGACCCAATGACCGCCGCGGAGTACTGGATTCCCCGCCTGCCGCCTACGCTAAAGCTTCGGCGCCCCTGGACCTCAACCCCGGCGAAGCCTTGGCGTAGCCGGGTCGCGGGGAATGACAGCGCGTGGGGAACGACGCCCAGGGACTTACAATCTCCTCATTCCGGGCTAAACAGGGCCGGCCAACAGGGGACCTCGTATGCCACTCGCCACCGCGCCGCGCCTGCTTGTCGCCGTGCTGCTCGCCATCGCTGTCTCCGCCTGCTCCGCGCGCTACCAGACGCCGGTGGCGGTGGGCGGTGACGATGACGACGCGGTCTGTCAGAGTCGCGGCTATGCGCAGGGCTCGCCCGAATACGTGGCCTGCCGCAAGGACCGCGACGTCCAGCGCAACGCTGCCACCGCCCGGTCCGACCGCCGTCAGCGCGATCTCGGCGAGTACATGCTGAACCATCCCGACCGGCCGTGACATCGGCTACGGAATTATCCTGCGCATTCATTCGCGTATCTCGTGACACATCGGCAACGCCACAACCAAATCGTGTCGCGTCAGTCCTGATTTGATCGGCGTCAAATCCATCACCATCCCCTTTCTGCTCTGACGCTGACGTCGCGCAACGACGCGCGAGAGATGGCTGAAGGGGAATGCAATGAACGGAACGACAAAAAACCTGGCGCGGCTTGCGACGGTTGGCGCGATGCTCGTGGGGACTTTTGGCTCGGTGCAGGCGGCCGATCTGCCTGTCTACAAGAAGGCACCGCCGTCGGTAGAAGCGTTCAATCCGTGGATGGTGCGTCTGCGCGTGCTTGGCGTGTTGCCGGATGCCGGTAGCTCAACCGTCAATGTCGCAGGCGTGCCGTCGCTGTCGTCGCCGAATTCCGGGCTCTCGATCAGCGACCAGGTCGTGCCCGAGCTCGACATCAGCTATTTCTTCACCAAGAACATCGCGGCCGAGCTGATCCTCGGCGTGACCAGGCACTCGATCAGCGGCAACGGCTCGCTCGCGAACCTGCCGATCGGCAAGACCACGCTGCTGCCGCCGACGCTGACCTTGCAATATCACTTCGACAATTTCGGCGCGTTCAAGCCGTATATCGGCGCCGGCGTGAACTACACCGTGTTCTTCAACAATTCGGCTGCCAATACGCCAGCCGCCATCGTCGGTCCGCCCGCGATCGTTGCCACCACCACCAGCGTGCACGTCAGCAACGCCTGGGGCGGCGCCGTGCAGTTCGGCTTTGACTACATGCTCGACCGGCACTGGGGTCTCAACGTCGACGTCAAGAAGCTCTGGCTGCGGCCGGATTACTCAGCGACCGTCAGTGGCCTGCCGGTCACAGGCACCGCGCATATCGATCCGTGGCTGGTCGGTGGCGGTGTGACGTACAAGTTTTGATACGTCGTTGCTGTCGTTTTCGAGCTGTCGCCTAGGCGAACCCTGCGCTCCCTCCCCCCTTGCGGGGGAGGGCAGGGGAGAGGGGTAGCCCAGCAAACGGTGCGTGAGAGTCGCGCGAGACGCTTTGAGTTGATGGAGAGAGTCCCCGTGGGGCACCCCTCTCCCTAACCCTCCTCCGCAAGGGGGGAGGGGACTGCAGCTTGCGTGTGGCTGCATCTGTGCCGATCGCGAGGGTCTCCGCAAAACAAAAACGCGGCAGGTTTCCCTGCCGCGTTCAAATTGCGTTCGATCGTAAACCGGGAGGGGAGCCTTACTCCTCCTCCTCGTCCTGCTTCTTGCCGCCGAGCGTCTTCAGCTTGGCGAACACGGCGTCGACGTTGAGATCGTCGTTCGATCGCTCCGCCGGCTCGTACTCGTCCTTCTTGGTGGTTTCGGAAGCCGGCAGCAGGGTGGCGCCGCCATAGGCTGTGTCGATCGGCTTTTCCTTCGCCGCGCGCGCCACTTCGAAATCGAGCTCGATCTGCGAGCAAAGGCCAAGCGTCACCGGGTCGATCGGGGTCAGCTGGGAGGTGTTCCAGTGGGTACGGTCGCGAACGCTGGCGATGGTGCTCTTGGTGGTGCCGACCAGACGCATGATCTGGGCGTCCTTGAGCTCCGGATGGCTGCGCAGCAGCCAGAGGATGGCGCTCGGGCGCTCGTGGCGGCGGGAGACCGGGGTGTAGCGCGGGCCCTTGCGCTTGGGCTGCGGCGGCAGCACGACCTTGCTCTCCTGAAGGCGGAGCCGGTAGTCCGGGTTCTTCTCGCCCTTCTCGATCTCCTCGCGGGTCAGCTGGCCGTTGGAGAGGGGATCCATGCCCTTGATGCCCTGGGCAGCGTCGCCGTCGGCGATCGCACGCACCTCGAGGGGATGCATCTTGGTGAAATCGGCGACCTGGTCGAAGGTCAGCGCGGTGTTGTCGAGCAGCCAGACGGCGGTCGCCTTGGGCATCAGAGGTGCGTTGCTCATGGCAAATCTCCTTTGTGCTTCGCCCACCCCTCTGGAGGCGAAACCGGTGGTCATCAGCGATGACAGGGAATTCGCGCTATATAAGCCCTGAGGGGCTAGCCACGCAATGGTTCTGCTATAGATAGTGCCTTGACAGAGCCCGAAAGGGGGCCCAATTCCCTTGGAAGCGCCTGTAAAGTCCTAGCAGACCCCTTTAAGCCCTATTCCATCCATTGACCGCCCCCGCCAGAAGGCGAAACGGGTGATTCGGTCCCGAGATCGCTCAATGTCAGCCAAACCAGACCTCAAGATCGTGCTTTGTTCTCCCCGCGGCTTCTGCGCCGGGGTGGTCCGGGCAATCGACACCGTGGAACGGGCGCTCGATAAATACGGCGCCCCCGTCTATGTTCGCCACGAGATTGTGCACAACAAATACGTCGTCGACGGGTTGAAGAAGAAGGGCGCGATCTTCGTCGAAGAGCTCGCCGAAATCCCGGAAAACACCACTGCGCCGGTTGTGTTCTCGGCCCATGGCGTGCCGAAATCGGTGCCGGCCGACGCCACCTCCCGCAATCTGTTCTCGCTGGATGCGACCTGCCCGCTGGTGACCAAGGTGCACCGCGAGGCCGCGATCCACTTCAAGCGCGGCCGCGAGATCTTCCTGATCGGCCACTCCCACCACCCCGAAGTGGTCGGCACGCTCGGCCAGCTTCCGGTCGGCGCCGTAACCCTGATCGAGACCGCCGAGGACGCCAAGACCATCGTCCCGAAGAACCCCGACAACATCGCCTTCGTGACGCAGACCACGCTGTCGATCGATGACACCGCGGAGATCGTGGCGCTGCTCAAGGAGCGTTTCCCGAACATCAACGGCCCGCACAAGGAAGACATCTGCTACGCCACCACCAACCGCCAGCTCGCGGTGAAGAAGGTGGCGCCGGTCGTCGACGCCCTGATCGTGGTCGGTGCGCCGAACTCGTCGAATTCGCAGCGCCTGCGTGAGGTCGCTGAGCGCGAAGGCTGCGGGATCGCGGTGCTGGCGCAGCGCGCCACCGACATCGACTGGACCAGGTTCGGCAACATCAAGAGCCTCGGCATCACCGCGGGCGCGTCCGCGCCGGAAGTGATCGTCGAGGAGATCATGGATGCCTTCGCCGAGCGCTACACGCTGCATGTGGAGACGGTCTCGGCCGCGGAAGAGAACGAGTTCTTCCCGTTGCCGCGCCAGGTGCGTCCCGAAGCCGCCGCCGAGTAGACTTTTATGGCGGTCTACACCGACGTTGCCGCCGACGAGCTTGCGGATTTCCTGAAGCCATACGATCTCGGCGAATTGCTCTCCTACAAGGGCATCGCCGAGGGCGTCGAAAACACCAACTTCCTGCTGCACACGAGCAAAGGCTCGTTCATCCTCACGCTCTATGAGAAGCGCGTGGCGAAGAACGACCTGCCGTTCTTCCTCGCGCTGATGACGCATCTCGCCGAGCACGGCGTCACCTGCCCGCTGCCGGTGAAGGCCGGGGACGGCGAGGCGCTGCGCGAGCTGTCGGGCCGGCCGGCCGCGATCATCACCTTTCTCGAAGGCGTCTGGCCGCGCAAGCCGAATGTGGCCCATTGCGCCGGCGTCGGCGAGGGGCTGGCCAGGATGCATCTGGCCGGCGCCAATTTTGCGATCAAGCGTGGCAATGCGCTGTCGGTCTCCGGCTGGCGGCCGCTGTTCGACGCGGCGGCAAGCCGCGCCGATGAGGTCCAGCCGGGCCTGCATGCGTTTCTCGCGGCCGAGCTCGACTATCTCTCGAGCGGGGTCTGGCCGAGCAATCTGCCGGGGGGCGTGATCCACGCCGATCTCTTCAACGACAACGTCTTCTTCCTCGGCGACAAGCTCTCCGGCATCATCGACTTCACCTTCGCCTGCAACGACATGCTGGCCTATGACGTCGCGATCTGCCTGAATGCCTGGTGTTTCGAGCCGGACCATTCGTTCAACGTCACCAAGGCGCGCGCCTTCCTCAATGCCTATGGCCGGGTGCGAAAACTCTCCGAGGCGGAAGAAGCCGCGCTGCCGCTGCTCGCGCGCGGCGCCGCGATCCGCTTCCTGCTGACGCGGCTGGTCGACTGGCTCAACGTGCCTCCAGGAGCGCTGGTCAAGCCCAAGGATCCGCTGGAATATTTTCGCAAGCTGCGCTTCCACCAGAGCGTTTCCAGCGTGCGCGACTACGGGCTGATGCCGTCAGGACTGGTCGCGTGAGCGAGCTTCCCATTGTCACGATCTATACCGACGGCGCCTGCTCGGGAAATCCCGGGCCGGGCGGCTGGGGCGCGATCCTGAAGTTCGGCGACAAGGAAAAAGAGCTGAACGGTGGCGAGCGCCACACCACCAACAACCAGATGGAATTGATGGCCGCGATCTCCGCGCTCGAAGCGCTGAAGAAGCCGTGCAGCGTCGATCTCTATACCGACAGCCAGTATGTGCGGCAGGGCATCACCGGCTGGATCCACGGCTGGAAGCGCAACGGCTGGCGCACTGCCGACAAGAAGCCGGTGAAGAATGTCGAGCTATGGCAGCGCCTCGATGCGGCGCTGAAGCAGCACGAGGTCCGCTGGCACTGGGTCAAGGGTCACGCCGGGCATCCCGAGAACGAGCGCGCGGACCAGCTGGCGCGGGACGGGATTGTGAAGGCGCGGTTGCAGCAGCGGGTGGCGGAGTAGAGCGCGGCCGCGGCCACTCTACCGTCATTGCCGCCTCATTCTCAGCTGTCATCGCCCGGCTTGACCGGGCGATCCAGTACTCCGAGACGGTTGTGATTGAGCCGAGAAGCCTCGGCGTACTGGATGCCCCGCCTTCGCGGGGCATGACAGTGTCATTTGTGGTTGAGAGCGTTGGCCGCCTTACAGCTGCCCCAGCAGCGTATCGCCGCCGGAAACCTCGACTTTGCCGGGCATCGCTTCGAGGTTCAGCTTCTTCACCACGCCGTCCTCGACCAGCATCGAATAGCGCTTGGAGCGGATGCCGAGGCCGTTGCCGGAGGCGTCCAGCTCCATGCCGATCGCCTTGGCGAAGTCGGCGTTGCCGTCGGCGAGGAAGATGGCCTCGTCGCGCTGGTCGGTATCGCGCTTCCAGGCGTTCATGACGAAAGCGTCGTTGACGGAGACGATGGCGATGGTGTCGACGCCCTTGTCCTTCATGGCATAGGCGTTGAGGAAGATGCTCGGCAGATGCATCTTGTGGCAGGTGCCGGTGTAGGCGCCGGGCACCGCGAACAGCGCCACTTTCTTGCCCTTGAAGATGTCGTCGGTGGTCTTCACCTGCGGACCTTCGGCCGTCATCACGCGGAATTTCGCCTCGGGCAGCTTGTCGCCAGTCTGGATCGCCATCGTCAGTCTCCCTGAAAATCGATCCCGCTTTTTAGACCGTGCGGCGGCGCTGCACAACATTGGCGGCGAGGGTCGCGGTCCTTCACCGTTCTGTCATCAGCCGGCAAAGCCGCCGCCGTCGAGGAAGGCCTGTTCTTCCTCGGTGGTGGCGCGGTCGAGGAGGCGGTTGCGGTGGGGAAAACGGCCGAACCGCTGGATGATGTCGGCGTGCTCCCGCGCGTATTTCAGGTTCTCGGCATTGTCGGTGTTCTGAAACAGCGCGACGCAATGCAACTGGTCGGGCAGGTGCTCGGAATGCATGAAGGGCAAATAGAGGAATTCGAGCAGGATGGGGTCGATCCTGCCGTCGACGCCCCGATCGATTGCGCGGCGGGCGACGTCGCGCGCCAGCGCGTCGCTGGCAAAGGCTTCCGGCGTGCCGCGAAACATGTTGCGGGGAAACTGGTCGAGCGCGATGACGAGCGCGAGCGCGCCGTCGTCGCTTTCTTCCCAGGAGGCCAGCTCGCCGGCGGTCGCCCGCTTCCATAGCGGAAGAAAGCGACGCCCGACCTCCGCGTCGAAAGCGTCGCTGCGCTTGTACCAGCGCTCGCGGCCGGCCTCGCGCCAGAAGGCGAGAATGCCTGATGGCGTGATGTCGCCGACGTCAGTCATGAACCCAAGAGTCATGAACCAAGGCGCGGCCTACGCCGCCTCCGCCTTCTTCTCGTCGCGGAGCTGCCGGCGCAGGATCTTGCCGACATTGGTCTTCGGCAGGTCGGTGCGGAATTCGATGTGCTTGGGCACCTTGTAGCCGGTGAGCTGGCCCTGGCAGAACTTGATCACGGCTTCCGCGGTGAGGTTGGGATCCTTCTTCACCACGAACGCCTTCACCGCCTCGCCCGACTTGGAATCGGGGATGCCGATCACGGCGCATTCGAGCACGCCCGGATTGCTCGCGATCACTTCCTCGATCTCGTTCGGATAGACGTTGAAGCCCGAGACCAGGATCATGTCCTTCTTGCGGTCGACGATCTTGGTGTAGCCCTTCTCGTCCATCACGCCGATGTCGCCGGTGCGGAAATAGCCGTCGGCGGTCATCACCTTGTCGGTCTCTTCCGGCCTGTTCCAGTAGCCCGACATCACCTGCGGGCCCTTGGCGCAGATCTCGCCGGGCTGGCCGAGCGGGACTTCGTTGCCGTCGTCGTCGCGGATCGAGATCCAGGTCGAAGGCACGGGGATGCCGATCGATCCCGAGAACTCGGTCGTGGTCGCGGGATTGCAGGTCAGCGTCGGCGAGGTCTCCGACAGGCCGTAGCCTTCGGCGATGAAGCAGCCGGTCACCGCCTTCCACTGCTCGGCGACGGGGCGCTGCACCGCCATGCCGCCGCCGTTCGAGATCTTCAGCTTGGAGAAGTCGAGCTTCTTGAAGTCGGGATGGTGCATCAAGCCGTTGTAGAGCGTGTTCACGGCCGGGAAGCTGTTGACCTGGTACTTCGCCAGCTCCTTGACGAAGCCCGCGATGTCGCGCGGATTGGGGATCAGCAGATTGCAGCCGCCGGCACGCACCGCGAGCAGGTAGCAGGCCGTCAGCGCGAAGATGTGATAGAGCGGCAGCGCGCAGACGATCATGAGCTGATCGACATGCGGAGGTGCAGCGAGCGCCGGCTGGAGCCAGGCGTCGTTCTGCAGCACGTTGGCGACGATGTTGCGGTGGAGCAGGGTGGCACCCTTGGAGACGCCGGTGGTGCCGCCGGTATATTGCAGGAAGGCGACGTCGCCCGGCGACAGCTTCGGCTTGTTGAACGTCAGGCCGCGGCCGGCCGATATCGCGTCGTTGAAGGACACCGCGCCCGGCAGCGACCAGGCCGGCACCATCTTCTTGACGCGGCGGACGACGAGGTTGACGATCACGCCCTTGAAGCCGAGCAGGTCGCCCATGCTGCCGACGATGACATGCTTGACTTGCGTCTTCGCGATCACCTGCTCGACCGTGTGGGCAAAATTCTCCAGCACGATGATGGCTTCGGCGCCGGAATCCTTGAGCTGATGCTCGAGCTCGCGCGGCGTGTAGAGCGGGTTGACGTTGACCACCGCGAAACCGGCGCGCAGCACGGCAGCGGTCGCGACCGGATATTGCAGCACGTTCGGCATCATGATCGCGACGCGGGCGCCACGTTGCAGGCCACGGCCCTGTAAATAGGAGGCGAGCGCCAACGACATCTGGTCGAGGTCGCGATAGCTGATCGCCTTGTCCATGCAGATGAATGCCTTGCGGTCGGCGAACTTGGCGAAGCTCTCCTCCAGAAGGTCGACCAGCGATGCGTATTGGGTCGGCTCGATATCAGCAGGCACGCCGGGCGGATATTGCTTGAGCCAGATGCGCTCCATGGAAAACTCCCCTCAATTTACCAGAGCCCGTTGTGTCTCGGGCTTGCCTCATTGCGGCCAGTATCGAGCCTGCCGGAACGGGTGGCAAGCCGGTCGAGGCTTAGGACAAAGGTCAGGGAGTGGCTACTGGAATTGTCGCAAGCCGCTCTGCCGCAGGTGCGAAGCGCGGGCGCGGCTTGCGGTGGGTGCCGTTAGCTGTTGTTGGCCGGCTTGGCGGCGGGCTTGGTCGCCGCCTTGGGCTTGGCGGGCTTGGCCGCCTGATCGCCGCTTGCCGCAGGCTTCTCGGCGGGTTTCGCCGCCGCACCGTGCTTGGCCGCGGCATGCTTGGTCCCGGCCGGCTTCGCCGCGGACTTGGTATCGCTTTTGGCGTCAGGCTTGGCGGCATCCGGCTTTGCCGCCGCCGTCTTGGCATCCTTCGGCTTGTCGGCTGGCTTGTCGGCCGCATCAGGCTTCCTGGCGACGCGCGACTTCTTGCCACGCGGCTTTGGCGTGGCCTGCTGGTCGGCATCGGCCGCGACCGCCGCGATCAGGGCGCTGCCGGTGCGGGTCGGGCCGGTATAGACCAGCACGGGCTCGGCCGCAGCGGGGGCGGAGGCCATCAGCTCGGAGGCCTTCATCAGGGGCGGCTGAAGGCCCGCGGTGAAGAAGGTGACCTGGGCTTCGCCGCCGGTGGCGGAGGCCGATCCGGACGTGCCGCCATTGGCGGCGATCAGTGCGTCGTCATCATCGCTGGCCGGCCGCTTGCGATGACCGCCGCACATGTCCTCGCGCAGGTTCGGCGGCGAAGCGTCGACCGGCACGAGCTTGTCGACGGTGCCGAGCGAGGGGCGGAGCCAGGTGAGATTGTCCTGGCTGAAGCCGCGTTCGAGCAGCTGCGCGGCCTTCACCGCACGCGCAGTGCCGGAGTTGGCGCCGAGCACGACGGCGATCAGCCGTCGGCCGTTGCGCGTGGCCGACGCCACGAGATTGTAGCCGGAGGCGCAGATGAAGCCGGTCTTGAAACCGTCGGCCCCGGGGTAGCGGCCGATCAGCTTGTTGAAATTGCCGGTGACGCGCTTGCCGAAGCGGATTGCCGGGATGTGCACGAAATATTCGTATTCCGGCAGGTCGCGCAGGAACGAGCGCGCGAGAATGCCGAGGTCGCGCGCGGACGTGATCTGGCCGTCGGCGGGCAGGCCGTTCGGATTGACGTAGCTCGTCTGCGTCATGCCGAGCTTCTGCGCGGTGTCGTTCATCATCGCCGAGAAGCCGTCGATTGAGCCGCCGACGCCTTCGGCAAGCACCACGGCCATGTCGTTCGCTGACTTCACCATCATCATCTTCAGCGCGTTGTCGACGGTGAGCTGCGTTCCCGGACGGAACCCCATCTTCGACGGCGATTGCGAAGCCGCCGTCGGCGACACCGTGATCAGCGTGTCGAGCGTGAGCCTGCCGTCCTTCACCGCCTTCAGCGTCACGTAGGCCGTCATGATTTTGGTGACGGAGGCCGGATACCACGGGATGGTCGCGTTCTCGGCCTGCAGCACCTTGCCGCTGTCGGCTTCGATCAGCAGCAGTGCTTCGGCGCTGGCCGTGCGCGGCGCAAGCAGCACCGCGGATGCGAGGGCCGCAGCGAACAGGTTGAACAGGGACTTGCGAAGCAGCGGGCGAAGGGCGTGCACTATCCGATTCCGGTCCTTGGAGACCCGCCGGTTCCGGTCGGCTCTCGTGATCTGATGTTCGGTTCTGAAATCCGGCGCCGCCGCTTGCGGCGTCGCAAACCTATACCGGCTCGTGCGTCGAGAATAGGGGTTTCGGCCGGGTATTCCGTGATGAAATAGGCCGAATTTCGACGATGCTATGGGGACTTGACCGCAGTCGCCGCAGCCTCAGCGGCCGTCACGCTGGCCCGTGCATTTTCCTGAACCATGAATTGGGCCCTGGCGAGTTCGGCAAAATGGCCGCCTTTGGCCACGAGTTCATCGAAAGTTCCGCTTTCGATCACGCGGCCGTTCTCGAACACCAGGATCCGCGTGGCATTGCGGATGGTGGAGAGACGGTGGGCGATCACGAACGTGGTGCGTCCCTTCATCACTTCGTCGAGAGCGGCGTTCACCTTGGCCTCGGTGACGGCGTCGAGCGCGGAGGTCGCCTCGTCCAGGATCAGGATCGGCGGATCCTTCAGCAGCGCGCGGGCGATCGACAGCCGCTGGCGCTCGCCGCCGGAGAGCATGCGGCCGCGCTCGCCGGCATTGGTCTCGAAGCCGCCGCTGCGCTCGATGAATTCGAGCGCCTGCGCGCGCTCCGCTGCCTTGCGCATCTCGGCTTCGGTCGCATCCGGCTTGCCGACGTGCAAATTCTCCGCGATCGAGCGGTTGAACAGCAGCGCCTCCTGGAACACCACGCCGATGTTCCGGCGCAGCGAGGTCAGCGTCACGCCGCGGACGTCCATGCCGTCGATCCTGATGAAGCCCGACTGCGGATCGAAGGCGCGATGCAGAAGCGCGATCGCAGTCGACTTGCCGGCGCCGGTCGCGCCGACCAGCGCGATGGTCTGGCCCGGCAGCGCGGTGAAGGAGAGGTCCTCGACCGCCGGCCGCTTGCCATCATAGGAGAAGGTGACGTCGTTGAATTCGACGAGGCCGGAGAGCCGCCCGGCATCGATCGCGTCGGGCCGGTCGTGCACCGTGGGCACGGCGTCGAGCACGTTGAAGAACTCGCGCAGCCGCGGGGCTTCCATGAACACGTTGTTGATGAAGCTCACGACCTGCTCGAGCTTCTGGATCAGCAGCGTCGCGAAGCTCACGAACATCACGATCTCGCCGACGGAGGTGAGCCCCTGGTCGTGTAGCGCGATGCCGAGCGCGAAGATCGCGAGCACCGTGATCGTCGTGGAGGCGCGCGTGATGACGGTGACGAGCGCCCACCACGACAGCACCGGCATCTGCGCGGCCAGCAGCTCGTCGGCGACGGAGCGCAGTCCCTTCACCTCGGATTCGACGCGCACGAAGCTCTGCACCAGCGCGACGTTGCCGAGCGCGTCGGAGGCGCGCGCGGAGAGCTCGCTATATTGCTCCTCGACCGCCATCTGCATGCCGAAGGTCTTGCGCACGACGAAGGTGGTCAGCACGGTGAAGACGATGCAGAGCACGAACAGCAGGATCGCGAGCCGCCAGTTCAGGTAGAGCGACAGCGGCAGCAGCACCACGACCGACAGGATCGCGGCAAAGTGCTCGCGAAAGAAGCCGAGCCACAATCGCCACAGCGCATCGGTGCCGTTGAGCATCACCTTCATCAGCCGGCCCGAATGGGTGCCTGAGTGGAAGGTCAGCGGCAGTTGCAAAATGTGCTCGAAATAGTCGGTCAGCACCGCCTGGCGCTGGCGGTGCGAGAGCCGGTCGGCCTGCAGCGCCACGATCGCGCTGCAGCCGATGGTGAACAGCCCGAACGCCACCCAGGCCAGCAGGAACGGCCAAGCCGAGTTTGATCCGGCGACCGCCTTGCCGGAGAGCACGTCGACGATCCGGCCGAACAGCACGGGTTCCGCGAACTGCGAGGCGGCGAGCAGCAGATTGGCGAACGCCAGCAGCCAGCCCAGCCGCGCCTCCTTGCCGAGCAGCTCGAGAACGCGGGTGTAGAGGCTGAAAATGGACATGCGGGCGAGGAACTCAGGCGGATCGAACGAGGTGAGCCCATATTCTAATCAGGGATCGCCCGCGAGATACAGCGGAAGCTGCTGGTTTTGCTCAGTTGATCAGCCGTCCCGCGACCGGCGGCAGGAACCGGTCGTCGAAGATATCGCCGGCCGCCGGCCGTTTGCGGAATTTGAAATCCTGCGCGATCTGGTCGATCGAGCGGTCCAGGCGCGCCGGGTCGATGCCGCCGAGGCCGTTGCGCTTGACCTCGTCGGTCAGGATGTTGTCGATGAGCACGCTGCGAAGGCGTTCCCGCTCGAGGTCGCGGTCGCCGTCGTCGATCCGGCTCGTGGCTTCGTCCGCCGCACGGGCCGGCTCTTTGATGGTCGCGTTGACGCCGGCGATCAATGCGCGGACGAATCCCTTCACGGCGTCGGGCTTCGCGGCGGCGAAAGCGGGGTTGGCCACCACGGCGAAGCCGTAGGCCTCGCAGCCATAGTCGGCATAGCGGAGTACCACGAGATCGCCACCGGGCACGCCGCGGTCGCGCAGGTTCACCGCCGAGAGATAGCTGAAGCCGGCGACGGCATCGACCTGGCCCGCGGAGAGGAGCGGCTCGCGGACCGCGGCGCTGATCTTGTGGAATTTCACTTGCGACGCGTTGATGCCGTTCTGCTGCGCCAGCGCCGGCCACAGCCGCATCGACAGATCGCCGTCGGCGACGCCGACGGTCTTGCCGTCGAGGTCGGGTAGCAAGTGAATGCCGCGGCTCCTGCGCGCGACGATCGCGTAAGGCGCGCGATTGAACAACACGAACACGGCTTTGATCGGCGCGGCATCGTCCTTGTCGCGAAAGCGGATCAGCTCGTTGATGTCGACGAGCGCGAGCTCGCTGTCGCCCTTGGCGACGCGCGCGAGCGCCTCCGGCGATCCGGCTGAGCTCTTGAAGGACACGTTGAGACGCTCGGTGCCGAAATTGCCGTCCTTCGCGGCGAGGAAGAACGGCGCCATGCTCGCATCGACGGGACGATCGAATGTGAAGTGGATCGCAGTGGACGGCGCAGCAGTCTCGGCCGCGCTGACGTCGCGCGCAGCCAGCGCGGCAAGCGAGATTGCAATGGCCAGCAGGCCGCGAAGGGCGATCGTCTTGAATGCAAACATCAGGCGCGCCGGTCCCGCATTGTTGTGGTTTCGTGACGCTCGCAGCGCCGGCCAGTGACGAGCCTGCGCGCGCCAACATGAACGGCGGATGAGCGGGGGTTGCGTGATCATGACGCAACCCCGTTCAGCTTCTGTTGGGGTTCGGGAACCCAACATGGGCTGCGGGTGTTTGAAGGACATGAGCCTGTCGTCAGGCACCATTCGAGGTCCCAAGGAGGGTCCAGGACATGTTTGACCGATTTTCGAGATTTGCCGGCCGCAAGGCCGTCTTTGCCACCGCCGCGGTGCTGGCGCTGACCGCGGTCGCCCCGACCGCCTCATACGCAGGCGGCCGCCACTGGCATGGCGGTGGTGGCGGCGTAGCGGCTGCTGCGGCCATCGCCGGCATCGTCGGCACCGGCCTTGCGATCGCTGCGACCCGTGACGCCTACGCTTATGATTACGGTCCGGGTCCGGGTTATGGCTATTACGGCGGCCCTGCCTATTACAGTGGCCCCGCCTACGGTCCCTACTACGGCCCGGGCCCGAACTACCAATATCAGCGCTATGGCGGCACGGCTCCGTCGGAGCTCTGTGGCCAGGGCTACATGCAGAACTGCTACTAGCCTTGGCTACCAAGTCCTTGGCTACCAAGTCCCTGGCTACCAAGTCTTGACCACAACGGGCCGTCGCGCTTGCCGCGGCGGCCTGTTTTTCGCTTTTAACCCTGCGCGTTAACGCGCTCGCCATTGGTTTAGGGTAGTTTTGAGTACCATGAGTGATTCGCTTGAGCGGCTATATCTGGCTGTGCTCGCGGCCAAGGATCTTGATCCGGCAACATCGCGTACCGCCCGGCTGTTTCAGCGTGGGCCATCCAAAATGGCGAAGAAACTGGCCGAAGAAGCCATTGAGGTCGTCATCGACGCGGTCAATGGCGATAGCGAGGCCGTGATCCGGGAAAGCGCCGACCTGCTCTACAATCTCACGGTGCTCTGGGCCTCGGCCGGCGTGCGCCCGGAGGATGTTTGGCGCGAGATGGCGCGGCGGGAAGACATGCTCGGCATTGCCGAGAAGCTGCCGAAGTCGCCGATGAAGCTGCCCAAAGTCGCGTCACCGCGCGTTGCCGCCAGGCGGCCAATTGTCGCGCTGGAAGGGCGCGTCTCGCGCAAGCGCCACTAAAGGCGCGGTGAAACCGGCGCCAAGCGTCATCGCGCTTTAGGTTGTTGTTTGGGCGCGATCTTTCGGAAAACCGCGACACACTGTTCCAGATCACGCCAAATCGTCACAAAACTCGCGATGGACAAATCCGTCCCATGGTGCTTCATCGCGGCGCCATGCTGAAACGTATCTACGACTGGTGCATCGACGCCGCCCACAAGCCCTACGCGCTCTGGATCATGGGAGCCGTGGCTTTCGCAGAAAGCTCCTTCTTTCCGGTCCCGCCGGATGTGATGCTGATCCCGATGTCGCTGGCGCGCCCGCAGCGCGCCTGGCTCTATGCCGCGGTCTGCACCGCGACCTCGGTGGTGGGCGGTCTTCTGGGCTACGCCATCGGTGCGCTGCTGTTTGACTCGGTCGGCCATTGGCTGATCCAGGTCTATGGCCTCGGCGATAAGGTCGATGCCTTCCGCGCCTCCTATGCGGAGTGGGGCGCGGTGATCATCCTGCTCAAGGGCCTGACGCCGATCCCCTACAAGCTCGTCACCATCACCTCGGGCTTTGCCGGTTACAATATCGGCCTGTTCATCCTGTGCTCGATCGTCGCGCGCGGCGGCCGTTTCTTCATCGTCGCGATCCTGCTCAACCGCTATGGCGACTGGATCCGCGTCAGGATCGAGAAGCATCTCGGTCTCTGGGTGGCGCTCGGCGCCGCCGTGCTGGTGCTCGGCTTCGTCGTTGCGGTCAAGCTGATCTAGGGAATGATCCGGACCCGAAGGGCCGCCTCAGCGCAACGTGTGAAGCCGTTCTCCGCAAAGATCATGTTCGCTCAATAACCCCGCGCTTTGCCGCCTCGCCGGGTTCGGCTACGGTTGCCGTCATGATGGTTCGATCCGGCAATCCGGTCCTCCGACCGGGGACGCTGATATTTGCAGTGCTTTCGCTCCTGCTCGGTGCCGGCGGCACCGGCTGGCCGCAATCCGCGCCGCCGGCGCTCGGCTTGCAGGAGCAGGGACCGCAGACCGCGCCGCCGCCCTCGACATCAGCTCCTTCGTCGCCGCCGGCGCGCGAGGAAAATCCCGGGCTGATCAACGAAATGGGCAAGCTGTTCGACAAGCTGCCCTCGATCCTGCCGCCGATCAAAAGCCCGAGCGAGACCATGAACGACCTGTCGCGGCTGGCGACGCCGTCGGCCATGGTGTCGGGGCGCATGGCCTGCCCCGCCTCGTCGAATGGCGCGCCCGACTGCAAGCAGGCCGCCGACCAGCTCTGCCAGAGCAAGGGCTACAAGGAAGGCAAGAGCCTGAACGCCGATTCCGCGGAAAAATGCTCGGCCAAGGTTCTGATCCCGGGCCGGCAACGCAAACCGGATGACTGCCGCACCGATACCTTCGTCACCAGCGCGCTGTGCCAGAACTGAGGACGTAGCGCCAGCAAAGGAGCGCCCATGAGCCGCACGGAGCAG
Organism: Bradyrhizobium sp. 63_E2_N1_3; assembly: GCF_052076005.1. NCBI lineage: Bacteria > Pseudomonadati > Pseudomonadota > Alphaproteobacteria > Hyphomicrobiales > Nitrobacteraceae > Bradyrhizobium > Bradyrhizobium sp. 63_E2_N1_3. Next base: position 8,347,934 of record NZ_CP197235.1, on the reverse strand, counting down.
GACTTCCTCGGACAGCGCGAGATCGCCGACGACATCTACTACGGCGTCCAGACCATCCGCGGGAAGGAGAACTTCCACATCACCGGCATTCCGATGAACCAGGAGCCTTACTTCGTGAAGGCGCTCGGTTACGTCAAGAAGGCTGCCGCGATGGCCAACCGCGACCTCGGTGCGGTCGACGCGAAAGTTGCGGACGCGATCATCCAGGGCTGCGACCGCGTCATCGCCGGCGACATGATGGATCAATTCGTTACCGATTTCATCCAGGGCGGCGCCGGCACCTCCACCAACATGAACGCCAACGAGGTGATCGCCAATCTCGCGCTGGAATCGCTCGGCTTCAGCAAGGGCGACTACCAGCACGTCAGCCCGAACGACCATGTCAATTACGGCCAGTCGACCAACGACACCTATCCGACCGCGTTCCGGCTGGCACTGATCCTGCGGCTCGAGAGCTACATGACGGCGCTGCGCCAGCTCCAGGAGGCCTTCTTCACCAAGGGCCGCGAGTTCGAGCGCGTGCTGAAGATGGGGCGCACGCATCTTCAGGACGCCGTGCCGATGTCGCTCGGCGCCGAATTCCGCGGTTGGGGCACCACGATCGGCGAGGAGGTCGACCGCATCTCCGAGGCGCGCGCGCTGCTGCGCGAGATCAATCTCGGCGCCACCGCGATCGGCACCTCCGTCACCGCGGCTGTCGGCTATCCAAAACTTGCGGTCCGGCATTTGAGTGCGCTGACCGGCGTCGACTTCATCCTTGCCGGCGATCTCGTCGAGGCGACCTCGGACACCGGCGCCTATGTGCAGCTCTCCGGCGTGCTCAAGCGCACGGCGAGCAAGCTGACGAAAATCTGCAACGACATCCGCCTGCTGGCCTCGGGCCCGCGCGCCGGCTTCAACGAGATCAACCTGCCGCAGCTCCAGCCGGGCTCCTCGATCATGCCGGGCAAGGTCAACCCTGTCATCCCCGAGGTGGTCAACCAGACCAGCTTCCTCGTCATCGGCCTCGATACCACGGTGACGCTCGCCGCTTCCGCCGGCCAGCTTCAGCTCAACGTGATGGAGCCGGTGATCTCGTTCGCGCTGTTCTTCTCGATCCGCACCATGGAGCGCGCGGTCAACAGCCTGCGCGAGAATTGCGTTGTCGGCATCACCGCCAACGAAGAGCACACCCGCAACATGGTGCTGAACTCGTTGGGTATCGTTACGGTGCTGAAACCGCTGCTCGGCTACAAGCAATGCGCGGAGATCGCGCGCGAGGGCTACAAGAGCGGCAAGTCGCTGCACCAGATCGTGGTGGTCGAGCGCAAGCTGCTGACGCAGGAGAAATGGGACGAGATGTTCTCGTTCGAGCGGCTGATCAATCCGGATCTGATTGGGTGATGCCGCCCGCATTTTCGTAGCGAATTCCGCATGTTGGAATTGCGGTAACGGCATCCGCCACGGCGTCAAAACGCAATACTTGACAGTGGAAAGATTGCCTTGTTGGTATGGCCTCCAGCTTTCGATTTGCTCGCCACCAAAGGATCGTTTCGCCTATGTCCATGCCTGCCTTGTTCAAGGGGCGCCTGTCGATCCCCGTGATCGGTTCGCCGCTCTTCATCATCTCGGTGCCCGATCTCGTAATCGCGCAGTGCAAGGCCGGCGTGGTCGGCTCGTTTCCGTCGCTGAACGCGCGGCCGCCGGAGCTGCTCGACGAATGGCTGGCGCGGATCACCGAAGAGCTCGCGGCCTATGACCGTGCCCATCCCGACAAGCCGTCGGCGCCGTTTGCGGTGAACCAGATCGTGCACAAGTCGAACAACCGGCTCGATCACGACATGCAGCTCTGCGCCAAGTACAAGGTGCCGATGATCATCTCGTCGCTCGGCGCGCGCGAGGAGCTCAATCAAGCGGTGCACGGCTGGGGCGGCATCGTCTTCCACGACGTGATCAACCAGAAGTTCGCCCACAAGGCGATCGAGAAGGGCGCCGATGGCCTGATCCTGGTTGCGGCCGGCGCCGGCGGCCACGCCGGCACCATCTCGCCGCTGGCCTTCGTTGCAGAAACGCGAAAATGGTTCGACGGCCCGATCGCACTGTCGGGTGCCATCGGCAACGGCAAGGCGATCCGCGCCGCGCGCATCCTCGGCGCAGACTTCGCCTATATCGGCTCGGCCTTCATTGCGACCAAGGAAGCCAACGCGGTCGAGAAATACAAGGAGATGATCGCGGGTTCGACGGCCGACGACATCGTCTACTCCAACCTCTTCACCGGCGTGCACGGCAACTATCTGAAACCGTCGATCCTCGCGGCCGGCATGGATCCGGAAAACCTGCCGACGTCCGATCCGTCCAAGATGAACTTCGGCACGGATGCCTCCGGCGAGCGTGCCAAGCCGAAAGCCTGGAAGGAGATCTGGGGTTCGGGCCAAGGCATCGGCAGCGTCGACGGCATCATCCCCGCCGCCGATCTGATTGCGCGCTTCAAGAAGGAATATGACGAGGCGATCGACCCGCCGCTCTAACCGCTCTCGTGTCCCGGACGCGCTGCAGCGTGCAACGCTGCTGCGCGGAGCCGGGACCCATCGCTGCAGCAGATGGACCCCGGCTCTGCAGCGCGCCGCTTACGCGCTGCACTGCGTCCGGGGAACGCCAGCCGAGATATCGTGCAAACATGACCGCCATTTACCGCGTCGACGGCAACAACGTCGTCACCAGCCCCAATGCTGCCGGTCCGTGGGACCGGCGCATGCAGCACGGCTCGGCGCCGTCTGCGCTGGTGACGTGGGCGGCGGAACGCATTCCGACGCCGGTGCCGATGAATGTTGCGCGCGTCACCATCGACTTGATGCGCCCGGTGCCGGTGGCGCCGCTCACGATCGAGAGCGAGGTTTTGCGCGAGGGGCGCAAGATCCAGCTCTGCGAGATCAAGTTGTTCGCCGACGGTGTTCAGGTCGTCGGTGCCACCGTGCTCAAGATCAAGCGGCAATCACAGCCGTTGCCGGACGACGTCAAGGAGTTGCCGGTCACGCTGCCGTCGCCCGAGGACTCGCTGGTCGAGGACGGCCATGGCGCGACCAGTCCGTTCGCAGGCATGGTCTCGATGCGCGCCGCGCGCGGCCGCTTCGGCCAGGCCGGGGCCGGCGCGATCTGGTTTCGCCTCGACCACCCGCTGGTCGAAGGCCAAGCGGTCTCGCAGGCGATGCGCGCCGTGGTCGCCGCCGACTTTTCCAACGGCACCGCCTCGACGCTCGACTTCCGTGCCTGGACCTACATCAATGCCGACCTCACCGTGAACCTATCGCGCCAGCCGGTCGGCGAGTGGATCTTGCTCGACGGCGAATCCTGGATCGGTCCCGACGGCGCCGGCCTCGCGATGTCGCGGCTCGCGGATCGTCACGGCTATTTCGGCCGGGCGGTGCAGAGTCTGGTGATCGAAAAGCGGTAAGCGTGTCGGCAAGCGCCGTGATCGCTCCTTGCGCCGATGGAACGGCAGACTTCCGCCGCCGCGGAAGGGATGCCCTGGTCGCGAACCTCTTCTTGTCCGGAGGTCTCTGTTCGACGCCAGCGTCCTGCCAGTTCAGCTGCCGTAGACGATCTTGATCTCCCACAGCAGGACGATGATAGCCGTGATCAACGTGATCGCGGCCAACGCACTTTCCAAGGAAGCGACTCTCATTTGATACTCCGCTTCCCAGCCCCGTCAGCGGTCTAGTTGATTCGTTGATTCGCCCGCAATTGCGCGGACGGCGTGCCTGAAAAGTCCCTTCCGAGCTGTTGTTCGCGGGTCACAGCGACCCGTAGAACCCCGGGGTCCGGCCGCGGGAATACGTGCGGTGCTGCCTGCTACAAGTTGCAGATCGGGATGACTACCCCACCAACCGGTCCCGTCCGCTCCAGAAGCCTGCGCGCAGCACCTTCTTGTCGACCTTGCCGACGCCGGTCATCGGCAGCTGCTTGACGAACTGGATCTGCTTCGGTGCATGTGCCGAGCCTTTTCGCGTCCTCACCAGATTGATCAGCTCGTCCGGATCGGGCTGTGCCCCCTCACGCGGCACGACGATGGCGGTGACGGCTTCGCCCCATTTCTCGTCGGGAATGCCGACGACCGCGACCATCGCGACATCCGCATGCTGCGACAGCACGTCCTCGACCTCGCGCGGGAAAATGTTGAAGCCGCCGGAGACGATCATGTCCTTCTTGCGGTCGAGGATGAACATGTAGCCGCGCTCGTCCTTGCGCGCGACGTCGCCGGTGTGGACCCAGCCATTCTTCAGCGTCTCGGCTGTGATGTCGGGCCGCTTCCAGTATTCGGCCATGGCATGCGGCGCGCGCACGCAGATCTCGCCGGCTTCGCCCGTCTTCACTTCCTGGTCGTTGTCGTCCAGGATCCTGACCTCGCAGGCCGAGATCGGGAAACCGCAGGACAGGAACAACTCCGGCGTTTTTGGATCATGATCCGCCTTGCGCAGCACCGAAATCGGATAGCATTCGGTCTGCCCGTAAAGCTGCGAGAACACCGGCCCGATGCGTTCGATGCCCTCGACCAGCCGGCTCGGCGACATCGCGGATGCGCCATAGAGCACGAGCTCCAGTGAGGACAGATCGGTCTTGCTTAAGGCGGGATGATCGAGCAGCACATAGATCATGGTCGGCACGAACAGCGTAAAATTGATGCGCTCGCGCGCGATCGTTGCCAGCACCGCCTCGGGATCGAAGCCTTTCAGCATGTGCACGGTGCCCCCGCGCATCAGCGTCGGCACGACTTTCGTGCCGGCGACATGGCTGATCGGGGCAACCGCGAGATAGTGCGGGGTGTCCGGGATCTCGAAGTCGGCGAGGATCGCGGCAGCACCCCCGGCGTTCTCGCGGTGATAGCGCAGTGCGCCCTTGGATTTTCCGGTCGTGCCACCGGTGTAATTCAGCGTTGAGAGATCGTCGGGGCCGGCGAAGCAATGCGCGCTGGCATGGCCTTCGATCTCGATCGCCTGCAGGAGGTCGACGCCATAGTCGGCCGGTCCCGTGGTGAAGACTGCCTTCAGCCGGCTCGCACTCGCGGCAAGCTCGCCGCCGCGATCGCGGAAGGTGGCGGCATCGACCACCAGCATCTCGGCCTCGGAATCCTCGAGCTGGAAGAGCTGGTCTGCCCTCGATCCCAGCGGATGCAGCCAGGTGACGCAGAGCCTGGATAATTGCGCGGCGACACCGGCGCACCAGGTGTCGGCACGGTTCGCGGTGAGGAACGCGACGCGCGCGCCGGGCTGCAAGCCCAGCCGCATGAACACGGCCTGGATGCGTCCGATCAGGTCGATGGTGCCCTGATAGCTCAGCGATCCACCGGGCCAGGCGAAAGCGGTGCGGCCGGGATAGCGCGACAGTGCCCGCAGCGTCTGCGCGCAAGTCGGGGACGATGCGTGGAGCGGATCGGACATATGTTTCCCCGTTGTTTTGTCATCGGCTTTTGACGTGCCAATGTTTGTGCGCAACGCTAGCACAGAGAATGCGGGATGGAACGACAAAGCCCGTGCAAGGAGGCGTGAGTGACATCCGATCGACTGCAACACTTCCGTGATCGTCTCGCTCTGCCTCTGATCGCGGCGCCGATGTTTCTGGTGTCGGGCGTCGAACTCATGGTCGCGGCCTGTCGCAATGGCGTGATCGGCAGCTTCCCCACCGTGAATTGCCGCGGCACGGAACAGCTCGAGGCGTGGCTCACCGAGATCGAAACGCGACTGCGGCAACACGAAGATCACACAGGTCGCAAGGCCGCGCCGCTTTGCCCGAACCTGATCGTGCATCGCTCCAACGCGCGGCTTGAGCAGGATCTCGCGGTGCTGCTGCGACACAAGCCGGAGATCGTCATCACCTCTGTTGGGTCGCCCGCGCCGGTGTTGAAGCCGCTGCACGATGCCGGCGCGCTGGTGCTGGCGGACGTGGCCTCGATCCGCCACGCCCAGCGCGCGGCGGAAGCCGGCGCCGACGGGCTGGTGCTGCTCACCGCGGGCGCCGGCGGGCAGACCGGCTGGCTCAATCCGTTCGCGTTCGTCCGCGCGGTGCGCGCATTCTTTGACGGCATCATCGTGCTCGCCGGAGGCATCAGCGACGGCCGCGCGCTGCATGCGGCTGGAGTCCTCGGCTGCGATCTCGGCTACATGGGCACGAAATTCATCGCGACGCGCGAGAGCATGGCGGACGAGCGCCACAAGGAGATGCTGGTCGACAGCAGCGCCGACGACATCTTGCTGACCACCGCGTTCACGGGGTTGCAGACCAGCATGCTGAAGCCGTCGATCGTGGCTGCGGGCCTCGATCCCGACGATCTGCCGGCGCGTGGCGCGATCGACATCGGCAAGGACATTGACGTCGACGCGCGCGAAAACCGCCCGAAACGCTGGCGCGATATCTGGAGCGGGGGGCACGCGACATCGGGCGTGACCGGCGTGATGGCGGTCGACGATCTCGTGGCGCGGACCCTCGCCGAATATCGCGATGCGGGCGGGCGGTAGGCGGCGTCCTTCCCCTCGCCCCGCTTGCGGGGGAGGGAGAGGAGGGGCCGTCGGCCCCGATCACAGTTAATCGAGCGCTCCCCCGCGGCCCCGTACTTAACGGCAGATTAACCAACGCCCGCCAAGAATCCCCTCACGGCCGCCAATCAGGACCGAGAGGGACAGGCGATGGACTTCGATTTTCTCAATAGCAAGACAGCCGCGACGCTGGACGAAATCCGGGTCCGCGTGGCCCATGCTCTGGCCCGTCATCCGCTGTGCCGCAACGTGCGCTTCGACATCCTCAGCGTCCCCCGCACCCGCCGGGGCGGCAACTGGACGGTGACGCTGCAATCGGTCGAGCCGCGCGCGGTCTGGGAGGCCTCCGAGATCGTCGCCGACATCCAGGATGCCTACGACCTGGCGCTAGCTGCCTGATTTTCTTGAGATTTCGGGCATGTCGCCGCAGTCCGCGCGATTGCCGTTACGATGGCACGGTTAAGCCTTATTTACCGCCCAGTTTCCGGGCACCCATCACGTGGACTTGAAGCTGGGCCTGGAGAGACGTTTGTCCAAAGCCATCACCATCGTCGTGCTGACCTGTTTCCTCGTCCTCGGCGCCGCCACCACCGCCATCCTTGGCCGTGACAGCGTGCCCAGCGTCAGCGCAGAGATGATCACGCAGGCTCCGCCGCCCAAGCAGCTTTCGACAAATCGCGCCGCCAAGGCCGACCGCCTGGTCCCGACGCTGGCATTGGCCTCGGCCGCGATCGATCCGGTCCAGGTCCCCGCCGACAAGCTTTCGCAGGCGCCGGTGCTGACCGAGCCGCTGCGCCAGGCGTTTGCCGCCGCAACGCCCGCCGATTTCCCGATGCCCAAGGCGAGTGTGCATGAAGCGCCTGCTGCCGCAGAGGCTCCGGTCGAAGCTCCGGCCAAGCCGAAGGTCGCCGCCAAGCCGCAGCCGCAGAAAAGCTATTCGCTGCTGTCCGACGTACAGATCGCGGGCATCAGGGATCGCCTGAAACTGTCGTCGTCGCAGGAATATTACTGGCCCTCGGTCGAGACCGCGCTGCGCAATGTCGTCCGCAAGATCTCTGCGAACAAGCTCTCCAATCCGAACGCGCCGGGCGTGCCGATCGATCCGAACTGCGACGAGGTCCAGCAGTTGAAGTCGGCCGCAATGCCGCTGCTGTTCCAGTTGCGCGAGGATCAGAAGGAAGAAGTGCGCAAGCTCGCCCGCATCATCGGGCTTGAAAAAGTCGCGCAGCAGATCTGACGCGCAAGTTCCTCCGGGAACTGCGCCCCGCATCGGGAACATCCGGCAATCGGCAAGCGTTGCCCGCTCCAAAGAGGGAGTGGATCAATGCGCGCCTCGACAGCTTATTTCGTCGGTGCCGGAACGATCGTTGCCGCCATCGCCATTGGTCTCGGTGGCGGCATCGTCGCCGGCAATATCATGAATCCGGTCGCGCCCAAGCAGGGGCCGGACACGAGCAAGATGTCGCAGCGCGCTGAAGCCGCCAAACCAGCGACGACGGACGCTCCGTCCGAGCGCTTGCAATATCTCACCGGCTCGCAAGCCTTCGGCGCCATGATCGCCGCGCCGGCACAGGCCGAAGCCAAATCCGAACCCGCAAAGCCCGACAGGCAGGCAAGTCAAGCGAACGCCGAGCCGCCAGCGCCGCAGCCTTCCCAGGCGGCCGCGGCCGAGCCGCCCAAGCCGGCACCGGCATCGCCTCCGCAAGTCGCAAAGCCTGCCGAGCAGCAGGCATCGACAGAGCAGCCATCCTCACCCGACAACGCCTATGCCAAGGCCAGGGATTCCGATGTGAAGCGCGCCGCGTCCGAACGGCGCCGCACGGAGCGCCGCGAGCGCTGGGCCGAGCGCCGGCACTACGATCCCCGCGAGCCGCGCGGCATGCGCGACCGCACCGATTGGGATGACGTCGCGCGCAACATCCGCGAAGATTCCGACGCGCGCGATGTCGCGAGCCGGCCGCGCGGCGGCTTGCCGCAGATCAGGCTGTTCGGGTCTGACGACGATTAGCGCCCATCCTCGCCGTCGTGCACGCGATCGTGAGCGACGGTTCGTTCTGCGGACGTGCTTGTCTCGAATTTCAACTTCCAGACGATCTCCGTTCAATGCATGATTGGCGTCGCTAGCCAAAGGCCGCGTCATGGGCGTAGCGCTGTTAGCTTGGGGTCGCTTCTTCGCGCCGTACCGCGAAGGCGTCACCGTGCCGACGCCGGTTGATAGAGCCGGCATTGCCTGGCTGCTCCACTTTCTCGCGCGACACGCGCGGAATCGCGGCTTCACCGCGCTGCAATGGCCCTCGAAGGCGGACGACGGGGCGGCCTTCTCGACTGACCTCACTTATTTCGCATTGCAAACCTTTTAGAGGTTTCCATGTCGATACATCTGTTGTGGACGTCCGCGGACAGTCTCATCGTGGCCTTTGCGCTCGCACTCATCGTTCCGCAACCGCATGTGCTGCCGCTCATTCTGATGTTCGGCGCTTGCGATGCGCTGGGTTCCGCGCTCGGCGTCACGATGCCGGTCGCGGGCGGGCTCGCAGCGATCCTGTTGATCGCGTGCGGCGCATCGCTGGTCGTGCGCCACCCCATCGCGCAACGTCTTTTGAATGCGCCGGGCTGGTTCTATGTGCTGCCACCGCTGCTGGCGATCGACAATCTCGTGTCGCGCACGCCTGATGCGCCGGCCGTTGCCGCACTGTCGAGCGCGATCATGGCCGGGCTCGGCTTTGCCTGCGGAGCCGCCGTGTCGAGCGGGTGGCGCGCAGGCTTGCGCGACGTACGACCGCTTGCGGCGGCTTGCCTGATTGCGGCCGGAAGCCTCCTCGCCTACGGAGCCTGACCATGGTCGCCTCCGTCACGACCCGCAGCTACGACCGTGCCCGTACCGGTGCGAACAATTCCGAGACGGTGCTGACGGCGACCGCCGTCCGCAGCAGGGGCATCGTCAAACTCTTCAGCCTTCCGATTCCCGACGATCCCAGGCTCGAGGCGCAGCCGCTGGCGGTCGGCGGCGTGCACACGGCCGACGGCAAGACCCGCGACCTGATCTTGCAGGCCAGCATGGGCAATTGGGTTTATGCATTCGACGCTGTGACCGGTGAGAAGATCTGGGCGACCAACTTGGGGCGTCCCATCGTCGGAACGAGGGTGATCGACGGCCACATGACCAACGTCCATTGGGGCATTCTCTCGACCCCGGTGATCGACGAGGGGGCGAGCATTCTCTATGCCTGCGCCTGGATCAGCGACGACGGCAGCGTCGCCAAGGGGCAGCATTTCCTCGCGGCGCTGCGGATCCGCGACGGCTCGAAGGTGCACGGGCTGCTGAACCTGGAGGGCGCGGTCTACACGCCGCCGAACGGCCTGCCGGTGCAGAAATTCGTCTCGGCCCAGCGCAAGCAGCGCAGCGCCCTGACGCTGACGCGGAACCACGTGCTGATTCCCTTCGGCACGATCGCCGAGACGTCGAAGACGGCGCGCGGCTGGCTGCTCGCGGTCGACGTCCATGCCTGGCGGCTCGCTGCGTCGTGGTGCTCCACCGTCACCGGCTCCGGCGGCGGGCTGTGGCAGAGCGGGGCCGGCCCGGCCCTCGCTCCCGACGGTTCAATCTACGTCATCACCGGCAACGGAGCGTTCTCGCCGCAGCATGGCGATTTCGGCGAGAGCATCGTGCGGCTCGCCTTGCACACCGGAAGCCATGCGCATTTCGAGGTCATGTCGTGGTGGGCGCCATGGACCGACGCCAACCGGGTCGGCGCGGCCGCGGACGCAGCAGCCGCCGACGACGACAATGACGAACTGGCGTTGCCGTCGAATGTTTCCCTGCCCTCTGTGATCGCGCATGCAAGGCGCATGGGAATGACGCTGAAGCCTCGGTATGCGCGCGAGATGCCGCATGTCGCGGTCACCTCGGGTCGCAGTGCAACCGATGCGCAGATCGCGCCGGTCGTGGCGCATCACATGGAGGCGATGAACGAGTCGATGTGGGGCGACCAGGATTTCGGTTCCGGCGGTCCGGTCTACGTCGCCTCCGCCCATGCCATTCTGGCCGCGGGCAAGGACGGCATCCTCTACACCGGCAATGCCAATGCGCTCGGCAAGACGCAGCCGGGCGAACTTGCGGCCGGCCATTTCGCGGCGAACTACAACAGGCTTCTCATGCCACCGATCCTGTACACGTATTTCGATCCCGCCGTGCCGCCGGCACCGGCGTCACCGATGGAGCTGAACGTGTTTCCCGGCGGCGCGACGCGGCATCTGCATGGCACGCCGCTGCTGTTCCAGTCCGCCACCCACGGCACCATGCATTTCGTCGGCGGCGAGAACAGCGCCTTGCGGGCCTGGTCGATTGCGGCCGACGGGAGAACGACCTATCTCGCCGGGGGCAACGAGATCGCCTCGCCGCAATCGCCGCGTCCGCCGGGCGGCATGCCTGGCTGGAGCATCACGCTTGCCGCCAACAACGGCACCGATGGCATCATCGTGGCGATGGTGCCCTATCAGGACAGCAACATGATTCTCAGTCCGGGCCGCTTCCTGGTCTACGACGCGCAGAATTTCGCCACCAATCCGGATGGCTCCAAACGGCTCCAGGTGATCTGGGACAGCGAGGACTGGGGCCCGGAGCACGCCTTCATGCATCCCAAGTTCAACCGTCCGATCGTCTGGAAAGGCCGCATCTATCGCCCGACCTATGACGGCCGCATCGACGTCTATGGCCTGACGAATTAGCTGCTGTCCCCCTCCCTTCTTCGCGGGAGAGGGTGGCTCGCGGTAGAGAGTCTCTGCTCTGGGTGCGTCGAGGCAGCTCTCATCCGCCTGCCATTGGCAAGGCACCTTCTCCACAGGGGGAAGAAGATCACCCGCCGTGCGACTCCACCACCTTGCGGCAGGCGTCCGAGAGCTTTGTCTTGTTCTCGCGCAGGCAGGCATTCATCTGCGGCGGCTTGCCGACATGTTCGGCGCAGAATTTGCCGGCGTCGCCGCGGCAGGCCATCTGCTCCTGCGGCGTCGGACCGGATTGCGCAGCGGCGGGCAGGATGGCGGCAGCGAGCAGCAGCGCGGCAAGAACTGAAGTCTTCATGAAACATCTCTTTGGGATTGTGACGGGTCCCGCTGGGATCGGGTGAGCCGGACCATCTCGCGGAGGGCGTTGCCGGTCCATGCCATGTTCATGGCATCGGCTCGCCCGCCACACCCCCATCTTCATGGCATGTATCCGCGCGCCGTCTTTTGCCATTCAGGCTGCACGTCGGCTGCGAAACCCGGTGATTGCATCGGGGCGCCGAACGGGAAGCAGGAGAGCAAGATGTCGAAAAACGTGGGAGCGCTGAGCGCCGGCCTGACGGTCATGATGCTCGCGGGTGCGGCGATGGTGTCGCTGGGCACGAGCCCGGCGCAGGCGGTGGTCTATTGCAAGACGGTCGGCGTGCCCAAGGGCTGCGTGGTGCGGCCGACCGGGGCAGTGGTGGTTGCGCCGGCCGCCGCGGTCGCGGTGGCGACGCCCGGGGTCGGCGCGCCCGGCGTCGGCGTTCGTGCGGGAACGCCGATGAATCGCGGAGGCCCGGTCAATCGCGTCGGCGTGCGCTGACGATCTCGTTTGATTGAGTTGATTGCATCGCTTCGGGCGAAAGGATGACTTGCGGACGAACCCCCCGTCCTCCGCATGACGATAATCCGGCCCGTTCCCTCTCTCCGTGCGTCCCACACGTTCGGGGAGGGGGCTTTTCAGCCCGTGGCGGCGGCGTCGCTATCGGGAAAGATTTTCGGTAGTTGCAGCCGTACGCGCGTCCCCGAGGAATCCGAGGCCAGATCCAGCACCGCGCCGCAGCGCGCGGCGCGGCTTCGCATGTTGCGCAGACCCCGCGCGGTCTGGCCTGCACTCCCGGCTTCGCCGTTGCCGGACAGGGCAAAGCCCATGCCGTCGTCCGCAACGCTGATCACGCCACACGGCCGGTCACCATCTCCTTGGCCATCGTCGCGCGTCTCGATGGTAACAACGATATGGCGCGCCTGCGCGTGCTTGACCGCGTTGGTCACGGCCTCGTCGAGAATGCGCACGATCTGGATGACGTGCCATGGCCGCAGTTCGGGATGGAGCGGCAGGCCCTGCGGCGTCGCCACGTGCCATTCGAGTGCGACGTCGTGTGGCCGCAATTGTGCCGCCGCACGCTCGCGCCAGGAGCCGAGCGCAAGCATCAGGTCGCCGCCGATGTCGTCCATGGAATCGATGACCAGGCGCAGATCCTTCAGCGCGGCGCGCGCAGCGTCCGTGATGGTCGCGCCCTCGTGTCCACGCTCGGAGAGCGCGACGATGCTGACGAGCTGGCCGCCGAGGCCGTCATGCAGGTCGCGCATCAGCCGCGTGCGCTCGTTGGCGAGTGCGGCGGCCCGCGCCCGCTCTTCTTCGCGGGCGAAGCTTGCCTTCAGCCGCTCCTCGGCCTCGCGCACGCGTGCGATGAGCTGGCCGGCGAAGCTGTCGACCTCGTTGAGCGCGCGGGCGAAGCGCCAGGTCAGTCCGGCGCCTATCGCCACCAGCATCGCGGAATAGGACAGCCGCGTGACGAAGGTGCGATCGTCCGGCACGAATTCGAACGCCGAGAGCATGTCGTGAAACCAGCAGGTCAGCACGATGGTCACGGCGCAGCCGAAGGTAAAGCTCGCCGCGTCCTGCCGCCTGATCACCGCCCACGTCAGGATGACGACCAGCAGCATCAGGCACAGGCCCACGGTCGGCACGCCGAGGAACAGGAAGGTGATGCGCGGGATCGGCTGGCCCGCAAAGAGCCCGACCAGCAGGATGACGAGCCCCGGCGCGAACAACAGCAGCCCGTAGCGCGGCCAGCGCCAGCCGAAGAACAGCACCGCGAACGTCACGACCAGCGCGCTCTCGATCGGCGCGGACGCCAGCAGGATGGCGGCCAGCCGCGGATAAGGCGCGGGCGGCAGCGGCGCCGGCGCGAAGGCCTGCATCGCGCCGACGAGCATTCCTGCCGCCAGCACGCCATAGACCGGCTCGCGGCGTCGCATCAGCCACATGATGGCGAGGATCACCGCCAGCAACGATTGCCAGGCCGAGAACACCACGGGCAGCGTCACGAACAGCAGCGTGCGCGTCTCGTAGGCTCCCCGCAGGCTTTCGTCCGGCCCGACATAGACGGTGTCGAGGAAGCCTCGCAGCGGACCCCACACCAACAGCCGCACGGTGATCTCGTTGCTGCCGTCGCGCAGCAGCGACGACGGGATCAGTGCGATCTCCGGCGTGTTGCGGTCGGGCCGGTTGGCGGTGGGATCGCGCCGGGAGTCCAGGATCGCGACGCCGTTGACCGCGACCTCCACGCCGTTGCTGAAGCGCGGCAGAAAGACCGACCAGGCCGTGTTGCCGCATCGGGCTTGAAGACGAACGTGCCCGAATAGAGCGGCGGGTCCTGGAGCGCGTAGCGCGACGACGTGAAATGCGGCAACGTCACCGCCCGGGTCGTGCCGTCCTCCCGCAGCGAAAATTCGCTCACGGCATAATCGTCGGGGTCGCTGGGCTGGAGCAGCCGCAGCCCCTGGATGGTGACGATCACGATCAGCGCCTGTAGCAGCAGATAGGGCACGAGGCGCGCCGCGATCAGCCGGCGCCGCGGTCGCGCAGGTGCTTTCACCGCGATCTCGCTCACAGCTTGATCAGGCCCTGCTGCACCGCCTCGAACACGGCTTCACTGCGCGTGTGCACTTCGAGCTTGCGATAGATGTTCTTGATGTGGCCGGGCACGGTCTGCCTGGAGAGGCCGAGATGGCTCGCGATCTCGGCGTAGCTGAAACCCTTTGCGATGCCCCAGAGGATATCGATCTCGCGCGGGGTGAGTCGTGCGGTGTTGAGTACGGGACCCCGCGGCGGCTCGACCGAACTCGGCGCGACGCCTTGCGTTCTGCGCACGATGAAACGGGCGATCGAGGCCGAGATCGGCGAATGGCCGGCGACCAGATCGCGCACGGTGGTGGCGATATCGGTCGGGAAGGCGTCCTTCAGGAGATAGCCGGTGGCGCCGACGGTGATCGCCGAGATCACGCTCTCCTCGTCGCCGAGCGCCGAGATCACCATGATCTCGGTGTCGGGAAAGCGCTGCCGGGTCTCGCGGATTAGCTCGATGCCATGGCCGTCGGGCAGCCGCAGATCGGTCAGCAGCACGCGCGGCGCGCCGCCGTTCAGGGCCTGGCGCGCCTCGCCGAGCGTGCCTGCGCTGCGCACCTTGTAGCCGGCCTTGACCAGCGCATCCTGGAGCCGCCAGCAGGTCGGCGCGTCGTCCTCGACGAGGAGGATGGTGATGGCCTCACCCGTCTCGCCCTGTTCGCTCATGTTCATCGTCCCGCACCGCGTGTCCCCCGCGGCGCGAGGCCAAGTTTAGCCGCGGCGCGGACGCCGCGACACCCATAATCATGGGGGCGTTGTCACTCTTCCGCTCCGTTGTGGCCGGCGCCTACTGCTTTGCCGCAGCCGATGGCGTCGGCGGCGCGGGCAGACGCTGTACCGTGATCCGCGCCGTGCCGCTGTTGTTCTTGTAGTATTGTTCGTCCGGCCCGAAATAGTCGGCGTATTTTGCCGGAGCCAGCCATCGCAGGAAGCCCGGGACGATCTGCACGGCGTCGTTGACGTAGAAGAACAGCTCGCCGGAATCAGGTGCGGTGAATTCGGCCACCATCCGGTCTGCAAGTTTCTGCGTGTCCCAGACCTTGCGTGCCGACTCGTCTGGCGGAAGCGCATCGAATGTGCCCATCTTCGCGATATCGGCCTTGAGTTTCGTCAGCTTCGCCGCATCGTCCGTGCTCGATTCCTCAGCGCTTTCGATGCGGACGGGATATCTGTTTTTTGGCTCATCCTGAGCATTTTCCTCGGGAAGGGTCGGGTCAATGCGGCGCGGCAGTTCATCTGCCGACATCACGTTCATGGCCTGCAGCGGCCGATCGTTCAGGCCCTTCTCGCCGACGCGTACGACCGGCTGGAACCAGTCCGCGCCGAACAGTCGCCGGGTCGGGAGAGCGAGGTAATGGTGGTTTTCGTAGGTCTGGAATCCGTTGACGCCGGTCATGATCGTACGGTCAAACCAGCGTTGGTCGATATCGATCCAGACCCGGTATTTGCGGCCCTTCTCCACGGCGAGCCTGCTTGCCCAGCAGAACTGGTTGACGTTGAAAAGCTCGGTCGCAGGAAGCGCGTTGTCGCCCACCGGCTTGGCTGGCGGAATGTCTATCGCGACGTTCGCTCCCTTTTTCTGCGCCTCTTCGGCTTTTGTTTCCGGGGCTTCACAAACCTGTCCGGTCGCGACGCGCCAGGTGAAGAAGCTGCTCGAGGCGATCAGCAAGGCCGCGGCGTAGATGACGACGATGGAGACGACGGGAAAGATGATCTTGGTGAACGGAAAGCTCATCCACCGCGCATTTCGCTGCATCAAACCGCCAAACCTGAACAACCAACTCATCCGGCTGAGGTTTTTTGCGCTCGCCTTCCGTTCCGGCCGGTACCAGGCGAGCCGCGCCCGCTCCTGGATGCCATCACGCAGCGAGGCGTTGATGCTCCAGACCCACCACGTGACCAGCACGACGAGTGAGGTCGCGACAGGATAATAGAGTGCGATATTGAGCCATGGCCCCGCATAGGAGGGCAACACGTTCTTGAGCAGGTTCGCGACGGAGCCGAGTATGGCGCTGAAACCCCAGTCGATGTTGCTGACAAAATCGCGCAGGCTCTTGCCGGATGTATCTATGATCTTGTGGGCGATCCACGGCCAGGCGGCAATGATGCCCGTCATGATCAGGAGCGCGAAATAGGCCACGCGTCGCCACCACACGGCGCCGCGCGCCAGATTCGCCATGTCCGCGTCTGGCGCTTTCATTCCAGTGAAGGCGTCGGATTCCTCCTTGCTTATCGGACGCCTCGCTTTCTTCGCGTAGGCGTCATGCATGGCCTGGTGCGCGCCGTCGTTGGTGAGCTCCTTGATGCTTCCGTCGGGCATCAGCACCCGCGCGTTCGCCGGCAGCATGATCGGCGCATAATCGTCGCATCCGAACAGCATTCGTTCGACCACGGCGAAGTGAACGACCGGTTTGCCGCCGTTCACATCGCCTTCGAGGATCGGCCGCGGACCGTAGCGGTAAAGCACGGCGGCGCCGCTGCGTGAATCGTGCTTTGGCCCGATCGCCGATTGATACTCGCGGAAACGCTCGATCGTGCCGTTCTGAAAGCGCAATTGGCCACCGAGCTGCTCGGTCATCCAGACCAGCGGAACGAAGGAGAGGGTGGATTCCGGGTAACCGCCGCCAATGTCGGAATGGACGCCCGCGAACCACACCTCCTTGACAGTCTGGTCATTCGCTAGACGGCTCTGGTCGATCCGCAGCGGATGAAAGGTGGTGCGCTCGTCGTCGAGCGCGAGCGCGTGACAGATGTGCTTCGCCTTGCGCGAGGGCCGGTGATTGCGGAACGAAATCGGCCAAATTGCCCAGTCGATCGCGACGCGCAGCTCCTCGATCGGTACGCCGAAAGCCTCGACCGTGTCGAACAGCCCAAGGAATTCGATCTTGACGTTCTTGCGGCCGGCCATGGCCTTGCGGACCGTGCAATAGGAGCGGTGCCCGCAGACGAAATGGTAGATGATGAGCAGCAGGTCGCGAATCCAGCGCGTAATCCAGATCGTCGGCAGGCTGCGATAGCCCACCGATTCCTTGCGGTATTCCCGCCATGCGGACATGGCGTTGCGCTCCATCTCGGCATGCGAGACCGGCTCGCCCTTGATTTCCGCCGGCACCAACCCTTGGCTCGCGATCAGCGCCGCCAGCGTGCGCGCGGTGAAGGCGCCGCGGCTGAAGCCGAAGATGTAGATCTCGTCGCCCTCGCGCCAGTTCCAGCACAGGAAGCGGTAGAGCTTGCGGACGTTGGAGGGAACGCCGATGCCGGTGGCGCCGTCGATGGCTGCGAGCGGCGCCCAGCCGGCGGTGCCGACACCCTTGATGTAGTGGGCGATCTGGTCCGGCTGGGTGTGGTCGAGCGCTTCATAGAGCCGCCAGACGCTGGATTCCTGGGCGGTGAACGCGTTGCCCGTGCCGTCGGCGAACAGCACCAGCTTGCGCTTCGACAGGGTGGTGGCGGTCGGCCCGCCGGCGCTTGCATCGTCATGCGTGTGCTTGGGTCTGGCAGAATCGCCATTCTGCGCGCCATCATGGTGGGTCATGGGGCCCCTCTGGCAATCGACGGTGAAGCACTTCAGGCCGGAGCCGTTCAGTACTCCACGATTTCAATCAATGGTTGTGTTATGAAAACAGGTGCATTCTGTGCATAGTCCCGTTGAGGTAGCAAGCGGGATCGCGCCGCCGCCCTGCCGCGGTCGGACGCCGCGGCATGACGGTTACGAAAACGTTTGGTCTTGCTGGTGCCGGTGGCGAGAGGCGCGATGTCGGCGGACGCCTCTCCCCTGCGAGCGGGGAGAGGCGGAATGTTCAGCTCCTACCTGCCATTGCCGCGGCAAGCGCCGCCGGGGCCGATATGGTAGCCGCGCGGGCAGGCATGCGCGGCGGGGTTGGCGTAGTTCCTGAGGCAGCCGCCATAGGGGCCGCGGTGCCAGCCGGGGCCGCAGCCGCCGGCGACCGCGATGACGTCGCCGTTCGCGGCTGCGTTGAGCAGGGTGAGCGGCATGGCCTGGGCAACGCCCGTGATCGCGCCGAGCGTGAGAGCCGTGGCAAACAGGGTGCGTATCATGTCTTCCTCCCGAATGCCGTTGCTTCAATGGCCGGCGGCGAACGCGATGCCGGCGCGTACTTCGGCGATCGCCTGGTCGATCATCCCGATCGCCTTCTCGCGATGACCGCCCTTGTTCGGCTCTGCCTTGCCGAGCTCGGCGCGGGCCGATTGCAGGATCGCGATGGCTTCGTCCATGTGCGGCTGCGCGCCAAGCGCGTAACCGATGCAGAGGCTGGTCGCGATGGCGCCGCCGAGCACGAGGCTGCGGGGTAGAGAGGTTCGCATGTCGTTGTCTCCTCCAGCGGGCGTCAGGCTGGGGCCGCCCGTTTGCCCGGATGCAGTCCCGTCTGTGCCGGGATGCCGCATCCGCGGCCTGAATAGGGCCCGCCTGTGCGGGGCGTCTTGGACTGACCGGCGCCAGCGCCGTCGCAGCTTGGACTGACCGGCGCAGCTTGATTCACGTTGGCGTGCTGATAGCTTGCGGTATGCTGGTCTTCTGCGGGCGTCCGTTTGGCGTGCGAGGTTCAGCGAGCGCCAAGTCTTTTTTTGAAGAACTTAGAAAAGCCATTCTCGAAAAGTCGTTCTCGATGTCCGTCATCAGGAAGTCGCTCTCGACCGAGATGCTGCCGCAGGACTTGTCCGACCGGCAGCGCTTCATCCGCTTCGCGGAGCTGTTCGAGCATTTCTCCAACACCGGCGAGCTCGATCCGGCGTCCGACGTGCCGTTTCGCGCCACGATGAACTCGATCCATATCGGCACCACCATGCTCGGCCGTTGCGACGGCAGCTTCGTCACGGTCCGGCGCGAGAAGCGCCAGGTGATCGAGACCGGCGACGACCGCTTTTGCCTCGCGCGCAACACCGGAGATCTTCCGTCTCAGGTGATCCATCGTGGCCGCGAATTCACCATGCGGCCGGGAGCGATGGTGCTGCTCAAGCTGGACGAGCCGTTCTTCGCGGCCGACGGCGCGAGCCAAAAGCGTTTCACCAACGTGCATCTGCCGGTCGATACGCTGCGCGCGATGGTCGCCGACATCGACGATCTCGTCGGCTGCGAGCTCGAGCCCGGCGGCGCGCTGTCGCTGGCGATGGATTACAGCGATCTCCTCCTCCGCAATCCCACGGCCGCCGACGAGGCCGGCATGGCGATCGCCGGCCATCTGCTCGACCTTGCCGCGATCGGTCTCGGTGCCCGCAGCGATATCGCCACTGCCGCGCGACGCGGGGGCCTGCGCGTCGTGCGGCTCAAGGCCGTGCTGTCGATTCTTGAGGCGCGCTTCCACGAGCCGGGTTTTTCCGCCCAGAAGCTTGCCGCCGCCGCCGGCCTTTCCGAGCGCTACGTCAACGAACTGCTGTTCGAGGCCGGCGCCAGCTTCACCACCCGCCTCACTGAGCTGCGTCTGCGCAAGGCCGCCGACCTCCTGGCGCACCGCGAGGGCCGCATCAGCGACATCGCCTTTGCCTGCGGCTTCAACGATCTCTCTTATTTTAACCGCTGCTTCCGCAGGCGGTTTGGGTTGACGCCGACCGCGGCGAGGGGGAAGTGAGAGAGCGCTAGGTCTCCACCCGCGGCGGCGGATAGCGGCGCGCCAGCGCCGACAGCGGCAGGTGCCGTTCGCCTTCCGGCAGCTCCAGAAAGGCCAGCACTTGCGGCCGCTTCCAGTCACCGATGCCGAAATCCATCGCCATCCATTTCTGCGGCTCGGGGCCCTCGAGGCCCCGGACCCAGACGAAATAGCGGGGGAGGTCGTCGGCGTCCGCTTCCGTCGTGCGTCTCCTGGCCATCAAAGCTGCTCACTGCATCACCATTTCGTTGCGGTAGGATATAGGTATCGGCTCGCCGAAGTCGAACTCCCGGCTGCGGGTCCTGTGAGGCTGGACCGGTTGGTTGATGTGCAGGTCTGAAGATATGAACGAAGTCATGATCGATTTTTGGGGTGACGCCTCGGACGTCACGAAAAAGCTGATCGGCTCGTGGTCCTTCGACCGTGTCATCGAAGGCCAGGCTACGATGCAGGGTATCGCGATCTTCACGCCACTGGACGGGGGGCGGTTGGCCTATCGTGAGCAGGGACATCTGAAGCTCGCGAACGGCACCATTGTGCAGGCCGAACGCGAATACGTCTTCAGCAACAGCGACGGAGGATTCAAGGTCTTCTTCAGGGAAGATCCGCCGCGGCTGTTTCACGAGATTTCACTGTCCGCATCTTCCGGGGGAGTGCTGAGCGGACGTGCGAGCCATCTTTGCAAGCACGACGACTATCAGTCGGCCTACATGTTTCGGCCGGATGGAACGTTCGTCGTCCGTCATGTCGTATCGGGTCCACGCAAGGACTACACGATGAACACGACCTACACGCGTCTCTCGTGATCAAGCCGGGGCGATGGCGACGGCCGTGCCGCCTCTCACCGCCAGAGCTCACTCTCCGCCACGCGGTTGATGTCGGCGAGCCGGCGGTCGGCGTCGCCGTGAAGATCGATGCTCTCGACCAGCGTTAGCAGACGCTGATATGCGCCATCGGCGATTTCGACCGGCAGCGGCTCCTCGTCAAAGGCCTCGACATAGCTGCCGACGAGGCCGCTCAACAGGCGGCAAAGACCGCGCTGGGCGGGATCGTCCCGGCCGAGCGTCTCGAGCTTTTGCTGAAATGTCCGGAAGGTGCGCAGGCCGTGGTGCTGTTGCGAAAGCCACGTATGCAGGTCGTTCATGTGAGCTCCTTCGAGTTACAGAAGAAGCTACCGGTTTATACAGGCGGGATGTGACGATTGGAAGGGGAGGGAAATACCGGATTCGTTGATCTAGTCCGCCTTCGCCAAGGCTTCGGCGGGACAGCCTTCCCTGCTTCGCATGGATAGACTGGAGCCTGGCTCGCCCAGCCGTAGCTGCGAAGCAGCGAAGGCTGGTGCCCCTGGCCGGAATCGAACCAGCACTCCTTGCGGAACTCGATTTTGAGTCGAGCGCGTCTACCAATTCCGCCACAGGGGCTCCCGGTCGGCCCTGGAAAGGGCCTCGCAAAGCGGGCGGACTATAGCCATGGACAGGGCAGGGTCAACCCGCGCCAAAGTGATCCCGGCCGTTCTCGACAGCCGCCTGGGCCGGGGTTAGAGCCTTAAGAAAGCGACCCCATCGGAAGAGGCTGCCGTGACGACCCAGAGTGCCGCAATACCTGCATTCAGGCCGGCTGGGACCGGTCCCGCGCTGACTGCCTCGGTGCTCGTCACGCTGATTGCCGCCGCGACCATCGCCGGCGCCTGGTTCTTCCAGCTCGTGCTGGAGATCCTGCCCTGTCCGCTGTGCCTGGAGCAGCGCTACGCCTATTATTTCGCGATCCCGGTCGGTGTGCTCACGGCGCTTGCGGCGCGGAGCGGGGCGCCGCGGCCGCTGCTGCTCGCGGGCCTTGCGATCCTCGCGCTGGCGACACTCGCCAATGCCGGCCTCGGCACCTACCATTCCGGCGTCGAATGGGGGTTCTGGAAGGGCCCGACCGATTGCTCCGGTCCCGTCATCAATCTCGGCAATGCCGCCGACCTGCTGTCCAAGCTCGATACCGTCAAGGTGGTGCGCTGCGACGAGGTGCAGTGGCGTTTCCTCGGTCTCTCGCTCGCCGGCTACAATGTGCTGATCTCGCTGTTGATGGCCGCGATCGCGGCGTGGGGATTTTTGCGGACGGCGAAGCGCTAGGCAAGCGCCGTAGGGTGGGCAAAGCGACTTGTCCGCCGTAGCTCGAAGAGCGATGGCGGAAGCGTGCCCACCATTTTTAGCGATAGTGCGGGAGCATGGTGGGCACGGCGCTAGCGCGCCTTTGCCCATCCTACGAGACCGGAGCTCCGCTACGACTGCGGCGCTTCGCTAATCATCCACATCGTCCTGCGTGCGGCCGAACAGGTGCACGATGCCCGGGGTCGCGATCGTCACGAACACGAAGCGCGACAAATGATGGGCGCCGACGAAGATCGGGTCGATGTGCAGCGTGAGCGCGAGCGCCAGCATCGCATCCATCGCGCCCGGCGCGAAGGCGACGACGACATCCGATAATTTCACCTGCGCGGTGAGCGCGATGATGCCGACGAAGATGGCGGAGACGGCGATGGCCACGGCAAACGAGCCCAGCGCCGCATGGATGTGGCCGGCGAGCGTCTTGATCCGCATCCGCGCGAAACGGCTGCCGATCAATGCGCCGATGCCGATCAACGCCACGCCGCGCACCCAGTTCGGCAGGCCGCCCTCGACCCAGTCTGCGCCATGCAGCACGCTGGAGGCGATCATCGCGCCGAACATCCAGCTCGCCGGAAACCTGATCAGCCGCAGCAGGAGCGCCGCGGCCAGCGAGGCCGCGACCAGCTCCACGAGCTCGAGCGGTGAGGCGATCGTCGTCGTCAGCGACGGTGCGACGGAGGGCGCCACGCCCGCGAACGCGAGCACCATCGGTAGCGCCGCGGTGAGGATGATGACGCGCATGGTCTGCACCACCGCGATGCCGGGCAGGTCGGCGCCGCGCTCGACCGCCAGGATCGTGATCTGCGACAGCGCCCCGGGGCTGCCGGCGAGGAAGGCCGAGGTGCGGTCCCAGCCATGAATGCGCTGGAGGTAATAGCTCGAGCCGAAGGTCGAGCAGAAGGTCGCGAGCGCAAGCAGGCCGATGGTGAGGGGATAGGCGCTGACCTGTTGCAGCAGGTGGCGCGAGACGACCGAGCCCAGTGAAATGCCGAGCAGCACCAGCACGGTCTGGGTCAGGATCGGCGGCAGCGCCAGCTGGCGGCCGGCGATCGCGGCGATCCCGACCGCGATCATCGAGCCCGAGATCAGTCCCCCGGGAAGTCCGGCGACCAGAAACACGAGGCCGCCGACGGTGCCGATGACGAGCGTCTCCACCGTGCTCAAGATCTTGGCACGGCTTGGCCATTCGAACGGCAGGGAGGCGGTGATTTGCTTCACGCCACCTTATCGCAAATCAGCGAGAGGCACACAATTGCAGCTTCGTCATGCCGCAATGCGCGCGCCTCTCACGGATGCTCGCGAGCCGTAGTGTGACGGATTTACTTCTTGTCGGCGGCGGGGGCGGCGGGGGCGGCGGTGCCGGCCTTCGCTTCCTTCATGCACTCACGGCGAAATTTTTTGCGCTCCTTGCCCTTCAGCGCCTTGGCGTCCGCTTGCTTGGAGCATTCGAGCGACTCCGCCGAGCGCTCCTTCGACGCCTTCTTGTCGGCGGGGGCGGCGGCAGTTGTGGTCTTGGCGTCGGTCTTGGCAGCCGGCGCGGCGGTCTGCGCGAAGGCGGTGCCGGTGGCGAGCAGGGAGGTCAGGGCGACGATGGCGAGGCGAGACGTGAAGGTCATGGTGGTGCACTCTTGCGAGATTGCGGAGGGTTGGGAACGTCGGCTCGCCTTGCTGAACGCGACATGAATAATCCGAGCCGGGGGATCACTATATTTTGGCGGCAGGAGCCATCGCTTCCTTGTCGCGGCCGGGCGGCACGCTAGGATAGCAATCCTCGTTTCGCTTCCGTCGGGGAAGACCAAGGAGGAGGACCAAGGATGACCATTCAATCAAAATTGCTGTGTGCGGTTGCATTGACGGGCTTTGCCGCGCTGGTCGCGAGCGCGCCGGCGCAGGCGCTGACCTCGCAGGAGTGCAGCGCGAAATACCAGGCCGCCAAGAAGGACGGCTCGCTTGGCACAACGAAGTGGAATGACTTCCGCAAGGCCCAGTGCGGAGCGGATGCGACGCCTGCCGCCGCGCCGGCCGCCGCTGCTCCGGCTGCGCCCGCCGCTCCTGCCGAGCCGAAGCAGGCGAAGAAGGAGGCGGCCCCCGCTGCCGCGCCAACCCTGCCGGCCGGACCCGCAATCTATCCGAATGCGGTCGACCCGAAATACGCCAAGGAGACCGCCGGCAAGGCCCGCCTCCACACCTGCGTCGACCAGTACAACGCCAACAAGACCACCAACGGCAATGGCGGCATGAAGTGGATCGAGAAGGGCGGCGGCTATTACAGCGAGTGCAACAAGAAGCTGAAGGGCGCCGCCTGAGCTTCGACATGATGCGATGGCCGGAGCAAAGCTCCGGCCATTTCGCTAGTCGAGCAGCTTCTCGGCCGACTTCGCCACGAGCTGCGAGCGTTTGCGTGGACCGCGCTCGACGAACAGCAAGCTCTGGCCGAAGATGAAGCAATAGAACAGGAAGGCCTGCGCCTCGGCCGCCTCGGCCTCGAGGCCGGTCGCGCGATAAAGCTCGGCGACGTGCTTGAGCCGCGCCGCGTCCACGCTCGCGACCGCCGCGGCGGCGTTTTCGTCCGAGCGGGCCCATTGCCGGATCGCGAGCTCGATCGCCATGCCCTCCGGATTGAGCCGCTCGGAATAGAGCTGGATCACCGCCTTCAGCCGCTCGCGGGGCTCTTGCCCATCGAGGCTTGTCTGCTGCGCGATTGACGCCGCACGTCCCTCGCGCCAGCGTTCCAGCATGGCATCGAGCAGCGCGGCACGGTCGGCGAAGCGGCGGTAGAAGCCGCCCTTGGTGACGCCGAGGTTCTTGGCGAGCACCTCGACCCTGACACCCTCGACCCCCGAGCGGGCGAGCTCGGTAAACCCTGCCTCGACCCAGACATCGCCCTTGCCGTCGTTCATGAAGGAAGCCTCACCGGTTCTTGATACGGTACCGTATTGCTAACGCGCGGAGGCGTTGATACGCTACCGTATCAATGATCAGAGGGCGGAAAAACGGCAGGAGGAATTGCGATGCAGGAGGCGACCTATCGCGGCACGGTCTATCCGTGGCAGTGCGATCATGTCGGCCACATGAACATCATGTGGTATGTCGGAAAATTCGACGAGGCCAACTGGAATCTGTTCGCCCGCCTCGGGCTGACGCCGAGCTATCTGCGCTCTTCCGGCCGCGGCATGGCCGCCGTCCAGCAGAACATCACCTACAGGCGGGAGCTGCTCGCCGGCGACATCGTCGAGATCCGCAGCCATTTGCTGGAGGTCCGCGACAAGTCGATCCGCTTCCGGCACGACATGACCAATGCCGAGACTGGCGAGATCGCCGCGTTCTGCGACATCACCGGCGTGCATATGGACCGCAGCCAGCGGAAGTCGGCGCCGTTCACGGATGCGATCCGCGCGGTCGCTCTGCAACATCTTGCCGAGCCGGCCGAGGCCTGAGCCATGGCCGCGTTCGAGCCGAAAAATCCGGGCTATCGCGCTGCCGCCATTGCCATGTTCGACGGCCAGCCGGCGATGCGCACGCTCGGCATCGTGATCGTCCGCCTCGCGCCGGGCGAGGTCGAATTGGCAATGCTGCATTCGGCGGCCTTCACGCAGCAGAACGGTTTTATCCATGCCGGCATCATCACGGCAGGCCTCGATAATGCCTGCGGTGTCGCCGCCTTCACCCTGATGCCGCGCGAGGCCGACATCCTGACCGTCGAGTTCAAGACCACGCTGCTGGCACCCGCCCGCGGCACTCGCTTCGTCTTCAAGGCCGAGGTGGTCAAGCCCGGCCGGACGCTGACCTTCTGCGAGGCGAGGGCCTTTGCCGAGCACGAGGGCAACACCACGCTGATCGCCACCATGACCGGGACGCTGATGGCGATGCTGCCCCGCGCGGCGGCTTCGCCAGCGCCGGCGGCGATCCGCGCATAGCATGGCGATGACATCGCGCCCGCAACGCTCTATATGACGCGTAACAGTTCCCGGTCGCGAACCGTATTTGCAGCGATGGGACCGAAACGGGACGAGATATGGCTGGATTCAGGAACAAGGGCCTCGTGGCGACGCGGCGTGCGGCGCTGACGCTGATCGGGGCGGGTGCCCTTGCGGCAGGTCGGATCACCTCTGCGCGCGCGGCCGCCGCCGATGACGAGGTGCTGACCGAAGCCAAGGTGCTGCGCGACCCCGATGTTCCCGTCGCCGGTAATCCCGACGGCAACATCAGCATCATCGAATGGTCCGACTACAACTGTCCCTATTGCCGCAAGCTCGAGCCGGAGCTGCGCCAGGTGGTCCAGGACGATGGCAAGGTCAGGCTGGTGATGAAGGATTGGCCGATCCTCGGGCCGGTCTCGGTCACCGCGGCGCGGATCGCGCTCGCGGCAAAATTCCAAGACAAGTACCATCAGGCGCATGACGCCATGATGGGTGTCAGCTCGCGCCTGACAGAGCCGCGCATCAACGAGCTGCTCGCGGCCGCCGACGTCGACATGGACCGCCTGAAGCGCGATCTCACCGACCGCGCCAATGACATCGACGCCGTCCTCAAGCGCAACAACGAGCAGGCCGAAGCCTTCGGCTTCAGCGGTACCCCCTCCTTCATCGTCGGCAAGTATCGCGTGCCGGGCGTGCTCAGCATGACCGAGTTCGAGCAGGTCATCGCCGATGCCCGCAAGGCCAAGATGAACTGACGCGACCGGATCGATCGCCGTCAACACAAAGGCGCCGCCGCGGACCCGCGACGGCGCCTTGTTCGTGATACGGCGTCGTTACTTCGACGAGATGCGGACCCAGTCCTTGTGCGCGCGATCGCGCAGCGCATCCCAGTCGGCCTTGGCGACGTCCCAGTTCACGATGGTGCGATTGGTCGTCGCGACCTCGCCATTGGCGACCGACGACGTCTGCATGGAGTCATAGACGTATACGCCGCAACCGAGCAGTAGCGCGCCCAAAATCATTCCGAAAAACGTCTGCATCTGCGAACCTCCGGTGACGGGCGATAACGTCGGCCCGGAGTGATGGTTCCGCGGCAGTACGGCGCAGATAAGGACGACCCGTTCATCCGCGGTTCAGCCACTCCAGCAGCTCTGCGTTGATCTCGCGCGGATAGGTGTGGCTGAGGTCGTCGATCTCGCGATAGGTGACATCGGCGCCGGCGGCGGAGAGGGCCGCCTGCGTCTGGCGCGCGGTCTGTACCGGAAACATCCAGTCGAGCTTGCCGTGGGTGATGAAGATTGGCAGTCCCTGCAGGCGCACGGCGTCCGCCATCTCCGCCATCAGCGGATGGAAGGTCGCCGACACCGGCGCGAGATGCGTGAAGGGCGAGGCGCCGTCGAGCCCGGTGACGTAGCAGAAGGTGCCGCCGTCACTCATGCCGGTCAGCAGCAGGCGCGAGCCGTCGATGGTCCAGCGGCTGCGCACCGTATCGAGAATGCGCATGAGGTTCGGCGTGTCGCTATCGTCGCCCATCAGCGCCCATGTCGGGCCGGTCGCGGTTGGCGCCACCAGGATCGCGCCAAGGCAGCGAGCATCGCGCAGCCAGCTCCAGAGAAAGCCGCGGCCGTTGCCGCTGCCGCCATGCAGCGCCATCACCAGCGGCATGGCGCGCTCCGGCGAGTAATATTCTGGCACATAGACCGAGAAGCCGCCGCGGCTGCCGGGCTCGTTGTGGTCGTGGAAGATGCCGGCGTGTTCGCCCGCGCCGGCTTCCAGCCGCGCCAGCAGATCGTCATTCTCGCGATTGGCGGCGTTGAGGAAGAAGTTGCTCACCGGCGGGAACTGGGTCGACAGCGGATACAGCGCCTCCTGTGCACGAGGCAGATGGCGCAGCGCGCGGAAGACCGCGACGAGATCGCCATTGCCGCGCTCGACCTCGCGTATGGCGGCAAAGGCGGCGATCGTCTCGTTGCAGGCGCGGTCGAGCCGCTCGCGCAGCCCCGTGAACTGCTCGGGCCAGGCACCAATCGCAGCGTGCGCCGCCTGCAGCGCCGCGTCGGGCGCGCCGATCGCATTCATCACCGAGGCAAAGGCCGGCGGATGCAGATTCCGGGTGAAGAAGCCGAGTGCTTCCAGCGCGTTGAGCAACGGCGGCAGCACGGTCACGATGTCGTCAACGACGGCCTCGGTCATCGCCGCTTCCTTGCCTGATGTCGGTTCGATCTCGTCAGTGGAGCTTCGGCGCCTTCAAGAGCTTGAAGCGGTCGGTCGACGTCACCGTGACGTCGAAGGTGACACCTTCATGATGCACGGTGAGCGGCACGTCGACGCCGGCGGCGCCGAGCGCCCACATCTTTTTGTAGAAGGCGGTCTGGCTCGTCACCTCCTCGCCGTCCACTGCAAGGATGACATCGCCGGTCTTCAGCTCCGCGCGCGCGGCCGGGCCGTTGGTGGAGATCCCGATCACCACCAGGCGGTTGTCGATTTCGGTCGAATAGAGCCCGAGCCAGGGGCGCGACGGCTTATTGACGCGGCCGAATTTGCGCAGATCGTCGAGCACCGGCTTCAACAGGTCGATCGGCACGATCATGTTGACGTGCTCGGCCTTGCCTTCGCGTTCGCGCTCGAGCTGCAGCGAGCCGATGCCGATCAGCTCCCCGCGCTCGTTGAGCAGCGCCGTGCCGCCCCAGTTCGGATGCGCGGGATAGGTGAACACGGCCTCGTCCAGCAGATATTCCCAGTAGCCGGCGAATTCCTGCTTGGCCACGATCTGGCTCGCGACCGAGCGCGTGCGCCCGCCGGCGCCGCCGACCACGACGCGGTCGCCGACCCTTGTTTTCGCCGAGTTGCCGAGCGGCAAGGGTTCGACGTCGAGCTGACCGAGCGCCTGCACGAGGCCGAAGCCGGTGACGGAATCGAAACCGAGCGCATGCCCCTCGACGACGCGCCCGTCGGCGAGATGCAGCCACACCGATTCCGCCTCGGTAATGAGATAGCCGATGGTCAGCACCAGCCCGTTGTCGATCACGACGCCGTTGCCGGCGCGTTCGGTGCCCAGCGTTTCGGCACTGAAGGCATCGGGCGGGATGATGGCGTGCAGGCCGACGACGGACGCGAGCGAACGGTCCAGATCGAAACCGTAATCGCTCGCGCGCGGCTGATTGGCCGGCGGCACTCTCCATTCGGTCAGGGCGGGCATGGAGTTCTCCTGGCTGAGAGCATTGCTCCGCCTTGGCCGGCGGAACGACGCGCGAAGCACTCATAATTTAGGCTGGAGGAGGCCGTCTTGAAAGCCTCGTTCCCAACTATTCCGGAGATCGCCGCGTGAAATCTTCGACAGGCACAGGACGCCCGCACAGGTGGCAAGCGGCCGCGCGATCCAGCACCGGCCGCATGGCTGCTGTCCCGCGACGTGCTAGGCGGGGTGCAATGAAGCTGCTAACCATTGCCGCTTCGTTTGACCAAGAGATCACGGACCGAAGCATGGATAATCGCAGCGACATCTGGCGTGGCGTCGACACGATCAAGGCGCGTTTCATCGACCTCAGCGACAGGGTCTGGGGCATGCCCGAGGTGTGCTACACCGAGGCGCGGTCCGCCGCCGAGCATCTCGCCGAGCTGCGCCACCAGGGTTTCCGTATCACCGAGAACGTCGCGGGCATCCCGACCGCGGTAATGGGCGAGTGGGGTGAGGGCGGTCCGGTCATTGCCTTCATGGGTGAATATGACGCGTTGCCGGGCCTCAGCCAGGAGGCCGGCGTCGCCGAGCACCGTCCGGTCGAGACCGGCGGCCACGGCCACGGTTGCGGCCACAATCTGCTTGGTTCCGCGGCGCTGCTCGCCGCGACCGCGATGAAGGACTGGCTCGCCGAGAACAAGGTGCCCGGCCGCGTGCGCTATTACGGCTGCCCGGCGGAAGAGGGCGGCGCAGCCAAGGCCTTCATGGTGCGCTCGGGCGCGTTTGAAGACGCCGACATCGCCATCACCTGGCATCCGCACAGCTTCTGGGAAGTCGCGGTGACGCCGTCGCTTGCCAACACGCGCGCGGATTTCATCTTCACCGGCCGCACCTCGCATGCGGCGGCCTCGCCGCATCTCGGCCGCTCTGCGCTCGACGCAGTAGAGCTGATGAATGTCGGCGTGAACTACATGCGCGAGCACATGCCGAGCGACGCGCGCGTGCATTACGCCCTGCTCGACACCGGCGGCATCGCCCCCAACGTGGTGCAGGCGCATGCGCGCGTGCGCTATTCGATCCGCGCCCGCGATCTGCCCGGCATGAACGAGCTGGTCGGACGCGTCAGCAAGATCGCGGAAGGCGCGGCATTGATGACCGAGACCAAGGTCGAGATGAAGATCATCTCCGCGGTCTCCAACATCCTGCCGAACACGCCGCTGGAGCAGGCGCTGCACCGGGTGATGGAAGAGCTGGGGCCGCCGCATTTCGACGACGCCGACAAGGGCTTTGCCAGCCAGATCCGCGCCACGCTGACCGACAAGGACATCGCGTCGGTCTATTACGCGATCGGCATGGAGCCGACTGATCGGCCGCTGGCCGACTTCCTGGTGCCGCTCGATGCCAAGCGCAACCCGCTGGTCGGCTCGACCGACGTCGGCGACGTGAGCTGGGTGGTGCCGACCGTGCAGGTTCACGCACCCACGGTTGCAATCGGCACGCCGTTCCACACCTGGCAGGTGGTGGCGCAGGGCAAGAGCGGACACGCTCATAAGGCAATGGTGCAGGCGGCGAAGGCGATGGCCGGGATCGGCATCAAGGCGTTGACGGATCCGGAGCTGATTAAGGCCGCGAAAGCGGACTTGCAGAAGCGGACCGCCAAGACACCTTATGTCTGCCCGCTGCCGGACCACGTCGCGCCGCCGCTGACCATGTCCGTGGCGTAGAATTTCGCCTCGATACTTCGTCTGATGCCGCGAACAAATTTTCCGCAGTGCAACGTGGATTCCGGCGCGATTTAGCGCCGGATTGCCGAACGCTTGGGCTGCGGAACAGAGTTTTGCCCAACAGACAGCCAGAACACCGTTTGCATACACATGGTCGCAGTTGACGCGCGGCCTATTCGGTGTGCCATCTACCGCCAGCAAAACCCGGCGGCCGCGGTGCGGCTGCCTGCATCCATACGGGAACCAGACGGGGGACAACCATGCTGGATAAAGAACTGCGTTCGATGATCGGTGACGTGAAGGACGGCCGGATGGACCGCCGTGCCTTCATCATGCGTATGGCCGCGGTCGGCCTCACCGCACCCCTCGCCAACCAGATCCTCGCGCTCGGCGGCGTCGCCATGGCGGAAGGTGCCCAGACCTACAAGCCGACCAAGCGCGGCGGCGGCGGTGCGCTGAAGCTGCTGTGGTGGCAGGGGCCGACCCTGCTCAATCCGCATTTCGCCACCGGCACCAAGGACCAGGACGGCGCGCGCCTGTTCTACGAGCCCCTCGCTTGTTGGGATCCCGACGGCAACATGAAGCTGGTTCTGGCGGCCGAAATTCCCTCGATCGAGAACGGCGGCCTCGCCGCCGACGGCAAGTCGGTGACCTGGAAGCTCAAACCAGGCGTCAAATGGCATGACGGCAAGCCGTTCACCGCCGATGACGTCGTGTTCAACTGGGAATACGCCAGGGATCCCGCGACCTCCGCCCTGACCATCGCGACGCTCCGCGACATCACGGTCGAGAAGGTGAATGACCTCACGGTTCGCATCCTCTTTAACAAGCCGACGCCGTTCTGGGCCGACGCCTTTGTCGGGGCTCCCAACACCATCATCCCCAAACATTTGTTCGCCGACTACAAGGGGTCCAAATCGCGGGAAGCGCCCACCAACCTCTCGCCGGTCGGCACTGGCCCCTACAAGTTCGTCGAGTTCAAGCCGGGCGATCTCGTCCGCGGCCAGCTCAATCCCGATTACCACATGCCGAACCGGCCTTATTTCGACACGGTCGAGATGAAGGGCGGCGGCGACGCCGTCTCTGCGGCGCGCGCGGTGATCCAGACCGGCGAATATGATTTCGGATGGAACATCCAGGTCGAGGACGACGTGCTGCTGCGCCTCGAAAAGGGCGGCAAGGGCAAGACCGTTTATGCCGTGGGCGGGGACACCGAATTCATCGCGCTCAACTTCACCGATCCGAACACCGAGGTCGATGGCGAGCGCTCCTCGATGAAGACCAAGCATCCGCTGTTCTCCGATCCGGCGGTACGCAAGGCGCTGTCGATGCTGGTCGACCGCGAGTCCATCAAGAAGGCGATCTACGGCCGCGCCGGCCGCACCACCGCCAACTTCCTCAACGGTCCCGAGAAGTTCGTCTCCAAGAACACGACCTGGGAATTCAGCATCGAGAAGGCCTCGAAGCTGCTCGACGACGCCGGCTGGAAGCCCGGCGCGGATGGCATCCGCGAGAAGGACGGCAAGAAGCTGAAGCTTCTGTACCAGACCTCGATCAACGGACCGCGTCAGAAGACCCAGGCGATCGTCAAGCAGGCCTGTCAGAAGGCCGGCATCGACGTCGAGCTGAAGTCGGTGGTGGCGTCCGTGTTCTTCTCCTCCGATGTCGCCAACCCCGACACCTACGCGCATTTCTACGCCGATCTCCAGATGTTCCAGATCCCGCTGAGCCAGCCGGATCCGTCTCAGCATATGCGCCGCTATCTGTCGACCAACGTCGCCACGAAGGAGAACAAGTGGCAGGGCACGAACTTCCCGCGCTGGGTCAACAAGGACTATGACGCAGCGATCGAAGCAGCCGAAGGCGAAATGGATCCGGTCAAGCGCGCGGCGCATTATATCAAGGCCAACGATCTCATGTTCCAGGACACCGTGTTCATCCCGGCGCAGCATCGCCTAAAGGTGGAAGCGGCGGCCAACAATCTGCGTCCTATCATCAGCGGCTGGGCCAACGAAACCGACAATCTGCACGATTGGTATCGCGAGGAATGATCCCCCAGCTCTAGACGGGGTCTTTCCCTATGAGTCAGTACGTCCTGCGTCGCCTCCTGATCGCGATTCCGAGTCTTCTCGGAATCTCGGTCGTGCTGTTCGTCGTGCTGGCGCTTGCGCCAGGCGATCCGTTCTCGGAACTGGCGACGAACCCGAACGTCCCGCCCGAGGTGCAGGCCGCACTTCGGGCCAAGTTCGGCCTCGACGATCCGATCCACCTCCGTTACCTGCACTGGCTCAACGCCATGCTGCACGGTGACTGGGGTTTCTCCTTCGTCAGCCGGATGAACGTCGACACGCTGATCCTCCAGCGTTTGCCGGCGACGCTCTACGTGATCGGTTCGGCGCAGATCCTGGCGCTCCTGATCGCGATCCCGGTCGGGGTCTATGCGGCGACAAAGCCCTATTCGCTGTTCGACCAGATCGCCAATACGCTCGCCTTCGTCGGCTTCTCGCTGCCGACCTTCTTCACCGGCATCCTGTTCATCCTGATCTTCTCGGTCACGCTGGACTGGCTGCCTTTCGTCTATACGACCGACATCAAGGGCACCGGCATCCATTGGGTGCTGGAGATGATCCGGCAGGCGATCATGCCGGTGGCGGTGCTCGGTCTGTTTCAGGCGGCGTCGATGACGCGTTTCGTTCGCTCGGCGATGCTCGACGTGATCCGGCTCGACTATGTCACCACGGCGCGCGCCAAGGGGCTTGGGCAGGCCACGGTCATCGTCAAGCACGTCATGCGCAACGCCATGATCCCGGTCGTCACCCTGATTGCGTTGCAGATGCCGGCCGTGTTCGGCGGCGCCATCGTCACCGAGCAGATCTTCCGCATCCCCGGCATCGGCTCGCTGCTGATCTCCTCCATCCTTTCCAACGACACGCCGGTGGTGATGGCCGTTACCTTCGTCTTCGCGTGCCTCGTCGTGCTGTTCAATCTCATCGCGGACGTCCTTTATGGCTGGCTTGACCCTCGCATCTCCCTCCGCTGAGCGGCGCGTCTACTCGCCCTGGCGCGAGATGTGGCGGCGCTACAGCCGCCACAAGCTCGCCGTGGTCAGTGCGTTTCTGCTCCTCATTCTGATCCTGGCGGTGGTGGCCGGCCCCTTCGTCTGGCGGGTCAAGATCGACGACATCGATATCGTGGCGGGCATGCAGGGGCCGTCGCTTGCCCATCCGTTCGGCACCGACGATCTCGGGCAGGACATCCTGGCCCGCATGATCTATGGCGGCCGCATCTCGCTCGCGGTCGGCCTTGCCGCGATGCTGGTGTCCGTCTTTATCGGTGTCCTGATCGGCGCGCTCGCCGGCATGTCGCGCGGCGCGCTCGGTCACGGCCTGATGTGGCTCACCGATCTCTTCCTGTCCCTGCCGCAACTGCCGCTGCTGCTGCTGCTGATCTATCTCTTCCGCGACGGGCTGAAGCAGATGTTTGGTCCCGAGGGCGGCATCTTCATCCTGATCGTGCTCGTGATCGGCGGCTTGCGCTGGATGCCGGTCGCGCGGCTGGTGCGCGCGCAGTTCCTGTCGATCCGCGAGAAGGAGTTCGTCGAGGCCGCCCGTGCGCTCGGCGCAAGTCCGGTGCGCCAGGTGGTGCGGCACATCCTGCCCAATGCGCTCGGTCCCGTGATCATCGCCGGCACCATCGACGTGGCTGCCGCCATCATCGCGGAATCGACGCTGTCCTTCCTCGGCCTCGGCTTTCCGCCGGATACGCCAACCTGGGGCCGGCTCTTGTACGACGCCAAGGATTTCCTCGACATCGGCCCGCACTGGGCGCTGTTTCCGGGCGGCGCGATCTTCATCGCGGTGGTCGCCATCAACTTCATCGGCGACGGCCTGCGTGACGCGCTCGATGCGCGACGGGTGATCTGATGGCGCCGCTGCTGGAAATCAAAGGGCTGAAAACCCACTTCTCGACCGACGACGGCATCCTGCAGGCCGTCGACGGTGTCGACATCTCCATCAACAAGGGCGAGACGCTCTGTGTCGTCGGCGAATCCGGCTGCGGCAAGACCGTGACCGCGATGTCGATCCTGAAGCTGATCGCCATGCCGCCGGGCCGCATCGCGGCGGGCCAGATCATCTTCGAGGGCCGCGATCTCGTGCCGCTGACGAGCCGTCAACTCGACGAGATCAGGGCCAAGGAGATCGGCTTCATCTTCCAGGAGCCGATGACCTCGCTCAATCCGGTGCTAACCATCGGCGAGCAGATCGCCGAGAGCCTGCGCCGCCATGAAGCGGTGACGAAGAAGCAGGCGCTCGAGCGCACCATCGAGATGCTGAAGCTGGTGCAGATCCCCAACGCCGAGGGACGCGTGCACAATTATCCGCACCAGTTCTCAGGCGGCATGCGCCAGCGCGTGATGATCGCGATGGCGCTTGCCTGCAGGCCGAAGCTGATCATCGCCGACGAGCCCACCACCGCGCTCGACGTCACCATCCAGGCGCAGATCCTCGACCTCTTGCAGGACATGAAGGAGCGCTTCGGCATGGCGGTGATGCTGATCACCCACGCCATGGGCGTCGTCGCCGAGACCGCGCAGCGCGTCGTCGTGATGTATGCCGGCAAGGTGGTGGAGGAAGCGCTCGTCGACGACCTCTTCGGCAATCCCGGCCATCCCTACACCCAGGGGCTGATCCGCTCGATCCCGCGCATCGATCTCGACAGCGAGCACAAGACAAGGCTCGAAGCGATCGGCGGCTCGGTGCCGATCCTGATCAATCCGCCGGTCGGTTGCCGCTTCGCCCCGCGCTGCAAGTTTGCCATGAACGTCTGCACCGAGAAGGAGCCGCTGCTGCGCGAGATCGCGCCCGGCCATCGCATGGCCTGTCACCTCGGAGATACGCAGTTGGGAGGCACGGCATGACCGAGCCCTTGCTCCGCGTCAGCGGCCTGAAGAAATATTTCCCCGTGCACGGCGGCCTGTTGTCGCGCCAGGTCGGCAGCGTCTATGCGGTCGACGGGGTCTCGTTCTCGGTCAACCGCGGCGAGACGCTCGGCCTCGTCGGCGAATCCGGCTGCGGCAAGTCCACCACCGGCCGCTGCGTGCTGCGCCTGATCGAGCCGACCGACGGCGAGGTCGTGTTCGACGGCCAGGACGTGCGCCAGCTCAGCGGCAATGATTTGCGCGCGATGCGGCGGAACATGCAGCTGGTGTTCCAGGATCCGTTCGCCTCGCTCAATCCGCGCATGACGGTCGGCGCCATCCTCGGTGAGGCCCTGATCATCCATAAGCTCGGGTCGTCGGCCAAGGAGCGCGAGGAGCGCGTCGCCAGCCTGCTCGTGAAGGTCGGCCTCAAGGCCGAGCACATGCGCCGCTACCCGCACGAATTCTCGGGCGGCCAACGCCAGCGCATCGTGATCGCGCGGGCGCTCGCGGTCGAGCCGAAGCTGATCGTCTGCGACGAGCCGGTGTCCGCGCTCGACGTCTCGATCCAGGCGCAGGTGATCAATCTGCTGGAGGATCTCCAGGCCGAGCTGAACCTCACCTATCTGTTCGTCGCGCACGACCTGTCGGTGGTCGAGCACATCTCCGACCGCGTCGCCGTGATGTATCTCGGCCGGATCGTCGAGCTGGCGAAAGCGAGCGATCTCTACCGCAATCCGCAGCATCCCTACACCAGGGCGCTGTTGTCGGCGGTGCCGGTGCCCGATCCCAAGCTCAAGCGTGAACGCATTCGCCTCAAGGGCGACGTGCCAAGCCCGATGAAGCCGCCATCCGGCTGCCACTTCCACACCCGCTGCCCGATCGCCCAGCCGCGCTGCGCGGAAAGCGCGCCCGTACTGAGGGAAGGGGCGGGCGGCCATTTTGTGGCGTGCCATCTCGCCTGACGTCGCGCGAGGCGGTGCGCCCGTTCATCCGTCCCTGAGCAGGCCGTGGGCCGAAAGGGCCTGCCGGAAAGCCTCCACCGACGTGTGATGATGCGCGAAGAGGCCCGCTTCCCGCGCGCCGGCGACATTTGCCGCGAGGTCGTCGACGAACAGAACGGTCTGCGGCGTCGTCTGTAGCTCCGACAGGCAGAGGCGATAGCAGCGCGGGTCCGGCTTGGCGGCCTTGAACCGGGCCGACGTGTAGATGCGGGAGCCGAACAGCGGACGCAATTCCGGCAGCAGCGCGTCGATATGGTCGGCGACCAGCGTGGTATTGTTGGTCAGGACGGCAACATCGATGGTCTCATGCAGGCGGCGCGCAATCTCCAGCATCGCGCGATCGGCCTTCATCGAACGGCGGCGCGCCTCCACCCACTCATCGAGCGAGAGGGGATAGCCGATGCGCTCGCCAAATCCCCGCAAATAGTCGGCGGCATCGAGCGTGCCGGAGTCGCCGAGAAGCTCGAATCCGCTCTCCCAGATCGCCTTGTAGACGAACTCACTGGTGGTCCCCGCAAGCTCCGCCAGAAACGCGACGCGCCTTCCTCTGTCGTATTCGCAGAGGACATTGTCCATATCAAAGAGGACAAGCTTGATCTCGTCAGGCACGGGAACGCTCCCGGCCGGACCGAAACATCCGGCCGTGCTCAAAGTCATATCCCACTGGAGCGCGGGCGACAAATCCGGGCGCCAAGGCCGAACGTTGCGATACTGGTGTCGAGCGTCGCAGCTTCATGGCTACGAGGTGCGGCGGCGGGCCAGTTGATGCAGCACCGTGTCGATGGTCGGGACCGCACCAGTCTCGCGGAGCCAATTGTCGGCCAGCTCCCTCAGTTCGCCCGGCGTCAAGCCGAACTTGCGGCGGAATGCGCGAATGAAGGTGGAATCGCTGCTGAAGCGCATGCCGACGGCGAGGTCGATCAGCCGCGTGTCCTCCGCGGACGGCGATATCAGCTGGCGGAAAGCGAGATTGAGCCGCTGCTCCCTCACATAGTGCGAGAGCCCGCCATCCGCCTCAAACAGCCGATAGAGGGTCGCGCGCGAGATCTGGAAGTGGCGGCACAACTCGTCTGCGGTGAGCGCGTCGGTCTCGAGATTGTCCGCGATGCGGCGCTTGATCATCGCAAGATAAAGATGCCGCTCGGCGCGTTCGACTCCGGCTGCAATGTCGGCGGTCCCGCCGGCGGCCGCGGCAACGATGTCGGCGATCGCTTCGATCGTGGCCTCGGCGCTGCCGGCCTCAGGCTCGGGTGGCAGCGTAAGCGCCGCGTAATGGCTGGCAAGCAGGCGCGTATGAGGATGGTTTGACGGCAGCAAGGTTGCCGTGGCCGAATCCGGATGAGCAAGCCGTGGTGCCAGCATGGCGCGTTGCAGGATGATCGCCATCAGACGGGTACGACTGCCGCCGCCGCGCAACACCGTCCGGTTCGGCTGCGCCATGTCGATCAGGCAGATGGCGCCAGGCCCCATCGTCACCTCGCGCCGGCCGGAGCTGAACCGCATCTCGCCTTCGACACACAAGGTGATCTGAAAGTGATCCATCGCACCGCGGGCGACGTGTGCAGGCGTCCGGTCGTATTCCTGATCGGTCGCGCGCGTATCGACCAGCAACGCATTGCGGGTCATCATCGTCACGGTGGTGACATGGAAGTTGTCCTCCGTGGTGAGCGGAACGACATCGCAGATGTCGGCCGTCATGGCGCGCAACTGTCTCAGCGCGTCCACCCCGCGCCCCGGGATGTCCGCCGGCATGGTCTCGTTCACGGCCGTCTCGTCTGCATTGCCCCACGATGAGGCCGTACCGCATGGACCCGATCGAAGAAGTCCGGCGGCCCCCCAACATCGCCTCGGGATGTAGCCATTCAGAAATCGGTGCGCAAGCGATGGTGGGCAGGAATTGGCGCGCGCCGATGTGCCGCATGTGCACGCCGCGCTAGCCTCGCTTGCCTGCTACGCAGGAAAGGGCGGCGTTCGCTACGCCTGGCAGAATTCGTCACGCGCTCTTCGCGGGCCAGGGCACGACCTGTCCCGACATCACCATACGGTCACGGCCGCTGTCCTTGGCGGCGTAGAGCGCGCGGTCGGCGCCGGCGACCAGCGTGTTGCAGTCCAGCGCGGTCTGAGATGGAAGGCTTGTCGCAGCGCCGATGCTTGCCGTAACCAGCCGGGAGGGCGGATTCTGCGCATGCAGCATGGCGAGGTCGTGCAGTGCCTCGCGAATCCCTTCGCCGACTTCGGCGCAACCATCCGGGCCGGTGTTCGGCAACAGAACGGCGAATTCCTCGCCGCCGTAGCGCGCCGCGAGGTCAGCCGGGCGCCTGGCCTGAGCGGACAGGATCCGGCCGAGTGCGCGCAGGCATCCGTCGCCCGCCTGATGTCCGTAATGATCGTTGAATTTCTTGAACTGATCGACGTCGATCAACAGGAGCGAGATCTGCGTGCCGTCGCGCCGGGCGCGTGCCCATTCCTCCGCGAGGCGTTCGTCGAACGCGCGGCGGTTGGCAAGGCCGGTCAGGCCATCGGTGGTCGCGAGCGATGCCAGTTTGTCCTGCAAGTCCTTCTGCTCGGTCATGTCGCGCACGACCGCGACGACACCGTCGACTTCGCCGCTGTCGGAGGCTCGGGTCACGTGCAAGGCCGCCTCGGCCCAGATATCGCCCTTGTCGCGATGGCGCTGGCGATAGACGAACCGCGCTTCCTCGGCCTCGCCGTTCTTCAGCGCTGCGATGGCCTGCTCGACCCGCTCCATGTCGTCCGCGTGGATACCGGCCACCGCTGACGTGCCGAGCAGCTCCTCGGGAGACCAGCCGATGATGCGCACGCACGAGGGCGAGACGTAGAGCAGCCGGTTATCCAGCCCGATCCGGGATACCATGTCGCTGGATTGCTCGGCGAGCAGGCGGAAATGGGCTTCATTCGCGACCAGGGCCTGCGCCATTCGCTGCCGCTGCCAGAGCTGGCGGACCAGGTAGAAGCCGATCACCGCGATCAGCGCGACGAGGCCGAGCACGAAGACCGTGCGTACGGCTGCCGCGCGCCGCCAGGGCGCCAGCACGTCGTCCTGCGACTTGCTCGCCAGCACCATCAGCGGATAGCGGTTGCTGCGCTGATAGTAGCTCAGCCGCTGCACGCCATCGAGCGGCGACTTGAAATAGTAGACCGCAGCCGCCGGGCGACTTTTCCATTCCCTGAACAGCGGCGCATTGGAGAGGTCGCGCCCGATGAAGGCGCCGCTCTCGTCGTGGCTGCGCGCCAGCATGATACCGGCGTCGTTGAGCAGCGATGCCGAGCCGTTCGACCCGACGTCGAAGCGCTCGTAGAATTTCGCGAAATAGGCGACGTCGATCGTTAGCAGCGCGACGCCGGCAAAGCTGCCGTCGGGGTGGTTGATCCGGCGTGACGCGGTGATGATCCACTGGCCGCCGGCGCGGCTCTTGATGGGCCGGCCGATCAGCGTGTCCTTCGCCCGGGAATCACGGTGCTGCCGGAAATATTCGCGATCGCTGTTGTTGAGCTTGGCGAAGTCGAAATGCTCGGTCGTAGCAAGCCATCGGCCGGTCTCGTCATAGACGAAGATGCCGCGGATGCGGTCCGATGATTTGCGGGTCGGCAGGTAAGTCTGGAGCTTCGCGATCGTGTCCGGGCCGGTTCCGTCGAGTTCGAGGCGATGGACCAGTCCGACCAGGATCGTATCGGCAAGCTCGAACGTGTCGTCCGCGTGCTGGACCAGGGAATGCGCGAGGTTGGCGACGTCGATCTCGGCGTTCCTGAGATCGGCGTTGTGCGTTTCCCATTCGCGCCAGACGCTCAAGC
Organism: Bradyrhizobium sp. 63_E2_N1_3; assembly: GCF_052076005.1. Lineage (NCBI taxonomy): Bacteria > Pseudomonadati > Pseudomonadota > Alphaproteobacteria > Hyphomicrobiales > Nitrobacteraceae > Bradyrhizobium > Bradyrhizobium sp. 63_E2_N1_3. The sequence goes on along the minus strand of NZ_CP197235.1, from coordinate 8,307,437 downwards.
CGAGGATCGCCACGCAGATCAGCACGACGAATCCCGCCGCCCAGAGCGGAAGGCGCGTCTTGCCGAGCTCGCGGGCCGTGACCATCGGCTTGCTCCAAATCGGAGCAAACCTCTCACTTTGGTCTTAACGGCCTGTTGCAACTTCCGCGATGATTTTGCGCGTCCGTAGTCAGCCAGAGGAGATCGTCGATATTTTGATCGACTCTCATCGTCGGATGTTAACCACGCCGCCGCGGCAGGATGTTTCGCGCGGCGTCTGTCGCGTCAGTCCATCAGCGTGAAGCCGACGCGCAGCGTCACCTGGTAGTGGCGGACGGCGCCATTCTCGATGTGACCGCGTGTCTGCACCACCTCGAACCATTTCATTTCGCGAACGGTCTTGGCGGCGCGGCTGATCGCATTCTTGATCGCATCCTCGATGGAGGTTTCGGATGATCCGACCAGCTCCAGGATCTTGTAGACGTGATCCGTCTCGGCTGTGGGCATGGTACGTCTCCCTCGTTTGCGCTGCGGCACCACCGCCACCCGCTCCCATTTGAACGGGTACCGGCGTTCCCGGTTCCATCGTCCGCCATGGCCCGCATGCGCCAGCCGAGGTGGAGTGCGCCGCACCCGCCTGCTAAGCGCTGTCCATGGATTCGGCGCGGCGCGACAGGACGATCGGCTCTCTCTGCCTCGGTGTGACCGCGTTCGGCTGGGCGCTGAACTGGCCATTGATGAAGCTGCTGCTCCAGCAATGGCCGCCGCTGTTCGCGCGCGGGCTGGCCGGCGTCTGCGCCTCGCTCATTCTCGGTGTGCTGGTACTGAGCCGGAAGGAATCCTTCGCCGTTCCGCGCGAGGCGATTCCGCGGCTGTTGTTTGCGACCCTCACCAACGTCCTTGCCTGGATGGGGCTCGGCACGGTCGCGATGAAATATGTGACCGTGAGCGAGGGGGCTCTGCTCGCCTATACGATGCCGATCTGGGCCATGCTGTTCGCCTGGCCGGTGCTGGGTACGCGGCCGACCATGCGGGATATTTTGGGTCTCGTCCTCGGCGTCGCCGGCGTCGCGCTGCTCCTCGGCGGCCATGGCTTTGCGTTCGGCGCCGACAAGCTGCTCGGCATCGCGCTCGCACTGCTCTGCGCCATCCTGTTCGCGCTCGGCAATGTCCTCAACCGGAAACCGCTGCCGATGCCGCCGCTCGTGGTCGTCGCCTGGCAGGTTGGGCTCGGCTGCGCCACGATGCTGATCCTCGGCATCCTGTTCGAGCATCCCGACATCACCGCGATCACCCCGCTGGGACTCGGCTGCTTCGTCTATATGACGCTGGTGCCGATGGGCGTCTGTTACGTCACCTGGTTCGAGACGCTGCGCCGCCTGCCGCCGACCTCGGCTTCGACCGGCATGCTGATCGTTCCCGTGATCGGCGTCGTCTCCGCCGCGATCATCCTGGGCGAGCCGCTGGGCCTGCGCGAATGGGCGGCGATGGCGCTCACGCTCGGCGGCGTGACGCTGGCATTGCAGCGGACGTAGAGGCTTTATTCCGCGGCCTGCGACAGGATGGGCGCCGGCTGCGTCCCGCGCCACAGCAGCCGCAGCAGCAGGACCAGGAGCGCCATCAGGGCGAAGCCACCCAGAGCGGGCGCGAAATGTTGGTCGGGATCGGCCTTCTGCCCGAATTGCACCGCGAGCCGCCCCGACTGCAACAGCCCATAGGCTCCGGCGAACAGGATCAGCCCGTATATGACGCTCCGCTCGCGCGGGCTTGCCATCCTGGCGAGATCGGGCAGCATCAGGGCCAGACCGATCCCGACCATCGGCAGATCGTAATCATACGCATAGGGGCTGATCATCACGGATACCATCACGGCGGCACCGAGCGTGAAGGCCGGTGAAGCGCCCCGCGCCGCACCGAGAAGGACGGCGAACAAGGCCAGCCCGGCAACTGCCGTCTGTCCCCAGAAGGCGGCGCTTGCGGGAAGGCCGGCCTTGTACAGCGCCGCATAGGTCGAGATCATGCGGAAGAGTGGGTAGAAGCCCTGCTCGAGATAGCCCGCCGATTCCCTGATCGCTCCGAGCCACGCGAGCCAGATCTGCCACCCGAAGAGGAGCGTGCAGAGCAGTGAGCTCGCCAATACGACGGCCGCGGCCGTTCCGAGCGCAATCCAGCGCCGCGTCACCAGCAGATAGACGCCGGCGGCAATCGCCAGGTGCGGCTTGATTACCATGGCGCCGAGCGCGAGGCCGGCCAACAGCTGCCGCCGCTCCACGTTGAGGCAGACCAGCCCGATCAGCGCCCCCGTCAGAAAGCCGTTCTGCCCGCAGCCGATGGTGATCGCCATCGCCGGAAACAGGATCACCAGCACCTGCGCGAAATTCCGGCCGGCGATCGCCCGGAGCGTCACGAGATAGAGTGCAAGCGTCGCGGCGGTGAAGAGGAGATAGCCGACGCCGACCGGCAGGAATGCGAACGGCGCGAGCAAGAGGTCGTATTGCGGCGGATAGGTCCAGGGCATGAAGCCGGTGGCGCCGCCGGCTGCCTCCATCTGCATCTTCAGCAGGGCATCGAAATGATAGACCTGGTCGAGATCGCCGCGCCAGACATGCTGCGCTACGATGTGGAAGGCATCGAAGTCGGAGAGCTCGCGATCCGTCCAGCCGCCGAAGCGTGCGAACCAGAAGGCCTTGAAGACGGCGATCGACGCCAGCGCCGCCAGCACGAAGCGGACATAGGTAGTCCGCTTCGATGGCGAGGACTGAACCGCTTCCAGCGTCTCGGCAAACATGAGCGACGACCTTGGACCTGATGGATCGGCGGTTGGACGGGCAGGGCCGCGGATCCCGGCCAAACTGCCATCGGAGGCTTAAGGGACGGTAACGAATGCGGAAGGATTTGGCGCCGGCGCCTCTCTGGCGGAGCCGGGGCGCGCGGAACTGGCCCGGTTAACCGCCGATCTTGCGCCCGGGATGACGCGATTTCCGGGCGAACCTGGATGCGATGTCGAGATGACCTTTTCGAAATCGCCCGCCCGCACAGATGGCCGTGCTTGCCCGCTCGAAGACAGGCGAGCTAACCTGCGCATATCCTGCCAAATTTTCTGCCAAGTTCGATGTGCGGTGATGATCGACAGTTGGACGAAGGGCGCTCTGGTTGCGATCGGCCTGTCTGCCGTGCCCGCGCCGGGCGTCGCGCAGGACGATCTCGATGCTGCGCCCGGCACGATGACGCTGCAAGTGACCACCGATCCCTCCATGATCGAGTGCCGCAAGCTTGAGACGGCCAATCCCGCCTTGCGCGCCTTCCTGCCGCTGCGCCGGACTTTCAACGATGACTTTGACGAGCATCCGCTTGCGACCGGTCGCTGGGTGCCGCATTACGCCGGCGGTGCGGCGTGGCCGGAAGCGCGCTATTGGGGCGGTGACGGCTCCGACTTCAAGCGCAAGACCAGCGCCAATGGCGAGCAGCAGATCTATGTCGATCCGCGCTATTCGGGGCGTGCGGGGACGCCGCTTGGGTTAGATCCGTTCAAGGTGAAGGACGGCGTGCTCTCGATCGTCGCCAGCCGCACGCCGCCGGAACTGAAGTCCGTTCTGTTCAACAACGAGTACATCTCGGGAATCCTGACCACGCAGGGCACGTTCGCGCAGAAGCACGGCTATTTCGAAATCCGCGCCAAGGTGCCGGTCGGCCATGCGGTCTGGCCGGCGTTCTGGATGCTGGCGGACGACGGCGGCTGGCCGCCGGAGGTCGACGTGCTGGAAGGCCGCGGCGAGCGGCCCGGCGATCTCGTGATGACGACGCATTGGCGGATTCCGTCGACCCAGAAGATCCAGTCCTGCGGCTTCGACTATGCGGTCGGCGATGCCTCCAGCATGTTCCACAATTACGGTGTGCTGTGGGAGGAGGATCGCCTGGTCTATTTCATCGACCGCAAGCCGGTCTCCGACATCAAGGTGCCGATCGGCTTCGATGATCCCATGTACATGATCGTCAATCTTGCGATCGGATCGAAATTCTTTCTCGGCGTCGGTCCGGTTGATGCGGAATCGCCGCCCACGGTCGCATTCGAGATCGACCGGATCTCCGCCTATCAGATCGACATGGAGCAAGCTCGGAGATAGCGATGTCAGCTGATGTCTCGCGGCGCGATCTTGCGAAGCTCGCGGGGCTCGCCGCGCTTGGTGCAGCGGCGGGTGCCAGGGCTGCGGATAACAAGGTTGCAGATAACAAGGCTGCAGATAATGAGGCGCCCGCATCGGCCGATCGCCACGCGCCCTTTCCCAAGGATTTTTTGTGGGGCACGGCGACCTCGTCCTACCAGATCGAGGGCGCCGTCGACGAGGACGGCCGCGGCCAATCGATCTGGGACATTTTCAGCCACACGCCCGGCAAGATCGAGGACGGCTCGACCGGCGACCGCGCCAACGAGCACTATCACCGCTACAAGGACGACGTCGCGCTGATTAAGGCGCTCGGCGTCAAGGCCTACCGCTTCTCGATTGCGTGGCCGCGGGTGTTTCCGGATGGATCGGGCCAGCCCAATCCGAAGGGGCTCGATTTCTACAACCGGCTCGTCGACGAGCTGCTCGCGAACGGCATCGAGCCCTATGCGACGCTCTATCATTGGGACCTGCCGCAGGCGCTCCAGGATCGCGTCGGCGGCTGGCAGTCGAGCGACACGTCGAAGGCTTTTGCAGATTACTCCGCCTATGTCGCCGCGCGCCTGACCGATCGGGTCAAAACCATCTTCACCGTGAACGAGGTCGGGCGCTTCGTGAACTTCGGCTATGGCTGGGGCATCGACGCGCCCGGCCTCAAGCTGCCGACCGCGCAGCTCAACCAGGCGCGCCATCACGTCGCGCTGGCGCATGGGCTTGCCGTGCAGGCGATCCGCGCGTCGGGCCGCGCCGGCACCCGCGTCGGTGCCGCCGAAAACATCGCGGCCTGCGTGCCGGCCATCGCGACGCCGGAAAATATCCGCGCTGCCGAGATCGCAACGCGTGAGCTCAACGCCGGCTTTCTTGGCGTGGTGCTGGAGGGCAAGTACACCGACGGCTTCCTCGCCTATGCCGGGGCGGATGCGCCGAAATTCACCCCTGACGAGTTGAAGATCATCGGCACGCCGAACGATTTCGTCGGGCTCAACATCTACGCGCCGCAATACTACGTCACGGCCTCCGAGCGCGCGTCGGGCTTCCGCGTGCTGCCGTTCCCAGCCTCGTTCCCGCACATGAACTCGGAATGGCTGCGGGTCGGCCCTGAGGTGATCTACTGGGCCCCGCGTCTCGCCGCAAAAATCTGGAACATCGAGACCATCTATATCAGCGAGAACGGCACCTCGTCCGAGGACAAGATCGCTACTGACGGCCAGGTCTACGATCTCGACCGCATCATGTTCCTGCGCAATTACCTGACCCAGATGCAGCGTGCGATCGCCGAGGGCGTGCCGATTCGCGGCTATTTCCTGTGGAGCCTGATGGACAATTTCGAGTGGATCTACGGCTACGGCAAGCGCTTCGGCCTCTACCGGGTCGACTTCGAGACCCAAGCGCGCCTGCCGAAGCTGAGCGCGGCGTTCTATCGGGACGTGGTGATGCGGAATGCGATCGGGGTGTGAGCTGGACGCCTAGCCCCCGCTACTCTCCTGGCCCACAATAGACCCGCGCCACGGCGCCGTTCGTTTCTCCTTGAAGCGCGCATCGCGGCCGCTCCGTTGCAATCGAAACAAAGATCTCGCGATTGGAAACATTCCCGTAGTGCGGTCCACGCACAGAAAGGTGGTGAATCGAACCAAAGGAATAAGTATGAGCCGTCATTTTGGGCAACGCGCGGTTGTCATCGGAGCGGGGATTGGAGGATTGTCTGCCGCCGGTGCGCTTTCTTCCGCCTTCCAGGAAGTCGTCATTCTCGAACGCGATGTCCTGCCGGCTTCGATCATGTCCCGCGCCGGCGTTCCCCAGGATCGGCATCCGCATCTTCTTCTGGCCGGTGGGCTGCAGGCCCTCGACTCCCTTTTCCCGGGTTTCGCGCAGGATCTTGCCGCCGCCGGTGCAGTTCCCGTGAATGTCTTCAAGGACGTCCAGTACGAGCGGCCAGATGTCGGCGCGCTGCCAAGGCGCGACTGCGGGACGTCGCTGCTGTGTGGCTCGCGGCCGCTGATCGAGCATACGCTGCGCCGAAAGGTGACTGCGATCGCCAATGTCAAAGTGCAATCGCAGAGCCGCGTGACGGAGATTGTGCCGGCTGCAACCCGGCCGATGGTGAAGTTCGAGAACGACGCAGGCGTTGGTGCGGCGATCGAGGCGGATCTCGTGGTAGATGCATCCGGCCGCGGTGCGCCGACGCTCGGCCTGTTCGATGCCCTCGGCTGGGAACGGCCGCAGGAGACCGCCGTGGGCGTCGACATCAGCTACACCACCGCGGTTCTCCGTCCGGGGCGCACCTCGTTCGACTGGCTCAATCTGGTCACGTTGCCCGATCCCGCCACGTCGGCGACGGCCGGGTTGATCATCCCTCTCGAAGGCGGGCGCTGGTTTACATCGATCTCCCATCACGGCGCGACGAATCGCCCCGGCACGTGGGAGGACTATCTTGCGGCTGCGCGCCAATTGAAGACGCCGGCGATTTACAACGCAGTCTACAAGCTCTTGCCACCCGGAGGCCTCCGGCATTTCGTGTTTGACGCGAGCCGCTGGCGGCATTTTGAACGGCTCAAGCGGCTGCCGCGCGGGATTCTCCCCGTGGCGGACTCGCTGTGCCGGTTCAATCCGGTCTACGGGCAGGGCATGACGGTCGCCGCGCGAGAGGCAAAGTTGCTGCGCGAGATCCTGGATCGCGTCGCCGGGGAGGCGGACCCGATCGAGGCCCTCCAGGCTGGGTTCATGTCCGAAGTGGGCGCGCTGCTTCAGGCACCCTGGAACATGGGCGTGAACGCTGACTTCGCCTATCCAACCACACGGGGCCAGCGCCCGGAGCGGTACGAGGAAAGCCGGCAGTTCGAGGCGGCTCTATTCCGGGCCGTCGTGGCCGATCCGGTGGTTCAGCGCGCGTTCTCTGATGTCGTGCAACTCGTCGAGCCGTTCGACCTGATCAATTCGCCCGATATCCGCCAACGAATCGAGGCTCATTCGCTGGCGCAGAATGCGTGACGTTCGATGAAACGAACCGAGGACCCGACGGGTCCTCGATCTTTCGATTTCAGCAGGTCGCACGAACGGCCGAGCGCGAACAGCGTCGCCCTACGGATCCAGCTCCGTATCCCAGTAGAGATAGTCCAGCCAGCTATCGTGCAGATAATTCGGCGGGAACAGGCGGCCGTTGCGGTGGAGCTGGTGCACGGTCGGCGCGAACGCGCTCTGGCGCGGAAACATCTTTGCCTGCGCCGGCGTGAGATTGCCCTTGCGCAGATTACAGGGCGAGCATGCCGCGACCACGTTCTCCCAGGTGGTCTGGCCGCCTTTGCTGCGCGGGACGATGTGGTCGAAGGTGAGGTCTTCGGGCGAGCCGCAATATTGGCAGGCAAAACGATCGCGCAGGAAGACGTTGAACCGGGTGAACGCGGGATGCGTGGTCGGCTTGACGAAGGATTTGAGCGAGACGACGCTCGGCAGCTGCATTTGCAGCGTGGGACTGTGGACCGCCTGATCGTAATGCGCGACGATGTTGACGCGGTCGAGGAACACCGCCTTGATCGCGTCCTGCCACGACCAGAGAGACAGCGGGTAGTAACTCAGCGGCCGGAAGTCCGCATTCAGCACCAACACCGGCCAACTGCCTTGCGAGACATGTGCGTTCAAGTAACGCTCCTGGCCTCCAATATACGCTGCGAAGCAGCATGTACTGACATACTACATGCAGCGTGACGGGATTGTGAAGCCCGCTGAGCGACTTATTCAGATGCAAGCAATGCGGCGGCGGGGTGGCAAAGCGCTCAAAACCGCCGTGATTTGGGGGGCGAGGACGACGCCGGGGGGAGGCAGGGTCGACCCGACAGCGCATCGCGGCCTCGCCCGCCCAGCTATTCCCGCACCCGCTCCAGCTTCTGCAAGCATCGCGTGGCGCGCACCACGGCCGGCATCTCCTGGTCCGGAAAACTCGTCTTCCAGTCGGTGACGCCGACCTCGCCGACATAGATGTCGCCCTTCGAATCCAGCGCGATGCCGTGCGGAGCCAGGAATTTTCCGCTGGCGACACCCGGCCCTTCCTCGCCGCCGAGCCGCGCGATGCGTTTGCCTTGCGCGTCCACGATCGACAGCCGCGGGCCGAGATTGGGCACCTTGCGGTTGACGGCGAGGCCCGGGCCGAGCTCGCCGATCACGAATGTCGGGCTCTTGCCGCCACCGCAGCAGCACAGCGCGCAGGGCCGGTGAAGGTTGTTCCACTGCGTCTCGTACTTGCCCTCGCCATCGAACACCTGCACGCGGTGGTTCTCGCGGTCGGCGACATAGACAAAACCGTCGGCGTCGGCGGCGATGTTGTGCACGATGTTGAACTGGCCGGGGTCGGTGCCGGGCTCGCCCCAGCTCTTGAGCAGCTTGCCGTCCGGCGTGAACTTGTGCACGCGCGCATTGCCATAGCCGTCGGAGACGTAGATATCGCCCTTCGGCGACAGCGCGGTGTGGGTGCAGCGATGGAACGGCTCGCCGCTCATGAACGGCGACGGCTTCTCGGGGATGCCGATCGTCAGCAGCACCTTGCCGTCGGTGGTGCATTTGCGCACGGTGTGGTCGCCGTCATCGGTGCAATAAAGATGGTCGTCGGCATCGATGTGCAGGCCGTGCGCGCGGGAGAACAGGCCTTCACCCCAGCTCCGGAGGAAATTGCCCTCGCGATCCAGCACCACCATCGGATGGGCTCCGCGGTTGAAGACGTAGACGCGGTCCTTGCTGTCGACGGCGACCGAGGCGACGTCGGTCAGTGTCCAGCCGTCGGGCAGCTTTGCGAAATTTTCGACGACGCGGTAGCGGTGCTCGCCGGTGCCGAGAATGGCTGGCATTTGTTTTTCCTCTTCTTCGTTTCAGCGGCGCGATCGTCTCTACACTGTCATTGCGAGCGCAGCGAAGCAGTCCAGACTGTCTTCGCGGAAAGATCCTGGATTGCTTCGCTGCGCTCGCAATGACGAGGCTTAAGCGGCGCCCGCCTCACGCCCCAAAATCCCTTCCTCGACCGCCTTGATCTGGAGCGCGAGATATTTCGAGTTGATCCGGCATTGCGCGAGGCTGCCGGCGATGAACCAGAGGCCGGACTGCCCGGTGCGGGCATACATGTTGCGCAGCTCGAGGCCGTCGCCAAAGCCCCAGACCGGGCCGACGCGGTCGGCGACGCCGTCGCCGAACAGTTTTCGCACCAGATATTCCTGCGGCTTGTAACCGGTGGAGAGCACGATGAGGTCGGCCGCGATCATCGAGCCGTCCTTCATCCGAGCGCCTTCGGCCGTGAAGCTCTCGATGTCCCCAAACTGCCTGAGCCCGATCGCGCCCTCGACGATCAGGTTGGAGCAGCCGACATTGAAATAATAGCCACCGCCGCGGGTGAGGTATTTGAACTGCCAGCCGGTGCCGGCCTCGCCGAAGTCGAGCTTGAATCCGACGTTGCGCAGGCCGTCGAGCAGCTCCTTGTCGAGCTCCTTCGACTGCTCGGTCAGCATCACATGGGTTTTCTTCGCGAGCGGCGTCGGCATCGAGGTCGCGATCAGGTCGTTGTCCTCGAGGGTGCCTTCGTTGTAGGTCGCATAGGCGAGCTGCGCCGACGGCTCGATATTGGTGACGAGCGTCGGCGAGCGCTGCACCAGAATCACCTCGGCGCCGCTGGAGCAGAGATCCTGCGCGATGTCGTGGCCGCTGTTGCCGGTGCCGATCACGATGGCGCGCTTGCCGGTCCAGTTCTCGCCGTCCTCGTAGCGGCTCGAATGCAGCAGCGTGCCTTTGAAATTGGCGAGGGTCGGAATATCAGGCACGTTCGCGATGCCGCTGACGCCGGTTGCCATCACAACATGGCGCGGCTGCATGGTGCGCTTGCTGCCGTCGGTGCGCCGCAGCGTGACGGTCCAGCAGCCCTTCGCGTCGTCGTAGCTACCGCCCTCGAACTCGGTGCCGGTCCAGAAATCCAGCTCCATCGCGTCGACATAGGCTTCGAACCAGTTGGCGAGCTTGTCCTTCGGGATGTAGGTCGGCCAGCTGGGCGGGAACGGCATGTAGGGCATGTGATTGACCTGCACCTGGTTGTGCAGGGTGAGCGCGTGATAGCGCTTGCGCCAATTGTCGCCGATCCGCGTCTCGCGATCGACGATCAGTGTGTCGATCTTCAATTGCTTCAGCCGTGCTGCAATCGCAAGGCCGGCCTGGCCGCCGCCGACCACCAGCACGGCAGGATCGCGATCGGCGTAGTCGCGGGCTGCGTTACGCAAATCGAGCCAGTTCGGCCCGCGGAAATCGCGTGAATAGGCCTGCCCTCGCGGCCGCGACGTGCCGAGCTGTTCCTCGAACCCTTTGAGCTCGTCGAGCGCGGTGAGCAGTGTCCACGCCTTCAGCCGGTCGCCATCGGCGGTATCGGGCACGAGCCGAACGATGCCGCTGCCGCGACCGATCACGGTCTCGAAATTGAAGATGACCTCGATATTGCTGGTGCCGGCGCGCGTGACCCAGCGCGGCGCCGCGCGGTCGGGCGCGATCGTGAAGTTGGTCGGCGCCGCCTGTGGCGCGAGCGCCCTCAGCGCTTGAGCAATCCGGTCGTGGCCCGCGATCGTCTGCAGGTTCCAGCTCAGCGCCAGCACATCGCGCCAAAAACTGTCGGCGAGGAAGAGATGGTCGAGTGCGGCCGGATCGGGCTTGCCGAGCGTGCGCTCGAACTCATCGAGCCAGGCTTGCGCCGAGACGGAAATATCCTTCGTCTTGTCCAGCATGCGCGACCTCGTGGCCGTCTTCGCGGCGTTTCCTCTGAGGTTGACGCTATACCGGTTCGACGGGCCTCGAAAGCGGTTTACCCGAGCAGCGAGAGCATGTGGCCCTGCTCAGGCGGAATACGCCCTTTCAGCGTATCGAGAAACACCTGCCGCACCGCGTCGGGGCCGCGGCTCTCGACCACGGTCAGGCTTCTCTCCAGTAGCGGCACAAAGCCGGACCATGCCGCGCCAAAGCGCTGCTCGATGCCGCCCGGGCCCCATTCCTTGGCGCGCTTGCGGATCTGGTCGGGCGCGAAGAACCAGCGCGGCTTTGCACCGGGCAGCTCGCCTTCGTCGGGCTCGGTGGCGCGATGCGTCAATCCGACGCGTACGGAGCATTTCATCCGGTCGCCGAAGTGCTGATGCAATCCGGCGCGCAGCGCGCTGTTGCCGGCCATGTCAACGAAGGCGACTGGCGCATCCGATGGCAGCGACGCAATGCGGTCATAGGTGACGACCTCGTCATAGCAACCGAGCGACGAGACAAAGCCGCTGTTGCCGGCGGACGTCAGCCCGATCACCTTGCGGCCGCGCACATGCAGCATATGGGCGAGGCCGAACGCGGTCTTGCTCGAGGCGCTGGAGAGCAGCACGGTGCGTGCGCCGAAGTCGTTGTTCTCGGCCAGAAAGTCGTCGACCAGGAACGACAGCATGAACAGCGGCCCCAGCAGCGCCTGGTAGTCGCCCTTCCGGCCGGCGTAAGCGGGATCGCCGCTGACGCGGGCATAGGCGTTGTAGACCGGCGCCACGCCCTGCCGGTGTGCGGCACCGTCGCGAAGGCCGCGCTTGCTGACGTCCGTCGCCTCGATGACGAGATGCGTCGCCATCGGGAAATAGCCGAACAGGCGCTCGCCCACGGCGATGTTCGGATGACTGGACGCGACCACCTCGCCAAAGCCCCATACCGGAATGTTGCCAAAACCGTTCGGCGCGGGAAAGAGCTGCCAGTATTTCAACTCGTCGCCCATCACCGCATAGGTGATGTTGTTGGCGGTGAAGGCGAAGCGGTCGACCTTCACGAGCAGGGCGTCAGGCGGCAGCGCATCCGCGCCGGGAAGCTCGGTCGTGACCACCTTGCACTGGTCGAGGTCATTTTTCGCAACGACGAAGTCGATCGATGTCATGGCTTTGATCCCGGCTTTGTCCGCGCCGGCATTTCATCGTTCACCCATGATCCTTTTGCAACAGCAACATAGTTTAAAACGCCGTTCGCAGCCGTTCGTTACGCGCCGGCGCGCGCGTGGCCCGCCCAATAGGGCTCCCGCAGCTTGCGCTTGAAGATCTTTCCCGTCGCCTCGCGCGGCAGCGCGTCGCGGAATTCGACGTCCTTCGGCACCTTGAAATTGGCGAGCCGCTCGCGCAGGAACGACTGGACCGCGGCGGACGAGAGCGCTGCGCCCGGCTCCGGCTCGACATAGGCGCAGAGCCGCTCGCCAAATTCGGCGTCGGGAATGCCGAACACCGCGCAATCGCGCACGCCGGGCATTCCGATCAGCGCATTCTCGATCTCGGCGGGATAGATGTTGACGCCGCCGGAGATCACCATGTCGCGCTTGCGGTCGCACAGGAACAGATAGCCGTCCTCGTCGAGATAGCCGACGTCGCCGACGCTGACGAGCCCGTCGCGGCCGGCCTCGGCGCGCGCTTCGGCCTTGCCGTGATAGTCGAAATCCGGCACCGAGGCCTGCCGCATGTAGATTTCGCCGGGTTCGTTGACGTCGCACAGGCTGCCGTCGGCGCGGAAGATCTTGACGACGCCGCCCTCGATGGCGCGGCCGACGGTGCCGGGCTTCTTCAGCGCCTCCGCCGCGGAGTGCCACACCGGAATCCCGGTCTCGGTCGAGCCGAAATATTCGTTGATGACGCCTCCCCACCAATCGATCATCGCCTTCTTCACGTCGGGCGGGCAGGGCGCCGCGCCATGAACGACAAAGCGCAGCGAGGACAAGTCGTAACGCCGCTTCATGTCGTCGGGCAGCCGCAGCAGGCGCACGAACATCGTCGGAACCATGTGCATGTGCGTGACGCGATGGCGCTCAATCAGTTGCAGCAGGTCTTCGGGATCGAAGCGCGGTTCCAGCACGATGGTGCAGCCGCTGCGATAGGCCAGCATGCCGTAGGAGTGCGGAGCGGAATGGTACATCGGGCCGTTCATCAGCACGACCTGATCCTCGTTCGGCTTGACGCCATAGGCGATCGCCCCGACGCGCTCGGACGCCGCGATCTGCTCGGGGCGCATCGGCATGCGCCGCACGCCTTTCGGCATGCCGGTGGTGCCCGACGTGTAGAACATCGGCGCGCTGCGACGAGGCGGCTGGGTGAGTTCCGCCTGGCTGTCGCGCCATTTGTCCCAATCGGTCAATCCGTCCGGCACCTTTGTGAGCGCGGCGGGGATGTCGAACGCGCCGGCAATCTCCGGCGGCGTCGGCACGACCATGAGCGCCAGTTCCTCCGGCAGGCCGTCGCGAATCTGCGGCAGCAGGTCGGCATGGCAGATCAAAATGTTGGCGCCGCTGTCGGCCAGGATATAGCGGACTTCGGCGGCCTTCAGGTGCCAGTTGATCGGCACCACCGGTCGGCCGAGCGCGGCGGAAGCCGCGACGACCTCGAACAGGGCGAAGTCATTGCGCAGCATCATGGCGACCGGCGTGCCCTCGCGCCCGCCGAGCGTGCTGATCCCGCCTGCGGCCCGTCTGATCCGCGCATGGAGGTCTGGATAATCGATCCGGCGCTCGCCGCTGATGATCATGGGATGTTCTCTACCGGTCATCGAGAATGCCGCCGAACGGCACCCAGCTCTTGCCGCTGAAGCGGCGGAGCTGAAGCTGCTGGAACGGCAGATAGTCGTCCGGACCAGTCGACACGCTCATTCCGGGCAACAGCAGCGGCAGCTTCACCTCTTTCAGCGACGCGGCCTGCTTCAAGATGTTGTCGCGGCTGACATCGTCCTTGCAGGCGCTCAGCACCGTCATCAGCAGCGTGGCATAGTGATAGCCCGCGGCGTAGTTGGAGTTCGAGAGATCCGCGGTCGGCATGTATTGCTTCATGAAGGCGAAATAGGACTTCACGCCGGGATCGTCGGCCCATTGCGGGTCCATCGTGTCCTTCTGGTTGCTCGACGAGATCAGCCCGACCGCATTGTCCAGCCCCGCCGGCTCCAGGAACGAGATCGAGGAGGCCGAGGTCGGCACGAAGAACAGCTCCGGCTTCCAGCCGATCTCGGCTACGCCCTTGACCATCTGCGAGGTGAACTTGCCGAGCACGACGCCGAGCAGCACGTTGGCGCCTGACGCCTTCAGCGTCGAGAGCTGCGAGCTGATCGTCGGCGCGCTGGTCTCGTAGCTCGCCTCCGCGATGATCATGCTTGCGGCCTTGGGCCCGAGCGCGCGCTTGAAGCCCGCGACATAGTCGCGGCCGAAATCGTCGTTCTGGGACAGGATCGCGATCTTCGCGTCGGGCTTGGACTGCAAGATATACTTGGCATAGACGACGCCCTCGGATTCGTAGGCCGCCATGCCCGGCATCGTCCAGGGATTCTTCTGCGGATCGGCCCATTTGGTGGCGCCCGAGAGCACGAACAGCTGCGGCACCTTCTTGGCGTTGAGGTAACGCTGCACGGCGCTGTTGGTGGCGGTGCCGAGCGAGCCGAACATCATCAGCACCTCGTCCTGCTCCACCAGCTTTCTCGTCTGCTCGACCGTCTTCGGCGGCGAGTAGGCGTCGTCCAGCGTGATGAACTTGACCTTGCGGCCGTTGATGCCGCCCTCCGCGTTGACCTTCTCGAAGAACGCCTCCTGCGTCCGTCCGATCGCGCCGAAGCCGGAGGCAGGGCCACTATAGGGCAGGGTCTGCCCGATCCGGATCTCGTCCGCACCGGCGCTGCCGGCGGCAAGCGTCAGCAACGACAGGCCTGTCAGCGCGGCTGTCAGCTTCATGATGTCCTCCCGTTTGTCTTGTCAGTCCAATTTTCCTGTCGGACCAAGCCGTCAGGCGCTGGCGCGCATCAGGAAATCCTGCCGGGCCTGATCGAATTCGCCCTTCATCCGGTCGACCAGCTCGGCGACCGGAGGCGCATCCAGGATCTGGCCGATGCCCTGGCCCGAGCCCCAGATGTCGCGCCACGCCTTGGATTTCATGTTGCCGCCGGAGCCGAAATTCATCTTCGTCTTGTCGGCAACCGGGAGATTGTCCGGATCGAGCCCGGCGGCGGCGATCGAGGGGCCGAGATAGTTGCCGTGCACGCCGGTGAATAGGTTGGTGTAGACGATGTCGTGCGCGGCGTGCTGCGTCAGCGCGGACTTGTAGGCTTCGTCGGCATTGGCTTCCTTCGTCGCGATGAAGCGCGTGCCCATATAGGCGAGGTCGGCGCCCAGCGTCAGCGCGGAGGCGATGCCAAAACCGTCACTGATCGCGCCCGACAGCAGGATCGCGCCGTCGAACCATTGCTTGACCTCGCGCACCAGCGCGAACGGCGACAGCATGCCGGCATGTCCGCCGGCGCCGGCGCACACCAGGATCAGTCCGTCGACGCCTTGCTCCGCGGCCTTGCGCGCATGCTTGACGTTGATGACGTCGTGGAACACCAGCCCGCCATAGGAGTGCGCGGCCTCGACGATCTCGGCGGGCGGCCGCAGTGAGGTGATGATGATGGGCGCCCTGTGCTTCACACAGGTTTCCATGTCCTTCATCAAGCGGTCGTTGGAGGCATGGCAGATCTGGTTGACGGCGTAGGGCGCGACCTTCTTGCCGGGATTGCGCGATTTGTATTCGCCGAGCTCGTCCTCGATGCGGCTCAGCCATTCGTCGAGCTTTTCCACCGGACGGGCGTTGAGCGCCGGAAACGAGCCGACGACACCGGCCTTGCATTGGGCGATCACCAGCTCCGGCCCGGAGACGATGAAGAGGGGCGAGCCGACGACGGGCAGCTCCAGATTGTTCTTGAGCAGAGCGGGCAGTGCCATCCGATCCTCCTGACAAAGCACTTCGCCAGCCTGCCGGCCGGGGTGAGCGCTTCCATGTCGATTGTCGCGTCGGCGGGGTGTCCGCCGCTGGCGTGTTTGACCCCACTATAGGGTTGGACGGCGGGCGGGGATCGTTCAATATTGAACAAGCGGATATTCAGATTTGTACGGAGCCGACGTGGATTGGGATCTCTGCAAGACCTTCGTTGCGGTCGCCGACACCGGCAGCTTCACTGCGGCGGCAAAGCGTCTGCACGCCAGCCATCCGACCGTCAGCCGCAAGATCGCGGCGCTGGAGGCGCAGCTCGGCACCAAGCTGCTGGCGCGCGCCGCTGACGGCTTCGTGCTCACCGCCGACGGCCGTACGCTGCGTGAGCATGCCGAGGCGATGGCCGCTGCCGCGCTCCGCGCCGAAGCCGCCGTTGGCGCCGGCGGTCGCAAGGCGCGTGGCACGGTCAAGCTGTCGATCGGCGCGACGCTGGCCTCGCACTGGCTGATGCCGCGGCTGCGATCGTTTCTCGGCGCACATGATCACATTCGGCTCGAGATCATCACCCATCCGTTTCCGGCCAGCGTGCGGCGGCGGGAGGCCGACGTCGTGCTGCGACCGGTCGACAGCGGCGAGGAAAATCTGGTCGGCCGCAAGATCGGCCGTCTCGGCACCGGCTTCTATGCCTCGCGCGACTATGCCACGGGCCGGTCCTTGCCGGAGCGGAGCGGCGAGTGGAAGGGGCACAGCGTCATCGGCTTCGCCGACCAGGATTCGAACGCACAGCTGGCGCGCTGGAGCGATGCGATCACCCGGCAAGGCACCATGGTGATGCGTTGCTCGTCGCAGGGCGACATGCTGGCGGCGGTGCGTGCTGGAATCGGAATCTCCGCGCTGTCCTGCTTCGTCGCGGAGAGCTATCCAGACTTGGTGCGCGTCGCGCCGCAAAAACTGGTCAGCGTCGCCGATCTCTGGCTGCTCGCCCATCCCGATCTGGTCGAGTTGTCTGCGGTGCGCGCCGTCGTCGACTTCGTGGCCGAATGCGCCCGTGCCGATCGCGAACGGCTGCGAGGCTAGGGCTGGTTGCTGATGACACCTTCGCGCTTCTTGATCACGCGATAATAGCTCCACCACAGATGCGCGGCTGCTCCGCGCAGGGGACGCCAGGGTTCGGCAAGCGGCGCCATCTGCTTCTCCGTCGGCCGCGCCTGAAGGCCCAGGCCAACTTTGATCCCCTCCTGCACGGCGATGTCGCCGGCCGGCCAG
The DNA here is from genome assembly GCF_052076005.1 of Bradyrhizobium sp. 63_E2_N1_3. Taxonomy (NCBI): domain Bacteria; kingdom Pseudomonadati; phylum Pseudomonadota; class Alphaproteobacteria; order Hyphomicrobiales; family Nitrobacteraceae; genus Bradyrhizobium; species Bradyrhizobium sp. 63_E2_N1_3. The sequence continues at coordinate 8,290,300 of NZ_CP197235.1, read as the reverse complement.
GCATCGCCGTGCCCGAGGCAGAACAGCAGATAGACGTCGGCCGTCCATGGCCCGATGCCGGGCAGCGCGATCAGCGTATGGTGCGCGGCCTCGGCGTCTTCCTCGGCAAGCACATCGAGGTTCAGCCGCTGCGCATTGATCTCGCGCGCGAGATGTTTCAGCGTCTTGATCTTGGCGGCGGACAGGCCGAGCCGTCCCAGCCGGTCGGTGCGGGCGCGGCTCACGGCCTCATGGTCGAACGGATCGAACGCGGCCGACAGCCGCCCCCAGATCGCTGCGGCGCTCGCGGTCGAAAGCTGCTGCCCGCAAACGATGTGGGCGAGCCCCGTAAAACCCGGCTCACGCCGCCGCAAGGCGGGCATGCCGGCGATCTCGAGCACGGGCTTGAGGCGCGGGTCGCGCTTGATCAGCGCGTGGACGGCGTCTTCGAGATCGGACTGGGTTTCGAGGTGGATGGTCATTTGGGTCGGCAAACTCTCTCCGGCGTCATGGCCGGGTTTGACCCGGCCATCCACGTCTCTCTAACCACACGACATGTCTAGCATGGGTGACAGTGTTCGTATCTGTCCACGACTTGACACGATCGCTGTATCGCACCGAAGAACGTGGATGGCCGGGACATAGGCGAGCGGAAGCGACGCCGTCCCTTCGGACGGCTATGCCCGGCCATGACGAGTTTCACCGCATGGCGCCACCCGTTTTCCGTTTTGCCCCCAGTCCGAATGGCCTCTTGCATCTCGGCCACGCCTATTCGGCGCTGCTCAATTTCGACCGCGCGCGCGAGACCGGCGGGCGGCTGTTGCTGCGGATCGAGGACATCGACGCGACGCGCTGCCGGCCGGAATATGAGACGGCGATCTACGACGACCTCGCCTGGCTCGGCATCGCCTGGGAAACGCCGGTGCGGCGGCAGTCGGAGCATCTCGCGGTTTATCGCGCCGCGCTCGAAAAACTCTCTGCACTTGGTCTCGTCTATCCCGCGTTCGAAAGCCGCGCGGAGATCGCCAGGCTCGTGACCGCGCGCGAGGCCGCCGGGCCATGGCCGCGCGATCCCGATGGCGCGCCGCTTTATCCGGGTGACGCCAGATCGCTGTCGGCCGGCGAGCGCGACCGGCTCATTGCATCTGGCGTGCCTTACGCGCTCCGGCTCGACATGGCGGCCGCCTGCCGACGCGTTGCCGGCCTGAGGTGGACTGAGCTGGGCGTGGGCCCCGACGGCGAGCATGGTACCGTCCCCGCGCGGCCCGAGGCCTGGGGCGACGTCATCCTGGCCCGCAAGGAGACGCCGACCAGCTACCATTTGTCCGTCGTCGTCGACGACGCGCTTCAGGGCATCAGCGAGGTCGTGCGGGGGCAGGACCTGTTTCACGCCACCTCGGTTCACCGCCTGCTCCAGGTCCTGCTCAATCTGCCGGAACCCGCCTATCGCCACCACGCCCTGATTCTGGACGAGGCGGGCCGGAAGTTGTCGAAATCGGACCGCTCGACCGGCCTGCGCGAGCTGCGCGCTGACGGCGCCACGCCCGCCGGCATCCGCCGGTTGGTGGGATTAGGTTAAGTTTCTCTGGGGGTTAGCAAAACGCCGCCGTGACTCCAGGGGTTCCGCCGTGCGATGCTTGCTTGAGAGCCTGGGGATCGAAGGGGACCCTTCGAAGGGATTCATGGCGGCGAAAACGCGCTCAGCGCGCACCACGCGAACGTCCAGGCGACCGCCTCGGAAGCGGTCCGGGGCGACCGGCCGGTTGCGCAAGCGCAGCGCCAAGGCCGTGGCGCCGGACGTGGTCCAGGCCGCGCTCGCCGCCTTCGCCCATGAGGTCCGTACCCCCCTGACCGGGATTCTTGCGATCAGCGACCTGCTCGCCACTTCCGATCTCGGCGAGCGCGAGCGGCGCTGGGCCGACACCATCAAGGCCGGTGCCGAGCATCTGGCGAGCCTTGCCACCCTGTTCGTCGATGCCGCCAGGACCGGCAAGGGGGCGGGCAAGGGTGGAAGTGCCTTGCGGCAGGATTTGTTCGATCTGCGCGCGCTCGCCCGCAGCGCCGGCGATTCGCTCGCCGGACGCGCCGCGGCCAAGGGCCTCCAGGCCCAGGTCGATATCTCCGAGAAGCTGCCGGGGCTGGTGGTCGGCGATTCCGTCCGCCTGCGCGCCGCGCTCGAGAACCTGATCGACAATGCCGTCAAATTTACCGAGCAGGGCGGTGTCGCGCTCGCGGTCGCGCCTTGGCGTCCCGCCAAAGGCAAGGCCAGAGACAAGGCGAAGGGCAAGGTCGGCGTCGCCTTCGCGGTGTCCGACAGCGGCATCGGCCTGACCATGGCCGAGATCAAGCGGCTGTTCCGCCCCTTCACCCAGGCAAATGTCACCATCGCCTCGCGCTTCGGCGGCGCCGGCTTGGGCCTTTCCTCGGTCAAGCAACTGGCGCGCGCGATGGGCGGCGACATCACGGTCGCCCCGCGGCGCGGCGGCGGCGCCACCTTCACGTTGACGATGTCGCTCGACGCGACGGAATCGCGCAAGTCCCGCAAGTCGAAGGGCGAAGCCGAGGCGGATGCGATGGCCGCGCTGCGCGTGCTCAGCGTCGAGGACAATCCGTTCGGCCGCGTCGTGCTCAACACCATCCTGACCGAGCTCGGCCACCATGCCGAGTTCATCGGGCGCGGCGAGGATGCGGTGAACCGGCTCGCGCAGGGCGCGTTCGATGCGGTGCTGATGGACATGGTGCTGCCTGGCATCGACGGCGTCGAGGCCATCAGGCGGATCCGGACCATGCCGGCGCCGCTGGCTCAGATACCCATCATCGGCGTGTCCGGCCGTGGCGAGGACGAGGCGGCCTCGCGCGAGGCCGGCGCCGACGCCTTCCTGGTCAAGCCTGTTTCTCCGCGCGCTTTAGCGACTGCGCTGCTTGAAGCGAAACGCCGTGAGGAAGCCGCGACTTGATGATTGCGGCGTTGAGCTCGCCGCCGTAGACGAAGATCGCGGCGATGAAATACAGGAACACCAGCGCGATGATCACCGAGGCGAGCCCCGCATACATCGTCACGTAGTTGTTGGCGAAGCGCGCCAGATATTGGCCGAACACGATGCCCGAGATCAGCGACGCCACGATGGTGAAGACGATGCCGGGCAGGATCTGGAGGAAGGCGCGCCGTCCCGCCGGCAGCCAGGCATGCAGGATGATCAGCGCCACCACCAGCGCACCCACGGTGATGCCGTAGCGCAGCCAGGTGAGGATGCTCTCGTTGGACTCGACGAACAGCGGGATATGGCGCCGCGCCGCCTCGATGAAGAGCGGCCCGAGCACGATCAGGAACGCCATCGCGAGCGCGGTGAAGGCCGCGACCAGCGTGTAGCCGATCGATTCAAGGCGCAGCCAGTACCAGCGCCGCATCTCCACCACCGCATAGGCGCGGTTCAGCGCGACGCGGAGCGCCTCGACGCCGTTGGAGGCGAAATACACCGACAGCGCTGCGCCGATCGTCAGCACGCCGGTGCGGGTCGTGGTCAAAACGTCGTGGACTTCTCCCGAGATCGAATCGGCGACCTGCTTGGGCCAGACCTGAAGCATCAGGCTTGCGGCCTGATCGGCAAGTTCCTTGGAGCCGAAGAAGCCGGCGAGCGAGGTCAGCACGATCAGGAACGGGAACAGTGCCATCAGCGTCGACAGCGCGATATGGCTCGCGATCGCCCAGCCGTCGTCGGCGAGGAAGGTGTAGAAGGCATCTTCCACGACGACGTAGATGGTGCGGATTGCCCTCACGCGCCCACCTACACGACAGATGCCGCTCGCTCGCCCCGTGCGCGGGGAGAGGCGAAAAAGCCGGGCAATTGGCGCAGACCAGAAATCATCGCACTACCATCTGATATTATTGACCTAAAAGCCAGATCGCGAAGCGCCCCCGTCGTCATTCCGGGCTCGATGCTTCGCATCGCCCCGGAATGACGGCGGCGGCTGCCGCGGCACCATGGCGCATCCGCAAGCACGGTGTTATCTACCCCAAATGGCATCTCTCCTGAGTACTTTCATCCTGCCGGTAGCGGCCGGCGCCGTGGCGGTGGTGCTGCTGCTCGGTCTCGTCAACATGATGCGCGGCGGCTCGCCCAACACCTCGCAGAAGCTGATGCGCTGGCGCGTGCTGCTTCAGTTTGTGGCGATCGTGATTGCCATGCTCGCGGTCTGGGCGATGGGGCGTTAAAAATGGTCACGCTGAATCGCATCTATACGAAGACCGGTGACGACGGCACGACGGCGCTCGGAACGGGCGAGCGCCGTCCGAAATACGATCTGCGCATCGAAGCCTATGGCACCGTGGACGAGACCAATGCCGCGATCGGCGTTGTCAGGCTCCACACCCATGACATGTCCGAGTTCGACGCGATGCTCGGCCGCATCCAGAACGATCTGTTCGACCTCGGCGCGGACCTCGCGGTGCCCGAGCGTGAAGGCAAGGCCGAGCGGCTGCGGGTGGTGGCAAGCCAGGTCGAGCGGCTCGAGCGCGACATCGACGCGCTCAACGACAAGCTGGCGCCGCTCACCTCCTTCGTGCTGCCGGGCGGCACGCCGGCCGCCGCCTACCTCCACGTTGCCCGTACGATTTGCCGCAGGGCGGAACGCGTGATGGTGGAACTGGCGGCCCGGCCCGGCGAGCCCGTGGGCGCCGCTGGCATCCAGTATATGAACCGCCTGTCCGACTTCCTGTTCGTCGCCAGCCGTGCCGCCAACCATAACGGCGCCGGCGACGTGCTCTGGGTTCCGGGCCAGAATCGCTGACCCATTGAGGTCGATATTTCTAAGGTCTAAAATTTGGCCCTGTCGCGCGTTGACCGGGCCGGATCAGGCCTTTAGGTTCCGCGCCAGTTGATAACCCCCCTCCCAAATTGAGTGAAAGAGGATCGATGAAGGTCTTGGTGCCGGTAAAGCGGGTGGTTGATTACAACGTCAAGGTCCGCGTCAAGGGCGATGGATCGGGCGTTGAACTCGCCAACGTGAAGATGTCGATGAACCCGTTCGACGAAATCGCGGTCGAGGAAGCGTTGCGCCTGAAGGAAGGCGGCAAGGCCACCGAGGTCGTCGTGGTTTCCATTGGACCGGCGCAGGCCTCGGAGACGATCCGCACCGGTCTCGCCATGGGCGCCGACCGCGGCATCTTGGTGAAGGTCGAGGGCACCGTCGAGCCGCTCGCGGTCGCGAAGATTCTGAAGAAGATCGCCGACGAAGAGCAGCCCGGCCTGATTATCCTCGGCAAGCAGGCGATCGACGACGACAGCAACCAGACCGGTCAGATGCTGGCCGCGCTGCTCGGCTGGTCGCAGGCGACGTTTGCTTCGAAGCTCGAGGTCGAAGGTTCTGACTTCAAGGTCACCCGCGAAGTCGACGGCGGTCTGCAGACCGTCAAGCTGAAGGGACCGGCGATCGTCACCACGGATCTCCGTCTCAACGAGCCGCGCTATGCCTCGCTGCCCAACATCATGAAGGCCAAGAAGAAGCCGATCGCGGAGAAGACCGTCGCCGATTACGGCGTCGACGTCGCCGCGCGTCTCGAGGTTCTCAAGACGACGGAGCCGGCGGGCCGCAAGGCGGGCGTCAAGGTCAAGGACGTCGCCGAGCTGGTGTCGAAACTCAAGAACGAAGCCGGGGTGCTCTGATGACGACGCTTCTGATTGCCGAACACGACAATGCGTCGCTGAAGGACGCGACCAACAAGGCCCTGACCGCGGCTGCCGCACTCGGCGCGGATGTCGACGTGCTGGTGGCCGGCCAGAACGCCAAGGCTGCGGCGGATGCCGCCGCCAAGCTTGCCGGCGTGAAGAAGGTGCTGCTTGCCGAGGGCGAGACCTACGCCCACGATCTCGCCGAGCCGCTGGCCGCGCTGATCGTCTCGCTGGCTTCCGGCTATGACGCGATCGTCGCGCCCGCGACCTCGCGCTTCAAGAACGTGATGCCGCGTGTCGCAGCCCTGCTCGACGTCATGCAGGTCTCCGAGATCACCAAGGTGGTCGCCCCCGACACCTATGAGCGCCCGATCTATGCCGGCAACGCCATCCAGACGGTGAAGTCGAAGGACGCCAAGAAGGTCATCACGGTGCGCACCTCGACCTTTGCGGCGGCGGGTGAAGGCGGCAGCGCCGCGGTCGAGAACGTCGCTGCGGCGGCCGATCCGGGCCTGTCGTCCTTCGTCGGCGAGGAAGTCGCCAAGAGCGACCGCCCCGAGCTGACCTCGGCCAAGATCATCGTCTCCGGTGGCCGTGCCATGCAGAGCCGCGAGAACTTCGCCAAGTACATCGAACCGCTCGCCGACAAGCTCGGTGCCGGCGTCGGTGCCTCGCGCGCGGCGGTGGATGCCGGCTATGCGCCGAACGACTGGCAGGTCGGCCAGACCGGCAAGGTGGTGGCCCCCGAGCTCTATGTCGCGGTGGGCATTTCCGGCGCGATCCAGCATCTGGCCGGCATGAAGGACTCCAAGGTGATCGTCGCGATCAACAAGGACGAGGACGCGCCGATCTTCCAGGTCGCCGATTACGGCCTGGTCGCCGACCTCTACCAGGCGGTTCCTGAGCTCACCGAAGCGCTCGCCAAGCTCGGCAAGTAAAAACGCGCTAAAAACACCGGCCGGAGTGGTACACTCCGGCCGGTTTTTCTTTTTCAAGGCGTTTTCTTTGGCGTGGGGCACGCCGGGGAAGCGATCCAATCTAGGTTTCGAGCCAGGATTCTGATCTAATCGAGTTTCTGATTAAATCGGACCTCCCGGCTCGGGGGATGAGGCAGGCGCGATCTGCGCGCCGTTCCGGTGGATGACATTATGGCGGCAGTGATCAAGAAGGTCGGCGTGATCGGCGCGGGTCAGATGGGCAATGGCATCGCGCATGTCGCGGCGCTGGCCGGTTTCGACGTGGTGCTCAACGACGTCTCGGCCGACCGGCTCAAGTCGGGCATGGCCACCATCAATGGCAATCTGGCGCGCCAGGTCTCCAAGAAGGCCGTCAGCGAGGACGACAAGACCAAGGCGATGGCGCGCATCAAGCTCGCCGAGAAGCTCGACGACCTCGCCGATTGCGACCTCGTGATCGAGACCGCGGTCGAGAAGGAAGAGGTCAAGCGCAAGATCTTCCACGAGCTCTGCGCGGTGCTGAAGCCGGAGGCGATCGTCGCCTCCGATACCTCCTCGATCTCGATCACGCGGCTAGCCGCCGCCACCGACCGGCCCGAGCGCTTCATCGGCATTCACTTCATGAATCCGGTACCGCTGATGGAGCTGGTCGAGCTGATCCGCGGCATCGCCACCGACGACCAGACCTTCGAGGCGTCCAAGGAATTCGTCTCCAAGCTCGGCAAGCAGGTCGCGGTCTCCGAGGATTTCCCGGCCTTCATCGTCAATCGTATCCTGCTGCCGATGATCAACGAGGCGATCTACACGCTGTATGAAGGCGTCGGCAATGTCGAGGCCATCGACGCGGCGATGAAGCTTGGCGCGCATCATCCGATGGGCCCGCTCGAGCTCGCCGATTTCATCGGCCTCGATACCTGCCTGTCGATCATGCAGGTGCTGCACGAGGGCCTCGCCGACTCCAAATATCGCCCGTGCCCGCTGCTGGTGAAATACGTCGAGGCCGGCTGGCTCGGCCGCAAGACCCAGCGTGGCTTCTACGACTACCGGGGCGCCAAGCCGGTTCCGACGCGCTGATCCAATTTCCGGTGCCGTAGGGTGGGCAAAGGCGCAAGGCGCCGTGCCCACCATCTCTCCAATGATGCGGTGGAAATTGGTGGGCACGCTTCCGCCTTCGCTCTTCGAGCTACGGCGGACAAGCCGCTTTGCCCACCCTACGGCGCTATCGCCCTCCGGCCGTGCATCCGCACCGTGACAATTCATGTCGCATTAACCCATCGCCCCTAGGCTGCGCCCGGTAAGAGGGTTTGCGTAATGGACATGATGGCGATGGTCAGCACCATGCTGGCCGCTCAGCAAGGCGCGCTACAGTCGAATATCTCGGCGACGCTGATGAAGCAGAACGCGGATATGGAGAAATCCACCGTCCTGACGCTGCTCGGCGCCGGTCAGCCTTCGCTCGCCAATGTCGGCGCCGGCGTCGGCGGCAACCTAAACGTCACGGCTTAGTACACACCGCCTAGAGCGACGCGGCGGCCTTGCCCGTCGCAGCCCGGATCAGCTTGAGCGCGTCCTCGCTCGCCCATTCCGCCGGCCCCGCGATCGTCGCGATCTCGCAGCCCTGTGGGTCGACCAGCACCGAGGTCGGCATGCCCAGGGCCCGGCCTATGGCTTTAAGGTCCTGGAAAACCTTGGCTTTCTGATCGCTAAAATAGCCGAGCCGGGTCAGGTTGGCCTCTTTCAGGAACGTCTTGGGCTTCTCGGCGTCGCGGGTGTCGATGTTGATCGCCACCACCTCGAAATTCGGGCCCGAAAGCTTGCCCTGGAGCTCGTCCAGCGCCGGCATTTCCTTGCGGCAGGGCACGCACCAGGTGGCCCAGAGGTTGACCAGCAGCGTCTTGCCGCGGAAATCGGACAGCTTCTTCGGCTTGCCGTCAGCGTCCTCGAAGACCAGGTCGGGCAGTTTTAGCGGCGCGCTCGCCACGGTCAGGGCGGCCAGTTCGCCATGGGCGAGGGGAGCGATTTTTTGCGCCGTTGCCACCGCGGCCCGGCAGGCCGGATCGCCTGAGGGCGCCCGGTTCAGGCCCAGCCCGTACAGCGCGGCGAAGCCGGCCAGCCCCCCGATCGCCACAGTGGCGATGACGAGGGGGATCCGGCGCGTGGCGGAGGGCGTCTTGTCGAGCATATCGTTTGTCATCCGGTCGCAGATATGGCTATCAGGGGCCTCTTAATACGGCTGGCTCCGGCCAGCAAACGTGCGGCAGCAGCGGCAAGCAAGGCGTGAGCAGGGGATCATGAGCAACAAGATGTGGGGCGGCCGGTTCTCGGAGCGCCCCGATGAGATCATGGAAGAGATCAACGTCTCCATCGACGTCGATCGTCACCTCTTTGCCCAGGACATTGCCGCATCCAAGGCGCACGCCGCGATGCTTGCCGCGCAGGGCATCATCACGGGCTCTGATGCGAAAAATATCGGCAAGGGTCTAGACACGATTTTGTCAGAGATCGGCAAGGGCGGCTTCACATTCAAGCGTGCCCTCGAAGATATCCATATGAACGTCGAGAGCCGCCTGTCCGAGCTGATCGGCCCCGCCGCCGGCCGGCTGCACACCGCGCGCTCGCGCAACGACCAGGTTGCGACCGATTTCCGTCTCTATGTCCGCGACGTTCTCGACGAGACCGATGCGGCGCTCGCCGCGTTCCAGGCCGCGCTCGTCAATCGCGCGCTCGAACATGCCGCGACTGTGATGCCCGGCTTCACGCATCTGCAGACCGCGCAGCCCGTGACCTTCGGCCATCATCTGCTCGCCTATGTCGAGATGGCGGCGCGTGACCGCGGCCGTTTCCAGGACGCCCGCAAGCGGCTCAATGAATCGCCGCTCGGCGCCGCCGCGCTCGCCGGCACCTCGTTCCCGATCGACCGCCACGCCACCGCGAAAGCGCTCGGTTTCGACCGCCCGATGGCGAACTCGCTCGATGCGGTCTCCGATCGCGACTTCGTGCTGGAGACGCTGTCGGCGGCCTCGATCTGCGCCGTGCACATGTCGCGCTTTGCCGAGGAGATCGTGATCTGGACCTCGCCGCTGGTCGGTCTCATCCGCCTCAGCGACAAGTTCACCACGGGATCCTCGATCATGCCGCAGAAGCGCAATCCGGATGCCGCCGAGCTCGTGCGCGCCAAGACCGGCCGCGTCATCGGCGCGCTCAACGGCCTCCTGATCGTGATGAAGGGCCTGCCGCTCGCCTATCAAAAGGATATGCAGGAGGACAAGCAGGGCGCGATGGAGGGCTTTGCCGCCCTGTCGCTCGCGATCCGCGCCATGACCGGCATGGTCCGCGATCTCATGCCCGACGAAGCGAAGATGAAGGCGGCGGCGGGCGAGGGCTATGCCACCGCGACCGACCTTGCCGACTGGCTGGTGCGGACGCTGAAGATGCCATTCCGCGACGCCCACCACGTCACCGGCCGTATCGTGGCGAAAGCCGCCGAGGGCGGGGTGGCGCTGCACGAGCTGCCGCTGAAGGAGATGCAGGCGATCGAGCCCAAGATTACCAAGGACGTGCTCGGCGTGCTCTCGGTCGAATCGTCGGTGAAGAGCCGGACCAGCTTCGGCGGCACCGCGCCGAAGAACGTGGCGTCGCAGGCCAAGGCCTGGGCGAAGCGGCTGGAAAAAGAGCGAAAATTGGGCTGAGGGCAAAATTTCGCTTATGTTTCATGGTCATCCGGCTCTCGCCAGAGCGTGCCAATCTCTGTATGGTGCGGCCCGCGTAGTGGGGATTTCGTCGTGACGTCAAAGTTTCGCCCGGCCGGCTCGGGGTGGGCCATCATTGTCTTGAGCCTGACGGCGCTCGCGCTTGCCGGCTGCGGCCGCAAGGGCCCGCTGGATCTGCCGCCGACCGCCTCCAGTGCATCCACGGCCAATGTCGCAGCTCCAACCGACACCGAGACGGAAGCCCAGAGGACGCCGAGCGTGTTCAATCCCGGGTACGGTGCGGACGCGGCGCCTGCCGCCGCCAAGGGCAAGAAGAAATCGTTTATCCTCGACCCGCTCCTGGACGAACCTCCCGGCAAAAAATGAGCCGGGATAGCTGAGCTGACGCCATGAACCATTTCGACTATCGCAACGGCGTGCTGCACGCCGAGGCCGTGAACCTGTCCGAGCTGGCCGCAACCGTCGGTACGCCGTTCTATTGCTATTCGACCGCGACGCTCGAGCGGCACTACCGCGTCTTCGCCGACGCCTTCGCCGGCGAGAAGGTGCTGGTCTGCTACGCCATGAAGGCGAATTCCAACCAGTCGGTGCTGCGCACGCTAGCCAAGCTCGGGGCCGGCGCCGACGTCGTCTCCGGCGGCGAATTGAAGCGTGCGCTGGCCGCCGGCATTCCCGCCAGCAAGATCCTGTTCTCCGGCGTCGGCAAGACCGAAACCGAATTACGTGCCGCGCTGGCCGCCGACATCCTCTGCCTCAACGTCGAATCCGAGCCCGAGCTCGAGCTGTTGTCGCGGCTTGCGACCGAGATGGGCAAGACCGCGCGCATCTCCGTGCGCGTCAATCCGGACGTCGATGCTGGCACGCACGCCAAGATCTCGACCGGCAAGTCCGAGAACAAGTTCGGCATTCCGATCGCCTATGCCCGCGAGGTCTATGCGCGCGCCGCAAAGCTGCCGGGTATCCAGGTCACCGGCACCGACGTGCATATCGGCAGCCAGATCACCGATCTCTCCAAGATGGAGACTGCGTTCCGCATCCTCTCCGAATTCGTGCAGACGCTGCGCAGCGACGGTCACAACATCAGCCACGTCGATTTCGGCGGCGGCCTCGGCATTCCCTATTACATGGACCGCGAGGCGCCGCCGGCGCCCGACGCCTATGCCGCCATGGTCAAGCGCGTCAGCCACAATCTCGGCTGCACGCTGATGTTCGAGCCGGGCCGCATGATCGTCGGCAATGCCGGCATCCTGGTCGCCAGGGTGATCTACGTGAAGCACGGCGACGGCAAGAATTTCGTCATCATCGACGCCGCCATGAACGATTTGATCCGCCCGACGCTGTACGAGGCGCATCACGACATTCTGCCGGTGACGCAGCCGGCCGCGGGCGCCGCCACGATCATGGCCGACGTCGTCGGCCCGGTCTGCGAGACCGGCGACTATCTCGCACTGGATCGCACGCTGCCGACGCCGAAGCCTGGCGATCTCATCGCCATCATGACCGCGGGCGCCTATGGCGCGGTGCAGGCCGGCACCTACAACACGCGGCCGCTGGTTCCGGAAGTGCTGGTAAAGGGCGATCAATACGCCGTCGTGCGCCCGCGCATCGAGGTCGAGCAGCTGATCGCGATGGACACGCCGGCGCCGTGGCTGTGAGGGATTGAGGGGCGGTAAGGCCGCGCCTCATCCTCGCTGTCGTCCCCGCCTAGTGCGCAATTGCGCACGAGGGGCGGGGACCCATAACCACAAGAAGTGGTTGTTTGGCTGAGCTGTAACTCCGAGTCCCCGTAACCACATCCGCCTGTGGTTATGGGTCCCGGGCTCGCGCCTCGCACGCCCCGGGACGACGAGCGTGCGGGGCGGCTACTTCCCCGCCAATCCACCCTTCGTTCCGCCGACCACAACTCCCGCCTTCTTTTCGATCGGCTTGATCGCCGCGGTGAAGTCGGACTCGGCGCCTTCCGCGCTGATCACGGTCTCCCATAGCCGTCCGACCGCGTCGGCGACCTCCATCGACAGGCCGAGCTGCTTCATCTCCTCCAGCGCCAGCCGCACGTCCTTCACCATCAGCCCCGTGGCGAAGCCGAAGTCGAACGTCCGCGGCAGCACCGAGCGCGGAAACTTGTCGCGGCTCGCGGTGTTCATGCCGGAGCCGGCATTGATGACGTCGATCATCACCGCGGGATCGAGCCCCGCCTTGACGCCCATCACCACCGCTTCCGAGGTCGCCACGATCGCGGTCGCCGACAGGAAATTGTTGGCGAGCTTCATGGTCTGCGCCGCGCCCGGCTTCTCGCCGATGAAGAACACTTTTCCGATCACGTCGAGCGCGGGCTTGAGCAGCTCGAACTCGGCTTTGGGCCCTGAGACCATCACCGCCAGGGTGCCCTTCTCGGCGCCGCCGACGCCGCCGGAGACGGGGCAGTCGATCTGCACGATGTCGCGTTTTGCCAGCAGGCCGTGGATCTTCGCCGCCATCGTCGAGCCGACGGTGGAGAGATCGATGAAGCGCTTGGCGCGGCTCCCTTCGATCACGCCGTTCGCACCCGTCGCGACCTCGAGCGACGCCTGCAGCGAGGGCAGGCTCGCCATGACCGTCTCGACCTGATCGGCGACGTCCTTCGGCGAGGTTGCAGCGGTGGCGCCGCGCGCCACGAGCTTGTCGACGGCCTCCTTGCGGGTGTCGAACACGACGAGCTTGTGCCCGGCCTCGATCAGCCGCCGCGCCATCGGGAGACCCATGTTTCCGAGGCCGATGAATCCGATGTGCATGGTGTTTCCTTCTTTCTTCTTCGTTGTTCGTTGGATGTGAGGCGGCGAACAGAGGCGGCCTCACGCCTTGCCGTCGATCTCCGCGAACACCTCGCGCGCGATGCGAAAGCTGTCGACTGCGGCCGGCATGCCGCCATAGATCGCGACCAGCATCAGGATCTCGCGGATCTCGTCGCGGGAGACGCCATTGGTCAGCGCGCCCTTCAGATGCGCGCGAAACTCGTGCTGGCGGTTGAGGATCGCGATCATGGCGATGTTGAGCATGCTGCGGGTCTTGCGCGGCAGTTCCTCGCGGCCCCACACGGTGCCCCAGCAATATTCGTTGAGCATCTCCTGGAACGGACGGTTGAAATCGTCGACGTTCTTCAGGGCATTGTTGACATAGGCCTCGCCCAGCACCGCTTTGCGGACTTCCAGGCCCTTGTCGTGCATCTTCTTGTCCATGGCGTTCCCTCTATTTCCTTGCGTTTTCCTCGGAATGGCGCGTGGAAATTACGGTGTTGCGCCCGGCCAGTCACGTCCTCGTGTTATGCGGGAAAAGGGGTCTCTCCCGTACCGGAACGGATGCCTCAGTGCTGCCGTTGTGATACGCTTCTCTACCGGGCAACCTGGAGAATTGATTGAACGGCGTCACCCCCGACCCGTCAGACCCGATCCGCGATGGCGACGCTCTGTCGCGGCTGAAGCTGGCGCAGGCCCTCGATCGGGCCATTTATGCCATCGCGTGGGAACGTGCCTGGCCACATCTGGCGCGGGTGCTGACTGTCGTCGGCCTGTTCCTGGTGGTGTCGTGGGCCGGCCTCTGGCTGGTGCTGCCGTCCGTCGTCCGTGCCATCGGTCTCGTGGCTTTTGCCGGCATCGCAATCGCCGCTCTGGTCCCCCTGATTCGTTTCCGCTGGCCGGGCCGCGACGAGGCTCTGAGCCGGCTCGACCGTGGCTCCGGTATCCGTCACCGCCCGGCGACGACGCTGACGGACACGCTGAGCTCGAAAGACCCGGTCGCGCTGGCGTTGTGGCAGGCGCAGCGCGAGCGCACGCTGGCTTCGCTCAAGCGCATCCGTGCCGGCTTGCCACATCCGCGCCTCGCCCTGCACGATCCCTGGGCGCTGCGCGCGCTGGTCATGGTGATGCTGGTCGCGACCTTCTTCGCCGCCGGCGACGAGCGCGCGATGCGGTTAGGTGCCGCGTTCGACTGGAACGGCGTGCTGGCGCCGACCAACGTCCGCGTCGATGCCTGGATCACGCCGCCGCTCTACACCGGCAAGCCGCCGGTCATCCTGTCGGCCGCCAACAAGGAGGCCGCGGCGCTGCCTGCCAGCGGCCCGCTCGCAGTTCCGGCCGGCTCGACCCTGATCGTGCGCTCCTCCGGCAGCAGCCTCGATGTCGTCATCTCCGGTGGCCTCAAGGAGGTCGCGCCCACCGAGGCCGCGCCGAAGGGCACCAACGAGAAGCATTTTACCATCACCGGCGACGGCACCGCGCATGTCCGCGCGCCCTCCGGCCAGCCGCAATGGGCGTTCGCGGCGACGCCCGACCGCCCGCCGACGATCGCGCTCGCCAAGGATCCCGAGCGTCAGGCCTACGGCGCGTTGCAGCTCTCCTACAAGATCGAGGACGATTACGGCGTCACGGGCGCCGCCGCGCAATTCGTTCCGCGCGCAACCGAAGACAAGGACGGAACCAAGGACGCGGACGGCAAGGCCGCGCGGCCGCTGTTCCAGCCGCCGCAATTCGCGCTGACCCTGCCCAATGCGCGGACCCGCAACGGCGTCGGCCAGACGGTGAAGGACCTCAGCGAGGATCCCTATTCCGGCGCGGACGTGACGCTGACGCTCACTGCCAAGGACGAGGCCGGCAACGAGGCGAAGAGCGAGCCCTTCAACATGCGCTTGCCGGGCCGGCTGTTCACCAAGCCGCTCGCCCGCGCGCTGATCGAGCAGCGCCGCATCCTCGCGCTCGACGCCAACAAGAATTCCGACGTCTACGCCGCGCTCGATGCGCTGATGATCGCGCCCGAGATGTTCACGCCGGAAGCCGGGCAGTATCTCGGCCTGCATAGCGTCGCACGCCAGCTCGAGGCGGCGCGCACCGACGATTCCCTGCGTGAGGTCGTGGCGAGCCTGTGGGCGCTTGCGGTGACGATCGAGGACGGCAACATCAGCGACGTCGCCAAGGCGTTGCGCGCGGCGCAGGACGCGCTCAAGCAGGCGCTTCAGCGCGGCGCCAGCGACGAAGAGCTCAAGAAGCTCATGGACAATCTGCGGACCGCGCTGGACAATTATATGCGCCAGTACGCGCAGCAGATGCGCAGCAATCCGCTGGCGCGGCCGGCCATCGGCCTCGACGACCAGATGAAGCGCATCGAGCGGCTGATCCAGCGCGGCAACCGCGAAGCGGCGGCGCGCGAGCTGGACCGCCTGGCCCGCGCGCTGGAAAATCCTCCGGGGCCGCCCAGCGCCGAGCAAAAAGAGATGGACGAGATTGCGCGCGAGCTGAACGATCTGCTCCGGGAGCAGAACGCGCTTCGCGACGAAACCGACCGGCAGAGCAAGGACTCCAAACGCGGCCAACGCACCAAGCCTCTGCCGCCCAAGGTCGCGGAGATCCTGCGTAAATCGAGAGAGCTGCGGCAGAAGACGCGCGGCGCGACCAGCGATCAGCTGGAGGACCTGGCAAGGCAGCAGGATGCCTTGCGCGAAGAGCTCAGGACCTGGCGTGAATCCCAGGGAGCGAGATAGCTCATGAAACACACCTCAATCTGGCAGAACGGCAAGGTCACGCGCGGAAGGCTCGCCACGGCTTGTCTCGTGCTTATGCTGTCCTGTTCCACGGCTTCGATTGGTCTCGCCCAGTCGTCGCGCGCCGACCAAAAGAGTCTGGATGCACTGCTCGACAGCGCCGAGCGGTCGATGAAGCAATCCGCCGACAACCTGAAGGACAAGAACTCGGACGAGAGCATTGGCCAGCAGTCCCGGGCGATCCGGGACATGGAGAAATATCTCTATCCCGATCCGAACGATCCCTCGGCGTCGCGCGAAGGGTCGCAGGATACGCAGGGCCGGCAGGAGCAATTGAAGAAGCGGCTGGAGGCCCTCAAGAAGAAACTCGCCGAGATGGGCTTGCAGCAGGATGGCCAGAAGGGCCAGCGCGGGCAGAAGCAGCCGGGGCAGCAGGGCCAACAAGGTCAGCAGGGCCAAGGTCAGGGTCAGGACGGCGACCAGGATGGCGATGACGGCTTCGACGCCGCCGAGAACGCCATGGGAGACGCCGGCAATCAGATCGGCGAGGGCGATGCCGACGGTGCGACGACATCGCAGGGCAAGGCCATCGACGCCCTGCGCAAGGGCATGCAGGATCTCGCCGACGCGCTCGGCGGGCAGCAGAACGGCGAAGGCCAGGATCCGGGCGACGGTGACGGCCCCGGTCAGGCTGTCGGCCGCCAGCAGAGCGGCGGCGAACGGACCGACCCGCTGGGCCGGCCGCTGCGCGGCAAGGAATACAGCGACGACTACACGGTCAAGATTCCCGGCGAGATCGATGCCCAGCGCGCGCGCCGCATCCTCGAAGAGCTCCGCCGCCGCCTGAGCGATCCCGCGCGTCCGCAGATCGAGCTCGATTACCTCGAGCGTCTGCTGAAGGATTTTTGACGTCACACTCGGTGTCATCGCCCGCGCAGGCGGGCGATCCAGTATTCCAGAGACGGTTGTGATTGAACCGAGAGGCCGCGGCGTACTGGGTGCCCCGGTCAAGGCCGGGGCCTGACAGCGGAATACGCCGCGCCCCTACGCTTTCTTCGCTGCCAGCGCGTCCGCGACCGCCGTACGGATGTCGGCCACCGAGAACGGCTTGGTCACGACGTCATGCACCAGCGCATTCAAATTCGAGGCGCGCTCGCGCTGGTCGGCAAAGCCGGTCATCAGCAAAATGGTCAGGTCGGGGAAATCGCGCGCGGCGGAGAGCGCCAGCGCGATGCCGTCCATCACCGGCATCTGGATGTCGGTGAGCAGGAGATCGAACGCGCCGTTCTCGCGGGTCAGGATTTCCAGCGCCTCGGCGCCGTCCTGTGCAGTGACGGTCTCGTGGCCGTCCATGGCGATGGCGCGCGCCACCAATTGGCGCATCGAGTCCTCGTCGTCGGCGATCAGGATTTTCGGCATGAGACCAACCTTGAGACCAGCCTCCCGTGCGGGATATGCAAAATCGATTATACGCTGCCGCCGGCAATGTCGCGCCGGTTGAAGAAGCGGACGTCGATATTGCGGCCCTCCGGCGGCGGCGAGGCCAGGCGCGAGCGGAAGAAGGCGCGCTCACCCGGCTGCAGCACGGTCTGCTCCAGCACGGTGTTCCAGGCGTAGATTTCCGCTCCCTGCGCGTCGCGCACCGCAAAGCGCAGCCGCGGGATATCGAGCGGCTTCTTGCTTTGACCGACGATCACGCCCTCGATCACCAGCACCTGCTTACCGTCCACGGTCTCGCTGGAGAGCTTGACGTCCTTGAACGCCAGCCCGCGCAAATTAACTTCGAGTCCGACCATCTTGTAGAACGCCGCCGTCTGCGGCAGCAGCCGGACCATGTCGCCGCGCCAGATGACCAGCGCCAGCACCAGCGCGCCCATGGCGGCGCAGGCGGTCGGCAGACCGAAATGGGATTTTCGCGGAGCCTCGGTGGGGGCCTGGCGCCTCACCCGCGCCCCGCGGCGGCTGAACAGGCTGCGGAACCAAGACTGGTGCTGCGCGCCGACGACGTCATCCTCGGCGGCACGGGCCGCCGCTGACCATTCGTCCTCGGTCGCCTGGGCGTCCTCGGCCGGCCAGTCGCTGGCGATCGAGGGGCTGTCGACGACAGGCGTGTCAGCGGCGCCGACGTCCCTGGCGTAGGAGTTCCACTGCTCGGCGAGGTCGGACTGGTCGTCGGCCTGGCTGGCGGCCGCCATGGCCGGGACGGACGCCTCCTCGATGGCATCCTCGGCATAGGCGACCCAGGTCTCCTTGCAGCGGGAGCAGCGGACCGTTCGTCCGTTCGCCCCCAGGCTCGCGGGCTTGATGGCGTAGGATGTCGTACAATGGGGGCAGACGATATGCATGGACACGAGCCTTGATGCACGGACTGGTCTTGACGATGCTTCGGTCGCGGAGAACCGGGCATCCCAGATGCTACAGAGCGACCGTTAACGAACCGGAAACCATAACGGTCGCAAAACCCGTTGATCGCGTGTGGCGGAGCGCAGCAGCGCGGCCCGCGCCCCCTCTCGAACGGAGCTGAGCTTGGTTCGGTTCGAAAATGTCGGATTGCGTTACGGACTGGGGCCGGAGATTCTGCGCGACCTCAGTTTCGAGATTCCGGCGCATTCCTTCCAGTTTCTCACCGGCCCGTCCGGCGCCGGCAAGACCTCGCTGCTGCGTCTGTTGTTCCTGTCGCACCGGCCGACGCGCGGCCTCGTCAACCTGTTCGGCCACGACATCTCGCAGCTCGGCAAGGACGAGATCGCGGATCTGCGCAAGCGCATCGGCATCGTGCTCCAGGACTTCCGCCTGCTCGACCACATGACGACCTATGAGAACGTCGCCTTGCCATTCCGCGTCATGGGCCGCAGCGAGTCGAGCTATCGCAAGGAGGTGATCGACCTGTTGCGCTGGGTCGGCCTTGGTGACCGCATGGACGCGCTGCCGCCGATCCTGTCCGGCGGCGAGAAGCAGCGCGCGGCGATCGCGCGCGCCGTGATCTCGCGGCCGCAGCTCCTGCTCGCCGACGAGCCGACCGGCAGCGTCGATCCGACGCTTGGCCGCCGGCTGCTGCGGCTGTTCATCGAGCTCAACAAATCGGGCACCGCCGTCATCATCGCCACCCACGACATCGGCCTGATGGACCAGTACGAGGCGCGACGCTTCGTGCTGCACCAGGGGCGGCTGCACGTCTATGAGTAGGCCCGACGACCGCGGCGTGCTGGTAGATCTCGGACCGGAGCGTCCGCAGCTTCCGCCCAAGGCGCGCAACATGTCGCCGATCGTGCCGCGCGCCTCGATCCACGGCCGCGCGCTGGTTGCTGTCGTCGCCATCATGACCTTCCTCGCCTCGATGACCACGGGCACGGTGCTGCTCGTCAGTGCCTCCGCCGCGGAATGGCAGTCGGACGTTGCAAGCGAAATCACCATCCAGGTCCGCCCGCAGACCGGCCGCGATCTCGATCGCGACACCGCGGCAGTGACAGAGGCCATCCGCGCGCAGGCCGGCATCATCGAGGTCAAGCCGTTCACCAAGGACGAGAGCGGCAAGCTGCTCGAGCCCTGGCTCGGCACCGGCCTGTCGATGGATGATTTGCCGGTGCCGCGCATGATCATCGCGCGCGTGCAGCCCGGCACGCCGCTCGATCTCGGCGCCTTGCGCGCGCGCGTGACCCAGGCCGCACCAAGCGCCAGCGTCGACGATCACCGCGCCTGGATCGAGCGGATGCGCTCGATGACCAACGCCACCGTCCTCGCCGGCATCGGCATCCTCGCCCTCGTCATCATCGCGACCATCATCTCGGTCTCGTTCGCGACCCGCGGCGCCATGGCGGCGAACCAACCGATCGTCGAGGTCCTGCATTTCGTCGGTGCCGGCGACCGGTACATCGCCAACCGCTTTCTGCGTCACTTCCTCAGGCTGGGCCTGGAGGGCGGCGTGATCGGCGGCGGCGCCGCCATGCTGGTGTTCGGCTTCTCCGAGTCGATCGCCGGCTGGTTTTCCGGGACCCCCGTCGGCGACCAGTTCGCAGCCCTGCTCGGCACCTTCTCGCTGCGGCCGTCGGGCTACATCGTGCTCGCCGTGCAGGCGGTGCTGATCGGCGCCATCACCGCGGTTGCCTCGCGCCAGACGCTGTTCGCGACGCTGAATGATGTCGATTGAGCCCGATAAACCGGACTCCACTTCGCCTCAAAACGTCCTAAAATCATCCGGGGAAGGGATCACCGACATCATATGACCTCGCCGACCGACGATCGATCGCCGAAATTGCCGCGCGGCTGGCTGCGCGCGGCATTGGTATCGACGATCGCGTTCGTCTTCGTCGGCGCGGCGGCGGGCTTCATCGCCTTCCTGGCGCAATTGCGCGGCGCTGAGATCGCGCCGGACCGCAAGGCGGACGGCATCGTGGTCCTGACCGGCGGCTCCTCGCGGGTGTCGGATGCGATGGAGCTCCTGGCGGCCGGCTACGGCAAGCGGCTCCTGATCTCTGGCGTGCACCCGACCTCGACGGCGAGCGACATCTCCCGGACGCTGCCGGAGAACCAGTCCTTCATGCATTGCTGTGTCGATCTCGACCGCACCGCGGTCTCGACCCGCGGCAACGCGGCGGAAGCGCGGCGCTGGGCCGAGGGGCGCGGCTTCAGATCGCTGATCGTCGTCACCTCGAACTATCACATGCCGCGCGCGCTGGTGGAGTTCTCGCATGCGATGCCGGAAACCACACTGATCCCGTTCGCAGTGGTCGGCGAAAAATGGCGTGAGGAGCCGTGGTGGACCTCGGCCTCCACCTTGCGGCTGCTCCTGTCCGAATACGTCAAATACATCGCCGCCGAGCTGAGGGTGCGGCTGGAGGATTTCGGGATTGACCTTTCGCCCGAGATGTCGGAGCAGCCTGCTGGCGTGGCGCCGAAGCGGCCCGCCACGGCACAGGCCAATTGATCGGACCATCGATGTTTTTGATTTTCCTGCGCTCGCTCCTCTTCAACGTGCTGTTCTATGCTGTGCTCGTATGCCTCGCGATCGTGGCGCTGCCGACCTTCGCATTGCCGCCGCGCGCCATGCTGACGGTCGCGCAATGGTGGGCGAAGGCGACGCTGTTCCTGATGCGCGTGATCTGCAACATCAAGGTCGAATTCCGCGGGCAGGAGAAGATCCCGGCAGGGCCGCTGGTGATCGCGGCGAAGCATCAGTCGTTCTGGGAGACCTTCGTGCTGCCGGGCTTCTTCAACCGTCCGATCTTCATTCTCAAGCGTCAGCTCATGCAGATCCCGGTGTTCGGCCAGTTCCTGGTCAAGACCGGAATGATCGCGATCGACCGCAAGGCCGGCGTGAAGGCGCTGCTGGACATGACGCGGCGGGCGCGCGACGCGGTGCGCGCAGGCGGGCAGCTCGTGATCTTTCCGGAAGGCACACGCCGGGCGCCCGGCGCCGCGCCCGATTACAAGACCGGCTTTGCGCAGATCTATTCGTCCTGCGGCGTGCGGTGCCTGCCGATCGCGCTCAATTCCGGCCTGTTCTGGCCGCGCCGCACCTTCATGCGCTATCCCGGCACGCTGGTGGTCGAGTTCCTCGATCCGCTGCCATCAGGCCTGCCGAAAGACGAGTTTCTCTCGCGCGTGCAAACCGCCATCGAAGACGCGACCGCTCGCCTCGTCGAAGCGGGCCGGAAAGAGCAGGAGCAGTTGATCGGCTCGTCGCCGAGCTACGCTCCGTCGCAGAGCTAGCGGTTCTCTCGATCTTCGGCGGGAGCCGGCGCGTGCAGGGAATGCGCATCACCATGCAGCATGGTCGCGAGCTTATGCAATTGCGTGTCGCGAAAACCTTCGGCCTCGATCGCCTTCACCGTTGCCGTCACGTAGTCGCGGTTGGCGCCGGACTGGCCATGGCCCTGGACGACATGGCGATGCTGGTCGGCGAACGAGAGTCGGCCGGCATATTGGACGTGGCCGCGGTCGACGACATAGGCGAGCGCGGAGACGCGCTGTCGCGCATCGTTCTCAAGCCACACCGAGCGCATCACCTCGCGATAGACGGACGTGACCTGCTCGCGCGCCCGCAGATAGGCGACGACGTCGGCGCGGTCCTTCTCGGCGACGCGAAAAGCAATGCCGCGGCAGGCGCCGCCGCGGTCGAGCCCGAGCACCAGGCCCGGCTGCTCCGGCGTGCCGCGATGCACGAAGGAGTAGACGCAGAGCGCGCGGTGCTCGCCGACCAGCCGCGCCGGGACGCGTTCCCTGAATTCGAAGCCCGGCCGCCACATCAGCGAGCCATAGCCGAACACCCAGAGGTCGCCCTTGGCTGTGGTGACGGAGGGGAGGGTGATTTCCGACATTTCGGGCACGGCTACCAGAACGACGCCCCCAAGCGAAGTGAATTCTCGGCCTTTCGGCGCGGCCGAACCCCGCTTACATTTGACAAAATCTGGGGTCAAAGGGTCGCCGCATGTCAGATATGACCGTTGCCACAGGCCGCCGCCCCCGCTGGGGCCTTTTCATCGCCCCCATTATCCTCCTGATCCTCGCCGTCGCGTGGAGCTGTTTCTGGTTCTATGCGGCCTCGCAGGCCGAAATCGCCGCAGACGCCTGGCGGGCGCAGGAGGCCAAGTCCGGCCGCATCTACGATTGCGCCAAGCGCTCGATCGCCGGCTTCCCGTTCCGCTTCGAGGTCCAGTGCTCCGGCGCCAGCGTCGCCCTGGTGTCGCAGAACGCCAGCAAGACGCCGTTCACGGCGAAGCTCGACAACATCCTGGTCGTCGCCCAAGTCTACGATCCCAAGCGCGTCATCGCCGAATTCTCCGCGCCGGCGACGCTCACCGACGGCGTCACGCAAAACACCTTCGTGGTGAATTGGAGCAAGGGCCGCAGCAGCGTGTTCGGCCTGCCGGCGGTGCCGGATCGCGCCTCCATCGTGTTCGACGATCCCGTCATCAATCGTCTCGACGGCAGCGTGCAGGTGCCGCTCGCGCGCGCCAAGCAGGTCGAGCTGCACGGTCGCCTCGCAGACGGGTCGCGGTCGGATCATCCTGTGATCGAGACCGTGCTGCACGTCGCGCAGGGCAGCATCCAGGGCGTTCATCCCTTGCTCGCCGAGCCGTTCGAGGCGGACACGCGTGCGAAGATCACGGGCCTCTCCGACCTCACCCCAAAGCCGTGGCCGCAACGCTTCCGCGAGATCCAGGCCGCCGGCGGTCACATCGAGATCGTGCAGTCGCGCGTCCAGCAGGGCGAGATGATCGCGGTTGCGGCCGGCACGCTCGGCCTCTCGGCCAATGGCCGACTCGACGGCGAATTGCAGATGACCGTGACCGGCCTCGAGCGCGTGATCCCGGCGCTCGGCATCGACAAGATGCTGGAGGAGGGGGTGCCGCAGGCAACCCTCGACCGCGTTGCGCCGGGCGTGAAGTCGCAGGACCTCAACAATCTGTTCGGCGCCCTCGACCGCGCCGTTCCCGGCCTCGGCAAGGTCATCAAGCAGAACGCCAATGCCGGCGTTGCGGCCGGCATCAATTCGATCGGCACCGAGAGCACGCTCGAAGGCAAGAAGGCCCGCAGCTTCCCGCTGAAGTTCGTCGACGGCGCCGTGCTGCTCGGCCCGGTCAAGGTCGGGCAGATTCCACCGCTTTATTAGGTGTCTCCCGTAGCCCGGATGGAGCGAAGCGCAATCCGGGGCAGGTCGCGCCGCGCTGAAAGAGATCCCGGATTACGCTTGCGCTCCATCCGGGCTACTTGAACGTTACGGCTTCTTGCCGAGCTGCGCATGCGGCCGGCCGAAATCCGGCGCTGCCGAATCCTGGCCGATCTCGACGATGCCGCGGCGGATGGCGCGGGTGCGGGTGAAGTGGTCGAACAGCGCCTCGCCGTCGCCGCGGCGGATCGCGCGGGTAAGCTTGGCGAGATCCTCGGTGAAGGTGCCGAGCATCTCCAGCACGGCCTCCTTGTTGGCGAGGAAGACGTCGCGCCACATCGTCGGGTCGGACGCGGCGATGCGGGTGAAATCGCGGAAGCCGCCGGCCGAGAACTTAATCACCTCGGACTCCGTCACCTGCGCCAGCTCGTCGGCGGTGCCGACGATGGTGTAGGCGATCAGATGCGGCAGATGGCTGGTGATCGCGAGCACGAGATCATGATGATCCGGCGTCATGATCTCGACCTTGGCGCCCATCGCCGCCCAGAACGCGCGCAGACGATCGGTGGCCGCCGCATCGACGCCTTCCGGCGGCGTCAGGATGCACCAGCGGTTGATGAAGAGCTCGGCGAAACCGGAATCGGGACCCGAATGCTCGGTGCCCGCGACGGGATGCGCCGGCACGAAATGAATGGTCTTCGGCAGATGCGGCGCCATGTCCCTGACGATCGCGCCCTTGACCGAGCCGACGTCGGAGACGATCGCGCCCGGCTTGAGATGCGCCGCGATCTCCTGCGCCACCGGCCCGCAGGCACCGACGGGAATGCAGAGGATGACGAGATCGGCATCCTTCACCGCTTCCGCATTGGTCGCCACGACCTGGTCGACGATGCCGAGCTCCAGCACCCGCGCGCGCGTCTTCTCCGAGCGCGCGGTGGTGACGATCTCGGAGGCCAAGCCCTGGAGCTTCGCAGCGCGCGCGATCGAGCCGCCGATCAGGCCGAAGCCGATCAGCGCAACGCGCTGGAAGTGCGGTGTGGTGCTCATTTGCCGGCCATGAAGTCGCGCAGGCCCTCGACGACGAGGCGGTTGGCCTCCTCGGTGCCGATGGTCATGCGCAGCGAATTCGGCAGGCGGTAATTCTTCAGCGCGCGCAACACCAGCCCGCGCTTGGTAAGATATGCGTCGGCCTCGTCCGCGGTCTTGCCATTTTCCGGGAAGTGGATCAGTACGAAATTGGCGACGCCCGGCGTCACCTTCAGTCCGAGCTTGCCGATCTCCTCGGAGAGCCAGTTGCGCCAGGTCTCGGTGAACTGCTTCGACATCGCCTGGTGCGCAGTGTCCTCGATCGCCGCGACCGCGGCATACATCGCCGGCGTCGACACGTTGAAGGGACCGCGGATGCGGTTGACCGCGTCGATGATGTGCTCCGGACCGAACATCCAGCCGACGCGCAGCGCGGCGAGGCCGTGGATCTTGGAGAAGGTGTGCGTCACCACGGTGTTCTCGGTGGTGGCGACGAGCTCGATCCCCATCTCGTAGTCGTTGCGCGAGACGTAATCGGAATAGGCGGCATCGAGCACCAGCAGCACGTGCGACGGCAGGCCGGCGCGCAGCCGCTTGACCTCGTCGAACGGCACATAGGTGCCGGTCGGATTGTTGGGATTGGCGAGCCAGACCAGCTTTGTCTTCGGCGTCACCGCCTTGAGGATGGCGTCGACATTGCAGGTGAGGTTGGTCTCCTGCGCGACCACGTTCTTGGCGCCGACCGCCATAGTCGCGATCGGGTAGACCAGGAAGCCGTGCGTGGTCGAGATCGCCTCGTCGCCGTGGCTGAGATAGGTGTGGGCGAGCAGATTGAGGATCTCGTCCGAGCCGGCGCCGCAGATGATGCGGTTGGGGTCGAGCCCGAAAGAGCGCCCGATCGCTTCGCGCAGCACGCGCGAGGTTCCTTCCGGATAGTCTTCCAGATGCGCCGCCACGTTCCTGAACGCCTCGATCGCCTTGGGCGAGGGCCCGAACGGCGTCTCGTTGGCCGAGAGCTTGAACACCTTGCGGCCCGGCTCAGCCACCGGGCTCTTGCCGGGCGTGTAGGGCGCAATATCGAGAATGCCGGGATTCGGCACGGGGCGGGACATCTTCAACTCCGGAAGTAGCTTTAGGCGGTTCGCGATCTACGATTTCGACCCGGTCGAGGGCACCGTATAGCGCGTTGCGTGGCTGCCGACGAGGGCCGTGGAGCGCACCGAGGCCCCCGCTTCGATCAGGGCAGCCTTGATCTTGTCGATGCTGGTCGCGCTCGTGACCGAGACCAGCAGCGCTGCGCCGTCGAAGGCGGTATCGGGCACTGCCACGATCTCGGCGAGCGGCGACAGGGCGCGCGCGACCTCGGCGTTCCACCCGGACACGCGCACGCTGAAGGTCTCGACCTCCGTCACCACGGCGCTGTCGGCGACGCGGGAGATCGCGAACACCGGCAGCGCGGCCGGATGGTCGGCGCGCTCGACGAAGGGCATCCGCGCGATAATCTTCGGCGCGCCGTCTGCTTCCAGCTCCAGCCACCATGGCGTGCGGCTCGAGGTCGCCGAGACCAGCGCCAGGTCGCCTTTGGACTTCGCCACCGCTTCGACCGCGGCCTGCGCGCTGAAATGCGCGACGTAAGGTACCGTGAAGCCGAAATGGAAGCGCACGGAATCGCGCATCGCCGGCTCGCTCACCGAGATGTCGGCATGCACGGAGAACGGCGCTTGGACGTAAGTGAACGTCGAGATGATGACGCGCCAGATGCTCTCGACCGTGTCGAGCGGCAGGATGCCGCGATGACGCTGGACGATGTCACGCATCATGGCGGCCTCGCGCGCCGGGCGGAACGCCGAGCCGACCTCCTGGGTCTGCTTCACCTGGATCAGGCGGTCGATGATGTCGCCGCGCTGCATCAGGAGACGATGCATGCCCTCGTCGATCGCGTCGATCTCCTTGCGCAATTCCTGGAGCGATGGTGGCGCGGGCGGACGTTGGGACATATCTGCGAGATGCTGGTGAGAGGCGTTCCAATGCGGGTCGGCCAAGGCCCATCGGCAAGGCCGGATCCGCTGCGATCGACGTCCTGATTAGGCAGTCGGCGCGGCGAAAGCAAAGAGAAATGCAAAGGGAAACCGGGCCTTTTCGGCCGGCCTTTCAGGGATGAATTTGGCTAATCCGGACCGTGACTTGACGAAAACCGCCCAAGACAGTAGCTTTTGCCCGTTCCGTGGTCATTTGAGCCGGCCGGCTTGCAGCCACGTTAAAAAACTCGCTAAACAGGCCGGGGACGCTTCCGATCCCGGCCGAACCTATCGTTCAGGCCGGGTTTTTCATGGCCTGATTCCAGCGGCAGCCTGACGGGTGCCGCAAACGAGGTCGATGATGGTTGGCGTGAAGCCCGTGCCGAGTCCCGCGATCAGTGCCGACGACCGGTCGCATGAGGCGGATCATCCGAATTCGCAGGTCGCGCAGTTCGGCGCCGAGCAACCGCTGCGGCTCGATTGCGGCATCGATCTCACCCCGTTCCAGATCGCCTACCAGACCTATGGCGAGCTCAACGCCGATCGCTCCAACGCGGTGCTGATCTGCCATGCGCTGACGGGAGATCAGCATGTCGCCAACGTGCATCCCGTCACCGGCAAGTCGGGCTGGTGGGAGACGCTGGTCGGTCCCGGCCGACCTCTTGATCCTCAGCACTACTTCATCATTTGCGCCAACGTGATCGGCGGCTGCATGGGCTCGACCGGGCCGGCCTCGATCAATCCCGCCACCGGCAAGGTGTGGGGCCTGGATTTCCCTGTCATCACCATTCCCGACATGGTGCGCGCGCAGGCGATGCTGATCGACCGGCTCGGCATCGACACGTTGTTCGCGGTGGTCGGCGGCTCGATGGGCGGCATGCAGGTGCTGCAATGGACCGCGGCCTATCCCAAGCGCGTGTACTCCGCGCTGGCGATTGCCTGCGCGACGCGGCACTCGGCGCAGAACATCGCTTTCCACGAGCTCGGTCGCCAGGCGGTGATGGCCGATCCCGACTGGCACAACGGCCGCTACACGGATCAGGGCATCCATCCGCATCGCGGACTTGCGGTGGCACGGATGGCCGCGCACATCACCTATCTCTCCGACGCCGCGCTGCATCGCAAGTTCGGCCGCCGCATGCAGGACCGCGAGCTGCCGACCTTCTCGTTCGACGCCGATTTCCAGGTCGAGAGCTATCTGCGCTACCAGGGCTCGTCCTTCGTCGAGCGGTTCGACGCCAACTCCTATCTCTATCTGACCCGTGCGATGGATTATTTCGACATCGCCGGCGACCACGGCGGCGTGCTGGCGAAAGCGTTCGCGGGCATCGAGACGCGCTTCTGCGTGGTCTCCTTCACCAGCGACTGGCTGTTCCCGACTTCGGAATCGCGCGCGCTGGTGCATGCACTGAACGCGTCGAGCGCGCGGGTGTCGTTCGCCGAGATCGAGACCGATCGCGGCCATGACGCCTTCCTGCTCGACGTGCCCGAATTCTTCGATATCGCCCGTGCCTTTCTGCAATCGGCAGGGAAGGCGCGCGGGCTCACCGCCAGGATTGACTGACAAGGACGGCTAGCGATGTCTGTGCAGGAAGTGCTGCCGCTGGGCGGCGTTGCGACGGAGCAGTCCGGCCAGTTTCGCGCCGATCATCTGCTGGTCGCCGAGATGGTCAAGCCCGGCTCGAAAGTGCTCGACGTCGGCTGCGGCGAGGGCGATTTGCTCCAGCTTCTGGAGACCCGCGGCATCGACGGGCGCGGCATCGAGCTGTCGCGCGAGGGCGTCAATCGCTGCGTCGCCAAGGGCCTCGCGGTGGTGCAGGGCGATGCCGACACCGATCTCGTCAACTATCCCGACGACGCCTTCGATTACGTCATCCTGTCGCAGACGCTGCAGGCGACGCGGCAGCCGCGGGTCGTGCTGGAGAATCTGCTGCGCATCGGCCGCCGCGCCATCGTGTCGTTCCCGAATTTCGGCTTCTGGAAGATGCGACTCCAGCTCCTGGTCGGCGGCCACATGCCGCGCACCGAGAATCTGCCGGCGACCTGGTACGACACCGCCAACATCCATTTCTGCACCATCAAGGATTTCGTCGAGCTCTGCGACGCGATCCACGTCAAGATGGAGCGCGCCGAGGCGCTGGATCTCTACGGCCGTCCGTTGCGGCTGCGATTGCCGTGGTGGGTGTGGAACATGTTCGGCGAGCAGGGCGTGTTCTTGCTCACGCGCGGGCAGGGGAAGTAGTTTCCGTCATTCCGGGCCTGTGCCTGTCGGCGCATCCCGGAATGACAGCGACTGGCAGTCTAATGCGCCGCCAGCGACCGCGGATCGCGCACCGGCCAGCGCCCGGCTTCCACCAGCGTCACGAACCGCTCCACGCTCTCGTTGAACAGCGCGGGTTCTTCGAGATTGAGCACGTGGCCTGATTTCGGAAACATCGCGAGGCCCGCCGCGGGCAGGTGCTTCTTCAAGAACAGGCTTGCCTCGACGCAGGGATCGTCTTCGTCGCCGCAGATGATCAGCGCGGGCGTTGCCACACCTCGAATGGCATCCGGCATCGTGTAAATCGATGGCCTGCCGCCCTGGAAGCCGCGCATCGTGTTCGCGGAGCCCTTGGCATCGTGGCGCGCCAGCGCGGCGTAGAAATCGGCGTGGCCGCGCGGGTCCTTCACCAGGAACGGAATCCGGCTCGGCGCCTCGCGCGTGACCTTTGCGACCTCGGCGGAGCCGAGCGTCTCGAACTGCTCGGCATTGGCGCGGCACTGCTTGCGCCAGTTGTCGAGATTCTCGATCTCCGATCCTGAGCCCACGCCGGCCAGCGTCATCGACAGCGCGCGCTGCGGCGAGTTCAACCCGATCTGGAGTGACGAATAGGCGCCCATCGACAGGCCGACGAGATGCGCGCGCTCGATCTTGAGATGATCGAGCACCGCGAGCGCGTCGGTGTAGAAATGCTTGTAGGTGTAGACCTCGCCATCAGGTACGTCCGACGGCGTGTAGCCGCGCGCGGAATAGGTGATGCAGCGATGGCCGCGCGAGAAGTAGCGCATCTGCGGCTCCCAATTGGTGTAGTCGGCCGCGAACTCATGCAGAAAAATAATCGGCGTTCCCTGACCCGCTTCTTCGAAATAGATGCGGACGTCGTCCCTGGTCGTGGCGTGGGGCATTAACTGTTTCCCTCTCTTCAAGCCGCCTTTGGAGAATTGCAGTTAACGTTGTTGTCCGCAATGCGGCAGCCTCAAGCCAGCACCGGCACAAAATCATCGCAGCTATTCGCGGGCGTGGCGTCTTTTTCTCGCCACATCCGGCGGCTTAACGGCCAGACGGATGCCGGCCATCGCACGGGCCGATTGGGGAAGTGGGGTGTCAAGAAGGATGAAGTATGTTGGAGTTGTTTGCGTCTCGCCTGTCGCGTTGTGTTGTCGCGCTGGCGATTTTCTTCGCGGCGGTTGCCGCGTTCGTTTCTCCGGCCTCAGCGCGGCCGCATCATCGTCATAGCGCAGAGCGGCACGCTTACGTGCACCACGCCAGACATCATCATTACCGTCATTATCGCCACCATGCCCGCAGCTCGCGCTTCGAGCGCGGCGCGGCGCAGTTGCAGGCGAGCGGCTTCGCCGACACCCAGGCGAGCTACAATCCGAACGCCAATGTCGGCGGCATGGCCAACAACGGAATGACCAATCCTGGAATGGCCAATAGCGGTGGCGGCTTCGGCGGCGGATCGGGCCTCGTGTCCGAGGCGCGCCGTTATATCGGCGGCAATCCGACCGGGCGCGGCAGCCTGTGGTGCGCGCGCTTCATGAACATGGTGCTGCAGCATACCGGCCATCAGGGCACCGGCTCCGACATGGCGAGCTCGTTCGCGCGCTACGGCACGCGCGTCTCCGGTCCGCAGGTCGGCGCCATCGCGGTCATGTCGCGCGGTCGCCGGGGCGGCCATGTCGGCATCATCACCGGCGTGGACGCGCAGGGCAATCCGATCATGATCTCCGGCAACAACGGCAATCGTGTTCGCGAGGCGCCGGTCTCTCGCGGCCGGATCTATGCGTATGTGATGCCGAACTGACGACGGAGCCGTAGGGTGGGCAAAGGCGCGCAAGCGCCGTGCCCACCGGCGGTGCAGCGGAGTTCGATGGACCGGAGTGGTGGGCACGCTTTCGCTTTGCCCACCCTACGGCAGCGTCGGACGGCTCACACCAGCTTCGGCGCTTCCACCGCGATCGCGTCACCGACGCCGATCTCGCCGTCGGCGATGACCTCGGCATAGATGCCGCAATCCATGTGGCCGAGATTGCGCGAGAGCGTCGGCGGTATCTCGAGATCGCGCTGCGCGGTCTTGGGATCGACGTTGACCGCCGGGCAGCGGACGATGCGCTTGACCACCTTGAGCCGGGCCTCGCCGATCGCCAGTGTCTCGCCGACGAGGTCGAGCTCGGACCAGGCCGGCCAGCCCTTCACGTAGAGATTGGCGCGGAAGCGCAGTGGATTGACTGCGGCGCCGCCGAGCATGGTCTCGATCGCCCGGACGCTGTCGAGATTGATGATCGATACGACCTTGCGGGCGACGTCGGAAAAGCTGTGGTCGCGGCCGGACAGAACTTTTGGCGGGCCCTTCAGCTCCGGCTGAAAATTCTCCGTGAAATAATCCTCGATGGCGGCGCGCCCGGCAGTGGTCTCGATGTCCCCGCTGGCGACGATCTGGCCGTCCTTGCGGATGGTCAGGCGGTTGGTCGCGTCCTCGAACCGGCTGTCGAGGGACGCCAGCCGCTCATTACGCGCCAGCATCAGGAACTGGATTTTCGGCTTCCAGGCCGGCGCCTCCGGATCGAAGCCGCTGGGTCCGTTCTCGATGGCGTAGCGGCGGTCGGCGGGCAGGGTCTGGCCGATCCGCAAGGGGACCCGGGGCAGGGATTCCGGCGTCAGGCCCTTGATCGGGTAACGGTAAAGGCCTGTGATTTCGGCAGTCTGGCTGGCTGTCATGTCGCTACTTAAGGGATTCGACCTGCTGGCGCCAAGCAGGCGGACCCGTGCACGAAATTGTGAACGCGCCTCTTCCGATCCGAGGCCAAGCTTCCCACATCTGGGTCAGGCCGGCGCCAGCGCCGGCTGCTAACGACCGCTGCCGGTTGAGGAACGTCAACGCGTCCAGCGGAAACCCAATGAAGATGCCGTTTGGAGTGCCTTAGAGGGCTCCAGGGGCAGGCCGAGGGAAAGAAAAGACATGAACATCGACAAATATACCGAACGCTCCAGGGGCTTCGTTCAGTCCGCGCAATCGCTTGCGGTGCGCGAGGGGCATCAGCAGTTTTCGACGCTGCATGTCCTGAAAGTTCTGCTGGACGACAATGAGGGCCTCGCTGCTGGTCTGATCGACCGCGCCGGCGGCAATTCCCGCGCCATCCTGAAGGCGACCGAGGATGCCCTCAACAAGGTGCCGAAGGTCTCCGGCGGCGGCGCCGGCCAGATCTATCTGGCGCCCGAGCTCGCCCGCACTTTCGACGCCGCCGAAAAGGCCGGCGAGAAGGCTGGCGACAGTTTTGTCACCGTCGAGCGGCTGCTGCTCGGCCTCGCGCTGGAAAAGACCAGCGAGGCCGGCGCGATCCTGGCCAAGGGCGGCGTCACCCCGCAAAACCTCAATGCCGCGATCGAGGCGCTGCGCAAGGGCCGCACGGCGGACTCCGCGACCGCCGAGAATGCCTATGACGCGTTGAAGAAATATGCCCGCGACCTGACCCAGGCTGCGCGCGACGGCAAGCTCGATCCGGTCATCGGCCGCGATGAGGAGATCCGCCGCACCATCCAGGTGCTCTCGCGCCGGACCAAGAACAATCCCGTCCTGATCGGTGAGCCCGGCGTCGGCAAGACCGCCATCGCCGAGGGCCTCGCGCTGCGCATCGTCAACGGCGACGTGCCCGAGACCCTCCAGGACAAGAAGCTGCTCTCGCTTGATCTCGGCGCGCTGATTGCGGGTGCGAAATATCGCGGCGAGTTCGAGGAGCGGCTGAAGGCCGTGCTCCAGGAAGTCACCGCGAGCGAGGGCAATTTCATCCTGTTCATCGACGAGATGCATACGCTGATCGGCGCCGGCAAGGGCGACGGCGCGATGGACGCGTCCAACCTGCTCAAGCCCGCGCTCGCGCGCGGCGAGCTGCACTGCATCGGCGCCACCACGCTCGACGAGTACCGGAAGCACGTCGAGAAAGATGCGGCACTGGCGCGGCGCTTCCAGCCCATCTTCGTGAGCGAGCCCTCCGTCGAGGACACGATCTCGATCCTCCGTGGGTTGAAAGACAAGTACGAGCAGCATCACGGCGTGCGGATCACCGATTCCGCGCTCGTGGCGGCGACGACGCTGTCCAACCGCTACATCACCGACCGCTTCCTGCCGGACAAGGCGATCGATCTCATGGACGAGGCCGCTGCGCGGCTGAAGATGCAGGTCGATTCCAAGCCGGAAGAGCTGGATTCGCTCGACCGCGAGATCATCCGGCTCAAGATCGAGCAGGAAGCTCTCAAGAAGGAGAGCGATCTCGGCTCCAAGACCCGTCTCGAGGGGCTTCAGAAGGAGCTCATCGAACTCGAAGAGAAATCCGCGGCCCTGACGTCGCGCTGGAGCGCAGAGAAGAACAAGCTCTCCAACGCCCAGAAGCTGAAGTCAGAGCTGGACGCGCTGCGCGTCGATCTCGCCGACGCACAGCGGCGCGGCGAATTCCAGAAAGCCGGCGAGCTGGCCTATGGCCGGATCCCGCAGCTTGAGAAGCAGCTCGCCGATATCGAGGCGCGTGAAGGCTCTGGCGATATGATGGAGGAGGCGGTCACCGCCAACCACATCGCGCAGGTGGTCTCGCGCTGGACCGGCGTGCCCGTCGACAAGATGCTGGAAGGCGAGAAGGAGAAGCTCCTGAAGATGGAGGAGCAGCTCGGACAGCGCGTCGTCGGCCAGGCCGAGGCCGTGCGTGCGGTCGCAACCGCCGTGCGCCGTTCGCGCGCAGGCCTGCAGGATCCGAACCGGCCGACCGGCTCGTTCATGTTCCTGGGGCCCACCGGCGTCGGCAAGACCGAGCTGACCAAGGCGCTGGCGGAGTACCTGTTCAACGACGAGACCGCGATGGTCCGCCTCGATATGTCCGAGTACATGGAGAAGCACTCGGTCTCGCGGCTGATCGGTGCGCCTCCCGGCTATGTCGGCTATGACGAGGGCGGCGCGCTCACCGAAGCGGTGCGGCGCCGGCCCTATCAGGTGGTGCTGTTCGACGAGATCGAGAAGGCGCATCCTGACGTCTTCAACGTCCTGTTGCAGGTGCTCGACGACGGCCGCCTGACCGATGGCCAGGGTCGCACCGTCGATTTCCGCAACACGCTGATCATCATGACCTCGAACCTCGGTTCGGAGTATTTGGTGAATCAACCGGAGGGCGAAGACACCTCAGCGGTGCGTGAACAGGTGATGGGAATGGTGCGTGGGCATTTCCGGCCCGAGTTCCTGAACCGTGTCGACGAGATCATCCTGTTCCACCGCCTGCAGAGGAGCGAGATGGGCCGGATCGTCGAGATCCAGTTCGCCCGGCTGCAGAAGCTGTTGACCGATCGCAAGATCGTGCTGACGCTCGATGCCGCGGGCCGCGACTGGCTTGCTGCGAAAGGCTGGGATCCCGCCTACGGCGCAAGGCCGCTGAAGCGCGTGGTCCAGCGCTACCTCCAGGATCCGCTTGCCGAGATGATCCTGGCTGGAGACGTCAAGGACGGGGACAACGTTGCGATCTCGTCCGAAGGCAACGTCCTGACCTTCAACGGCAAGGCGCCGCAGACCGCGGAAATCACCCAGTTCGACGCGCCGGTGTCGAAGCGGAAGCTGAACTGATCGTCGCGCTCACTGCAAAACGAAAAATCGCCCCGGAGAGGCCAACTCTCCGGGGCGAATTGCTTTGACGAGGTTCGCTCTAGCTGACTGCGGATGTTGAGCCGGGTTCGGCTGGACCTTGCTCGTCGCTGTCCTCTTCGAGCTCCGACAGGATGTCGACAAGCTCGCGCACGCGTCCGTGCGCCAGCGGGCGCAAATCATTGATCATCGGCTCGTCATTGGCGAGCCAGGCCTGGGCTTCGGCGAGTTCCTCGACCGTCGCGCCGGTTCCGATGATCTGGGCGATGGTGAATTCGTCGGCCCGATCCACTGTCTTGACGACATCGTCGCGTGAGAGGCGCCGCATGGGGATCCTCCTGTTGGTCGGCTTCCGTCAGCATTTAACCGGCAAACTCGCGTGCCGGTTCCACCGGGCTGGTTTCCTCCGCGCTACTTCCTGGTGACCTTGTAGATCGCGTTCTCGATATCAGAGGAGAAGTAGATGACGCCGGAGGCGCCGATGGCGACGCCGGTCGGGATGTTGCTGGGCAGGCTCCCGGGTGCGCCCATCAGCCCGATCGGAAGATTGCCAGCGATCTCGGTGACCTTGCCGCCGTCCGGCGCGATCTCGATCAGTCGCCTGGCGCCCACTTCCGCCACGATCAGTCTGCCGTCGCTCCCGCGCGCGATGCCTTGATGCCGCTTTGGCAAACAAAACTTGACGTTGTGGCGCAGTGAAACGACGTCGCTTGACGACGTCGCCTCCTGATCATGTTTTCCAGAGATGTCCGGTCGATTTCGGCCGGTCTAAAGGATCAGCGGTTGGTGACCTGCAACGGGCCGCCGGTTGCGTCCGAAATGCGGGCGATGGCGCCGTTGCGGCCGCTCATCATGGCGTCGAGCCGGTCGCGTTCCTTCTCGAAGCCCGCCAGCACCGTGCCTTCCAGCGAACGGCCGCGCGGCAATTTTACGCGCAGCGGATCGACGAAGCGGCCGTTGACCAGGATTTCGTAGTGGACGTGAGGGCCGGTCGACTGGCCGGTTGAACCGACGAAGCCGATCACCTGGCCCTGCCGCACCTTCTTGCCGATCTCCATGCCCTTGGCGAAAGCCGACATATGGCCGTAGGCGGTCTCGTAGCCGTTGGAGTGCTTGATGCGGATATATTTGCCGTAGCCGCCTTCGGGGCCGACCTTCTCGAGCACGCCGTTGCCGGAAGCAAAGATCGGAGTGCCGTAGGAGGTGGCCCAGTCGACGCCGGTGTGCATCTTCACATAGCCCAGGATCGGGTGGCGGCGGCCGCCGAAGCCGGAGCGCATGATCGCGTTGTTGACGGGCTTCCTGACCAGGAATTTTTTCGCGCTCTTGCCGGTCTCGTCATAGTAGTCGACGACGCCGTCGTCGGGGCTCTGGTAGCGGTAGTATTTCTTGGTCTCGCCGCCGACCGTGAGGGAGGCGAACAGCACGTCGTTCTTTTCGTTCGACGTCGTGCCCTCTTCTTCGCCGGCGTAGAACACGTCGAATGAATCGCCCGGCGCGACCTTGCGCTGGAAATCGACGTCGTAGGAGTAGATCTTGATCATGTCCTCGATGACCGGCATCGGGACTTTGTTGCGCATCGCGGTCTCGTAGATGCTCTGGTAGAGCCGCACGCCGGTGCCGTCATCGTCGTCATCGTCGTCGCTGTTGGCGTTGGCCGCGGCATCGGCGACGGTGTTCATGCTGGAGACGTCGACCGCGACGTATTTGCCGAGATCGGACAGCGCCGCGATCGCCTCGACCATGGTGTCGTTTGCAACCACGACGCGATAGGGTTGGAGGCGGGCGCCGGGGCTTGCGGGCGCCATCAGGATGCGGAGCTTTTCGCCTTCCTTCAGGCCGCCGTCGCGGCCGCGCGGGCCGAGCGTCGCGGTGATCGCCTTGATCTCCTCGGCCGTCGCGCCGAGATCGCGCAGGACGGAGCCGACGCTGTCGCCCTTCTTGACCACGTGGACGCGCTCGCCATTGGGATTGCCGCCGGTGATCTGCTCCTTGGTCTTCGGCAGCAGCGTGACGTTTTCCGGCACCACGCGCGTCTCGAAGCCGGCATAGGGATCGGACGCCGACGCTTCGGTGGCGTAGGCCATCTTCATGTCGGAGGGGCCGGTCGCGCCGGAGACGTCGGCGGTGGCATTGGCGAGCGAGGCGTAGCGCACCCCGCCATTGCCGCGCCAGTTGGCGGCGTCGCGCACCCGCATCAGGATGTCGTCGAGCGCCACCACGGCGGAAATCTTGGCCTTCGGCAGCACCGGCGACAGGTCCTTGGTGACGAAGGAGACTTCGGCATCGGGCTCGACGGCTTCGGGATTGTTCGGATCTTCCGCCGCGGTCTTCGGATCGGAGCCGACATCGGTGAGCAGGCGCTGGGCGTTGAACGGCGGGATTTTCGCCGACAGATCGCTCGTCGTCATCGACAGATTGCCGGCGATCCGGACGAACGGGCGCACCCGCATCACGTCGCGGTTGCCGACGCGGGCGACGGTGGAGACGCGGACGATGTTGCGCGAGGCCGTGGATTCGTTCGGCGGCGGCAGGCGGTCGCTCTTGTGCAGCGTGGCGGCGCGATCGGCCGCGCCGAATGCGCCGCGCAGCGCGCCTTCGACGCGCTCAGGCACCTTGGCGAAGGTCATCTCACCGTCGAGAGAAGCGAAAACGGCGCCGCCGATCAGGGCTGCGCCGCAGAGTCCGGTCAGAATTGTCCCGCTGAACCATTGCACGGAAACGCGTCGGCGATCGATGACGGCGGCCTCGGAACCATCGACGGACAGCGGCGGTTCGTGGCCGAGATCGATGATCCCGGTCTCACGCCCGTAAGCGCCGCGCGACGTCCTGTGGTTCAAACCAAGTCCCCCAATCAACGACCCAAGATGCCTGATTTCGAACCTCTCCTGGCCGCCCTCTTGAAGGGGGATCGCCGGAAAAGGCAAGCCGCACAGGCGCCCGCGCTCAGAAAGCCCTCGATGGGGCCGGCCGAAATTACGAACAGCTGGACGGGTAAAGGTCTCTCGATGTCTCTCGAATGTCGGAGGAAGGCTGCGTCATCTGCAAGATCGCCTTCCTCTGACCCAATGAAAATCGCCGGCAGCCCCCACTGGCATCCCGCGATTCAAGCTTGTCTGTACCAGAACGCCGCGGGATTGTGGCTCTAGTACGGCGCCTAATATGGAAAAGTTTCCTGAACGGCCGGGCGCAAGAAGCCCGTCTGGCAGGCGCCGGGGGACCAGGTCTGGCCTTGGCTGGAGCTCGGTCCGGCCTTGGATGGGGCTCGTCTGCCGTGAACGAGGGCTCGGTCCGGCCTGGATGGGCCTCCGCCTGCCAGGGCTTCCGGAGCCCGCCGGCGGGCAAATTTTTTTTGAGATCTTTTGCGGTGCAAATTCGATCCGGCCGTTAGCGGCCTTTCTAATTGGCTGGAATCGCTGGATTTTTTTCGATGATCCACCGTGCGACGATTTGTTGACAATGGGCGTTGACAATCCCGGGCGGGGGGGCCTATAACCCGACCACTGAGCGCGGCGCCGCCGGGTCACTGACCAAGGCGAGCGAACGCGCCACTGATGCTCCTCACCTTGTTGAGTGACACAACAGTCGACGTAAGTCGATTGGAGTTCATTCATCGTCGGTGAGGGTGTCGGGAACCCTTCCACTCTGGAAGGTAGGGGCCACCTGGTCCCGGGCTGTTTGACAAGTGAAGATGAAGAAAGAGAAACGTGGACGGCGGAGTCCTTGCGCCTCTCGGACACTGAAGAGCTTCGGCTTTTGAGTTCTGAGAGGGGACGAAAGACTTCGGCGGTACACGTTTTAAAGGAAACACCATCGCTGCCAGCGATGTGAATCGCGGGCAGCTCGACGACTTCGGTTGTCGAAATAATGGTGGGACCTCGTCAAACGTTGTGATCAGCCGGTTCAAAGTTCAAGTCCAACTTGAGAGTTTGATCCTGGCTCAGAGCGAACGCTGGCGGCAGGCTTAACACATGCAAGTCGAGCGGGCGTAGCAATACGTCAGCGGCAGACGGGTGAGTAACGCGTGGGAACGTACCTTTTGGTTCGGAACAACACAGGGAAACTTGTGCTAATACCGGATAAGCCCTTACGGGGAAGGATTTATCGCCGAAAGATCGGCCCGCGTCTGATTAGCTAGTTGGTGAGGTAATGGCTCACCAAGGCGACGATCAGTAGCTGGTCTGAGAGGATGATCAGCCACATTGGGACTGAGACACGGCCCAAACTCCTACGGGAGGCAGCAGTGGGGAATATTGGACAATGGGGGCAACCCTGATCCAGCCATGCCGCGTGAGTGATGAAGGCCCTAGGGTTGTAAAGCTCTTTTGTGCGGGAAGATAATGACGGTACCGCAAGAATAAGCCCCGGCTAACTTCGTGCCAGCAGCCGCGGTAATACGAAGGGGGCTAGCGTTGCTCGGAATCACTGGGCGTAAAGGGTGCGTAGGCGGGTCTTTAAGTCAGGGGTGAAATCCTGGAGCTCAACTCCAGAACTGCCTTTGATACTGAAGATCTTGAGTTCGGGAGAGGTGAGTGGAACTGCGAGTGTAGAGGTGAAATTCGTAGATATTCGCAAGAACACCAGTGGCGAAGGCGGCTCACTGGCCCGATACTGACGCTGAGGCACGAAAGCGTGGGGAGCAAACAGGATTAGATACCCTGGTAGTCCACGCCGTAAACGATGAATGCCAGCCGTTAGTGGGTTTACTCACTAGTGGCGCAGCTAACGCTTTAAGCATTCCGCCTGGGGAGTACGGTCGCAAGATTAAAACTCAAAGGAATTGACGGGGGCCCGCACAAGCGGTGGAGCATGTGGTTTAATTCGACGCAACGCGCAGAACCTTACCAGCCCTTGACATGTCCAGGACCGGTCGCAGAGATGTGACCTTCTCTTCGGAGCCTGGAACACAGGTGCTGCATGGCTGTCGTCAGCTCGTGTCGTGAGATGTTGGGTTAAGTCCCGCAACGAGCGCAACCCCCGTCCTTAGTTGCTACCATTTAGTTGAGCACTCTAAGGAGACTGCCGGTGATAAGCCGCGAGGAAGGTGGGGATGACGTCAAGTCCTCATGGCCCTTACGGGCTGGGCTACACACGTGCTACAATGGCGGTGACAATGGGACGCTAAGGGGCAACCCTTCGCAAATCTCAAAAAGCCGTCTCAGTTCGGATTGGGCTCTGCAACTCGAGCCCATGAAGTTGGAATCGCTAGTAATCGTGGATCAGCACGCCACGGTGAATACGTTCCCGGGCCTTGTACACACCGCCCGTCACACCATGGGAGTTGGTTTTACCTGAAGACGGTGCGCTAACCCGCAAGGGAGGCAGCCGGCCAC
The DNA here is from genome assembly GCF_052076005.1 of Bradyrhizobium sp. 63_E2_N1_3. Taxonomy (NCBI): domain Bacteria; kingdom Pseudomonadati; phylum Pseudomonadota; class Alphaproteobacteria; order Hyphomicrobiales; family Nitrobacteraceae; genus Bradyrhizobium; species Bradyrhizobium sp. 63_E2_N1_3. The sequence continues at coordinate 8,250,611 of NZ_CP197235.1, read as the reverse complement.
GGTAGGGTCAGCGACTGGGGTGAAGTCGTAACAAGGTAGCCGTAGGGGAACCTGCGGCTGGATCACCTCCTTTCTAAGGATGGTTCTTCAGAAGCTTGCTTCTATCGAACCGTTTTAGAAACATCAGTGGCCAACGATCGTCAGGATTGTTGAGCTGCATTGGCGGGATTTCGCCGTCTTCGTTTCTCTTTCTTCGCGGACGAACACGCGCTGGGGCTGCAAGCTTGCAGAATCCCTGGTCCTTGACTGGATATGCGTTAGGGGCTTGTAGCTCAGTTGGTTAGAGCGCGCGCTTGATAAGCGTGAGGTCGGAAGTTCAAGTCTTCCCAGGCCCACCACACTCATCGAGTGAGCATTCGTCTTCTGGTTACGGGGCCATAGCTCAGCTGGGAGAGCGCGTGCTTTGCAAGCATGAGGTCGTCGGTTCGATCCCGTCTGGCTCCACCAGATGGTTTGATCATCGACTGATCGTGCACCTAAATCGTCCGCGAAACATCACTTCGCACTTACTAGTCCGGATGGACAGTAAGCTGCGTGATTTCTGACATCGTAAAGAGGAGATCGATCCGAGTTGGATCGGGCAACAAGCAATTGTTGCGCGATACTTCATT
>NZ_CP197235.1:7537500-8245000 GCF_052076005.1 Bradyrhizobium sp. 63_E2_N1_3 | reverse complement strand
TGGCAGGCGCCTCGACAGGTCGGCAAGCGAGATGGATTGCATGCAGAACAATGTTTGGTGATCGCAGGAGCCACCACAGGGTTGTGATCATTCAGCCATGATCGGCCCTTAGCAGACGCAAGCGGAGTTCATGAGCAGTTCATTCCAGGCTCCCTAGTTTTTCCGTCGTCGAGACCCTCGATCGCCAAGACCTTCCGCTGACAACACCAACCATCCCCTTCAGGAGGAGACTCCCATGCCAGCATTGCTTCGTCCCGCCCTCACCGCGTTCGGCGTCGCGTGCCTTCTGTCCGCCGCATCGCTTGCCTCCTCCGGTACCGCGTTCGCGCAAGCCAAGCAGGCCGCGCCGGTTCCGCAGGCCGCGCCGGCGCAGGCGCCTAGCCTCAAGCAGATCGCGCTGACCGACAAGCAGCTCGACGGTGTGCTCGCCGCGCAGAAGGACATGGATGCGATCACGGAAAAGCTGCCCGAGAACACCGCACCCGACCAGAAGGTGATCGGCCAGCTCGACGGCGTCGCCAAGAAGAACGGCTTTGCGGGCTATGACGATTACAACAACGTCGTCGACAACATCAGCCTCGTGCTCGGCGGCTTCGATCCCGCGACCAAGAAATATGTCGGCACCGAAGCCGTCATCAAGGCGCAGATCGCGCAGGTCCAGGCCGACAAGAAGATGCCGGCCAAGGACAAGAAGGAAGCGCTCGACGAACTCAACGAAGCGCTGAAGACGCCGGCGCCGCAGGTCGAGAACAAGGCCAACATCGATCTCGTCGGCAAGTACTACGACAAGCTGGTTGCCGCGCTGGGCGACGATCAGAACTGAGCGCTATTACGGCAAGCGCCCGCCACACTCACAGCTGTCATGCCCCGGCTTGGCCGGGGCATGACAGTACGCCGCGGCGGAGGTGGTGAGAGCGTGTTCTCCAATATGGGCCTCTGGAGTACTGGATCGCACGGTCAAGCCGGGCGATGACACCTTTGGTGTGGTTCGGGCTCTCCCGAAACAAAAAGCCCCGGAGACATCTCCGGGGCTTTCGTCGTTTGTGGCGCTGCGTTTCGCTTAACGCCTCACGTCCGTGTCCGCATCCGCATCATGAAGCTGTCGTAGCTGAGCTCGGCGACCTGCATCCAGGCGAGCGACTCGTTCCTGAATGCCGACAGGCTGGTGTACATCTTGTTGAAGTGCGGATTGGTCTTGCTGAGATCGGCGTAGATCTCGTTGGCGGCGTTGTAGCAGGCCTCCAGGACTTCCTGCGGGAACGGCTTCAGGACCGCACCGGCCACCAGCAGGCGCTTCAACGCAGACGGGTTGACGTAGTCGTATTTGCCGGTGACCCAGGTGAAGGTATCGCGTGAGGCCATCTCGACCACGGCCTGATAGTGCTTCGGCAGCGCGTTCCACTTGTCGCGATTTATGACGTTGTGGCCCTGGCCGGTGCCTTCCCACCAGCCCGGATAGTAGTAGTATTTCGCGACCTTCACGAAGCCGAGCTTCTCGTCGTCATAGGGCCCGACCCATTCGGCGGCGTCGATCGTGCCCTTCTCCAGCGCCGGATAGATGTCGCCGCCCGCGATCTGCTGCGGCACGCCGCCGACCTTGGCGATGATCGTGCCGGCGAAGCCGCCGACGCGGAATTTCAGTCCCCTGAAATCCTCCATCGACTTGATCTCCTTCCGGAACCAGCCGCCCATCTGGGCGCCGGTCGAGCCGGTGGGAATGCCGACCGTGTTGTATTCCTTCAGCAGGTCGTTGAGCATTTCCGTGCCGCCGCCGAACAGCAGCCAGGAAATATGCGCCCGCGTGTTCAGTCCGAACGGCAGCGAGGTGCCGAACGTGAAGGCGGGGTTCTTGCCCCAGTAATAATACAGCGCCGTGTTGCCCATCTCGACCGTGCCGTTCGAGACCGCATCGAGCACCTGCAGGCCCGGCACGATCTCGCCGGACGCGAACGGCTGGATCTGGAATTTGTTGTCGGTGGCCTCGGCCACGCGCTTGCAGAAATATTCGCAGCCGCCGTAGAGCGTATCGAGCGCCTTGGGCCAGCTCGCGGCGAGCCGCCATCTCACTTCCGGCGAAGATTGCGCGATGGCCGGCGCAGCAACCGCTGTGCTTGCCGCCAGGCCAGCGCCTGTCACTTTCAGAAATTCACGACGTTTCATGCGTATCCCTCCGTTGTGCCGATTGCTCGACTAAGGGAACGATCTTCGTGTCGTCTTTTGCTTCGCCGAGAACCGAACTTGTCTTTGGTGAAGGTGTGAGTGTGTCCGACGGCCCTTCAGGGCTCTTTGTGGATCCCGTACGTTGCGGTTCCGGCCATCAGGATGACCGGTCGCCTTGCGATAATCAAGCGTCGTCGGAACGCTCGCAGTTGCGAAGCCGATGGGGACAACCAGGTTTGGTCCGAAACCAGAACCAAAGCACGTAAAACCCCGGAGATGGCAGCATCTCCGGGGCTTCTCCGTCTTTAGTCGTGTGAGCCGCTCAGCGCCTCACGTCTTGGTCCGCATCCGCGCCATGAAGCTGTCGTAGCTCAGCTCGGCCACCTGCGTCCAAGGCAACGAGTCATTCTTGAACGCGGTCATGCTCGCATGCATCTTGCCGAAATGCGGATTGGTCTTGGACAGGTCCGCATAGATTTCGTTGGCGGTGTTGTAGCACGCCTCGAGCACTTCCTGCGGGAAGCCCCTGAGGATCGCGCCGTTCACGATCAGCCGCTTCAGCGCCGGAGCATTCACCGCATCGTACTTGCCGGTGATCCAGGTGAAGGTGTCGCGTGACGCCGCGTCGATCGCCGCCTGATAGTGCTTGGGCAGCGCGTTCCACTTCTCGATGTTCATGATGTTGTGGCCCTGGCTCGTGCCTTCCCACCAGCCGGGATAGTAGTAGTACTTCGCGACCTTGGCGAAGCCGAGCTTCTCGTCGTCATAGGGACCGACCCACTCGGCCGCGTCGATGGTGCCCTTCTCCAGCGCCGGATAGATGTCGCCGCCGGCGAGCTGCTGCGGCACGCAGCCGAGCTTGGCGAGGATCGTGCCGGCGAAGCCGCCGATGCGCATCTTCAGGCCCTTGAGGTCGTCGACCGTCTTGATCTCCTTCCTGAACCAGCCGCCCATCTGCGCGCCGGTCGATCCGGTCGGGATGCCGTAGACGTTGTGCTCTTTCAGGAGGTCGTTGACGAGATCCTGTCCGCCGCCCCACAGCAGCCAGGAAATCTGCTGGCGCGTGTTCAAGCCGAACGGGAGGGCAGTTGCGAACGTGAATGCGGGGTTCTTGCCCCAATAGTAATAAAGCGCGGTATTGCCGATCTCGACCGTGCCGTTCGACACGGCGTCGAGCACCTGCAGGCCCGGGACGATCTCGCCCGCCGCAAAAGGCTGGATCTGGAATTTGTTGTCGGTAATGTCGGCGACCTGCTTGCAGAAATATTCGCAGCCGCCATAGAGCGTATCGAGGGCTTTCGGCCAGCTCGTGGCGTAGCGCCACCTGACCTCGGGCGACGACTGCGCGATCGCGGGCGCAGCCACTGCTGTGCTCGCGGCCAGGCCGACGCCTGTCACCTTCAGAAAATCACGACGTTTCATGCGCATCCCTTCCATTGCGTCGATGCATCGACCAGGGAACGATCTTGCTGTCGTCTTGTCTTCGTCGAGGATCGACGTTCTCTTGTTGAGATTTGTTTGAGCGTTTCCGAATGGCCCTGATGGGCTCTTGTTGCTGGAAGCCGAGCGTTGCGGTTCCGTCAGCAAGGATGACCGGACGCCCTGCGATAATCAAGCCTGATGCCTTCCTCGCAAGTGCGAACGCGGGCCAGACGCAAGTCGGAACCATCAGCGATCTGCTACGCGATTAGGCAATAACAAGGGAGGCTCGCGCATGACGGGCAAAAAGGTCGTGGTCGCTGGGGCAACCGGTCTCGTCGGCAACGCCGCGTTGCGACACTTCGGCACATCCGAGCCTTCAGAAGTTGTGGCGCTGTCGCGACGCAAGCCGCGCCACCTCTACGGCGCCCGCCACGTCCCGATCGACCTTACCAGCGAAGCCGATTGCCGCCGTGCCGCGGCCGAGCTTCAGGGCGCCACCCATTTGATCTACGCCGCGCTCTACGAGGCGCCACAGCTCGTCGATGGTTGGCGCGATCCGCAGCAGATCAAGACCAATGATCTGATGTTGCGCAATTTGATGGCCGCGCTCGAGCCGATGGCGCCAGACCTCAAGCATGTCGCCTTGCTGCAAGGCACCAAAGCCTATGGCGTTCACGTCCGCCCCTTGACGGTGCCGGCGCGCGAAGGCCGCTCCGAGATGTACGAGCAGCCCAACTTTTATTGGGCGCAGGAAAATTTCCTGCGCGAGCTCCAGGCCGGGAAAGCCTGGCACTGGAGTATCTTGCGCCCCGTTCTGATCGTCGGCCTCGCCATGGGCGGCGCCATGGATCTGATCCCGCCACTCGGCGTCTATGCCGCGATGCTGCGCGAGCAGGGCAGGCCGCTCGACTTTCCCGGCGGCGCCGCGCGGGTGGCGCAGGCCGTCGACGTCGATCTCCTCGCGCGCGCGATCGCCTGGTCGGGCGAGGCCAAGGCGGCACAGAACGAAGCCTTCAACGTCACCAATGGCGATGTCTTCACCTGGGAAAACATCTGGCCCGCGGTGGCCGACGCGCTGGAGATGAAGCCCGGCAAGCCGATCCCGCTATCGCTCGCCAAGGAGTTTCCCAATTGGGTCTCTTCTTGGGACGCGTTGCGACGCAAGCATGACCTTGTGTCGCCGGACCTCGCCGACTTCGTCGGCCTGTCGTTCCAATACGCCGATTACAGCATGCGCTACGGCCAGACCGAGTCCGGTCCGCCCTCGATCGTCTCGACCGTGAAGATCAACCGCGCCGGCTTCACCGAGATGATGGACACCGAGGACATGTTCCGGAAGTGGTTCAAGCAAGCCAGGGAAGAACGGCTGCTTCCATAGAGATCGCTACCACGAAGGCCCGCCGCCCGCTCGAAGCACTGGTGACGGTACGCGACCTCGATCCGGAGATCGGGGTCGTTCGTACACCCAGTCGTGCACCCACCGCGCGATCTGGATGCTAATTCTCGGCGAGAGCCACAACTCCGGCACGAAACAGGCGGCCCCTTTGGGGCCGCCTGAGCTGTTTAACGTCAGAGCAGATGACCTACTGGCAGAGATGCTGGAGGCCGTCGCTACCCTTGAAATAGGTGCCGGGCCGGCAGACGATGCCGTTACGGGCAGCATACGTACTCCAGCTGCCCTGCCAGCCCATCTCGCCGTACGACATGCCGGGCGACATGGCGTAGGAATTGCCCCAGTTGCCGACAGTCGCGTCCGCCGCTGCCGGCTGGCGATATGCCGTTCGCCGAGTTGATGGCCGAACCCGATAGTCGGGGGTGGTCCCCGTTCCAAGACCCGTGCAGCTGGCGAATTCAGCTTGGCATGCGTCCGGATTGGAGTTGTACCACTGCGCCTGTACAGCAGAGCTGGACAGGGCAGATGCCACAACAACGACCGCACCAAGAATTTTCAGATTTATCATGGATTGCTCCTTACGGTTGGACCGTGGTGCAAGATGCCACGTGTGTCAGTACCCGTTTTTTTTGCGCGCAAAACATCAAATCGACGTGACACGTTGGGCGAGCACGAACAGAACGAGCATCCCGGTGTCATCCTTCGCGACCATCCTGACACTGCTCGGCCCGGCCATTGGCTTCTCGGGGCTATCAATCGCTGTGACCAGCGCAAGAATTTCGAGGAGGCCGAAGCCAAGGCCATCGTGGTCGAAGAGGACGCAACCTGCTGCGATCATGAGTCCGCATATGGTTGGACATGGCGCGGGCTGCGGCCGATGCCGGCTTTTGATCGAGAAGCCGAACTCACGGTTCAACATTCACCGCTTTGGCATAGCTACACTTCATCTATAATTCTCTCCCGTGGATCAGCTACAGGAGGCAAGAATGAAGCGATCAATTGCCTTGTCAGCGTCGCTAATTATTGGCTTCTCAATTGGAAGCAATGCAGGCGCGAGTGCTGCAACTTACTGCCGACACGTTGGCTATCCCGCCAATTGTGGCGTTCGGACCGGCGTCATAGTCGCGCCAACCCGTGATGTTCGCGGAATGCCACCATCAATTGATGCGGGCCCGAGCGGCGTTATAAGGCAGGACTTGTTCGCAAGGAATAATCCGAACAATTTGCGATCGGATTGGCCCAGTCCACCCGCTCAACCGGGGCAGTTCTAGCCGCTATTTCGCGAATGCCGTCTCCATTACCTTTCGCGTCTTGATCGTCTCGTTGTTAGCGTCGAACTCGACGTCGCTCCAGCGCACGATCTCGCCATGGGCGACGTCGTGCTTCAGCTTCAGGCGATGTGCGAGACCGATCGGCAGGGCGCCTGCCTTCAGGCTCGCGGCCGCCGGCACCAGCTTGCCCCACACGGTGTAGCCGCCTTCGCCGTCCAGCATCTCGCCGGCGCGCAGATTGCGCTTGGCCACGGCGGCAACGTCGCCGCGGAAGCCATAGGGCTGGCCGGTCGGCTCGCCCCGCAGCGCCGCCGACAGGATCGAGATGTTCAGCTCGAGCCCGATCAGATGGTACGGCTTGTACATCGCCGCGAAGCGTCCGCTGCCGTCGGTCTTCAGGCCGTATTGCCTGAAGCAGTCGGCGGCATAGTCGTTCGGCGCCTCCAGCACGACATAGACGCCCCACCGCAAATCGCGAAACACCGGCCGGCCGTCGCGCTCGAGTGACGACACCACCTCCACCACGCCCGACCGTTCCAACACGCCGCCCTTGTCGCTGGGACGCATGACGTGTGGCAAATCGTCGACGCCGCAGGGCGGAAACAGCAAGCCGCTCGCGGGCACGTCGAGCCCGCAGGCATTGGCGATCGCGGCCATCTCGATCGCGGATTTGGTGCCGTCGAGGAAGGAGTTGAACATCTGCGGATTCATGCCGGCCGACTGTGCCTCGCCCGCGGTGAGACCATAGTGCTGCCAGACGCCGTCAGGTGTCACGTCGTGATAGGCTGGCAGATATTTTGTCCCTTTGCCGGCTGCGACCACGCGAAAACCGGTGGCGCGCACCCAGTCGACCATCTCGGCGGTCAGCGCCGGCTGGTCGCCATAAGCGAGCGAATAGACCACGCCCGCCTTCCGTGCTTCCTCGGCGAGCAGCGGGCCCGCCAGCACGTCGGCCTCGACATTGACCATCACGATATGCTTGCCCGCCGCGATCGCAGCGCGCGCGTGCTTGATGCCGACGGCCGGATTGCCGGTCGCTTCAACGACGACATCCATCGCGCCGCCCGCAATGGCGCGTGCGCCATCATCGGTGAAGACGGTGGCCGCGATCCGCTCGGCGCTCCAGCCCACGGTGCGGCAGGCTTCGCGCGCACGGTCGCGATCGATATCGACGATGATGGGCACCTCCAGCCCCGGCGTGTGCGGCACCTGCGCCAGAAACATCGAGCCGAACTTGCCGGCACCGATCAGCGCGACACGGACAGGCTTGCCAGCGGACGCGCGGGCCTGGAGGAGGCGGAAGAGGTTCATGGGGGATGTCCTGAGCGCAACAATCAAAGCTCGTCATTCCGGGGCGACGCGCAGCGTCGAGCCCGGAATCCATAACCACGATCGGGAGTATGGATTCCGGGCTCGCGCCCAAGAAGGCGCGCCCCGGAATGACAGTGAGAACTTACTCCGCCGCCTGTCGCGGCGCACGTGCGAGCCGCACCAGCGCATCATCGTCCACCGTCTTGATCGGCGCAAAATCGCGATGCGCGATGTACTCAGGCCGCGTCGGGGTGCGGATGTAGTTCGAGACCGCGTTCAGCGTCAGGTACACGATCTTGCGCGGGTAGGGCGTGATGTTGCCGGCCGAGCCATGCACGAGATTGCCGTGGAACATCAGCATGCCGCCCGGCTTGCCTGTGGGCGCGACGATGCCGCCCTGCTTGACGAGGCGCGTCACGGTCTCTTCGTCGAGCGTCCACAGTGGATAGGAGGTCGTCGCAAGGTCATGCGAGGCCTGGAGATCGCCGGCATTCTGGCTCTGCGGCACCAGCATCAGGGGGCCGTTGATCGGCATCACCTCGTCGAGGAAGATCGCGATGTTCATCGCGCGCGGCTCCGGCATGCCGTCGTCGCGCTTCCAAGTGCCGTAATCCTGGTGCCACTGCCAGACGTCGCCGGTGAAGGCCGATTTCGCGTTGATCTTGAACTGGTGCATGTAGACCGGCTCGCCGAACAATTGCTCGACCGGGTCGATCATGCGCGGATGCGCACCCAAGATGCGGAATGCCTCGTTGTAGAGATGCGCGGCAAACGCCGTGCGCGGCGCGCCGCTCTTCTCGCGCCAGACCTCGGGCCGATTCGCGTCATAGATGCCGATCGCCTCGCGCGCGAGGAAGTCGACTTCCTCCTGGCTGAACAATTCGGGGAGGAACAGCCAGCCCTCGTGGTGGAAGAACTCCAATTGCTCCTGAGACAGTTTCATGGGTCGTCCTCCTGTTTTGATTTGTTGTTTTCTCTCGTCATGGCCGGGCTTGACCCGGCCATCCACGTCTTTGCTCCACGTTCGCGAGAAGAACGTGGATGCCCGGGACAAGCCCGGGCATGACGGGGGGCGCGATAGTCGCTACGCCGCCGCCTCGTCCGTCGCCCTCAATTTCTCCTCGGTCATCCGTCCCGCCGTCTGCGCATGGGCCAGCGCTGCGCGCTCGGCGGCTTTCGCATCGCCTGCGAGAATGTGTCCGGCAATCGTCGCATGCTCGGCCCACGCGCTGCCGCGATAATCGAGCTCGGAGAGCACCGTCGCCATCGAGCGGCGCATATGCGGCCATTGCGGCGCGATCGTCTCCTCGATCACGGGATTGCCCGCGAGCTGATAGATCGCGCGGTGAAAATCGACGTCGAGCACGATCAGCTCGGCGAGCGAAGTCTTGCGGTCGATGCGGCGTCCGGCGGCGAGGGCTGCGTCCAACCGCGCGCGTCCCGCCGCGTCGCTTGCGGCGCGCTGAGCGGCGAGCCGCGCGGCCAGCGCGTCGATGGCGCCTCGCACCTCGTAGAGCTGGCGGATGCGCGAGGGGTCGAGCTGGGTGACTTCAAAACCGCGACGGCCGCTCTCGGCGACGAGACCCTGCCGGTGCAGCAGATGCAGCGCATGCGACACCGGCTGGCGCGACACGCCGAGCTTGTCGGCGAGTTCGTTCTGCCGGATGCGCTGGCCGGGTTGAAGCGTGCGGTCGGAGATCGCCTCCAGGATCCGCGCATAGACCTGGTCGATCAGGTTCGGGAGCGGGTCGAGAGGGATCACGCCGGCAGCTCCGAGACACAAAAGGGAATACGGAATTCCGTATTCGAAGGTATCGCAGGAGGGGGAGGGCGTCAAGGCGGTCCTCAAGCCGCCGTTTTGGCCTAGCTAAGCCATTGATATCGCTAGGGCCGTCTACTGTGCATGGGGTTGTTTTCGCCGAAATGGCTTGGCCGGCCCCGGCGCCTACTTCTTCTTGCCCTGCTCGATCAGTATCCGGCTCACCAGATAGAGCCGCGGCACGATCGAGTTGGTGTCGATGAACTCGTCCCGGGCGTGATAGCCGAAGCCGGCGAGGCCAAAGCTCTCGACCACGACCGCCTTGCCGCTGCGGTTGGCATAACCGGCATCGGTGGCGCCGCCGGTCATCTCGGCGATGTCGAGCTTGCGGTCGATCTCGGCATAGATCGCCTGCCCCTCCTGCGCGAGCGCGCGGCCGCGATCGCTGGCGACGAAGGGCGGGCGGCCCGCAATGATCGTCACCGTGGTTTCGGTGTCGGGCACGAACTTGTCCTTCACCTTCGCGTCGAGCGCCGCCTGCAATTTGGCGATGCCATCGGGGATGGTCAGGCGGATATCGGCGCCGGCCTCGGCCTTTTCCGGAATCTGGTTGCGCACCGTGCCGGCCTGCGCCGTGGTCCAGTTGAGCTGCGTGCCCGGGATCGACTTGGCGACGTCCTTTGTCTGCTGCAATTGGTGCGCGAGCTCGATCAGCGCGTTACGGCCGAGATCGGGCGCGGCGCCGGCATGCGAGGCGCGGCCCTTCACCTCCATTTTCGCCGTGGCAGTGCCGCTCGCGCCCAGCAGCAGCCCGTCATTCTTGGCGATCGGCGCGGCGACCGTGGGTTCGCAGGAGAGCACGACGTCGTGCTGGTCGGCGAACTCGGCGATGATCTCGCCCGACCCGATCGAGCCGACCTCTTCATCCGGATTGAAGGACACGGTGAGCCTGGCGTAGTCCTGCCAGCCGGCGTCCTTCAGGATCTTGAGCGCATGCAGGACCACGGCGATGCCGCCCTTGTCGTCGGCGATGCCGGGGCCGTAGATGCGGTTACCGTCGACACGGTACGGCTCGCTTGCGAGAATGCCGCGCTGATAGACCGTGTCCATATGCGCGATCAACATCAGCTTTCGCGACCCGGTGCCCTGGAAGGTGGCGATCACCATGTCGGCGCCCGTACCCGCGGTGGTCTTGCGCCGCTCGATGGTGGCGCCCAGCGCCTTCAGGCGCGCTTCGGTGAATTCGGCCATCTTCTTCAGGCCCTCGGCATCGCCGCTGCCGCTTTCGATCATCACCATGTCGTGCAGGGTCTCGATCAGCGGCGCCTTCTCCTGCTCGGCCGCGGCCTTCAGCTTTTCGTCGGCGGCCGCAAGCGCGGTGGTGCTGCCGGCGGCGAGGCCGAGCAGGGACAAGGCGAGCAGGGGAATGAAGCGGGCTGTCATGGAAATCGTCCTTTCGCGTCTTGAGCGCTGGCACCGCGCGATTGGACTTCAGCGTAACATCCGGGCCGTCCGGATGCCACGTCCCGCTAGCGCTCCAGCACCTCCACCTCCATCGTCGCGATCTGGTCCGCATCGGCCACCGCCTCGATCCCCGCGATCCGGTCGCCGTTGAACGTCACGCGCAGCGCGATGCGCAGACGTCCGCCGAAGATGACGGCGACGCCGATCTCGCCATCGACCAGCGCCGTCCGTGCAGCCTGCGCACGGCCCTTGTAGAGCTGTGCGACCGCATCCGCGCCGCGGATCTCCGGCAGCGTGCCGAGCCGCACCGCAGCCTGGTCGGCACGGAACACGACGTCGGGATCGAGCAGGGCCAGCAGGCCCTCGAAATTGCCCTCGCGCGAAGCCCTGAGGAAGGCATCGACGATCGCGCGCTGGTGCGAGATGTCCGCCTCGGGCACCGGCGCCCCCTGGACGCGCCGTCGCGCGCGGCTCGCCAACTGCCGCGAGGCGTCGACCGAGCGTCCCACGATCGGCGCGATCTCCTCGAACGGGACTGCGAACATGTCGTGCAGCACGAAGGCGAGCCGCTCTGCCGGCTGCAATGTCTCGAGCACGACGAGGAGGGCCGCGCCGACGGAATCGGCCATCTCCGCCTCGCGCTCCCGCGTCTCGTCGACCGGCTCGGGCACGTGCGGGCCCATCGGGTCCTCGCGGCGCGATTTGCGCGCGCGCAGCATGTCGAGGCAGATGCGCGCGACCACGGTGGTCAGCCAGCCGCGCAGGTTCGCGACATCGGACGTGTCGTAGCGGCTGACCCGCAGCCAGGCCTCCTGCACGGCATCGTCGACCTCGGCACTGGAACCCAGCATCCGGTAGGCGACCGCGCGCAGATGGTCCCTGCTGGCCTCGAATTGGCGGCTGAGAAAATTTTCTTCGAAGTTTTTCTGGGTCATCGGTCACATTCCCTCATCGCAATCCGTCATGCCCATGACGAAGCCAATCCGGCCGATGTGACCGGAACCGTCCAAATTCTCTAACGGAGACGCAAGATGATGCACGCGCGCATGAACCACCCCGTCATGGTCCTGCCTGAAGCCATGAACCACCTTCAATCCCTCGGCAATTTGACCAAGCAGGGGCTGCCGGAAAAGCTCCTGGAACTGGTGCACCTGCGCGCCAGCCAGATCAACGGCTGCAGCGTCTGCGTCGACATGCATCCGAAGATCGCCCGCAAGCTGGGTGAAACCGACGAGCGCCTGTTCGCCGTCTCGGCCTGGCGCGATGCGCCCTATTTCAGCGACGCCGAACGCGCCGCGCTGGCGCTGACCGAAGCCGTCACGCGCCTTGCCGATCGCGAGGACCCGGTGCCGGATGCGATCTGGAACGAGGCCTCCAAGCATTTTGACGAGCGCGAGCTCGCAACCCTGATCCTCTCGATCGCGACCATCAACGTCTGGAACCGGCTGAATGCGACGATCAAGATGCCGGTCGGCGTTTGGAAGGTGTGAGTTTCTGTGCCCTCTCCCCTTGCGGGAGAGGGCAGCGCCGCTGGGAGACACGAACTCACTTGGGTGAGGGGTATTTCTCCGCAGACTCATTTGCAGATGTGATCTCTCCCACATCCGCCTTCGCCTGAAGGCTTCGGCGGACAAGAGGGGAGAAGGAAAAAAGAAAGCTACTCCGCCAAAAACCTGTTCACCACCTCGCCGAACTCAAGCGGCGCCTGCTCGAACATCCAGTGGCCGGCATTGGGGATCACCGCGGTCTTGCTGCCCGCGATGTGCTCGGCCAGCACGCGCCACATCACCGAGAGGCTGCCGGTGGTTGCACCGCCGCCGATCAGCAGCGTCGGCGTCCTGATCGCCTGCGCATCAGCGAGCGTGTAGGGCCGGCGCTGCTCGTTGATCTGGCCGAGGAAGGTGAGCGTGTTGTCGCGCAGCTGTTGCTTCGCCGCCGCCGGCACGCGCCGCCACGAGCCGTCGCCTTCGATGCCCTCGTAGAAATTCTGCAGCGCGCCGTCGAGATCGCCGGCGCGGATCATCTCGACCGAGCGTATCGTCTTCGCAGCGAGCGGCGGATGCGCGGGCGTGCCTTCGGGCACCGACAGGCTGGCGTCGAGATCGCCGCCCGGCTCGGCCAGCACCAGCTTGCGCAGCAGGTCAGGCCGCGCTTGCGCGACGCGAAACGCGATGTGGCCGCCGCGCGAATGCCCCATCAGGTCGACCGGCCCGGGTTTGACCTGCTCGATGAAGGCGATCGTGTCCGCGACGTGCTGCGCCATCTTGTAATCGTCGCCGATGGCGTCCCAATGCTCGGGAAAGAAATGCCGCAGGCTGACCGAGATCACGCGATGGGACTTCGACAGTGGGCCGAGCACTGAATACCAGGTGCGGAAATCACCTAGCGTGCCATGGACGCAGACCAGCGGCGGGCCGTCCCCGACTTCGAGATAGGCCATGTCGTAACCGTTGACGCGAAAGCTCTGCATGATCAGCTCGCCAGGAAATCCAGAACCAGTTCGGAGTATTTTTGCGGCGCCTGCTCGAACATCGGATGGGTCGCGTTCGGGATGATCGCCGTCTTGGAATAGGGTACGTGCGCGGCCAGCGCATGCAGCACCTTTGGCAGCAGGCCTTTGGTCCGCGCACCCAGGATGAACAGCGTCGGCATCCTGATCGATTCCGCATCCGCCTTCGAGAAGGGCGGACGGTTGTCGCGGACCTGCCCGATCAGGGTATAGGCGTTGTCGCGCAGATTCTGCTTCACCATCGCCGGCAGCCGCGGCCAGGTGCCGGCGCCCTCCAGCGTGTCCACGAAGACGGCAAGGCCGCCGTCGACATCGCCGGCCGCGATCTTCTCGGCCGAGGCCGTGAACCGCGCCAACAGCGGCGAGGGGCCGCCGACGTAATCGGGATCGAGGCTCGCATCGAGCTCGCCGCCGGGTTCGGCCAGGATCAGCCGCCGCAACAGGTCGGGGCGCGCCTGTGCCACGCGGAAGCAGATGTGCCCGCCGCGGGAATGGCCCATCAGATCGACCGGGCCGACGTCGAGCTTCTCGATGAAGGCGATGACGTCCTGGACATGCTGGGCGATCGAATAGGTGTCGCCGACGCCATCCCAGCGGTCCGGGAAGAAGTGCCGCAAGCTGACGGCGATCACCCGATGCCGCTGCGTCAGCGGTCCGAGCACGCAGCCCCAGACGCGGAAGTCATTGAGCGAGCCATGTACACAGACCAGCGGCGGCCGGCTCCTGTCTTCGCCCACGTCGAGATAGGGCATGTCGTATCCGTTGACGTGGAGGCTTTGCATTCGGGGCTCGCGGGAGGGGGCAGGAACTCCTGTGCAAGATTCCCGGAAACCGGGTGGATCGCAACTATTTCCAAGCCTAGATTTAGGCATGGATCACAATGGGGGCATGCGACGAGGGCGCAAGCCAGGAACCAAGCCATGACCGACCAGCATTTTGCCCTGTTCGACACCAGGATCGGCCTCTGTGCCATCGCCTGGGGCCCGCGTGGTATCAACGGCACGCAACTGCCCATGGGCGGCGAGGAGAAGATCCGCACCCGCATCAGCCAGCGCCATGCCGACGCCACCGAGGCCGAGCCGACCGCCGAGGTGCGAGAGGCGATCGACCGCATCACAAAATTGCTCGCGGGCGAGCCGGACGATCTCACCGACATCCCGCTCGATCTCGACGGCGTGCCCGACTTCAACCGCGGCGTCTACGAGATCGCCCGCGCCATCCCGCCCGGCAAGACCATCACCTATGGCGACATCGCCAAGCAGCTCGGCGGCGTCCAGCTGTCGCGCGATGTCGGTCAGGCGCTCGGCCGCAACCCGTGCCCGATCGTCGTGCCCTGCCATCGCGTGCTGGCCGCCGGCAACAAGCCCGGCGGCTTCTCGGCCAATGGCGGCGTGGTGACGAAGCTGAAGATGCTCGAGATCGAAGGCGCGCTGGTGAACCACACGCCGAGTTTGTTTGATTAATCTCCGCTTCACCCTCCCCTGGAGGGGGAGGGTCGATGCGCATGCAGCGAAGCGGAATGCGCAGCGGGGCGGGGTGACAGTCTCTCCGAGTGGAACAGTGCCCGAGTGGAGAGATCACCCCACCCCGTCGCTTCGCGCCGACCCTCCCCCTCCAGGGGAGGGTAAGCAAGTGGCTAAATCTTTGCCGTCGTCTTCGGCCAATACCGGTCGCGCAGATGCCGCTTCACCAGCTTGCCCGTCGGCGTGCGCGGCAGCTCGGCTTCGAAATCGATCGAGCGCGGGCATTTGATCGCCGAGAGACGTGTCTTGCAGTAGGCGATCAGGTCGGCTTCGAGCGCCTTGCCGGCGCGGCTCATGTCGTGTGGCTGCACCACCGCCTTCACCTCTTCGCCCATCTCCTCGTTCGGCACGCCGAACACGGCGACGTCGGCGATATCAGGGTGAGTGATGAGCACGTCCTCGGTCTCCTGCGGGTAGATGTTCACCCCGCCGGAGATGATCATGTAGGACTTGCGGTCGGTGAGGAACAGAAAACCGTCCTTGTCGAGGTAGCCGACGTCGCCAAGCGTCGACCAACCCTTGGCGTTGTAGGCCTTCTTCGTTTTCTCTGGATCGTTGTGATAGGTGAAAACAGGCGCATCGGCGAAATAGACCGTGCCGATCTCGCCCACCGGCTGCTCCTCGTCGTTCTCGTCCAGGATCTTGATCTTGCCGACCACGGCGCGGCCGACGCTGCCGCGATGCTCCAGCCATTGCTGCGAATTGCAGACGGTGACGCCGTTGCCTTCCGAGCCGGCGTAATACTCGATCAGGATCGGTCCCCACCATTCGATCATTTTTGCCTTGACGTCGACAGGGCAGGGGGCAGCGGCGTGGATCGCGCCCTTCAGCGTGGAGACGTTGTACTTGCCGCGAACCTCGTCCGGCAGCTTCAGCATGCGCACGAACATGGTCGGTACAAGCTGTGACTGCGTGACCTTGTACTTCTCGACGAGCTTGAGAAAATCCTCGGCGTCAAAATGCTCCATGATGATGGAGGTGCCGCCCAGCACGATCGCCATCATGTTGAAGCGCAGCGGAGCCGCGTGATAGAGCGGCGCCGGCGAGAGATAGGTGCTCTCCGCATTCATGCCGCACATGTCGGCGCAGAGGACGCGCAGGAAGGCGTTCGGCACGTCGATCTTGTTGCCTTCGAAGGCCCTCTTGATGCCCTTCGGTCGGCCGGTGGTGCCGGACGAATACAGCATGTCGTAGCCGGCGACCTCGTCCGCAATCGGCGTTGTCGGCTGTGCCGACGCTTCCTTGTCGTAGGAGCGGAAGCCGGGCTGGGGTTCGTCGACCATGTAGAAGATCGGCTCGCCTGCGGTCCCCTTGATCAGGGCCCTGATCTGGTCGGCGCATTTCGGCGTGGTGATCACGACCTTGGCGCCGCAATCGCCGATGATGTAGTCGATCTCGTCCTGCTTCAGATAGCGGCTGATGGCGGTGTAATAGAGCCCGCTGCGTTGCGCGGCCCAGCAGATCTCCATGAACGCGAGACGGTTTTCCATCAAGAGCGCGATGTGGTCGCCGGCCTTCAGGCCGAGCGAGCGGAACAGGTTTGCGCCCTGGTTCGAGAGCTCGTCGAGCTCGCGATAGGTGATCGCCTTGCCGGTCCCGGCCATCTGGTAGGCGATCTTGTCGGGCGTGGTTTTGGCGTAGACGGACGGATGGGTCATAAGCGTAGGTCCCAAGGCACACGAGATGTCGTCCCGGCGAAAGCCGGGACCCATAACCACAGGGCGTCGTTTGGCAGAGGATTGTCGTTCGGTACTGCGACCAACCACAATCGATAGATTTCGCGGTATGGGTCCCGGCTTTCGCCGGGACGACACCGTTAGTGTGGCAGCAGCAGCTTACAGCCGCTCCACGATCGTTACATTCGCCATGCCGCCGCCTTCGCACATGGTCTGAAGACCATAGCGCTTGCCGCGCTGGTGCAGGGCGTGGACCAGTGTGGTCATCAACTTGGTGCCGGAGCCGCCGAGCGGATGACCGAGCGCGATGGCGCCGCCATTGACGTTGAGGCGGGCTGGATCGGCGCCGGTGGTCTTGAGCCAGCCGGTCGGCACCGAGGCGAAGGCCTCGTTGACCTCGAACAGGTCGATGTCGTCGATCGTCATGCCGGCCTTCTCCAGCGCGCGCTTGGTGGCGTGCAGCGGAGCATCGAGCATGATGACGGGATCGCCGCCGGTCATGGTCATGTGATGGATGCGCGCCAGCGGCGTGAGGCCGAGCTGCTTGAGGCCGCGCTCGTTCACCACCATGACACCGGAGGCGCCGTCGCAGATCTGGCTGGCGCTCGCCGCCGTCAGCTTGCCGTTCTCGGCAATCAGCTTGACGCCCTTGATGCCGTCGAGCGTGGCGTCGAAGCGGATGCCTTCGTCGATGTGATGGGTGTCCTTGCTGCCGTCGGCGCGGGTGATCTCGAGCGGCACGATCTCCTTCTTGAAGTGGCCGGCTTGCGTCGCTGCGATCGCGCGCTGATGGCTGTTGTAGGAGTATTCGTCGAGATCATTCTTCGACAGGCCGTACTTCTCGGCCATCATCTCCGCGCCGGTGAACTGGCTGAACACGATGTTCGGATATTTGTGCTCGATGCCCGGGCTCTTGTAATTGCCAAAGCCGTTCTTGGCCGGAAGCTGCGAGGACAGGCCCATCGGCACGCGCGTCATCGATTCCACGCCGGCGGCGATCACCACGTCCATCGTGCCGGACATCACGGCTTGCGCGGCGAAGTGCAGCGCCTGCTGCGAGGAGCCGCACTGCCGGTCGATCGAGGTGCCCGGAACGCTCTCCGGCAGCTTCGAGGCCATGATCGCGTTGCGCGCGACGTTGTTGGACTGCTCGCCGACCTGCATCACGCAGCCCATGATCACGTCCTCGACCAGGGCGGGATCGACCTTGGTGCGATCGACCAGTTCGTCCAGCACCTTCGCGGCGAGATCGGCCGGATGCCAGCCGGCGAGGCGGCCCCCCTTGCGCCCGCCCGCGGTACGCGCAGCGGCGACGATGTAAGCCTCGGCCATGTCGGTCTCTCCCTGGATTGTTCTCTATCGAGTTTGGATTGTCGCGGCGGATTTAATGGGCGCGATATCGTTTAGTCAATCGATCAATTAACTCTTGTGATGAGGCGCTGCTTCGGCTTATCTGCGGCCGCTTCAAGCGGCGAGAACAGGGAACTCCGTGACTACCAGCGTACCGAACAGGCTCCCCAGCGGAAAGAATTCCACGGCAGAGAAATTGCTCGTGGCCGCGAGCGAGCTGATGATCGAACGCTCGTCGATCGAGATCTCGCTGTCCGACATCGCCCAGAAGTCGGGCGCCAATGCCGCGCTGGTCAAATATCATTTCGGCAACAAGGACGGCCTCTTGCTGGCGCTGCTCGCGCGCGATGCCGCGACCGAGATGTCAAATCTCGAATATCTGCTGGCGCAACCGATCACATCGACGGCGAAGCTGAAGCTGCACATCGCCGGCATCATCCGCGCCTATTACCGGTTCCCCTACATGAATCGGCTGATTCACTATCTGCTGCATGAGACCAATGCCGGCTCTGCCGACGAAGTCTCAAAGTTCTTCGTCGCGCCGCTGCTGGATTTCCATCGCCGCCTGCTCACTGAGGGCGTCAGCCGCGGCGAGTTCCGTGCCACCGATCCGGTGCTGTTCTACACCAGCCTGATCGGCGCCTGCGATCACCTGTTCTTTGGCCGGCACGCGATGTCTCGCGCGACCGGCGTCGGTCCGGTCACCGATGACGTATGCCGGCAATACATCAAGCACATGGAAACGCTGATTTGCGGTGGCATCCTCACGCAAGCCGAGGAAGCTGCCGCGGCCGGATAATCCGGCCGAGACGTACAAGTCTAGAGAAGAAACGCCCAAGGAAAGGTAGCCTGTCATGGAATTGAAAGACGTAGCCGTTCTCATCACCGGTGGTGGTTCGGGTCTTGGTGAAGCGACCGCGCGCGCCATGGCCGCCAAGGGCGCCAAGATTGGTGTGATCGATCAGAACAAGGACAATGCAGAGAAGGTCGCTACCGAAGTGAAGGGCGTCGCGCTTCATGCCGACGTCACCAGCGAGGAGCAGATCAAGGCAGCAATCGCGAAGGCGGAAGCCGCGCACGGCGTCGCGCGCGTGCTGATGAACTGCGCCGGCATCGGCGGCTCGCAGCGCATCGTCGGCCGCGACGGCATCTATCCGCTCGAAAAGTTTGCGCGCATCATCAACGTCAATCTGATCGGCACCTTCAACTGCCTGCGTCTGTTCGCCGAGCGCCTCGTCACGATCGAGCCCGTCGGAGAAGAGCGCGGCGTCATTATCAACACTGCCTCGGTGGCCGCCTATGAAGGCCAGATTGGCCAGATCGCCTACTCGGCCTCGAAGGGCGGCGTCGTCGGCCTAACGCTGCCGGCCGCGCGCGACCTCGCCAGCCAGAAGATCCGCGTCAACACCATTGCGCCCGGCCTGTTCTTCACGCCGTTGTTGATGGGTCTGAATGAAGAAGCCCGCAAGAGCCTCGGTGCCCAGGTGCCGCATCCCTCGCGCCTCGGCGATGCCAAGGAATACGGCTCGCTCGCGGTGCATATCGTCGAGAACGCGATGCTCAACGGCGAGACCATCCGTCTCGACGGAGCCATCCGTATGGCGCCGCGGTAGTAGATGCGCTCTTCCTTCTCCCCTCGTGGGAGAAGGTGGCGCGAAGCGCCGGATGAGGGGTCTCTATCCGCGGAGACAGACCCCTCACCCCGGCGAGTATGTGGCTAGCGATGTACATGCCCTCTCCCGCAAGGGGAGAGGGCACAATAATCGGCACCGCCAAGACCGGTAAGCAGGAGCGCACCATGTCCCAACCGCTGCTGATCGAGCACAACGACGGCGTCGATACGGTGACGCTCAATCGTCCTGAAAACCTCAATGCCCTCGATCCCGCGCTGATCGATGCGCTCAACGTCTATTTCCAGGGCCTCCAGCGCAACCGCGACACGCGCGTCGTCGTGCTGAAAGGCGCCGGCAAGAATTTTTGCGCCGGCCTCGACCTCAAAGCGGCGATGGCCCGCCGCGCCGGGCAGCAGGAGCCGCCCGGTGTCACCGAGTCGCTCGACTCGCAGCGCCGCATCGCCGACATCGTGATGCTGATGCGGCGTTGTCCGCAGCCGATCATCGCTCTGGTACAGGGCGCGGCGGCCGGCGGCGGGTTCGCGCTGGCGCTTGCCTCCGACATCCGCATCGCGACGAAGTCGGCGCGGATGAACTGCGCCTTCATCAAGCTCGGCCTCGGCGGCTGCGACATCGGCACCAGCTACTTTCTGCCGCGGCTCGTCGGCGTCTCTGTGGCGTCCGAATTGATCCTGACCGGACGTTTCATCGGCGCCGAGCGCGCGCTCGCGGTTGGGCTCGTGTCCGAGGTCGTCGATGAAGATAAGCTCGATGCTGCTGCTGCGCCCTATGTCGATGCGATGATGACGGCGTCGCCCGTGGGACTGCGCCTGTCAAAAGAATGTCTCAACATGAGCGTCGATGCGGGATCGCTGGAAACCGTTATCGCGATAGAGGACCGCAACCAGGTCCTGTGCAGTCGCTCCGAGGAATTTTCGGAAGGCATCAGGGCCTTCCTTGAGAAGCGAAAGCCTGTCTATATCAGGCGCTGAAACGAGAACGATCCGCAAAGGACGATAATTCCGGGAGACGCAAAATGAGTGGAAGTGCGGCGGCCGTGATGACGAAGCCCGCCTTTCGCAAGGTCGAGTGGCTCGCGCGCGACATCGACGTCGAGCGGCGCGACGACGGCACGGTGGTGCTGAAGTCGCGCATTCCGCTGCAAGCCTACGAGACGCATCTTCCGGCCTCGCTGGCGAAATGGGCCAGGCAAGCGCCTGAGCGCATCTGGCTCGCGCAGCGCGGCGGAGCGAACCGCGAATGGCGCAAGGTCTCCTACGGTGAGGCCAAGCGCACCGTGGATGCGCTGACGCAGGCGCTGCTTAATCTCAGGCTCGAGGGACGCCCGGTCACGATCCTCTCCGGCAATTCGATCGAGCACGCGCTGATGACGCAGGCCGCGATGCAGGCGCGCTTGCCAGCAGCGCCGGTGTCGCCGGCCTACTCGCTGATGAGCCATGACCACGTCAAGCTGAAGTATCTGTTCGACCTGATCAAGCCGGCCGTGGTGATGGTGCAGGACGGCCCGACCTTCGAGAAGGCGCTGAACGCACTCGACCTCACCGGCGTCACCGTCGTTCACGTCGCTCGTCCCTGCGACGGCATCACGAGCGTCAGCTTTGCCGAGCTCGCGGCAACGTCCGTGACCGCCGATGTCGAAGCATCGATCGCGAAGATCACGCCGCAGACCGTGGGCAAGCTGTTGTTCACCTCCGGCTCGACCGGCATGCCCAAGGCGGTCATCAACACGCAAGAGATGATGTGCGCCAATGCGGCGATGATGATGCAGGTGCGGCCGCGCGATCCCGGCGGTCCGATCTCGACCATGCTGGACTGGATGCCATGGAACCACACCATGGGCGGCAATGCGGCGTTTCACCCGGTGCTGGTCGACGGTGGCACGCTCTATATCGATGACGGCCGGCCGATGCCGGGCCAGTTCGAGGAGACGCTGCGGAATCTGCGCGAGATCTCGCCGACCTATTACGCCAACGTGCCGGCCGGCTATGCCGCGCTCGCGGCGGCCATGGAGAAGGACGATGCGCTGTGCCGCTCGTTCTTCAAGAACCTGTCGATCATGGCCTATGGCGGCGCGCGGCTGCCCGACGATCTCTATGAGCGCATGCAGGCGCTCGCGGTGAAGACGACCGGCGAGCGCATCGTGTTCTACACCGGCTGGGGCTCGACCGAGACGGCGCCGACCTCGACCGGCACCTATTGGGACACCGAGCGCGTCGGCCTGATCGGCCTGCCGTTCCCCGGCGTCGAATTGAAGATGGTGCCGTGCGGCTCAAAATACGAGCTGCGCCTGCGCGGCGTCAACGTCACGCCCGGCTATTTCGGCCAGCCGGACCTGACGAAGAAGATGTTCGACGAGGAAGGTTTTTACTGCATCGGCGATGCCGGCATCTTCGTCGACGATGCCGATCCGGTGAAGGGCATCATCTTCGCCGGCCGCGTCGTAGAGGACTTCAAGCTCACCACCGGCACCTTCGTCCATGTCGGATCGCTCCGCACTGACGCGATCGCCGCGGCGACGCCCGTTGTGCATGACGCGCTGGTTGCCGGGCAGGATCAATGCTCGATCGGTCTGCTGGCATGGCCGAACCTGCACGCCTGTCGCCAGCTCGTCGGCAATCTCGAGCTGAGCTTCGAGGACGCGGTGAAACATCCCGAGGTGATCGCCTGCTTCAGACGTGGCCTCGAAGCACACAACACGGAGTGTGGCGGCGCCAGCAGCCGCGCTATCGCGCGCGCAATGCTGATGGCCGAGCCGCCCTCCATCGACGGCAATGAACTCACCGACAAGGGCTACATCAACCAGCGCGCCGGCCTGGAGCGCCGTGCGGCGCTGGTGAAGCGGCTCTATGCGGACAAGCCTGATCAGGATGTGATCGTGCTGCGATGAATGCGCAACTCTCTCAACTCGTCATTCCGGGATGGCCCGAAGGGCCAGGCCCGGAATCCATAACCCCGGCTGGTGGATATGGATTCCGGGCTCGCGCTCCGCGCGCCCCGGAATGACGGCGCAAATAAATGACAACGAATAAATAAGGGTAGCCCGCCATGAACTTCGATTTCTCCGACGACCAGAAACAGCTCCGCGACCAGGCGCGCAAATTCCTCACCGAAAAATGCTCGCCGAAGGCGGTGCGCGTCGTGCTCGACGGCAAGGCGCCCTACGACAAGGACCTCTGGAAAGGCCTCGCCGAGATGGGCTTTCTCGGTGTCGCGATCCCAGAGGAGTTCGGTGGCGCTGGCGCGGGCCATCTCGAGCTCTGCGTGATCGCGGAGGAGATGGGCCGGGCGAATGCGCCGGTGCCGTTCTCCTCGACAGTGTATCTTGCCGCCGAAGCGCTGCTGATCGCGGGCAGTGATGCCCAGAAGAAGAAATGGCTGCCGGCGATTGCCTCGGGCGAGGCGATCGGCACGCTGGCGCTGTTCGAGGGCAAGGGCAATCCGTCGCCGAAGAACGTCAAGCTCACCGCTGCGAATGGCGTGCTCAACGGCGTGAAGAAGCCGGTCGCGGATGGTGCGATCGCCGACTTCGCTGTCGTCGCCGCGCGCACCGGATCGGGCGGTCGCGACGGCGACATCTCGCTGTTCCTCGTCGACCTCAAGGCCGGTGGCGTCGAGGTGAAGAGCCTCACCAATCTCGATCCGACCCGCGGACAGGCCGAGATCACGTTTAAGGATTGCAAGGCCGAGCCGCTGGGAGCTGCGGGTGAAGGCTGGAGCATTTTGACCCAGGTGCTCGATCGCGCGGCGGTGCTGTGCGCATTCGAGCAGGTCGGCGGCTCCGACCGCGCGCTCGAAATGGGCCGCGACTACGCGCTCGACCGCATCGCCTTCGGCCGCCAGATCGGCTCGTTCCAGGCGGTCAAGCACATGCTCGCGGACATGTATGTGTCGGCGACGCTGGCGCGCTCCAACAGCTATTACGGCGCCTGGGCGCTCTCGACCAACGCGGCCGAGCTGCCGGAAGCCGCCGCCGCCGCGCGCATCAGCGCGACGCAGGCGTTCCAGCATTGCGCCAAGAACAACATCCAGGTTCACGGCGGTATGGGATTCACCTGGGAGTTCGACTGTCACATGTACTACCGCCGCGCCAACGCCATGGCGCTCGGGCTCGGCAGCCTGTCCTATTGGGAAGACCAGTTGATCGACCGCATGCGCAAGAAGAACGCGGCGTAACGACAGGTGATTTGTAGGATGGGTAGAGCGTAGCGAAACCCATCATGACGCGGGTGGTCTGACAGATGGGTTTCGCTTCGCTCTACCCATCCTACGACGCCGGCGAAGGATGACAGACCATGAATTTCGACGACACCCCGCAGGAAGCCGAATTCCGCGCCACCGCCCGCGCCTGGATCGGCGCGAACGCGCCCAGGCAGTACGAGGAAGAGCTGCGCAAATCCTCGCTCGGCCGCACCCAGCTCAAGAACGCCAATATTCTCGAGGTCGCCAAGGCCTGGCAGAAGAAGAAGGCCGATGCCGGCTGGGCCTGCCTGCACTGGCCGAAGGAGTATGGCGGGCGCGGCTCGTCGCCGATCGAGCGCGTGATCTGGCAGCAGGAAGAGGGGCCGTTCGGCCAGCTGTCCCGCATGTTCATCATCGGCCATGGCATGTGCGGGCCGACCATGATGGCGTTCGCCCGCGAGGAGCATAAGCGCACGTACCTCCCGCCGCTCGCATCCGGCGAAAAGGTCTGGTGCCAGCTGTTCTCCGAGCCGGCCGGCGGCTCCGACGTCGCGGGCCTGCACACGCGCGCGGAAAAGGACGGCGACGACTGGGTCATCAACGGCCAGAAGATCTGGACGTCGGGCGCGCATTATTCCGACTATGGCATCCTGCTGACCCGCACCGATCCGACCGTGCCCAAGCACAAGGGCCTCACCATGTTCTTCCTGGACATGAAGAGCCCGGGCGTCGAGGTGCGGCCGATCAAGCAGGCGAGCGGTGCATCCGACTTCAACGAGGTCTATTTCACCAATGTCCGTATTCCCGACCATCAGCGCCTCGGCGAGGTCGGTGACGGCTGGAACGTCTCGCTGACCACGCTGATGAACGAGCGCAGCGCGATCGGCGCGGCCGTCTCGACCGGCTTCCCGGAGCTGTTCGAATATTGCTCCAGCCTGATGCTCGACGACGGCCCGGCGATCGAGGATCGCGCTGTACGCTCGAAGCTCGCGAACTGGGCGGTGAAGGCGAGCGGGCTGAAGTACACCAGCATGCGCGCGATCTCGGCGCTGTCGAAGGGCGAGCGCCCGGGTCCGGAGAATTCCATCGGCAAGCTGGTGGCGGGCTCGATGATCCAGGACGTCGCGACCTACGCGCTGGACCTGCAGGGTGCGAACGGCGTGATCAGCGGCGAGGATGGCGAACTCGCCGGCCGTTTCCAGGCGATGCTCTTGCGCGCGCCGGGCACGCGCGTCGAAGGCGGCACCGACGAGATCATGCGCAACATCATCGCCGAGCGGGTGCTGGGCCTGCCCGGCGATATCAGGGTCGACAAGGACGTGCCGTTCAACAAGATCCCGACGAAGGGAAGAGGCTAGAGTCGTAGGGTGGGCAAAGGCGCGTAGCGCCGTGCCCACCAATTCTGTCGAGAACGAGGGAAGGTGGTGGGCACGCTTCGCTTTGCCCACCCTACGCACCGAGCAAGAATTGAGAGGTTCGCCATGAATTTCGACGACACCCCGCAGGAAGCCGCTTTCCGCGAGACCGCGCGCAAATGGGTCGAGGCCAATGCGCCGAGGGAGTTGCATGCCGAGCTGTCAAAATCCTCGCTCGGCCGCATCCGGCTGGCCAATCATGACATCGTCGATGTCGGCAAGGCCTGGCAGAAGAAGAAGTTCGAAGGCAATTGGGCCTGCCTGCACTGGCCGAAGGAATATGGCGGCCGCGACGCCACGCCGATCGAGAAGGTGATCTGGCAGCAGGAGGAGGGCGTCTACGGCAAGCTGACGCAACCGTTCCAGATCGGCGAGGGCATGTGCGGCCCGACCGTGATGGCTTTTGGCAGCGAGGACGCCAAGCGCCGCCATCTGCCGAAGCTCGCCTCCGGCGAGGAGATCTGGTGCCAGCTGTTTTCCGAGCCGTCCGCCGGCTCCGACGTCGCGGGGCTGCGCACCCGCGCGGAGAAGAAGGGCGACAATTGGGTCGTCAACGGCCAGAAGATCTGGACCTCCGGCGCGCATTATTCCGACTTCGGTCTGTTGATCGCGCGGACCGATCCGAACGTGCCCAAGCACAAGGGCCTCACCATGTTCTTCCTGGACATGAAGAGCCCGGGCGTCGAGGTTCGCCCGATCAAGCAGGCCAACGGCATGCAGGAGTTCAACGAGGTCTATTTCACCGATGTGGTGATCCCCGACAGCCAGCGCCTCGGCGCCGTCGGCGAGGGCTGGAGCGTGTCACTGACGACGCTGATGAACGAGCGGATGTCGATCGGCTCGCGGCTTGCGACCGGCGTCCCTGAAATGTTCGAGTTCTGCTCCAATCTGATGCTCGAGGACGGGCTCGCCATCGACGATCCCGCCGTGCGCTCGAAGCTCGCGAGCTGGGCGGTGAAGTCGAGCGGGCTGAAATACACCAGCTACCGCGCGATCTCGGCGCTCTCGAAGGGCGATCGGCCGGGGCCGGAGAATTCGATCGGCAAGTTGGTGTCGGGCATGATGCTCCAGGACATCGCGACCTACGCCATGGACCTCCAGGGCGCGGCCGGTGTTCTCACCGGCACCGACGAGGAGACGGTGCAGGGGCAGTTCCAGCAGATGCTGCTGTCCTCGCCCTCGATGCGCATCGCTGGCGGCACCGACGAGATCTTGCGCAACATCATCGCCGAGCGCGTGCTGGGATTGCCGGGCGACATTCGCGTCGACAAGGACGTGCCGTATAACAAGATCCCGACCAAGGGTCGGTGATCCAGCCTCTCGCTGTATCGCGTAGGGTGGGCAAAGCGAAGCGTGCCCACCATATGCAGATGCGCCGGGGTAAGTCTGTCGGTGGGCACGGCGCTATCGCGCCTTTGCCCACCCTACGAGGAGCGCGAGCTAATTCATGGATGCAAAAGTGAGCCAGACCCAGGACCGCATCGGCGTGCTCGAAGAGCTCCTCAACGAGCGCTACTCCGTCCGCGCCTTCTTGGCCAAGGAGGTCGACCGCGCGACCATCGAGCATGTGCTGACCACCGCGCAGCGCACCGCGTCCTGGTGCAACAGCCAGCCCTGGCAGGTCATCATCGCCAGTGGCGCGGCCAAGGAGCGCTTCCGCCAGGCGATCTACAAGGAAGCGTCGGGCGGATTGGGTGACGATTACGATTTCACGCCACCTCGCGAGTATGCCGGCGTCTATCTCGAACGCCGCCGCGAGAGCGGCTTTCAGCTCTACAACACGCTCGGCATCGCCCGCGGCGACAAGATGGCTTACGCAAAACAGGCGCTGGAGAATTACAATTTCTTCGGTGCGCCGCATGTCGCGATCATTCACACCGACGAGCCGCTCGGCATCTACGGTGCGATCGATTGCGGCGCTTATGTCTCGAATTTCATGCTGGCCGCGCAGGCGCTCGGGCTCGGCACCATTCCGCAGGCGGCGCTCGCGCGCCATTCCGGGCTGATCCGCCGCCACTTCAATCTGCCCGACGACCGCCGCGTCGTCTGCGGCATCTCGTTCGGCTATGCCGACGACGCCCACAAGGTCAACAGCTACCGCACCTCGCGCGCGAGCGTCGCCGACACCGCCACGTTCGCGGACGAATGATCCCGTCTCGCGCGCGCCATCCGGCTTTCACACACGCGCAAAGGCGGCCGCAGAAACGGCCGCCTTCACATTCGTCTCGGTCCGGTTGACGCGGCCGCTATCCGCCGCTGCCGCCGATCACGGCGCGCACGGTCTCGTCGGGCCCGAAGTCCTCGGCGCCATCGACATAAAGCAGCGCAGCGAGCTTCGAGCGCGCGCGATTGACGCGGCTCTTGATCGTGCCGACGGCACAGCCGCAGATCGAAGCTGCGTCCTCATAGGAGAAGCCGGAGGCGCCGACCAGGATCAAGGCCTCGCGCTGGTCCTGCGGAAGCTTCTCGAGCGCGCCGCGGAACTCCTCGAACTCGAGATGCGCGTTCTGCGACGGCTGCGTCTTCAGCGTCTTGGCATAGTTGCCCTCGGCATCCTCCACCTCCCGCCGCCGCTTGCGATAGTCGGAGCGGAACAGATTGCGAAGGATCGTGAACAGCCACGCCGGCAGGTTGGAGCCGGGCTGGAACGAGTCGATGTTGGCGAGCGCACGCAGAAGCGTTTCCTGCACCAGATCGTCGGCGCGGTCGGCATTGCCGCTCAGCGAGATCGCGAACGCGCGCAGACTTGGCACGGCCGCGAGGATGTCGTCACGAAGGGAGTCCGTGAGAGGCATTAATCCCTCCCATTGTTGTCGTTGGAGCCCCTGTCAGGTTCCACTTGGGGTGCGCCTCCGGGCGCATCAAGCTTCTTGATCAGTTCCGCGAACCGGTCCGGAACCCCCTGCCGCACCACGTCGTCGTACATGGCGCGCAGCTGGTGGCCGATCCGGGACTGAATCTCCGGAGTGAGGCCTCCCTTGCCGGGGGTCGTGCTTTTGCTGGCTTGAGACTTGAGATCTTTCATGACCTGTTCCACGTTTCCCCGAGTTAAGTAACTGTAAAATCGAGAAGTTCTCTCAACCGGGAGCCGTTCCCTGAATAGGCACAATTCCAGGTTCGACAAAAAGTTCCCAGATAAGCGGAACTTTTCTTGGCGTGAGGCGTAGACAGCCCAGCAGGGGAACCCGGGCCTCCCCGCTTGTTGCCTGGTTCGTCAAGGTTGGCCCGAAGATGAATGGAGTGGGGATGTCCCGTTCGCAGCTTGTTGCTGAACACTTGCCGTTGTTGCGCCGGTACGCGCGCGCCCTGACGGGCAGCCAGGCCTCCGGTGACGCCTATGTCGCAGCCATGTTGGAAGCGATGCTCGGAGATCCGTCCGTGCTCGACGAGAGCCACGGTCCGCGCGCCGGCCTGTTCCGGCTGTTCACCCAGATATGGAATTCGGTCTCCGTCAACGACGATGCCGAGGTAACGACCTTGCCGATGCCGCCGGAGCGGCGGCTGTCGAACATCACGCCGCTGCCGCGGCAGGCATTCCTGCTGCTCTCGCTCGAAGGATTCTCGGAAGAGGAAGTCGGCTACATCCTCGGCACCGACGTCGCCGAGACGCGGCGGCTTGCCGATGCCGCGGGACGCGAGATGGCGGCCGAGATTGCGACCGACGTGCTGATCATCGAGGACGAGACCTTCATCGCCATGGACCTCGAGAGCCTGGTGAAGAATCTCGGTCACAATGTCGTTGGTGTCGCGCGCACCCATGCCGATGCGGTGGCGCTGGCCAAGAACAAGCGGCCGGGCCTGATCCTCGCCGACATCCAGCTTGCCGACGGCTCGTCGGGCCTGGACGCCGTCAACGAGCTGCTCCGCACCTTCGAGGTGCCGGTGGTATTCATCACCGCCTATCCGGAGCGCTTCCTGACCGGCGAGCGCCCCGAGCCGGCGTTCCTGATCTCAAAGCCGTTCCAGCCCGCGATGGTGTCGGCGGTGGCGAGCCAGGCGCTGTTCTTCCAGCGCAATTCGCGCAACCGCGCGCCGAAGGCGCCGGCGGCGTAAGCAAGCCTCTATCGGACTAAGGAGACGGCGCGTCGCAAGGCGCGCCGTTTTTGCATCTGGCAGAGAGTT
Organism: Bradyrhizobium sp. 63_E2_N1_3; assembly: GCF_052076005.1. Lineage (NCBI taxonomy): Bacteria > Pseudomonadati > Pseudomonadota > Alphaproteobacteria > Hyphomicrobiales > Nitrobacteraceae > Bradyrhizobium > Bradyrhizobium sp. 63_E2_N1_3. The sequence goes on along the minus strand of NZ_CP197235.1, from coordinate 8,215,812 downwards.
GTTCTGCTCTGCTTCAGCAGCCGCGGCAGATGCTGCGAAGCATGGAATTCAGCTTGGTATCGTCTGGCCCAGGGGACTTCGCATTCAGCCTGGCCTGGTCCTCGATCCAGGATTTGAGCAATTTTTCTCGTTCCGGCGACGGCCCTGGGTTTAGCCGCGTTCCGTCGAAGCTCATGAGGACGGTCACTCTCTGCAGGTCGTCCTTCGCCTCAGCGGGCGGTTTCGGGAATGGCACGGATCGCTCGACCATGGCGAGCGTTGCGGCATCTAGCGGCGCGAAGCCTGTGCTTTCTACCAGCACGTTCGAGATCAATTTGCCTGAACGATCGACCACGAACGTGACGCCGGTATCGCCCCTCTGACCGATCGCCTCCGGAGGAAATGCCCTGTGGCGCCAGACGTGTTGGGTGACCGTCTTGCGCCAGGCGGCCATGGGATCGGCCTCCGTGGAGGCGGGATCCGTGGAGGCGGGATCCGGCCTGCTCAGCACGACCCCTAAGGGCGGCACCTGAAATTGACGGCCGCTGAAGACAATCTGCACCGTGAAAGGGAACGAGTCCTCCTTGAGCTCCGAAGGTGGCGCCGGAAACGGTTCGGCGCGGGCGATGATCGCCAGCGCAGCATCGTCGAGCGACCGCGAGCCGGCGCTTTCAGCCAACGCCCGCGAGATCAACGTGCCCGACCGGTCGATGACGAATGTGACTCTGGCCTTGCCGGTTTGCCCCCGTGCTCCAACTGGAAAGAACCTGTTGCTTGCAATATGTGCCGACAGCCCCGCCTTCCAGGCTTTGACGGTCTCGCTCTGCGGTTCAGTCTGCGCATGTGCGGGGAACGCCGCCAACAATCCGAGAAGCGCGGCCAACAAGGGGAATTTCGTCTGCATCGGTGCGGATACTAATCGCGGTCAGGTTGATTGCAAGGCTCCCTACCCGTATCGCGCTCGCGCGGCTGTGGGCAATTCGAAGGGCTGGGAAGCCCGCTTGACGGCGGCCAAATTGCCTCGTTCATACGTCGGGTCGATGACATCAATCGCGACCTCGAGCTGCCAGGAGATTTTTCATCATGGACCAGCAACTCCTCGACCGCCTCGCCATCCGCGACCTCGTCGAGAACTGGGCGGTGTGGCGCGACGCCGGCGACTGGGAGCGTTTCGCCACGGTCTGGCATGACGAGGGCTGGATGTCCGCCACCTGGTTTCAGGGGCCCGCGCGGGATTTCATGCGGGTCAGTCAGGAGGGGTTTGCCAAGGGCGTGCGCATCCTGCATTTCCTCGGCGGCACCAGCATTGATCTCGCAGGCGCGCGCGCCATTGCGCAAACCAAGATGACGATCTCGCAGCGTGCCCTGGTGCATGACGTGCTCTGCGACGTCGTCTGCACCGGACGCTTCTACGATTTCCTGGAGAAGCGGCATGACCAATCAGGCATTGGCAAATGGGGCATCGTCCGCCGCCAGCCGATCTACGAGAAGGACCGGATCGACCCGGTCGATCCCGCCGCAACGCTTCAACTCGACCAAAAAGCGCTCGCTGCGCTCCCCGAAGGCTACCGCCACCTCGCCTACATGCAGGAATTGATCGGCTACAAGGTCAAGCGCGACATGCCGGGCTTGATCGGCACTGAAGTCGAGAAGCTCTATGGCGAAGGGCGGGACTGGCTCGCGGGGAAGCCGAAGTGAGGCTCAGACAAAAGTAAGGCGCGACTGGCATCACCACAGTCGCGCCCTACGTCGCCGGCTTATGGGGCAGGGGGGAATAGCCGGCTGTTGAGACGACTCTCGGGCCTGAGAGTCGTTCCAGGCGGGTGAAAATTTTTTTGTGCGGCATTTTTATGCGGCCTGCGGTGAATTTCGCACACGGTTAAGTGATCTTAACAGCTGAGAACTGCCGGTCCTCCCATCGCGTTGTTCCCGCGATCGCCATGGGGCGAGGGATCGACAGCCATGTTGCAGATGCAAAAGGTATTTTTGGGTGTTGTCGCGATTGCCGCGACGCTTGGTGCCGTCCAGGTCGGTGCCGTCCAGCTGGCCTCCGGCCATGATCTGGCCGACCGCTGGCAGGCGGTCGCCGACAGGCCCACGCAAGATGCGGGTCACAACGTCAACCGTTCCGGCAAGGCCGACCGGTTCGCCGACGTCAAGCAGGCCCCGGTTCCCACCCGCACCGTGTCGATGCGGCTGAACGATCTGGCCGAGACGTCGGTGTTGCTGCGGGTCCGCGCGGTCATCGAGACCGGCAACGCCAAGCCGCCGGTGCTGCTCCAGAACCGGAAGCAGGGTCCCAAGAGGCCGACGATTGCCTGCGAGCCGATGGTCAGCTCCCTGACCGAGGTCGCAAAGCTGCTCCAGCCCGGCCGCTGTGTGACCTGATTCTTCTTCGCCGCCCTTGGCCGCCACGGACAAATCGCCTTCCCGCCGGGAGGGCGATAGTTCACGTCCACTTGATCCCCTATCCCCTCGCGTTATATCCCGGGTTTCTTTCCCCTTGATTGACCGGGTAAACGCATGACGACGTCAGATACGGCCGCGCATACGCAGCCTTTCCAGGCCGAGGTTTCCGAGCTTTTGCACCTCATGGTGCACTCCGTCTATTCCGAGACCGACATCTTCCTGCGCGAGCTCGTCTCCAACGCATCGGACGCCTGCGACAAACTGCGCTATGAAGCCATCGCCAGCCCGGCGCTGCTGGGCGAGGGCGACGCGCTCAAGATCCGGATCATCCCCAACAAGACGGCCGGAACGCTCACGATCGCCGACAACGGCATCGGCATGGAGCGCCAGGAGCTGATCGACCATCTCGGCACCATTGCCCGCTCCGGCACCAAGGCGTTCGTCTCGAAGCTGAAGGAGGCCAAGGACGGCCTCGGCCTGATCGGCCAGTTCGGGGTCGGCTTCTATTCCGCCTTCATGGTCGCCGAGAAGATCGTCGTCGTCAGCCGGCGTGCCGGCGAGAGCGACGTGTGGAGCTGGACGTCCTCCGGCGGCTCCGGCTTCGAGATCGCGCACGCAAGCGATGAGGAAGTGGCGCGCGTGGCACGCGGCACCGAGATCGTCCTGCACCTGAAGGACGACGCCAAGAAGTATCTCGAGACCTACGAGATCGAGCGCATCGTCAGTGCCTATTCCGACAACATCCTGTTCCCGATCGAGCTGGTGCCGGAAGAGGGCGAGCCGCGCCAGATCAACTCGGCGAGCGCGCTGTGGCAGCGTTCCAAGTCCGAGCTGACGGCCGAGGACTACAAGAAGGCCTATCAGCAGATCGCCTCCGCCTTCGACGATCCCGCGATGACGCTGCACTACCGCGCGGAAGGCCGCTATTCCTACGCCGTGCTGCTGTTCGCGCCGTCGACGAAGCCGTTCGACCTGTTCGAGCCGAACCGCAAGGGCAGGGTGAAGCTTTACGTCCGCCGCGTCTTCATCACCGACGATGCCGATCTGCTGCCCGGCTATCTCCGCTTCATCCGCGGCGTGGTCGACAGCGAAGATCTCCCGCTCAACATCTCGCGCGAGATGCTCCAGAACAATCCGCAGCTCGCGCAGATCCGGAAAGCCGTGGCGACCCGAGTCGTGTCCGAGCTGGAAAGCCTTGCCGACAAGGACCCGGAGAATTTTGCCAGGATCTGGGACGCCTTCGGCGCAGTGCTGAAAGAAGGCATCTACGAGGATTTCGAGCGGCGCGAAAAGCTGCTGTCCTTGTCGCGCTTCGCCACCACCTCGGGCGAGAAGCGTTCGCTGAAGGACGTCATCGCCGGTTTCAAGCCGAACCAGACCGAGATCTATTATCTCGTCGGCGACAGCATCGAGCGGCTGAAGTCCAATCCGCGGCTGGAAGCCGCGACCGCGCGCGGCATCGAGGTGCTGCTGCTGTCGGATCCGGTCGATGCCTTCTGGACCTCGATGCCATCGGAGTTTGACGGCAAGCCGCTGAAATCGCTGAGCCAGGGCGATCTCAATCTCGACCTGATCCCGCGCACCGACGAGGCCGACGAGGCGAAGAAGGACGAGCCGCAAGCCGACGAGGCCGCCACCATCGCGGTGATCAAGGCCGCGCTCGGCGAGCGCGTCAGCGACGTCAAGGTCTCGACGCGCCTCACCAGCTCCGCCTCCTGCCTCGTCGCCGACAGTCAGGGCCCGAGCCGCGAGCTCGAGCGCATCCTGTCGCAGCAGAACCGCGGCATGCGCACCAAGCCGATCCTCGAGATCAATCTGCGCCATCCGCTGGTGACGGCGATCACCGGGGCGCAGGCCGGCTCCAGGGCGGTCGACGATCTCAGTCTGATCCTGCTCGAACAGGCGCAGATCCTGGACGGCGAATTGCCCGAAGACCCTGCCGCGTTTGCGGCAAGGCTGAACCGGCTGGTCCTGCAGGGGCTGGGCGGGTAGCGCGCGCAGCGCACCCCGCTCACCTTGCCGTCATCCGCCGGAGGAACAGTCGCCTCCGGCGTGGTGTTATGCCATAGGAGGACGTCGGCATCAGATCCGACGCCGCCATCGATTCGAGGATGTCTCCATGCGCCTGCCTGTCCTGACCCTCACCGCGATTGCCACGCTGTTCGTGGCGGCAGATGCCGACGCCCAGACCTATGATCCGCGCTATCCGGTGTGCATGCACGTCTATACTTCGGGCGGCCGGGGCGGTGGCGGCGACTATTACGACTGCTCCTTCACCTCGATCCCGCAGTGCCGGGCCACGGCGTCGGGCCGCGCGGCGAGCTGCGATGTCAATCCCTATTACGCCTACAACGAACCGCCGCCGCCCCCGCGCAAGCGTCACAAGAAGGTGCAGTAGTTGTTCGCGATGCGGCACGCAGCAACATCCCTCATGCGTTTCTCATCCGGCCTGATCATCACCGTCGGCGCGCTGACCGCAGCTGCGCCGTCGCATGCGCAGACCTTTGATCCCAGCTATCCCGTCTGCATGCACGTCTATTCCGGCGCGAACGGCGGCGGCGGGGAGTGGTACGATTGCTCCTTCACGTCGCTGCCGCAGTGCCGCGCCACGGCGTCGGGCCGCGCCGCGACCTGCGATCTCAATCCGTATTATCCGGTCAATGTTGCGCCGCCGCGCCCACGCTACAGGCGAAGCGGCTAGCGCCCGCCACCCGTTCAGCTGCGAATCCGGCGGAGCGCGCAGAGCTAGGTGCCGTGAGGCGCCTTGTTGGCAGCGGCGACGATCGCGTCGGTCAATTGCCACGTCATCTTGTCCGTGGTCCAGTCGCTGGCGTGCAGTCTGCTATCATCGCCCGGGTCGACCATGCGGTCGAACGAAATCCTTGCGACATCCTACCAGCCCTTCATCAGCCCGAAGCGACCAAAGACGTTGACGCCCTTCACATGCGCGATCTCGCTGATCGCCTCGACCATGGCCTCCGTCTTTTTGAGCTTGGCCGGTGTCAGCAGCGCCGGCACATATTGAAGGTCCATCAGGATCACGTCGATCCGCTCGGCGTCGAGCAGCCGGTCGACACCTTCGCGGATGGCCTTCGTGGTGTCTGCGAACGAGGGAGGATTCTGATCGGCGGGTTGCCATACTGAATTGGTGCCGACCTGCCAGATGACGAGATCGGGATTCAGATCGAAGACGTCATGGTCGAACCGCTTGAGCTCAGCAGGGGCCTCTTCGCCGCCGACACCCCGGTTGATCACCTCGATTCCGACATTTGGATATTTGATCCGAAGATCCGCCAGCAGCCGCTGCGGATAGGGAGCGATGCCTCCTTCGCCCGCCGTGGTCGACGAGCCGATCGCAACCACCCTGGCCTGCCCACCCTTCACGCGGCCGGCGAAATTCGTCAGGCGCTGCTCGAACGGCGCGGCCTGGACCGGAAACTCTGACGGATCGTGAGCCACGGGACGTCTCCCTTTCGTAGCCATGACAACGCAGGGTAGAAAAGCATAGCCCGTTTGCCAGGGAGCGCCTAGCCTCGGCGAGGCCGGATCGCTACGCCTTCCTGATCCCCGACAACTCGATCACCTTGCGCCGGCGGTCGGTCGCCGCCGTCTGCATGCCGCCGAACTCGCCCGCGTCGGATGGCCAGAGTTAATCACGTACTAACCTGGCTTTACCTTGTCTCTTAACACCTGGGCAGGGCGCGCGAGCTAAGCTTGGGGAAGCAGCAGATACGTTCCGAAAGAATGGACGGCATGACCACCGGCGTCATCGAGCAACCGAAAGTCGCGCGCGCACCTTCGGCTTCAAAGATCTGGCTGAAGGCGATCGAGCTCACCGCGCGCATCGAGACGCTGCCGGGCCGGCTGTTCGCCGACGTCGTTGACGATTGGGCGCAGCGTCAGCCCGCTCGCACCGCGCTGGTCGCAGATGAGACAACGATCGACTACGCAGGCCTCTCGAAGCGCATCAACCGCTATGCGCGCTGGGCGCGCTCGGTCGGCGTGGCCAAGGGGGATACCGTCGCGCTGATCATGCGGAACGGCATCGACTATGTTGCCGCGTGGCTCGGCATCAGCCGGGTCGGCGGCGTGGTCGCGCTGATCAACACCAGGCTCGTCGGCCAGTCGCTCGCGCATTGCGTCGATGTCGCCAGGCCGTCGCATGTCATCGTCGCGCACGAGCTCATGGAAGCCTTGGACGGCGCGTCGCCGCACCTGAAGACAGAAGCAAAAGTCTGGACCCATGGCGATGCCCGCAGCGAGCGCGCGATCGACGTCGCACTTGCCGCGCTCGAGGACGGGCCGCTCTCGCCGGACGAGCATGGCGACGTGACGATCAACGACCGGGCCCTGCTGATCTACACCTCCGGGACCACCGGCCTGCCGAAGGCGGCGAGCATCAGCCACCGCCGCATCCTCAACTGGGGCTTCTGGTTCGCCGGCCTTACCGGCGCCACCCCGCAGGACCGGCTCTATGATTGCCTGCCGCTGTTCCACTCGGTCGGCGGCATTGTCGCCCCGTGCAGCATGCTCGCCGCCGGCGGCTCGGTGGTGATCGCGGAGAAATTTTCGGCCTCGAACTTCTGGCCCGACATCGTGCGGCACGATTGCACGCTGTTCCAGTACATCGGCGAGCTCTGCCGCTATCTTCTGAAGGCGGCGCCGTCCGAATACGAGAACCGTCACCGCCTGCGGCTCGTTTGCGGCAACGGCCTGCGCGGCGACATCTGGGAGGATTTTCAGGGTCGCTTCGCCATTCCGCGCATCCTCGAATTCTATGCGGCGACGGAAGGCAATTTCTCGCTGTTCAACGTCGAGGGCCAGCCGGGTGCGATCGGCCGCGTTCCGCCGCTGCTCGCGCATCGCTTTCCGGCGGGTCTCGTCAAGCTCGATCCTGATAGCGGTGCACCGCTGCGCAACGAAGAGGGCTTTTGCGTTGCGTGCGCCAGGGGCGAGGCCGGCGAAGCCATCGGCCGCATCGGCACCGCGGATGAAGGCGGTGGCCGTTTCGAGGGCTATACCGACGCCGGCGAGACCGAGAAGAAGATCCTGCGCGACGTCTTCGCCAAGGGTGATGTCTGGTTCTGCACCGGCGATCTGATGCGGCTCGATGACAAGGGCTTCTTCCATTTCGTCGACCGCATCGGCGACACCTTTCGTTGGAAGGGTGAGAACGTCGCGACATCGGAGGTCAACGACGCCGTGCGCGATTTCACCGGCGTGATCGATGCCACCACCTATGGCATCAGCATCCCCGGCACCGACGGCCGCGCCGGCATGAGCGCCATCGTCGTCAACGAGGGGTTTGACATCGAGGGGCTACCCGCCCATCTGGCGCAGCGCTTGCCGGTTTACGCCCGCCCTGTCTTCATTCGCATCTCGCGCGAGCTCGATGCGACCGAGACGTTCAAGCAGAAGAAAGGCGAGCTGGCCCGGGACGGCTTTGATCCGGCCACGATCAACGATCCGCTGTTCATGCTCGACCCGAAATCCGGCGGCTACATCGCCTTGGACGCGGATGTGTACGCAGGGATCATCGATGGCGCGATCAGGTTCTAGCCGCACGAAAATCCGCCAGATAGGTCCAATTTTATCTGAATTGTCCAAGAAGCCATTTACTTCTGTCGGGTAAACAACACGGGCCTTGGGGAGGCGGTCATCAAGAGCCGCTGCAACACGAACCATCAATAACAAGAGTGAGCCAGCCATGTCGGTAAGGTCTAAGGTCATCGAAGCGATCCAGCAGATCGCCAAGGAGCAGCACGTCACGCTTCCCGCACTCTCGGACGATCTGTCCCTGCACGAGACGGGTTTCGATTCCCTCGCCTTCGCAATTCTGGTGGCGCGCCTCGAGGACGAGACCGGCGTCGATCCCTTCACCATTTCCGAGGACGTAGCGTTCCCCGCCACCGTGGGCGATTTCGTGCGGGCCTACGAAAATGTCCCCGCGTGAGATTTTTGCGCTCCGCGACTATCTGAGCCCGGAGCTCAAGGGCCGCACGATCTCCGATGCCCATCATGTGGTGTCGCTGACGGATGTGCTGCCGCATACGGTTCTGGGCGGCCGCCTGCGTGAGCTGGCGGGCCGCTCTGTCCTGCTGAAGCTGTCGGACCAGCTCAAATCGGGCCTCGCCATGGTCGAGCTCGACGGTGTCGCGCGGCGCATGCTGCTGTGCCCGCCCGATCTCAATCCGGCGCATCTCGATGCGCTGATCGCGGACGCCGAGATCGATGCCGTCGTCACCGACGAGCCCGCGCAATGGGCCGCAAAGACAATCGCGCTCGTCGTCACCGCGCAATTGCCGCTTCAGGCCGCCACGCCGGCCAGGACCGAACGCGCCACCGAATGGCTGATGCTGACGTCCGGCACGTCGGGCGTACCAAAAATCGCCGGCCATACGCTGGAAGCATTGACGGGCGCCATCGTCGCCGAAGGCCCTGCGCGCGGACCCGCGCCGGCCTGGGCGACATTCTACGACATTCGCCGCTATGGCGGCCTGCAGATCTTCCTGCGCGCCATCCTCTCCGGCGGCTCGATGGTGCTGTCCGATCCGCATGAAGCGCTCGGCGACCACGTCGCGCGCCTGAACGCGCGCGGTGTCACCCATATCTCCGGCACGCCATCGCACTGGCGCAAGCTCTTGATGAGCGGCTCGGCTGCACAGTTCGCGCCGGGATACGTCCGTCTGTCCGGCGAGATCGCCGACCAGGCGGTGCTCGACGGCCTGAAGGCCGCGTTCCCGAATTCCTCCGTCGGTCACGCCTATGCCTCGACCGAGGCGGGCGTCGGCTTTGCCGTCAATGACGGGCTGGAGGGCTTTCCGGCCGATTATCTCGGCAACCGCAACGGCGTCGAGATGAAGGTCGTCGACGGCTCGCTGCGCATCCGCTCGACGCGCACGGCGCATGCTTACATCGGCCGCAATGCGGCCGCGTTGACCGATGACGACGGGTTCGTCGACAGCGGCGACATCGTCGAGCTGCGCGGTGACCGCTATTATTTCGTCGGCCGCCGCGGCGGCATCATCAATATCGGCGGGTTGAAGGTTCACCCCGAGGAGATCGAGGCGGTCATCAATCGTCATTCCGACGTGCGGATGTCGCGGGCGAAATCGCGCCGCAGCCCGATCACCGGCGGCATCGTCGTCGCGGACGTGATCCTTGCCGACGGCACCGATCAGGCGCGGGTGAAGGAGATCCGGGACCAGATCCTGGATCAATGCCGCGCGCAGCTCGCGTCCCACAAGGTGCCGGCGGTGATCCGCTTCGTCGATGCACTCGACGTCACCCCGGCCGGAAAACTGGCGCGCACCGATGCATAATGTCCTCGTCACCGGCGGCAGCCGCGGCATCGGCCTTGCGATCGGCAAGCGGCTGGCTGATGCCGGTTATAATGTGATTGCGGCGGCACGGCGCGAGAGCGAAGAGCTCAGGGCGGCGATCGGCCCCTCCGAAGGGCGCCTGCATTTCCGCGCCTGCGACCTCGCCGTGATCGACGCGATCCCGGCGTTCGCAAAGCTTATCCGCGACGAGTTCGGCCCGATCTACGGCCTCGTCAACAATGCCGGCCTCGGCACCGAAGGCCTGCTCGCCACCATGCACAATTCCGAGATCGAGGCGCTGGTGCAGCTCAACGTGCTGTCGCCGATCATTCTCACCAAATATGTCGCGCGCCAGATGATGGCGGACGGTGCCGGCCGCATCATCAACATCTCCTCGATCATCGCGACCACGGGCTACAACGGCCTGTCCGTCTACGGCGCGACCAAGGCCGCCGCCACCGGCTTCACCCGCTCGCTCGCGCGCGAGGTCGGCAAGCTCGGCATCACCGTGAACGCGATCGCGCCTGGTTTCATCGACACCGAGCTGACCCACAATCTCTCCGACGAAGGACGCAAGCGCATCGCCGGCCGCAGCGCGCTACGTCGCCTGCCGGAGACCGACGATGTCGCGCGCATGGTGGAATATCTGCTCGGCGAGGGCGGCCGCAACGTCACCGGCACCGTGTTCACGATCGATGCGGGGAACACGGCGTAAGCGGAACTCCGCCGCCACGATTGAGTTGATCCGACGCAATGACATCGAGCCGGATTTGGTCGTAAGATGCCCCGCAATCGATTGGCTTACGTCAATCGATCTGCCCTAATCGAGAGGGAGCAGTCGATGGCCACTTCAAACATGACCGCTTCAAATCAAGCCCGGATCGAGGAGCCTCGCGCGAAGCCGGACGATGTCCATTGCCCCCCGATGACGCATCAGAATTCCGGCGGACACGGTCATGAAATGTATCCGCAGCAATTCGTGCGCCTGGTCGGCTGCCACGATCTCTCTCTCGACGCCCTGCGCAAGCGCGAGGACGAAAAGCTCCACTAGGCGTTCACTTCGGCAGGTCAATCCGCTCGCGTGAAAATTCCGGCGGCCCTTCGGTCAGGCGGCGTATGCGGCGTTCGCGTTCGTCCGTTGGCAATGCGGGGTCGAGCAGCCGCTCGATCTCGTGCACGGCCAGCGCCTCGATCCTGGTGGCGTCGGATGCGACCGGCTGGGCCGACGAGAATGCCGGGGGCGCGACCTTCAGGCCCAGTTCGACCAGCTTGCAGATCGCAGCCGAACGCGACAAGTGATGAGCTTCAGCCCAGGCGTCGACGGCTGCGGTCAGTGCTTCCGGCATCTTCACCGCGCTGAGCGGATCGAGCCGCGTGCGTCGGCGCACTGGAGCCGTCGAGTCCTTGTTGCCGAAGTCGGGCACTTCGATCATCCCATGTAATCTCTGGATATGCCCCGACCATAGCCGCTCTTCCGGCCGGCTCTTTGACGCCGATCAATGACGGACTGCGGCATTTGCAGCGTGCGCGATCTTGTTGTCCGGGTGCATTTCGGCCAATGATCGGGAATCGAAAGAGGGGACGCCGGGCGGCGAACCCGGATCGATCCTGCCTCGTATCTTCCTCGGACGCGCTTCCCAACCATCCGGCATCACTCGATGACATCAGGCGAATCCTTCTACGGCAGCATTCCCGTCTTTCGCGGCTTCACCAGCCTGATGGACCCCGCGCTCTATTCGCGATTGCCTGACGACTGGAGCATCGGCGTTGCCGACATCGTCGATTCCACCAAGGCGATTGCGGCGCAGCGCTACAAGGCGGTCAACATGGCCGGTGCCGCCGTGATCGCGGCGGTGACCAACGCGCTCGAGGGACGCGAATTCCCCTTCGTGTTCGGCGGCGACGGCGCGAGCTTTGCGGTCGCGCCTTCCGATGTCGAACGTGCCCGCGAGGCGCTGGCCGCGACCGCAACCTGGGTGCGGGAAGACCTCGATCTGAAGATGCGCGTCGCGCTGGTGCCGGTGGGTGCAATTCGCGCGCAGGGGCTCGACGTGCGCGTCGCACGCTTCGGTCCGTCGGCCAATTTGTCCTATGCGATGTTTTCCGGCGGAGGGCTCGCCTGGGCCGACGCCGCCATGAAGCGCGGCGAGTTCGCGGTCGCCGAGGCACCCGCCGGCACGCAGCCCGATCTTTCCGGCCTGTCCTGCCGCTTCGAGGTGATGCCGTCCGCGCGCGGCCTGATCCTGTCGGTGCTGGTGATGCCGGCGCGCGGTGTCGATCCGCACGCCTTCCGCAAGGTGATCGAGGACATCATCCATCTCGTCGAGCGCAGCCCTGATGGCGGCCGCCCGGTGCCGCCGCAGGGGCCGCCGCTGAAATGGCCGCCGCAGGGGCTGGAATTCGAAGCCCGCACCAAACGCGGCGGTCCGCTGGTCGCGCGCCGCGCCCGCGTGCTGGCCTACACGCTGTTCGTCTATCTGATCATGCGTTTCGACCTCAACGTCGGCGGTTTCGTGCCAAACGTCTACAAGCGCCAGGTGGTCGAGAATTCTGACTTCCGCAAATATGACGACGGCCTGCGCATGATCCTCGACTGCACCCCGCAGCTCGAGCGCGCGTTGAGCGACCGTCTCGCGGCTGCGGCACGCGACGGCGTCGTGCGCTACGGCCTCTACCCGCAGGACGCCGCGATGATGACCTGTTTCACGCCATCGGCCCTGCGCAGCGACCACGTCCATTTCATCGACGGCGCGCGCGGCGGCTACGCGTCGGCGGCAACGGCGTTGAAGGCGATGATGGCAGGCGCGAGCTAGCGTCCCGCGCGCGTCCAGGTCTCGCCGCCGCAGAGCGCGCCGACGCAACCTTCGACCCGCAGCGAATCCGCACCAGTCACGGAGACGTTGCTCGCATAGGTGCTGCCGTCATCGGCATTGTAGATCTGGCCCGACCATTTGTTCGGCCCTGAGGGCTCCATGCCGCTGAACAGCGGCAGCCCGATCATCGCGCGTTTGGCGAGCGCTGGATTGGGATTCTTGCTGTCGATCGCAGGCTGGCCGGTCGCGGTGTCATAGGGCTCGCGCAGCCAGACGATATGGCCGCAGATGCCGCCGCCGCACTTGCTGATCTTGACGCGCGCATCGCCGGCCTGCGTCAGCCAGGTCCCATCGGCGCTCTGCGCGTGGGCGGCGGTCGCACCAAACAGTGCAGTCAGGATGATGGAAAGGATGGCGAATCTGCCGAACATGGAAAGTGCCCCCGAAAATGGAGGCGCCTCCATAGCAGTCCGGCAGGATAGTGCAACGCTGGATGGAATCACATTCCCGCGCTTATTTGCCTGCGCTCATTTGCCCCAGCGTGCGAAGGCGACCGAGGCCGCGGTCGAAAGCCCGAACACGACCATGGCGCCGCCGACCAGTGCGAACAAGGTCCAGGCCGGCGCCTGCGCCGTCATGAGACCGACGCCGCCGATCGCGACGATCAGCAGCCGCGCCGTGGAGGCCAGCACCGGACCGCCGACGCGCGCTGCGCCTTGCGAGGAAAAATACAGCGACACGCCCATGCCGAAGAACACGAAGGCCGGACCGGCCCAGTGGAAATAGCTGTGCGCCGCCGCGGTGACGCCGGGATCCCCGGTGAAGAGCGATACCCACAACGCCGGATCAAGCGCGATGACGAGGCCGATCAGGCCGACGGTCAATCCCGAGGCCGCGGCCGCGGTCCAGGCGACACGCCGCGCGCGTTTCACATGCCCGGCGCCCATCGCCATGCCGACCATCGGCACCGAGGCGATGCCGAAGGCGAAGGTGATCGGGATCAGCAGGAATTCCAGCCGTGACCCGATGCCGTAGCCGGCCAGCATCTCGGTGCCGAAGGTCGCGAGGATTTTTGTGAAGATCAGAATCGTGAGCACGGTCTGGAGCGGCGACAGGCAGGCGACCGCGCCGACCTTGAGGATGTCCAGGAACATCGCGCGTTCGAAATGGAAGGTGCGGACCTTCAGCGGCAGCCGGCTGCGGCCGGACAGGAGATACCAGAGGAAGAAGATCGCCGCGCAGGTGAAGGCGATCAACTGGCCGGCAGCGACACCCGGCATGCCGAATTGCTTCAAGCCGAATAGGCCGAGCCCCAGCGTGCCGCCGAGCGCGATCTGGAGCGCGCTCGCCCCGATCAGAATCATCGAAGGCAGGCGCATGTCGCCGGTGCCGCGGATCACCGAGGCCAGCGTGTTGACGAGCCAGATCGCGACCGCGCCGGAGAACAGCATTTGCGAATAGCCGCTGGCTTCCTCGAGCACGCGCTCGCGTCCGCCGAGCAGCGTGAAGAAGCTGCGGCCGAAGGCGAGCATCATCACCGTGAAGAACAGTCCGCCGCAGAGGCCGATGATGGCGGCGTGCAGCGCCAGCGTCGCGGCGCGGTCACGATCGCCTGCGCCGAGCGCGCGGCTGATCGCGGACGAAACGCCGCCGCCCATCGCGCCCGCGCTCATCATCTGCGTCAGCATCGCGAACGGAAACACCAGCGCGATCGCCGCCAGCGGAATGGTGCCGAGCCGGCCGATATAGGAGGTCTCGGCAATCGCAACCAGCGTGCTGCCGACCATCGCGATCATGTTGGGGATCGCGAGCCGCAGCAGTGTCGGCAGGATCGGCGCCGTCAACAGGCTCGCAATGGGGGAAGCGACCGGTGCACGTGGCGGCGCGGCGTCTGCGGAGGCGTCGATCGTCATGTTCACCGGGCGGAATATTGGATGACGATCGACATCTTATCGGGCGCAGCATCTTCGCGCCAGTCCTCCCCTCACGCAGGGCTCACCAGGGCAGGCCGCATAGGTCGATGGTGCCCAGCGTCGGCGCGCGGACGATGTTGAAGACGTAGGGCGCCATGTAGTCGAAGCGGATCCGACCCTCCGGCTGCTCGCAATAGACCTCGCCCTTGAAGGGGAGCCAGCTGCGGGCCTCGTAGAACGCAAAATTGTTCGATTCGGAGAACAGCAGCCCGAAACGGACCGCCTCGTTGGCGCGCATGGTGTGGATGGCTGCGTCGATCGCCATGGTCGCGTAGCCGCGGCCGCGCCGGTCCTCGCGGGTGCAGACCCCGCCGATGCCGCCGATGTGAACCTTCTGTCCATTCCAGGTGACGGTACGGAAGTAGATGCCGACGTGGCAGACGAGGCCGTCCTCGGGCGTCTCGATCAGCACGCGAAGGTCGGCATTGGCCCATTTAACGTGGCTCCACGACGGCTTCTCGGCGGCGTCGCGTCCCCAGACCGCACTGAGCAGGGGCTGTGCGATCCGCCACGAAGCGTCGCCGTTCAGGATGTCGATCTCGATGCTCATTGCTTTCTCTTTTGCATCTCCGCGCCATGGTGCGTTCGTTCCGCCATAAGCGCCTCAAAGGCAATGATATTTTACGGCCTGTCGAAGCGCGCCCCACATGCGTCGATTTTATGCAATCCGGCCAATCGGCCGCATCACGCAATTTCGCAAATTGGCGGTATTTAACGGCGGTGGAACCTTCTATAAGAGTCCCCGTTAAGCCAGTTCCCCATCAGTCGCGGACAACAACCCATGACCTTTACGCTGCCCCCACTCCCTTACGCCTATGACGCCCTCGGCCAGTTCATGTCGAAGGAGACGCTGGAATTCCACCACGACAAGCATCATCAGGCCTACGTCACCAACGGCAACAACGCGCTTAAGGGCACCGAATGGGAAGGCAAGTCCCTTGAGGAGATCGTCAAGGGCTCGTTCGGCAAGAACCCGGCCGTGTTCAACAATGCCGGCCAGCACTACAACCACATCCACTTCTGGAGCTGGATGAAGCCCAATGGCGGCGGCACCAAGCTGCCGGGCAAGCTCGAGAAGAAGATCAACGAGGACCTCGGTGGCTTCGAGAAGTTCAAGACGGACTTCCAGGCGGCCGGCGTTGGCCAGTTCGGCTCCGGCTGGGCCTGGCTCCAGGTCAAGAACGGCAAGCTCGAGATCGCCAAGACCCCGAACGGCGAGAATCCGCTGGTGCACGGCGCCACCCCGATCCTCGGCGTGGACGTCTGGGAGCACTCCTACTACATCGACTATCGCAACCGCCGTCCGGACTATCTGAAGGCGTTCGTCGAGAACCTCGTGAACTGGGAATACGTCGAGTCCCTGTTCGACAAGGCCTGAGCCATCACACTTTCCGGGTGCGGCGTCGCCGCTCCGGGATGACGAACTCGAAAAGGCGGTCGCATGCGCGACCGCCTTTTTGCTGTGCGGAATTCGACTGCTGCTTCGCATGGCCCTGCGCGAGGTGCGCATCGCTTCCCGCCATCGTACTGTTTGCATCGCATGGGCGGCGCCCTTAATCAGGATGGGCATCACCCTCGAGCCCACCGAGCCCGTTGTCAGAGCCTTCCCCGAACAATCCGGCGCCTGCCGAGGACGCGGAGTCCGAGCCGCGGCCGGGGCGTGTGCGCGAGCCGATCGGCTGGTCGACCATCATCATCGCGGTGCTGGTGGCGGTGAGCGCGGGCCTGGTCTGGCGGCGTGATGGCACGGACGGTGTCCTGGAGATTCTCACGCACGACCTCTCGCTGTTCGGCGGCATCCTGCCGCGCGTGCTGGCCGGCTGCCTGCTCGGGGCCTTCATCTCCGAAATCCTGCCGCACGAAAAAGTCTCGCGCTCGCTCGGGCCGAAATCCGGCCTGATGGGCCTTTTGATCGGCACCGCCTTCGGTGCGATCCTGCCGGGCGGACCCTTCACCGCCTATCCTGTGGCGAGCGCGCTGCTCGCCGTCGGCGCCGATTTCGGCGCCACCATCGCCATGGTCGTGAGCTGGACCCTGATCGGCTACGGCCGCGCGGTGGCCTGGGAAATCCCGATCATGGGCACCGACTTCACGCTGTGGCGGATCCTGATCTCGCTGCCGCTGCCGGTGCTCGCCGGCGCGCTCGGCCGCTTCGTCTATGTTCGGATCTATCCGCAGCCGGCCGCGAAGGACGACGAGAATTGAGCGCCGCGCTTCTGATCGACATCCTGTTGTGGGGCTCGGTGTTCGGCGTCGGCCTGATCGCCTTTCGCCGCGGCCCACCGGTGTTCAAGGCCTCGCTCCGCGAAGGCTCCATGGACTTCATCAACATCGTGCCGCGCATCGCGCTCGGGGTGATCGGCTCCGGCTACATCGCCGCCATCATCCCGCAGGAGGTGATCACCGGCTGGCTCGGGCCGGACAGTGGCTGGCTCGGGGTTGCGACCGCCGTGGTCGCCGGCGCCGCCACGCCCGGCGGACCCGTGATCGGCTTCTCCATCGGCACGGTGGCGCTGAAGTCGGGCGGTGGGGTACCGCAGGTGGTTGCCTATGTCGTCGCCTGGGCCTTATTTGCCTTCCAGCGGGTGATTTTATGGGAAATCCCGTTCATGCCGGCCCGGTTCGTCTGGTTCCGCTGCGCCGTCTCGGTGCCGTTCCCGTTCGTCGCCGCAGCCATCGCGATGGTGATCGGCAAGCCTTGAGCCGGCCGTGGACAGGGGTAATGTTATAATATAACGTCGCTGGCATGGTTCCCGCCGCGTCCCACGCTCATCACCACGACCACGTTCATGGCCAGTCCCATGACCATTCTCATGGCGACGGGCATTCGCATGGACACGATCATACCCACGCCCATGTCCATGATGCGGCCTCGCCCCATCCGGCCCAGGACGCGCCCTGGTCGATCCTGCGCATGACCATGGCCGGCCGCCTCGCGGCCGCGCTTGCCGTCTGTGCCGTGCTCTGGGGCGTGGTCTTCCTGGCGATGAGGTGACCATGGCGGCCGTGCACTTCCATAATGTCACGCTCGGCTACGACCGGCATCCGGCCGTGCATCATCTCAACGGCGAGGTCGCCTCCGGTGCGCTGGTAGCCGTGATCGGCCCGAACGGCGCCGGCAAGTCGACGCTGTTGCGCGGCATCGTCGGCATCCTCCGGCCGCTCGACGGCAGCATCCATCTCGGCGGGCTCGATAGCCGCGATATCGCCTATCTGCCGCAGAGCGCGGAGATCGACCGCAGCTTCCCGATCTCGGTGTTCGACTTCGTCGGCACCGGGCTGTGGCGCGACGCGGGCCTGTTCGGGGGCATCGGCAAGGCTGCGCGGGAGAAGATCCTGCGCGCGATCGCTTCCGTCGGCCTCAACGGCTTCGAGAACCGCCCCATCGGAACGCTCTCGGGCGGGCAGATGCAGCGCATCTTGTTCGCGCGCGTGCTGCTCCAGGACGCGCGCCTGATCGTGCTCGACGAGCCCTTCAACGCGATCGACAGCAAGACCACGGCCGATCTGCTCGCGCTGGTGAAGCACTGGCACGGCGAGGGCCGCACCGTGCTCGCCGCGCTGCACGACATGGAAATGGTGCGCAACCATTTCACCGAAACACTGGTGCTGGCGCGCGGTCCCGTGGCCTGGGGGCCGACGGCGGAGGTGCTGACGCCGGAAAACCTGCTGGTCGCGATGCGGATGTGCGAGGCTTTTGACGATAGTGCCACGGCTTGCGCCGAGGACGGACGCTCGCGGGCGGCGTGATCGCAGATGATCTATGACGCGCTGATCGGCCCGTTCACCGAATTCGAGTTCATGCGGCGCGCGCTCGCCGCCGTGATCGCGCTGTCGCTGGCGGGTGCGCCGATCGGCGTGTTCCTGATGCTGCGGCGAATGAGCCTCGTCGGCGATGCCATGGCGCATGCGATCCTGCCCGGCGCTGCCGTCGGCTTCCTGCTCTCCGGCCTCAATCTGTTCGCGATGACCGCCGGCGGCCTGGTTGCAGGATTTGCGGTTGCGATCCTCGCCGGCGTGGTCGCGCGTTCGACCGGGCTCAAGGAGGACGCCTCGCTTGCGACCTTCTATCTGGCCTCGCTGGCGCTGGGTGTGACCATCGTCTCGATCAAGGGCACCAACATCGACCTCTTGCACGTGCTGTTCGGCAACATCCTCGCGATGGACGACCAGACGCTGCTGGTGGTGGCCTTCAACGCCACGGTCACGCTGCTGGTGCTCGCGGTGATCTATCGCCCGCTGGTGATCGAGAGCGTCGATCCCTTGTTCCTGCGCACCGTCAGCCGTGCCGGCGGCCCCGCGCATCTCGCCTTCCTCGCGCTCGTCGTGATCAACCTCGTCAACGGCTTTCAGGCGCTCGGCACGCTGCTCGCGGTGGGCCTGATGATCCTGCCGGCCGGCATTGCCCGGTTCTGGTCGCGCGATCTCACTGTCATGATCTGCATCGCCGTCGTCGCTGCCGCCGTCTCGGGCTATGCGGGCCTCGTGCTGTCGTTCCAGACCCGCGTGCCGTCGGGGCCTGCGATCATTCTGGTGGCGACGGTGCTCTACATCGTCTCGGTGCTGTTCGGCCGCGTCGGCGGCATCGTCCGGCAGATGTTTCCCGGCCGGCATCTGGAGGCGTGACGATGCGGCGCCTCCTGCTTTGTGTGCTCCTGCTGATCGCCTCGCCGCTGCATGCGGCTGAGCGGCTCAATGTCGTCGCGAGTTTCTCGATCCTCGGCGATTTCGTCCGGAACGTTGGCGGCGATCGGGTCGACGTCACGACGCTGGTCGGCCCCGACAGCGACGTCCACGTCTACACGCCCGCGCCAAGCGATGCGAAGCGGATTGCGGATGCAAAGCTCGTCATCGTCAACGGGCTCGGCCTCGAAGGCTGGCTGCCCCGTCTGGTGCAGTCCGCAGGAAGCAAGGCGCAGGTGGTCACCGTGAGTGCCGGCATCGCACCGCTGAAGCTCGGCTCGGCCGCGGATCCACATGCCTGGCAGTCCGTCCCCAACGCCAGGATCTACGTGAGCGACATCGCCAATGCGCTGGCTGCGGCCGACCCTGACGACGCCGAGTTCTTCCGCGCCCGGGCAAAGGCCTATCTGGACAAGCTCGAAGCGCTCGACCGCGAGGTGCGGGAGGCCGCGGCGAAAATCCCGCCGGAGCGGCGCAAGGTGATCTCCACCCACGACGCCTTCGGCTATTTCGCCGCCGAATATGGTGTCCAGTTCGTGGCCCCCTTGGGGGTCTCCACGGAGACCGAGCCCAGCGCGCGGGACATCGCCGCCATCATCGGCCAGATCAAGGCCCAAAAGATCCCGGCCGTGTTCCTGGAAAACATCAGTGATGACCGTCTGATCCGGCGGATCGCGGCCGAGACCGGGGCCAAGGTCGGCGGGACCCTGATTTCGGACGGTCTGACGGGCGAAAAGGGGCTTGCCCCCACTTACATTGACATGGTCAGGCACAATATAAAGGCCCTGACCAGCGCGCTTGACCACTAGGGCAGGGGGCCACCCCGCCTCGCGTCGCGCGGAAAAGCCCGATGTCGGAGTTCTTATGTCTGAAGCGACTTCCCCGAAAATTCCCGTGACCGTGCTGACCGGCTATCTCGGTGCCGGCAAGACCACGCTTTTGAATCGCATCCTGTCGGAAAACCACGGCAAGAAATACGCCGTCATCGTCAACGAATTCGGCGAGATCGGCATCGACAACGACCTCATCATCGGCGCCGATGAGGAAGTGTTCGAGATGAACAATGGCTGCATCTGCTGCACCGTGCGCGGCGACCTCGTGCGCATCATGGACGGCCTGATGAAGCGCAAGGGCAAGTTCGACGCCATCATCGTCGAGACCACCGGCCTTGCCGATCCCGCGCCTGTCGCCCAGACCTTCTTCGTCGACGAGGACGTGCAGAAGAACGCGCGGCTCGACGCCGTCGTCACGGTTGCCGACGCCAAATGGCTGTCGGACCGGCTCAAGGATGCGCCCGAGGCCAAGAACCAGATCGCCTTCGCCGATGTCATCGTGCTCAACAAGACCGATCTCGTCACCAAGCCGGAGCTTGCCGAGGTCGAGGCCCGCATCCGCGCCATCAATCCCTATGCGAAGCTGCACCGCACCGAGCGCTGCTCGGTGGCCTTGGCTGACGTGCTCGACCGCGGCGCGTTCGACCTCGACCGCATCCTCGACATCGAGCCGGACTTTTTAAATGCCGATGATCATGACCATGACCATGATCATCACGGCCACGACCATCACCACCATGATCACGGCCACGGCCTGAAGCACTATCACGACGAGGACATGCAGTCGCTCTCGCTCAAGACCGACAAGCCGCTTGATCCGAACATGTTCATGCCCTGGCTCCAGAACCTGGTGCAGGTGGAGGGCGGGAAGATTTTGCGCTCCAAGGGCATCCTTGCGTTCCACGACGACGATGACCGCTACGTCTTCCAGGGCGTTCACATGATGCTGGAGGGCAACCACCAGCGGAAATGGAAGGACGGCGAGCCGCGCCAGAGCCGCCTCGTCTTCATCGGTCGCGAATTGCCGGAAAAGGCCATTCGCGAGGGTTTTGAGAGCTGCATCGTCTCGTGATGAAAGAGTTTACGCCGGCCCCCGATTCCGCCTCGATCGTCTCCGTCACCGATCGCGTCAAGCCTGTTACGCTCGGGATGGGCGTGACCTCGGTGTATTTCCTTGGGCCCCGCGCCGCCTTCGTCGGCGGCGAGGAGAATGTCGCGTTCGTCGACGCCAAGGGCGAGATCACGACGGTCGCCGTGCATAGTAGCGGCATTCTGTCGACCGCCTCCGACGGCAAGCGCCTCATCATGGGCGGCGACGATGGCAAGGTCGTGTCGCTCGACGCCAAGGGTGAGGTGACGCTGCTCGCCACCGATCCGAAGCGGCGCTGGATCGACGCGGTGGCGCTGCATCCCGACGGGGCCTATGCCTGGTCGGCCGGCAAGACGGCCACCGTCAAGAGCGGCAAGACCGAGGAGAAGTCGCTCGAGGTGCCCTCGACCGTCGGCGGTCTCGCGTTCGCGCCGAAGGGCCTGCGGCTCGCGATTGCCCATTACAACGGCGCGACGCTGTGGTTTCCGAACATGGAAGGATCGGCCGAATTCCTGCCCTGGGCCGGCTCGCATCTCGGCGTCACCTTCAGCCCGGACAACAAGTTCCTGGTCACCACGATGCACGAGGCGGCGCTGCACGGCTGGCGGCTTGCCGACAACAGGCACATGCGCATGACCGGCTATCCCGGCCGCGTCCGCTCGATGTCATGGAGCGCGGGCGGCAAAGGATTGGCGACTTCGGGTGCCGACACAGTCATCATCTGGCCGTTCGGCAGCAAGGACGGCCCGATGGGCAAGGAGCCCGCGATGCTCGCGCCCCTGCAGGCGCGCGTGTCCGTGGTCGCCTGCCATCCGAAGAACGACATCCTCGCCGCCGGCTACAGCGATGGCACCGTGCTGATGGTGCGGCTCGAGGACGGCGCCGAGATCCTCGTTCGCCGCAATGGCACGCCTCCGGTCGCCGCGATTGCCTGGAACGCCAAGGGCACGCTGCTGGCCTTCGCCGACGAAAATGGGGACGGCGGTCTACTGGAGCTATGAGGCCGACTATCCACAGCCTCTCCCTGTTATGTTATTTTTGTTATCGTGTAACATAACCGACAAGCAGCCTCTGTAGGGTCGCAGATGTAGAGAGCACGGCGTGCAATTTCGAATTGCTGCCGCGCGATCGAATGTGCCTGGCGCCGGTTTGTCCGGGGCCAGTGTGCATTTCGAATCCCCGCATCAACACGCGCCACCGCAGGGAATTCAGATGCCCGTCATCCCCGATCTTCCGACCATCACCAGCATCACAGCGACCGATCCGACCCAGACCGACGCCGGAACGGTGCACTACACCGTCACGTTCTCGAAGCCTGTTCTTGGCGTCACGATTGATCAGTTCAGCCTTGCAACGAGTGGCAGCATCGGCGGCGCGGGCATCACCGACGTGACACCGGTCGCCGGCAGCAACCTTTCGAGCTATACGGTCACGGTGAATACCGGATTCGGCTCCGGCTCGGTGGCGCTCCAGTTCACGGGAAGCAACGTCCACGATACCAATGGTTACTATGTCGGACCGTACCAATCCGAATCGAAGCTGACCGTAAACAGCCCGACGTCCTTCGCGATCGGCGACGTCAACGGAGACGGGAAGCTGGACGTCGTGATGGGGACAAACTTTTTCGTCAACCCGAGCTACGTCAGCGTGGCGCTGAACGACGGCACCGGTCACTTCTCCTCAGCCTCGAACACCTCGAGCCCAGGCCTATTGCCCTTGCTGGCGCTTGCCGATCTGAATGGCGACGGCAAGCTGGACATCGCACAGGTCACCCTCGACGGTACCGTGACTGTTCGTCTCGGCAACGGTAACGGCACGTTCGGGGCCAACACGAGCTATTCCGCCGGCAGCGGCGTCTATCAAACACCTAAAGTGATCGACGTGACCGGCGATGGCGTGCTCGACATCGTCGTCGGCAGCACGGTCCTGCCAGGAAATGGCAACGGTACGTTTGGGACTGCCATCACCACGAATCTCGGCGTCGGCTCCATCGCCTATGGCGACTTCAATGGAGACGGCAAGCTCGACCTCGTGACGAGGAATTCGACCAATCTGGCAATAGCGCTGAGCTTCGGCAATGGTGACGGCACGTTCCAGGCTCCGTCGTCCCCGGTCAAGACGGCGACATCTGTCCTCACCGGCGATTTCAACGGTGACGGCAAGCTCGACATGGCGGCCGTCAGCAGCGCCACAATCTCGATCCTGCTCGGCAACGGCGACGGTACTTTCACCTCGTCCGGGACGACTCTTCAGGCGGCGGGTACGATCGGATCCGGCGCGGTCGCCGACATCAACGGCGATGGCGTGGCTGATCTCGTGGTCGTCGGAACCAACAACACGCTCTCGACCTTCTTCGGTCACGGCGACGGCACGTTCGGGCAAGTGAGGATCTCGCCGCTCGACAAGACCGCCGGGCAGATCGGCGTCGGTGACCTGAACGGCGACGGCAAGGCCGACGTTCTGGTCGGATATCAATTCGGCACCAATCCTTTCACTCAAAGTTCGGGCACCGATATCCTGCTGACCGGTTCATCCAGCGAGACGGGACCGGCGTACACGATCGCGCGGACGTCGCCGGCGCTGACCATCACCGACGGGGACGTCACGCTCGGCGCCGACGGCAACAATTACATCAACGCGGCGCATTTCCATGGTGGGGCGACGATGTTGGCCGGCACCGGCAATGCCGGCGACACCATCTCGGTCACCGACGCCATGACTCACGCAGTCGTCGGCACGGCCACGGTCGGCCAGAACGGCACGTGGAGCCTCGGCGTGTCCGGCCTGCAGGACGGCACCACTTACAGCTATGTCGCGGCTGCGACCGACTCCCACGGCAACAGCAGCGTCGGCCCGGCGTTCACCTTCACGGTCGATGCGACCGCATCGCTCGGGATCACGGGCATCAATTTGTCGGCCGACTCGTCGGTGTCAAACCCGAAGGTCACCCTGCAGGGGACGACCGACGTGCCGGCGCAGGTGACCGTCTCGATTGGAGGGACCGACGTGATCGTCTCCAGCGCGACCGGATCGTGGCAGTTCAATAGCCAGGTCGTGCCATACGGATTGACGACGATCGTGGCTAGATTCTCGGATGCCGCAGGCAATGTCGGCGCCTCGCCGACCTATACGCTCATCAGGGGCAACTATACGCTTGTCTCCAGCACGCAGCTCGCCAACGCGGTGGTTGTCGACAGTTTCTTCACCGTGGATTCCAACGCCGCGGAGACCGGCGCGATCGTTCTCTCTGGCGCGGGCGAAATCGTCCGCGGGACCTCGACCGGGGCAACGATATACAATGGTGGGAGCCAAGGGCTCGAATACGGCACGGCGACCGGGACCCTGGTGCAGGCTGGCGCCACTCAGCTCGTGAGCTTCCAGGGGACCGCCAAGGACACGGTGCTTTATGGCACGCAAACGGTCGGCAACACGGCGATCCACACCACGATCAAGTCGGGCGGACTCCAGAACATCTACGTCAACGGCAGCACCTACGGCACCGTCATCGAGGCTCTTGGCACCCAAAGCACGGCCGGCGCCGACCACGATGCGACTGTCTTCGGTACGCAATATGTGACGGGCAGCAGCGCGAATGCCACGATCGGCTCGGGTGGCAATCAATACGATTACGGCACAGCGACCGGCGCAATGGTCCAGAGCGGCGGCTCCCAACACGTCTATCAGGGCGGCAGTGCCAGCGGCACCACCGTTGCTGCGGGCGGCTATCAGGACGTCTACCAGGGGACGGCCACCAACACCGTGCTCGCCGGCAATCAGCAGGTGCTTGCCGGTGGCCAGGCTGCCGGCACCGTCATCAATGCCGGTGGCCGGCAATATGTCGGCTCCGGTGGCGCGACCACCAATACGACCATCGCGATCGGCGGCTTCCAGTATGTCGACGCCGGCGCCACCGACAGCGGTGCGACCATCGCTGGTGGCCGGCAGTACATCGTCGGGTCAACGACGAGCGCGACCGTTGGCGCAGGCGGCGTTCAGTACGACTACGGGACGTCTATCGCGGTTCTTGTCGAGAGCGGCGGCATCCAGCATGTCTATCAGGGCGGCAGTGCGGATGGCACGACCGTTGCGGCGGGCGGCTATCAGGACGTTTCCCAGGGGACAGTCACCAACACCGTGCTCGACGGTGAGCAGCAGGTGCTCACGGACGGCCATGCCACCGGCACCACCATCAATGCCGGCGGGCGGCAATATGTCGGTTCGGGCGGCGCAACCACCGCCACGACCATCGAGACCGACGGCTTCCAGTATGTGGACTCCGGCGCCACCGACGGCAGTGCGACGATCAATGGCGGCTATCAGTTCGTCGCAGGTGCTGCGACCGCCGCAGCCGTCAGCGGTGGTGGCGAGCAGGAAGTGGGGGCGGGCGGCATCGCCTCGAACTCGCATCTCGACGGCGGCAGCGAGCATGTCTACGCCGGCGGCCTGCTCCAGAACGTCGATTTCGGCGGCTCGAACGGCGCAACGCTGGTGCTCGACGCGCCGACGGGCCTGTCTGGCGCGATCGCCAATTTCGGCGCTGACGACACCATCGACTTCCGCAACACGGTGGTCAGTAGTGTCGATGTCGACAGCGCGAACAATCTGACGGTCACGACCGACGGCGGCCAGAGCTACTCCTGGGCGCTGCTGGCGCAGTACGCAGCTTCGTCCTTCGTGCTCGCGGCCGACGGCAACGGCGGAACGATGCTGAGCTATGTGCCGCCACAGCAGACCTTGCTCGCGGCCGCTCACTAAGGCAGGCAAAACCAAGACGGACGGGCATTGGCTTCCATAGCGCCGATGCCCGTTCAAATTGACCGCGGCGCAACTCTCGCATGGATCGTCTGTCGATCTTGCGAGGGACCGGTTTCTGCGAGGCACAGGCTCCCTGCGTTATGTTGTTTATCGTTAATGTGTAACATAACCGACAAGCAGTCCCTGTAGGGTCGCAGATGTAGAGAGCACGGCGTGCAATTTCGAATTGCTGCCGCGCGATCAGTTGCGCTTGGCGTCGGCCTGTCCGGAGCCGGCGTGCAATTCGAATCCTCGCATCAAGCGCCACGCCAGGGAATCCCCATGCCACTCATCCCCGTTCTTCCGACGCTCGTCAGCATCACAGGCACCGATCCGTCGTCGACCGACGCGTCCGTCGTGCACTACACCGTCACCTTTTCGAAGCCGGTGTCCGGCGTCACGGTCGATCAGTTCACCCTCGCCACGACGGGGAGCATCAATGGTGCCGGCATCACGGACATCACGCCGGTGGCTGGCAGCAACGGCGCGAGCTACACGGTCACGGTCAACACCGGCTCGGGCAGCGGTTCGCTGGGGCTGCAACTGACCGGCACCAATGTGCACGATTCCAGCGGCTATTATATCGGGCCATTCCAGTCCGAGTCGCAGATGGCCGGCCCGCGCTTCAGCATCATCAACACGGCGGCGGTCGGCGACGTCAACGGCGATGGCAAGCAGGATATGGTGTACATCCGAACCGTCAGCGCTTCCGCATATTTTCTCGATGTCAGGACCAATGACGGCACGGGCCAGTTCAAGCAAACCTCGCTGACCGGCGCCTCGGAGCTGGAATCGTCGATTCGACTCGGCGACGTCAACGGCGACGGCAAGCTGGACGTCCTGATGGGCAACATCTTCACCGGGACCCTGGACGTCAGGCTGGGCAATGGCGACGGCACGTTCGCGGCGGCGACGAAGTATGCGACGGGTGGCAGCACTGGCGGCAATATCAGGGCGTTTGCCGACTTCAACGGCGACGGCAGGGCCGACGTGATCATGTCGAACAACATCGGCACGTCGCTGCTGCTCGGTAACGGCGATGGTTCTTTCGGATCGCCCATTGCCACGAATGCCTCCAACGCCTTCGCAAGCGGAGATTTCAACGGCGATGGAAAGATCGATCTGCTTGTGCAGGACTCGTCAAGTTCGCCGGTTGCCGTGCGGCTTGGCAACGGGGATGGCACGTTCCAATCCCCGATCACGGCCGGCACCTCATCCAGAACGATCAGCGGCGACTTCAACGGCGACGGCAAGCTTGATCTTGCACTCGGAACCAACAACTCGATTGCGATCCTGCTCGGCAACGGCGACGGCACCTTCGCGTCGCCACAGACCTTCCTGACACCGGCGCCCATCTGGAACTTGGCGGCCGCGGACTTCAATGGCGACGGTAAAACGGACCTCGCCGTGGTCGCTAGCAGCAACAATACGCTTTCGACCTTCTACAGTCGCGGTGACGGCACGTTCGGCCCGGCGGTGACGTTGCCGCTCGCTTCGGGCGCCAACGGAATCACCGTCGGTGACCTCAATGGAGACGGAAAAGCCGACGTGGTGGTGGAGTGGACAACGAGCAACTCCTCGACCGGCGAGGATGTTTTCCTCACCGCGCCGAATTCGACCACCACGCAATATACGATCAGCCGCACGCCTCCGGCCCTGACGATCGTCGATGCGGACGTGACGCCGGGTGCGGACGGCAACAATTACATCAACGCGGCGCACTTCCATGGCGGGATGACGACCCTGTCCGGCTCCGGCAATGCCGGAGACACCGTCACGGTCACGAATGCCGGCGACAATTCCGTCGTTGGCGTCACCACGGTTGGCAGCGACGGCAGCTGGAGCCTCGGCGTGTCCGGCCTCCAGGACGGCTCGACCTACAGCTACGCCGCGACCGCCACGGATAGCCTGGGCAACCATAGCAACCCCGGGCCCGCATTCACCTTTACGGTCGATGCGACCGCCCCCGTCCTCGCGATCACGAGCATCGAAAATTCCGATGCAACGCCCTTTTCGATCACCGTCCGGGGCACGCTCGACCTGGCTGACGCGACCTCCGCGCTCACCTTGTCGTTTGGTCCAACGGATCACGCAGTCACCAGCGCCGCCGACGGCACCTGGCGGCTGGACAATCTGTCTCCGGCAACCGGACTTTCCTATGTGACGGCCCGTCTGCGCGACGCCGCCGGCAATACCGGCGTGTCGCAATCGATCCCTCTCGCCTTTGGCTACACGCTAGCGAGCGGCGCCTCACTTGAGAACGCGATCGTCGCGGCGGCCTCCTCGTCCTTCAACCCGAGCCTTGTTGTCCGCGGCACCTCGGTCGGGGCGACCGTCTTGCGCAACGGAATCGAAGAAGACTACGGCATCTCGACCGGATCGGTGGTCAAGAACGGCGGCCAGCAGCATGTTTTTGGCACCGGCACGACCGGCGCGATGATCGAAGCCGGCGGCTATCAGGACATCCGCGCCGGTGGGCGTGCGACAGATACCCTGTTGTACGGTTTCGGGCAGGTCTACGCTAACGGCACCTCGGCCCACACCACGATCAAGGCTGGCGGACAGCAGTCCGTTGCCGCCGGCGGCCGCGACGTCAACTCGACGATCGACGGCGGAACGCAATATCTGAGCGGAACGGCGACGGGCACGACGGTGGGCGCCGGCGGCAATCAATACGATTACGGCACGGCGAATGGCGTCCTCGTCGCGAGTGGCGGCTCCCAACACGTCTATCAGGGCGGTAGGGCCGCCGGAACGACGGTCGCGGCGGGTGGCTACCAGGATGTTTACCAAGGTACCGTCACCGACACCGTGCTCGACGGCGATCAGCAGGTGCTCGGCAATGGCCACGCTGCCGGCACCGTCATCAATGCCGGTGGGCGGCAATATGTCGGCTCCGGTGGCGCGACAACGGGCACGACGATCGCAGCCGGCGGCTTCCAGTACGTGGACGCCGGCGCTACCGACGGCAGCGCGACGATCAATGGCGGCTATCAGTTCGTCGCAGGCGCTGCGACCGCAACGACGGTCAGCGGCGGTGGCGAGCAGGATGTCGGGGCGGGCGGCAACGTCTCGAACGCGCATCTGGATGGCGGCAGCGAGCATGTCTACGCCGGCGGCCTGCTCCAGAACGTCGATTTCGGCGGCTCCGACGGCGCAGCGCTGGTGCTGGACACGCCGGCGGGTCTGACCGGCTCGATCGCCAATTTCGGCGCCGATGACACCATCGACTTCCGCAACACGGTGGTCAGCAGTGTCGATGTCGACGGCGCGAACAATTTGACGGTCACGACCGACGGCGGCCAGAGCTACTCCTGGGCCCTGCTGGCGCAATACTCGGCCTCGTCCTTCGTGCTCGCCTCCGACGGCAACGGCGGCACCGTGCTGAACTACACGCCGCCCCAGCAGATGTTGCTCGCGGCCGCTCATTAAGGCGGAGAAAGCAAGACGACCGGGCATCGGCTTCCACAGCCGGTGCCCGTTCAAATTGACCTCGTCGGCACTCTCGCATAGATCGTGTGCCAACCCGTGCGAGGGACCATGCGGTTTTTGACGACCTTCCAGATTGCTGACTTCGCCGACACGCTGGTCAGCCTGTTCACAGCCTTCGTGCTGGGCACGCTGATCGGCGCCGAGCGGCAGTACCGCCAGCGCACCGCGGGTCTGCGCACCAACGTGCTGGTCGCGGTCGGTGCTGCCGCCTTCGTCGATCTCGCCATGCACCTGACCGGCGCCGACGGTGCGGTCCGCGTGATCTCCTATGTTGTCTCGGGCATCGGCTTCCTCGGCGCCGGCGTCATCATGAAGCAGGGCATGGACGTGCGCGGGCTCAACACCGCGGCGACGCTGTGGGCCTCGGCCGCCGTCGGCTCCTGTGCCGGCGCGGACATGGTCGCGCAGGCGGCCGCGCTGACCGTGTTCGTCATCGCCGGCAACACCATGCTGCGCCCGCTGGTCAACGCCATCAACCGCATTCCGCTGAACGAGAAGACCTCGGAGGCGACCTACTATTTCAAGCTCGCCGTCGCGGCCGACGCCCTGCCCGACATGCGCGACCGTCTCGTCGACAAGTTGGAGGCCGCGAAATATCCGGTGGCCGATATCGACGTGGTTGAGACTGGGGATGACCTGATCGAGATTGTCGCAAAGCTGGTTGCGACCGCAGTCGATCCGAACGAGCTGAACGCGGTGGCGACCGATCTCCAGCACCTGCCGGGCGTCCGCCACGCCACCTGGGAAGTCAACACCTCCGACTGAGCGTGGCGTTTTGGCGCGCGAAGGCACGGTTCCCGCCTCGTCCGCCATGGAACCGCAGTCGGGCAAGTTCGTTGGTCCCGCGGACAAAGGCGGTGATCGACATGCCCGGCCCAAATGACAAGCGCAGACTGAAACGCGACCTGATGATCGCCTGCTCGCTGTTCGCAGCAGGCGTCGTGGTGTCAGGTCTATCGCTGGCGCAGATCCGGGCCGAAAGCCGGACGCAGACGGCGCAGGCGACGCAACCGCTCCAGGGCACGCCGTCCAGCGATCAGGACAAGACGCCCGCGCAGGCCAAGCCCGGTGGCGACCGGCCGACCACGCCGGCCCCCGAGCCCGCGCGCCCCGATCCGCAGACGCAGGGTGCGGCGACCAAGCCGGCACTGCCGGCGGCGCCCGCGGAGAAGATCGCGCCGCCGATCAAGGAGAAGTAGCCCGGCGGCCGGCGTATTGTGACGCGCATTTGATCTCGCCTCGGCAGACGGCCCGTTCCATAATCTGTCGCGCCAACGACAGATGGGGCCTCCCATGAAGATCGAAGACGTCCGCCGCACCGCTTATTCGATGCCGCTCACCAACCCGGCATTCCCGCCGGGGCCATATCGCTTCTTCGACCGCGAATATTTCATCATCACCTACAGGACCGATCCCGAAGCCCTCGCCGCCATCGTGCCCGAGCCGCTCGAGGTGGCGGAGCCGGTGGTGAAATACGAATTCATCCGCATGCCCGACTCGACCGGATTCGGCGACTACACCGAAACCGGGCAGGTGATTCCGGTCCGCTTCAAGGGCGAGGAGGGCGGCTACACCCACGCGATGTATCTGGACGACGAGGCCCCGATCGCCGGCGGCCGCGAGCTGTGGGGCTTTCCGAAAAAGCTCGCAAGGCCCAAGATCGAGATCGAGAGCGACGTCCTGGTCGGCTCGCTGCATTACGGCTCGGTCCTCTGCGCTTCGGCCACGATGGGCTACAAGCACCGCAAGGTCGACCACGACATGGTGCTGAAATCGATGGCGGCGCCGAACTTCATCCTGAAGATCATCCCGCATGTCGACGGCAGCCCGCGGATCTGCGAGCTGGTGCGGTTTCATCTCGATGACGTCGTGCTGAAGGAAGCATGGACCGGCCCTGCCGCGCTCGGCCTGTTTCCTCACGCACTCTGCGACGTCGCCCGCCTGCCGGTGCGCGAGGTGGTCTCGGCGCTGCATTTCAAAGCGGACCTGACGCTCGGGCTCGGCAGCGTGGCGTTCGATTACTTGGCGAAATAGGTCGGCAAAAAGAAATGCCCGGCACAAGGCCGGGCATCGCTATCAACCGGAAGCGCTGAGAGGTCAGCGCACCAGGACATTCCGGAACTGCCAGGGATCGCTCGTGTCGATGTCTTCCGGGAACAGTCCCGGACGATCCGTCAGCGGCGTCCAGTCGGTGTAGTAACCCTTCACCGGGCCGAGATACGGCAGCTGGATCTCCAGCAGACGATCGAAATCCATCTCGTCGGCTTCGACGATGCCTTCGTTCGGGTTTTCCAGCGCCCACACCATGCCGCCGAGCACGGCGGAGGTCACCTGCAGGCCGGTGGCGTTCTGATAGGGCGCGAGTTGGCGGGTCTCTTCGATGGAGAGCTGCGAGCCGTACCAATAGGCATTGTTGTCGTGGCCGAACAGCAGCACGCCCAGTTCGTCGATGCCGTCGACGATTTCGTTCTCATCGAGGATGTGGTGCTTTTCCTGCATCTTCGCGGCACGGCCGAACATTTCGTGCAGCGACAGCACGGCATCGTCGGCCGGATGGTAGGCGTAGTGGCAGGTCGGCCGGTAGACCGCTGTGCCCGATGCGTCGCGCACCGTGAAGTAATCGGAGATCGAGATCGACTCGTTGTGGGTGACGAGAAAGCCATACTGCGCGCCGCGGGTCGGGCACCAGGTGCGCACGCGCGTGTTGGCGCCGGGCTGCATCAGATAGATGGCGGCGCCGCAGCCGGCTTCGTGGGTCCGCGCATTCTCGGGCATCCATTTTTCATGGGTGCCCCAGCCGAGTTCGGACGGCTGCACGCCTTCCGACAGGAAGCCTTCGACCGACCAGGTGTTGACGAAGACATCAGGCTCTTTCGGCGACTTGGAGCGCTGGGTGTCACGCTCGGCGATGTGGATGCCCTTGATGCCGGCCTGCCGCATCAAATCGGCCCACTCGGCCTTGGTCTTCGGCTTGGGGGCATTGAGCTTCAGGTCGGCGGCGACGTTGAGCAGCGCCTGCTTGACGAAAAAGGAGACCATGCCGGGATTGGCGCCACAGCAGGAGACGGCCGTCGTCGAGCCCGCCGGGCGCGCCTTCTTGGCGGCCAGCGTCACTTCGCGAAGCGCGTAGTTGGAACGCGCTTCCGGGCCCTTCGAGGAATCGAAATAGAAACCGAGCCAGGGCTCGTTGACGGTATCGATGTAGAGCGCGCCGAGCTCATTGCAGAGCTCCATGATGTCGGTGGAGCCGGTATCGACCGAGAGATTGACGCAAAAACCCTGGCCGCCGCCTTCGGTGAGCAGCGGGGTCAGCAACTCCCGGTAATTGTCCCGGGTCACGGCCTTCTGGATGAAGCGGACGTTCTGCTTCTCGCAATGCGCCTTGCGGCCCTCGTCCTTGGGATCGATCACGGTGACGCGCGACTTGTCGTAGTCGAGATGCCGCTCGATCATCGGCAGCGTTCCTTTGCCGATGGAGCCGAAGCCGACCATGACGATGGGACCAGTGATCTTCGCGTAGATCTGCGAGGGGTGGCTCATGGGATGGTTTCTCCGGAACGTGCTGGCAGACAAAGGGTGGGGGGTGGATCAGGCGCTGCGGCGCTTGTCAGACGCTGCGGCGCTTGGCGGTGACTTCGATCTCGACCTTCATCTCGGGCTTGGCGAGGGCGCTGACGACCAGCAATGTCGCAGCCGGCCTGATATCGCCGAGAACCTCGCCGCAGACGGCGAAGTGGGCATCGATGTAGCTGGCGTCGGTGACGTAGTAGGTCGCACGGACGATATCGGCCATCTCGAATCCGCCCTCCTTCAGGGCGGCTTCGATGGTCTTGAAGCAGTTGCGTGACTGGCTCGTGACATCTGATGGCATCGTCATCGTCGTGTAGTCATAGCCGGTGGTTCCGGCGACGAAGGCGAACTCGCCGTCGATCACGGCGCGGCTGTAGCCGACAGTCTTCTCGAGGGGAGAGCCGGTGGAGATCAGGCGACGGGACATGGTCGTGGGCCTCGACTGAACGGGGTGTTGGCGGGTTAAAGGGCGTTTCTCAGGCCCGCGCAACCCCAAAGGAACGGGCACGCGCGAGCATCGCCGCGGAACGCGGCTTAAGTCGTCGCCATCATGGCAATCCCTTAGGCCGCGTGCGCCTGGAGGGCGCGAACTACCCTCCGTTTGGGCAGGGCCGTGCCGGTCGGCACGATCATCCCCTCAACGCCATCCAGCGCACCGGCCTGGAATTCGATCGCCAGCAGGCGATCGCGCTCGAACGGGCCGGGCAGCATCAATGCGCCGGTCTTCTCGGGCGAGAAGCCGAAGCGGGCGTAATAGGGGGCATCGCCGAGAAGGATCACGGCGGCATGCCCGCGCGCCCGGGCGGCGGCCAGCGCTTGATGCATCAGCGCGGCGCCGATCCCGAGCTCGCGGAAGGCAGGGTCCACCGCCAGCGGTCCGAGGACCAAAGCGGGCCTGCCTCCGGCGCTGACGTGCCACAGCCGCACGGTTCCCACGAGTGTCCCCTCGCGCACAGCCGACAGGGCAAGGCCTGCGGCAGGTGCACGTCCGTCGCGCAGGCGCTGGCAGGTGCGGCCGTGGCGGTTCTCGCCAAAGCTTGTATCCAGCAGCGCTTCACGGGCGGCGACGTCGGCAGCACGTTCCGCACGGATCGCGAACGGAGCGGCTTTCGAAGTGAGGGCGACTTGTGGCTTCCGAAAAGCAGTCATGGCGCGTCAGTCCCCGCTTGAACCCGCGTGCGAGAAGCACGCCGGCTCAAGACGTCGTCAGAATGGCAATGTCAGGAAGGGAGCCGGCGGACCGGCTCCCGGGTTCGTCAGGCCTCAAAACGAGAGGCGGATCAGATGTGGCAAATCAGATGTGGTACGTCTTCAGCGGCGGGATGCCGTTGAACGCCACCGCCGAGTAGGTCGACGTATAGGCCCCGGTGCCTTCGATCAGCAGCTTGTCGCCGATCTCGAGCGTGACGGGGAGCGGATACGGGCTCTTCTCGTACAGCACGTCGGCGCTGTCGCAGGTCGGGCCTGCGAGCACGCACGGCGTCATGTCCGCACCGTCATGCGGGGTGCGGATGGCGTAACGGATCGACTCGTCCATGGTCTCGGCGAGACCGCCGAACTTGCCGATGTCCAAATACACCCAGCGCACCTCGTCCTCGTCGCTCTTCTTCGAGATGAGCACGACTTCGGATTCGATGATGCCGGCATTGCCCACCATGCCGCGACCCGGCTCGATGATGGTCTCCGGAATCTGGTTGCCGAAGTGCTTGCGCAGCGCGCGGAAGATCGAGCGGCCGTAGGTGACCACCGGCGGCACGTCCTTCAGGTACTTGGTCGGGAAGCCGCCGCCCATGTTGACCATAGAGAGGTTGATGCCGCGCTCGGCGCAGTCGCGGAACACCTGCGAGGCCATCGCCAGCGCACGGTCCCACGCCTTCACCTTGCGCTGCTGCGAGCCGACATGGAAGGAGATGCCGCACGGCTCCAGGCCCAGGCGCTTGGCAACGTCGAGCACGTCGACAGCCATTTCCGGGTCGCAGCCGAACTTGCGCGACAGCGGCCATTCGGCGCCGGCGCAGTCATAGAGGATGCGGCAGAACACCTTCGCGCCGGGAGCGGCACGGGCGACCTTCTCGACCTCAGGAACGCAGTCGACCGCGAACAGCCGGATGCCGAGCGCGAAGGCGCGCGCGATGTCGCGCTCCTTCTTGATCGTGTTGCCGAAGGAGATGCGGTCGGGCGTAGCTCCTGCGGCCAGCGCCATTTCGATCTCGGCGACTGTCGCGGTGTCGAAGCAGGAGCCCATGGATGCTAGCAGGGACAACACTTCCGGCGCCGGGTTCGCCTTGACGGCATAGAACACGCGGCTGTCGGGCAGCGCCTTGGCAAAGGTCTGGTAATTGTCGCGCACGACCTCGAGGTCGACGACGAGGCAAGGCTCGGTGTCCCGGCCCTCGCTGCGGCGGTTGCGCAGGAATTCCTGAATACGTTCGGTCATAGCACTCTCCCAAACGGCCCAGCGACGGGGATCCGTTCAAAAAATGTCGTCGGATAAGAGCGCTCCGGCCAGATCGCGCGATGGAGGCGCGACGAGCCAAAGACTCAAACCAGACTGTGCTGCCGTGGATTGGTTGGGATTGTTCCCGCCCGCACACCTGGCAATGAAGGACAAGCCTTTTCAGTAGCCCGCGCCGGCGTTGGACTGCCGGTAGAGACCAAAAAAGCCCGATCCGTCGTTGCTTTAAGTCGCGTCCCCCGTTGAGAGCGGGGTGCGCCGGTTCGCCTCCGGCTGCCAGTCACGGTTGCAAAAAGTGAAGTCACCTTCGACTAGGCATCTCTTTGAGAGAGATGCTGGACGCTCCGGGTTTGCTTCCTCGTCCGACCTTTCGGTCTCGCGACTTCCGCACTTCCGAAGAGCCCCTCGGCTTCTTCACCCCTTGGCGGCTGTCCGGCCTCTTGTCCGGATACCTACCGACTGACACACGACCACAGGCACGTGCGAAATTGGGCAAGAGCGCACATAAGCGTTTTGACTCAGCTTCGCAAGAATTTTTTTAGGCTGAGGACAGAATTGCCTAACATCTGCTTGCGCAGTGTTGCACGAGCGGCGCGGAAGATGAACGCGCGTTAAGTTTTCTCAGCCGTGCGCGCGTCTTGCGCGCGCGAGGAAGCGTCAGCGGCGCTTCGTGAACGGCTCGACGCGCTGAGCCGCGCGGATGAACGCGGTCATCACGAGCACGCCGAGCGCGAACAGCACAGCCTGCAGGATGTGCGTGCCCTGCTCGCCGAGCCCGAACAGGATCGCGAGCGCCCAGCCGCCGGCGAACGCGGCGCCGAACACCTCGGCGCCGATCAGGATGGCGGCGCTGACGACAGTGATGACGCTCGGCCAGACGATCTGACGGGAAGAGGAGACAGGCGCGTTCATGAGCTCTGGGGTCCGTGGCTTCGAGGGCCGCAATCTCCCCGAAAAGGCGGCCGGGAGCAAGGGCAAATGGCCCAAAAAAGCCCCATCGCGTGCTATAGCTGACCCCAACAATCGAACCACAAAAACCGGGACTAGCGATGTCAGACCCCCGCCAAACCACGGACCCCGAGACCAACCCGCTGCTGAAGGCCTGGGTGACGCCGTTTGCGACCCCGCCCTTCGACGAGGTCAAGCCCGAGCACTTTCTGCCCGCCTTCGAGCAGGCCTTCGCCGATCACTCCGCGGAGATCGCGGCGATCACCAACGATCCGGCGGCCGCCGACTTCGCCAACACCATCACGGCGCTGGAGCGCTCCGGCAAGCTCCTCACCAAGGTCGCGGCGGTCTTCTACGACCTCGTCTCGGCGCATTCCAACCCGGCCATCCTGGAGATCGACAAGGAGGTCTCCTTGCGGATGGCGCGGCACTGGAATCCGATCATGATGAACGCCGTGCTGTTTGGTCGCATCGCCCATCTGCACGAGAACCGCGCCGGTCTTGGTCTTTCGCCGGAGCAGCTCCGCCTGCTGGAGCGCACCTACACCCGTTTCCACCGTTCCGGCGCCGGCCTCTCCGAAGAGGCGAAGGCGCGGATGGCGGAGATCAACGAGAAGCTCGCCCAACTCGGCACCGGCTTCAGCCACCACCTGCTTGGCGACGAGCAGGAGTGGTTCATGGAGTTGGGGGAGGCCGACCGCGAGGGCCTGCCGGAGAGCTTTGTCGCCGCCGCCAAGGCTGCGGCGGAAGAGCGCGGCATGCACGGCAAGGCCATCGTCACGCTGTCGCGCTCCTCGACCGAGCCGTTCCTGAAGAGCTCGGCCCGCCGCGACCTGCGCGAGAAGGTCTACAAGGCCTTCACGGCGCGCGGCGACAACGGCAATGCCAACGACAACAACGGCACCATCGTCGAGATCCTGCAACTGCGCGAGGAGAGCGCCAAGCTTCTGGGCTATCCGACCTTCGCCGCCTACCGGCTCGAGGATTCCATGGCCAAGACGCCGGATGCGGTGCGCGGCCTGCTGGAGCGGGTCTGGAAGCCGGCGCGTGCGCGTGCGCTCTCCGACCGCGACGAGATGCAGGCGCTGATCACGGAAGAGGGCGGCAATTTCAAGCTCGCGCCCTGGGACTGGCGCTTCTATGCCGAAAAACTCCGCCTCCAGCGCGCCAATTTCGACGACGCCGCGATCAAGCCGTATCTTACGCTCGATCACATGATCGCCGCCGCCTTCGACTGCGCCACCCGCCTGTTCGGCATCACCTTCGAGGAGCGCAAGGACGTGCCGGCCTGGCACCCGGATGTAAGGGTCTGGGAGGTAAAGGGGCCGGACGGCAAGCACAAGGCGCTGTTCTACGGCGACTACTATGCCCGGCCGTCGAAGCGCTCCGGCGCCTGGATGACCTCGCTGCGCGACCAGCAGAAGCTCGACGGCGAGATCGCGCCGCTCGTCATCAATGTCTGCAACTTCGCCAAGGGCGCGAACGGCGAGCCCTCGCTGCTGTCGCCCGACGATGCCCGGACCCTGTTCCATGAGTTCGGCCACGGCCTGCACGGCATGCTCTCCAATGTGACCTATCCGTCACTCTCGGGCACCGCGGTGTTCACCGACTTCGTCGAGCTGCCGTCCCAGCTCTACGAGCACTGGCAGGAGCGGCCCGAGGTGCTGCAGCAGTTCGCCCGCCACTACCAGACCGGCGAGCCGCTGCCGGACGATCTGCTCCAGCGCTTCCTCGCCGCACGAAAGTTCAACCAGGGCTTTGCCACGGTCGAGTTCGTCTCCTCGGCGCTGGTCGATCTCGAATTCCACACCCAGCCGGCTTCCGCCGCGCAGGATGTCCGCGCCTTCGAGAAGAAGGAGCTGGAGAAGATCGGCATGCCCGAGGAGATCTCGCTGCGCCACCGCCCCACCCAGTTCGGCCACATCTTCTCCGGCGACCATTATGCCTCCGGTTACTACAGCTACATGTGGTCGGAGGTGATGGACGCCGACGCCTTCGGCGCCTTCGAGGAGGCCGGCGACATCTTCGATCCTGCAGTGGCAAAGCGCCTGCACGACGACATCTACTCCTCGGGTGGATCGGTCGATCCCGAGGCCGCCTATGAAGCCTTCCGCGGCCGCCCGCCGGAGCCCGACGCGCTGCTCCGCCGGCGCGGCCTGCTCGATGGCGCAAGGGCAGCCTGATGGGCATGCGTGCCCTGTTCGGCCTGTTGCTCGCCGCTGCGATGACGTTCGCAGCCGGCGCGGCGCGGGCGCATCCGCATGTCTGGATCACCGCGACCAGCGAGCTGCTCTACGCCGCCGACGGCTCGATCACCGGCGTCCGCCACGCCTGGACCTTTGATGACATGTTCTCGGCCTATGCCCTGCAGGGGCTCGAGAGCAAGACCAAGGGCGCCTATACGCGCGAGGAGCTGGGGCCGCTGGCGCAGACCAATGTCGAGTCGCTGAAGGAATACGCCTACTTCACCTTCGCGCGAGGCGACGGCAAGAAGGAGCGTTTTAACGAGCCGGTCGACTACTTCCTCGACTACAAGGATACCGTGCTGACCCTGCACTTCACGCTGCCGCTGAAGAACCCGGTCAAGCCCAAGCAGCTGGTGCTCGAAGTGTTCGACCGCTCCTACTTCATCGACTTCCAGATGGCCAAGGACAATCCGGTCAAGCTGGTCGGCGCGCCCGCCGGCTGCCAGATGAAGCTCGATCGTCCCAACGACGGCTCCGCCGCCGCGCAGAAGCTCAACGAGCAGACCTTCCTGAACGGTGAGAACTCGAATTTCGGCATGATGTTCGCCAACAAGATCACGGTGGATTGCCCTTGAAGCCGCAACTCTCCCCGTTCGCACGCGGGCTGCTTGCCTGCGCTGCGGCTGTCGTCGTGCTCGGTGTGGCGGACGCCGCGCTTCACGATCTCCTCGCGCAAAATCCGTTCGGTGCACCACGCCCGGCGCAGGCCGCGGAGCCCGAGGCCAGCGGCGTCATTGGCTGGCTGTTGGCAAAGCAGTCGGAATTCTATCGCCAGATGTCGGCGACCATTCGCGCCGCGAAGTCCGACGGCTCGGCGGTGTGGACGCTGCTCTTCATCTCCTTTGCCTATGGCATCTTCCACGCCGCCGGCCCCGGCCACGGCAAGGCGGTGATCGCCTCCTATCTCGTCGCCAACCGCGAGACCGCGCGGCGCGGCATCGCGCTGTCGTTTGCCTCGGCGCTGATGCAGTCGCTGGTGGCGATCCTGATCGTCGGCATCTCGGCCTGGGTGCTGAACG
Source organism: Bradyrhizobium sp. 63_E2_N1_3 (assembly GCF_052076005.1). Lineage (NCBI taxonomy): Bacteria > Pseudomonadati > Pseudomonadota > Alphaproteobacteria > Hyphomicrobiales > Nitrobacteraceae > Bradyrhizobium > Bradyrhizobium sp. 63_E2_N1_3. The sequence goes on along the minus strand of NZ_CP197235.1, from coordinate 8,176,186 downwards.
CCACCGCCAAGACCATGTGCAAGGCGGAAGGCGCGATCGAGATCGCGAGCTACGGCCTGATCGCGCTGTTCGGCCTGCGGCTGGTCTGGGTCAAGGGCCGCACCTTCATCCGCGCGCTGCAGGCGGTCCAGCCGGTGCCGGCGATCGCCGGCGTGCCGCATGACCATCACGATCACGGCCATCACCATGATGTCCATGATCATCACGACCACGATCACGGTCATGATCACCATCATCACGACCAAGGTCACGCCAACGCCCATCACCACCACGGGCACGACCACGTCCATGACGAGCATTGCGGCCATTCCCACGGCCCCACGCCGAGCGAGCTCGCCGGTCCCGGCGGCTGGCGGCGCGGGTTCGCTGCGATCCTGACCGTCGGCATCCGGCCCTGCTCGGGCGCGATCCTGGTGCTGGTGTTCGCGCTCGCGCAGGGCCTGTTCTGGGCCGGCATCGCCGCGACCTTGCTGATGGGACTCGGTACCGCAATTACGGTCGCGGCTATCGCCGTCGTCGCCGTCTCCGCCAAGGACATCGCCGCCCGCCTCAGCGCCGGGCGCGACGGCGGCGGTGCGCTGTTCATGCGCGGCATCGAATTCGGCGCCGCCGCTCTCGTGCTGCTGTTCGGCGCGGGCCTGCTGTTCGGCTACATCGCCGCCGAACGGACGACGTGTTTTTAAGGTTGCTCTTTCCCTCCCCCCTTGTGGGTGAGGGTGGCTCGCCGCGTAGCGGCGAGACGGGTGAGGGGTATCTCTCCGCGAGCAAACCTCTCACGATTGAATCGTGCGGAGAGATACCCCTCATCCGTCGCGCTACGCGCGCCACCTTCTCCCACAAGGGGAGAAGGAAGAAAGATCACACCGGCAAAAACCGCTTCAACGCCGGCATGAAGAAGATCCCGAGATTGATCGCAAAACCGATGCTCCAGAGGATCGAGCGCAGTGTCGGGCGGTTGCCGAGATAGGTCAGCACGTAGGCGATCCGCACGATCAGGAACAGCACGGCGAGCTCGTCAATCAGCCGCTGCGGCGAATCCCGGAATTCGGCAAGCAGCACCGCGAAGGCGAAGAACGGAAAGGTCTCGATGCCGTTCTGGTGGGCACCAAGCGCGCGCTGCGCCAGCGCATCCTCGAAGAAGGCGGGGTCGCGCGGCCGGGAATTGTCGAAGATGCGAAACCGCGTCCATTTGATCGAGACGATCGTCGCCAGATAAAGCAGCAGCGCTCCCAATACGCAGAATTCCGCGAGTGTCATCAGCCCCTCCCCGCTTGGGCGCGACCCTAGCGAAATCGACCTCATCTTGACAAGTTCGGAGCAACGCGCGACGCAACTGATCATGACGACAATTGCCCCCATCGCAGCGCAAAAGCCCGCCGTCCGGTCCAGCCTGCGGCGCGTCGGCGTGCTCCTGGTCAATCTCGGCACGCCCGATACGGCCGATGCGCCCGGCGTGCGGGTCTATCTCAAGGAGTTCCTCTCGGACGCCCGCGTCATCGAGGACCAGGGGCTGGTCTGGCAGTTCGTGCTCAACGGCATCATCCTGCGCAGCCGTCCCCGCACCAAGGCGCTGGACTATCAGAAGATCTGGAACAATGAGCGGAACGAGTCGCCGCTGAAGACCATCACGCGCTCGCAGAGCGACAAGCTTGCGGCCGCACTGTCTGACAGCGACCACGTCGTCGTGGACTGGGCGATGCGCTACGGCAATCCCTCGATCAAGTCGGGCATCGATGCGCTGATCGCGAAGGGGTGCGACCGCATCCTCGCCGTGCCGCTCTATCCGCAATATTCCGCCTCGACCTCGGCGACGGTCTGCGACGAAGTGTTTCGCGTGCTCGCCCGCTTGCGGAATCAGCCGACGCTGCGGGTGACGCCGCCTTATTACGAGGACGAGGCCTATATCGAGGCGCTCGCGATCTCGATCGAGACGCATCTAGCGACGCTGCCGTTCGCGCCGGAGCTGATCGTGGCATCCTTCCACGGCATGCCGAAATCCTATGTCGACAAGGGCGATCCCTATCAGTCCCACTGCGTCGCCACGACCGATGCGCTGCGCCGCCGACTCGGCATGGACGAGACGAAACTGCTGCTGACCTTCCAGTCCCGCTTCGGCAATGACGAGTGGCTCCAGCCCTACACCGACAAGACCATGGAGCGGCTGGCCAAGGAAGGCGTGCGCCGCATCGCGGTGGTGACGCCGGGCTTTTCCGCCGACTGCCTGGAGACGCTGGAGGAGATCGCGCAGGAGAATGCCGAGATCTTCAAGCATAATGGCGGCGAGCAGTTTTCCGCGATCCCCTGTCTCAACGACAGCGATCCCGGTATGGACGTGATCCGCACCCTGGTGCTGCGCGAGCTTCAGGGCTGGATCTGATGGCGTGTCCCATGAACCGCCGCGAGACTTTGGCGCTTCTTGGGACGATCGCCGCGCTGCCGGCCTCGGTGCTGGCGCAGCAGCCGAACGCGACGCGGCGGCTCGGCGTGCTCTCGGTCACGGCCGCGGATGACGCGATCGGGCAGGCCCGCAGCACGATCCTGGTCGAGACGCTCGCCGCCCATGGCTGGAAGGAGCACGACAACCTCAGGATCGATTGGCGCAGCGGCGCCGGCGACCGGGCACGCATCGCGCGCCTCGCCGACGAACTCGTGGCGCTCAAGCCGGACATCCTGCTCGCGGTCGGCACGCCGTCGGTCGAGGAGCTGCGCCAGCGCACCACGACGATTCCGATCGTCTTCGCCGTCGTCACCGATCCCGTCAGCCAGGGCTTTGTCAAAAACCTCGCTCATCCCGGCGGCAACATCACCGGCTTCACCGATTACGACGGCCCGCTCGCCGGCAAATGGCTGGAGATGCTGACGCAGGTCACGCCAAAAGTGTCCCGCGTCTTCGTCGTCTACAATCCTGCCACCGCGCCGTTCGCGCCCCTGATGCTGCGCACGATCGAGGACGCCGCACGGACGCTTCACGTGTCGGTCGAGGCAGCGCCGGTTCACGACGCTGGCTCGATCGCCGCGCTGGCTTCGCGGAAGGACGGCGGCCTGCTGGTGCTGCCTGACTTCTTCACCATGGCCAATCGTGCCCAGCTCCTGGCTGCAATCGGTGAAGCCCGCGTGCCGGCGGTGTTCTGGAGCCGCACCTTCGTCGACGAGGGCGGGCTGATGTCCTACAGCACCGACAGCGCCGAGCAGCTCCGCCGCGCCGCCAACTACATCGATCGCATCCTGAAAGGCGCGCAGGCAGCCGACCTGCCGGTCCAGAACCCCACCAAGTTCGAGCTGGCGATCAACCTGAAGACGGCGAGGGCGCTGGGGCTGACCATGTCGCCCTCGCTGCTTGCGCTCGCCAACACCGTGGTTGAATAGGGGCGCCGAAGCTACCTTCGACTGGTGATTCCGGAATTCCTGGGGCAAAATGACGGTGGGGATGTTGCCGCGAGCGATGCGGCTCGAACGGGGCGGGCGCGATTACATGCGGGGATTGTTGCTTGTAGCTGTCGTGGCCTGCGGACTCGCTGGCTGCAACACGACCGGGGACGTAGCGTCGACCATGTATCCGGAAGCGGTGCGGGCCGGCGGTGCCGTCAAGAGCGATACGGCCATTGTCCTGGTCGCGAACGGCGGCAGCGAGACGATCAACTATCTTCAGTTCGTTCACAACGGTTTTCCCGCGATCAATGCGCGAGGGATCAGCGTTGCTCCGGACGGCTTTGTTGCGATTCCAGTCGCGGTCGGAACGACGGGGCTTGAGCTGCAAAACTATACGACGACGGGGCGCCCGGGCACCTATCTCCCGAATGGCGCGTCGATGGGATTCGTGCCGGTGCATACGCCCAAGATCGATCTTCCCGCCCCCGGACTGTATTACGTTGCGACCGTCTTTCCGGGGCAGCAACGCAGTTTCGAGACAAGGCCGACGGCCGTCCAACTGGCGAAGCTGCGAAAGGAGCGGCCCGAGCTCGCCGCGCTGAAGCCGGTGAATTTTACATGGTCCAACTAGGACACCGGCCGTTGCTAGGTTGCCTCCGTGCCCTTTCAAGGGCTTTCTCACAATACTTATCGGCGATCGTTCCGCCTCCGTACTTCTTGTGGAAATGTCGCTCCGCGCCGACGTGAATGGTGACCGCTGAACCGGTAAGGTCGCGTTCCCGACCAATGACAGCGCGGGAAAGGGCTTTCCCGCCTTGGAGGAAATATGAGCGGTTTCGATGTTTTCGCGATTGTTCTGGTGTTGCTCGTCATCGTCACGCTGGTCGCCGGCGTGAAGACGGTGCCGCAGGGCTATGACTGGACCATCGAGCGGTTCGGCAAATACACCCAGACGCTGAGCCCCGGGCTCAACCTGATCGTGCCCTATTTCGATCGCGTCGGACGCAAGATCAACATGATGGAGCAGGTGATCGACATTCCCGAGCAGGAGGTCATCACCAAGGACAACGCCACCGTGACGGTGGACGGCGTCGCCTTCTACCAGGTGTTCGATGCCGCCAAGGCGAGCTACGAGGTCTCCAACCTGACCCAGGCCATCACCGTCCTGACCATGACCAACATCCGCTCGGTGATGGGCGCGATGGATCTCGACCAGGTGCTGTCGCATCGCGACGAGATCAACGAGCGCCTGCTTCGCGTCGTCGACGCCGCGGTCTCGCCCTGGGGCCTCAAGGTCAACCGCATCGAGATCAAGGACATCGTGCCGCCCGCCGACCTCGTCGAAGCCATGGGCCGGCAGATGAAGGCCGAGCGCGTCAAGCGCGCCGACATTCTGGCCGCCGAAGGCCAGCGCCAGTCCGAGATCCTGCGCGCCGAGGGCGCCAAGCAGGGCCAGATCCTCCAGGCCGAGGGCCGCAAGGAAGCTGCGTTCCGCGACGCCGAGGCTCGCGAACGTTCCGCGGAGGCCGAGGCCAAGGCGACGCAGATGGTCAGCGAAGCGATTTCCAAGGGTGATGTCGCCGCGCTGAACTATTTCATCGCCGACAAGTATATCAAAGCGTTCGGGCAACTGGCCGACTCGCCGAACCAGAAGGTCATCATGCTTCCGGTCGAAGCGATGAGTATGCTGGGCTCGCTCGCCGGCATCGGCGAGATCGCCAAGGCAACGTTCGGCGAAAGCGCGGCGTCCGCGGCCGCTGCCGCCCGCCGCGGCGGCTCGGTGCCGACGACCGGCCCCACGCCGCCGGCGGTGCCGCCGCGACAGGGGTAATCAAAGCGCATGCATTTTCGAAAAGTGCATGCGGCAATTTAAAGCGCATGCCCCGGAAAAGTGGGGACCGGTTTTCCGATCAGGGCATACGCCAGCATAAAGAGGTCGTGTCATGACCGACATGTTCGTATCGCTCGGCACCTGGAATTGGCTGATCTTCGGTTTCATCGTGATGGCGCTGGAGGTGCTGGCGCCGGGCGTATTCCTGTTCTGGCTCGGGCTCGCCGCGCTGCTGGTCGGCCTGATCTCCTTTGCTGTGGCCGTGTCGTGGCAGATCCAGCTGGTGATGTTCGCAATCTTCGCAGCCGCCGCCGTGCCGGTGTGGCGCCGGCTCGCGCGGCCGAAGCTGGACGCAAGCACGAGCCCCTTCCTGAACAAGCGAAGCGAGGCATTGCTCGGCCGCGAGTTCACGCTGGAGAAGCCGATCATCGACGGCAACGGCACCGTGCGCCTCGGCGACACGGTGTGGCGCGTGGCCGGCCCCGATACGCCGGCCGGGACGCGGGTGAAGGTGGTGCAGGTTGACGGTGCAAATTTGACGGTGGCCGCGGCGTAGTTCTCTCTTCCCCTCTCCCCTTGTGGGAGAGGGTGGCTCGCCGCGTAGCGGCGAGACGGGTGAGGGGTCTCTTTCCTCCAACGCTGCGCTATGTTTGCGGAGGCAACCCCTCATCCGGCGCTTCGCGCCACCTTCTCCCACAAGGGGAGAAGGAAGATCGGAGCGTGTGGCTGCGTCCAGATTTTACCTCTTCCACCTCTCCGCAAACCGGTGCAGCGGCATGAACGTCTCGCACAGCTCGCGCCCAAGCGCTGTCAGCCCGTAACCTCCACCGTCGCCCAGCTCCACGAATCCCGCATCGCGCAGCTCCGTCAGCCGCGCTTGCAGCACCGTCGGCGAGGCCTCGTCGCAGGCGGTGCGCAACGCGCGGGAGGTGAGGGCTTGGTCGCGCAATTCCCACAGGATCCGCAGGCTCCAGCGTCGGCCGAGCAGGTCGAGCAGCGCCATGATCGGCCGGCCGGTGCGTGAGCCGCGCACGGTCCGGCTCCCTGATGCTGCCTGTTTCGCCATCCCGGCCCTCTTGCGCGGTGCTACAAATAATGTAGCGTGTTGCTACGATAATTGTAGCAACGGAGACAGCTGATGTCCCAGGCCGCGCCGCGTATCGCCCCGCTCGTCCCGCCTTATCCCCCGGAGATCCAGGCGCAGTTCGACCGCATCATGCGCGGCGCCCCGCCGCTGGCGCTGTTCCGGGTGATGGCGGGCCATACGCGCGCCTGGGACAAGTTCCGCGCCGGCGGCCTGCTCGATCCCGGTCCGCTGTCATTGCGCCAGCGCGAGATCGTGATCGACCGCACCTGCGCGCTGACCGGATGCGAGTATGAATGGGGCGTGCATGTCGCGATCTTCGCCGGGCCGGCGAAGCTCACCGAAGATGAGGTGCATGCGACCGCGCGGGGCGATGCGACGTCACCGTGCTGGTCGCCGGCGGAGCAGGCGCTGATCGCGGCGGTCGATGCGCTGCATCACCGCGCGACGTTGGATGACGCCAAATTCGCCGCGCTGTCGGCGCATTACGACGAGGCCCAGATCCTGGAGATCATGCTGCTGTGCGGCTTCTACCGCACAGTGTCGTACCTGGCGAACGGGCTGAAGCTGCCGCTGGAGGAGAAGGCTGCGCGGTTTCCGGTGTAGCCCCAACCGCCGTCATTGCGAGGAGCGTCTCACCCCCGCCGTCATTCCGGGGCGCGACGAAGTCGCGAGCCCGGAATCCATCGGGCCGCAACCTCGGAGATGAATGGATTCCGGGCTCGCGCCAAGTGGCGCGCCCCGGAATGACGGGTGGAAAGAGCGCGCCCTAAGCCACGCCCGCCCGCAGCAGATCGTGCAGGTGCACGATGCCCACCACCTTGTCCGCTTCGGTCACCACCAGCGTCGTGATCTTGCTTGTGTTCAGCACCTCGATCATCTCGGTGGCGAGCATCGAGGGCGGCACGGTCTTCGGCTGCCTGGTCATGATGTCGTCGACGGATGCCGTCAGGAGATCCGGCCGCATGTGGCGGCGCAGATCGCCGTCGGTGATGATGCCCGCGATCCCGCCGGCATCGTCGACGATGCAGACGCACCCCAGGCCCTTGGCGGACATCTCCATCACCGCGTCCGACATCTTGGTGCCGAGCGGCTTGAGCGGGATCTCCGCGCCCGTGCGCATGTAGTCGCGGACGAATTTCAGCATCGCGCCGAGCTTGCCGCCGGGGTGGAAATGCGCGAACTCCAGCGCGGTGAAGCCGCGGCCTTCGAGCAGCGCGATCGCGATCGCATCGCCGATCGCGACCTGCATCATCGTCGAGGTGGTCGGCGCCAGATTGTGCGGGCAGGCCTCGCGCGCCTTCGGCAGCTCGATCACGATGTCGGCGGCCTGACCCAGCGAGGACGCCGCGTTCGACGTCACCGCGATCATCGGGATCGCGAAGCGCGCCGAATAGTTCACCAGCGTCTTCATCTCCGGCTGCTCGCCGGACCAGGACAGCGCCATGATGACGTCGTCGGCGGTGATCATGCCGAGGTCGCCATGGGCGGCTTCGGCGGTGTGGACGAAGAAGGCCGGCGTGCCGGTCGAGGCCAGCGTCGCCGCGATCTTGCGCGCCATGTGGCCGGACTTGCCGAGGCCGGTGACGATGACGCGGCCCTTGGCGTTGCGGATCAGGTCGACCGCCTTGGCGAAGGTCGCGCCCAGCGGACCGCGCAGGGCGGCGGCGAGCGCGTTGATGCCGCCGCTCTCCGTCTCCAGCGTGCGGAGCGCGGATTCGACGCTGTCGGGAGTAGGGCCGGATGATGGGGTCATCAGCGGTTTCGAGCTCGACATGTTCAGGTCCAGGGAGGAGGGGCGCGCGCCCGTTGGCCCTGCTTAGCATGCCGAGACCGGCGAGGCGACGAGAGCGCCAGGGCCCGAAACGGGTCATTAACCATAATTGTTTTAACTCCATTAACGATGGTTCCCGCTCGCTGGCGGAGGTCGTCGTGAAAGTCTTTGATTTCGTTGGAGTTCTTACATCGTGGGGGCGCCTCCAGGCACGAGCCGGAGCAAACGCGGGCATTTCCTGCGCGCGGCTTTGCCGTGCCTTGCGCTGACCGCCCTCGGAAGCGCGCCGGCGGCCGCCCAGAGCCTCACGCCCGACCTGTTCAATCCCAACCGCGGCGGCTTTGCCGCGCCCGACACGCTGCCGACGCGCCGCACGGCGGGCGTGCCGCAGGCGCCGTTGGATGCGCTCCCGGCGCTGCCCGATCCCAATGCCGATCCGCGCAAGCGCCAGCAGGCGCCGGCGACCTCGCGCGTCGGCCAGGTGCCGACGTACGGCCTGCCGGCCGCCAACGGCGCCAGCGGCTCCGGCTACGACTCGCTCAACCGCAAGCGGCAGCAGCCAAAGCTCTATCCCGGGCAGCCGAGGCCGAAGCGCCCGGTCGGACCCGGCTCGCCGGTGCCGCCGGCAACGCCGGACCGGACGCTAGGGCCGCCGCGCATCGCGCCGCCGCCGTCGGAAACCGCAAACAAGGCGCCGGTGCCGCGGGCGATGGCGGGCACCGTGCCCGGCCAGCCGCTGCGCCGCCGCCTCAAGGCCGACGACGATGCGTTCGGAGCGGTCGGCGACTATGCCGGCAGCTTCCTGATCAAGGGGGGGCTCGAGCTCTCGGCCGGCTACGACACCAATCCGGCGCGCCTGAACAAGCCGGTCGGCTCGCCGGCCTATGTCGTCGCGCCCGATCTTCTCGTGATGTCCGACTGGGAGCGCCACGCGCTGGTCGCCGATCTGCGCGGCTCGTTCTCCGGCTACACCAACAACATGCCGGCGACGATCGACGGCTTCGCCTCGCCGTCGCCGGTCGAGATCGACCGCCCCGACTTCACCGGTCATGTCGACGGTCGTTTTGACGTCAGTCGCGACCTCAAGCTCACCTCGCAGTTCCGGCTGCGGGTCGCGACCGACAATCCCGGCAGCCCGAACGTGCAGGCGGGCCTGCAGAAATATCCGATCTACGCCGCTTACGGCACCACGCTCGGCTTCGACCAGACTTTCAATCGCTTCCAGGTGGCTGCCGGCGCCACCGTCGATCGCACCGCCTACACCGATTCCAAGCTGACCGACGGCTCGACCTTCAGCAACGACGACCGCGACTTCAACCAGTATGGCGGCATCGGTCGTTTCTCCTACGACCTCAAGCCGGGGCTGAAGCCGTTCGTCGAGATCGAAGGCGACAGTCGCGTGCACGACCAGCCCGCCGACCGCAACGGCTATTTCCGCGATTCATCGGGTGGCTACGCCAAGGTCGGCTCGAGCTTCGAGTTCTCGCGCATCCTGATCGGTGAGATCTCGGTCGGCTATACCGCGCGTAACTATGTCGACCCGCGCCTCAGCCAGCTCGCGGGCTTCCTCACCGCGGGCTCGCTGATCTGGAACGCGAGCGGCCTGACCACGGTGAAATTCGCCACCGACACGCAGATCGCGGAGTCCACGGTCCCCGGCTCCTCCGGCGTGCTGGTGCGCACCTACGGGATCGAGGTCGATCACGACTTCCGCCGCTGGCTCACCGCGGTCGGCAAGTTCACCTACGGCACCTACGACTACCAAAACCAGAATCGCAACGACAAAACCTACTCACTCGAAGGCAATCTGATCTACAAGCTCAACCGCAACATCTGGATCAAGGGCACGCTGCGCCACGACATCCTGAACTCGAACCAGCCGGGGTCGAGCTCGCAGGGGACGGTGATGTTGGTGGGGGTGAGGTTGCAGAATTGAGGGCGGCGGTGCGTCGCGTTTGAGCGTATGCGGCCTAGTTCGGCTCCGCTCTCGCCACCTACTCCGCTGTCATGCCCCGGCTTGACCGGGGCATCCAGTACGCCGCGGCCTATCGTTTCGATTACAACTGTCTTTGGAATGCTGGATCGCCCGGTCAAGCCGGGCGATGACACCGTTTGCTAATCTGGCAGCAGAACCAGCCGCGGTTACCGCGGCAGATCTGTCTTCCCCATCAGGAACGTGTCGATCGACCGCGCACACAGCCGGCCCTCGCGGATCGCCCACACCACCAGCGACTGGCCGCGGCGCATGTCGCCGGCGGTGAACACGTTCGGGCGCGAGGTCTGGTAGTCGAGCGTGTTGGCCTTGACGTTGCCGCGCGGGTCGAGATCGACCGAGAGCAGCTTGAGCAGGCCCTCGTGCACGGGATGCACGAAACCCATCGCGAGCAGGATGAGCTCGGCATCGAGCTCGAACTCGGTGCCGGCAATCGGCTTGAACTTGTCGTCGACGCGCACGCAGTGCAGCTTCTTGACTTGGCCGTTCTCGCCGGAAAACTTCTGCGTCAGCACGGCGTATTCGCGGACCGCGCCTTCGGCCTGGCTGGAGGAGGTGCGCATCTTGAGCGGCCAGTTCGGCCAGGTCAGGCCCTTGTTCTCGCGCTCGGGCGGGGCGGGCATGATCTCGAGCTGGGTGACCGAGAGCGCACCCTGGCGCAGCGAGGTGCCGATGCAGTCCGAGCCGGTGTCGCCGCCGCCGATGACGACGACATGCTTGCCGCCGGCCAGGATCTCCTGGACGCCGCCGAGCGGCTCCTCGGAGACGCGGCGGTTCTGCTGCGGCAGGAAGTCCATGGCGTAGTGGATGCCTTGGAGGTCGCGGCCGGGGATCGGCAGGTCGCGCGGGGCTTCTGCGCCGCCGGTCAGCGCGACGGCATCGTAATCGTTGAGCATCTCGCGCGGGTCGACATTGCCGTCAGCGCCGACATGGCTGTTGTAGTGGAAGGTGACGCCTTCGCCTTCCATCTGCTTGACGCGGCGGTCGATGACGCCCTTCTCCATCTTGAAGTCGGGGATGCCGTAGCGCAGCAGGCCGCCGGCCTTGGCGAACTTCTCGAACAGATGCACGTCGTGGCCGGCGCGCGCGAGCTGCTGCGCGCAGGCCATCCCGGCCGGACCCGAGCCGATCACCGCGACCTTCTTGCCGGTCTTGACGGTCGCCACTTCCGGCTTCAGCCAGCCATTGTCCCAGGCGCGGTCGACGATCGCGCATTCGATGGTCTTGATGGTGACGGGGTTGTCGTCGATGTTGAGCGTGCAGGACGCTTCGCACGGCGCCGGGCAGATGCGCCCCGTGAACTCCGGGAAATTGTTGGTCGAGTGCAGGTTGCGCGAGGCCTCTTCCCAATTGCCCTGATAGACGAGGTCGTTGAAGTCGGGGATCTGGTTGTTGACCGGGCAGCCGGGCGTGCCGGGCGCCACCGAGCCCGTGCCGTGGCAATAGGGGATGCCGCAATTCATGCAGCGCGCGGCCTGATCGCGCGTTTCCTTCTCGGTCAAGGGAACGACGAACTCGTTGAAATGCTTCACGCGCTCGGCGACCGGGGTGTACTTGCGGTCATGCCGTTCGATTTCGAGAAAACCCGTGATCTTGCCCATTAAACCCGAAGTCCCTGCCGCTTAAATTCGTCTTCTCTCTAGCCAGACCCTCATCCTGAGGAGCGGCGCACTGGCGCCGCGTCGCGAAGGATGAAAGGCCCCGCTGGTGACCTCATGGTTCGAGACGCAGCTATCGCGCTCCTCACCATGAGGGCTTATCGCTCTACGCGCCGATCGCGATTTTCGGCTCGGCGTCCGCGTTGGCGGCCATTTCGCGCAGCGCGCGCCGGTATTCGACCGGCATCACCTTGCGGAATTTGGGCAGCCAGTCCTTCCAGTTGGCAAGGATGTCGGCGGCGCGCTTGGAGCCGGTCGCTTTGGCATGGCGCGAGATCAGGACGTGCAGGCGCTCGACGTCGGAGTCGAGCAGGTTCTTGAACACGTCGACCCGGCCGTGCGCCTCGAGGTCACCCGAGTGGTTATAGGTGCCGGCGTTGATCAGCTCTTCCGACAGCACCGGCTCGAGCTCGACCATCGACATGTTGCAAAGCTTGTCGAAGTCGCCGGTCTCGTCGAGCACATAGGCGATGCCGCCGGACATGCCGGCCGCGAAGTTGCGCCCGGTCTTGCCGAGCACGACCACGATGCCGCCGGTCATGTATTCACAGCAATGATCGCCGGCGCCTTCGACGACCGCCACCGCACCCGAGTTGCGCACGGCGAAACGCTCGCCGGCGACGCCGCGGAAGTAGCACTCGCCCTGGATGGCGCCATACATCACCGTGTTGCCGACGATGATGCTCTCTTCCGGCACGATGCCGCTGTTGGCGGGGGGCTTGACGATGATCTTGCCACCCGAGAGGCCCTTGCCGACATAGTCGTTGGCTTCGCCTTCGAGCTCGAAGGTGACGCCTTGCGCCAGCCACGCGCCGAATGCCTGGCCGGCGGTGCCCTTGAGCCCGACATGGATCGTGTCGTGCGGCAGGCCGGCATGACCGTAGATCTTGGCGACCGCGCCCGACAGCATCGCACCCGCCGAGCGGTTGGTGCTGTTGATCCTGGCCTCGATCTTCACCGGCGCGCCGCGGTCGAGCGCAGGCGTCGCCTTCTCGATCAGCGTGCGGTCGAGCACCGCCTCCAGATGATGGTTCTGGCGCTCGGAATGATAGATCTTCTGGCCCTTCTCTTCCTTCTGCTTGACGAAGAGCTTCGAGAAATCGAGGCCCTTGGCCTTCCAGTGCGCGACCAGCCTGGTCTGGTCGAGCAGCTGAACCTGGCCGATCATCTCGTTGAAGGTGCGGAAGCCGAGCGATGCCATGATCTCGCGGACTTCCTCGGCGACGAAGAAGAAGTAGTTGATCACGTGCTCGGGCTGGCCGGTGAAGCGCTTGCGCAGGACGGGGTCCTGGGTCGCGACGCCGACCGGGCAGGTGTTGAGGTGGCACTTGCGCATCATGATGCAGCCGGCCGCGATCAGCGGCGCGGTGGCGAAGCCGAACTCGTCGGCGCCGAGGAGCGCGCCGATCACGACGTCACGGCCGGTGCGGAACCCGCCGTCGACCTGGACCACGATGCGGCTGCGCAGCCGCTCGCGCACCAAGGTCTGGTGGGTCTCGGCAAGGCCGATCTCCCAGGGCGAGCCGGCATGCTTGATCGAGGTCAGCGGCGAAGCGCCGGTGCCGCCCTCGAAGCCCGCGATGGTGACATGGTCGGCGCGCGCCTTGGCAACGCCGGCGGCGACCGTGCCGACGCCGATCTCGGAGACCAGTTTGACCGAGACGTCGCCCGTCGGGTTGACGTTCTTGAGGTCGTAGATGAGCTGCGCCAGATCCTCGATCGAGTAGATGTCGTGATGCGGCGGCGGCGAGATCAGGCCGACGCCCGGCGTCGAGTGACGGACCTTGGCGATGGTCGCGTCGACCTTGTGGCCGGGCAGCTGGCCGCCTTCGCCGGGCTTGGCACCCTGCGCCATCTTGATCTGCATCATGTCGGAGTTGACGAGATACTCCGTGGTGACGCCGAAGCGGCCCGAGGCGACCTGCTTGATCGCCGAACGCATGGAATCGCCGTTCGGCATCGGCTTGAAGCGGTCGGCTTCCTCGCCGCCTTCGCCGGTGTTCGACTTGCCGCCGATCCGGTTCATGGCGATCGCGAGCGTGGTGTGCGCCTCGCGCGAGATCGAGCCGAAGCTCATCGCACCGGTGGCGAAGCGCTTGACGATGTCCTTGGCCGGCTCGACCTGGTCGATCGGGATCGGCTTGCGCTTCTCCTCGTCCGCGTTCTTGATCCGGAACAGGCCGCGCAGCGTCAACAGCCGCTCCGACTGCTCGTTCAGGATCCTGGCGAAGGCGCGGTAGCGTTCCAGCGAATTGCCGCGGGCGGCGTGCTGGAGCAGCCCGACCGACTCCGCGGTCCAGGCATGGTCCTCGCCGCGGCTGCGATAGGCATATTCGCCGCCGACGTCGAGCGCGGTCTTGTAGACCTGCGCCTCGCCGAACGCGTCGGCATGACGGCGCACCGCTTCTTCCGCGATCTCGGCAAGGCCGACGCCCTCGACACGGGTGTGGGTGCCGGCGAAGAACTTGCCGACGAAGTCCGCCTTGAGGCCGACGGCGTCGAAGATCTGCGCGCCGCAATAGGATTGGTAGGTCGAGATGCCCATCTTGGACATCACCTTGAGCAGGCCCTTGCCGATCGACTTGATGTAGCGCTTGACGATCTCGTAGTCGTCGAGCGAGCCGGGCAGGCGGTCCTTCATCGCGATGATGGTTTCGAACGCCAGATAGGGATTGATCGCTTCGGCGCCGTAGCCGGCCAGGCAGGCGAAGTGATGCACTTCGCGCGGCTCGCCGGATTCGACGACGAGGCCGACCGAGGTGCGCAGTCCGACGCGGATCAGATGATGATGCACGGCGGCGCAGGCCAGCAGTGCCGGGATCGGCACCCGGTCGCTGCCGACCATGCGGTCGGACAGGATGATGATGTTGACGCCCTCGCGGACGGCGGCTTCCGCACGCGCGCAAAGCTCGTCGAGCACCTGGTCCATGCCGGCAGCACCGAGACCGGCGTGGAAGGTGGTGTCGAGCGTGCGCGACTTGAAGTGCGACTCGGCGACGTCGGAGATCGAGCGGATCTTCTCGAGATCCGCATCGGTCAGGATCGGCTGGCGCGCTTCGAGGCGCTTGGTGGTGGCGAGGCCTTGCAGGTCGAACAGGTTGGGCCGCGGTCCGATGATGGAGACGAGGCTCATCACCAGCTCCTCGCGGATCGGGTCGATCGGCGGGTTGGTGACCTGCGCGAAGTTCTGCTTGAAGTAGGTGAACAGCGGCTTGGCCTTGTCCGACAGCGCCGAGATCGGCGTGTCGTTGCCCATCGAGCCCGCGGCTTCCTCGCCGGTGGAGGCCATCGGCGTCATCAGGATGGAGATGTCTTCCTGGCTGTAGCCGAACGCCTGCTGGCGATCGAGCAGCGACAGGTTGGAGCGCACGCCGGTGGTCGGCACCTTCGGCAGCTCTTCCAGCACGATCTGGGTCCGCTCCAGCCACTCCTTGTAGGGATGGCTCCGGGCGAGCTCGGCCTTGATCTCGTCGTCCGGGATCAGGCGGCCCTGCTCGAGGTCGACCAGCAGCATCTTGCCGGGCTGCAGCCGCCACTTGGTGATGATCTGGTCCTCGGGGATCGTCAGCACGCCCATCTCGGACGCCATCACGATGCGGTCGTCTTTGGTCACGAGATAGCGCGCCGGCCGCAATCCGTTGCGGTCGAGCGTCGCGCCGATCTGGCGGCCGTCGGTGAAGGCGATTGCGGCGGGGCCGTCCCACGGCTCCATCAGCGCAGCATGATATTCGTAGAAGGCGCGGCGCTTCTCATCCATCAGGGGATTGCCCGCCCACGCCTCCGGAATCATCATCATGACGGCGTGCGGCAGCGAGTAGCCGCCCTGCACCAGGAATTCGAGCGCGTTGTCGAAGCAGGCGGTGTCCGACTGGCCTTCATAGGAGATCGGCCAGAGCCGGTTGATGTCCTTGCCGTAGAGCTCGGAGCTCACGGAAGCCTGGCGCGCCGCCATCCAGTTGGTGTTGCCGCGCAGCGTGTTGATCTCGCCGTTATGCGCGATCATGCGATAGGGATGCGCCAGCGACCACGCCGGGAAGGTGTTGGTCGAGAAGCGCTGATGCACCAGCGCCAGCGCGCTCTCGAAGTCCGCCTCGTGCAGATCGGGATAGTACTTGCCGAGCTGGTCGGCGAGGAACATGCCCTTGTAGATCACGGTGCGGCACGACATCGAGCAGGGGTAATAGCCCGCGAGGCCGCGGTCGCGGCGCTGGTAGATCGCCTGCGAGATCGACTTGCGCAGGATGTACAGCCGGCGCTCGAAATCGTCCTCGGTCTTGGCGGTGCCGTTGCGGCCGATGAACACCTGCATGCAGGCGGGCTCGGTCGGCTTCACGGTGACGCCGAGCGAGGAATTGTCGGTCGGCACGTCGCGCCAGCCGAGCAGGGTCAGGCCCTCTTCCTTGATCTGGTCGGCGATGATGCTCTTGATGACGTTGCGCCAGGCGGTGTCGCGCGGCATGAACAGCGCGCCGATGGCGTATTCGCCCGGAGCCGGCAACGTGAAGCCGAGCTCCCCGGCCTTGCGGCTGAAGAAGGCGTGCGGGATCTGCACCAGGATGCCGGCGCCGTCACCGGCGCGCGGGTCGGCGCCGACGGCGCCGCGATGCTCGAGGTTGCAGAGGATGCTGAGCGCGTCCGCGACGATCTCGTGGGACTTCTTGCCCTCGATGTTGGCGATGAAGCCGACGCCGCAGGAATCCTTCTCCAGGCTCGGATCGTACAGACCTACAGCCGGCGGGCGCGAATTGTGTTCCTGAATCGGATCAGTCGTTTTCGAGGCGACCGTCGCCGACAGTTCTTCTGCCACGATGTTTGCGCGCTCGAATTGCGACCCGGTCATTGTTCCAATCCTCTCCATGCGGCAAGCTGCCTCACCGCTATCTTCGGCGCACCTTGGGCGTTCCGCGGCACCCGCCTCTGGGTCACCGCTCGTCCGCTGCGAGCCGCATTTTCTTAAATTCAGGCCAAGGCGTTCTTCGTCCCCGAGAACGGCTTTGCCTGTTGCCTTCCTGGCGCTCGAAAGCACCGACTTTCGTTGCAATCCGTATGCCGGAACTGCAAGCAAAATTGAGACAGTCTTCCTGTCCTAACCATCACCTTGCCAAATTTTTGTCTATCACACAAGCGCGCGGAAGTCCCGATTCCCAGAGTGTCAATCAGCGCTTTCCGCATGGCACGCGGCCCCGGTTTTGAAGCAAACGCGCCCTGATCCGGCCCTGTAGACGCCGAAATCCCGAATGAAGCTTCGGATCAGCCCTTCGAAAGGCGCGCCACGCCGCAAGAAGCGAAAGAGCGCGAGGTATTCGGGGGCCTGACAGGAGCGTGTCGACCATGAAGTTTTTCACAGGATGTGTGGCCGCTGCCACGCTGGCGCTGGTGGCGACGGCCGCCGAGGCACAAGTTCCGGCCAACGGCGCTGCGCGGGCCGCCTATATCGCGGTCTCGGATTTCGACGGACCCTATGGGCCGCCGGAAGCCGCGCCGCCGCCGCCCCGTTACGGTTACGGCTATGGCTACGAGGAGCGCGGTCCGGCGCCGGCGCTGCTGCCGTCGACCGAGGTCTACGCTGTGCTGCGCGACAACGGCTTCTCGCCGCTCGGCATCCCGCGCCTGCGCGGCGGCGTCTACACCATCGCGGTGATCGACCGCCGCGGCGACGACGGCCGGCTGGCGATCGATGCCCGCGACGGGCGAATTCTGCGCTTCATGCCGGCCGCCGACGCCTTCGGCATGGCGCCCAGCGATGAGGTGCCGACGGTTGCACCTTACCGTCCACAAAGCGCGCTGCCGCCGCCGACCATGGTCCGCAGCGGCCCGCCGCGTCCGCCGGCCTCCATCCCGCATGTCGCCAGCCGCACCGTGCCGCTGCCGAAGGCCGCACCGCGCCGCGGCGAGGCGCCTGTCGCCGCCGCCAAGCCGGCCGCGGCAGCTCCGCAGCAGGCACAAGCGCCGCAGGCACAGCTCACCCAGCAGACCGCCGCCGTGCAAGCAAAGCCCGCCGAAGCCGCACCGCAAACCGCCGCGCCAACCGTCGGTCAGGCCAAGCCGGCTCCGACGATCATGCCGACGCAGGAGATGCCGGCGGCGCAGGGGCTGGACTAGCGCGCTCGCTTGACGCGACTGCGCGCCACGCGCTGGACGGAGACCTGAGCAAAACAAAAGCGCCCGAAGAGCTCGGGCGCTTTTTCATTGCGGCGATCGCGCGCTCAGCTGCGCGGATACCCCGCCGCTTCCAGGATCAGATTCGCCACGTCCTTCGGATGCGACACCAGCGAGAGGTGGCCGGCATCGAGCTCGATCGTGGTTGCGTTCATGCGCTTGGCGAGGAAGCGTTCGAAATCGGGATTGATGGTGCCGTCGTTCTTCGACACCGCGTACCAGCTTGGCTTCGTGTGCCATGCAGCTTCCGTGGTGCGGCCGGCGAAGATCGAGGCGGCCGTCGGCCATTGCACGGCGTAGAGCTCCCTGGCCTGCTCCGGCTTCACGCCATTGGCAAAATACTTCAGGAAGGCGTCTTCCGAGAGCTTTGTGTAGCCGTCGCGTTCGACGATGCCGGCGCGGGCCGGGCCTGCCGGAAACTGCTTCGACAGCGCGACGAAGTCTTCGTTCGCATCGGGCGCGCGTGCGGCGACGTAGACGAGGCCGGTGACCTTCGGGTCGTTGCCGACCTGGCTGATCACGGTGCCGCCCCAGGAATGCGCGACCAGCACGGTCGGGCCATCCTGTTCGGCCAGCGCGCGCTTGGTCGCCTCGACGGAGTCCGCAAGCGACGACAGCGGATTTTGCACGGCGGTGACGTGCAGGCCCGCGGCCTGGAGGATCGGGATCACCTCCGACCAGCTCGATCCGTCGGCCCAGGCGCCGTGCACCAGAACGACGTTCTTGGCTTTCACCGTCTGCGGCGTCTGCGCGTGAGCCAGGCTGATGGGGGCCGCCAGCAAGCTCGCGGCGACGAAAAGGCTGCGCCAAAGTGACATGATCGTGCTCCGTATTGTTTTTGCTGCGATGCCCAAAGGACGGAGCGTGTGGTCGCGGCGTTACATGTCCTCACCGTTCTGTGATGCAATGCAAAACAAAAAAACGCCCCGGGGCACCGGGGCGTTTTCGCAACTTGGCGGCTGTCGGCGTGCTTAGGCGGCGACCGAGCTCTCGATCACCTGCGCCTTCGGCGCGCCCGCGTTGATGGCGATCTGGCGCGGCTTCTTGGCTTCGGGAATCTCGCGCACGAGGTCGACGTGAAGCAGCCCGTTCTCGAGCGAGGCGTCCTTCACCTGCACGAAGTCGGCAAGCTGGAAGGCGCGCTCGAAGGCACGCGCGGCGATGCCGCGGTAGAGCACTTCGGACTTCGAGTTCTCGTTGGCGACTTTCTCGCCCTTGATCGTCAGCGTGTTTTCCTTCGCGACGAGGGAGAGCTCGTCCTTGGCGAAGCCGGACACCGCAACCGTGATGCGGTAGGTGTTCTCGCCGGTACGCTCGATGTTGTAGGGGGGATAACCGGGGCTGCCGTCCGAACCGGCCTGGTCGAGCAGGCTGAAGAGGCGGTCGAAGCCGACGGTGGAACGGTAAAACGGAGTCAGGTCGTAGGTACGCATGGTCTAGTCCTCCATTGAGCGACTGTTGGTAACCCGCCCGCCAATCGGGCCGGGCCTTAGTCTGTGTGCAGCCTAATGTTCCGGTTCCGAAACACTGGTAGCGGCCTGCACCATGGTGATATGGGTTCAGGGGAACGGCGTTCAAGAGGGCGGCAAGTTGCGCCTTTTCGGCGCTCCAGCCCCTTGATTTGCAGCATTTCTCGCCCAATGACGCTGATCTCGATTCCGTCCAATCCCGTTCCCGAAGACGTCGTCAGCGGCACCATCAAGACACCCGATGGCGCCGAGCTGCGCTTTGCGCGCTGGGCGCCGCCGGCGAACCGCAAGGGCACGGTCTGCGTCTTCACCGGACGCAGCGAGCAGATCGAGAAATATTTCGAGACCGTGCGCGACCTGCGCGACCGCGGTTTCGCGGTGGCGATGATCGACTGGCGCGGGCAGGGCCACTCCTCGCGCCGCCTGCGCGATCCGCGCAAGGGCTATGTGCGCGACTTCTCCGATTTCGAGATCGACGTCGAGACCTTCGTGCAGCAGGTGGTGCTGCCGGATTGCCCGCCGCCCTTCTTCGCGCTCGCCCATTCCATGGGCGGCACGGTGATGCTGCGGGTGGCGCACGCGGGCAAGCGCTGGTTCGACCGCATGGTGCTGTCGGCGCCGATGATCGACCTGCCCGGCCGCGCCACCTCGTTTCCGGCGCGGGCGCTGCTGAAGACGATGCGCCTGATGGGGATGGGCGGTCGCTATGTCCCGGGCGGCAGCGACCACATCACCGGGCTCAATCCCTTCATCAACAATCCGCTGACCAGCGATCCCGTGCGCTATGCGCGCAATGCCGCGATCCTGGAGGAGGATCCGACGCTCGGGCTCGCGTCACCGACGGTCGCCTGGGCCGATACCGCCTTCCACGCCATGAACACCTTCAAGGGCAAGAACTACCCTTCCCAGATCCGCCAGCCGATCCTGATGCTGGCGGCCTCCAGCGACACCGTGGTCTCGACCGCGGCGATCGAGGAGTTCGCCTACCACCTGCGCGCCGGCTCCCATCTCGTGATCGCCGGCGCCAAGCACGAGATCCTCCAGGAGCAGGACCGCTACCGCTCCCAGTTCTGGGCCGCCTTCGACGCCTTCGTGCCGGGCACGCCGCTGTTCAAGTGAGGAAGCAGCGGCGGGGCGAGGTAAGAAGACCAGCTCACAGCGTCTTCAGGTACTCGATCAGGTCGTAGCGCTCTTGCTCCTTGAGCACGCGGCCGATGGTGCCGTCCTTGCCGGGGCCCGGCGTGCCATCGAACGAATGGCCGGCATTGCTGTTGCCGAAGGTCTCGGTGCCATCAGACGCTCGCGTCGAGAAGTGCGACTGGCCGGTCTTGCAGCTCTCGCCGTCGACGACCGCGAAGCCGACCTGCTTCGGATCGTAGTCGCGACCACCACCCATGCAGAACGATTTGGGGCGCTCGGCCGCGGGGCTCAGCATCCAGTAGAGCGAGGGCACCGATCCGTTGTGCAGGTAAGGCGCGGTGGCCCAGACGCCGTTGAGCGGGCGCGCGCGATACCAGGGCGGCGGCTCCTTCGCCTCGGCCGGCTGCGGACCGGGATTCGGGCAGTTCTTGCGCTCACCCCACCAGGCCTGCTGAACCTTCGGGTCGATCTTCGCATCGTCCATCGCTTTGCGGCTGACGATGTCGACGAGCACCATCAGCCCGACCGAGTACGGCATGTCGGTCGAGGAAATAGCCGGCAGATTGCAGCTCCACCAGGCATTGAGCTTCTGCGTGGGATCGAGCTCGAGAAAGCCCGGGACCTGAACCGTCCGCGTCTGCAGCACGCTCGCCTGAGCGGGATCGGTCCCCATGCCTTTGACGCTCTTCTGGACCTCGTTCAGGAATTTGTCTTTGCCGATGGTCTCCCAGCGCGACGAGGACCAGATGCTCTGGTCCGGAAACTCGGTGTCGAACACGGGATCGTTGACCGGCCCGAGATGGCATTCGACGCAGATCTGCGCGTAGAGCTTGCGGCCGTTCTTGACGCGCTCACCATCGATCTTCCAGGCATTGTCGCCGAAGATGTCCGACGGCCATTTCGGCGATGTCAGTCCGGAGAGCTGCTTTTTCGGATAGGGCGCCGACCCCTTCAGCAGATCCTCGATCCAGTTCAGATTCTTGATATCCATCGACGAGCGGAACAGCGTGTCCTTGGGGGTATTGTCGGACAGATTGAGCAGCGCCGTCACGCCCAGCGCTTCGCCGGCGTTGCGGATCAGCGGTTGTTCGATGGACGCGTCATATTGCGCGAATTTGAGCCAGGGCACGGTCCAGATCGGCGGGAAGCTGACCGGCGCGTCCTTGGCATGCAGATTCTTTTCGAAGCCGCTGAGGCCGCTGAGCGTCATGTCCTGGGCGAAGACCTGATTGCCGATGCGGTTGAGCGCGTCGAGACGGCCGTATCCTTCCTCGGTGTCCTGCTGCTTCTCTTCCCGCTTCGTCTTCTCGTTGAATCTCGTCTTGCCGTCGATGGTTTTCGCGTAGGTCTTCTCCCAGTCGATCAGGAACGTGCTGATCGTGCGCAGCTTCTGCTTCAGCGCATCGCGATCCGCACCGCTGGCGGAGGGGCCGAGCACACGGTCGGCGAAGCGGGTAAAGCGACCCGGCACGAGGAGCGTGTAGGCGATCGACAGACCCGTCGTGACCTCGAGCTTCCTCAGGTCGGTCATCGCCGGGCCGCCGTCGAAACGGATGTCGATGCCTTTGTAGTGAATCTGGCCGGTGTGGCAGGCGGCGCAGGTCAGGCCGATCCGGTCGTCGCCGACCTGGCCGGTCGCAGGATCGGGTACGCCGGTCATGCGCGCAAAGCCGACGGGCAGGCCGTCGACGTTTTCGGCCTGGGTGCCCCAGTTAACCGGCGGATCCCAAAGTCGCGCCGGCACCGGCTTGGTCTTGTCGTAGACATTGGCGTAGCCGAACCGGCGCAGCGTGGCGTCGTCGGTGTTGATCGTCTGCGGGCTCGGGATGAAGCCGAAGCGCTGGAGATGGTCGCTGTCATGCAGCATCCCGGGCTTTGCGAAGAAATGAAGCCGCGGCTGCTCGAGCGCCATGAACCAGCTGTAGGGCACCGGGAAGGTCGCGGTGCCCTGGCTGGCGTGATGAAACCAGTGCCGGTCCTCCAGCGCCCAGTTTTGCTCGAGCCAGTACGCGGCCTGGGGTTCGACAAGCTTCGGCAATGGCGGCGCCACGAGGTCACCGAGGATGCCGGGCAGCATTGGCTGGAATTGATCCGGAAAGCGCAGCGCCACGACGCCAAAGACGAGCAGCGCGGCGACTAACCCGCCGGCAACGCGCAATATGAGCGAGGGCGGTTTGACCGGCTGGCTGACGACCCGCTGCGTGATCCTCTCAGGGAGTTTGCGCTCGTTGAACAGCGTACGCACGTCGGCGATGGCGAGATAGCGGTTCTCGCCTTCACCCTTGCCCATGATCTTCAGCAGGATGGGCCATTCGAACTGCATCAAGATCCGGTAATACCAGCGCGCAGCGCTCCCGGCGCGCTTGAAGTTGTCGCGCATGTAGGTCTGTATTTCCGACGCGTTGATGCCGGGCTCGGTGCCGCCGCCGTTCGGATCGGTATAGTCCCTGCCGAAGCTGGCCAGGCGGGCGATCTGATCCTCGTTGACCTTGCCGTCGACGCCGAGGATGCGCGAACCGGCGCCGCGCTTGTCCAGGGGGCCGCCGCGCAGCGCATCGAGCTGTGCGCCCGAAAAGATGCTCTTCAGGATGTGACCGAAGCCGTTGGCGATCAGTGCGATGCCGCGGGTCTCGACACGGGCCACCGTCTTCATCAGCCCCTTGTCGCCGCTCGCATTCGCGATCGTCTGCGATAGCTTGCCGATCGGGACGGTCCCGCCGTCGACGAAACCTTCGCCAACGAGGCCGCGCAGGAAAGGGCAGGGATTGTCTGGCGAGACCTGGATCGAGGGATCGAAGGGAGGCTTCGAGGCGGGGTCGTTCATGGCCCAAAATCCTGAAAACAGCGAATCGTGAAATGAAGACGCGCCGATAGAGCGCGGAAAGTCCTAACAAACCGACAGCAACTTATACTACTTCAGCGTGTAAAGAAGTGTGGCTGAATTCACGGTCCTGTCAATAAAAGCCGGCCCGAGGTTGCGAGGGGACGGGGGCGGGACCGAGAAGGCCTGCCTGTCAGGACTCGGCCGCGCGTTTGACGTCGCTTTGCACCAGGGTCAGCTTGCTGAGCGGCACGCCCGCGTTCAGAAGCCCCTCACGGTAATGGGCGAGGTCCTCGGGCCGCTTCCAGTGGAAATTGCGCAAGTGACGATCGACATTCAGCGTCGGGTAGTTGCGCATCAGCACGCCGACGGCCTCGCCCGCCTCATCGTCCCGACCCAACTGTGCCAGCGCCGCGGCACGGATCGCCAGCGCCTGCATGTGGTTCGGGTTGATGTAGAGCTGCTCGCGGGCCCAGGACAGGGTCGCGTCGTATTGCCCCAGCAGATAATGGCTGAAGGCGTTCAGCGCGGCCCATTGGTAGCGCGGGTCGCTGTTGTCGCGCTGCGCGGCCATCGAGAACAGCTCGATCGCCTCGCGGTGCTCGCCGATGACGAAATGGCAGATGCCGAGCACGCCGCGTGCGCCGTTGTCGTAGGGGTTGAGCGCGACCGCGCGCTTGGCGGCGTCCATCGCGGCCTCGTAATGCGCCTCCATGGCATGCGCCCAGGACAAGATCGAGAAGGCGAAGGAGGAGCGCGGGTCGAGCCGGACGCTGGTCTCGGCGAGGGCCATCGCCTCGGCCCACATCTCGCGTGTGCCCTTGACCCACCCGAACTGGATGCTCTGGATCTGGATCGTGGCGAGATAGGCGTGCGCGATCGACAGTTTGGGGTCGAGGCTGATGGCTTCGCGGAACAGGTCGACGGCGGTGGCCAGGTCCTCCTTGGTCTGCCGGTAGTAGTGCGACAGCCCCTTGAGGAAGCGGTCCCAGGCGGTCACGTCGGTGGAGAGCCGCGCCGGCGCCGAGGCCTCCGCCCGGACGATCTCGGTGGCGATGGCGGCGGACAGATTGGTGGTGATCTCGTCCTGCATCGCGAACAGTTCGCCGATGTCGCGGTCGTAGCGGCCGGTCCAGAGCTGCTCGCCGGTCTCCGGCGCGACCAGCTCGGCGGTGACGCGGATCTTGGCTCCGGCGCGCCGCACCGAGCCCTGGATCAGATAGGTGGCATCGATCTCGCGCGCGATCAGGCGGGTGCTGGTGTTCTTGCCCTTGAACGCGAAGGTCGAGTTGCGGCTCAGCACGCGATAGAAGGATTGCAGCGACAGCGCGTGGATCAGATCCTCGGTGAGGCCGTCGGAGAAATATTCGTCCTGGGCGTCGCTGAGATTGGCGAAGGGCAGCACACCGACGATCGCTGTGCGGTACTGCTGCGACAGCACCGACGCCTCCCGGAGCTCGGGCGCGAGCGCTGGCGCACCCTCGGGCATCCAGGTCCAGACCCCGATCGGGTCCTTGATGTTCTTGAAGCGATGGTTGCCGGCATCGACCAGCAGCGCGGTCAGGTGCTTGCTCGCCTCCCGGTAGGCCTTGGCCGAGATGGCGAAGCCGCCGGGGCTCGCCACCGCTTCGAGGCGGACGGCAATGTTGACGTCGTCACCGAATACCTCGTCCTCGTCGGCGATGACGTCGCCCATGTGGATGCCGAGGCGAAACTGCATGGCGCGCTCGGCAGGCAGGTGATGGTTGCGCTCCGCCATCAGCGTCTGCATCGCGATCGCGGCCTCGACGGCGCCGACGATGCTCGGGAACTCCAGCAGGAAGCCGTCGCCGGTGTTTTTGACGACGCGGCCGCCATGGTTGAGGATGATGGGATGGATCGCGCTGCGATGGGCCTTAAAGGCGGCATGGGTGCCGGCCTCGTCGCTGCCCATCATGCGCGAATAGCCGGCGACATCGGCGCAGACGATGGCGGCCAGACGTCTTTCCATAGCCCGGAGCTCCAAGGGATCGATGACCGGCCCCCGCGTGGCAGTCGCCTCGAATCCCGCATTTCCAAGAACACTGCCTTTATAGAGCAGATAAGGCCGAGCGAAAGCATGATCCGCATTGCAAATTTGAGGTAAATTCTCCGCAATCCTGGCGGTGGACGGCGGCGGCCGAACCGAATAAGCCCGCCTTTCAAGGCTGACGGGGGCACCTCACATGCTGGGCATTCACGAGATCTGGCTCTTCATCCTGTCGGGCATATTGCTCAACATCACGCCTGGCCCGGACTCGGTCTACGTGATCGGCCGCAGCATGCAGATGGGCTGGCGGGGCGGCGCCGCGGCCGCGCTCGGCATCAGTTTCGGCTGCTTTTTCCACGTTGCGGGCGCGGCAATCGGCCTTTCGGCCCTGCTGATGGCCTCATCGACCGCCTTCTCGATCCTGAAGCTGGTCGGCGCGGCCTATCTCGTCGTGACGGGACTTCAGATGCTGTGGTCGCGCCCGGCGCTGGCCGCAGCCATCGACGAGCCGGAGCGGA
This sequence comes from Bradyrhizobium sp. 63_E2_N1_3, assembly GCF_052076005.1. Classification (NCBI taxonomy): domain Bacteria; kingdom Pseudomonadati; phylum Pseudomonadota; class Alphaproteobacteria; order Hyphomicrobiales; family Nitrobacteraceae; genus Bradyrhizobium; species Bradyrhizobium sp. 63_E2_N1_3. The sequence goes on along the minus strand of NZ_CP197235.1, from coordinate 8,150,362 downwards.
GCCCGCTGCGGCGGGTCTTCCTCCAGGGCGTCTTCACCAACGCGCTCAATCCCAAGGTCGCGCTGTTCTTCCTGGCCTTCCTGCCGCAATTCGTCGCAGCCGATTCTCCGCACAAGCCGCTCGCCTTCCTGACGCTCGGCCTGATCTTCATCTTTACGGGGACGCTGTGGTGCCTGGTGCTGGCGGCGTTCGCGGCAAGGGCGGCCCACCGGCTGCGCAAGTCTGAGGGCGCGATCGCCTGGGTCAACCGCGCGCTCGGCAGCCTCTTCATCTATCTCGGCATCCGCGTCGCCATGCTGGAGACGCGATAACTCATTCGGACGGATGACTGGTCCGGCATGCAGTCGGCCCGATAGAGGCCGCGCGGGGAGGTTTCGATGGTTGGTGGAAGCTGCCTATGCGGCGCCGTGCGTTTCGAGATCGATCAGGTGCGTGCGCTGACGCATTGCCATTGCGCCAATTGCCGCAAGCTGACCGGTGCCGCCTTCGCCACCTACGCCCATGTCGATGCCGACAAGTTTCGCTTTGTTGCCGGCGAGGACATGACGGTGGCTTACGAATCCGCGCCGGGGAGCTTCCGCCATCGCTGCAAGACCTGCGGCTGCCTGACGCCGGGCAAGGCGAGTTATCTGCCGACCGTCAGCATTCCCGCCGGCCTGCTCGATGACGATCCCGATGTCAGGCCCCGCCTCCACGTCTTCACCTCGTCGCGCGCACCATGGTGGACGATCCAGGACGATCTGCCCCAGCACGAAAAATGGGTGCCTGGCTACGAACCCAAATCGTAGGCCTCAGGCGAACTCCTTCAGCAGCGCGCTGCCCGCGAGATAAACGCCGAGCAGGATCATCGCGATCAGGAACCAGCGGCGAAACGCTTCCGCCGGCATCCGCGCCCGCACCGACTGGCCGACGAACATGCCGGCGAAGGCCATGGCCATGCCCACGGCGCCCGGCACTGCGTTCGCCGGCGTCAGCAATCCGCCGGCGGTGAGATTGAAGGCGAGCGCCAGCGTCGCCGTTGTGAAGAACACGCCGAGCGCCTGCACCAGTTCGTCCTTCTCCATGCCGATCGCCTGCATGAACGGCATCGAGGGGATCACCTGCACGCCTGTCGAGGCCGAGATCACGCCGGTGATCACGCCGACCACGCCGCCGACCCATTTCTCGTTCTGCGGCGCGACGTGGAACTTGAATTTGCTGAGCCCGATGATCGCGTAGATCACGAGCAGGATTCCGAGCACGATCGTGCCGTAACGGGCATGCGGGCCGGTCAGCGCGCCGGCATTGAGCCAGCATCCGATCACGGTGCCGATCATCAGCGGCCAGAGCCGCCTCAGGATGTCGCGCAGATAGGGGCCGGCGAAGGTCTGCCAGATATTGGTGACGATGGCGGGCACGATCACGATGGCGATCGCGCGGCTCGGCGCCATGTTCACCGCGAGCAGGCCCATGGACACGGTCGGCAGGCCGAGCCCGACCACGCCCTTGACGAATCCGGCGATCAGGAAGACGGCGGCGATGAGGATGAGGAGCGGGTCAATCATATCTTGCACATTGACCGAAGCCGCGCGCCGGCACAATCTGGAGGTTACGGAGACAGCCTTCGTTCTTGGCGGAGGCTGAGGAGAATCCGGCCATGCGCTTCGACCTCGTTGACCTCCAGCTCTTCATCGCGGTTGCCGACCAGCGCAGCATCACCCGCGGCGCCGAGCGATCAAATCTCGCCTTGGCCTCTGCCAGCGCGCGCATAAAGGGGCTCGAGGACGCGCTCGGCGTCGCGCTGCTCAAGCGCGGGCGGCGCGGTGTCGAGCTGACTGCGGCGGGCGAGAGCCTGCTCGATCATGCACGGGTCGTGATGCACCAGGTCGACGCCATGCGCGGCGATCTCGCCGGCTTTGCCAGCGGCGTGCGCGCGAGCGTGCATTTTCTCGTCAACACCTCGGGGCTGTCGGAGCATCTGCCGAAGGCGCTGGCGGGCTTCCTGCGCGAGCATCGCGACGTCGCCATCGACATCGAGGAGCGCGAGAGCACCGATATCGCGGCAGCAATCACCGCCGGTGCCGCCGATCTCGGCTTTGCCGCCGAGCACGCGCTGCCCGACCATATCGAGCGTTTCGTCTTCAGCGAGGACCACCTGACATTGGTGACGTCCAGGCGCGGTCCGTTCGCCGGCCGCCGCCAGATCGATTTCCAGGAGGCGCGGGATTGTGATTTCGTCGGGCTGACCAGCGCCACTGCGCTCCAGATGCACATTTCGAAGCACGCCGCCCGGCTCGGCATGCGTCCGCATTACCGTGCGCGTCTGCGCGATTTCGATGCGATCTGCCAGATGGTCGCCGCTGACGTCGGCATCGCCCTGGTGCCGATATCCGCCGCCCGCCGCTGCGCCAAGCTGATGCCGCTGGCCATGGTCCGCCTGCGCGATGCTTTCGCCAACCGCAAGCTCGTGATCTGCGCCCGCAGCTTCAAGGCGCTGCCAAGGCCGGCCAAGATGCTGGTGGAGCATTTGCGGGCGGCGGCGGTGTAAGAGGCCTGTTGATGTGAGCCTGCGCTGCGGCTGTGCGCACAACTGCGCTCCCTCCCCCCTTGCGGGGGAGGGCGGGGGAGAGGGGTGGCCCAGGAAAAGGTATCGCTGTCGCGAAGAAGAGAGATCGATGGAGTCCCCGTGTGGACCCCTCTCCCTAACCCTCCCCCGCAAGGGGGGGAACGCACCTACCTCGTGGCGGCGTCACGACTCAAGCCGTTGATCACTTCGCCGTCTCGACGCCGGCGTCCTTGATCACCTTCGCCCACTTCGCGGTCTTGTCCGCGATGAAGCTGCGAAAATGCTCCGGCTCGTCGCCGATCAGCGTCGCGCCTTGGGCGGCGAGCTTTTCCTTGACGGCCGGATCCGCCATGGCCTTCGTCGCCAGGCCATGCAGCGCGGTGACGATCTCCTTCGGCGTGCCCTTCGGCGCCACCATGCCGTACCAGTTCTCGATGCGAAGATCAGCAAAGCCCGCTTCCGCGGTGGTCGGCACGTCGGGCGCGGTCGCGGAGCGCTCGGCCGAGCCGACCGCGATCGGCTTCAACGCGCCCGCCTTGACCTGCGGCAGCAGCACCGGAAGATCCAGGAAGGTCATCTGCACCTGCTGGCCCAGGAGATCGTTCACCGCGGGAGCAGCGCCACGATAGGGCACGTGTACGATGTCGATCTTGGCCGTCAGCTTGAACAGCTCACCGGCGAGGTGCGGCAGGCTGCCGGGGCCGGAGGAGGCGAAGTTGAGCTTTCCGGGCTGCGCCTTGGCGAGCGCGATCAGCTCGCCGATGTCCTTTGCGGGCACGTTGGTGGCAACGACAAGCATTTCCGGCACGGTCGCAACCAGCGTCACCGGCGTGAGGTCGCTCGAGGTGTCGTAGGCGACCCGCTCCATGCTCGGGCTGATCGCGAGCGCGCCGGCCGAGGAGATGGCGATGGTGTAGCCGTCAGGCGCGGCCTTCGAGACCGCGTCGGTGCCGAGCACGCCGCCCTGGCCGCCGCGATTGTCGATCAGCACCGGCTGCCCTGACAGCTCCGACATGCGCTGGCCGATCACGCGGGCAATGATGTCGTTGGGCCCGCCGGCCGGGAACGGCACGATCAGCTTGATCGGTTTTGCGGGGAAATTCTGCGCGGAGGCGAGGGCGGGAAACAGGAGCAGGAATGCGAGGAGGAGCTTAGGCCAGTTGTTCATGCAGGCTCTTTTCATGCACGCTCCTTGGGGCGCTTATCCGTTGAGCAGTTTCAGTGCTTCTTCGTGAACTCTAGCGTCGCCGGCCGCGATGATGCGGCCGCCGCCCTGGGCCGGCTTGCCTTCCCAGGTGGTGACGACGCCGCCGGCGCCGGTCACGATCGGGATCAGGGCTGCGATGTCGTAAGGCTTCAGCTCGGTCTCGACCACGAGATCGACGTGACCGGCCGCCAGCATGCAATAGGAGTAGCAGTCGCCGCCATAGCGCGACAGCCGCGCGCCCTGTTCGATGCGGCTGAAAATGGCGCGGTCGCGTTCGTTCATCAGCAGCGGGCTGGTGGTATAGCTCGTTGCTTCCGACAGCGAGGCGCAGCGGCGGACCTGAAGCCGGCGCTCGCCGGACGGGCCCTTATAGGTGGCCGAGCCGTTGTCGCCGGAGAAGCGCTCGCCGATGAAGGGCTGGTGCATCATGCCGTACACCGGCGCGCCCTTGTGCAGCAGCGCGATCAGCGTGCCCCAGATCGGAAAGCCGCCGATGAAGGATTTCGTGCCGTCGATGGGGTCGAGCACCCAGACATAATCGGCGTCCTCGCGCTCATTGCCGAATTCTTCGCCGACGATGCCGTGCTGGGGGAAGCTCGCCTTGATCAGCCGGCGCATCACCGCCTCCGCGGCGCGGTCGGCCTCCGTCACGGGGTCGAAATCCTTGGTCTTGCTCTTGTCGTCGATTGACAGCGAGGTGCGGAAGAACGGCAGGATGGTTTCGCCGGAGGCGGTGGCGAGCCGTCCGATGAAGGCTGAGAAGTCGATCACCGTCACGGCGCATCCTCAAAACGAAAGTCGGGTGAAGCTCGCTCCTGCCTAGCTCAATTCGCTTCTCGCGTGCAGCGCTGAGTTGGTTTGCTCCCTGGTATTTTGGATGCCGCAACCGGCTGCCCCGTCCCAGTCATATGCTGGCCAAATATCGATCATATAGTTGAAAACTTAGTTCCGAGTATGCCTCGTTCGTATGCAAACGGTTATCAACCCATTGAATTTCCTTATCAAAGAAACTGAATCTGGGTTTCGCTATAAGCAATTGAGCCATGTGCATATTGCATGGGAAACGGCTCAAAAGCCCTTGCACTTTGTGCGTCGCGGCCGCATATTGTTGCGGTGCGGTAGCGCTCTGCGTTACCGCTGCCCTCCTTGGGCGTTTCCTCCCTAGACTTGGGCCGCTTCTTCATCAGAAGCGGCCCTTTTTTCTTTGAGCCTCGATCTTCACTTCGAGCGCGCGAAAACGCGAAGCGAAGATTCGGCGCACGATACGCTGGCAGCTTGATCTGATGTTTGATCGGCGACGCGATCGCGCGGCGACGGCTCGCGTCTATTCAGCCGCGGCCTGGAACGGGCCGAGATCGCCGAACGGGATCGTCGTCGCCAGCACGTCGGCGAGCACGCCGAAGTCGCTTGCCACTTGCGCAAAGCGCGGACTGCGCTCGCGCCGCCGCTCGTCCATGTAGATCGCGCGGTTGAGCTCGAGCTGCACCGCGTGCAGGCCGCTTGCGGGGTTGCCGTAATGCTCGGTGATGAAGCCGCCGGCATAGGGCTTGTTGCGGCCGATCGAATAGCCGAGCCCGCCCATGGTCTCCTCGACCCTGTCCGGAAGCAGCGGTGTGCAGCTCGTGCCGTAGCGGTCGCCGATCACGATGTCGGGCCGCCGCGGCTCGTCCCTGCTGACGCCGACCGAGGGCATCGAGTGGCAATCGACCAGCACCACGGTGCCGAACATCTGGTGCACCTTGTTGATCAGCCGGCGCAGCGCGCGATGATAGGGCTTGTAGAGCGTCTCGATCCGCGCCAGCGCATCGTCGACCAGGATGCGTTCGCGATAGATCTCCTGGCCGTCGCCGACCACGCGCGGGATGGTGCCTAACCCGCCGGCGACCCGCATCGAGCGGGTATTGGCAAAGCTCGGCAGCCGTCCGGTGAACATGCGGGGATCGAGCTCATAGGGCTCGCGATTGACGTCAACATAGGAGCGGGGAAAGTTGACCCGCACGGTCGGAAAGCCGCGCTCGCTCAAATGGCCGATCAGCTCGTCCATGAAGGAATCTTCGGACCGCCGCAGCGTCGTCAGGTCGATCCTGGAGGCGCTGAGGAATTCGTCCGGATAGGTCGAGCCGGAATGGGGCGAGTTGAAGATGACAGGCGCGCGCCATTGCGCGGGCTCCACGATCTCGAAGGCGGGCGACACGTCGCCGTCAAACCGGGTCATCTTCTCAGGCTTCGTCCCTTCGCGCCGCGGGATCCGGGTCTCGGATCGAATTGATTCGGCCGGTGGAGCGGCTCTTATGTGTCGTCATTGTCTGGAATCGCAACCATTCTGCCAAGCGAAAAGATGTGATCTGCGCTGGAACATGTCTTAACCGTGTGGGCAGGGAAGCGGGGATGCGCCGGCGCGGCTCGATTGATTCGTGCCGCATTCGGGTTCACAAGGGACCGGCAGCGCAGCCAGCCCAGGGTAAAGATTTTCACCCCAAATTTACCCTCTGTCGGGCTTAGTAACCTCTGCTGATATCCTCTGGGGATTTGACGTTTCCTGCCATGCCCAAAATCCTGCTCGCCGAAGACGACAACGACATGCGCCGTTTCCTGGTCAAGGCGCTGGAAAACGCTGGTTTTCAGGTCTCGTCCCATGACAACGGCATGGCCGCCTATCAGCGGCTCCGGGAAGAGCCGTTCGAGATGCTGCTGACCGACATCGTGATGCCGGAGATGGACGGTATCGAGCTCGCCCGCCGGGCCTCGGAACTCGACCCCGACATCAAGATCATGTTCATCACCGGCTTCGCCGCGGTCGCCCTGAACTCGGATTCGGACGCCCCCAAGAACGCCAAGGTGCTGTCCAAGCCCGTGCATCTGCGCGAATTGGTCAGCGAAGTGAACAAGATGCTGGCGGCCTAAATCGGCCCCCTTCGGTCCTTGCACCGGCTCCCCTGAGCCGTTATAGGGACCCGACCCGATCTAGAGACATCTAGGGCGCGTAGCTCAGCGGGAGAGCACTACCTTGACATGGTAGGGGTCACAGGTTCGATCCCTGTCGCGCCCACCATCCTTCGCTCGCGATAGCGAGAGAAGGATGCCACGCCGAAGCCCAAAGGGCACAGGCGGGCTGCCCGCCGCGAGCTTCGGCCAGGCAAGCCCAAACAATCCGCGATTGCGAAGCGTGCGTGTAGCCCGGATGGAGCGAAGCGCAATCCGGGATTTGCCCCGGTTCTGCAGCGAGCCACGCCCCGACAATACTCGATCGCAGCTATTTCAGTTCCGTGTTCGCGACCGGCAGGACGGAGGCGACGGACCAGCCGTTCGCATCCCGCACGTAGGTCTGGCTGATCAGAAACGTATTCTGTTGGGCTGGCTTGCCGGGAAGGCCGCGCGTGAAGACGATGGGAACGAGGACCTGCATGACCTCGTTCGAGATCACGGCGACGTGGAATTTCGACATGTCGGGTTCGAGGTGCCAGGTGCCCTCGTAGTAGCCCTTGAAGCGGTCCGCGACCGCATCACGGCCTCTCGTTTCGATGCCTCTCGCAAACAACAGCACGCCGGGCGAATTCCACAGCATGGCCTTCACATCGTCCGCGTTGTGCGCATTCTGCGCGGCAATGAATTTTTCGAAGATGGTTCGCGCCTGCGCATCATCTGCCGCGGCCAGCGCCGGCCCGGCCGACCAGGCTGTCGCGGCGAGAAACAGCGTTGCGGCAATTGCCGCAAGATGACCGCGCCGTACAAACGGTCGTAGCCTGATGGAGCCGCGAGACATCTTGGAAGGGGGCATGATCATCTCTCTTTTGGATGACAATGATCATACCATTGATCGCCGCGCCGGCCTTTCAGGATCGCGCGAGCGGCGGTCACCGTTGCATCACGGATGCGTTGGTTCACGCCACGTCCGATACCGCGGACGTGGCGCATCGTCGTCACACCGCCATCCGCCTTACGTCAGCGGCAACAGATGATCCGGGATCGGCACGGGTGCGGCCGGCACCAGCGATGCGACCGAGACGTGCGGCCAGGTCAGCCCGGCGAAATCCAGCATGACCTTCTGTGAATACTGGATCTGCGTCGTCGCCACCCTGACGTGGCCGCCCTTGAATCCCTTGTTGGGCACGAACGGGATCGCGGCGACGAAGCTCGGAACCAGCGGCACGTTGCTCCTCTGGCGCGGTTGCAGGATCACCGGCGGCGTTCCGGGCGGCAGGGCCGGCACGTCGATGTCGTAAACCACCGTCTCGATCCAGAACACCGCGTCCATCTGGAAGGCGTTGGCGTTCGAGCCATTGCCGCCCGGCGTCGGAACGGGCAAGCCCTGAAGGAACGCGATGTTCGCGGCGCCGCCGGCAAAGCTCGGCGCCTGCGGATGCGGGCCGGGCGAGGGGATGGCCGGCAACGGGCCGCCGGTCAGCGGCGTGCCAGGCTTCGTCGATGTCTCGATGACGATGGTCTGGGTGATGGTCTGATGCGCGATCTGATCGCGCAGCACCGTGTTTGGGTCGGTGATCATCGCCTGGGTGAGCTTGCCGGAAGCCATCAGTGCGGTCAGATCCTGAGGTAGCCTGCGAGTCGTCTTGTTGGTCGCGGTCTGGTTCTGGAATGTGATCTTGTTGCCCGGATTGCCGCCGATGAACGGTGTGATGTCGATGGCCGCGATGGTTGGCTTACCGGCGACCGGAGGCAGCGCGGTGCCTTGCGCAGTGATCGTCGTGCCGTGCGGGATCGACGCCATGCGCGCGACGGTGAACGGCTCGTGCGGATTGGTGGTGGCGGGCACCGCCAGCCAGATGCCGGGTTCGAAGTGAATGCCCACGGGCGTTCCCGTGGTGATGTCGTTGATGGTCTGGAGATACGGCACGCCGTTGAGGAATGCATCTGCCTGCTGCAGCGAGCCGCGATTGGGGATCGAGCCAAGATTGTTCGAGAACGACATCGTCTCGTCGGTGAGATTCAGCTCCAGCACGTTGTCGTCGGGGTCGGTGGTGCTGATCGGCCCCGGCATCGGCGTCGGCGTGATCTTGCTGTCGGGCCGGAAGATCGTATTGAATCCCTGTCCTGTGAAGGTGCCCGTGAAGGCCGACAGCGGACCGAGGATGGGCGGCAAGGTGACCGGCGGACGCGCAGCTCGCGCGGCGGCCCCCGCGGCGGGCTGCGCGGCGTCCCTGAACACCTCGTCGACCTCGTGGATGGAGAAATTCGCGGTCTTGGTGAATGCACTGGTGAGTGGTTTGGGCTCGTCCATGGTGATCCCTCGCGGTGCTGCAACTGTCGATGCCGGCATTTCCCCGGGCCGGTTGTCCGGGCAGGTGAGTCCTGCGCTATTGCGCCTCGTGATCCCGATCGCGTCTCGTGATCCGCCCGATGCCGGGCATGACAACATCGTTCACGCGCGCTCATGCGCGCGTGCCGACTACGAACATTGATCGGCCCTACGTTGTTGGCCGGGCCGGATACTGAACGGATCTGCGTGAATCGATCGTGATTTTCAACTTGCGGTTCGGGCAAATATGCGGTCGGGAAATCGGCGAGCCCTGCGAACTGAGCGAAGCATTGCTTCCTTCTTCGTGCTCGAAAATGAGATCATCAAAATGGATGTCGGGCGCCTGGCCGGCTTCGGTTATGCTGGGCTATCATACAACCTTAAGATGGTCGCAAATGTGTGCCAGGTCACAGGGCCAAAGAGTCGCAGCAACGAGAGACGAGCGAGGCTGCCCATGAGCGTTTCCGTCATCGAGCAAGCAAAGATCCAGGCGCAGGTGCTGGTGCCGCTGGTCAAGGCATTGCAGGCCGAGCTCGGCGAGGCGCGCGCCAACGCGCTGGTGCGCAAGGCGCTCGGCGATCTCTATCGCGGCTTCGGCGAGGAGTTCTGGAAAACGAAGAACGAGACCGAGAACAAGACCGATCTCGGCAAGGCCGTCTCGTCGGCGTTCAAGACCTATGCCCGCGACGACGCGCTCGCCTATGACATCGTCGAGCAGACGGCTGACACCTTCGCGTTCGACGTGACGCGATGCGCCTATGCCGAGTTCTACAAGGCACTGGGCGAACCGGAGCTCGGCTTCCTCCTGGTCTGCACTGCCGATTTCGCGACCGCGGAAGGGTTTGGTCCCGACGTCAGGCTCACGCGCACGCAGACGATCATGCAGGGCGCCAGCCATTGCGATTTTCGCTACCGGCGCGACGCCGGGGGATCACAGTGAAGGGAATGCAAATGATGCGGGCAAGCTGCCTTGCCATGGCAATGCTGGCGCTGATGGCGTCATGCGCCGACGCGGCGATCATCGACTGGCAGGCCGAGCTCCAGCGCTGCCGCGTGCTGCGGCAGAACGTGGCGCCGCTGCTTCAGGCCGGCGAGGGAATATCCGCCGTCGGCCGCTCCAACAGATCCGTCCGTCGCTGCGTCTGGATCCAGCGCATCGCGGTGCGAAAGAAAATCCCCGGCGCGGAGGCGTGGTAGCAGGCGCCCGTCAGGTGGACTGGCTCTTCTGCCGGAGCAGCAGGTCCTTCAGTCCTGTCGGATAGAGGCTCGGTCCGCCCTGCGGAGCGGCGTCTTGCGTCGATCGACAGTCTTGCGGGCGTCGCCTCAGCCGGCGGACACGCCCGGCTTGAACAGGGCTCCGACCGGCAGCTTTTCCTGGAGGTCATACGAACTCGGGCGGTTCTCCTTGACCCATCTTTTTTCGGCGTGGGATTCGAATGGCGGCGGAATTTGCCCCTGAATCGACCAAAGGTCGGCCGGTAGCTCGTCGATGGTGACCTCCCAGTCGTATCCCCGGTCCTTGACGTAGGGCGCGATCAACTTGTCGACTGCTTTCACCCACCATTCCCTGATGACGGGGCCGGGCATCGTCCTCGCCATGTGGTCGATCTTGAAGCGGACGAATTTCTCGTGCGAAGCTCCGCCGACATAGACCGAACCTGCGGCGACTTCCTCGAAGATCATCACGGCGTAGAATTTCGGGATGGGAATCCTCGCATACATTGCGGTGACCTTCTCTGCGAATTCCTTCTTGTCATGAGCCGAGTAGGCCCCGACGGGGTGATAGACTTTCCACAACGGCACTCGAGTTCTCCTTGACGTTGGCTGGTCCTTAGGGAAGCCCGCGCAGCATTTGGTATGATGGGGATAATATCACTGACTGCGCCGTCGACTCTTCAGGATCTGGCGATCCGCGGTAACCGCTGAATCACGTCTGCGTTGGCTCAGCCTTGTTGGGCCGCCACAGCTGGGCGAGCCGGAGCTCGGCTTTTCTCCTTTGTCTGCACTTCCGACTTTGCGACTGCGGAAGGGGCCGGCCCCGACGTCAAGCTGACGCGGGCGCAGACCATCATGCAAGGCGCGCGAGCCATTGCGACTTCCGCTACCGGCGCGACGCGGGGGGATCACAGTGAAAGGAATGCGAACGATGCGGGCGACCTGTCTTGCAATGGCTGTGCTGGCGCTGATGGCGTCATGCGCGGATGCAGCGGTGATCGACTGGCAGGCCGAGCTCCAGCGCTGCCGGGCGCTGCGCGCGAACATCGCGCCGCTGCTTCAGGCCGGCGAGGGGATATCCGCCGTCGGCCGCTCCAACAGATCCGTCCGTCGCTGCATCTGGATCCAGCGCATGGCGGTGCGCAAGAAAATCCCCGGCGCGGAGGTTTGGTAGCACGATGTGGAGACAGCGACGTCCTCAGGGTGACGGAGTAGAAACCTTCCGCCGGAGCAGCACATCCTTCAACCCGTTCGGATAGAGGTTCGGTCCGCCCTGCACGTCGAGATCGGCAAGGTCGAACCATCGCGCGACGATCTGCTCCCCGTTATCCTCGCGGAAATCGATGCGGTCCTGGCCGCTGAACGCGCCGTCTGGAAGCGCGACCTCCGCGATGAACATCACCTCATGCCCGGTCGATCCCTCGTGCATAAAAATGTTCTCCATCACCAGCGGCTCGCCCGTGATGGTGATGTCCACGCCGAGCTCTTCGCAAAATTCCCGCACGAGCGCCGCTCGCCAGCTCTCGCCGAACTCGATCTCGCCGCCGAGCGGGCGCACGCCCTTGATCCGCCCCGCATCGTCACGCACCTCGGCCGCCAGCAGCCGCCCGTCCCGCCAGTGCAGGCCGAGCGCGACGACGCGGATGTGAGGGTGGGGCCGCCATGTGGACATGGGGGCATCGTTATCGTGCCCGCCGCCGCTACGCAATGCGCGGTGGCGAGACCTTGTCGGGCCGGATGCGCACTGCCTTCGGCATGCAAATGCTTCGCAGCCTTGATCCGTGACTCGCCGCCTGCCATTGTCCGGTCCTCCATTAGGGCGACGAGCCTGGTGAGATACAATTTGCGGCGTTCGGCAAAACGTGTCGCTTCGCCGGACGTGACGAGAAGGCAGGTTTTCGAGATGAACAGCGTGAACAAGCCCGGCGGCAACTATTTGCCGGTGATCATCCATGGTGGAATTGCGTATGTCAGTGGTCAGCTGCCGCGTCGCGGTGAGGACCTGCTGTATGCGGGCAAGGTCGGCGCAAATGTCGATATCGCGGCCGCGCAGGAGGCCGCTGCTCTCTGCGCCGATCTCTGCATTTCGGCCATCAACCACGCAACAGGCGGAGAGGACAGGATCGTCCAGGTCCTGCAGCTCGTTGGATACATTGCTTCAGCGCCTGGATTTACCCAGCAGTCGCAAGTCATGAATGGGGCCTCCGACCGGCTGATCGAGCGCTTGGGCGATCGCGGTCGTCACACGCGCACGTCTGTCGGCGTCGCCGAGTTGCCGCGGGGCGCTCCCGTCGAGCTGAGTATGATTGCCGCTGTTCGGTCGTAAGAGGCGGTCTTATCAGACGAGATACTTCTTCACCGCCGCCTCGTCCCACGCGATCCCGTTGCCGGGCTCCTCGCCCGGCAGGGCAAAGCCGTCCTTGATTTGCAATCGTGTCGCCAGCACCGCGTCGGCCCAGTCGACATATTCCAGCCAGTGCGCGGTCGGCGTCACGCAGAGCAGGTGCGCGCTGACCTCCGAGAACAGGTGCGTCGACATCTCGATGCCGGCGGCCTGCGCGAGCGCGGCGGCGCGGAGCCAGCCGGTGACGCCGCCGATGCGCTGGACATCCGGCATCACGTAGTCGCAGGCTTCCGCGGACAGCGCTGATTGCATCGAGAAGGCACTGTCAAAATTCTCTCCGATCTGGACCGGCGTGCGCAGCGCATCCGCGATGCGGGCGTTGCCCTCGTAATCGTCGTGGCGGATCGGCTCCTCGATCCAGGTCAGCCCCTCGTCGTCGAGCATCTCGCCGCGGCGGATGGCTTCGGTGACCGTCAGGGCCTGGTTGTAGTCGCACATCAGCGTGACCTGATCGCCGACGGCCTTGCGCACCGCGCGTACCACGGCGAGATCCTCCCGCGCATCGGGCCGGCCGACGCGGATCTTTGCGGCGTGAAAACCTTCGGCCAGCAGCTTGTGGGCCTCGTCCACCGCGGCGCCCGCCGGCATGATGCCGAGCCCCTTCGAATTGTAGGCCCTGACCGGCTTCGGCGCACCGCCGAGCAGGCGCGCCAGCGGCAAGCCCTTGCTACGCGCCAGCGCGTCCCATGCCGCCATGTCGATGCCGGATTGCGCCAGCCGCTGCAGGCCGGCGAGGCCGAGCAGGGTGAAGCGCTGGGTCAGCTTGCGCTCGATCTCGAACGGCAGCAGCTCGTCGCCGGCGACGAGCTCAGACATTTCCGCGACCATCGTCGTCAGCGGCTTCAAGGCCGAAGGCGTGATCGAGAACAGATAGGCATGCCCCACCGCGCCCTGGTCGGTCTCGCAGTCGATCAGCACCAGCGGCGCCTTTGCGACCGTGCCGGTCGAGGTCTTGAGCGGCAAATTCATCGGCACGATCACGGGGCGCGCATTGAAGCGCGTGATGCGGATGGTCTCGGTCATATGGAGGATCTCCGGGCGGAGTGAATGCAGGTTAATGCCGATCTTAAACATTCGCCATGAAACGAAAAGCCATTTGCTGCGACCCACCATGAAATGGGGTTGCGCGGTCTCGCATTTGCGGGCTCTGTGCCGCCGCAAGCTCTTGCCGCGAATTCCCGGGGTTTGCGACAAGATCGCACACGACGGAGCCACAGGGTGAAACAAGAGATCTCCGAAGAACAGCGCAAGAGCGGCATCCTCACGGGGGCCGTGATCGCCTTGCTCCTGCTCGCTTTGCCGGTCGCGGTGTGGCTGGACCTGACCGACCTCAGCAAGACCGCGCTGCGCCGGCAGGCCGCCGACCTCAACTCGGTGATCACGAGCGTGCGCAGCTACTATGCGTCCAACGTCGTCGGCCGCATCCTGGCTAACCCAAACGGCACCACCAGGGTCGTGCACAATTACGAATCCGTCCCCGGTGCGATCCCGATCCCGGCGACGCTGTCGCTGGAGCTCGGACGGGTGATCGGCGCGCAGCAGGAGAACATCACCTACCGCTTCGTCTCGGACTTCCCGTTCCAGAACCGCGCCGCGCACCAGCTCGACAAGTTCGAGAAGGACGCGCTCGACGCGCTTCGGAAGGACCCCGAGCAGAAGATCGTCGAGACCGAGACCTCGCTGTTCTCCGACAAGGTCCGGCTGGTCGCGCCCGTCACGATGGGCCCGGCCTGCGTCAGCTGCCACAACAGCCACCCCGAGAGCCCGAAGAAGGACTGGAAGGTCGGCGACATCAGAGGCATCCAGGAGGTGATCATCGCGCAGCCGATCGCCGCCAACATCTTCTCGTTCAAGTTCCTGCTGGCCTATTTCCTGATCGCCGCGGGCTGCGGCCTGTCGTTCCTCTCGCTCCAGCGCCGCCAGGCCGGCCGCATCAAGGGCATGAACAAGGAGCTCGAATCCGCCAACGACTTCCTGGCTTCGCTGTCGATGAAGATCTCGCGCTACATCCCGCCGCAGGTCTACAAGAGCATCTTCAGCGGCCAGAAGGACGTCACCATCCACACCGAGCGCAAGAAGCTGACGATCTTCTTCTCCGACATCCAGAATTTTACGGCGACCGCCGAGCGGCTGCAGCCGGAGCTGCTGACCCAGCTCCTCAACGAATACTTCACCGAGATGTCGGCGATCGCCCATGAATATGGCGGCACCATCGACAAATTCATCGGCGATGCCATGCTGATCTTCTTCGGCGACCCCGAGACCAGGGGCGACCGTGCGGACGCTGAGGCCTGCCTCCAGATGGCCTGGCGGATGCAGCAGCGTCTTGCCGAGCTCAATGCGAAGTGGCGCGCCTCCGGCATCGAGCAGCCGTTCCGCTCGCGGATGGGCATCAATTCCGGCTATTGCAATGTCGGCAATTTCGGCAGCAGCGACCGCATGGATTATACGATCATCGGCGCCGAAGCGAACCTCGCCGCGCGCCTGCAATCGATCGCCGAGCCCGGCGGCATCGTGCTGAGCTACGAGACCTTTGCGTTGGTCAGCGACATCGTCCGCGCGCACGCGCTGCCCGCGATCACGATGAAGGGCATCAGCCGCGAAATCATTCCCTATTCGGTCGACGCGCTCAACGACGCGGCGGCGGAGAAGAGCGGTGTCATCACCGAGCGCGCGCCCGGCCTCGAGCTGTATCTCGACCCTGCCGTGGTGAAGTCAGGCGATGCCGCGCGCGTCCGCTCGCTGCTGGAAAACGCGCTGGCCGCGCTCAAGCCGGCGTGAGGGTGCTCTTACCCTCCCCTGGAGGGGGAGGGTCGATCGCGCGCAGCGCGAGCGGGGTGGGGTGATCTCTCCACGCGGGCAGTGTTCAATGAGGATAGACCGTCACCCCACCCCGTCTCATGTCTCGCTTCGCTCAACATGAGCCGACCCACGGGCGAGCTACGCTCGTCCCGGACCCCTCCAGGGGAGGGTAAGCGCCGACCTCTTACAACGCGAAAGGTGAAGTCCCGCGTCAGCGGGTAGGTGGGCCAGCAAAAGGTCCACGTGAAGCCTACCGCGCCGCCCCTTCCGTGAACGCGGTCTCGATCACATCGCCAAAAGGCTGCCAGGAACGGCCGTCGAACTGGACAAGCCGCATCTGCTTGATCGGCAGGTAGCTGTTGGGCGAGGTGCTCATCCTGATGTTGGGCAAGGCAACGGAGGGCTGCTGATCCCTCAGCGAAGCCGCCTGACGCATGATGTTCTCGCGCGACAGGTCGTCGCCGCATTGCTTCAGCACCTGTGTCAGCGCCTCGGCTGCGCCGTAGCCGTAGACCGCGGCGCTGTTGTTGGTGCTTTCGACGTGATGGTACTTGTCCATGAAGGCGAACCAGTCCTTCATGGCGGGGTCGTTCTTCCATGCGGGGTCGCTCGGATCCTTCAGGAAGGCCGCCGAGATCACGCCGGACGAATTCTCCAGGCCCGCGGGCGCCATCGCGTTGGCGATCGAGGCGGAGGCGTCGTTGACGATGATGACCGGGCGCCATTTGAGTGACGCCGCCAGCTTGATCACCTTGGACGCCGTCGACGGCACGCCGAGGAAGACGAAAATATCCGCGCCCGCGCGCTTGAGGATCGAGACATGCCCTTCGAGATGCTCATCGGCAATGTCGAAGGCGATGTCGACGAGCACGAGGCGGTTCAGGTCGCCAAGACCTTCCTGGATGCCCCTGTAGAGCATGCGTCCGAACTGGTCGTTCTGCCAGAGCACCACGATCTTCTTCTTGGGGTAATAGGCCTGGATATAGTTGGCATAGATGCGCCCCTCCGACCGGAATGAGGGCTGCCAACCCATGGTCCAGGGAAACGCCTTGGCCTGGCTCAGCTCCTCGTCGCCGGAGGCGACGAACAGCTGCGGGATTCTCTTCTCGTTCAGGTACCAGCGCGTGGCGATATTGCCGGGCGTGCCGAACGAGCCGAACATCAGGTGCACGTCGTCCTTCTCGACCAGGTTGCGCGTCAGCTCCAGCGCGGTGGCCGGATCGGAATTGTCGTCGCGCGTGATGAAGCGGATCTTGCGGCCGTTGATGCCGCCGCGCGCGTTGATCATGTCGAAATAGGCGGCCTCCGCCTGGCCGATGGCGCCGAACTCCGAGAGCGGTCCCGAATACGGCATGACATTGCCGATGCGGATTTCATCGCCGCTCGCGGGTTGTTCTGCGTGTTGCTGGGACATCGCGCCAAGCGACGCGATAGCGATCATCGAAACGAACAGCATCCTGCCGATGACGCGCATGCTCGATACCTTGATATTGGCCCCTCCAAGAGGTCGGCTCAATCCGCACCAAGTCCGCTTGATCTACGTCAAGCGTTTGTCAAAGCTGTGGCTTGATCGCCCGCTTCAAGGCGACGCATCGCGAACGAAACGACAGCCGTGTTGACGGGCCATCAATCGACAGAGCTTGCCATGTGGCACCCCTCTCCCTAACCCTCCCCCGCAAGGGGGGAGGGAACGCACCTTTCGTTTGGCGAGTGACTCCATTCATTAGCGCGTCGGCGATGAGGGCACAGCGTGGCCACGTGCTCCGCTGCGCTCCCTCCCCCCTTGCGGGGGAGGGCGGGGGAGAGGGGTAGCTCAGCAAAAGGTGCGAGTGGATCGGCACGCCGCCCGTAACGCACTGCTACGGCAGCTCCCGCGCCTCGAGCTGATGCACCAGCAGCAGGGTCGGTTCGGCGAGGCTGTCGCCGGAGCCGTCGAGGCCGAAGGCGGCGGCGATGCCGTCGCGGCTGCGCAGCAGCGTGCTGCGCGGGCAGTGGCCGGCGCCGCAGAGGGTCTTCTTCAAGGTCTCGCCCTGCGCCACGAGGTTCGCGGGATCGTTCGCGGCCCAGGCCAGCACGATCGGCGCGTCGACGTTGAGGATGCCGGGGAAGACCGACCGCTTGTCGTATTGGGTGGGGTCAGTGCCAAGATAGGCCTTCTCGCTGTCGCTCGCGTCCTTGCCCGCGCGGTAGATCCCGGACACCAGCACGACGGCGGCGACATCGGCGCGGTCGGTCTGGAATTCGGGATGCGCCAGCAAGGTGGCGACATGGAAGGCGCCGGCGCCGTAGCCGACCGCGACGATCTCGCGGGCATCGCCATTGAACAGGTCGATATTGCCGTGGACCCAGGATAGCGCCGCCGCGACGTCGGTTGCACCCATCGGCCAGGTCGCCGCAGGCGCAAAGCGATAGTTGACGCGCACGCCGATCATGCCGTTGCGCGCGGCAAAGCACATCGCCTGGTCCTGGATCTCGCGGGACAGGTCCGGCGCGCCGCGATCGCCGGTAAAGGTGTCGCCCCCCACGAACAGCAGCACGGGCCGGGGCGTATCCGCCTTGGTCTCGCTGCTGGTGGCGACGTCGAGCACATTGGCCTCGCTGTCGCCGTAGCGCAGCCCGCGCGAGAAGGAGATCTGCTCGCACAGGCGCGCGGTGCCGCCGGCGGTCGTGTCGTTGTCGGTGAGGCCCACCCGGACGAGATTGGACGGCCCCGTGAGCCGCGCGGGCGACGGACCGTGTGCGGAGGCTGCCGTCATGCCCAGGATGAGGAAGAAAGCGAGATAATTCTTCATGTTGGTATGTTGGTGCCGGCCCTGCGTGCCCGATATGGGTTCGCGCGTTTGACCTGTCTTTTCAATTCGCCTTATTAGTTAGTTCGTCTTGAGGCGATTTCACGGCACCCGGTTTCTTGCCCATGTTCTTGCCCATGCGCGGTTCAATTCCCCGGCTGGAACGTGCAGTCGGCTCCGCTGCCATCCTTGCGACGGATGGCATTGGGGTCGATCGTGCAGCTCAGCTTGCTCAGGCTCTCGAAGCTCGATCCCGCCGCACCATCGGGCGGAATGCCAGCGAGCGCTTCTGTCGCGAAAATTTCATTGGCCGTCGAGCCGTTCACGGTCCTGCTCTTCTTGCCGAAGGTCAGCTCGCAATTGCGTAGCGTGATGTCGACATTGCCGGTGCGGCAGACGATTCTGTCCACGGTCACCACGATCGGCTTCTTGTAGGGAATCTCGGCATTGGCGGCGAACAGCATCGCCACCGCCTTCCTCTCGGCGCCGGTCAGGTCCGGCGACAGCGGCGCGATCACGCCCGCGAGCGCCAGCGCCGTCGAGCCCGAGACTTTTGCAGGCGTTGCCCCCGAGGCTCCGGCGACGTTGAAGGCGCCGGCAAAAGCGAGCGCGGAGATGATGCGGGCCCAAATCCTGGATCGGGCCCTTCTCGTGAATGTCATTCGCGTCGCTTCCTCTCCGGTCACGGCTTCGCCGCCGCAAGGCGTCCCGAACCTATGACAGAATTGCTAGTCCGGGCAGAGCCATTCGCTTCAGGCTGCTTGTCGATGGCCTTGATGATCGCCGCCGCTGCCGTCTGGCCGGACTGGAGAGCGCCTTCCATGTAACCGAAATACGCAAAGCAGGTGTGCTCGCCGGCAAAGAACAGGCGGTCCTCGAAGCCCTTGGCCAGCAGCGGCCCGGCGAGGCACACCTCGCCGGGGGCGGGACAGGAGTAGCCGGCGGCGGTCCATTCGTCGCGCGGCCAGGCCATGAACTCCGGCTGATCGGCCAGATGGGCGACATAGCCCTTGTAGACGCTGCCGATCTGCTGCGCGTAGAACGCGTCGACCTGCGTCTGGTCACCGGGCTGGTAATGCTTGAGAGCTTCCGCAGCGACGTCGGCGCCGGCGAACAGGCTGAGCTCGACCGGATGATCCGGCGGGGCGATCTGGTTGTCCGTCCCTTCCCAGGTGACACCGAACTGGTTCGAGATGGCCGTCGGGACGAGGCCCTCGCCGATCCAGAAGCGCTTCTTGAGCGGGCTGAGATATTTCACCGCCGTCCCCATCGTGACGTAGTAGTCGTGCGGCAGGTGGGGCGTGATCGTGATCTTGGCGTTGGGCGAGTCCGGCCACAGGCTCGGGGGTATCGCGAGCACGGCATAATCGGCGGCGAAGGACGCGCGTGCCGTCCCGTTGCCGCAGGGGCTGAACTCCAGGGTCACGCCTTCGCTGTCGATGCGGATGGCGCGCACCGGCGTCGACAGGTGGGTGCTGGCGCCCTTGTCCTCGATGTCCTGCGCGAGACGAATGGCGAGCTCCTGATTGCCTTCCGAGCAGCGCAAAGTCTCGGTCTGGGTGAAGAAGGCGTCGATCTGGTCCTTCATCCGTCCGCCCGCGACGACGGCCAGATTAGCAAGAAGGCTCTGCTTGGTGGTCGGCTGGCCGGCGTCGTTGGAGAACTGCTCCTCCATGGCGTGCTTGGTGAGCTTCGAGCAGTCGAGGCTGGCGATCCACTCCGCAATCGTCCTGGCGTCGAGCTTCCTTGCGCCCTTGGCGCGCCAGGGCTTGTCAGGCTTGACCCTGCCGGCCCACCGACTGAGCTTGCCGAAAGCATCGTCCATCTCGTGATAGACCCGCTTCATCTGGCCGTCGGAGAGCTTGTGGCCGTCGAGAAACACCGGCATGTCGAGCTCGAGCGCGTCGAAATTGGTGTCCGAGGTGATGACGGAGAGGCCGAGCTCGAACCGCTTGGCATATTTCAGCCAGAGCGGATGATTGTAGCCGATCAGCTCGCCGCCGGCCTCGACGATCCCGCTCGGCTTCTTCTTGCTGAGAACCCGGCCGCCGAAGCGGTCGCGGGCCTCGAACAGCGTCACCTCGCAATGGGCGACGAGCTCGGAGGCCGCCATCAGGCCGGCGAAGCCGCCGCCGATGATCGCGACTTTCGGGCGTCGCACCGCCAGCGCGCGGAGCGCGGTGGGTGAGCGGATTGTGGGCGGGGTGGGCTGAAGGGCGAGCTTGTCCTTGACCCGCCGCTGGCGCTCCGCCCCCGAAATCCTGGGCCCGTAACGCCGGTGCAGCCGCGCAAACAGCGAACGCATCGCGAGCTTCCCTTGAAAATGTCTTCTGCCGGGAGGCGCCGTGCGGCGCCCTGAAATGCTGCAACATCGGCTAAAAATGGACCGGCCGATAGAAGCGAGATTAACTTACAATCTTGCGGAGAGTCGAGTGGCGGCTTCTCTTCCGCCCGACATCTTGCCCTTGGCCCGCAACTGAGGGGAAAATCCGCGAACCGCGCGGCGATTGCGCGGTGCGGCTGTTTTGGTCCGACGTGTCAAACGGTTGCGGCGCGCGACCGCGGCCGCATGCCGGCCGCGCGTTCTACTGTGCATGGGGTTGTTTTCGCAGTTTTAGTTTTGGACCGGCCGTTACACCCGCTTCATGGTCCGGAAGGTGATCGAATAGCGGCGTGCCTCGACCGGTGGGATGCTGTGCTCCCATCGCGACCGCGCCTCGCCGTCCATCAGGTAGAGCGAGCGCGGCAGGGCTTCGAGCGCGTGGCGCTCCCATTTGTCGCCGCTGCGGCGGCGGAAGCGGAATTTGCACGGCGAGCCCAGCGACAGGCCGAGGATCTCCTTGAAATGCGGCTTGTCGCGGTGCCAGCCGATGCCGACGCCGGTGTCATATTCGGTGCAGAGCACCTGCCGGACGCTGCCGGCGGCGAGGCCCGCCCAGGCCTCGACCTGCCGCGCGACGGGCAGGACCCAGTCCGGGATCGGCTCCGCCTCGGCCAGCCGTTGCAGCGAATAGTCATAGCGATAGCCGAACGACGCCACCCGGCGGTTGCCCTCGAAGGCACCAAACTGGAAGCGCTGCAGCGGCAATGCTGCGATGCGGCCGATGAAGTCCTGCTCGACGGCGGCCTCGACGAAGTCATCGGTATAGCGAAGCCCCGCAGGGCCGGCTTGCGGGTCGGCGAATAGACCTAGCTGCGTCATTGCTCGCATTTCCGTGATGGAACCTATTGGCGGCTGAAGCGACTTACATAGGACACGGAAAAAAACGTGCGAGGCTGTCATGGCAGAGAAGCATACCGCCGATCCGGCAGAGATCATGCGGGCGACTGGTCATCCTGAGCTGGAATATGCCGCCGGCTGGACCATCGCCGGTCTGGTCACCATCGGCACCATCGTCGCCGCCTGGGTGTTCGCGATCTAGGCGATCGGAAACTGGAGCTCGAAGGCCGCGCCCTCGTCGGTCGGCTTGAGCCTGATCGAGCCGCCATGGCTCGCCATCACCGCGCGCGCGATCGCCAGCCCCATCCCGGTGCCGCCCTGGTCGCGGCGGGTGGTGAAGAACGCATCAAATATCCTGTCGCGGTTCGGCGCCGAAATCGGCTCGCCGTCATTGCTGACCGTCACAAGCAGGGTCGTCCGCTCGTCCTCCGCCTCCAGCCTGATGGTCCTCGCTCTGTGCCGCATCGCGTTGTCGGCGAGATGCGACAGCACGATCAATGCCTTCTCGCCGGACATGCCGATCGCCCGGTCGAGGCGGCCGCTGGCCTCGATTGAGCTGGCCGGAAACCGGCTCCGGAGGTCGGCGATCACGGGCGCAAGCTCGGTGCGCTCGTTCTGCGGCAGGCTCTCGGCGCGGGCGAGTTCGCGCAGCCGCTGCGCCATCGCCTCCAGCCGCTGCGTGTCCGACAGGATGTTGGCGATGAACGTCTTCTGCTCGGCAGGGGTCAGGCCTTCCGGCTTTCCTTGAAACGAATCCTGCAACAGCTCGGCCGCGCCCTTGATCGAGGTCAGCGGCGATTTCAGCTCGTGGGTGAGGTGGGCCGAGAACGTCGCGATATAGTCGGAGCGCCGCGCCAACTGTTCCGCCATGCCGAGAAAGCTGTGCGAGAGCTGGGCGAACTCGCGGGTGCCGTAGTGCCGGAGCGGCCGAAACGCCTCGCGGTCGCCGCGGCCGATCCGCGCGGCGCGGTCGATCAGCTCGCGCATCGGCAGCGTGATGGTGCGCGAGAATACGAGGCCGATCGCGATGGTGCCCAGGATCACGGCGAGCCCCGCCAGCACGAACTTGGCCCGCTCCTGGTAGAGATGGTCAAAGATGTTGCTTGGCGTCCGCGTGGTGTAGATCACCCCGGCAACGCGGTTGTTGACGATGACGGGCATCGCCGAGAACACGTGCACGCCGAGGCCGCGACTGAAGGAATAGATTGGCGGCGGCGGCTTGTCCGGCACGCGGTTGCGCAAGGTGGCGCGGTATTGCCCGTGCAGCGCGTCCGCGACCTCCTCGATATGGGCGAGCGACTGCCCGACCTCCTGCCGCCCGGCGATCACCACGCCCTGCGGATCGAGGATGCGAAAGCCCGCCAGCGTCACCTTCTGGGTCTCGCGGATGATCGGCGTCAGTCTTGCGCCGATCTCGACATAGGCTGGCTGCGCTGCTTGCGGCGCGGCTTGCGCATCGGGTCGCCGCCGCAAGAGATCGTTGGCGGTGAGGTCGAGCGCGGGACGGATCGGGGTGACCTGGTCGCCGGGGTCGGGCAGCACGTTGGGCGGCACCTCGGCGCCGAGCGTCAGGCCGCTGTCGAGCCGCGCCGTGACCTCCTGCGCATAGATCGTCGCAAGCACGCGGCTCTGCGCGATCAGCTCGGCCTGGGTCTGGCGGATCAGCTGGTTGTCGTAGAGGCGGAAGAAGAACAGGCCGACCAGCGGCAGCACGCCGACGGTCGCCAGCACCGTGAAAATCACGAGGGTGAGCGACGGCCGCCATTTGTCGGGCGCTGCGCTCATGCCTCTTTCTCGCAGCGGCCGAGCTTGAAGCCGACGCCGTGGATGGTCTCGATCACGTTCTCGCAATTCAACGCCGCGAGCTTGGCGCGGATGTTGCGGATGTGGCTGTCGATGGTGCGGTCGGAGACCTGGATGTTGAGCTGATAGGCCGCCCGCATCAGCTGCTCGCGGTTGAACACCGAGGTCGGCCGGGTCAGGAACGCGCGCAAAATGCCGAACTCGATCGCGGTCAGCTTCAGCGGCGTGCCGGCGAAGGTCGCGACATGCTGCTCGGGATCGATCAGCAGGCCGCCTTGCGACAGCGCGGCCGGACTTGCTTTGGCCTCGCCACTGCGCGGGCTGAGGCGGCGCAGGATGACGTTGACCCGCGCCACCAATTCGCGCGGGCTGAACGGCTTCGTCACGTAATCGTCGCCGCCGATCTCGAGGCCGAGGATGCGGTCGATCTCCTCGTCGCGCGCCGACAGGAACAGGATCGGCGCGTCGGACGTCTTGCGCACCTCGCGGCAGACGTCGAGCCCGTCGAACTCGGGCATGCCGATGTCGAGCACGATCAGGTCGGGCCTGTCGGCGGCAAAGCGGGCGAGCGCCTCCTTGCCGTCGCGCGCCTCGATCACGTCCATGCCGGCCTTCTTCAGGGCGACGCGGATGACCTCGCGGATGTGGCCCTCGTCGTCGACGATGAGAATGCGATGCGCCAAGAACCTCTCCGCTTCCTCAGCCTGCCTGCTGAACCTTCGCCTGCGCGTCCAGCCTGCGCTGGAGCCGCCAGCTCCGAAAGCCCCAGCTCCGCCAGGCCAGATCCTGGCGCTGCTGTTCTACAAGGCGGTCGCGGCGCGACACAAGGCAGCTCTCGGGGGCGCCGGGCCGGAGCAAGATGGCCTTGTCGATGGCAGGCAGCGCCTGCGGCCCGAGCGTCAGGAGATAGTTGATGTCGATCTGCACGCCCTTGCCCGATGCTTCCCGGCTGTGGGCGACATTGTAGTCGGCAATGAACGCATCGAAGTTCACGAGCGAGCAGCCATAGAGCACGATCGCCAGCGCGATCAGATTGGCACCGACGAGCCACTGGTTGGACCGGTTGAGCGCGATGCGCGCCACGATCAGGACCAGCCCGAGCGCCACCAGACCCATCCAGATGAAGGCCGCGATCCGCCAATAGGTCAGCATGTAGATGTCGACATAGAGATCGAGGCGGAGGATGGAGGAGGCGACGAGCAGCACGTTCTGCCCGACCCAGAGATAGACCAGCGGCCGGATCACCTTCGATTTCTCGGCCGCCCCGCCCGGGCGCATCGCGACCAGCACGAAGGCAGCGGCGAGCAGCGCGGTCGCTATCAGCGGATAGGCGCCGCGATGGGCGTAGGCCGCATAGGTCAAATTGTCGGGCAGCGCCACATGGCCCCAGAGATAGATGCCGTCGAGGATGGACTGCGCGGCGAACAGCAGGTTGAACAGGATCAGCGAGCGCAGAATGGTGGAGGGGTTCAGAAATTCGGCCGAGACCAAGGGCGGGAGCGGGGGCGGCACGGGGCCGTCGGCAACGGCGGTGGTGACAATCGTCCTGCGCCGCCAGCGCACATGGATGAACGGCCAAACCAGCGCCAGCATCATGGCCCAGAACAGCAGGCGCGGGATGCTGATATATTCGAGGATGAGCTTCGGATTGAGCAGGGACACCCACTGCTCGATCACCGGATTGGCCGCAGCGAACAGCGCGATGAAGACGGTGCTCAGCACGGCAGGCATCAGCCAGAGCGTGAGGCCGCGGGTGAACGCCGACATGTTGAAGATCTGGAGCGCCTCAAGGAAAAACCTGAAGGGCCCGAACAGGACAAAGTTGCGCAGCGCGCGGGCTCGCTCAGCGAACCCGGTCGTTTCCGGATTGGTCGCGAGCAGCAGCGCGATCGTCAGCGATGCGACGAGGATCAGGAAGGACAGCATGTTGAGCTCCTCGACGGCCGGGACGAGGCCGGCGACAAGAATGGCCGTGCCGATCATGGTGCGCCGCAGATCCAGGGCCGCATGATTGAAGAGCACCGACACGCAGGCCATCGCGATCGCAAAGAGCGTCAGCGACAGCCCGATCCGCTGGCCGTAGAACAGCCAGTCGGCGAGCGCGGCCAGCACCAGCGCGAGGCCGACCTTGGCCGGGATCGAGGAATGTCTGATCGGCTGGATTTCCGCTGCTATCGTCGAAGCC
The DNA here is from genome assembly GCF_052076005.1 of Bradyrhizobium sp. 63_E2_N1_3. NCBI lineage: Bacteria > Pseudomonadati > Pseudomonadota > Alphaproteobacteria > Hyphomicrobiales > Nitrobacteraceae > Bradyrhizobium > Bradyrhizobium sp. 63_E2_N1_3. Next base: position 8,124,938 of record NZ_CP197235.1, on the reverse strand, counting down.
AGGCTCGTCATGTCCAAATGACCTTTCGTGATGGGTGGCATCACGAAGTCTGAACGGCGCTTGTGCAGAAGGCGGGACCATCGTCTGCACGGTTTCAGGAGTCTTTTGCAGTTTTCGTGCAGGCGCGCGTTTGCCTCTCGCACAGCGTGATTCGCTTTGATAGGTGCGAAGCATTCGCCACTCATAGCGTGTGACGCATCATGCAATTCCTCGGTCGTATTGGTCTCATCCTGCTCTGGCTGGCCGCGCCGCTCGTCGCATTCGCGGCCGCCAACAAGAACGATCCCTATCTGGTCCCGCTGCGTGGCGCGGGAAACCTCGCGCTTGTCGTCGCAAGCCTCGCGATCGTCATCCTCCTGCTCCGCAGAGGGCGTTGGCGTACCGTCGCGGGCAAGCTGCTCGTCGTGCTCTGGTGCCTGCCGCCGGTGCTGATGTCGGCGGCGCATCTGAAGTTCGAGCTGCGCAAGCACGAGGTGCTTGCCGCGAGCGCCACCGAGACGCGTCAGCTCGGACCTCACTTCATGGTGGGCTATTCCTCCTTTCCCGAGGTTGCGCGCCTTGCCGAGCAGGGCTTGATCGGCGGCGTCTACGTGACCCGGCGCAACATCCGCGGCCGGACCGTCGAGACGTTGCGCACCGAGATTGCGGCGCTTCAGGACAAGCGGCGCGCCGCCGGCCTGCCGCCGCTGGTCGTTGCGGCAGACCAGGAGGGCGGCATCGTCGGACATCTCGCGCCGCCGCTGACGAAGCTGCCGGCGCTGGCGACGCTCAGCGGGCTCGCTCCCGACGAACAGCAGGCCAAGGCCGAAGAGTTCGGCCGCATCCACGGCCGCGAGCTCGCCGGGCTCGGCGTCAACCTCAACCTCGCGCCGGTGCTCGACCTCAAGCCGCCGGTCCGGCGCAATCGCCTTGATTTTCATACGCTGATCGGTCAGCGCGCGATTGCGACCGACCCTGCCGTCGTCAGCACGATCGCGAGCGCCTATGTGCGCGGGCTGGAAGAGTCAGGCGTCGGCGCTACGCTGAAGCATTTTCCCGGCATCGGCCGCGTCCGCACCGACACGCATCATTTCAGCGCCAAGCTCGATACGCCGGTTAGGGAATTGGAGGCAACCGACTGGCTGCCGTTCCGCGAGGTGCTGTCGCATTCGCGCAGCGCGCTCATGGTTGGGCATGTGACGCTCACGACCGTCGATCCCGATCGCGCGGCCTCGCATTCGAAACGCGTCGTCGAGGGGATCATCCGCGACAAGTGGGGTTACCAGGGCACGGTGATGACCGACGACCTCGTGATGGGTGCGATCTACCAGCACGACGTCTGCAAAGCCGTGGTTGAGGCGATTAACGCCGGCGTCGATGTGCTGCTGGTTGCCTATGACGGCGCGCAATTCTACCGGGTCTTCGCCTGCGCGCTGGATGGGGCGCGGCAGGGCAAGCTCGACGCCGCGATGCTGCGCACGAGCGCGGTACGGTTGGCGCGGGGCTTCCCGACCGAGCAGGCGCGAGCCGCCTCGGACGTCGTCCGCGTTGTCGAGCGGCATTAGCCCTTCGCGAACTGGCGGTAGTCGGGTTCGCGATGAAACCAGAACTCGTAGCCGGTGATGGCCTTCTGCATGGCGACGTCGTGGATCGGCTGGTTGAGCGGAACGACGGGGACGTCGCGCATGCAGAGCGTGATGAAATCCTTCACCGCTTTTTCGTATTCCGCCGCATTCGCCGTAAAGCGCGCCCTGTCGATCAGCGCGTCCATCGCCTTGTTCTGGTATGAGGAGATGTTGAAGATCGAATTGTTGCCGTGGAAATTCCAGTAGAAATAGTACTCGGGATAATCGAGCCATCCGCTGAAGCGGTTGAGCGCGAGCGGCAGCTCCTTCTTGTTCAGTGTCGTGCGCCAGTTCGCGCCTGGGATTTTTTCAATCGACGCCTTGATACCGATCTTGGCCAGACTTTCCTGGATCAGGATGGCGGTCGGCTCGCCGACGGTCGCAGTGCCTGTGTCGAGCGACAAGGTCGTCTCCAGGCCGGACTCAAAGCCCGCTTCCTTCATCAGCGCCTTGGCCTTGTCGAGATCGGTGACATAGGGAGAGGGCTGTGGCCACACCGGTTTTGAGACATCGGCGGCGCCGCCGTACATGGGAACGGCGCGGCCGAAGAACGCGCTGCTCTGGATCTGCTCATAAGGCATCGCCCAGGCGATGGCCTGCCGCAGCTTCACATTGTCGAACGGCGGCTTCGCCGTGTTCAGCGCGACGTACCAGAGCGCATTCGGGATCGGCACGCCTGATACCTTGACCTTGCCCTCCTTGATAATCTGCTCGAAATCGCGCGGGGCAAAGCCGCTGGAAATATCCGCATCGCCCCGCTCCAGCATCGCGCGGCGCGTGCCGGCCGAGGGGACGTCGCGCGCGATCACGCGCCTGATCTTCGGCAGCGGTCCGCTCTTCCAGTCGTCGAAACGGGCCAGCACGGTCTCGCTGCCTGGCTTCCAGCTTTCGATCCTGTAGGCGCCGCCACCGGCCTCGTTGGTCCTGAGCCAGGCGAGCGCCCATGGGTCTTCCGCCGTCGCGTTCTTCTTGGCGAGTTCGGAATTGATGATGAAGGGCACGACGACGGCCACGTTGAACAGCAGCATCTTGTCCTTGCGGACATAGTCGATGCGGAAGGTGTGGTCGTCGACCACCACGAACTGCTCGGGCTTCTCCAGCGAACCCGCCGACATCTGGAAGGTCGGAAAGCCGCCGACCTTCACGGCGCGGTCGAACGACCATTTGACGTCCTTGGCGGTAACAGGCGTGCCGTCGTGGAATTTCGCGTCCTTGCGAAGCTTGAAGGTGCAGGACATGCCGTCGGCGGCGACCTCCCAGCTCTCGGCGAGTTCGGGCTCGAGCTTCTCGCGATCATAGGACACGGTCCCGTCGGGCAGCGTCCTGGAGGCGTAGGTCAGCAGGCGGTCGTAACAGTTCCAGGACAGGCCGTTCACGGTCTGGTTGGAGCCGACGCCCTGCATGTCGAGCGAGTTCGGCCCGAGCTCCTGCACCACCAGCAACGTCTCGCTACGCCCCTGCGCCCTGGCGAAGGAGGGTGTGATCGCCGTCAGTCCGGCCGCGCCAAGGCCACCGAGCACCAAATCGCGGCGGTTGATGTCGAAAGGTGATGCGCTCATCGGTGCCTCTTTTGCCGGAGATCTGCAAAGAAGCAAGGCGCATGCCATCAGCGGCGCTTCATGACGTCGCATCCGCGCTGGCCTATCTCAATTCCTCCGCCAGGAAGTCGACCAGTGTGCGCACCTTGGTCGAGGGGCGCGGACCCGCCGGGAACACGGCGTACACCTCGACCGGCGCGAGCTTGTAGCTCTTCAACACCGGCACCAATGCGCCCGCCTCGATCTCGGGGCCGGCCATCACCGGCGACGTCATCGCGATGCCGAGCCCCGCCAGCACGCTCGCGAACACGCCGGGACCGGAATCGGTGGTGATGCGGCCGCGGACATCGACGGAGGTCTCCGCGCCGTTGCGGGTGAACGACCAGGTGGTACGGCCGAACAGGCCGGGGCCGAAGATGCAGTCGTGCGAGGCGAGGTCGGCCGGCGTCTTCGGTGTGCCGCGCTCGGCAAGATAGGATGGCGCTGCGACGAGAAAGCGCGACACGGTCGCAAGCTTGCGTGCGCCGAAGCCGGAATCGTCGAGGGGGCCGAGGCGAATGGCGACGTCGGTGCCTTCCACAACGAGGTTCTGCCGTTCGTCGGCGACGGACAGCTCGACGCGCAAGAGGGGATGGGCCTTAAGGAATTTCGGCAGGCGCGGAATGATGTTTCGCGTGCCGTAGACGATCGGCATCGTGATGCGCAGCGTTCCACGCAAGGAATCGACGCCGCGCGCGGCGTCCTCGGCATCCTCGATATCAGCCAGCACTTCGCGCGCACGCGTCAGGAACAGCGCACCGGCGTCCGTGACCGTGATGCTGCGCGTGGTCCGCAGCAACAGCTTGACGCCGAGCCGCGTCTCCAAGTCGCCGATGATGCGCGACACCGAGGGCTGCGACAGGCCGAGCTCGCGCGCGGCCTTCGAAAAGCTGCCGCTCTCTGCTGCGCGGACGAACACAGTCAATTCCTGCAATCGGTCACTCATTCAAAATCCGGATAAATGTTGTCCTAATTGACCATATACCCCTTCATTTTCGAATGATCCAGATAGGACGGGCCAACAGCAAAAGATGGAGCTACCCATGGCCCTTCAAGACAAACTCGATGCCTTCAAAGCCGACTTCGAAGCCGGCCGCTTCCCGCTCAAGCCCAACCAGGAGGCGCTCGACACCATGCAACGCGCCACCGCCGAACTGATCGCGAGCGGCCAGGCGCAGCGCGCCAAGAAGGCCGGCGACGCCGCGCCGGAATTCGTCCTCAGGGATCCCGACGGCAAGCAGGTCGCCTCGCGCGACCTGCTCGCGAAGGGTCCGCTGGTCGTGTCGTTCTATCGCGGCGTCTGGTGCCCGTATTGTAACCTCGAGCTCCAGGCGCTCCAGGAAGCGCTGCCGGAGATCGCCGCGCGTGGTGCGAGCCTCGTTGCGATCTCGCCGCAGACCGCGCCGAACAGCCGCAAGTCGGAGCGCGAGAACAAGCTGTCGTTCCCGATCCTGAGCGACGTCGCGAGCGGCCTCGCCGATGCCTTCGGCATCCGCTTTGCGCTGCCAGCCGACCTGGTCTCGCTCTACCAGTCCTTCAAGAACGACCTGCCGACGTTCAACGACAATCCGGCCTGGGTGCTACCGATGCCCGCGCGCTACGTCATCGGCCGCGACGGCATCATCGCCTATGCGGAGGTGAACCCGGATTACACGCATCGCCCCGATCCATCCGAGCTGTTGCCGGTGCTCGACCGGTTGCGGGCCGGCAAGGCGGCCTGATCAAGAACCGGCCGGCTCACGGGCCGGTCACTCTCTCTTCCTCAAAAGGTCAACGGCGTGCGCGTGCCGAACGCCCGCGCGCGCCCAAACCAAAGGACTGTGTCATGTCAAAGCTCGAAGGAAAGATTGGCGTCATCACCGGCGGCTCCAGTGGTATCGGTCTTGCTGCGGCGAAGACCTTTGTGGCCGAAGGCGCTTATGTTTTCATCGTTGGACGGCGTCAGGGCGAGCTCGACAAGGCCAAGGCCGAGATCGGGCGCAATGTCTCCGCGATCCAGGCCGACGTCGCCAATCTCGACGATCTCGACCGGCTCTACGCCCGGGTGAAGGATGAAAAGGGTGCGCTCGATATCATCGTCGCCAGTGCCGCGTTCGTCGAGCGTAAGCTCACGGTGGACGTCACTCCGGCGCATTTCGACACGACATTCGGTATCAATGCGCGTGGTGCCTATTTCACGGTACAGAAGGCGCTGCCGCTGATGCGCAAGGGTGGCTCGATCGTGCTGGTGTCGTCCGGTCTGCACCTGAAAGGCCTTCCCGAGCACGGCACCTACGCCGCCACCAAGGCCGCGCTGCGCTCGTTCTCGCGGACCTGGGCGATGGAGCTGAAGGATCGCGGCATCCGCGTGAACACGTTATCACCGGGCGCCATCGATACGCCGATCATCGACGGCCAGTTCAAGACCCCAAGGGAGGCCGAAGGTGCCCGCGCGTTCTTCGCCTCGATCACGCCGCTCGGCCGGATTGGTCGCCCGGAGGAAATGGCCTCCGCCATTTTATTTCTGGCCTCGGACGACAGCAGCTACAGCACGGGCATCGATCTCGCGGCCGATGGCGGTATTACGCAGGTTTGAGGTAACCCTACGGCGTGACCGCGCCGCGTGCGACCGCGCGCGGGGCGGTCAGTTGTTTCCATGTCGAGTTGGCGACGTGTACCGGCGAGAACGCCGGCCGCTCGATGTAGTGACCGTCGCCGGCCTCGGCGCGGAGATCGCCAGCCTTCCAGACGACGCGGCCACGCGACAGCGTCGCGGCCGGTCCGCCGGTGCAGGCAAAGCCTTCGAACACGTTGTAATCGATCCGGCTCATCTGCCGCTTCGCGCTGATGGTCTTGCTCGCCTTGGGGTCCCACACCACGACATCGGCATCCGAACCGACGGCGACGGCGCCCTTGCGCGGGTAGATGTTGAGGATGCGCGCGATGTTCGCCGAGGTCACGGCGACGAATTCTTCCTTAGTGAGCCGTCCCGTGGCGACGCCCGCGGTCCACAACAGTGCGAGCCGATCTTCGAGGCCGCCGGTGCCGTTCGGGATCTTCCTGAAATCGCCGAGCCCGAACCGCTTCTGCTCGGTGGTGAAGGCGCAATGGTCGGTTGCGACCACCTGGAGCGAGCCTGATTGCAGGCCGGCCCAAAGACTGTCCTGATGCGATCTGTCGCGGAAGGGCGGCGACATCACGCGCTGCGCGGAATGGTCCCAGTCCCTGTTCTGGTACTCGCCGGCATCCAGCAGCAGATGCTGGATCAGCGGCTCGCCATAGACGCGTTTCCCAGCAGCCCGTGCGCGGGCAATCGCCTCATGCGCTTCGCGGCAGCTCGTGTGCACGATGTAGACCGGCGTGCCCGTCATGTCGGCGATCATGATGGCGCGGTTGGTGGCTTCGCCCTCGACCTCCGGCGGCCGTGAGTAGGCGTGGCCCTCGGGGCCGGTGACGCCGCGCGCGATCAGCGCTTCCTGCATCAAGGCGACGACGTCGCCGTTTTCCGCATGCACCACCGGCATGGCGCCGAGATGGGCGCAGCGCGCGAACGAGTTGTAGAGCTCATCATCGTTCACCATCAGCGCGCCCTTGTAGGCCATGAAATGCTTGAAGGTGTTGATGCCGTAGGTTTTGACCACAATCTCCATCTCGTCATAGATCTGCTTCGACCACGACGTCACCGCCATGTGGAAGCCGTAGTCGGTCGCCGCCTTCTCGGATTTGTGCCGCCACTCCTGATAGGCCGCGAGCATCGACTGGCCGGGATCGGGCAAGCAGAAATCCACCACCATGGTGGTGCCGCCGGTCAACGCCGCCTTCGTTCCGGATTCGAAATCGTCGGCGGTCACCGTGCCCATGAACGGCATTTCGAGATGGGTGTGCGGATCGATCCCGCCCGGGATGATGTAGGCGCCGCCGGCATCGACGATCTCCGCGCCCGTCGGTGCATCGAGCGATGTTCCGATCGCGACGATGGTCTCGCCGTCGATCAGCACGTCCGCACGGCGCGAATGATCATGATTGACGACGGTGCCGCCGCGGATGAGGAGGGGCATGGGAGACTCCGGAGAGAGGACGAGACGCGGCGAAAGCTAAGCGTGCTGCCAGCGATGCGACAGGCGAAATTTTAGTCAGGCATCGCTGCGCTCTCTCGGCTTCTACGCCGCCCGCGCGATCAAGCCGTCGATCATCGCCCGCACCAGGCCCGCGATTTCCTTCCGCAGCGCCGGCAGCGGCACGGCGACCAGCCTCTGCTCGAGCCCCAGCGCCACCATGCCATGCACGGCCGAGAACAGGCTGCGTGCGGTGATGCCGAGCCCCTCTGTCCCTCTGTCTGGAAATAACGATGCCAGTGGCGCGTAGATGTGGCGGAACAGCTGCAACTGGTCGTCGACGGACCAGTCGGGGACTTCCTTGCCGGGCTCCATGCGATGCTCGAACATTGCGCGCCAGAGCTCGAGATTTTCTGCGGCGAAATCGCAATAGGCGATCGCGATGCGGACCAGCGTCTCCTGCGGCGATGGATTGCCCGCGCTCACCGCCGCGCTGAGCACCTTGTCGAGCCGGAGCAGCGTGCGCGAGCCGACGCGCAGGACCAACTCGTCCACGTCGGCGACGAGATTGTAGACCGCGCCGTTGGCGCAGCCGATCTCGCGGGCGAGATCGCGGGTTTTGAGACCCGCCAACCCTCGCTCAGCGATCATCCGCTCGGCCGCCTGAATCAGGTCGACCCGCAGTTTCTCTCGACGTTCCAAGGCTTTAGTCATCTATTAATCAAATTCTTGAGCGACGCTCAAATATTTATTGAACGATGTTCAAGGTCTCTGCTACAAACCATCTGTGAGCAACGCTCATAACAGGGAGCAGCAAATGTTCAAGACCGTATTGACACTTTTCCGCGGCAGCGTGGCGGCCGCGGGCGAGGAACTGGAAGACCGTACGGCCCTTCTGATCCTCGACCAGCAGATGCGCGATGCAGCCGCTGCCGTCGAGCGCAGCAAGCGGACGCTGGCGCTGGCGATCGCCCAGGACCAGCAGGAAGGCCGCAAGCTCGAGGCGACCGTCGCCCGCATCGCCGATCTCGAGACCCGCGCGGTTGCGGCGCTCGACGGTGGCCGCGAGGACCTCGCCAAGGATGCCGCCGGGGCCATCGCGGGCCTGGAGGCCGATCGCGATGCGGCGATGACCGCACGCGCATTGTTCGCGACCGAGATCATCCGGCTGAAGCGCCATGTCGCAAGCGCGCAGGCCCGCATCACCGAGCTCGATCGCGGCCGTCGTGTCGCCCGTGCCTCGGAAGCGGTGCGCTCGCTTCGCCGCAGCGGCATCGAGGCGGCACGCCCTTACGAATCCACGCTGCCGGAAGCGGAGAGCACCTTGAGGCGCCTGCGCGACCGGCAAATGGAAGCCCAGGCCGCTGACGACGCGCTGGTCGAGCTCGATGCGGCCAGCGGTCCGCTCGCCACCGCCGAACGGCTCGCCGAGCAGGGCTTTGGCCCCCGGCTCAAGACGACCACGGACGACGTGCTGGCGCGGTTGAAGTCCAAGCGCATGCCGACTGCCTGACCCCAAACCCATCATCATTCGAACCGACAGGAGACCATCATGAACCAGAACGGCCAGCCCCACAGCAGCGCCTGGGTGACCTTCACTTACGCGTCCTTCGCAGCCTCCGCGTTCCTCGTCGCCATCGGCATCTTCTTCCTGCCGATCGATCTCTGGATGAAGGGCTATCTCACCATGGGCATCGTGATGCTGATCCAGACCTGCATCACCCTGACCAAGACGGTGCGCGACAATCACGAGAGCAGCCGGCTGGTGAACCGCATCGAGGATGCCAAGGCCGAGCGCCTGCTGATGGAAGTGTCCAAGGCGGCCTGAGGCGAGAGCGCATATAAGCGCAAAGCTACCTGCAATATGGAGCGGAGGATGCCCCGGCATCCACCGCTCGCGCCGTGAGACCATCCACCCTCGAGCGGTCGCCCCGTTCGGCGATCGCGGATCTTCGTATCGCGCCTGCGAAATGCAACCGAGCCATGACGGATCGCGCGGGCGGGCGACCTTGCGCGCCAGCGCGGGCAGGGGCACTCTGCGCAAGCGGCGCACAAGAACACCGCCAATAAGATTGCGCGAGGAAGCTCCATGGCGGTGACGCGGATCGATTGCGACATCCACCCGGCGGTTGGTGGTACGCGCACGACGCTGCTTCCCTATCTCAGCGATCACTGGAAAGAGCAGGTCGTGAGCCGCGCCATCGACGGGCTCGATCTCACGTCCTATCCACCAAGCATGCCGCACACCGGCCGCGCCGACTGGCGGCCGGCCAATGGCGCCAAGCCCGGCTCCGACCTCGCCATGGTGCAGAAGGGCGCGTTCGAGCAGTTGGGTGCGAGCCACGCGATCCTCAACGTGCTCTACGGCGCGCAGGCCGTGTTCGATGCCTACATGGCGGCCGACTTCTGCAAGGCGATCAATGACTGGATCGCCGCCGAATGGCTGTCGCGCGATCCCCGCCTGCGTGCCTCCATCGTGGTGCCGATGCAGGACCCGGATCTGGCGATCGAGGAGATCGAGCGCCGCGCCGGCGACAATCGTTTCGTCTCCATCCTGGTGTTGGCGCAGGGCGAGACGCTGCTGGGACGGCGGCATTACTGGCCGGTGTACCGCCTCGCCGAGAAATACAAGCTGCCGCTCGCGATCCATGCCGGCACGCAATATCGCCAGGCGCCGAGCTCGGCCGGCTGGCCGTCGCACCGCTACGAATATTACTTCGTCGAGGCGCAGGCGTTTCAGGCGCAGATCCTGAGCCTCATTTATGAAGGCGTTTTCGGCAAGTTTCCCAACCTGAAGGTCGTGCTGATGGAATCCGGCGTGAGCTGGCTGCCGGCCTTCATGTGGCGCGCCAACAAGACCTGGCGCGGCGTGCGCGTCGAGGTTCCCTGGGTCGAGCGCGAGCCGGCAGCGATCATCCGCGACAATTTCCGCGTTACCATGCAGCCGTTCGATGCGCCGACTGATGCAAGAAGCGTCGAGGAGATCATCGACCAGATCGGCTCGGAAAAGATGTTTCTGTTCGCGTCCGACTATCCGCACTGGCAGTTCGACGGCAACGATCCGATCCCGCCGAACCTGCCGAAGAGCATCATCGCGAAGATGTGCGTCGACAATCCGCTGGAAACGTTTCCGCGGTTGTCGATCAACTGACGCATGATCCGGAAAAGTGGGTACCGGTTTTCCGATAAGATCATGCGCAAACAAAAAGTTTGGAGGATCGCATGAGTGACGTCATCGACCGCCCGCTGCTCGACGACGAGAAGCCTGCCGCCTCACGGCTGCGTATCGTCGATTGCGACGTGCATCCGAGCCTGCACTCGTTCGACGACCTCAACGAATTCCTGCCAAGACGCTGGCAGCAGCATCTGAAGGAGTATGGCAGCCATCTGCGCACGCCCTATCTCTTCACCACGCCCTATCCGCGCTCGTCCCCCCTGATCGCACGGCGCGATGCCTGGCCGCCGACCGGCGGGCCGCCGGGCTCCGATCTCGCTTTCATGCAGAAGCAGCATCTCGATCCGCTCGACGTCGAGTTCGGGATTTTGCAGGTGCTCGACCTCTTCATCTTCTCGCAGCAGAACCTGGAATTCGGCGCCGCGATCCAGCGCGCCATCAATGATTGGCAACTGGCGTTCTGGTCGCATCGTGATCCGCGCCTGAAGGCGTCGATCCTGGTCGGGCAGGACGGCACGGACCTGGCGATCGCCGAGATCGAGCGCTGCGCGAAGGTCGGTGAGTATATCCAGATCAACGTCTCGCCGCGCGCCAACGAGCCGCTCGGCCGCCGCCGCTACTGGCCGATCTACGAGCGTGCCGAGGCGCTGGACCTGCCGCTCGGCATCCATGTTGGCGGCTATGGCGGCCATGCGCCGACCGGTGGTGGCTGGCCGTCCTATTATGTCGAGGAGCACCAGTCCAACGCGCACACCATCGCGGCGCAGCTCGCGAGCCTCGTCATCGAAGGCGTGCCGGAGCGGTTTCCAAAGCTGAAGATCGTCTTCATCGAGGGCGGCTTCGGCTGGATCCCGTCGGCGGTGTGGCGAATGGACCAGCATTTCGAGCGGTTCCGCAGCGAGGTGCCTCATCTCAGGCGCAAGCCGTCGGAATATGTGCGCGAAAACTTCTGGTTCACGACGCAGCCGATCGACGAGCCCGACGAGGCGCGGCATCTGCGTTCGCTGATCGAATGGGTCGGCATCGACCGTCTTCTGTTTTCGTCGGACTATCCGCACTGGGATTTCGACGATCCGCGCTTCGCCTTCAAGACGCCGCTCTCTGAAGCCGAGCGGAAGAAGATCTTCAGCACCAATGCCCGCGCGGTCTACAAGTTCTGAGCAAAGAGGTTCTGAACGGATATGGCCCGTCACATCGTCGCGCGCACCTCGGAGATCCCGCCCGGCGGCAACAAGGTCGTCGATATCGCGGGCCGCGACATCGTCGTGTTCCACGTCAACGGCGAGTTCTTCGCGCTGTTGAACCGCTGCCCGCACGAGGGCGCGCCGCTGGAGAAGGCGGCCTGCGTAGCGCGGCTGACCTCGCCCGAGCCCGGAATCTATGAGCGCTCGCGCGTCGGCGAGATGCTGCGCTGTCCCTGGCACGGCTGGGAATTCGACATGCGCAACGGCCAGTCCTGGTTCGATCCGAAACGGGTCAAGATCCGGTCCTATCCGGTCGCGGTGGAACGTGGCGAAGAGTTGCAGAAGGGCCCGTATGTCGCCGAGACGTTTCCAGTGCATGTCGAAGACAGCTATGTGATTGTCGAGGTCTGAGCCGGCATTGCCGATTGAGATTCCAACGCAGGTGCGTTATGGCTCTCGCGCTTTCCAGAGGCGGAGATGAGCTTTGTCGAAACAATCCCTGCGTGAGGAGGCCGAGCGCCTGATCCGCGAATCGATGGAAAAGAAGACCATCGTCGTCAAGCAGGGCTCGACCCGCATCGAGGCCGTCTGCGGCAAGTGCGGTGCGCCGAACCGGGTGCAGGCGGAAAAGGGCCAGAGCCGGGTCAAGTTCGCCTGCAAGAATTGCGGGCATCAGCAGGAGACGCTGTAGGGCGCTTGCGCGGTATTGCCGCGCCGCGAGGCTCTAGCTCCTCCTCATCCTGAGGAGCCCGCTGAAAGCGGGCGTCTCGAAGGATCGAGGCCGAGCTGTCGCAGCGGGGCCTTCATGGTTCGAGACGCGCGTTCCGCGCTCCTTACCATGAGGGTCTGATAGTCACTCCCCCTTCACGAACTTCGCGAACGCGTCGGCATAGTCCGGGTGCCAGCGCGACAGCGGCGGGCGGTTCTCGACGATGTCTCCCGCCGCCCACAGCATCCGCTTCTCGTCGAGCGCGCGCGGCACGTCGTTGTCCGGGCACAGGATGTAGAAGTCGCCGGCTTCCAGCCGCGCCAGCATGAAATCCACGGTCTGCTCAGCCGTCCAGGCCCCGGCCGGCTTCTCGGTGCGGCCCTTCGCGGTCAGGCCGGTGAAGACGAAGCCGGGGATCAGCAGATGCGTGGTGATGCGGCAGTCCTTCGTGTTGCGCAACTCGTGCTGGAGCGCTTCCGTAAAGGCCTTCACGCCGGCCTTGGAGACGTTGTAGGCGGGATCGCCGGGCGGCGTGGTGATGCCCTGCTTCGAGCCGGTGTTGATGATGAGGCCGCGCCTGCCGCGCGCGATCATGCCGGGCGCGAAGATGCGCGAGCCGTTGATGATGCCCCACATGTTGACGCCGATGATCCGCTGCCAGTTGTCGGGCTCGCCGAACAGCGTGCTGCCGGGCTGGATGCCGGCATTGTTCATGAGGATGTCGGTGCCGCCGAAGCGCTCGCGCACGGCGCGTTCCAGTTCCGTCACGCTCTCGGCCTTGCTGACATCGACCGCGAACGTCATCACATGTGTGGCAGGCGTGACGGATGACAGTTTTGTTGCAGCTTCCGCCAGCCGCGCCTGATCCACATCTGCGATGCAGACCTTCAAGCCGGCGCGCGCGAAGGCCAGCGCGGCAGCCAATCCGATACCGGATGCGCCGCCCGTGATCACGGCGACATTGTCTTTGACGATGGCGGAATGTGGCATGTTTGGGTCTCCGGGGAAGGGCTCGGTCGAGCTATAACATGGCACTCGCGCGACCCTGCACAAGTCGGCATGGGAGGTCTTCGTTCCACGCCGCCTTTACGCCTTTCCGGCGGCGCTGTATTCTATTCGACCTAACGATCCCGCCCAGATCGAACCAATCAATCATTTGACAGGGAGTGCAGCCATGGCTGTGTCGCAGGCTATTCCGATCACGCGCCATCCGTTCGCCAACGGGTCCTACAAGCAGATGCTGATCGACGGGAAGTGGGTTGATGCTGCCTCAGGCAAGCGCTTCGAGACCCATAACCCCGCCACCGGCGAATTGCTGGCGACGGTCGCCGAGGGCGACAAGGAGGACATCGACCGTGCGGTCGCCGCCGCTCGCCGTGCCTTCGAAGGCCCCTGGAGCAAAGTCAAACCATTCGAGCGGCAGAACCTGCTGCTCAAGCTCGCCGACCTTGTCGAGAAGAATTTCGACGAATTGTCGCAGCTCGACACGCTCGACATGGGCGCGCCTCTCAGCCGCACCCGCGCCTATCGCCTGCGCGCCGTCGGCATGCTGCGCTATTACGCTGGCCAGACCACGGCGATCCATGGCGAGACCATCGAGAACTCGCTGCCCGGCGAAATCTTCTCCTACACGCTGAAGGAGCCGATCGGCGTCGTCGGCGCCATCATTCCCTGGAACGGCCCGCTGACCGCGACCATCTGGAAGATCGGCCCGGCGATCGCGACCGGCTGCACCGTGGTGCTGAAGCCCGCCGAAGAGGCGCCGCTCACCTCGCTGCGCATCGCCGAGCTCGCGATGGAGGCCGGCGTGCCGTCGGGCGTCATCAACGTCGTGCCCGGCTATGGCGAGACCGCGGGCGCTGCGCTTGCCTCGCATCATGATGTCGACAAGGTCGCCTTCACCGGCTCGCATGTCACGGGACAATCGATCATCCGCGCCTCGGCCGGCAACCTCAAGCGTGTCTCGCTCGAGCTCGGCGGCAAGTCGCCGGACATCGTGTTCGCCGATGCCGATCTCGATGCCGCCGTCCCCGGCGCCGCGATGGCGGTGTTCGCCAATTCCGGCCAGATCTGCAGCGCCGGCACGCGCCTGTTCGTCGAGCAGTCGATCTACGAGGAATTCGTCGGCCGCGTCGCCGAGTTCGGCAAGAAGCTGCAGGTCGGCAACGGCCTCGATCCCAATGTGCAGATCGGCCCGCTCGTGTCCGAGGAGCAACTCAAGCGCGTCACCGGCTATCTCGATATCGGCCAGAAGGAAGGCGCGCGCGCTCTCGCCGGCGGCGGCCGCGTCACCGAAGGCGCGCTGTCGAAGGGCTTCTTCGTCTCGCCGACGGTGTTCGCAGGCGTCCAGGACAACATGCGCATCGCGCAGGAGGAGATTTTTGGTCCCGTCATCTCCGCGATCGCGTTCAAGGACATGGACGAGCTGGTCAAGCGCGCCAACAACACCACCTTCGGCCTCGGCTCGGGCCTCTGGACGCGCGACGTCACCAAGGCGCATGCGGTCGCGAAGAGCCTGCGCGCCGGCTCGGTGTGGGTGAATTGCTACCAGGCGATGGACCCGGCCGTACCCTTCGGCGGCTACAAGATGAGCGGCTATGGCCGCGAGTCCGGCAAGCAGCACGTCGAGGAATATCTCAACGTGAAGGCCGTCTGGATCAAGACAGCGTAGGGCCTGCTCTCTCCGGCGTTCCGCGAGAGGGAATATCTGCTTTTAATGGGGCGGCGCCTTTTCCAGGGGCCGCCCCTCGCTATATGATCCGCATCCTTCCATAGCCGTCTGAGGCCCACATGAAATTCGAGGCGTTGTTCAAACCGTTGCAGGTCGGTCCGTACAAGCTGGCGCATCGCGTCGCGTTGGCGCCGCTGACGCGCATGCGCGCCGAGCGCGAGAGTTTTTCGCCGCGGCCGCTCAACGCCGAATATTACGGTCAGCGCGCCACGCAAGGCGGCTTGATTATCGCTGAAGCGTCCCCCGTGCTCTCGCACGGCCGCGGCAACCCCGCGACGCCCGGCATCTATTCGGAGGCGCAGATCGCCGGCTGGCGCAAGGTGACGGATGCCGTGCACGCCAAGGGCGGCATCATCTTCCTCCAGCTCTGGCATGTCGGCCGCGTCTCGCATTCGTCCTTCCACGGCGGTGAGCCGCCGGTCTCGGCTTCGGCGATTGCGATCAAGGCCGAAGGCATGAAGGCGATGACCGCAGACGGCAAGATCGCCGACTACGAATCGCCGCGCGCGCTGGAGACTGATGAAGTCAAGGGCATCGTCGAGGCCTTCCGGCAGGGCGCCAAGAACGCGCTCGCCGCCGGCTTCGACGGTGTCGAGATCCACGGCGCCAACGGCTATCTGCTCGAGCAGTTCCTGCAGTCGCGCAGCAACCAGCGCACCGATCAATATGGTGGCGGAATCGAGAACCGCGCGCGGCTTCTGCTCGAAGTCACGCAAGCGGCCATCGACGTCTGGGGCGCGAACCGCGTCGGCGTGCGGCTGTCGCCCCACGGCATCGCCAATGATTCCGGTGAGCCCGATCCGATGCCGCTTTACACGCACGTCGTGAAGGCGATCGACAAGCTCGGCCTTGCCTATCTTCACTTCATCGAGCCGCGCTCCAGCGGCGCCGGCCGTGCCGACGTCCACTGGGAGAACGTGCCCTCCGCAATGGTGCTGTTCCGCCCGCTCTACAGCGGCGTGCTGATGACCGCCGGCGGCTTCACCGGCGAGACCGCGAATGCGGCGATCGCCGACGGCCACGCCGACATCATCGCCTTCGGCCGCATCTTCATCTCCAACCCCGATCTGCCGCGCCGCCTTCGGCACGACTATCCGATCACGCCGTATAACCGCGCGACGTTCTACGGCGGCGAGGAGAAGGGGTATACGGATTACCCGGTGTATGACGAGCTCGCGACGGCGTAGAGACCTTCGTAGCCCGGATGGAGCGCAGCGAAATCCGGGTTTCTCACCTCGCCGATAGACTTACCCGGATTGCGCTTCGCTCCATCCGGGCTACAGGTCTATATTCGTAGCTCCGACGAGCCCACAAACTCCGTCATTGCGAGCGTAGCGAAGCAATCCAGAGTCTTTCCGCAGAGGCAGTCTGGATTGCTTCGCTGCGCTCGCAATGACGACGGAAGGACCTACCATGGCCAAAGCCGCAGTCGCCGCAGGAACCGCCACCGGCCAATGCCTCTGCGGCAAGGTCACCTTCGAGATCGACGTCCCCGCGCGTTGGGCCTGGCATGATCATTCGGCCGCTAGCCGCCGCGCGCACGGCGCGGCCTATGCGACCTATGTCGGAAGCTGGAAGAAGCGCTTTCGCATCACCTCGGGGAAAACCGCGCTCGCCCGCTACGAGGACAAGGCGACCAGGACCGCGCGCAGCTTCTGCGCCCATTGTGGCACGCCGATCGCGTACGAGCGGCCGCGCGGACCGCACATGGTCAACATCCCCCGGGCGCTGTTCAACGAGCGCACCGGCCGCCAGCCGCTCTATCACATCGCGATCGAAGAGCTCCAGGAATGGGCCTATACCGGCGAGCCGCTGGTGCCGCTGAAGGGCTTTCCCGGTGTGGTCTGGCAGCGCTCGAAAAAGAAGAAGCGCGCTAGCGGCGAAGACCCTTTCGAGCTCGGCCGCGAGGAGGTGCTTTAGCCTTGGCGGCGACCTTGGTCTTCGCCGCAACAGCCTTCCGCGGCGCCGCTTTGCGTCCCGTGGCATTCGCCGCCACGAAGTCGAGCCCGCGCTTGACCCATTTTTTCAGATCGGCATCGCTCTGATAGCCGTCCGGCGCGACGCGTACAAAGCCGGTCATGATGCGCCCGCGCATTTCCATCGGGCTTGTGTGCGGCTCCTGCAGCATGCGTGCATGCGCTTCCGGGCCGACACGGATCAGCATGCCGCCGCGCCCGCTTACGGTGCAGCACATGGTGTTGTTCACCATGAAGCAGAGGCCGCCCATCATCTTCTTTTCCGCGACGTCTCGCTGACCCGCCAGCAATTTGCGCACCCGCGCCGCGGTGTTCTCGTCATAGGCCATCGCGTCTCCCCGTGCAGGTTTACGCCCGAGCATGTTCCCAGCTTGCCCGCGCCGACGCAAGTCTGCCATGACGGCGCTTCCTTGCGTGCCTCGGCCAAGTTCGGCCATCATGCCTCACCTTGCGGCAGCGCCCGCGGGGCCTGGAGGAAACATGAAGAACAAGATTACCGGCCGCTCCGCTTTTCTCGCGCTGCTCAAGGACGAGGGCATCACCCATCTGTTCGGCAATCCCGGCACCACCGAGCTGCCGATCATGCATGCGCTGAAGGACCATCCTGATCTCACCTATGTGATGGCAATGCAGGAGAGCCTGGTGGTGGCGATCGCGGATGGCTACAGCCGCGCCTCCGGCAAGCTCGTCGCCTGCAACGTCCATGTCGCGCCGGGGCTCGGCAACGCGATGGGCTCGCTCTACAACGCCCAGTTCACGGGCACGCCGATGATCCTGACCGCCGGCCAGCAGGAGCAGGGCCACGGCCTGATGGAGCCGGTGCTTTATGGCCCGCTGGTGCGGATGGCCGAGCCGCTGGTGAAATGGGCGGTCGAGGTGACGCGGCTGGAAGATCTGCCGCGCATCGTGCGCCGCGCCGCGAAGGTCGCGATGACGCCACCGACCGGGCCGGTGTTCATCTCGCTGCCGGGCGACATCCTCAACAGCGAGGCCGGCATCGATCTCGGCCGCTCCACCCGGATCGACGCCCGCGTAAAGCCGTCGGACGAGGCGCTGAAGGCGTTTGCCGCGCGGCTGCTCAAGGCCGAACGTCCCGTCATCGTCACCATGGACGAGGTGGTCAAGAGCGATGCGCTGAAGGAGGCCGCCGAACTCGCCGAGCTGCTTGGTGCGGCCGCCTATCAGTCCTCGACGCCCTACGGCTCGCATTTCCTCTCGGAAAGCCCGAGCTTCCTCGGCACGCTGGCCCGCGTGCAGAAGGTCGCGCGCGACATGCTTGCGCCGTATGACCTCCTGGTCGCACTCGGTGGCGATCCCTTGCGGATGTCGGTCTATAGCGAGGTCGATGCGCTGCCTGACGGACTCGGCATCGTGCAGATCGGCCTGGTCGATTGGGAGATCGCCAAGAACTACGGGGCTGAAATCGCGCTGAAGGCGGATCTGAAGGAAACGCTGCGGGCGCTGATCCCGGTGCTGAAGGAGATGGGCGGCGCTGCGCTGGCAAGCCGTGCAAAGCAGCGCCTCGCCGAACTCGCGCCCAAGAACTGGACCGCGCGGCGTGCCGCGCTGGTCGAGCAGATCGGCAAGAGCGCCGGCCGCAGCCCGATCGATCCGGATTTCCTGGTGCTGCAAATGATCGAGGCCATGCCCGATCATGCGATCCTCGTCGACGAAGGGCTCACCTCGAGCCGCCAGATCACGGCGCTGCGTCCGCATCGCGACCGCTTCGGCTATCATGGGCTTGCCTCCGGCGGCATCGGCTGGGGCCTGCCGGCCTCCGTCGGCGCCAGCATCGCCAATCCGGATCGCCCGGTGGTGTGCTTCTCCGGCGACGGCAGCGCGATGTATTCGATCCAGTCGCTGTGGACGGCGGCGCATCACAAGCTGCCGCTCAACGTCGTCATCGCCAACAATGGCGGCTACCGCATCATCAAGCAGCGCCTGCTCGCCTTCCATGGTGACGACAATTACGTCGGCATGGATTTCGTCGATCCGCCGGTGGATTTCGCAGGGATCGCGAAGGCGCTCGGCTGCGAGGCGATCAAGGTGAGTGATCCCCGTGAGCTGAAGGCGACGCTGTCGTCGGCGTTCAACCGCCCCGGAACGAAGCTGATCGAGGTAATAGTGGACGGGAAGCTGTAGCGCAGCGCGCCATCGCGTCGGTGCTCGCCACGTTCTCAGCTGTCATCGCCCGACTTGATCGGGCGATCCAGTATTCCAGAGACGGCTGTGATTCCTCGATAGGCCGCGGCGTACTGGATGCCCCGGTCCCGGCTCCGCCAAGGCTACGCCGGGGCCACAAGGGTGCTCGGCCGCCGAAGCCTTTTGGCGAAGGCGGCAAGCCGGGGCATGACAGCGTACCTCGCGGCTAACCCTTCTTCCCCACCCGATACCCCGCAGCCGGATGCGGCGCACCGAGCCTTGCGCGGCCGTCGCCGAACAGCTTCTCCCGCAATGTGCCCTTTGCGTATTCCGGCTTGTAGCGGCCGCGCTTGGTCAGCTCCGGCACCAGCATGTCGGCGATGTCCTCGAAATCGCCGGGCGAGATCGCGAACGCGACATTCAGCCCGTCGACGTCGGTCTTCTCGAACCAATCCTCGATCTTGTCGGCGACGCTCTCGGGCGTGCCGACCACGACCGGGCCGGCGCCACCGATGCCGACATGCTCGATGACGTCGCGGACGGTCCAGACGCGGTCGGGGTCGCCGCGCGTGACGTTGTCGAGTGCGCTGCGGCCGGCATCGTTCTGGACGTGACGCACCTGCTGGTCGAGCTCGTAGCCGGAGAAGTCGATGCCGGTCCATCCCGACATCAGGGCCAGCGCGCCTTCCGGACTGATATGCGACCGGTAGTCGGCATACTTGGCCGCCGCTTCGGCTTCCGTGTTGCCGAGGATGATCGTCATCATGTTGAACATCAGGATCTCCGCCGGGTTTCGGCCGAGCGCGGCGGCTTCCTGGCGGATCGCGGAGACGCGCGGCGCAATGATCTTGGCCGACGGTCCCGACATGAACACGCATTCGGCATGCTTCGCCGCGAACTGCCGCCCGCGCGGCGAGGTGCCGGCCTGGTACAGCACCGGCGTCCGCTGCGGCGACGGCTCGCTGAGGTGGATGGTGTTGTTGATGCGGTAATTCGCGCTCTCATGATTGATGCGATGAACCTTGCTCGGATCGGTGAAGATGCCGCGCGCCCGGTCGCGCAGCACGGCGTCGTCCTCCCAGCTGCCTTCCCATAGCTTGTAGACCACCTCCATATATTCGTCGGCGATGTCGTAGCGGTCGTCGTGTCCGGTCTGCTTGTCCTTGCCGGCGCCGCGCGCGGCGCTGTCGAGATAGCCGGTGACGACGTTCCAGCCGATCCGTCCCTCGGTGAGATGGTCGAGTGTCGACATCCGCCGCGCGAACGGGTAGGGCGGCTCGAAGGACAGGTTGCTGGTAACGCCGAAGCCGAGATTTTTCGTCACCGCCGCCATCGCCGAGAGCAGCAGCAGCGGCTCGTTCGACGGCGTCTGCGCTGCATTGCGCAAGGCCGCGTCAGGGCTGCTGCCATAGACGTCGTAGACGCCGAGCACGTCGGCCAGGAACAACCCGTCGAAACGGCCGCGTTCCAGCGTCCTGGCGAGATCGATCCAGTAGGGCAGGCGGTTATATTCGGCGGTGCGATCGCGCGGGTGGGTCCACAGCCCGGGTGATTGATGCGCGACGCAATTCATCGCAAAGGCGTTGAGCCTGATCTGCTTGGCCATGATGATCCCCCGGCGCCCTGTACCGAGCGCTCTTCGAATGATAAACGTGCGCCTCAACTTGGCGAAGTTCTTGCATATTCTTGGCCCTTGGCAAGGGCCAAGAATAGAAAGGCTTGCGCTTGGCAAGGCCAAAATCAGCGGCGCTCCCGCTCTTGGCAAGCCAATCTCAAGAGAGCAAGAACGAAATCGCAAGAGAACTACAAGAGAACTCCAAGAACTGTCCAAGTCCCCGCCACTTTCGAAGGGCTACCTGTCTCAGGTAAGGTCCTTCGTCCCAACGCCTCGAAAAACCAGCCATGACCAGAGCCGACGCCATCTCCCGCGCCCGTGAGGATTTCAAATCCGGCGCGTTCCTCGCTGAACTCGACCGCCGCGTCGCCTTCAAGACCGAAAGCCAGAATCCGTCGCGCGGCGCCGAACTGCGTTCCTATCTGGAACAGGAGATGATCCCCTCCTTTGCTGCGCTCGACTTTACCAGCCGCATCGTCGAATCCCCGAGCGGCAAGGCGCCGTTCCTGTTCGCCGAGCATCATGAGAGCGCGTCAGCGCCAACCGTGCTGATCTACGGCCATGGTGACGTCGTCGACGGCATGGAGGGGGAGTGGCGCGACGGCCGCGATCCCTGGCGCACGACGGTTGCGGGCACGCGGCTCTATGGCCGTGGCACCGCCGACAACAAGGGCCAGCACAGCATCAACATGGCGGCACTCCGCGCGGTGCGCGAGGCCCGCGGCGGCAAGCTCGGCTTCAACGCAAAATTCATCGTCGAAATGGGCGAGGAGATCGGCTCGCCCGATCTCGGCAAGGTCTGCGACCTCAATCGCGATGCGCTCAAGGCCGATCTGTTCATGGCGTCCGACGGACCGCGCCTGTCGGCCGACCGGCCGACCTTGTTCCTGGGCTGCCGTGGCGGCATCCGCATTCATCTCGACGTCAATCTGCGCGACGGCGGCCATCATTCCGGCAATTGGGGCGGCGTGCTCGCCAACCCCGCGACCATTCTCGTCAACGCGATCTCGACGCTGGTCGACGGCCATGGCCGGCTTCAGCTCGACGCGCTGAAGCCGCCGCGGCTCACCAACCAGATCCGCAGCTATCTCGCCGACGTGCAGGTGGTGCCGACCGAGGACGAGCCGGCGCTCGCGGAGAACTGGGGCGAGGAAGGGCTGTCGGCCGCCGAGCGGCTCTATGCCTGGAACACGCTCGAAGTGCTGGCGATGTCGTCCGGTAATATCGAGAAGCCCGCGAATGCCATCCCCGGCCACGCCAATGCCGTGCTGCAACTGCGTTTCGTGGTCGGCACCAAGGTCGACGGCCTGATCGATGCCGTCCGCGCGCATCTGGTGCAAAAGGGTTTTCCGATGGTCGAGGTACGGGCCGCCCAGAGCTTTGCGGCGTCGCGCACCGATTTCGACAGCCCCTGGATCACATGGGCGGCGGATTCGGTGAAAGAGACCACCGGCAAGGCGCCGGCCGTTTTGCCGAATTTCGGCGGCTCGCTGCCCAACGACGTGTTTTCCGAGATCCTGGGCCTGCCGACGATCTGGGTCCCGCACTCCTATCCCGGCTGCTCCCAGCATGCGCCCAATGAGCACATCCTGCTGCCATTGACCGAAGAGGCCTTGACGGTGATGGCCGGGCTGTTCTGGGATCTCGGGGAATTGCCCAAGCCACTCGGCTGAGCCATTAACCTGAGCCGCAATCCAGCCGAAAGTCACATTCTAATCCGGCCCAATCTGTGCTTGCATCCGGGCCGCATCATCCTGAAAGGGGAATAAAAAAGTGAGACATTTCCGTAGCATCGGCCTCGCGCTCGCCGCGACCTTCGCCGTCAGCCAGGCCGGGGCCCAGGAGCTGACCGGCACGCTGAAGAACATCAAGGACACCGGCGCCATCACGCTCGGCTTCCGCGATTCCTCGATCCCGTTCTCCTATCTCGACGACAACCAGAAGCCCGTCGGGTTCGCGATGGACATCTGCTACAAGATCGTCGACGCCGTGAAGAAGGAGCTCAAGCTCGACAAGCTCGAGGTCAAGCTCAATCCGGTGACTTCGGCGACCCGTATTCCGCTGATGGCCAACGGCACGATCGACCTCGAATGCGGCTCGACCACCAACAATGCCGACCGCCAAAAGCAGGTGGCCTTCACCAACACGCACTATCTGACTGCCAGCCGCTACGTCTTCAAGAAGTCGAGCGGCCTGAAGTCGATCGACGATCTCAAGGGCAAGACGGTGGTCTCCACCGCCGGCACCACCAACATCAAGCAGCTCACCGAGGCCAATGTCGCGAAGAGCCTGGGTGCCAATATCATCCCGGCCAAAGACCATGCCGAGGCCTTCCTGATGGTCGAGACCGACCGCGCGGTCGCCTTCGTGATGGACGACGTTCTGCTCGCGAGCCTCGTTGCCGGCTCGAAGACGCCGGACGACTATGTCATCTCCAAGGACGCGTTCTCCAAGCCTGAGCCCTACGGCATCATGCTGCGCAAGGACGACGCGCCGTTCAAGAAGGTGGTCGATGCAGCAACCGCTGCGCTCTACACCTCCGGCGAGGGCCTGAAAATCTACGATAAGTGGTTCACGGCCAAGATCCCGCCGAAGGGCCTCAACCTCAACACCCCGATCTCGGCCGAGCTGAAGAACGAGTTCGCGAAACCTTCGGACTCGCCGAACCCGGACGACTATAAGTAAGATGCTGTTTGCCTCTCCCCGCGTGCGGGGAGAGGCCGGAATTCGCGCGGGACGCGCGGATTCCGGGTGAGGGGGACTCTCCACGAGTCCAACTATCACCTCCCTGGTGGAGAGCCCCCCTCACCCGAACCCTCTCCCCGCAAGCGGGGAGAGGGAAGATACTCCGGCCATTCTGGAGGGAGAGTGGCCGGACATTTGCATAGGCGCCGGGACATCCATAGCTGGCGCGTTCGCGCGGGGGACACGTGAACTACCACTGGAACTGGGGAATCTTCTTCGAGCCGAACCCGATGGGGACCGGCACCTATCTCGATATGCTGCTGTCGGGACTGGTGTTGACCCTCAAGACGGCGGCGCTCGCCTGGATCATCGCGCTGATCTTCGGCTCGCTCGTCGGCGTCATGCGCACGCTGCCGTCCAAGGGCGCCTACTGGTTCGGCTTCTGCTGGGTCGAGTTCTTCCGCAACATGCCGCTGCTGGTGCAGCTGTTCCTGTGGTTCTTCGTGCTGCCGGAATTGCTGCCGAAGGCCGCCGGCCTCTGGCTGAAGCAGCTGCCGAACGCGCCGTTCTGGACGGCCGCGATCGGCATCGGCTTCTTCATGTCGGCCCGCGTCGCGATACAATTGCAGGCCGGTATCGGCTCGCTGCCGCGCGGCCAAAAAATGGCGGCGACCGCGCTCGGGCTGACCACCGTGCAAGGCTATCGCTACGTGCTGCTGCCGATGGCGTTCCGCATCATCCTGCCGCCGCTGACCTCCGAGTTCCTCAACACCATCAAGAACACCGCTGTCGCCATCACGATCGGCCTGATCGAGTTGACTGGTCAGGCGCGCTCGATGCAGGAATTCTCGTTCCAGGTGTTCGAGGCTTTCACGGCCGCGACCTTGCTCTATCTCCTTGTCAACGCCATTGTCGTGACGGCGATGCGCTTCCTCGAGCGCTGGGTCGCGATCCCCGGCTACATTACGGGGAAATAGCACCATGTTCAGCAATCTCGATTTCGAGGTCATCCGCCGCTCGCTGCCCTATCTGTTCTACGAGGGCATGACCTTCACGGTGACGCTGACGGCGCTCGCCGCCTTCGGCGGCCTGATCTTCGGCACGGCGATCGCCCTGATGCGGCTGTCCGGCTACAAGACACTCGGGCGCATCGCGGGTGTCTATGTCGACTTCATGCGCTCGCTGCCGCTGGTGCTGGTGATCTTCTGGTTCTATTTCCTGGTGCCCTATATCGGGCAGTGGGTGACCGGCGCCTCGCGTCCGATCAGCGTCGGCGCGTTCGCATCCTCGCTCATCACCTTCATCATGTTCGAGGCGGCGTACTTCTCCGAGATCATGCGCGCCGGGATCCAGTCGATCTCGCGCGGCCAGCCGGCCGCCGCCAACGCGCTCGGCCTGACTTACGCGCAGACCATGCGCTACGTCGTGCTGCCGCAGGCGTTCCGCAACATGCTGCCGGTGCTGCTGACGCAGACCATCGTGCTGTTCCAGGACACCTCGCTGGTCTATGTGCTGTCGATCCCGGACTTCCTCGGCGCGGCCAGCAAGGTCGCGCAGCGCGATGGCCGTCTGGTCGAGATGTATCTGTTTGCCGCCGTCGTCTACTTCACCATTTCCTGCATCGCGTCTTTCGGCGTTCGCCGCCTCCAGTCGCGCATCGCCATCATTCGATAGAGCGCATCGGTCATGATCGAAATCAGCCACGTCAACAAATGGTACACCCCGACCTTCCAGGTGCTGACCGACTGCACCACCAGCGTGACCAAGGGCGAGGTCGTCGTGGTCTGCGGCCCCTCGGGCTCGGGCAAGTCGACGCTGATCAAATGCGTCAATGCGCTGGAGCCGTTCCAGGAGGGCGACATCAGCGTCGACGGCACCAAGGTCAATGACCCCAAGACCAATTTGCCGAAACTGCGTTCGCGCGTCGGCATGGTGTTCCAGCACTTCGAGCTGTTCCCGCACCTGAAGATCATCGACAACCTCTGCCTCGCGCAGCAGAAGGTGCTGGGACGGTCGTCCGACACGGCTGTGGCAAAGGGTATGCAGCTCCTGGACCGCGTCGGCTTGAAGGAGCAGGCGCAGAAATTTCCGGCGCAGCTCTCCGGCGGCCAGCAGCAGCGCGTCGCGATCGCCCGCGCGCTTGCCATGGACCCGATCGTCATGCTGTTCGATGAGCCGACCTCGGCGCTCGACCCCGAGATGGTGAGCGAGGTGCTCGACGTCATGGTCGATCTCGCCCGCGAAGGCATGACCATGATGGTCGTCACCCACGAGATGGGCTTTGCCCGCAAGGTCGCCAACCGCGTCATCTTCATGGACCGCGGCGAGATCGTCGAGGACGCGGCGAAGGAGGACTTCTTCGGCAAGCCGCGCAGCGACCGCGCGCAGAAGTTCCTGTCGAAGATTTTGTCGCATTAACCTCTGCTGTCGTTCCGGGACGCGCCTCGTGGCGCGGGTCCGGAATCCATAACCACCGGCCGGGGTTATGGATTCTCTGATGCGCAATTGCGCATCAAAGCTCGTCGCTTCGCGCCGCCCCGGAATGACGGGTTGAGGGTTTCGTGGCCCCAACAAATCCCGTATACGAACTGGCAAATTCCCCACTCCCGCCAGGAGACCTGCCTTGGACTCGATCGCCTACGTCAACGGCTCATTCGTCCCGCTCTCGGACGCCAAGATCTCGGTGCTTGATCGCGGCTTCCTGTTCGCCGACGGCATCTACGAGGTCTCGGCCGTGCTCGACGGCAAGCTGGTCGACAATGCTTCGCACCTGACGCGCCTGGAGCGCTCGGTCGGCGAGATCAAGCTGAAGTTGCCGGAGACGGTCGAGCGCATCACCGAGCTCCAGAAGGAGCTGATCGCGCGCAACAAGGTCGAGAACGGCCTCGTCTATCTGCAGGTCACGCGCGGCGCCGACAAGGGCCGCGACTTCGCCTTTCCCAAGGGCGACGTCAAGTCGAGCCTGGTGATGTTCACCTCCGAGAAGGACATCATCAACGCCGCCTCGGCCAAGACCGGCATCAACGTGATCACCGTGCCTGACATCCGCTGGGAGCGGCGCGACATCAAGAGCGTGGCACTGCTCGCGCAGGTTCTGGCGAAGCAGGCCGCGGCCGAAGCCGGCGCCGGCGAGGCCTGGATGCTGGAAGACGGCTACGTCACCGAGGGCGGCTCGTCCTCGGCGTTCATCCTGACCAAGGACGACGTCATCGTGACCCGCAAGAACTCCAACGCGATCCTGCCGGGCTGCACCCGCAAGGCCGTGGTGGCGCTCGCCGAAGAGCGGCAGCTCCGCGTCGAGGAACGTTCCTTCACGGTCGCCGAGGCGCTCGCCGCCAAGGAAGCCTTCGCCACCTCGGCGTCGCTGTTCGTCCAGCCGGTGGTTGCGATCGACGGCAAGAAGGTCGCCGACGGCAAGCCCGGCCCGATGGCCACGCGTCTGCGGGAGATCTATATCGAGTTCGCCAAGGCGACGGCGGTTTAGGCCGCAAACTCCGCTATCGTAGGGTGGGCAAAGCGAAGCGTGCCCACCACTCCTTCAGCGAAGGCGTCAGAAGACGTGGGCACGGCGCAAGTGCGCCTTTGCCCACCCTACGAGATTTGCGCGCAAGGCGGCGTTGCGGCCTACGCCACCGACGCCTTCACCTTCACCGGATGGACCGCGCGGAACGCGATCGCGATTCGGTTCCAGGCATTGATGGCCCCGATCAGCATCGTCAGGTTCACCGTCTCCGCATCGGAGAATTGCGCGCGGACCTGCTCGTAGACGTCGTCCGGCGCGTGGGTCTCGGAGATCAGCGTCACTGATTCCGTCCAGGCCAGCGCGGCACGCTCGCGATCGGTATAGAGCGGGGATTCCCGCCAGGCGTTGAGCAGATAGATGCGCTGTTCGGTCTCGCCGCGCTTGCGGGCGTCCTCGGTGTGCATGTTGATGCAGAAGGCGCAGCCGTTGATCTGCGACGCCCGGATCTTGACGAGCTCGATCAGCGATTTCTCGAGTCCCGTGGACTGGATCTGCTCCTCCAGCGCCATCAGCGCCTTCATCGTGTCGGGGGCGGCCTGGTAGAAGTTCATGCGGGGTTTCATGGTCGTTCTCCTTTGCTTGAGTTAGTCTCTTGGGTTGATCTCAGTGAGCTCCGCCAGCCGAGGTCTGGCCGGGTTTCTTCAGGAAGAATACGGCGATCAGGGCCACGATCAGCGCCATGCCGAGCAGATAGAAGGTGTCGCTGAAGGCGAAGATGTAAGCCTGCTTCTGCACGGTGTGGCCGATCGCGACATAGGCGCGATGCGCGGCGTCGGCGCGGTCGAGCACGCCGTGATTGATGAAGTACTGCGTGAGCTGCTCCAGCCGCGTCCGCGTCGCCTGCTCGAACACCGAGACCGACTGCATCAGCACGTTGGAGTGATATTGCTCGCGCTTGGTCAGCAAGGTCTGAAGCAGCGCGATGCCGACGGCGCCGCCGAGATTGCGCATCATGTTGAACAGGCCCGAGGCCGAGCCAGCATTCTCCGCTTCGATGCCGGCGGTCGCCACAGCCGACAACGGCGCCATCACGAGCGCTTGGCCGATCGCACGGACGACATTGGGCCACAACAGCTGGTCGGCAGCGTAATCGTTGGTCATATAAATGTTCAGGAAGTTCGAGGCCGCGAACAGGACGAAGCCGACGCCGATGATGATCCGCGCGTCGAACTTCTGCATCAGGCGCGGCACCAGCGGGATCAGCACGAGTTGCGGCAGTCCGGTCCAGGCCAGCACCATGCCGATCTGCTCGGCATTGTAGCCCTGGATGCGCGCCAGATATTGCGGGAGGATGAACACCGAACCGTAGAGCGCGACACCGAGCAGGAAGTTCGCGAGCATGCCGAAGCCGAAATTGCGGCGCACCAGCAGGCGCAAATTGAGCAGCGGCTTCTTCGCCGTGAGCTCGATGATCAGGAAGGCGGTCAGCGCAGCGGCCGCGATGACCGACAGCTTGACGATGAAAGGCGAGCCGAACCAGTCGTCCTTGTTGCCCTCTTCCAGCACGGTCTGAAGCGCCGACAGGCCGATCGCCATGGTGATGATGCCGGCCCAGTCGCCCTCGCGGAGCAGCGCAAGCTTCATGGGCTTGGCGTCGAGTGCGTACCAGAGCATGCCGACCATGATCGCGCCGGGCACGAGGTTGACGTAGAAGATGTACTGCCAGCCGAAATTCTCGGTGAGATAGCCGCCGATGGTCGGGCCGATCGCCGGTGCGAACGTCGCCGACAGCGCGAACAGCGCGAGGCCGACGGGCTGCTTCGCCCGAGGCAACAGCGTGATGATGAGCGTGAAGGCCATCGGGATCAGCACGCCGCCGGTGAAACCCTGCACCGCGCGCAGCACGATCATTTGCGGCAGGTCCTGCGCTAGCGCGCAGGCCGCGGACAGAACCAGGAACAGGACCGCATTGGTGAGCAGATAGATGCGGATCGAGAACACCTGCGCGAGCCAGCCGGAGAGCGGGATCACCACGATCTCGGCGATCAGATAAGAGGTCGAGATCCAGCCGCCATCGTCGATACCGGCGCCGATCGCGCCCTGAATGTCGGCGAGCGAAGCGTTGACGATCTGGATGTTCAGCACCGCCATGAAGGCGCCGAGAGTCGCGCCGATCACCGCGATCCAGGTCTTTGCGGAAACGGCCGGCGTCGCGGGCGCAGCAGGGGCGGGAATGCTGGCAGCGGAGGCGGCGTCGGCGGTCGGTTGGAGCGTGCTCATGGAAGCCTCGTCTCGGTCATGGAGACAGGATGCATTAGGCGGTTGGTTTCGATAATCGAGGAAGCGTGGGAAGGATCGTCCGGCAGGACTTGATAATCCTGCCGGTCTTCCTCGCCTCAGCCGCCGTTCGGGCGGGGTGTGTTGTCGGCGAGGCGCTTGGCCGTCTCGCGCTCGGCCAGCACAGTCGCCTTGGTGTCGATGGTCGGCACCGCCGACATGCCGGGCCTGAGCAGGCCGGTCAGGCTGTGGTCGTCGAGCACGATCTTCACCGGCACGCGTTGCACGATCTTGGTGAAATTTCCGGTGGCGTTATCGGGCGGCAGCAGCGCGAATTCAAGTCCGCTGGCCGGCGAAAGGCTGTCGACGTGACCGCGCAGCGTGCGGTTGCGAAAACTGTCGACCTGCAGCTCGACCGGCTGGCCCGCACGCACATGCGTGAGCTGCGTCTCCTTGAAGTTCGCGACGACATAGACCGCATCGAGCGGCACCACCGCCATCAATTGCGTGCCGGCCTGCACATACTGGCCGACGCGTAATGAGCGTGCACCGACCGTGCCGTCCACCGGTGCGGTGATCTCGGTGTAGGACAGGTTCAGCTCTGCCTGCTGTGCGACCGCGCGCGCCCGTTCGAGCTGCGCCGTGGCCTGGGCGCGCTGGGTGGTGAGCACATCGACCTTGCGCTGTGCGGCCACCAGGCCCGACTTGGCGTGCTGCAATTGGGCGTTGCTGGCGCGCAGCGCCGCATCGGTCTGTTGCGCACGCTGGATCGTGCCGGAGCCCGACTTCATCAGGTCGTCGTATCGGGCGCGTTCCTCCTGGGCGAATTTCAGATTGGCGTCGGCCGCGGCCACGTCGGCCGTGCTCTGCTCGATGATCGGCTGCTGCAGCTCGAGCTGGGCGTCGATGTTGCGCACCGAGGCTTCGCCGGCGGCGACGTCGGCGCGGGCCTGGTCGAGCGCGGCTTTGAAGTCGCGGTCGTCGATCTTGGCGAGGAGCTGGCCGGCCCGGACCTTCTCGTTGTCGCCAACCAGCACCTTCGCGATGTAGCCGGAAACCTTGGGGGCGACGATGGTGGAATCCGCCTTCACATAGGCGTCGTCGGTGGATTCGAGATAGCGGCCGGTGCTCAGGTAGTTATAGCCGAAGTCGCCGGCCGCGGCGATTCCGAGGGCCAGTGCCAAGCCGATGGCCGCCCGCTTGATCGCCTGCCGGGACGGGCGAAAGCTGATTTTCTGATTGGTTTCAGTGACATAAGAAGCGTTCGACATGGCATCCTCGGAATTCCAAACCGCCCCGGTCCGAACGGTGCGCCGTTGATGCCGGCAAGATGCGCTGTCTTCCCGCTTGTGATAATCCCGGAAGAAATGGAAGCATTATCCACCCATAGCGGATAATCCGGAGCCAGACCGATGGACCGCTTCACCAGTCTCACCGCCTTCGTCCGGGTGGTCGAAAATGGCGGATTTTCCGCCGCCGCCCGCCGGCTCAACATGTCCACGACCATGGTGAGCAACCACGTCCAGGCGCTGGAGGACCGGCTCGGGGTTCGGCTGCTGAACCGCACCACGCGAAAAGTCAGCCTCACCGAAATCGGCAAGGCCTATTACGACCGCTCGACGCAGATCCTCGCCGATCTCGAACAAGCCGATGACATCGCCGGCGCGCTGCAATTGACGCCGCGCGGCACGCTGCGCATTCACACCGCAACCCACATGGTGCCGTTCGTCGCGCCCGTGATGGCCGAATTCCTCGCGACCTATCCGGAGGTGAAGGTCGATCTGCGCATGGGCGAGACCAATGTCGACCTGATCGAGGAGGGCTTTGATCTCGCGCTGCGCATGGTCGCGCCGCCGGACTCCAGCCTGATCGTGCGGAGCCTGGCGACCTGGCGGCACGTGCTGTGCTGCTCGCACGGCTATATCGAGGCGCATGGGCGCGTGCAGACGCTCGAAGAGCTTGCCGGGCACAATTGCGTGCGCCACATCAACTATCCCTTCGACGAGTGGCGCTTCTTCGATCGTAAGGGCACGCCGGCGTCGGTGCGCGTCTCCGGCAACCTGATCACCAACAGCGGCGAAGCGCTCCGTGAGGCGGCGCTACAGGGCGCCGGCATCAGTCTTGCGGCCGGCTTTCTGGTGGGGGATGACCTTGATGCGGGCCGGCTGGTGCGCCTCCTGCCGGAGTACCGGCCGGTCGAGATGTCGATGAACGCGGTCTATCCGCATCGGCATCATCTGTCGGCGAAGGTCAGGACCTTCATCGACATGCTCGTCCAGCACAGCGCCGAGCAGCAGAAGCTGATCAATCCGTATGCGTGAGACGTCGTCGGTCCTCATCCTGAGGAGCGCGGAGCGCGCGTCTCGAAGGATGAAGGCCCTGCTGGTGGCCTCGCCCTTCGAGACGCTTGCTTCGCAAGCTCCTCAGGGTGAGGAGATAGATATATGTTCGCCTCAAGCGGCAGAGCCGTAGGGTGGGCAAAGGCGCGAAGCGCCGTGCCCACCACCCATCAATGATAGGTGGTGGGCACGCTTCGCTTTGCCCACCCTACGAGAGCGTCAACGCGGTGCGGGCAGTCGTCCGAACACGCTGTCGAGCGCCACGCCGATCGCGAGCAAGCGGCGATCGCTTCCCGCAGGACCATCCAACTCAAGTCCGATCGGCAATTTGCTTGTCGCGCCAAGCGCGATCGGGATCTGGACACCGGGAATGCCGGCATTGCTGCCGGGATCGGTGTTCTGGATGCTCAGGCCGAAATTCTCGAGACTGCTGGCGTCCGGATTGGAGGCAATTGCAACGCGCGGCGTGGTCGGGAAGGCGACGGCGTCGAGCTTGTTGCTGGCAAACGTATTGCCGTAGAGCGCCTGAAGCGCGGGGCGGGCGGTCTTGATTGCGGCGTCATAGATCGGCCTCGCGTCGAACAGCGCGTTGTCGGGGCCGGGCAGTTTTCGCGGGATCACCATGCCATCATAGATGCTTTTCACGTCGGCGCTGGAGATCTTCTCTGCCAGCGCCTCGATGCTGAGGCCGGTCCCGGTGTGCTTGAGATAGGCGACCATGTCGTCATAGGCCTCATACAGCGCGACGGGAAAGCTGACCTGGCCGTTGAGTTCGGCGAGCTCAGGCATCTCGATCTCGACGACCGTGACGCCCTTCGCCTTCGCTTTTGCGATCGCCGTGTGGAACGCGGCTTCCGTATCGGCGTCGAGATTGGTCAGCATCGCGTTCGCGATGCCGATCCGCACCTGCTTCAGATCAGCCGGCGCAACCTCGTCGCCGCCGGCGATCACGCGATCGAGCAGCGCGACATCCGCCATCGTCGCGGCCATGGGCCCCGCGGTGTCGCGGGTGTGCGAGATCGGCGCAATACCCTCTTGCGGATAGCGCCCGACCGTCGGGCGCAACGCGGCGCATCCGTTCAGCGCGGCGGGGACACGGACCGATCCGCCGGTGTCGGTTCCGAGCCCGCCCGTGACGATTCGCGCGCCGAGCGCGGCGCCCGTGCCGGACGAGGAGCCGCCGGCGATCAGCGTGCGGTCATAAGCGTTGCGCACGCCGAACTCCGCGCCGGTCTTGAACGCGGTGTTGTAGCCGGAGATGCCGAAGGCGAGCTCATGCATGCTGGTCTTGCCGATGATGACGGCGCCTGCAGCCCGCAGCTTCGCAACCACCGGTGCGTCAGCATTCGGAATGTAGTCCTTCAGTGCCGGTGTGCCGGCGCTGCAGGGCAGTCCCGCGACCTCGATATTGTCCTTGATCACGATGGGCACGCCGCCGAGCGGCTTTGTCCTGTCGCCCGTCGCGTCGAATGCGGCGGCGGCTTTCAGGGCGCCCGCTTCGTCCAGGGTGACGAAGGCATTGAGCTCGGCATGGGCTTTGGCGCGGCTCAGTGCTTCCGTCGTGAGTGCGGTACTCGTGACTTTCCCGGCGCGCAGGTCGGCGACGGCCTGACTCAGGGTCAACTGGTCCAAATCCATGATGCGTCATCCGATTGCAGGGGCGCCAACAGGGTGCCGCCTAAAGTCCGGAGGCTGAGGCCTCACTGGTGCCGCGTCAACCGTGGGCGTGCATCTTTTGCGTTACCGACGTCGTCAAATTCGTGAGCAGCCGCTCGACCTCGGGCTTCACCTTGGCGATCGCGGTGTCCTTCACTGGTCCGTAGCCGCGGATCTCCATCGGCGCTTTTGCGACGGCAACGAGGTCGGGAAGATGTGCTGCCTCGAGCTGGCCGAGCATGCGTTCGATCAGGCCTTCATACCAGGCGATCAATTCCCGTTCAGTGCGCCGCTCATTCGTGTAGCCGAATGGATCGAACGGCGTTCCGCGTAATCCCTTCAACCGCGCCAGCATGGCGAGCGGCATCTGGATCCACTGGCCGAAAGCGCGCTTGCGCGGACGGCCGCGTGCGTCAGGTTTTGACGGCAGGAACGGCGGCGCGAGATGATATTGGATGCGAAAACCGTCCTCGAACTCGCGCTTCAGCTCGCCGAGGAAGCCGCTCTGCATGTGCAGACGCGCCACCTCGTATTCGTCCTTGTAGGCCATCAGCTTGAACAGGGCGCGCGCGACCGCCTCGGTCAGCACCTCACTGCTCAGAGCGGCTTCGGCCCGGCGGACCCTCGCGACGGTCGCCCGAAAGCGCATCGCATAGGCGGCGTCTTGATAGGCGGCGAGGAAATCGGCGCGGCGATCGATGATCTGATCGAGCGTCTCGGCTTCGAGCGCTTCGTCACTCCCCGGCAAAAACTCCGGATCGGCCGCGGCGATCCGGCCCCAGGCAAAGGCCTGCTTGTTGCGTTCGACCGCGACGCCGTTGAGCTCGATCGCGCGCAGCAGCGCTTGCAGCGCGACCGGCACAAGCCCGTGCTGCCAGGCAAAGCCGAGCATGATGATGTTGGCATAGACGGCATCGCCGAGCAGCCGCTCGGCGAGCGCGTTGACGTTGATGGTGTCGAGATTGTCGTTGCCAATGACTTGTCGGATCGCGCGCAGGCGGGCGGGCGAGGCAAGGTCGGCGTCGCGGAAGCGGACGACGTCGCCGGTCGGCATCTCCGCGGTGTTGATGGCGGCGCGTGTGCCGCGGTGATAGGTGCCGGACGCCTTAGGTGAGGAACTGACGACGAGGTCGCAGCCGATCAGCGCGTCGGCCGCGCCCTGGTCGATGCGGACCTGGTGCAACGCGTCCGGACTTGACGCAAGGCGGATGAAGCTCAGCACGGGACCAAATTTCTGTGCAAAGCCGGTGAAATCCAGCACGGAGACGCCACGCCGCTCCAGATGCGCGGCCATGCCGATCAGCGCGCCGACCGTGATCACGCCGGTGCCGCCGACGCCGGTCACGAGCAAATCGTAGGGACGATCGAGCGTGGCGGGAGCGGGCAGGGGAAGCGTAGCCGCGCGACCGACGGCGTCGGTCTCGCTCGCGGTCTTTTTCCGGCGCGTCGCGCCTTCGACGGTGACGAAGCTTGGGCAAAAGCCGTTGAGGCAGGAAAAATCCTTGTTGCAGGACGAGAGGTTGATCTGGCGCTTGCGACCGAACGGCGTCTCCTTTGGCTCGACACTGAGGCAGTTGGATTCGACCGAGCAGTCGCCGCAGCCTTCGCAGACGAGATCGTTGATATAGGCAAAGCGCCTTGGGTCGGCCATCTGTCCGCGTTTGCGCCGGCGACGCTTCTCGGTGGCGCAGGTCTGCTGATAGATCAGGACGGAGACGCCGGAAATGTCTCGCAGCTCGCGCTGCACGGCGTCCATCTCCTCGCGCGGATGGATGGTCACGCCGATCGGCAGGTCTGCCGGCAAGAACTGCGCGGGATCGTCCGACACCAGCGCGATGCGTCCCACGCCTTCGGCGCGAACGCTGTGGGCGATGGCATGCACGCTGATGGGACCGTCGACCGGCTGGCCGCCGGTCATCGCCACGGCATCGTTGAACAGGATCTTGTAGGTGATGTTGGCCCTGGCGGCGATCGCCTGCCGGATCGCCATCGAGCCGGAGTGGTAGTAGGTGCCTTCGCCGAGATTCTGGAACACGTGCTTGTGGCCGGTGAAGCGTGACGACGCCGCCCAGTTGACGCCTTCGCCGCCCATCTGGATCAGCGAGGAGGTCTCGCGGTCCATCCAGCTCGCCATGAAATGGCAGCCGATGCCGGCTAACGCCTTGGAGCCTTCCGGCACCTTCGTCGACGTGTTGTGCGGACATCCGGAGCAGAAATACGGCGTGCGCGTCGCACCGCTGACGTTGATCGTGCGCGCGGCCTCGGGCATCAAGGCGGCCGCGCGCGCGGCGAGATTGAGGCCTGGGAACATCGGGTCGAGCCGGCGTGCGAGCACGCCAGCAAGCGCACGCGGCGACAATTCGCCGATCCAGGAGATCAGCCGCGCCCCTCGCTCGTCGTGCTTGCCGACCATGCGCTCGGGCTTTGAGCCTGGATAGTCGTAAAAATATTCCTTGAACTGGCTCTCGATGATGCCGCGCTTTTCCTCGACGACGAGGATCTCGCGCTTGCCCTTCACGAAGTCCATCGCGTCATGCAGCGCCAGCGGCCAGACCATGCCGACCTTGTAGACGTCGATCCCGATGTTGCGGCAGGCCGCTTCATCCAGGCCCATCAGCCGCAGGGCCTCCATCAGGTCGAGATGCGCCTTGCCCGTCGTGACGATGCCGTAAGTGGCGTTGGGAATATCGTAGATGTGGCGATCGATCGGATTGGCTTTTGCAAAGGCGTAAACCGCGTGCTTCTTCGCCTCCAGCCGCTCCTCGATCTGGGGGCCCGGCAGGTCGGGCCAGCGATAGTGCAGTCCGCCCGGTGGCGGCGTGAAATCGGGCGTGTTGAAGACGCGTGGCGGGCGCAGCGCGACGGATGCACCTGACTCCACGATTTCCGAAATCGCCTTGAAGCCGACCCACATGCCGGAGAAGCGGCTCAGCGCGTAGCCGTATTCGCCGAACTCCAGATATTCGCTGACGCTTGCGGGGTGCAGCGTCGGCATGAACCAGCTCATGAAGGCGACATCGGACTGGTGCGGCATCGAGGAGGAGACGCAGCCATGGTCGTCGCCGGCGACAACCAGCACGCCGCCACGCGGCGAGGAGCCATAGGCGTTGCCGTGCTTGAGGGCGTCGCCGGAGCGATCGACGCCGGGGCCCTTGCCGTACCAAAGTCCGAACACGCCATCGACTTCGCGATCTGCCTGCGTCTCTACCTGCTGCGAGCCGAGCACTGCTGTTGCCGCGAGGTCCTCGTTCACCGCGGGGAGAAATTCGATGCGATCCCGCTTCAGCCGCTCCTGGATGCGCCAGAGCTCGAGATCGACGCCGCCGAGCGGCGAGCCGCGATAGCCGGAGATGAAGCCGGCGGTGTTCAGCCCGGCGGCGCGGTCGCGCCGCGCCTGGTTGAGCGCGATGCGGACGATCGCCTGCGTGCCCGTGAGGAAGACGCGCCCCTCTTCGCGGTCGTAGCGGTCTGAGAGCTCGTAGCTGTCGAGTGATGGAACGGCGTCCATGGCGGACCTCGTGCGGCATCCTGCCTGATGACGGAAGGGTATGCCGGGGAGGCTGGTAGGTCTTGCCTATTCACCCTGTCTTGATCGATAATTCGGTAAAATTTTGCGGAGGATGGCATAATTCGGTAGAAGTTACCGAATCGGGGGCTTCCATGATTGAAGAGCAGGACGCGCGGATTCTCGCCCATCTCCAGACGGACGGCCGCGCCACCAACCAGCAGCTCGCCGACGAGGTCGGCATGTCCACCTCGGCGTGCTGGCGCCGGGTGCGTGCGCTGGAGGAGGCCGGCGTCATCCAGGGCTATGCCGCGCTGATCGCGCGCGAGCAGGCGGGCTTTGCGATGTCGGCCATCCTGCATGTCTCGCTGGAGCGGCACGATGCCAAATTCGTCGACGAGTTCGTCGCGCGGGTGACCACGCGGCGCGAAGTGCTGGAGTGTTTCGCGACCACGGGCGACGCCGACTATCATTTGCGCGTCGTCGTGCAGGACATGGCGGCCTACAACAGATTCCTCGACGAGTTCATGTTCCGCATTCCCGGCATCCGCTACGTCCGCAGCAACGTGGTGCTGAAGGAGATCAAGACGAGTGTGGCGCTGCCGTTTTGATTGCGCGGGAAGTGCCGTGGTGCCGTAGGGTGGGCAAAGGCGCGCTTGCGCCGTGCCCACCATCTCGCCTCCATTACGAATGCGGTGGGCACGCTTCGCTTTGCCCACCCTACGGCACTGTTGATTTCGCGGCGTATACAACTCTATCTCCTCACCCTGAGGAGGCCGCGCAGCGGCCGTCTCGAAGGGCGAGGCCACAGTCGGGCCTTCATCCTTCGAGACGCTTGCTTCGCAAGCTCCTCAGGATGAGGACTACCGCTGCTCCCGCACAAACCTGTTCCGCAACGTCCCTACGCCCGTGATGTCGATCTCCACCACGTCGCCGTGCCCGATGTCAGGCGAGGCGCCGTCCGTGCCCATCCAGATCACGTCGCCGGGCCACAGCGTGAAGTACTTGGTCAGCTCGACCAGGAACGGCACCACGCCGAAGATCATGTCGTTGGTGTAGAAGCGGTTGGTCTCCTTGCCGTTGACCCGGACGACGGTTTCCATTTTCGCCAGATTGGCCTCGGTTTCGATCCAAGGGCCCATCGGCTTGAACGTGTCGGCGTTCTTCGAGCGCCACAGGCTGCGGTCGGCCTTCTGCCAGCTGCGTTCGCTGACGTCGTTGCCGATGGTGTAGCCGAACACGCAATCCATCGCATTCTGCTTGGTGAGATGCTTCACCTTCTTGCCGATCACGACGACGAGCTCGCCTTCATAGTGGATCTTGTCCGTCGCAAAGGACGGGATCACGACGTCCTCGTCATGCGCGATCAGCGCGTTCTGGGCGCGGTAGCCGATCTCGGGTCTATCAGGGACGGCCGGCACCTCGCCGCGCTTGTCGGCGGCTTCCTTCAGGTGCTTCAGATAGTTCAAGCCGACGCAATAGAAGGTGCGCGGGATTAGCGGCAGCTCGATCCGAACTTGTGCCAGCGGATGCGTGCGCGAGGTGCGCTGCCATTCGCCAAAGGGATCGCCGTCGACCGCGATCACCTGGTCGCCCTCGACAATTCCCCAGGAGGTCTTGTCCGAGACAGTGAATCTCAGCCAGCGCATGCTCTGTCCTCGTTGTTATTCCGCGGCATCGCGCGGCTGCACCTTCCAGGCGCCGGCCGCGGGCCGCTTCAGCCCGAGATTTTCGCGGAGTGTCTTGCCCCGATACTCCTTCTGGAACAAGCCGCGCCGTTGCAGCTCCGGCACGACGTGTTGCACGAAGTCCGCATAGGAGCCGGGCACATAGGTCGCGGCGATGACAAAGCCGTCGCAGCCACGCTCGACGAACATCTCTTCCAGTCTGTCCGCAATCTCCTTGGGACCGCCGACCATGGCGTCGTGGACCTGGCCGCGGCCGGAAAAGGTGACGAAGTCGCGCGCGCTCGGATTGCTCTTGCCGGAATTCTTCAGCACGCCGTCGCGGAGGCCCAGAATGCCCTGCATGCTCTTCAGATCGTCCGTCGTCAACGGCTCGTCGAGGTCCTTGGAGGCGAAGTCGTAATTGAGCGCTTCGGCAAGTAGCGACAGCGCGTCGATCTCGAGCGGCAGTTTGTTGATCAGCGCCATCTTGTCCTCAGCCTCGGCCCTGGTCGCGGCGCAGACCGGCGTCGTCAAATTGCAAAGGCGCATCTGATCGGGATCGCGGCCAGCCTTGGCTGCCTCGTTTCGAACGGCGGCATAACCTTCCTTGGCACCAGCGAGATTGCGCGCGGCCGTGAAGATCACCTCGCCCCAATGGCCGGCAAAGCGTTGGCCGCGGCCGGATGCGCCGGCCTGGATGATGACGGGATGGCCCTGGTCCGAGCGCGGGACCGTGAAGGGACCACGGGACTTGAAGGCCGCCCCCTTGTGATCGAGCCGCTTCACCTTGGCCGGATCGGCAAAACGGCCGCTCTTCTTGTCCATGATGAGCGCGCCGTCTTCCCAGGTGTCCCAATGCCCGAGCACGACCTCCATGAATTCGTCGGCGCGGTCGTAGCGCGAATCATGTTCGGGATGGGAATCGCGACCCATGTTGAGCGCCTCGCCGTCATTGAGCGAGGTGACGACGTTCCAGCCCGCGCGCCCGCCGGACATCAAATCGAGGGTCGCGAAGCGGCGGGCGACGTCGAACGGCTCGTAATAGGTGGTCGAGCAAGTGGCGCCGAGGCCGAGCTTGTCGGTGACCATGCCCATCGTGGTCAGCACGATCAGCGGATCCATCTTCACGCAGCGGATGCCGTATTCGACGGTGTGGGCATGATCGTTGCCGTAGCGGTCCGGCATCGCCAGCCGATCGTCGAAGAACGCCATGTGGAACTTGCCGGCTTCGAGGATCTTGGCGATCTCCTGATAATAGTCCGCCGACATCGAATCGTCGCGCGAGTCCGGATGCCGCCACGAGCTCGGCAAATTCGTGCAGTTCTGCGCCTGGAGGAAGCCGACCAGTACCATCTGCCGCGTCATGCTGTTCTCCCAAATTCCGTCAGGCCAGATCAAGGACGGTGTCGAGCCGGTACTCGCGCGCCAGCGCGCGCAGCTTTTCCCAGGTCGCATCCTCGATCTCGATGCCGTCGCGCAGGCGTTGCTGCTCGCGCAACCCCTCGATCTCGCCGGGATAGTACACGCCCTTGCTGCCTTCGGAGGGCGGCGTCGATTTCAGATAGTGCGCGAATTCGGCGACCTCGCGCTTGAATTCCTTCAGCGGACGGAACGCGGCGACGTTGAACACCGCCATGAAGCATCCGTCATTGTGACGTCCGGTCGGTTCGACGCCGAAGCCGAGACCGGTCAGCAGGCCGCACAGCACCTCGACCATGGCGGCGAGGCCGCTGCCCTTGTAGCCCTCGGTGCCGCCGAGCGGCAGCAGCGCGCCGCCCTTGCGATATTGCGTGGGGTCGGTGGTGTGCCGTCCCTCGGCATCGATGATCCACCCCGTCGGAATCTCCTCGCCGCGGGCGACCGCGAGCTGGATCTTGCCGGCCGCAACCGCCGAGGTTGCCATGTCGAGATAGAACGGCGCATCCAGATCGGACGGCACCGCGATCGAGATCGGGTTGGTGCCGAGCCTAGCCTCCTTGCCCCCGAACGGCGCCACGTGCTTTGGCGAGCGGCCGGAATCCGCCGTCGCAATCCCGATCATGCCTTCGCGCATCGCCATCAACGGATAGGCGGCGAGGCGACCGACATGGCTTTGCCGGAATACGGTGCAGGCGGCAACGTTCGCCGTCTTCGCCTTCTCGATCGTCAGCGCCATCGCCTTGGCGTTGACGTGGAAGCCGAACCCCCACTGGCCGTCGATCACCGTCGTGGTCGGCGATTCCTGGACGATGGTCCATTTGGCGCCGGGCACGATGTGGCCGGCCTTGATGCGGTCGATGTAGGTCGGAACCGCGATCACACCGTGGGAGTCGTGACCGGCGAGGTTGGCGTTGACGCAGCCTGTGGCCACCGCATCGGCCTCTTCGTCGGAAGCTCCGGCGGCACGGAGCAGCGCGGCGCTGATGAGCGTGAGGCGGTCGGTCTTGACGACGGGCATGGCGTTCCCTCGGCATTCTGCCCTTAACGGGCTGCTTGTTGGGAGCCATCGTCTCAAAGCGTGGGAGCGATATCAATCTCCCGTAAACCAATACAGGGCTGCAAAATCGTAAAGAGAGCGCGCCTTCGTCGAAGAATCCTCCCGTGCGGCGGCATTCCCGACAGTTTGGCGCCGGCCGTTCGCAGCTCATTCACTTTGATCGCGGGTTTGCAGCGCGCAATAACGACCACTTAGGCCGTCGCCGTTCATAAAGCACCCGGGAGAATTAGGCAGAAATGCCCGGGAGCTGAGACCGTGCAGACGACCCTCGCGCGCACCTTTGCAGCGTTGAGCGCCATCAACGAAGCGATCCTTTACGCGAAATCGCCGGACGAGCTGTACCAGAAGGTCTGCGACGCCGGGTTTTCGAGCGGAGACTTTTTGGCCGTTGCGGTTTTCCTGGTGGGGCCGGATGGCCGGCGGCTGTGCTTTGCGGCCGGTTGCGGCGATGACATTGCGCGGCTGCGTTCGCTCGAGATCACGACCGACTCCGGCACGCCCGAGGGAGCGGGTGTCGGCGGCGAAGCCTTTCGCAATCAGAAGCTGAGCATCAGCAACGACTACCTGAATGATCCTCGCTCGCTGGCGTGGCGCGAGGGCGCAGCCAAGGCCCACATCGGCGCGGCGGCTGCGCTGCCGCTGCTCTGCAACGGCAAGAGCGTCGGCGTGCTGTATGTGACCCGCAGGGAAGCCGGCTCACTGAACGAGCAGATGGTGTCGCTGTTCGAGCGCATGTCGGCCAACATCTCCTATGCGCTGGACAATTTCGCGCGCGAGACCGCGCGGCAGACCAGCGAGCTCGCGACGCGGCGGCTCAACCGCATGTTCGGCGCGCTCAGCGCGACCAACGAAGCCATCCTGCGTGCGAAGACCGAGCGGGAATTGTATCAGCTCGTGTGCGACGCCTCGGTGCACGGCGGCAAGTCGCTGGCGACCTTCGTTCTGCTGAAAGAGCAGGACTCGCATTGGCTGAAGCCTGTCGCCGGCACCGGCGAGAATCTGGAGATCGTGGCCCGGACCCACTACTCCGTCGACCCCGAGAATCCCTATGGTCGCGGCATTTCCGGCGAGGTGTTTCGAACCCAGAAGCCCCATGTCGAACGTGATCTCGCGCGTCGCACCAGGGGAACGCCGTGGGAGCAGGCCAATCTCAACACGGGTGTTGCCGCCTGCATCGCGGCCCCCCTGATCCGGAACGGCGAGAGCATCGGCGTCATCCTGTCCTTCCTCAGCAAGTCCTGGGCGAAGGATGAGGGGGTCGTCGCGCTCATGCTGCGCATCGCCGAGAACGTCTGCTTCGCGATCGACAATTTCGACCGTGAGGCCGAGAAGGCGCGGATCGCCGAGGAGGAAGACCGCCTGGCGCGCATGTACGCGGCACTGAGCGCGACCAATGAGGCGATCCTGCGCGCACGCTCGCGGGCCGAGCTCTTCGACCTCGTTTGCGAAGCGACGGCGAAAGGCGCCAAGTTCACCTCGGCCAACATCGCGCTCGTCGATCACGATGCCGAGCTGCTTCGCGTCGTTGCTTGCTACGGGCCGAACGCGGATATGGTCCGAAATTTCAAATTCTCCACGTCCGACCAGGTGCCTGAAGGCCGAGGGCTGACGGGAACCGCTTTCCGCACGCGCCAGCCCTGCCTCAGCAACGACGTGCTGTCCGACGACAGGATCAAGCCCTGGCAGGCCAATGCCCGCCGCAACGGCATCGGCTCCTCCGCGGCGCTGCCGCTGTTCAATGGCGACAGGGTCGAAGGCGTCTTCCTCTTCAACTCGCCGGAACGCGGCACGTTCACGCCAGAATTCGTCGAGCTGCTGCAACGGCTCCAGGCCAATGTCGCCTTCGCGCTCGAGAACTTCGATCGCGCCGACGAGAAGGCGAAGGCCGAGATGCAGCGCAACCGTCTTCGGGGCATGTTGGAGGCGCTGAGCGCGACCAACGAAGCGATCATGCGCGTGAAATCCCGCGCCGAGTTGTTCGAAGCCGTGTGCGAGGCCGCCGTGCTCGGCGGAACGTTCTCATCTGCCACCATCGCCTTGGTCGATCCGACGGCGCGCTTTCTCGACATCGTCGTCACCAAGGGCGAGTGTCGCAGTCACGTCGAGAACTGGCGT
Source organism: Bradyrhizobium sp. 63_E2_N1_3 (assembly GCF_052076005.1). NCBI lineage: Bacteria > Pseudomonadati > Pseudomonadota > Alphaproteobacteria > Hyphomicrobiales > Nitrobacteraceae > Bradyrhizobium > Bradyrhizobium sp. 63_E2_N1_3. The sequence goes on along the minus strand of NZ_CP197235.1, from coordinate 8,082,008 downwards.
TTCGCGACGTCCGCCGATGAGCCCGAAGGACGGGGGCTCGCCGGCACCGCATTTCGCACCAAGGCACCCTGCGTCGCGAACGAGCTCCTCACGGACGTTCGTGCGACGCACTGGCGTCGAATCGCGCGGGATCAAGGGACGAAATCCGGCGGCTGCTTCCCGCTGCTGAAGAACGGCACCGATGCCGTCGGCGTCCTTCTGTTCCTTTCGCCGGACGAAGGCACCTTCACGCCTGACCTCATCCAGTTGCTGGGGCGCCTCGCGGAGAACGTCTCCTTTGCGCTCGACAATTTCGCCCGGGCCGAGGAGCGGTCACGGGCCGAGGCGCAGAAGGAGCGCCTGACGCGCATGTTCGCCGCGCTGAGCGCCACCAATGAGGCGATCGTGCGGGCCAAGTCGCGCACCGAGCTGTTCGAGCTGGTGTGTCAGGCCGCGTCCACCGGCGGCAAGTTCACATCGACGACCATTGCGCTGGCCAAAGCCGACAGCGACCAGCTCGCGATCGTCGCGGCCGCAGGGCCGTCTGCCGAAACCACGAGGAACGTTCGCCTCTCCATCGACGCCGACCGGCCCGAGGGGCGCGGCATGAGCGGCACCGCGTTCCGCACCCGGCAGCCCTGTGTCAGCAACGACTATGTCAACGACAGCCGTGTGAGCGCCTTCCACGCCGTCCTGCAAGGCGACGGCGCGCGCTCCGGCGCGGCGTTCCCGCTGATCACGCACGGCCAGCCCGTCGGCGTCATGATCTACATGTCGACCGAGCAGGAGACCTTCACGGCCGAGTTCGTCGAGCTGTTGCAGCGCCTCGCCGACAACGTCTCCTTCGCGATGGAGAATTTCGATCGCGCCGACGAGAAGAACGAGGCCGACGAGCGGATCGAATACCTCGCCTCGCATGACAGCCTGACCGACCTGCCGAACCGCGAGACCTTCAACGGGCTGTTGCGGGAGGCGATCGACGAAGCTCAGCGCCACGATCATCGTTTCGCGGTGTTGTTCATCGATCTCGACCGCTTCAAGGTCATCAACGATTCGCTCGGCCATGAGGCCGGCGATCTGCTCCTGCTCGAAGTGGGGAGCCGACTGCGCGGCGCGCTGCGGGAAACCGACGATGTCGCACGCCTTGGCGGCGACGAGTTCGTGGTGATCCTCGACCAGTGCGGTGAGATCGACGATGTCCAGCGCATCGCGACCGGGCTTCTCGTGGCGCTCGCCGAGCCCATGGAGCTGGCCGGCCACGAATGCCACACCACGGCCTCGATCGGCATCGCGATGTATCCGGCCAACGGCTCCGACGTTCAGACGCTGACCAAGAACGCCGACATGGCGATGTATCTCGCCAAGGAGGACGGCAAGAACGGCTATCGCTTCTTCTCCAAGGAGGTGAAGACGCAGTCGATCGAGCGGCTGTCGCTCGAGAGCGCGTTGCGCCGGGCGTTGGAGCGCGAGCAGTTCTCGCTGAACTACCAGCCCAAGGTGGACATGGAGACCGGCCAGATCACCGGCGTGGAAGCGCTGCTGCGCTGGACGCACCCGGATCTCGGCAGCATCTCGCCGGCCCAATTCATTCCGCTTGCGGAAGAGACCGGGCTGATCGTGCCGATCGGCCGCTGGGTGGTGAAAGAGGCCTGCGCGCAGGCCATGGCCTGGCAGCGTCGTGGCCTGTTGCCGGTGTCGATGGCGGTCAACCTGTCGCCGCGGCAGTTTGTCGACGAACATCTGTTGCAGGACGTCGACGAGGCGCTGGCGGCGTCCGGCATGTCGCCGGTACTGCTCCAGCTCGAGGTCACCGAGAGCATGATGATGCGCAATGTCGGTCGTGCGCTGAAGGTGCTCGACGCCATCCAGAGCCGCGGCATCCGCCTCGCCATCGACGATTTCGGCACCGGCTATTCGTCGATGTCGCTGATGAAGCATTTTCCGATCGACACCATCAAGATCGACCGCTCCTTCGTGCGCGACCTGCCGCAGGATTCGGAGAACCAGGCGATCGCGCAGGCGATCATCAGCATGGGCAAGGCGCTCGGCATGACCGTGGTCGCCGAAGGCGTCGAGAACGCCGAGCAGGAAGCGTTCCTGCGCGCCCATGGCTGCGACGAGATGCAGGGCTTCCTCATCTCCAAGCCGGTGCCGGCGCGGCAGATGGCCGAGCTGCTGCGGCCGATGGAGCTGCCTGTCGCGCCGCCGCTCCAGCCGGAGCCTGACCTCGCTGCGACCGAAGCCGCGGCGTTACGGCTGAAACGCGCTGTCATCTGACGGCTGCGGGTGCAGTTCGCGGACGTTGTCTTGCTTGATGTCCGCTTTGCGCGGAAAATCATCCGGCCAGGGCTGCGAGGTTTGCTCGGCGAACAGCTCAAGGAGGGCATGCGCACCTTCGGCAAAGCTTGAGCCGTCGCCGAGGCCCAGCTCACAACACCAAACCTGTCGCATCGGCTCGTGCGCGTCGACCACCGCCATCGCCGGTCCCCACCACCAGGCCGGTGCGGGCGAGCGTTCGTCCTCCGGCACGGCGTGCCATAGGACGAGCTCGTCCATCACGCGCTCGAATTGCAGGCTTGCGGCCTGATGCATTCGCTCCGTGCTCCCTGGGCCGCGCCTGAAAGCAGGCCGATGCCCGGACTCGATCGTGGCCTTCGCTGTGAAGAACAGGCTCGCGCTATTGGCGGAGCCTCACATGCCGCTTCCATTGGCGGCCATAAGAGCAACATGCGGCGGTCGGGACATGCGCCGCCGCCGGCTGTGATCATCTCTTTAGCCGCTCGGGGGCCCGACCGGCAAGCCGTAATACGGGTGTCTAGCGCGTCCTGAGCGGATGCGCTGTCTGGTGCCAGGCCCAGGCAGTCCGGATCACCGTCGGCAGGTCGGAATGGCGCGGCACGAAGTTCAGCACTTTTCGCGCGGCAGAGGCATCGGCGACCAGATAAGTGGGATCGCCGGCGCGACGCGGCTTCATGGTGTGCGGCACCTCGCGCCCGGTCTCCTGCCTGATGGCGTTCAGGATCTCGCGGACCGAAAAGCCGGAGCCGGTGCCCAGATTGAAGCTGCCGCCGGCATGTCCCGTTTCCAGGAGCTTCAGTGCTGCGACATGCGCCGCAGCGAGGTCGGTGACGTGGATGTAGTCGCGGATCGCGGTGCCGTCCGGCGTGTCGTAGTCGTCGCCGAACACGGCGAAGTCGACATGGCCCTGGAGCGCCATCATGGCGCGCGGAATGAGATGCGTTTCGTTGTCACGCAATTCGCCGATGCCGCCGGCCGGGTCGGCGCCGCTGGCGTTGAAATAGCGCAGGCAGAATGCGCCGAAGCCATAGGCTGCGCGATAATCGGCGAGCATGCGCTCGATCATCCATTTCGACGCGCCGTAGGGATTGATCGGCGCGCAGGGGAAGTCCTCCGGCAGCTCCTTGGAATCGGCGTTGCCGTAGACGGCGCCGGTCGAGGAGAACACGATGCGCTGGCAGCCTGCGTTGCGCATCGCCTGCAGCAGCGACAGCGTGCCCTGGACGTTGTTGATGTAGTATTTCTGCGGGTCGGTCATGGACTCGCCGACGAGGCTTGCCGCCGCGAAATGCATCACCGCCGTGACCTTGTGGTCGGCGAAGGCGCGCGCCAGCGCGGCGCCGTCGAGCAGGTCGCCCGTCACCAGCGGACCGGCGACGAAGCTGCGATGACCTGTCGAGAGATTGTCATAAACGACGGGCTGATAGCCGGCGGCAGACAGTGCGCGGCAGGCATGCGAGCCAATATAGCCCGCGCCCCCTGTGACGAGGACGGTCGGTCGGTCGGTCATGTCGTCTTCTACTCTTCTCTCAGCGATTGGAAGGCCGTTTGCGGCTGAAGAGAAGATAGAGCGCACGAGGGTTGGTGGTCAAATAGCGCCAGAGCAGGCGGCGCGGCTCGAGCCATGTGCGCCAGGCCCATTCGAGTCCGATCTTCTGCATCCACTGCGGCGCGCGGGACCGGCTGCCCGATAAAAAGTTGAACAAGCCGCCGGATGTCTTGATAACGCCAACATTGGTCAGCAGCGGCGTGTATTGCTCGACGAATGCCTGCTCGTTGGGCACGCCGAGCGCGACCCAGAGGTAATCCGGCGCGAGCGCGTTGATCTCCTCGACTTTCGCGCGCAGGGCGTCGCCGCGCAGATAGCCGTGGCTGTACCCGACGATCTTGAGGTTCGGATACAGCCGCTGGACATTCGCGACCGCCGCGGCGTTCTCTTCCTCGCTGGCACCGAACATGTAGAAAGTGCGGCCGACGGCTTCGGCCTTGCGCGCGACCACGTGGAACAAATCGGTGGTGGCGACGCGCTCCGGCAGCGGAAACCAGGATTGCAGCTTTGACGCCGCGACCAGCGGCTGGCCATCGGCGTTGATGAGGTCGGCGCCGCGGAACAGGCGTTCGGTCTCCGGTTCGGTCGAGCAGCGCGCCAACACCTCGCCATTGGCCGAGGTCAGGTGCAGCGGACGGCCGATGCGATGTCTGGGATCGGTGGCCTCGATCATGAAATCGGCAGTTGCTTCCAGGTCGAGCGCGGCCATGCGAAGGCCGCCGATAGTGATCCGCGGCACGTCGGCGGTTGCGGCCCGGCCGTCCAGATTGACGCGGCGCTCAAGCATATTGTCTGCCTCGCTGGCGCGCTTGAGTTGCGGGGGTGAGCTCGTCGAGCACGACGCCGACGAGCTTGCGCTCGGCGCGGCCGAGCGTGTTCAGGATTTCTTCCAGGCCGTCGTTGATGTCGAGGCTGGTCGGCAGCACTGCCACCAGCGCGTCGGCGTCGTCGAGCAGCTTGCGGCTGGCTGCACCAAGCGGCGTCACGGGGCCGTCGAGGATCACGAGATCGTAGCCGCCGGCGGCGCGCGCCTGCTCGATGGCCTTGCGCATGGCCTCAGTCGCCTTGCCGGCATCGCCGTCGGCGGCCGGCAGCACCGAGATGCCGTTGACCGTCTTGATCTCGCGCGAGGCCTTGCTGCCGATCGAGAGCCAGCCGAGCCGGCTTGGCTCGCTCTTGCCGGGGCGGCTCACCTTGTTCGAGAGCGAGTGTGCCTGATGGTCGGCATCGATCATCAGCACGCGGGCGCCGTCGCGCGCGGCCGCGAGTGCGAAATTCAGCGCGGTCACGCTGCGCCCGGTGGTCTCGCCCGCGCCGACCAGCGCGATGACCGGCATGGCCTTGCCGCCGGCACGCCCGGCCACGGCAGTGCGCATGTCGCGCCAGGCGTTGAGCAGCGTCGTCAGCGGAAAGCCGGGGCGGAGCGTCGGCCAGCCCAGCCGGGTCAGATCGACGCCGCCACCGGTGGCGAGGATGGCGCCGAGCGTGTGAATGACGTCGGCCTCCTGGAGGCGCGCGATCAGCGGCTTTCCGATCAGCGTGTTTTCGTCCATCTCAGGCTGCAGCGATGGCGCGGCTAGCTCCGGTAGAGATTGCGCAATTTCCGGAGCTCGCGGAGCCGGCTGCGGCTGGGCTGCTTCCGGTGTCCGCGAAATCTCCGGCGCTCGCGGAGCCCGCGGTGCCGGCGTGCGCTCACGACGGGCCGGTGTGGGCGCTGCCGGCGCGGTCGCACCGGCGGACAGCAGCTCGGCCGCGACGAACCAGCTTGCAGCAGCGAGCGCACCGAAGATGAAGCCGATCATGGCAAACATGCTCATCGCCGGCGGGAACGAGCGCCGCTGCGGCACGGTGGCTTCGCCGATGACGCGGGCCGCCGAGGTGTTCAGGGTCTCCTGCTCCTCGGTCTCGCGCGAGCGCTTGAGGAAGGACTGATAGACGTCGCGGCTTGCATCGGCCTCGCGTTCGAGCTCGCGCAGGCGCACGGCGGCCTGGCTGAGCTGAACGCTCTGCCGCTTCTGCGCTTCCAGGGCCCGGTTGAGCGAGGCTTCAAAGTCGCGGGCGCGTGTCAGATCGTTCTTGGCGGACTGCGCGAAGCGATCGATCTCTTCGTTGATGGTGCGCTTGAGATCCTCGACCTGCTTCTCGGTCTGGCGCAGCGCCGGATGCCGCGGGCCGAGCTCGCCGGCCTGCTCCGCATATTTCTTGCGGGCGTCGGCATATTGCGCGCGCAGGTTTGCGATGGTAGGCGATTGCAGCGCTTCCGAATTCGCGCCGGCATCGGCAGCGGTGCGCCGGCTCGCTTCGATCTGGTCGAGCCGCGCCTGTGCGTCCATCGTCGCCGCGCGGGCCGCGGAAAGCCGCTGGTTGCTGGCGGAGAGCTGCTGGTCGCTGATCAGCGCGTCCTGGGTGCCGACGAAATTGTTCTGGGCCTTGTAGGTGGCGAGCGCGGTCTCGGCACTGCGCAGCCGCTCGCGCAACTCCTTGAGGCGGCCGGAGAGATCGTTGGTGGCGCGTCGCGCGGCCGAAGCCTGCGAGTTGCGGGATTCGGCGAGGTAGGCATTTGTCAGCGTGTTGGCGAGCATCGCCGCTTTCGCCGGATCGGTCGACCAGACCTCGATGTCGACGATGAAGCTCTTCTCGGTCTTGCGGACCGTGACGTGCCTGTTCAGCGCGTCGAGCGCCGCGAGCTGCACTTCCTTCGTCTCCGCGGCGGAGGGCGCGCGGGGCTGAAGGCCGATCAGGCCGAGCAGCGACGACATCAGGCTCCTGGCGTCACCGCCGCCGCCGAATTCGGGATCCTTGTCCAGATTGGCCTGCTGGATCACCTGGAGCAGCACGCTGTTCGAGGTAATCAGGCGCGCCTGGCTCTCCACCACCATGGCCATGCCGGAGACGTCCTGCGCGCGCGGCGTGAGCTCGCGATCGACGAGCTGAAGCTCGCGCGGGTCGACATAGAGCTGGGCGGTGGCGGTGTAGCGGGGCGTCACGCTCTTGCCCGCGGTGACGGCAAGCGTCGCGCCGAGGAGCGCGGCAGCGGCAATCGCGATCTTTCGCCGCCAGAGCAGATTGACGAGCTCCAGCACGTTGAAGCCGGCTTGAGGCCTCTGCTGCGGGGCCTCCGGTCCGGCCCGATCTATCGGCTGGTTGTAGTCAAGCATAGTCCCCAGCTTTCATTCCAACGACCGCGGGCTGAGGGGTTACTCTTCGCTTTACGCCACGCACCCGGGATATAGATGCCCAATCAACGCAACAGGGAAAATTAACCATACTCATTGAGGGACTATTCACCGAAATGGCAAACAAAGCGTTTAAGCGCATGCCACTCTTCGACGCGTCGCGATGACGCTGAGGTCCCCAAGGAATTAACGGTTCGTTACCGCGCGCAGCGATGCCGCAAGGCTTCGCTCGTCCCGCGATGGACCGCGCGCGTGCCATGATCGTCAGCGCTTCCTCAGAATGACGTGGTAATCACCGCGGCGAACGTCGATCCTGCCCGGCAGCACGGCGTTCATCACGGCGGCGCCGGCATCGACCAGAGCGGCGAACAGCGGCTTGCGCCGGCGCATCTCGGGATAGCGCGGACTCTCGACCTCGCGGCGGTAGATCATCTCGAGGCCGTTGGCCGCGGCGAATGTTTCGAGCCGCGGCAGCGTCACCAGCGGATGGAAGAAGGTCGGGAACGGCGGCTCGCCGGGCAGGCCGGCATCCTTGATGCCTCGGATATTCCGGTAGAACCAGACATGAAACCAGTGCGGCGAGTATTTGGTGACGACGCCCGACAGCGAGCGCGGATTGGGTGCGCCGATCAGGATCATTCCACCGGGCTTGAGTGCGTCGCGGAAATTCAGGAGCGCGGCATCGACATGGGGCAGATGCTCGATCACGTTGTAGCAGATCACCAGATCGAAGGTTTCGCGTCCAAAGCTGTAAGTCTGCACGTCGCCTAGGATCGCCTCGTCGGCGTAAGTGTTGTTGCGGACCTGATCCTCGTCGATGTCGACGACGGTGACCTTGCTGCGGTTGAGCAGCTCCGGTGGCAGAACACTGCACGAGCCGCCGCCGGCCTCATAGGTGGCGAGCTGGCCCTGCGGCAGCTCGCGGCGGAGCACGTCGTGGACGGCGAGCAGGCTGTCGCGGGCTTCGCCGGGGACCAGATCGTGCAGCGCCTGGGTGCGTGCCGTGGCCGTTGGGATTTGGATCGCCGTGGCTGTCGCGAAATCGATCGAGGCTGGCTTGTTCATTTTTTCTGACCGCGCTTGTTCGACTCAAATTTACAGGAAAAATCTCGCATGCCCGAAGAGCAAATCCGGTGCCGGGCCGCTTCACCGGTCGCGGTGCTTACGGTCGGGTTAATGCGGGCAGGCGTTAACTACGGCATTGTCCATGTTGCGCTGTTGTGCGCGTGATGGACTGCGAATTGCACTATCACGTATGCAGGGACTTGCAGGAGAAACGCGCAAAAGCGGTTAAGTGTATGGAGGGCGGGAGATCGGCGGCGTTGCGCCGTCGCGAGCCTCGGGCCCGCCGTTCATTTTGGGGCTGATATGTCCCGCGGCGATGTGCCGTCGCAGGACAGCGCCGATTGCTGCGCGATTGACGCAGGGCTTTTTCAATACATATCGGACATCTAGGATGCCATGACGCTGATCCCGACAGACCTTTCCGCCAGCCGGATCTCGGATGCCGTGCGCGATCCCAACCGGGAGATCGCGGCGAGCTCCCGCGTCATCGACCTGTCGGTCGGCATCGTCGTCTGCATTCCATGCTTCCGCCGCCCGCACCATCTGCGGCTGACGCTGGACTCGCTCGCGAGCCAGCGCACGCCGCGCTCCTTCGCGGTGGTCATGGTCGAGAACGACGCGGTGGGGCGCGAAAGCACGCCGGTTGCCGCGGAGTATCTGGCCGACGACCGGCTCCAGGGCGTTTGCCTGGTCGAGAAACGGCAGGGCAATTGCCAGGCGATCAACGCCGCCTTCGAGACGGCCCAGGCGCTGTTTCCGGCCGCGACCCGCTTCCTGATGATCGACGACGACGAGATCGCCTCGCCCGACTGGCTCGAGCTGATGGTTCGCACCGCGGAGGCGACCGGCGCCGACGTGGTCGGCGGGCCGGTGCTGCCGGTCTTCGACGACGACAGCAAGCCCTGGCTGGCACGTCATCCCGCCTTCTGCCCCGCATATGATTACAGCGGCGCGGTGCCGCTGATCTATGGCTGTGGCAACTGCCTGATCACGCGCGCGGCGTTCGAGCGGTTCGATCGTCCCGCCTTCGACCTGCGCTTCAATTTCCTCGGCGGCGGCGATTGCGATTTCTTCGTGCGGTGCCGCGATGCCGGCATGATCTTCCACTGGACGGCAGAGGCGGTCATCACCGAGACCGTGCCGCAAAGCCGCACCAGCCTCGGCTGGATCGCCAAGCGCAGCCTGCGTATTGGCGCTATCAATTATCGCGTGCAGTACAAGGCCGCACAGAGCGCAGGCGCGCGGGCGCGGGTGTTCGCGCAGATGCTAGGACGGCTGCCGCTGTCGCTGGTGCGCTCGGCCCGTCTGCTCGCGACATCGAAGGCCGTCGTCGCCATGCATCCCGCGCTGGTCGCGCTTGGCTCAATGCTCGCGGCGCTCGGCTTCGCTCCGAAGCCCTATGAGGCCTCGAAAATCGTGTCGTGACGCGGGTTAGATGCCCAAACGGGCGAGGGCGACCCTGACCGCGGCGCGGGGCAGCGATTTGAGCGAGCGCCGGCCGACCATCCCGAGATAAGCCAAGGCGTCGCGATATCTGCCGAAGCGGACCGCCTGCATCGCCGAATAGGTGACGAGATGGACCTCGGCGGCCTGGCGCAGCCCGGCCGCCGTACCCTCGGGCAGTCTCGCCAGGATCAGCCCATCGTCGAACACCCGCGCGATCGCAGGGAAGAAGTCCTTCGGCGTCCGCACCGCCGCATTCATGGTGTTGGCGGTGTGCAGGCGATAGTCGAGCAGGAGCTTTGGTGCGAACTCGAACTCGCCGATAGCGGCGAGGCGGCACCAGCAATGCCAGTCCTCGCAATATCTGAGGGACGTGTCGAAGCCGCCGATGGCGCGGAACGCCTCCGCACGTGCGAGCGCGATGCCGCCATTGACGATGAAATTGCCGGCCGCGAGCCGCGCCAGCACGTCGCCTGACGGCTTGCGGCGTCCCTTCAGCAGGCCCCGCCGGCCAATCTGCCGTCCTTCGCTGTCGATCGTGTTGTAGTCGCCGTAGACGAGAACCGCGCGCGGAGCACCGCGGGCCGCCGCCAGCAGCGCCGCCACCGCGCCGGGGCGCAGGCGGTCGTCGGCATCGAGGAAGAGCAGCCATTCGCCGCTCGCATATCGTGCGCCGAGATTGCGCGCGGCGGATACGCCGGCGGAGTCGTTGGTCATCAGGCGCAGCCGCGGGTCACGAATGGCGCGGACAATGGCCGTGGTGGTGTCGCTCGAGCCGTCGTCGACGACGATCACTTCGGTGATCTCGCCTTGCGCCAGTGCGCTGGCGAGGGTTTCGCCGATATAGGCCGCAACGTTCTTGGCGGGAATGACGACGGACACCGATGTGGTTGAGCCGGCCGGCAGCGGGAGACGCGGCGCCGGAACGACGCGCGAGGTAGCCGGCAAATCGAGAACATCTTCGGCAGTGATCAGGGCCACGGCTCGCCTTTAAGGGTCTGTTAACCAGGGCGCATCTGCCGACTGGCATTGCGATCAATCGCGACATTGGCCCGCCGCGAATGATACTCGCATTACGGCCAAATCGTTGTCGCGAAGGCCTGCGTGTTTCTGGTTTCGTAGATTAGCGTTAAGCCGCGGGCATTAAGCCTGTCGCAAATTTAAGAGTGCGACAGCGGGTCCCATGCGAGAATGCGGACCTGTTTGCCGCGGATGGATCTAGTGCCCGCAAAGACGTTCGAACACGACCCCGATGCCATGGTCCTCAACCTCTTCTACGAGGACAAGGACGATCGCTGGTTTCCCGGCGACCGGCATCTGCGGCGCATGGCGCGCCGGATGCTGCTCGGTGAGCCGCGCATGAGCGGGCAGCTTCGCGTGTTCCTCAATCTCTGCGCAGGGCTCGACCGGCTCGGCATCCGCTACCGCGTCAACGATTACGGCTACATCGCGCAGCATCCCGACGAACTCGCCTGCATCATCGGTCGCACCTTCCTGCTCGACAAGTTCGCGTGGAAGAATCCGATCCTGCTCGGCGTCGCCGCCCACAATCATCCGCTGGACGATCCTGATCTGTTCAAGCGGCTGCCGGTGAAGAAGGTCGTGGTGCCCGGCCCTTGGTACGTCGACATGTACCGGCCGTACTGGCCCGACACGGAGGCCTGGCCGATCGGCATCGACACGGATCTCTGGGCGCCGTCGGCGCCGTCGCAAAAGACCGTCGACGTCCTGATCTACGACAAGGTCCATTGGGACCGCGAGCGCTATGCGCCGGAGCTGATCGAGCCCGTCCGCGCCCGGCTCCTCAAGGAGGGCCGCTCGTTCACGGAATTGCGCTACGGCAGCTACAAGGAAGAAGACTATCAGGCCGCGCTGGCGTGCTCGCGCGCGATGATCTTCCTGTGCCAGAACGAGAGTCAGGGCATCGCCTATCAGCAGGCTCTGTCCTGCGGCGTGCCGGTATTCGCCTGGGATCCCGGCGGCCCGTGGCGTGACCCGGATTATTATCCGCACCGCGTCCGGTTCGCACCGGTGTCGTCGGTGCCGTATTGGGACAACCGCTGCGGCGCCAAGTTCATCGACATCGCGGGGTTCGAGGCTGGCTGGGACCGTTTCTGGGCCGGCTGCACCGCTGATGCGTTCGATCCGCGCGGCTTCGTGCTCGACAATCTCACGCTGGAGCAGCGGGCGCTGCAATATTACGAGATCGCGCGCAGCATCGTGCGGCCGCAGGCGGCAACGCAGGCCTCGGCCCTATTGGTTGACGGATGCTTAACAAGGATGGGCTAGACTCAAAGCGTCCCCGGCTTCACCACCTGCCTTGAGCCATGGATCGAAGCATGGATCGCAGCGCCGCTGACATGACCGACGTGGAGACCCGAACGCTGGGCCGCGTCCTGCACGATGGGCTCGCGGGGCTGAATGCCGCGCGGGCGGCGCGCTGCCTCGTCGCGGTTGCGGCGCTGCTGCTGGTGCTGATCACGCTCGATCCGTTTCCTGACCTTCGCAACGAGGATGTGACCACGGTCGTCGGCGGGCGCATGGCGCTCACCTATATCTCCTGGGGTCTGCTGGCTGCGGTCGCGATGTTGTTCGTCGCCGCCACCGATGCGCCTGCGCTGAAGAGCCTGGTGACGCCGCTGCATCTTTGCCTCGTCGGCTGGCTGTTGATCAACATCGTCTTCTCCGAGAGCCGCGGCGTTTCGATCCAGCGCTTCGTGCTGGCGGTCAGCGTGACGTCGCTCGCCATGCTGTTGCCATTGCTGCCGCCGACACAGCGGACTTTCAACCTGTGTCTAGGCGGCGCCGCGCTCGTGCTGCTGGTGCTGTGCTATCTCGGCGTCTTCCTCGCGCCGCAATATTCGATGCACACCGCGCTCGATCTCACCGAGCCGCAGCTTGCCGGCGACTGGCGCGGCAGCTTCGGCCACAAGAACATCGCTTCGCCGGTGATGACCATCCTGGTCTATGTCGGTATTTATCTCTGCGGCGTCGGCTCGTTCGTGATGGGGCCCGCGATCGCCGCGCTTGCCGGCATCTTCCTGATCTACACCGGCGGCAAGACGTCGACGGTGCTGTGCCTTGCGATCTACGCGCTCGCCTCGCTGGTCTATGCCACGCCAGGCCTGTGGCTGAAGCGGCTCATCTGCTTCGTGCCGCTGATCGTGATGAACCTGCTGACGGTCGGCAGCGTCTTGAGCCCGGCGCTCGGGGCGCTGACGCGGCTGCTTCCCCTCGATCCCACCTTCACCGGCCGGTCCGCCATCTGGGAATTCGCGCTCGCGGCCGTCGCCGAGAAGCCGATCATCGGTCACGGCTATGCGGCGTTCTGGGACGACGTGACCGCGCGGCAGACCGCCCAGGGGTCCGAATGGGCGACGTCCGCGGCGCACAGCCACAACAGCTATCTCGACCTCGCGGTCACCATCGGCCTGCCGGGGCTGATGCTCGTGATCCTCGTCTTCGTGCTCGCACCGCTCGGCAATTTCCAGTCGGCCCAGGCTCACAACCGTAGTCGCGCGCTGGCAAAACTGTTCCTCACCGTATGGCTGTTCGGCCTGTATTACGGGGCCACCGAGACGTTCCTGCTCGAACGGCAGAATCCGATCTGGTTCATGTTCGCGCTTGCAGTGGCTGGCCTGCATTTCCTCGCCAGGTTCCAGTGCGTCGAACAGACGGAACCGGAGCGCTGACAGCTTGTCGCAGCCGGAGCGATAGTGATGTTGGCTTAACGATAAGCCGTTACGTCACTTGTGGTCTGCGACAAACATAATCTATCTGGAAACATTCAGTAATCGCATGTCCCGCGGATGACGTTTCTCAGCGTCGAGCAATCAGATGGTCTTGTGTCCAGCACGTCGGGAATCGCTGTCGATTTCGTGCGTGACTGGCGGCAGGCCGCATCGCGCCTGAGCGTGGGGCATCGCACCGCATTCCAGCACGGTTACTGGCTCGGCGCATGGTACGAGGCGTTTCACGGCTTTGCACCGCTGATCGCATTGATCTCCGATGCCGCGACCGGCAAGGACATCGCGGTGGTGCCGATGATCAGCCACATCAGGCGCGGCATCCGCATCGTCGAATTCGCCGACCTCGGCGTCTCCGACAACAACGCGCCGATCCTGGCGCTCGATGCCGCGTTGGACGCTGCGGCGACGGATGCGATCGGCAGGGCGCTGGTCGACGCGGTGCGCGCCTTGCCCGACTGCTTCGATCTGCTGCGGCTGAAGAAGATGCCGGCCCATGTTGGCGACAAGCCGAACCCGCTGGTGTCGCTCGGACGGATCGGATCCTGCTCGCTCAACGGCAACCTCGTGCTGACGGGCGACGACTATGAAGCCTATCGGGCCTCGATCAAGCGCATGCAGATGCCGCGCTGCTGGCGGGTCTTCAGCCGTCATGCCGGCGCGCGGTTCGAGATCGCCACGGATGTCGCGCGTGCGCGCGAGATGCTGGACGTGATGGATGTCCAGCAGCAGGCCCGCATGCGAAAGCTCGGCTCGCGCTTCGTCCTCAACGACGACGCTCATGCCCGGTTCTATCGCGAGGTCACCCGCCAGGGTATCGCGGAGGGCTATGCCGTCATCTCGGCGCTGGTCTGCGACGAGGCCGTCGTCGCCACCACGTTCGGTGTCAGGTTTGGTGCGAGCTATTTCCTTCTGCGTATCAGCCACGCCGCCGATTCATGGCCGAACTGCTCGCCGGGGCTGCTCGTCACCGAACGGACCATGGCGGCGCTGCATGCAGAGGGCGTGCGCCGTTTCGATCTGAGCATCGGCAACCAGGACTACAAGCGCCGCTTCGGCGCCGAGAAGGTCGCGTTGACCGATGTCAGCATCGCGCTGTCCTGGCGCGGCGCTCCCTATGCATGGCGCGACCATACCGCGCAGAACCTGCGTCGCTATCCCAGGCTCGCCGCCTTCGCCAGCAGGGCGATACGCAAGATGCGGTGACGGAGGCCGTCAGTACGCGCGTCATCTCGAAAGGCCGGCACTGAAGGCGTCCAGCAGCGCGCGACCCTGCGGCCAGTCGCCGAGCCCGCTCGACGCATTGATGTGGCCAAGGGCGCCCAGCACGATCAGACCGGACTTCCAGGCACGCGCCCGCTGCTGCGTCTTATCGAGCCTGCCAAAGGGATCGTCGGTGCTGGCGATGATGAGCGAGGGGAAGCGCAGCGTGCGGTCCGGCACCGGCTTGAACGCAGCCGCCTCCGCGGGAAAATTGGCGCCATCGGGATCGGGCACCGCGACCAGAAAAGCACCCGCGATCGTGGATGGGAAGCGCGTGGCCCAGTGCGCCACCAGCAGGCAAGCGAGGCTGTGTGCGACCAGCACCGGCGGTTTCGCGCAGCGCCCGACCGCCTGCTCCAGGGATTGCTCCCAATCGGCGAGCTCCGGCCGGTCCCAGCTCGCCGGCTGAAACCGCGTGAAACGTGTATCGTTGCGCTCCCAGAGTGTCTGCCAATGAGTTTCTGCGGAGCCGCCGAGGCCGGGCAAGGTGATGATGTCGTGCATGATCGTCCCGTGATATCTGAGATGCACGTGCAGTGTGGCCGGTCTTGGCGCTGCGTCACATGGCAAGTCATCGGCGAAAGAGATCATCTGCCGATGATCTCAAGGTGGAATGGAGAATTGTCTTGGATCGCTTCGGAAGCATTGACACCAAGGATCTGAAGATCCTGGAGGCATTGCAGGTCAATGCGCGCGTGCCGCTGTCCGAGCTCGGCCGTTCCGTCGGGCTGTCTCAGCCGGCCATCTCCGAGCGCGTGAAGCGGCTCGAGGAAGCCGGGATTATCGAAGGCTACGGCGCCCGCATCAATCCGCGCGCGCTAGGGCTCGGCCTGATGGCGCTGGTCCGCCTGCGCACCTCGCATGAGCACATCAAGACCTGCCTCAAACGGTTCGGCGAGATTCCGCACATCGTCGAAGTCCATCGCGTGACCGGCGATGATTGCTTCGTGCTCAAGGTGCTGGTTCCGGCGCCGGAAGATCTGGAGACGATCGTGGATCGTATCGCCGGCTTCGGCACTGTGACGACCTCGCTCGTGCTGCGGAGCGAGCCGGCGCGACCGATCGGTAAAGACCTCATCAGGAAGAAGACCGAACGCGGTTGAGGCGTGGCCCGCGCGATCGACACGTCACCGGGCTGTCACAAAGCCTTCGATTGCGCCGAGCTTCGATGATCGCGCGCGTTGTGCTATCGTCGCCCCCGCTTTCCGGAGGCGACATGGAAGATCGTTCGGCGAAATATCGCGCATTCTATGCGCAGTTGATCTGCGCTGCGGCCAAGACGACGGATCCCCGTATCGAGCAGGCCTTTAGCACGGTCAGGCGCGAACCCTTCGCCGGACCCGGACCGTGGTCGATCTCCGTCGGTGGCCATCCCTATGTCGTGACGCCCGACGATGATCCCGCCTTCCTCTATCAGAACACGCTTCTGGCGCTGGATCCGGCGCGCGGCCTCAATATCGGGATGCCGGGCGCGCACGCCTATTGGCTCAGCGGCTGCGGTGTGCGGGAAGGCGAGACGGTGATCCAGATCGGTGCGGGCAGCGGCTACTACACGGCCCTTCTCGCCGAGCTCACGGGACCTTCGGGCCGTGTCCATGCCTATGAGATCGACGAAGGCCTGGCGGCGCTCGCGCGCGAAAATCTGAAGGACATCCCGCATGTCGAGCTGGAAGATCGCTCGGGCATCGCGTCCGATTTACCGGGAGCGGATGTGATCTATGTCTGTGCGGGTGCGGCGCAGCCGGCCACGGAATGGCTCGATGCGCTGCGGCCCGGCGGCCGGCTGGTGTTTCCGTTGGCGCCGGAGGGCATGCTCGGTGGCATGTTGATGATCACGCGCCCGGACGAGGGCACGGTCTGGCCGGCGAAATTCCTGAGTCGAGCCCAGTTCATCGGCTGCGCGGGACTGCAGGACGCGGATGCCGGCCGGCGATTGGCCGAGGCGTTCGCGAAAGGATGGGAGAGCGTACAGTCGCTGCGCAGAGGCGGCGCTCCGGACGAGACGTGCTGGTTTGCCGGTGAGGGCTGGTGGCTTTCGACGGCTGCAGCACCCGTTCCGACGGATTCAATCAAGCCCCACGCCGACCTCACGCAGGCGTGACGGACCGCTCGCGCCTTACGATTTCGCGCACCCGGCGCAATGCAACCGGCCGCGCGAGGCGCGGAACAGGCTGCGGCAATACCAGCGCCGCGCCAATGCTTGCGCAGGCCTGCGGATCATCTGCGCGATCAACAAGAGTTCGAAAGCCATTCGTATCGCTTTGGTCAAATATCCCGACCACGTAAATGGGGCGGCGTTCCCGAATGAGAACGCCGCCCGCGTCGCATCAGCCATGCAGTCGTTCGTGCATAAAGCCTAACTGCGCTCAGCCATGAAGTTCAGCCATGAAGTTTCTTGGCGGTCTCCGCGATCTGGCGGCCCTGATAGCGCGCGCCGGCGAGCTCGTTGGCGCTGGGCTGGCGGCTGCCGTCACCGCCGGTGATCGTGGTGGCGCCGTAGGGGGCGCCGCCGGTGACCTCGTCGAGCTTCATCTGGCCGGCAAAGCCATAGTTCAGACCGACCACGACCATGCCGAAATGCAAGAGGTTGGTGATGATCGAGAACAGCGTCGTCTCCTGGCCGCCATGCTGGGTCGCGCTCGCGGTGAAGGCGCCACCGACCTTGCCGTGCAGCGCGCCCTTGGCCCAGAGCCCGCCGGCCTGGTCCAAGAAGTTCGCCATCTGCGAGGCCATGCGGCCG
Source organism: Bradyrhizobium sp. 63_E2_N1_3 (assembly GCF_052076005.1). Lineage (NCBI taxonomy): Bacteria > Pseudomonadati > Pseudomonadota > Alphaproteobacteria > Hyphomicrobiales > Nitrobacteraceae > Bradyrhizobium > Bradyrhizobium sp. 63_E2_N1_3. Next base: position 8,064,749 of record NZ_CP197235.1, on the reverse strand, counting down.
AAGCGGGTGCCGGTGCCGACGATGATCGCATCGTAATTGGCGAGGTCCTCGATCTTGGCGACGGGCGCAGCCTGGTCGACCTTGTAGTACGAGGCCTTGGCGACCTCGGCCGGCACCAGCTCAGGCACGCGCTTGATGTCGACGGTGGCGCCGGCCTCGCGCGCGCCTTCGGCGACGGCATGGGCCATCGCTTCGATGTGGCCATAGGCGGAATAATAGAGGACGAGAACTTTGGTCATGGTGGTCTCCGTTGGGATCGATGTTGACTGTTTGTGGGGGACGTCATGTCCGGGCAGAAGCGCGAAGCGCGTCTTCGCGCTAGATGTCCCGGGCATCCACGTTCTTGTGCGCCCATGGTGGGGCGTGGATGGCCGGGACAAGCCCGGCCATGACGGATAGCGCTTAAGCCGCGTCGACGAGCACGAGCTCGGAATCTTCCAGAGCCGTGATCTTCAGCCTGTCCTCGTCGCGGATCGCGGCGCCGTCGCGGGCATTGACGCGCACGCCGTTGATTTCGACCGCGCCTGCCGCTGGCACGAGATAAAGGTGGCGCGACTTCTGAGCTGAATACTCAGCCGTTTCGCCGGCCTTGAGCGTGGTCGCCAGCACCCGCGCGTCGGCGCGGATCGGCAAGGCGTCCTTGTCGTTCTCGTCGCCGCTGGCGATGGTGACGAGCTTGCCGGAACGGTCCGCCTTCGGAAACGGCTTCGAGCCCCAGGTCGGCTGGCCCCCGCGCGCCACAGGCTCGATCCAGATCTGGAAGATGCGGGTCTTGGTCGGCTCCAGATTGTACTCGGAGTGGCGGACACCGCTGCCCGCGCTCATCACCTGCACGTCGCCCGCTTCGGTGCGGCCCTCGTTGCCGAGGCTGTCCTGATGGGTGATCGCGCCTTCGCGCACATAGGTAATGATTTCCATGTTGGCGTGAGGATGGGCGGGAAAGCCGGTGTTCGGCGCGATCTCGTCGTCGTTCCACACCCGCAGGGCGCCATGACCCATGTTGTTTGGGTCGTAGTGGCTGGCGAAGGAGAAATGGTGCTTGGCCTTGAGCCAGCCGTGATCGGCGCCGCCGAGCTTTGCGAAAGGTCTGAGTTCGATCATCTGCGTAATTCCTTTGTGTGATCCTTTGGGTTGAACGGGTGGCGCCTTGATCAGGCGCCGAACCCGCCGTCGACGTTGAGCACTGTGCCGGTGACGAAGGAGGCTTCCGGGCTTGCGAGGAACACGACGCCGGCGGCGACTTCCTCGGGGCGGCCGAAGCGCTGCAGCGCGTGCTGCTTGCGCTGCGTCTCGGCGAACTCGCCGCCGTCCTTCGGGTTCATGTCGGTGTCGATCGAGCCGGGCTGCACCACGTTCACGGTGATGCCGCGCGGGCCGAGGTCGCGTGCCGCGCCCTTGGTGTAGCCGACGACGGCCGCCTTGGTGGCGACGTAGTCGGCAAGCCCCGGGAACGAGGCGCGGTCGGCGAGCATGGAGCCGACGGTGACGATGCGGCCGCCTTCGCCCATCAATTGCGAAGCAGCGCGGATCGCCGCGATCACGCCGTGTACGTTGATGGAATCCTGCCGCTCAAGCGCGGCCGTGTCAGCCTTCGCATCATCGATCGCTCCGCCCGCGGCAACGCCGGCATTGTTGACGAGGATGTCGAGATGGCCGAATTCCTTGGCGACGTCGTTGACGAGCTGCGTCACGTCCTTGGCCGAGGCTTGGTCTGCCTTGAAAGCGCGCGCCTTGACGCCGCGGGCCTTGAGCTCGGTAACGACCGCCTCGGCCTTTTCCGGCGAGGCGACATAGCTGATGGCGACATCCGCGCCTTCATCGGCGAGAGCGCGGGCCGAGGCCGCGCCGATGCCGCGCGAGCCGCCGGTGACGAGGGCAACCTTGCCTGAGAGCTTCTTGGTCATTGGATTTCTCCATTCCTGAATGTCTGATGACCCTTGGATAAGCCTCCGTCTGTGGTATAGAAATAGAAACTGTTGAAACGCATTGTTTCCTGAAATACCCCAATTGGACCGGCGCACATGGCAAAACTCCCCGATTTCGAGGCGCTCGCGATTTTCGCAAAAGTCGTGGAATTACGGTCGTTTGCGGGGGCCGCGAGCGAGCTCGCGATGTCCAAGGCAACGGTGTCCAAGGCGGTCACGCGGCTGGAGGAACGACTCGGTGCCCGGCTGTTCAACCGCACCTCGCGGCGGCTGGCGCTGACCGATGCCGGGCACAAGCTCGCCGAACGCGCCACGCGCCTGCTCGTCGACGGCGAGGCGGCCGAGAACGAGGCGCTGGCGCAATCGGTGGCGCCGCGCGGCCTGGTCCGGCTCGCTGTGCCCATGACGTTCGGGATCAAGGCGGTGGCGCCGTTGCTGCCGGAGTTCTTCGAAACCTATCCGGAGGTCTCGGTCGATCTGCATCTGAGCGATGCGACGATCGATCTGATCGGCGAGGGTTTTGACATGGCGGTGCGGATCGCGCGGCTGCCGGACTCTTCGCTGATCGCACGGCGGCTCTTCACCATGCCGCGCTTCACGGTGGCGGCGCCGTCCTACCTCAAGAAACATGGCCGGCCGACGCATCCGATGCATCTCGCCGAACACAAATGCTTCAGCTACGCCTATCTCTCCACGCCCAATGTCTGGAACTACACCAATTCGGCAGGCGAGCAGGCCAGCGTCCGTCCGGGCGGACAGCTTCGCGTCAACAACGGTGAAGCGGTGATGCCGGCGCTGATCGCCGGTCTCGGCATCGCCGAGCTGCCCGAGTTCATCGTCGGCGAGGCGATTTCGTCCGGCGAAGTCGAGGTGATCCTGAAAGACTGGAAGCAGGCCGAAGGCGCCGTGCATCTGGTCACGCCACCCGGCGGCCCGCGCCCCGCACGCGTCGAGGCGCTCGGCGATTTTCTCGCGGCGAAGCTGCCGGGCACGTGCAAGCGGCGGCCGAAGAAAGGTGTCAACAAAGCGGGGTAGATCCCTTGGTGGGCACGGCGCGTTGCGCCTTTGCCCACCCTACGTGATCTCGCTAGTCTATCCTGCAAACGGCTATCGTAGGGTGGGCAAAGCGAAGCGTGCCCACGCCTTTGCCTGATGGGATCGCAGATGTCTCGATATCGGCGCACACAAGGCAGCACATTCTTCTTTACGGTCGTGCTCGCCGATCGTTCAAGCACTCTGCTCGCGGATCATGTTGATCGCCTAAGACGAATTTACCAAACCGTTCAGCAGCGCCGACCGTTCGAGACCGTCGCGATCTGTATCCTGCCCGACCATCTCCATGCCATTTGGTCGCTCCCGAAGAATGATTCCGACTTTTCGTCGCGTTGGAATTTGATCAAGGGCGGTTTCTCGCGAGGATTGGAAGCGCAGGAGCGCTCGGCAAGCAAGTCACTCAAGCGCGAGAAGGGAATTTGGCAGCGCCGCTACTGGGAGCACGCGATTCGAGACGACGCGGACTTGGAGCGCCACGTCGATTACATCCACTTCAATCCAGTGAAGCATGGCCTCGTCACGCGTGTGCGCGATTGGTCGCTCAGCAGCTTCCATCGCTACGTCGACCAAGGCACTCTCCCCGTGGATTGGGGAGGGGATATGCGGGATATCGCGGGGCAGTTCGGAGAATGATGGTGGGCACGGCGCGCGAAGAGCGCGCCTTTGCCCACCCTACGAGATCTCGCTCGTCGATCCTCCGCACAACTATCGTAGGGTGGGCAAAGCGAAGCGTGCCCACCATTTCAGATTACGACTTCCGATCACGACACCTTCACGCCGTTGATCGCGACAATGCGCAAGGCTGGCTTCAGCGTCTCCTCCAGCTGCGACTTCAGTTCATGAACACGCGGGTCGTTCGAGCGCGCCGCGCAGGCGGTGTATTGATGGACCGATTGCGCCAGGGCGCGCCGCGCTTCCGGCGTTCGCGTCAATTCGGGCTTTGAAAGCCGCAAGACGATCGCTGCGAGATTCACCAGCATCTCGTCCAGGGCGACGTCGATGGTCGCAAGATTCCGCATCACTCACTCCCTCAAGAGGGCAACAGCGGGTTCACGGAAGCGTTCCGGGCCGGACCGAACATGGTCAATACTTCGTAAACGCCTTGTTCTTGCCGCTCGGCCGGTTAGGCTGCCAGCGAAACAAAGATAATCGGGGGCGAGGGGACTATGATGGATCGACGCGATCTCTTGCGCGCCGCTGCGGCATTGCCGTTGTTGCGGGCTGCTTTACCTGACAAGGCCTTCGCGCAAGCCTATCCGGTGCGCAACATCACCATGATCGTGCCGTTTCCGGCCGGCGGCCAGGCCGATCTCGCGGCGCGCCCCGTCGCGATGGCGCTGGAGCGGATCCTCGGCAAGCCCGTCATCGTCGACAACCGCGCCGGTGGCGCCGGCGGATCGGTCGGCAATGCCGCGGCGGCGCGCGCAGAGCCCGACGGCTACACGCTGCTGATGACGCTGTCCTCGCTCGCGGTGCTTCCCGAGGCCGACCGTCTGTTCGACCGACCCGTTGCCTACGAAGTCTCGCAGTTCATGCCGATCGCGCGCGTCCTCGCCGATCCCACGCTGCTCGCGGTGCCGGCCTCGGCGCCGTGGAAGACGGCGCAGGATTTCGTCGAGGATGCGAAGAAGCGGCCGGGCCAGATCACTTACGGCTCGTCCGGTCCTTACGGGACGCTGCATGTCGCGATGGAGATGTTCGCGAGCAGCGCCGACATCAAATTGCTGCATGTTCCGTTCCGCGGCGCGGGCCCGGCGCTGACCGCGCTGCTCAGCGGCACCGTGCAGGCGATAGCAGCCGCGCCCGGTACCTTGAAGCCGCAGGTCGACGACGGCAAGCTGCGCGTGCTCGGCAATTGCGGCGCACAGCGCATCGCGAGCTTCCCCGACGTTCCGACCTTTCAGGAGCTCGGCTACAAGGACGTCGAGATGTACATCTGGGCCGGGCTCTTTGCGCAGAGCGCTCTTCCTGCGCCGGTCGCGAGCCGCCTGCGCGAAGCGATGGCGAAGGTGATGACGAGTCCGGATGTGCTCAGGAGCTTCGAGGCCTCGGGCAGTCTGGCCGCCTATCAGGACGCGCCGGCATTCTCGCAATTCGTGGCGACGGACAGCGCGCGGCTGATCGCGGCGGTGAAGAAGATCGGCAAGGTGGAATAGGTTCCCGCCGCATTTTCACATTTTTTTGTTGGTTCAGAACCTGACCGCGTCTCATTGATTGAAGACAAATCAAGGGAATCGAGAAGGATCGGGATATGCGAACAGAGCGGATTGCGCTGGGTCTGGCGCTTGCAGTCAGCGGCATCGTCGCGCAGGGCGCGGCGTCAGCCCAGGACTATCGCGGCACAATGGAACAGCAGATGGCGTGCACGCCGGATGTCTGGCGCCTGTGCAGCGACCAGATTCCGGATACGAACCGCATTGTGGCCTGCCTGCAGCAGAACACGCCGCAACTTTCGAGCGCATGCCGGGCGGTGTTCCAGTCGAACAACCAGGCCCAGCCGCAGCAGCCGGTCCCGCGCGGCCGGTCTGTGCCGCCGCCGCGCTACAACAATGCGCCGCCGCCTGTCGCCGCGCCACCACGTCCCTATGATGATGACAACGACTAGAGCATGATCCGGAAAAGTGTGATGCGATTTTCCGAAGAGGTCATGCTCAAGTCATAACCTGAAGCGACCGTCTCACTCCCGACTCGTTTGGCGCTCCCGCTTGCTGTTCGGCTCGGGTCGCTGCCGGAGCGCTGTCCGCAAGAGGGCACCGAAGAGCAATGCTGCGACTGGCCAATGGAACCAGATCTTGTGCATGCCGGTGAAAACGTTGATCAGAATCAGAAAGCCCGAAACCGTGAGGGCCACTGCAACCGGGCGGGGCAGCTTCGCCAGCCAATCCGAGACGAAGCCCATCCAGGTGGATGGCTCGTGCCTGCTGTCAATCCATCGCGCGCCAGTTTCCGAATCTGCAACTGCCCGCCCCTGGGAAGGGAGGCTTTCGTCAACCGGGAAGCTCCGTCGCCCAGCGCTTTGGCCGCTCATGGCCACGCGATAGCTGGTCATGGGAGCAACGTTCTTCATTGGTCGCTGGCCGAGACAGTCGAAGCCAACGGACAATTTGTTGTGCACCTGATCGTAGACGGAGCTTGAGATCACAACGCCGCCGGGTTCGGCGAGCTCTTGCAGCCGCGACGCGATATTGACTCCGTCGCCGTAGATGTCGGACCCGTCCACCATCACATCGCCGAGGTTAATGCCGATGCGAAACCGCATCGGGTTCGCGTGAGGTGGGTCCGAATCCTGGTTGGAAATTTCCTGCTGAATTTCGACCGCACATTGCACGGCCTCGACGACGCTGGCGAACTCGGCGATCACAGCATCGCCCCAGGTATTCACGATCCGGCCGTCATGACGCTCCACCAGTCCCGCAAAGGCAGTGCGGTAGCGGCGCAGCGTCTCCAACGTTCCGGTCTCGTCTGCCTCCATGAGGCGAGAATAGCCCTGCACGTCAGCGCACAGGACGGTGGTCAATCGTCGTTTCACCTTGTCGTCGGTCATGGTCCATATGGTAGCCTCCCTGACCGGCAATTGCATCAGGCATCGCATCTGGCCCCATCGCGGCTCAACGACCGGTCGTCCAGTCCCGAAACCGTCATACCCGTGCAACGAATGCAGCCAGCCAGGTGCCAAAACCGACCTGGCGTGAGGTCTGCCTCCGCGCCGTGGTTCACGAGGACAGGCCGGAGCCGCCTTAAGGCCTGTGCTCGCAGACGTCGACCCATTCGGCCGCGGTGAGCTCCGCCATCCGCTCGGGTGTGATGCGCACGGCGCTGTGGGTCGAGCCTGCGGCCGGCACCACCACGTCGAACGCCTTCAGCGACACATCGCAATAAATCGGCAGCGGTGACTTCAGTCCGAACGGGCAGACGCCGCCGACCTCGTGGCCGGTGATCTCGGCAACCTCCTCCAGCCCCAGCATCTTCGGCTTGCCGCCGAACGCAGCCTTGACCTTCTTGTTGTCCATGCGCGAGGTGCCGGCGGCAACGATCAGGATCACACGCTCGCCGATGCGCAACGACAGGGTCTTGGCGATCCGGCCGGGCTCGACGCCATAGGCTTCGGCGGCCAGCGGCACCGTGGCCGAGCTGATCGGGGATTCGATGACGGAGATGTCGGGGGCTTTCTCGGCGAAGAAGGCGCGAACGGATTGAAGGCTCATTCCAAACAGCTCATTCCAGACTCATGGGCGGGCGGCGATGCTTAGGCGATCGTTGGCAGTTCCGAGAGCGCGCGGACACGATGATCCGGCGCGAACCCTAGCTCGTCCATCTGGGTCCGGATCGCCTTATACATCGTCAGCGGTGCCACGAGTTCGTTCTCGACGCAAGCCAGCGCCATCGCCTCGGGCGTCACGCGTTCGATCCAGGCGACGTTCAGCCCGAACGACTTCGCGCCGGCGACATCCCAGGGATTGGACGAGACGAACAGAACCTCATCCGGCTTGGTGCCGAACGTCTCGCCGATCAGCGTGTAGGCCTCTGGAGATGGCTTGAAGACCTTCTTTGCATCCACGCTGATGGTAGCGTCGAGCAGACGGTCGAGCCCGGAATTGCGCACGAGCGCATTCAGCATGTCCGGACTGCCATTCGAGAGGATGGCGAGCTTTCGCGGCTTCAGCGCGGCAAGCGCGGCGGCTGCATCGGGGTAGAGATCGAGATCCAGGTATTTCTCGATCACCCGCTCGAACGCTTCGCCTTCGTAGGCGAGCCCGAGCAGGCGCAGCGTATGGGCGAGCGAGTCGCGCGTGACGGCGGCAAAATCCTGGTAGCGCCGCATCAGCGAGCGCAACCAGGTGTATTCGAGCTGCTTGATCCGCCAGACCTGCGTGATGATCTCGCCATAACCCGGAAAAGCATCCTCGGTGATCTCTGCGACCGACTGGATGTCGTACAGCGTTCCGTAAGCGTCGAAGACGACGGCCTTGATGCTCATGGCTCGCTCCTTTGGGACTTTGCGGTGGCGCACGGACAATACCGAAACGGCCCGGTACTCGACAAGGTCGGAACCTTCTTCAAACAATCGTCACCCCGTCGACCTCGCGCAGCAGATTGACACTGCCGCCGGCAGGCGTTTAATTCAGGGTACGGGGATTTGCGATCTCCCCGCGAGGCGACATGCCCAAGTATCGCGTCCTGGTCACCAAGGACGCCGCATGTCTTCTTTCATCTCGATCTCATCAGAGAAATTGTCCCGTCAATTGGCGCCGCCAGCGCGCCGACCCTCGTCGATGTCCGTATCGACAAGGACCGCGCGGTCTATTTGCGCACTCGACAAGACGGCGAGCACCAAGAGCTAGCGAGCACACGGGGCAAGTCGGGGACGACGATGACGTGGAGGACTCCATGACGACGAATACCGACCGCCGAGACTTCATCAGGGGCGTGGGGGCCGCCGCGGCATCGACCGCAATACTCGCGGGGACGCAAGCCCTTGCGCAAGCCAATCAGCCAACAGGAGCCAGGCCAATGACATACCAGCCCAAGCCGATGCCGTTCGATCCGAAATCCATTGCCGGCATCTCGGAGAAGGTGCTCGTCAGCCACTACGAGAACAACTATGTCGGTGCCGTAAAGCGACTCAACGCGATCGGAACGCAACTCGCCGAGCTCGACTTCGCGAAAGCTCCGAACTTCGTCATCAACGGCCTGAAGCGCGAGGAACTCGTCGCGTCAAACTCGATGATCCTCCACGAAATCTATTTCGACGGGCTCGGCGGTGCCGGCAAGCCGAGCACACCACTTGCCGACGCGATCGCGCGCGACTTCGGCAGCATGGAGCGGTGGCGCGCGGAGTTCTCCGCCATGGGCAAGGCCGAAGGCGGCGGCTCCGGCTGGGTGATTCTTTCCTACTCACCGCGCGACAAGCGGCTGGTCAATCAGTGGGCCGCCGACCACACGACGACGCTGGCCGGCGGACGCCCCGTGCTGGTGCTCGACATGTATGAGCACGCCTATCATATGGATTATGGCGCGGCGGCCGCGAAGTATGTCGACATCTACATGGAAGCGATCAAGTGGGACAACGCTGCAACACTGTACGATCAATACAGGCGGGAAGCTTAGACGTCGTGCAAAAAATGAGCGTAGCGCTCTTGGGGGCGGCGTTGTTCCTATTGTTGGTGGGAGGAAACGCGATGGCAGAAACTGTAAATTTTGACAACGCAGCAACCGGCGCAGCGCCCGAAGGCTGGACTCTGACGATGACGGGTCGTGGCCAGCCCAAATGGACGGTCGAGGTGGAGTCGACGGCGCCAAGCAAGCCGAACGTCCTGAAACAATCCGGTCAGGCGACGTTTCCAGTGGCGCTCAGGAACGGTACCAGCATCCTGGACGGGTTTGTCGAGGTCAAGTTCAAGGCGATCGCAGGCTCCGAGGATCGTGCGGCCGGTATTGTCTGGCGCGCAAAGGATGCCGACAATTACTATGTCGTGCGGGCCAACGCGCTTGAAGACAATGTTGTGCTCTACAAGACGATCAAGGGTGTTCGCAGCGCGCTCGATATTGTCGGCCGGAAAGGCGGCTATGGCGTCAAGGTATCGGTGCCGTCAGGTCAATGGCATTCCCTACGTTGCGAATTCGCGGGAAAGCTATTCAAGGTGACGTATGACGGCAAGCCGATGTTCGAGGTGGAGGACGAATCGATCAGGGACGCCGGCATGATCGGCTTGTGGACCAAGGCCGACAGTGTCACCGTATTCGACGACCTGACATACGGTGCGCTGAACTAGGTTAACATCGGCGTCGACCCGCTCACGTCGGAGAAACCATGCTCGCTCGAACCCTGCTTGCGGCCACCGTCCTGTTGATGCTCGCGCACCCGGCAACGGCGCAGGAGCCGCTCGCGACCTACAAATCCCTGAGTCCTGAGCTGGCGCTTGATCTGGCCCGGGCATCGCTTGCCGATTGCCGATCACGCGGGTACCAGGTCGCCGTCGCGGTCGTCGATCGCTTCGGGGGGACACAGGTGATCCTTCGTGACAGGTTCGCAGGTGCTCACACCGTTTCAACGGCCTCGGGCAAGGCGTGGACCGCAGCAACATTCCGTACCAGCACCACCGAACTGAATGCCGTCAGCCAACCTGGCATGATGCAGGCCGGTATCCGCAATCTCCCCGGCACGGTCATTATAGGTGGCGGATTGATTGTCGAAGCGGGCGGTTCGCTGGTCGGAGCCGTCGGTGTGTCTGGGGCGCCCGGCGGTGATGCTGACGAAGCCTGCGCCAGGGCCGGAATCGACGCCATACGCGACAAGCTGGAGTTTTAGGGCCGCCTTGCCCGCCTCAGCGAGGCCTCGAGCGCCTGAGCGTGAGGGCTTCGGCAACCGGTCGAAGCCCTCAATGCGCCGTGGCGATGAGTACGCGGCTAGATCCCCAGCAGCCTGCGCGCGTTGGCCTTCAGCACCTTCGGCCGGATCTCGTCGCGGATCTCGATTTTTGCGAAGTCCGACAGCCAACGGTCCGGCGTGATCACCGGCCAGTCCGAGCCGAACAGCATCTTGTCCTGAAGGATCGAGTTGATGTAGCGCACCAGGATCGGCGGGAAATACTTTGGCGACCAGCCCGAGAGGTCGATGTAGACGTTCGGCTTGTGAGTCGCGACCGAGAGCGCTTCCTCCTGCCAGGGGAAGGAGGGGTGGGCGAGGATGATCTTGAGGTCGGGGAAGTCAGCCGCGACGTCGTCCATGTACATCGGGTTGGAATATTTCAGCCGCATGCCCATGCCGCCGGGCATGCCGGAGCCGACACCGGTCTGGCCGGTGTGGAACAGCGCGATCGCGCCGCCATTGTTGATCTCTTCGTAGAGCGGATAGGCCATGCGGTCGTTGGCGTAGAAGCCCTGCATGGTCGGATGGAATTTGAACCCGCGGACGCCGTATTCCTCGATCAGCTTGCGCGCCTCGCGCACGCCGAGCTTGCCCTTGTGCGGGTCGATCGAGACGAAGGGGATGAGGACGTCGAGATGGTCGGAGGCGATCTCCAGCATCTCCTCATTTTTGTAGCGGCGGAAGCCGGTCTCGCGCTCGGCATCGACAGGGAAGATCACGGCTGCGATGTTCTTGGAGCGATAGTAGGCCGCGGTCTCCGGCACGGTCGGCGGATGCTTGTGCGGCGACTTGAAATAGTCCGCCATCTGCGCCTGGAAGTCGTCATAGCCGTCGTCGGGATGGGTGCCGCAGGGCTCCTCGGCGTGGGTGTGGATGTCGATGGCGACGACATCGTCGATGTTGGGCAGCTTCAGCTTCGGCATTGGTTTCCTCCCGACGGGTTGTCGAATTGATTATATGATATAACGAATTTGGCAAGGCACGTCGTCGAAGCGAAGCCCCAAGTCGACAAATGCGTAGATCGGGCCGATCCGGCCGTTTCTACTTGCTTTCTACTTTGCATGGGGTTGTTTTCCAGAATTTGCTGGTCCGGAACCGGGCAGTTAACATTGACATCCGGTCCTCCCATGCCTTAAGAACCGCCCCGTCCCGGGCGGTCGGTCCGCCAGCGGGAAAGATCTCATTTTGCCACATTCGCGCGTGCCGAAACGGTAGTGCCGAACACGGCCTTTCGAACGTTCAGGATTCTGCCATGAAGGTCCGTAACTCGCTGAAATCGCTGCGCGGTCGCCATCGCGCCAACCGCCTGGTCCGCCGCAAGGGCCGGGTCTATGTGATCAACAAGGTGCAGCGCCGCTTCAAGGCTCGCCAGGGCTGATATTGCCCTCGCGGTCGCCTCGCGCGCGCCCCGCAAGACCACGGCTCACACGAGTTTGACGCCGCCTTTGCTTTGCAAGGGCGGCTTTGCGCGTCTAGACTTTGGCCATGGCAGTGAGATTCTTGGCAGTGAGCTTCCCTTTCGCGCGCACCCTGTGTCTGGCCCTTGTGCTGGGCGCCACTGGCCTTACGCCAGCCCTGGCGCAGAAAGAGCTGCCTGCCCCTCCCGGCAAGGAACAGAAGAAGCTGCCGGAGGCGCCGGCCAAGCTGCCCAAGGTCGACCGCAGCAAGAATCTCGATTTCCTGTTCGGCGCGCTGAAGGCCGCGCCGGACGAGGCCAGCGCCAAGCATGTGGAGGCACGGATCTGGGCGATCTGGATCCAGACCCCGAGCGACACCGCATCGCTGTTGATGGCGCGGGCCAAGACCGCGGTCGACGCGCAGAAGATCGACATTGCGATCAAGCTGCTGGATTCGGTCATCAAGCTCAGGCCCGACTACATCGAGGCCTGGAACCGGCGCGCCACGCTCTACTACATGCAGAATGACTACGGCCGCTCGCTTGCCGACATCCGCGAGGTGCTGATCCGGGAGCCGCGCCATTTCGGCGCGCTCGCAGGCCTCGGCATGATCATGCAGGAGGTCGGTGACGAGAAACGTGCGCTTGAGGCCTACCGCAAGGCGCTGGCCGTCAATCCGCACCTCGAGAAGATCCCCGAGCAGGTCAAGGCGCTGACCGAGAAGGTCGAAGGCCGCGACATCTAGCGGACAAGTTGATCATTTCCCGAGTGATTGCGGCGTGCGCGGATTAACCACGATCACATGTGCGGTGTTCTCAGGGGTATTGTTGAAGCGCGCGCAGGCCTACCTGCATGGCAGGAGCACGGCCATGAAGCGTTTGATCTTTGCAGGTGTATTGCTGCTCGCGTCGGGCTCGATGAGCCTCGCCGACGGCTTGTTCTGGGTGGTCGGCAATCGCGCCACCGGCAAATGCAACATCGTAACCAGCAATCCCGTGATCATCGGCGACATCTGGTTCGGCGACGGTCCCTACACGTCCAGGGCCGATGCCAAGCTTGCCCGTTCGACGATCCGCGCCTGCCCTGCGGTCACACCCGACGAGGAAAAGGACGAGGACGGAACGAACTAGCCTGCACTTAGTGCAGGACGCTACCGGCGCGCTCGACAAGGCCGTGATCGGCGGCCGCGGCGTAAGCCTTTGCAAGCTCCGTCTCGAGATGCTCGTTGATCAGAAGCAGTGCCCGCACTGCACCGCGCAGGTCACCGTTGCAGCTCGCCACGATCTCGTCGATCGCAGTGTCTTTGGATCTGAAGCTCATCGACATTCTCCGGTTCAAATCAGGACACATCCTGCCGGCCTTCCCGCATCCCCTTGGAGTTTGCGAGGAGGATCGGCGCCCACCCGCGCCTAGATGGCGGAACCGACCGTGGCGATTATATGGAAGCCGCGATGACGACTGCATGAAGCTGGTCCGAGGCTTGCGCGCTGTGGGGAATACCATTGATTTTATTGACTTTTTTCATGCTCGAATTATGCACATATCCACAGCCCCGGCTTTTCAAGTGGAGCGCCGGGTTCCACGGAGCGAAACTGCCGCCCGCTAGTCTCGTAACTGCCAGGTGCCCTGGATCGCCCGGATTCTCTCCATGATCGTGATGTCAGTCGTGACCGCGCTGGTTCTGCTGGCGCTGGCCACGCAGGCCGGCGTCCTTGCCGTGCAACGCGCCTTTCCGCCTCAGGGCCGGATGGTCGAGGTCGACGGCGCTGTGCTTCACGTCGTCGATATCGGTCCGCGCGGTTCAGGCGTGCCGATCGTGATGCTGCACGGCGCGAGCTCCAATCTCGAAGCGATGCGGCGTCCGCTCGGCGACCTCCTGGCCAAAGACCATCGCGTCATCCTGATCGACCGTCCCGGTCACGGCTGGAGCACGCGGATGCGGCGGCAGGATTCGACGCCGCAGATCCAGGCCCGGATGATTGACGAGGCGCTTCGTAAGCTCGGGATCGATCGCGCGGTCTTCGTCGTGCATTCCTGGAGCGGTGCGCTCGGCGCGCGGATCGCGCTCGATCATCCCGGCCGCGTCGCCGGTCTCGTCATGCTGGCGCCGGTGACCCATCCCTGGCGCGGCGGCGTCGGCCGCTACAACGAGATCATCGCAACGCCGGTGATCGGCCCGCTGCTCGCCTACACCATCACGCTGCCGATGGGGTATTTCGTTGCCGAGGCCGGCGCGCGCAGCGTCTTCGTGCCGCAGACCATGCCGGATGGCTTCGTGCAGGACTCCGCGACGCCGCTATTGCTGCGCCCGCGCGAGTTCATCGCCAATGCCTACGATTTGGTGACGCTGAAGGAAGCGGTGACGGCGCAGGCTGCGCGTTACGGCGAGATCAAGGCGCCGGTCACGATCATCGCCGGCGAGCCCGACAAGACGGTGAAGACCGGCATCCACGCGCGTCCCTTCGCCGCGATGGTGCCGGGTGCAAAGCTGATCGTGCTGCCCGATCTCGGCCACATGGTGCAGAACGCTGTGCCGGATCTGGTGAAGACGGAGATCGAGACGATGATCGGGAAAATCGTCCCGGCGCAGGCGGCCGCCGATTAAAGCGTTTTCGAGCGAAGTGGATACCGGTTCGCGTGAAGAAAACGCGTCAAAACAAGAAGCCCGAGCTTCGGTTCTGACTCAATCAGAACCGAAGCTCGGGCGGCCGCCGTTCACGCGCTTACTGCTTGATTTTCCCGTCCTTGTCGAACTGCGCGACGAAGGACCAGAGATTGTTGATCTCGTTCTCATTCTTGATGCCGGCGAACGCCATCTTGGTGCCGGGGATCTTGGCCTTGGGGTCCTTGATGTATTCCTTGAACGTGGCTTCGTCCCAGGTGATGCCGGAATTCTTGTTCGCATCCGAATAATTGTAGTCCGGCGCGGTGCCTGACTTGCGGCCGTTGAGGCCGTTGAGCTCGGGGCCGACCTTGTTCTTGGCGCCTTCGCCGATGGCGTGGCAGGCCAGGCATTTGTTGAACGACGATTTGCCGGCCGCAACATCCTGCGCCATCGCGGCGGGTGCGGTGGCAGTCACGGTGAGGATCATCAGTGCGCCAAAAGTCAGTTTTGTCATCGGGTGCTCTTCGTCTCTTCCCTGGTGGGTCTAGGCTGGTCGGTCTTGCCTGGTCGGCAAACGACGGACCCGCCGGTTTTGGCAGGCCCGCCCGGCTTGGACAAGCCGCGAAACCATGACAGGTTTCATGCTGTCCTACTTGTCCCAGAGCGAACTCGCCGAAGATGGCCGCTCCGACTTTCGGATGGCCTACCCAAACAGGCGCGGACGTGGTTGATTTGCCGCGATAATTTGATCGTGGGCTACGAGTCGGAAGGATATGTTATGGCCATCATGATGCCCGCGAGCGACCAGACCGTGCTGGCGCGCCGCGCTGAGATCGTGGCTGCATTGCGCGCAATCGTGCCCGGCGAGGGCGTGATCGACAGCGCCTCCGAGATGCGGGCCTACGAATCCGACGGGCTGACGGCCTATCGGCAACCGCCGATGGTCGTGGTGCTGCCCGACACCACCGAGCAGGTCTCGCTCGTCCTGAAATATTGTGCCGGGCAGGGGATCAAGGTGGTTCCGCGCGGCTCCGGCACTTCGCTGTCCGGGGGCGCGCTGCCGCTGGAAGACGGCGTGCTGCTCGGGCTCGGCAAGTTCAAGCGGATCCGCGAGATCGATTTCGACAACCGCGTCGTCGTCACCGAGCCCGGCGTCACCAATCTCGCCATCAGCCAGGCGGTCGCGCATGCCGGCTTCTACTACGCCCCCGATCCGTCCTCGCAGATCGCCTGCTCGATCGGCGGCAATGTCGCGGAGAATTCCGGCGGCGTGCACTGCCTGAAATACGGCATGACCACCAACAACGTGCTCGGTTGCGAGATTGTCCTGATGAGCGGCGAGATCCTGCGCATCGGCGGCAAGTCGGCGGAGAACACCGGCTACGACCTGATGGGCGTCATCACCGGCTCGGAAGGTCTGCTCGGGGTCATCACCGAGATCACGGTGCGCATCCTGCAAAAGCCGGAGACGGCGCGGGCGCTGATGGTCGGCTTCGCGCAGGTTGAGGCGGCCGGCGAATGCGTGGCGCGCATCATCGGCGCCGGCATCATTCCCGGCGGCATGGAGATGATGGACAAGCCGGCGATCCACGCCGCCGAGGCCTTCGTTCATGCCGGCTATCCGCTCGACGTCGAAGCGCTGCTCATCATCGAGCTCGACGGTCCCAAGATCGAGGTCGACGAGCTGATCACGCGCGTCGAGACCATTGCGAATGCTTGCGGCTCGACCACCTGCCAGATCTCGACCTCCGAGGCCGAGCGCAATTTGTTCTGGGCCGGCCGCAAAGCGGCGTTTCCGGCCGTTGGCCGCATCTCGCCCGATTATCTCTGCATGGACGGCACGATCCCGCGCGGCGCGCTGCCGAAGGCGCTCGCCCGCATCCGCGAACTGTCGGAAAAGTACCAGCTCGGCTGCGCCAACGTGTTCCACGCCGGCGACGGCAATCTGCATCCGCTGATCCTCTACGATGCCAACAAGCCCGGCGAGATCGAGCGCGCCGAGGCCTTCGGCGCCGACATCCTGCGCGCCTGCGTCGAGTTCGGCGGCGTGCTCACCGGCGAGCACGGCGTCGGCATCGAGAAGCGCGACCTGATGCCGGAGATGTTCACCGAGATCGACCTCAACCAGCAGCAGCGCCTGAAATGCGCTTTTGACGCGCAGGGCCTGCTCAATCCCGGAAAGGTGTTTCCGACCTTGCATCGCTGCGCCGAGCTCGGCCGCATGCATGTGCACGCCGGGAAGGTGGCGTTTCCGGACATTCCGCGGTTCTGACGGTCGATACCCGGCATGGCGGCGACATGGCGGACGTTCGGATCAGTGTGACGAAAGAAGCGCCGGGCAGGCCGCTGGCGAAGTCGCGCCTGTTGTTTATCGACAACATCCGCTGGTCGATGATCATTCTCGTGCTGAGCATGCACGCAGCCGACACGTACAGTCCGTTCGGCAATTGGTACTATGTCGACCGGCGGGAGACCGGCTTCGGCACGGCCCTCTTCTTCGGCATCTATCAGAGCTTCCTCCAGGCCTTCTTCATGGCCGCGCTATTCTTCATCGCCGGCTATTTCGCTGTCGGCGCCTTCGATCGGAAAGGACTTTCGAAATTTGCACGTGATCGGCTGATCAGGCTCGGCTTGCCGACTTTGCTCTACATGTTGATGATCGGCCCACTGACGCAGTATTTTCTGTCATGGACTTGGGGCAAGGGCGGTTTCGGCCATCAATGGCTGACCCATCTGATGGACGGCGAATGGCTTTCCGAGACGGGACCGATGTGGTTTTGCGCGGTGCTGCTGTTGGTCTCGCTCCTCTATGGCCTGATCCGCCAGACCGGATGGCGGGAGCCCAAGGTTGCGCTGTGCGGCACGGGGATTGTTCTGTTCGTTGCGGCCATGGCGGCACTCACCTTCGGCGTTCGCATCGCCATCCACGCCGATACCTCCGTGCTCAACGTTCACCCCGGCGATCTCCCGCAATACGCTCTCATGTTCGCGGCCGGCGCCGTCGGCTCTCGCGGCAATTGGATGCTTGGGCTTGCCGAGCGCTCCTGTATCCGCTGGGGACTGCTCGCGCTGTCGCTCTCTGTGCCGCTGTTTGCAGCGCTCGTGCTGTTCGGGGGAGGCCTGCAGGGGGACACCGCGCTCTATGCAGGCGGCTTCAACGTCGTCAGTGCCGGGAAGTGCCTGTGGGAGGCGCTGGTCTGCGTCGGCATGGGTCTCTTGATGCTGGCCGTCTACCGCCGCTATTTCGACGAGCAAGGGCCGGTCGCCAAATGGCTCTCGGACAACGCCTTCGGCGTCTACCTGATCCATCCGCCGATCCTGGTCGGCTTTGCCCTGCTTCTGCACGCACTGCCGCTCTTCGCACTCACGAAGGCGCTCCTGCTGACCATGTTGGCCGCGATCGGCAGCTTGGCCGTCTCGGCACTGATCCTGCGCAGATCGCCGCTGCGCGCGATCATATAGTCGTATGCCGCGGTCCGGATCGAACCGCGGCGTACGAGCTGGTGCTTACATGAGTGCGTATTGAGCCCGTTCCCGCTTCGCCAGCAGCGGCAGGGCTTCGCCGGCGATCCAGGTCTTGAAATGTGCGCTCTCCTGATGCGCCTTGAAAGCCGCCTCGTCGCGGAACAGCTCGTAGAACAGGAACTGGGCCGGATTGTCCCTGGCGCGCGAGATCAGGAACAGCTTGACGCCGTCCTCGCGCTGCGCCTCCGGCAGGAAGCGGTCGAGGATCGCGGCGACCTTGTCGGCCTCACCGGGCTTGGCCTCCCATTGCGCGACGACGAGCAGGCCGCCGCCGTCGACGGCGTCGCTGAGGGATTTCTGCGTGGCATAGTGGTTCATGGTCCTTGCTCCTTGCTGCTGGGCTTGAGATGACGCCGCCGCCCATGGCGAGAGATAGATCGCCAGGACGGCTCCGAAGGCCCGGATCACCGACCTGCGGCTGAACGCTTCGTGGACGCGCGGCACCAGCCGCTGATGTGTCGATCGCATGCTTGTCTCCATCGGTTGGCCTCGATCGCGATCGGCGCAAGCTTGTAGCGAGGGCCTGCCGGCTTTGGTTCGCCGCTGGTCGAAGTGTCGATGTCGTGAACGCTTCGATCATGATCGAGGCGTCGTGGTCGCCCGTGCAGGATCCCCGACTGCACCGGCGCTGATCGCCAGCGTCACGCCGCATTTGATTTTGGCGGCGAATTTCGCTACCGCCTTTTCCCGTGGATACGCTCAGGGTCAGAGACGCCAAAGACGTCGAAGAGGTGGTGCGCGCGGCGATTGCCAACGAGCAGCCGCTCGAGATCATCGGTCATGGCAGCAAGCGCAGCATTGGCCACACGATGGCGACCAACGCCGTGCTCGACCTCTCCGCGCTGAATGCCGTCACCTCCTACGAACCCAACGAGCTGATCGTCACGCTCCAGGCCGGCGCCCCGCTGGCCGACGTGCTGTCGCTGATCGATGCCAAGAACCAGCAATTCGCCTTCGAGCCGATGAATACGGCGCCGCTGCTCGGCACGCCCGCGTTGGGCACCATCGGCGGCATGATCGCGGCCGGCCTCGCCGGTCCGCGGCGGATCAAGGCGGGCGGGGCGCGCGATCACCTGCTCGGGGCGCACGCCGTCTCCGGTTTCGGCGACAGCTTCAAGACCGGCGGCAAGGTGGTGAAGAACGTCACCGGCTACGACCTCTGCAAGCTGCTGGCGGGGTCCTGGGGCACGCTGTCGGTGATGACCGAGGTCACGCTCAAGGTGATGCCGAAGCCCGAAGCGGAGCGGACGCTGCTGCTGCGCGGGCTCGACGATGCCGCCGCCAACAAGGCGATGACCGCGGCGCTCGGCTCGCCCTTCGACGTCTCTGCTGCCGCGCATCTGCCGAAATCGGCGTTCCGGGCGAAGACCGACGGGCTTGGCGACATCGCCAGCCAGGGCGAAGCGCTGACCGTGCTGCGGCTCGAGGGCATCACGGCGTCCGCCGCGCACCGCGCCGGCTCGCTGCGCGAATTGCTGGCGCCGTTCGGAACCGCGACGCTGGTCGAGGATGTGGCCTCCGCCGCATTGTGGGCCACGATCCGCGACGTCCTGCCGTTCGCGGCCGGCGGTGCAGTTGGGGCCTGGCCGGTGTGGCGGATCGTCTGTCCGCCGGCTTCCGGCGCGGCGCTCGGGACCCAGCTGGCGCGCGAGACCGGCGGCGACATCATCTACGATTGGGGCGGCGGCCTGATCTGGGCCGCGCTGCCGCCGAAGGCCGACGCGCATGCCCCGGCCGTGCGCCAGCGCGCGGATGCGGTCGGCGGGCACGCCACGTTGATCCGGGCGGCCGAGGACGTCAGGCGCGGTGTGGACGTATTCCATCCGCAGGCGCCCGGCGTCGCCGCGCTGAGCGATCGGGTCCGCGCCAGTTTCGATCCGAAAACCATTCTCAACCGGGGGCGGCTGACGCGGGGCGCTGCGGCATGAAGACCGAATTCTCACTGGCGCAGCTCGCCGACCCCGACATCGCGGAAGCCGACAAGATCCTGCGCGCCTGCGTCCATTGCGGCTTCTGCACTGCAACCTGTCCGACCTATGTGCTGCTCGGCGACGAGCTCGATAG
This sequence comes from Bradyrhizobium sp. 63_E2_N1_3, assembly GCF_052076005.1. NCBI lineage: Bacteria > Pseudomonadati > Pseudomonadota > Alphaproteobacteria > Hyphomicrobiales > Nitrobacteraceae > Bradyrhizobium > Bradyrhizobium sp. 63_E2_N1_3. The sequence goes on along the minus strand of NZ_CP197235.1, from coordinate 8,044,811 downwards.
CCCGCGCGGCCGCATCTACCTGATCAAGGAGATGCTGGAGAAGGACCAGACCCCGACGGCCGAGGTGGTCAAGCATGTCGACCGCTGCCTGTCGTGTCTGTCCTGCATGACGACCTGTCCCTCAGGGGTGAACTACATGCATCTCGTCGACCAGGCCCGGGTCAGGATCGAGCAGCGCTACCAGCGGCCGCTGACCGAGCGGCTGTTGCGCCAGGTGCTGGCCTTTGTCCTGCCGAATCCGCAGCTCTTCCGCACCAGCATGTGGCTGGCGCGGCTCGCCCGTCCGCTTGCCGTATTCCTGCCGACGCCGCGGCCGTCGGCGACGCCCGGCCTGATCCAGCGCCTCAAGGCGATGCTGGCGCTGGCGCCGAACCGTCTGCCGTCGCCGGGCCCGCTCCCCGGCAGCGTATTCGCGGCACTCGGCAAGAAGCGCGGCCGGGTCGCGCTGCTGCAGGGCTGTGCCCAGCAGGTGCTGGCGCCGCGCATCAACCAGGCCGCCATCAGCCTCCTCACCCGCCACGGCATTGAGGTTGTCCTGGTCCGGGACGAGCAGTGCTGCGGCGCGCTGACCCATCATCTGGGCAACGACCAGGATGCGTTGGCGCGGGCCCGCGCCAACGTCGCGGCGTGGCGAAAGGAAGCGGCCGGCGAGGGGCTCGACGCCATCCTGGTGACGGCCTCCGGCTGCGGCACGGTGATCAAGGACTACGGCTATCTCCTGCGCGAGGACACGGCGTTTGCCGCCGATGCGGCGCAGGTGTCCACGCTCGCCAAGGACATCACCGAATTCGTCGCCGGCCTCGAGCTCGTGACCACTACGCGACAGGACAACATCGTCGTCGCCTATCACTCCGCGTGTTCGTTGCAGCACGGCCAGAAAATCACGGGCCTTCCGAAAGAATTGCTTTCCAAGAATGGATTCGTGGTGAAAGATGTGCCGGAGAGCCATTTGTGTTGCGGCTCGGCGGGGACCTACAACATTCTCCAGCCCGAGCTTGCGGGCCGGTTGCGCGACCGCAAGGTCGCCAACATCGCAAGCGTCAAGCCGGACATGATTGCCGCGGGCAATATCGGCTGCATGGTGCAGATTGCCAGTGGCACGTCAGTTCCGGTCGTACACACGATTGAGCTTCTCGATTGGGCTACGGGCGGGTCGCGGCCGGCATTGAATGCCTCGAGCTAGCCTTCGTCCGGAGGTGACGGCTGAAGACGCCCGATCGACCATTGTTCGGCGGCAACAGGAGGACCACGATGGCGAAAGCGAAGAAGAAAAAAAGCAAGAAGGCCAAAAAGGCCAAGAAGGCTGTAGCGGCGAAGAAGACCGCGAAGAGGGCAGCCAAGAAGTCCGCGAAAAAGTCTGCCAAGAAGTCTGCGAAGAAATCTGCCAGGAAGGCCGCCCCGAAGAAGGCCGCCAAGAAGGCTGCGAAGAAGTCGGCCAAGAAGGCTGCCAAGCCGGCTGCACCGAAGAAGGCCGCAAAGAAAGCGGCACCGAAGAAGGCGAAGGCAGCTCCTGCGCCGAAGCCCTCAGCGCCGGTGGCGGCTCCGGCTCCGGAGCCCGCCGCCGAGACAAGCTGGGCGATGCCTTCGTCTTCTGCGGAGCCGACGCCGGCTGAGGGGCAAGGTTAGGCCCCGAGGTAGGGTCCAAGGATAGGCCCAAAGTCAGGTCCAAGGTGAGGGCAAAGGCTGGGTCCATCCCGACGACAACGACCGACAACAGTAAGGCCGCAGCGGTGACGCTGCGGCCTTTTTGTATCGTCGCAATGGTCGCGGTCTGGTTGTCGTTTCTCACGTCAGTCCGATTCGTGGCACAGGCACCACTGCACCGGCGGCTCCCGTACTAATCCGGGCGGCTCTGTGCACTTTGGAATGCAAATAATGTGATCAAGAAGCAACACAGGCGGACAACCTTTTGTAGAAGTGTCAGAACGCCTAAAAAGTCGGCAGATGCTCGTGATTTTTGCTTCACGGTTCGCATCCTCCCAGCCAGATTGTCGCGGTAACGAAATTTTGCAGTCAGGTCGTACGGCCCGGGGGGCTTCCGGGAAACCGACTGGGTGAACTGGTGATGGGGATTGAAATGAAAAAAGTGGCTTTGTTGGCAACGGCGCTGGCAATGGTGACGGGTTCGGCTTTCGCGGCAGACATGCCGGTCAAGGCTCTGAAGGCCCCGCCGCCGCCCGCCTTTGACCCCTGGGATGTCGCCTTCGGCGCCGGCATCATGAGCGATTACATCTTCCGCGGCGTTACTCAGTCGAACCACAATCCGTCGGTCGCCGCCTATTTCGAGCCGCGCTACAACGTCAACAAGGACCTCCAGCTCTACGTCGGTGCGTCCGCGGAGAGCATCTCGTTCCCGAACCGCGCCGCGGCTGAAGTCGACATCTACGGCGGTATCCGCCCGACCTTCGGCATGTTCGCCTTCGACTTCGGTATCTGGGGCTACCTCTATCCGGGCGGAAGCTGCTTCGGTTCGCAGGGCACCCTCGCCCAGGGCAATTGCGGCACCGGCCTCGACAATTCGCAGGGCGCGATCGGCCTGCCGATCAACGGCAACTTCGCCAAGAAGGACGCAAGCTTCTACGAAGTCTATGCCAAGCTGAATCTCAATATCAACGATCAGTGGGTCGTTGGCTTCAACGAGTACTATTCGCCGAACTTCCTGAACCTCGGCGCCTGGGGCAACTACGCCTCGATCACCGCCAAGTGGACCGCGCCGAGCACCACGTTCGGTGCCAGTGGCGTCGGCATGTATGTGTCGGGTGAATTCGGCCGTCAGTGGCTCGGCACGTCCGACATCTTCTACGGCATTGCCGGCGACCCGCTGTACTCCAACGGCATCAAGGAGCCGAGCTACAACACCTGGAACGTCGGCGTCGGCTTCACCTACAAGGTGTTCACGCTCGATCTGCGCTACTACGACACCGACCTCTCGAAGGGTAACTGCAACGCCTTCACCAGCGACTTCTCGGCCACCAACTCCAGCCCCGGTTTTGTGACGCCGATCAATGGCGGCGCGAACGCGGGCACGGCGTTCGGCTCCAACTGGTGCAGCGCGGCCGGCGTTGCCAAGCTCTCGGTCGACCTGACGGCGATGACCAACCTGAAGTAAGTTTCTTCCCGAGACGACCTAACGAGGGCGGCAGAGCAATCTGCCGCCCTTTTGCTTTGGGCGTAGGGTCGTCTGTGAGAGCGCTCGGCCTGCATTGGTTCGAGACGCGCCGTAAGGGCGGCGCTCCCCACCATGAGGGTCTAGGATCTTGCCGCGAGACAGACCTCATCCTGAGGAGCCCGCCGGAGGCGGGCGTCTCGTAAGGATGGCTGCAACGAAGGTCCTGTCGAGGCTAGCCTCAGGCTTGGTTGTGCCGCCTCAGCTCGCCACGGTCGGCTCCGCCTGGGCCGGCTCGCCGTCCTTGCCGAGAACGTGGATCTCGCCGTCCTTCACCAACGCCACCTTGCGGGTGTGGAAGGCGTCGAGCGTCGAGCGGTGGCCGATCGAGACGATGGTGGCCTGCGGCAGCTTCTCCGCCAGCAGCCGGTACAGCCGGGCTTCCGATGGTTCGTCCAGCGACGCCGTGGCCTCGTCGAGGAACAGATAATCCGGCACGTGCAGCAGGGCGCGCGCGAGCCCCAGGCGCTGCTGCTCGCCGAGCGAGAGCGTCCTGTTCCAATGACCGTCCTCGTCGAGTCGCTCGGCCAGCTTCGGCATGCCGACCGCAATGAGTGCGTCCCGGATTTTCTCCGATGCGACGGCGCCATGTTCTGCCGGGTAGATGACCGCGTCGCCTAGCGGGCCGATCGGGAAGTAGGGGCGCTGCGGTAGCATCATCAGCTTCGATTTCCCGGGTATGGCGATGGTGCCGGTGCCGAACGGCCAGACGCCGGCGATGGCCCGGAAAAGCGTCGACTTGCCGGAGCCCGACGGCCCGGTCACCAAGACCCGCTCCGCCGGTTGGATCGTGAAGGCATCGGCTGCGACCAGAGGCGCACCGTTCGGTAGCTTCACGAGCAGCTGCTTGAGCGCGATCGCCGTCGTGCTGCCAGATGGTGCAAGGCCGATGGTCGGCTCATGCGTCGGCGGGTGTGCGGCCGAGGCCACCGACATCTCGAAGCCGTCGAGACGGGCGACGATCGCGCGCCATTCCGCCAGCGCCCGGTAGGCCACCACGAAGAACGACAGCGCACCCTGGACGCTCGAGAAGGCCGATGCCGTCTGCATCATGTCGCCGAGCTGGATCTTCTTGGCGAAGAAGGCTGGCGCCACCAGCACGTAGGGAAAGATCACGGCAGCCTGCTGATAGCTCGCCGTGAACGCAGTGAGGCGCTTGGTCCGGCTCATGATGGCGTACCAATTGCCGATCACGAAGCCAAAGCGACGGAAGAGACCGCCGCGTTCGGCACCCTCGCCCTTGAGCAGCGCGATCTGCTCGGAATTCTCGCGGACGCGGACGAGGTTGAAGCGGAAGTCGGCCTCATAGCGCTGCTGCTCGAAATTGAGATTGACCAGCGGGGCGCCGATCCAGTGCGTCAACGCGGTGCCGAAGATCGCGTAGATCAGCGCGCCCCAGCACAGGTAGCCGGGGATCATGAGATCGGTGCCGAACAGGTGCAGCGGCGCGGCGTTGGACAGGCCCCAGAGGATGATCACGAAGGAGAACAGCGTCACGATCGACGAGAGCAGGCCCAGTCCGATCGTCAGGGTCTGCTCGACGAAGTTCTTGACGTCGTCGGTGATGCGCTGGTCCGGGTTGTCGGCCGCATCGCCCTTGAGCTGCATGCGGTAATGCGTCGAGCCGTCGAGCCATTCGCGGAGATAGTGTTGGGTGAGCCACTGCCGCCAGCGGATCTGGAGCCACTGGTTCAGGTACAGCTTGTAGACCGCCAGCGCGATCGCCGTGAAGGCGAGGCCGATGAAGATCCAGATCTGCGTGACGAAGGCGTCCCAGTCGCTGTTCTGGAGCGCGCTGTAGAACCGGTTCTGCCACTGGTTCACCAGCACGTCGATCGCGACCAGCGCCAGCTCGATCGCGATCACGGCGGCGAGCAGGCCGCGGCCGACCCACTTGTCCTCCGATCGGAAATAGGGGGCGGCGATTCGCCAGACGATCGCGAGCGTGGCGCTGATGTTCTTCACAGAGCTCTGTCTCCTGAGGGGATGTGCACAACGCCCATAGGCCAAATGGCTGTGGCAACGGCAGAAAGCGCTTAGACTAAAGTCGCAAGTTCAGCAATTTGCGTTGGCTTGTCGCAGCTTGCAACCCTAGCATGGGTACAACGGCGCGGGGTGGGGGCCTCCGGGACTTCGCGGGCTTGTGAGCGGACGGGAACCGCCGCACTCGCGAGGAATTCGCGTCCAGCTCGGGGGTTATCGCTTCCAGCGTCAAGCAGGCTCGGCTGTCCACGCGGGCCGCCTGCCGCAACAGGCGTGGGGGAGGAAGACCATGTGGAATCAAGTCTATGACCCGCTGCACAGTCCGGTGCTGTCGACGATCGCAGCGGCAATACCCGTCGTCACGCTGCTGATCCTGATCGCGAGCGGTCGCGTCCAGGCCCATATTGCTGCAATCATCGCCGTGATCGTGGCCAACCTGATCACGATCTTCGTGTTCACCATGCCGGCGAACATGTCGATCCGCGCCTCGATCCTCGGCATCGTGACCGGCTTCTTCCCGATCGGCTGGATCGTTCTCAACGTCATCTTCCTCTACCAGGTGACGGTGACCACCGGGCGCTTCGAGCTGCTCAAGCGCGCGGTCGGCGGCGTCACCGAGGACCGGCGGCTGCAATTGCTGCTGATCGCGTTCTCCTTCGGCGCGTTCTTCGAGGGAGCCTCGGGCTTCGGCACGCCGGTCGCCATCACGGGCGCCGTGCTGATCGGGCTCGGCTTCTCGCCGCTCGCGGCCTCCGGCCTGTCGCTGATCGCCAATACCGCGCCGGTCGCTTTTGGCGCGCTGGGCACGCCGATCCAGGGTCTTGCCTCGGTCACCGGGCTTGATCCCTACATCCTCGGCGCGATGGTCGGACGGCAGTTGCCGATCTTCTCTCTGATCGTGCCGTTCTGGGTGGTGTGGGCCTTCGCAGGTTGGAAGGGCATGAAGGATGTCTGGCCGGCGATCCTCGTCACCGGTGTGTCGTTTGCGGTCCCGCAATTCGTGATCTCGAACTTCATCAATCCCTGGATTGTCGACATCGGGGCGTCGCTGATCTCTATGGGCGCGCTGATCCTGTTCCTGAAGGTCTGGCAACCGAGGCAGCTCTGGCTGTCGCCGGCGCTGCGCGGCCGCGATGAATCGGCCGCCACGATGGCCGCGGCCAAGCCGCTCGATAAGACGCCGCTGACGCAGAGCGAGCTCTTCAGCGCGCTGCTGCCATGGATCATCGTCTGCATCGTGATGCTGGTCTGGGGCAACGGCGGCTTCAAGACCTGGGCGAACTCGATCTTCACCTGGAACTATCCCGTTCCCGAGCTGCATCAGATGATCAACAAGATGCCGCCGGTCGCGCCAGGGCCGACCAAAGAGAGCGCGGTGTTCGGCTTCACCTATCTCTCGTTCACCGGCACGGGCATGTTGATCGCCGCAATCATCTCAGGCTTCCTGATGGGCGTCGGTCCCGGCAGGCTGCTGATCCAATACGGCCGCACCATACGGCTCTGCGCGATCTCGCTGATCACGATCTCGGCGATGCTCGCAATCGGCACGCTGACGCGGCTCTCCGGCGTCGACGCAACGCTCGGCCTCGCCTTTGCCGCAACCGGCGTGCTCTATCCCTTCTTCGGCACGCTGCTGGGCTGGCTCGGCGTGGCGCTGACGGGGTCGGACACCGCTTCCAACGTGCTGTTCGGCAATCTCCAAAAGATCACGTCCGAGCAACTCGGCCTGTCGCCGATCCTGATGGCCGCGGCCAACTCGTCCGGCGGCGTGATGGGCAAGATGATCGACGCGCAATCGATCGTCGTCGCCTCCACTGCCACCAACTGGTACGGCCATGAGGGCACGATCCTGCGCTTCGTGTTCTGGCACTCGATCGTGCTGGCCTCTCTGGTCGGCCTGTTCGTGACGTTGCAGGCCTATGTCTGGCCGTTCACGGCGATGGTGCTGAAGTAGCAGACCACGCCACGCTTCAACGCAAATCCCCGCAGGGCTTCGCCGCCTTGCGGGGATTTTTGCATCTAAAGCATGATCCGGAAAAGTGCGAAGCGGTTTTCCGAAAAAATCATGCTCAAACAACAAGCTGAAGCACGATGACGATTCGTCCCAATCTCATCGCGCTTTAGCCTCCGCGAACCTTCTCAACGGCGCCGCCGTCTTATAGAAGGTGCCGCAAATCAGGTCGGTCGAGAGGTCTCATGGTTTCGCTAAAGCAGATGGCGTGTTTGGCGGTTGCAATGCTCGCGATGTCCACGCTGGCGCGTGCAGAGGACGGTTTTCCGTTCGGTACCGAGATGACGCTGGAGGCCCTGCCGCAGCCGGGATCGAAGCGGATTCCGAACATCGAGATCGGCGACAATGGCGAAGTCGTGCTGGAGCTCTGGTGCAAGGGCGGCAAGGGCCAGTTCTCGGTCGCCGGCAACACGGTGATCTTCGTCCCCGGCCAGATCCAGGACCGTTCCTGTCCGCCGGCCAGGGCGCAGGCCGACGACGAACTCGTCGCGTCGCTCAGCAGCGTCGAGACCTGGAAGCGTCAGGGCGACGTACTGACACTGATCGGTCCCAAGCCGCTGCGCTTTCGCACGACGGGGAATTAGGTCTCGTGTCCCGGACGCGCTGCAGCGTGCAACGCTGCTGCGCAGAGCCGGGACCCAGACTCGATCGGCGACTTCGCTTGCGGCCTCTGGGCCCCGGCTCAGCAGCGCATCACTGACGTGCTGCGCTGCGTCCGGGGCACGAGAGCCTACTTCCACACCGACTTGTCGGCGTCCCAGCGCTGGCCTTTCAGCTCTTTCGCGAGGGCCTCGATCGAGCCGTTGTCGTCGGGCTGATCGCCTTCCTCGTCGGCCGAAGCGTCGTCCGAGAGATTGAGCTTGGCGCCGCTGCTCTCATCGGCGGTCGTGGTCGAGGGGCTGCCGATCCAAAGCATCAGTTTGTCGGTCGTGCCGGGCTTGTCGGGCGAGATGAGGCCTGCAACCTCGATCGTGTCGGTGAGCTCGAGTGCCGGAAAATCCTGGTTCGGTCGCTTGAAGACGAGCTTGAGCTTGCCGGTGGCCGGGTTGAAGCTGTGCGAGACCTGCTTTGCCGCAAGCGTCCGGCTCATCACGCCGGCGACGGCTGAGGCGAGCTTGTCACGGCTGATCTTGTCGCCGTCGCGCCAGTCGGCTGCGGGAAAGCGGATGGTGCGGTCCATCTCGGTCATGCCCGCGGTCCAGCCCGCCGCGGTGACGCCGGGCATCGCCTTGAACTTCGCCAGCAGCGCGCCGGCGCGTTCCGGATCGACCGACATGTTGATGGTCTGCTCGCCGGCACGCAGCGCGTCGCAGCCGACGGTCAGGCTCGCCAGCGTCACCTCGACGTCCTGGCCCTTCAGGCTCTTCAGGAACTCGGTCGCCGCATCCAGCTTGACCTTGACCGCGATCGCTTCCGGAGAGACGTCGGTGAAATCCTTCGGCTGCGGCGTGATGCCGTCGTCGGAGGTCTGGTTGTCCTGAAATTCCTTCTCGCTGAGATCGGAATTGTCGGGCGAGGTGACCTCGGTCACGGCCTGGCCGATCGCGATCTGGCCGCGGAACTCGAACGTGTCGCCGGACTGTTTGCGCAGCAGCTTGACGGTGACGGGCGCCTTCTCGCCGAGGCTCTGCGTCGTGCCCGTCAGGTTCTGGCCCGCGACCTGGAGATTGACGACGAAGCGGTCCTTGCGGTCGGAATTCTTTGCGACGGGATAGCAGACGTCGAGCACGGCCGCCGTCACCGTCTTGCCCTGCCGCGTCTCCTTCAGGATCACGTCGGCATTGCCGTCCATCAGGCCGTCGATCGAGGTGAAATAGCGGGTCTCCGTCCCGCCCGGCGCCGCGGCCTTCGGCGACAGCTTCATCTGGGCCGATGCGACATCGGGCGAGACGGCAAGCAGGGCCGCCAAAAGGGCTGTCGAACAAACCAGAAGCGCACGCATCGATGAATCCTCGCGCAATCGAATCGGCGCGCCACCGTAGTGGGTTTTGGCCGCCGGTTGAATTGGAAAGCAGAAGGGGCAGGGTCGGCAAAAAAGAAGGCCGCCCGGAGGCGGCTTTCGCAACATTGTAACGGAACGGAGGCTTAGAAGCCGCCCATGCCGCCGCCGCCCGGCATGGCGGGCGGAGCTTCCTTCTTCGGCGTTTCGGCGACCATGGCCTCGGTGGTCACCAGCAGGCCGGCCACGGACGAGGCGTCCTGCAGCGCGGTGCGGACCACCTTGGCGGGATCGATGATGCCCTTCTCGACCATGTCGACATAGTCCTCGTTCTGGGCGTCGAAGCCGAAGGTCTCGGACTTGTTCTCCAGGATCTTGCCGACCACGATCGAGCCTTCCACGCCCGCGTTCTCGGAGATCTGGCGGATCGGGGCTTCCAGCGCCTTCAGCACGATGTTGATGCCGGCCTGGACGTCGGCATTGGCGTTGGTGAGACGGCCCACCGCCTTCTTGGCGCGCAGCAGCGCGACGCCGCCGCCGGGGACGATGCCTTCCTGCACCGCGGCGCGGGTGGCGTTGAGCGCGTCCTCGACGCGGTCCTTCTTCTCCTTGACCTCGATCTCGGTCGCGCCGCCGACGCGGATCACCGCGACGCCGCCGGCGAGCTTGGCGAGGCGCTCCTGGAGCTTCTCACGGTCGTAGTCCGAGGTGGTCTCCTCGATCTGGGCCTTGATCTGGCCGACGCGGGCCTCGATCTCCGGCTTCTTGCCGGCGCCCTTGACGATCGTGGTGTTCTCCTTGTCGATCACGACCTTGCCGGCGCGACCGAGCATCTTCACCGTGACGTTCTCGAGCTTCATGCCGAGGTCCTCGGAGATGAGCTGGCCGCCGGTGAGGATCGCGAGGTCCTCGAGCATGGCCTTGCGGCGGTCGCCGAAGCCCGGCGCCTTGACGGCGGCGACCTTCAGGCCGCCACGCAGGCGGTTGACGACCAGGGTGGCCAGCGCCTCGCCCTCGACGTCCTCGGCGATGATGACGAGCGGCTTGCCCGACTGCACCACGGCTTCCAGCACCGGCAGCATGGCCTGCAGGCCGGACAGCTTCTTCTCGTGCAGGAGGATGTAGGCGTCCTCGAGCTCGGCGGTCATCTTCTCGGCGTTGGTGACGAAGTAGGGCGACAGATAGCCGCGGTCGAACTTCATGCCCTCGACGATGTCGACCTCGGTGTCGAGTGACTTGTTCTCCTCGACGGTGATGACGCCCTCGTTGCCGACCTTCTGCATCGCCTGGGCGATCATCTTGCCGATGGCGGCATCGCCGTTGGCCGAGATGGTGCCGACCTGGGCGACCTCGGAGGAGGCGGCGACCGGCTTGGCGCGCTTTTCAATGTCCTTGATCACCGCTGCAACCGCGATGTCGATGCCGCGCTTGAGGTCCATCGGGTTCATGCCGGCGGCAACCGCCTTGGCGCCTTCGCGCACGATGGCCTGGGCCAGCACGGTCGCGGTGGTGGTGCCGTCGCCGGCGAGGTCGTTGGTCTTGGAGGCGACCTCACGCAGCATCTGGGCGCCCATGTTCTCGAACTTGTCCTCGAGCTCGATCTCCTTGGCGACGGTGACGCCGTCCTTGGTGATGCGGGGCGCGCCGAAGCTCTTCTCGATGACGACGTTGCGGCCCTTCGGACCGAGCGTCACCTTGACGGCGTTGGCGAGAATGTCGACGCCGCGCAGCATGCGATCGCGCGCGTCTCCGGAAAACTTGACGTCTTTGGCAGCCATTTCTTCAATCCCTCGTGTTTCGTGATGTGTTTGCCGCTTGCGGAATGACCGAATGCCCGGATCGCGCGATCCGGGCATGACATTCAGCGGCTGTTCAGGCTGACGGCCTTAGGCCATGACGCCCATGATGTCCGACTCCTTCATGATCAGGAGCTCTTCGTTGTCGATCTTGACCTCGGTGCCCGACCACTTGCCGAACAGCACGCGGTCGCCGACCTTGAGGTCGATCGGGATCAGCTTGCCGGCCTCGTCGCGGCCGCCGGGGCCGACGGCGACGACCTCGCCCTGGGACGGCTTTTCCTTGGCGGTGTCCGGAATGATGATGCCGCCCTTGGTCTTTTCCTCGGCGTCGATACGTTTGACCACGACACGGTCATGCAGCGGACGAAATTTGGATTTAGCCATGACGTTTCCCTTTGGAGGCTCGCTTCGGAAGGAATGGAAGTGGGTAGGGGCGGCGTCCGTCCACCCTCTTGCCGAGGATCGAACGGCGCGCTTAGCAATCGGGCTTTCCGAGTGCTAATAGTGCGCCCGGAAATATGGCTTGGCCGCGATCCTGTCAAGCAAGGGTGGTTAAGCGATTGGTGAGGCGGATATAGGATCGTGTCTAGAGAAACTTATTGGTCGCGCTGGCGTATAAAGGACGTCATTGCTCCGACAGCGGTTTTGCGCTTGGCTGCAGGAGGGATGCGGTCGGGGTCTCATTTGGGGGACGGTTTGCTCGGGGGAATGTCATGATCAGGTCAGCTCACGCACGCACGGTTGCCAATCTGGCGGCCGCCTCCTGCCTGGCGCTGCTGCTTGGCGCCTGCGGCGGCGGTATGAGCCTGCCGTCGTTCTCGTCGTCTTCGCCGCCGCCCGAGGCTGAGCCCGGCACCGGCCCGGAAATGCCGGCGAGCATCCGCGCCGACGAGATCGTCGGCCGCTGGGGTCTCGCCTCGTTCCAGAACCCGGCCGACCGCGCCCGCACCGAGGCCGCGGCCCGGGCGCAGTGCAAGAATCCCTACGTGATCACCGCCGGTTCCTCCGGCGGCGTGATCATGCATCTCGCCGACCAGGCGACGCCGCAGGAGCTGCGGCTGAAGGGCTCGCCCAGCGGCAAGAACTACATCGGCCCGGCGGGTCCCACCCCCGGCGAGCAGGACCGCGAGATCGTCTCCTTCGACGGCCGCGTCCTGATCACCCGCTTCATCGACAAGGACGCCGCCACCCGCTACGGCAACATGGTCTACGTCCGCTGCGCGCCAAGGGCGTAGTTTCTCCTTCGTCATGCCCCGGCTTGACCGGGGCATCCAGTACGCCGCGGCCTCTCGGCTCAATCACCGCCGCCTCTGGAATACTGGATCGCCCGGTCAAGGCCGGGCGATGACAGTGGAGGGGATGGCCCCAAAAACAAAAACGCCGGCTCTCGCCGGCGTTTTGTTTTTCCGTAATGCCGCGCCCGATCAGTCGAACAGCGCGTCGATGTCGTCCTGCGAGGCGTGGCCGACGTCGCCGGCGAGCTTGGGGCCGTTGAGGAGCTTTTCGTCGTCGCTGCGGGTGTCGGCCGGCGCGGGCACATGGGCCTTGATCGCGTCGACGCCGCCCCAGATCTCCATCATCGCATTGATGTGCTGCTCGATGAACTTCATCGTGGTCATGACCTTGCTGATGCGCTGGCCGGTCAGGTCCTGGAAGTTGCAGGCTTCGAAGATCGAGATGACGCGTTCCTGGATGTCGTCGGCGAGCCGCTTCTGCTGGTCGGCCGATTGCACCTTGGACATCGCGCTGGCCGCCTGGTCGATCGATTCGGCGGCTTCGAGGATCTGCTGGGTCGCCTGCTCGGTGCCGCCGACGACCGCGCCGAGCTCGCCATTGACCTTGGCCATCTCGCCGCCGTCGAAGCTCTTGCCGTGCAGCGTCGCGATCTCGCGCTTGGTGCGGTCGATGGCGTCGTGGATGAGGTCGAGCTCGACCTTCAGCTTCTCGCACTGCTCGATCTGCGCCCGGTAAGTATCGAGCATGGTACGAGCTTCGGAGAGCTCGTGGGCGGTGGAAGCGTCGATCGCCGCCATGGCCGCGCTGCCGGACAAGGGCACGGTGCCCTTCGCCATCTGTGCGCGGATCGCACGCAGCTCCGCCATGATCTCGTTATGCATCGGCGCAGCCTCCTCAATCATTTCGGGGCTGGGCATCTCGCCGACAATAGCCTCCTCGACACGAAAACGTTTGCGGTGAATAGCCATCAGGAACTCCCCCCACCTCACTCACGCGTCTTTGTAGACAGAAGCAATTTAACACGAGGTTCACAGCGGGAACTGTTGCGCGGCCGCACGCGACGGCGCGAAAAGAAGCGATTAACCATGGGCCTGCGGCGTTCATGGAAAATAAACGCTGATCGCCAAATTGCACCCTCGCTCGCGACGTGGTGAATCGAAACGGCTGATACGTTTACCAAACAAAACGGCTTTTGCTCTTTATTGACCACGTCGCGGTCGCCGGTCAGCCATCGGCTCTGCACGACGCATGGGATCTAGACGAAACAGTACAGAGTACGTCGATGTTCAAGAAAATGTCTGTCGCGCTGCTCGGCAGCGCTTGCACCTTCATTGCCGGCGCGAACAGCGCCAGCGCCTTCGACAATAGTGTGCCGAACGATCCGCCCGCGGTGCTCTACCAGCCGCAGGTGCAGCCGGCGCCGGTGCGTGTCGCCTCCAATGCGAATATGGGCGGCGGCTTCATCGAGTTCCTGTTCGGTGACGGTCCCGGCCGCGGCCCGGCCTACGCGCCGCAGCAGCCGGTTTATCAGCAGCAGCCCGGCTATTACGACCAGCGCCGCCTGCCACCGATGGGCGAGCCGCAGATGCAGGGTGGATATCAGCAAGGCGCAGGTCTCCAGCAGGAGGCGGTCGATCCGCGCCAGCGTCCGTTCGATCCGAGATTCGAGAAGCAATCCGTCGACTATAGCGGCAAGGAAACTGCCGGCACCATCGTGGTCGATACGCCGAACAAGTTCCTCTATCTGATCGAGGGCAACGGCCGGGCGATGCGCTACGGCATCGGCGTCGGCCGTCCCGGCTTCACCTGGTCCGGCGTGAAGTCGATCACGGCCAAGCGCGAATGGCCGGACTGGACGCCGCCGGCGGAAATGATCGCGCGCCGGCCCGACCTGCCGCGGCACATGGAAGGCGGCCCGGAAAACCCGCTGGGCGCGCGGGCGATGTATCTTGGCTCGACGCTCTACCGCATCCACGGCTCCAACGAGCCCTGGACCATCGGCACCAACGTCTCCTCAGGCTGCATCCGCATGCGTAACGAGGACGTCATCGACCTCTACGGCCGCGTCAATGTCGGCACCAAGGTCGTGGTGATGTGATCGTCTGACGCTCGACATGAAAACGGCCGCCTCCCGGGCGGCCGTTTTTGTTTGTCGCGCTGATCGGGCAGCCTCACGCGTAGTCGCTGCCGCCATCGTCTCCGCCGCCGAAATCGCTGTCGTCGTCGGCTACGTCCATATTGCCGTTGTCGTGGTCGTTGTCGTCGTAGTTCTGATCGTTGTTGTTGTTGTCCCGGTCGTTCGACGCCTGGTCGGTGAAGCCCTGGCGGGAACCGTCGTCGCGGTCGCGGTTGGAGCCGATGTCGTTGAGACCGGCATCGCGCGCGAGCGAGCCGCCGGACTGGTCACTGCCGCCCCAGGGACTTCCACCAGCGCTGCGGTCGCCGAGCGCGTTGGTGTCGCCGAAGGCCTGCTGGTGCGATCCGCCCATCATGCCGCGGATGCTGGAGAGCAGCAGCGAGCCGCCGACGACGCCGGCCGCGGCTGCCGCCGCGGTGCCGAGGAACGAGCCGCCGCCACCGCCCATCGGCGGAGCGCCATAGCCCTGACCCGGAGCTTGACCGGGACCTTGACCTGGGCCTTGGCCGTAGGCCTGTCCATAAGGAGGCGGCGCGCCGTAACCGGGCTGCGTCTGCGGCATCGCCTGACCGGTGTTCCAGACCGGCCGCGCGTCACGCGGCGGCACGTTCGGAACCGAGCCGCGCGAGGGGCCTCCGCCGAACAGCGAGTCGCGCATGGTATCGAGGAAGCCGCCGGACTGCGCCTGCTCGGGCGCATGGGCCGCTTCCAGCTCCTGGATGCGGTTATGAGCACGCTTCAGCGCTTCGTCCTGCAATAGCGTGGTCTGCACCAGTGCGTAGACCGCGCCGGGCGCCTTGCGCAGCCCGTCGGAGATCGCGGCGATCGCGTCGGGATCCCGCGGTGCATTTTCCAGTTTCGAAAGCCGGTCGAAAAGCTCGTCGACGAGCTGGCGTTCCTGCGGCGTCATGATCAGTCTCCCTCGCTCAAACCAAGCGCGAGGCAGATGTAGGGTTCCATTGTGGCCCCAACAGTGCCGGCCGGATTAAATTTCGGTATGCGACAAGCTGCCCAGCGGCTTGCTTTCCGCCGGTTTCACCCCAGCGTGACGCCGCTGTCGGCCAGCAGGCGCGCAAACCCATCGCCTGAAAGATAAGCATGCTCGCGTTCGCGGACGTCGGTCATCGGATCGAGGCCGGTGAGGACATCGTCGACGAAGCCGGGGTGGCACATCACGAGGCCGCCATCGGGGAGGCCTTCCAGAAACTGCCGCATCAGCGCGCCGAAATCGGCCTCGCGCGTAAAATCATAGGCGCCGGCAAAGCCGGGATTGAAGCCGAGGCCGGCGCTGGCGGCGCGGCGGCGGAATTGCGCGCTCAGGATATCGAGCACCATGGCTTTTGGTGAGGCCAGCCGCTGCACGAGCGGCAGGTCGCGCCCGCCCTGGCGGACCCAGGCTTTCGGCGCGGCTTCGCTGACCGCATCGACAAAGCCGTCACGCACCTGCGGATACAGCTGCACATGTTGGTGGCCGTCGACGAAGTCGGGCGCGCGCCCGAATGCTTCCGCGAACGCCGCCAGCTGCGCCTTGACCTCATTGCGAAAGAATTCGCGGTCGAGCCGGCGCGCAAGGCCGGCGCGCAGCAGCTTCGGGAACGGCACGAACATGTCGCCGTCCAGCGGTCGGAAATGCATGGTGAGCGGCCGGAACGGCGCCGACAATGTCACGTGCAAGCCGATCGCGCAGCGCGGGCTCGCTTTCGCCGCCGTCTGGAGCGCCTCGATCTCGCCGCGCTCGATCGCCGGTCCCACCATCATCACCGAGGTGGCATTGAGACGCCCGCGTTCGATCAGGTCGCGGATGGCCCGATTGACGCCCGGGCTGATGCCGTAATCGTCGGCGCAGAGCCAGATCCGCCGCAGGCCCGCGGCCGCGCTCATTCGGCGGCCGTCCTCTTCGAGGCGTCGTCGGCCTTCCCGGTCTCGAAATGCTTTTCGCTGTGCTCGGCGACGAAGTAGATCGGGCGCGCCTTCAGCTCGGACAGGATCTTGCCGATATATTCGCCGACGATGCCGATCATGATGAGCTGCACGCCGCCGATGGTCATCAGGCCGATCACGAGCGAGGGATAGCCGGGCACCTGCTTGCCCGTGGTCCAGACTTCCCAGAGGATCGAGAGGCCGAACAGGAAGGCGCCGCCGGCGAGGATCACGCCGAGCAGGCTGGCGAAGCGCAGCGGTGCCACCGAGAACGAGGTCACCCCTTCGATCGAAAGACCGAGCAGGCGCGCGGCGCTGAAGGTCGTCACGCCATGGGTGCGCGGCGCGGGCTCGTAATCGACGCGGATCTGGCGGAAGCCGATCCAGCTCGCGAGGCCCTTGAAGAAGCGGTTGCGCTCCGGCAGCTGCCTGAGCGCTGCGACCGCGCGCGGCGACAGCAGGCGGAAGTCGCCGGCGTCTTCGGGGATCTTCTGGCGCGCGCCCCAATTGATCAGCGAATAGAACCCGCGCACGGCGACGCGGCGCAGGAAGGGCTCGTTGTCGCGATGCGCCTTGGCGGTATAGACGACGTCATAGCCGTCCTCGATCCAGTGCCGCACCAGCTGCTCGACCAGGGCCGGCGGATGCTGGCCGTCGCCGTCCATGAACATCACGGCGCCGAGCCGGGCATGGTCGAGGCCGGCCATCAGCGCGGCTTCCTTGCCGAAATTGCGCGACAGCGACACCACCTGAACGTCGACCGCGTCGGCCGGCAGCGACCGGGCGATCGAGAGCGTCGCGTCCGCGCTGCCGTCGTCGACATAGACGACTTCGCAACGCAAGCGATAGCGCTGCTGCAAGGTCTTGGCGAGATCGCAAATGCGCTGGTGCAGGGCGGCGAGGCCCGCCGCCTCGTTGTAGACGGGGACGACAATCGACAACCCCTTCGCGGCGGCACTGGCCGCGGTGGTCGTCATGCCGGAAACGTCAGAGCCCAGCGTCATTGATCAAGGTTCCAGAGGCGTCCATGGTTCTCAACAGCATATGGTAGCTGCCGTTTGCTGTCGCTACGCTGAACGGACCTGAGGCTCACTGCCGCAGGAATGCCTCGAGCTTGGCGAACAGCGGGTTCTCCCGGTCGAACACATAGTCGAGCGAAACCACCGAGACGGTCTCGGCGCCATGCTCGCGCAGGAAGCTCGCCAGCGCATAGAGCTGACCCGGCGGACAGTGCAGCGTCAGCATGCCCGACGAGGTCGGCCCGCCGAACGGGGCTTCGACACCGAAGCGCTCGTGGGCTTCGCCGAGCAGGGCGGCGTCGCATTGCTGGAAGCGGGTGCGGACCTCGCGGTATTTGTTGGCCCGCGCCCTTGCTGCGATGTGATCGAGGATGACGCGCGCGGTCTCCCGCGCCTGCGGCGACCAGTCGGCATCCTTCGAGGCGACCAGATTGGCCTGGCTGCGCAGGATCACGCCGTCGTCGAGCACCCGCAAGCCATTGGCGGCGAGCGTCGCGCCGGTCGTGGTGATGTCGACGATCAGCTCGGCGCTGCCGGCCGCCGGCGCGCCTTCGGTCGCGCCCGCGCTTTCGACGATGCGGTAATCGGTGATGCCGTGGCTCTGGAAGAAGGTGCGGGTGAGGTTGATGAACTTGGTCGCGACCCGCATCCGCATGTGATGCTGCTCGCGGAAGCCGGTGGTGACGTCGTCGAGGTCGGCCATGGTGCGGACGTCGATCCACGCCTGCGGCACCGCGACGACGACGTCGGCATAGCCGAAGCCGAGCCCGTCGATCAGGGACACGCGCTTGTCGGCATCCGCGATGTTCTCGCGCACCAGGTCTTCGCCGGTGACGCCGAGATGCGCGAAGCCGCGCGACAGTTGCGATGCGATCTCGCTCGCCGAGAGATAGGCGACCTCGACATTGTCGAGGCCCGCGAGCGTGCCGCGATAGTCGCGCGCGCCGCCGGCCTTCGACAGCTTGAGCCCGGCGCGGGCGAAGAACGCCTCGGTGTTTTCCTGCAGGCGGCCCTTGGAGGGAACGGCCAGGACGAATGGCGCGCTCATGACTTAAGCTCCCACCTTGCGACCGATCCGGGTCAGCGCGTCGACCCAGACCGAGAAGCCGACCGCGGGGATCGGCTCGGCCGATCCGAGCTGGGTCATCAGCCCGTCATAGCGGCCGCCGGCGACCAGCGGCTCGGCGCCGTTGCCCCTGTGATGCAGCTCGAATTCGAAGCCGGTGTAATAGTCGAGGCCGCGTCCGAACGCGGTCGAAAAGCGCGTCTGCTTCACGTCGATGCCGCGCGCGGCCATGAAGCCGACCCGGCTTTCGAACTGGTCGACGGCGGCGCTGAGGTCGAGCTTCGCGTCCGTGGTGAGCGCGCGGAGCTCGGCGACGGCATCGTCGGGATTGCCTGCGATCGACAGGAAGCGCTTGAGCACGGCGATCGCCTCGCGCGGCAGCGCGCCGCCCTTCAGCGTCGACTGCTCGAGGAAACGGTCGGCGATCTCGGCCGTGGTGCGGCCCCCGACATTGGTGGTGCCGGCGATCGACATCAGATCGGTGACGAAGGCGAGCGCCGCCTTGCGGTCGGAGCCGGCGAGCGCGGCCAGCACACCCTCATATTCGCTGCGGGTCGCGGTGGTCGCGGCCGCCAGCTTCTCCAGATCTTTTTCCAGGCTGATCTTGCGGTTGAAATCCTTGACCAGGCGGCGGCGCCAGACCGGATAGAGGTCGAGCGCATCGAGCAGGGCGTTGAACAGCGCCACGTCGCCGGTGCGAATCTCGACATCGCGGACACCGAAGGCTGCGGTCGCTTCCAGCGCCAGCGCCAGCATCTCGGCGTCGGCCGCGGCGCGGTCCTGGCGGCCGAACGATTCGATGCCGGCCTGCAGAAATTCGCTGGCCTGGCCGCTGCGGTAGCGGAACACCGGGCCGAGATAGCTGAACCCGGCCGGCTGGCCCGCGCGGCTCGAGGTGAGGTAGTCGCGGGCGACGGGAATGGTCAGGTCCGGGCGCAGGCAAAGCTCTTCGCCGGACAGGTCCGTCGTCAGGTACAGGCTCTTGCGGATGTCCTCGCCGGAGAGGTCCAGGAACGGCTCGGCCGGTTGCAGGATCGCGGGCTCGGCCCTGACATAGCCGGCCTGCGCGAACGACAAGAGCAGCGTGTCCGCCCAGGCGGCGGAGCCGGCAGCATTTGAGGTGGCAGTCGCGGTCATAACAGGGGTCCATCGTCCCGGTGGAACCGGGCAGGGCGAAAGAAGGGAGGCGAATTGGCGCAGGCCTTAGCATGGCGCGAAAGCGGTTTCGACCTCCAAAGGATCAATCGCTTAACGGCTTTGGAGGCGGGACGCAGCGATCTGTCAGAAAGTATTTTAGGTATTTTAATACCTAGGGCGGGAGGGGCCTGGCTTTCACTCAGTTTGGCCAGGGAGATCTCTGGGCGCATCGCCAAGCGATGCATCGGTCGAGGCGAAGGCAATCCCTGCGGTTTCGGACGCGGCGTGATCTGCGAGCTCCTCGGCAAGCTCGAGAATTCTCTGCCTCCTGCTCGGGTCCCTTATGCCGAGAAATGCCTTGATGAGCCCTAGCTCCTCGCGTCGCCGCCTGTCCGATGCAACATCGTCGTCCATGGCCATGTCGTCCTGCGCGACAGCCTCATTGCCCGTCGCTGATTCCTGTCCGGGCATGCGACTCAATGCAGCAACCGCAAGCTCAACGTCACATTGAGAAATTGAGGAGGACAGGCAAGTCGTCGCATACTCATATTGGGTATGGCGGATGACCCGTTCGCTGCTGCCTTCGCTTACAATGTGAATGTTGGTTTCGATTCATGCGCAATGCATCAGATGCTATCCGGACGGTCTCGCGACACACGCTGGCCTATATGCTGTTTTCGATCAGCGAGCTGTTCCCGCACTACGACGAATTCGATCCGCTGGACCTATTGATCGTTCATGCGATTCTCAACGCAAACGTGATCAATGTGATGAACGATCCGTCGCTGGACGAGAGATTCTCCAGCATTCACGCGGTCGAGCCGGATGCGATCAAGCAAGGGGTGTCCCGCGCGGCGCTCTCTCGCTTCCTCAGCCTGCCGCTCGAGACGGTTCGCCGTCGCGTGACGGGACTTAAGAGACGAAAGATTCTCGCCGAAACCAAGGCCGGGCTCATCGTGACCGAGCAGAACGCATTCAGGTTTGGAAACAATCACGAACTGCAGAAGACTAATATGCTGCTGCTCACAAAACTGCTTCGCGATCTCAAGCGCGCCGGCATCAACGGGCCGGATGATCTGCGTGCCCCCAAGGGCGCGGCATCGACAAGGAAGGCGAAGTAAGCGGCAGGATATGGATCAAAGCCTTCTCGATACTGCTCGCGATGGAACGCAAAGAACAGCATTAGACGGCTTGCTGTCGTTTCAGGGCCTCAAGCCATCCGCGGCTCTCGAGCTCCGATCGTACGACATCGATCATTTCGGAGAGAGTGAGAGATATGCCGGCGCATCCAGCATGCCGCTGTCGGCGGGGGCGACTGCAATCAAGCGTGCCCAGCTCAGCCTGCCGGTCCTGACGCTGTCTCTGGTGAAGACCTTCCCGCGGATCATCCGCGGTTATGATCTGGCGCACGCCATCGCGGTGGCGGTGCCGATGGACCATGTGACCTCCACCCGCATCAACGGGCAATCAATTGGCAGCTCCATACTCGTTCTCAAGGGGAGATCCGATTGCCTGGTCTATGAGCCGGCGGGGCGTTTGTGGGCTGTCGCCTATTTCAGCCCGCCCGAGCGCGAGCCCTGGTCTCAGCTGGATGACGGCTATCATTTGCTGAGTCCGGCATCGGAAGTACTTGCCTCCCTGCATGGCTCGATTTCCACGACGCTTGAAACCGCGGCACATGATCCAGACTTCCTGAACGAGCCGACGTCGCGAACGGCGGTCGAACAATCCCTGTTCGCCGCAATGGATGCTGCCATTCGGTCCAACGTGAAGCGCGGGCCCATGCACTCCACGACGGACAGCTATCAGCGGATCGTCGCAGAGATGGAACGATTGATCCGCCACGATCTCGCGATCTGGCACAAGACGACCGAACTGGCAGAGCGGGTGGGAGTGTCCGTTCGGACCCTCCAGAGTGCGACGCAGGCCATCTGCGGCATGAGCCCTCATCGCTACAGCCGGGTCTTGCGCCTCTGGTCGGTACGAAAGCAGCTGCGCACCGGCCCGGCTCGTCGCAGTGTGAAGGCCTGCGCAATCGGCCATGGCTTCTGGCATCTGAGCGAGTTCGCAGCGAGCTATAGGGCGGCTTTCGGAGAGCTGCCGTCCGAGACCCTGCATCGGTCGAAGCGAGAGGTCATCTAAAGCGCGAACCTGTAGAGCCGCCGCGCGTGAATCGACCTTAGGTTCGCCTGACTAGGTTAGGTGCCGCCCCAGTCGCCCAGCACCGCCTGCACCAGCGCCAGCGCCGCCACCGCGGCCGTGTCGGCCCGCATGATTCGGGGTCCCAGCGCCAGCCGCAGGATTTTCGGCTGCCGCAACAGCAGGGCGCGCTCCTCCTCGGCAAAGCCGCCTTCGGGGCCGATCAGCACGTCGATGCCAACGCTGCCTTGGTCATGTCCGGCTTCGCGCGCGTCTTGCAGGCTCTGAATGGGGTTTTGGACCTCCGCCGCTTCATCGCAGAAGATGAGCAGCCGGTCGGCAGGGCGCTGACTGAGATACCGGTCCAGCGGCACCGGCTCGGCGACCGTGGCGATGCTGAGGATGCCGCATTGCTCGGCGGCCTCGACGACATTGGCGCGCATCCGCTCGGTGTTGACCCGGGAGGCCTGGGTGAAGCGGGTCAGGACCGGCTGAAGCGTGGCAGCGCCCATTTCGATGGCCTTCTGGACCATGTAGTCCAGCCGGGCATGCTTGAGCGGGGCAAAGACGTAGGTGAGGTCAGCGAGCCGGTCCTGGGGCCGGGCCTGCTGGAGGATGACGAGGCCGTCCGGCCGCTTGCGGCCTTCGATCGCGGCCTGCCACTCGCCGTCGCGGCCGTTGAACGCCAAAACCTCGGCCCCGGCGGTAAGCCGCAGCACATTGCCGAGATAATTGCTCTGGTCGCGGTCGAGCGGAACCCTGGCGTCCTGGGCAAGGGGGACATCGACAAACAGGCGGGGGGCACGAAAATCGTGGGAGGGCATCGTTCAAAGGTCCAATTTGCCGCCGTTATTAACCGAAAGCCGCCATTTCGGGGGTAAATATTGCCAAATCGGTGCGTCGGCGCGCCGCGCTCTTGCCCTATTCGACGGGTTGTTAAGGGCCGGCGGGAATCGTAAAATCGCGAGCACGCTGGTTGCGCTTCAATTGGGAAGACGCCAAGCCCCGTAAGCTCCTGCCGGAGAGACTGCCTTGATGATCCGTCATTTGATGGTTCCGATCACTGCCGCCATGGTCACCTTGGGCGCCGCGGGTGCCCACGCGCAGGGCTTCCCTGCGCCGCTGCCTGGCCAAGCCCCAACCAGTTCCGCGTTTCCGCCCGTGAACGGCTCGGCGCCGAGCGCTTCGGTCGGTGCAGCGCCCCAAGGATCGTTTCCCGTGAACGGCGCCGCGCCCGTCGGTGGCGCAGGTGCCTTCAGCGCCGCCCCGCCGACGCAAGGCGGTCCCGGCGAGGACTGCATGAAAACCTTCATGCCGCTGCGCGAGGAAGCCGAGAAGCGCGGCAAGCTGATCAAGGCCGCGAGCGATCGTCACGCCTCGCCGGACGAAGCCTGCAAGCTGATTCGCAATTTCAGCCAGGCTGAGACCAAGATGATCAAGTACATCGAGGTCAACGCTTCGAAGTGCGGGATTCCGGCGCAGGTCAGCGCGCAGATGAAGGACGGCCACAAGAACACCGAGGCCATGGCGACGAAGGTCTGCAACGTCGCGCAGCAGATGCAGAACCAGCCGCGCGGTCCGGCCGGTCCGTCGCTGAGCGAGGTGCTGGGCTCGGGCTCGGCGCCTGAAGCCAATGCCGGCAAGAAGGGCGGCAGCACCTTCGATACGCTCAACGGCAACGTCCTCACCCGATGAGTGATACATCCGCCCGCGTTGCCGATTCCACCGGCAACTGGGTCGATACGCTTGCGCCGCAATGGGCGCGGCCTTATTTGCGCTTGTCCCGCTTCGATCGTCCGATCGGCTCCTGGCTCCTGTTGATGCCGTGCTGGTGGTCGGCGGCGCTCGCGGCGGGCATGGCGCATGATGTCCGCGGCCTGCCCCTCACCATCGTGCTGTTCTTCATCGGCGCCTTCGTCATGCGCGGAGCAGGCTGCACCTGGAACGACATCACCGACCGGGATCTCGACGACAAGGTCGAGCGCACCCGCTCGCGGCCGCTGCCGTCGGGCCAGGTGACGACCAAGCAGGCGCTGGCCTTCATGGTCGCGCAGGCGCTGACCGGTCTCGTGGTGCTGCTGCAATTCAACCGCTTCGCAGTCCTGACCGGCATCGCCTCGCTTTTGATCGTCGCGATCTATCCCTTCATGAAGCGCATCACCTGGTGGCCGCAGATCGTGCTCGGCCTCGCCTTCTCCTGGGGCGCGCTGATGGGATTTGCCGTCACCTTCGGGCGCATCGAATTGACCGCGCTGGTGCTCTATGCCGGATCGATTTCGTGGGTGATCGGCTATGACACGATCTATGCGCACCAGGACGCCGAGGACGACGCGCTGATCGGCATCAAATCCACCGCGCGGCTGTTCGGCGCGCACACGCACCAGGCGCTGATCCTGTTCTACGGGCTTGCGGTGATGCTGATCGGCGTCGCGCTGGCCTCAGGCGATGCGCGCTGGCCGGCCTGGCTCGGGCTTGCGGCGTTCGCCGTGCATCTGGCCTCGCAGATCGTGCGGCTGGATATCAGCGACCCCTTGCTCTGCAAGCGCCTGTTCTTCTCGAACAAGTATGCGGGCTTCCTGCTGTTTGCGGGATTGCTGGTCGACGCGGTGATGCGGGCGGCGTAGCCCGTAGGGTGGGCAAAGGCGCTCTTGCGCCGTGCCCGCCATCTTCCCGGGATTGAGATAAAAAAGGTGGGCACGCTTTCGCTTTGCCCACCCTACGGCACTGTGCGTGCCGTTCAATTCCTTGCGATGATCTCGCGTTCGCCCTGATGAACCGACAGCTCGCGCGTCATGGCGGTGCGCCGGCGCATCAGGAATTTCGGACGGCGGGCGCGGATCGCGTTGGCGCGACGACGGCGCGGCGTCGGCTTGCGGGCACCTTCGTCGAGCTGCGGAAGCGCAAACAGCTCGCTCCAGATCGCCCAGGCCTCGGCGAGCTCGTCGCCATCGTTGCTGACCAGCAGCGGAACGGACAGCGAGGGATCGCGATGCACGAGGACGAGGGTCTGCGCCTCGTCATTGCCGCGCAACGCAACGCCGATGAAGTCGCTGACGCGGACGTTGATCGCCATCTGCATGCCGCGGACGGCACGGCGCAGCACGACACGCTCGCGATGAAGCTCGATCTGCCTGGTGTATCCGTCGGCGCGCGGATCGTGCGCATCGAAGCGGACCGGAAGGGAAAGAGGGTCGAGCCGCAAGCTGCGGCCCGACCCGGCGGGAGCGATCCCGCTTGTTGCTGTTTGACGCCTCACGGCTTTAGTTCTCCCCGCCGGGATTATGTTCCCGGTCGATGCGAGGACCTTAGCGCGCGCCGTTCCGAAACCACTTAAAAAGGCTGGTTAATCCAGCGTCACCGCCGCTCATGATTGACAAGACCTTGGCACGCATGATTGACGAGACGTTGCGCTAGACTTGCGAATCTGAGCTTTTTGCGGGCTGAAAACGCTTGAAGTCCGTACCAATTGGGCACATCTGGTGTTCAGGGCCGGTATCGCCCCGAAACCTCCCGCCGCAACAGGATTTCGTTTGTGAACCCTTCACCAAGCTCGACGCTTTCGCCCCAGGATTCGTCCAAAGCCAATCGCGACCTGTTCGATCAGACCGCGCTCTCCGATCTCGCGCAGCGGCTGGTCGAGGCGGCCAAGCGCGCCGGTGCGGATGCGGCCGATGCCGTCGCCGTGCGCGGCGTCTCGCAGGGCGTCGAGGTGCGTGACGGGCGCGTCGAGGAATCCGAACGCTCCGAGGGCGACGATGTCGGCCTGCGCGTGCTGGTCGGCCAGCGCCAGGCGGTGGTCTCGACCAACGACGTCAGCGGCGATGCCGTGACCAAGCTTGCCGAGCGCGCGGTTGCGATGGCGCGCGTCGCGCCCGACGACAAATATGTCGGCCTGGCCGATCCCGCGCTGCTGGCGCGCGACTTCCCCGATCTCGATCTGCTCGATCCCGACGTGCCCGCGACCTCCGAGCTCGAGCGCCGCGCGCTCGAAGCCGAGGCTGCCGCGCTCGCCGTGAAGGGGGTGACCAAGTCCGGCGGCGCCTCCGCCTCCGCCGGCATGGGCGGCATGGTGCTCGTCACCAGCACCGGCTTTCATGGTTCTTATTTGCGTTCCAGCCAGGGCATTTCAGCGACCGCGATATCGGGCGAAGGCACCGGCATGGAGCGTGATTACGACTTCACCTCGGCGCCGCACGGCGCCGATCTCCTGTCGCCGGAAATCGTCGGCCGTTCCGCCGGCGAGCGTACCGTGGCGCGTTCCAATCCGCGCAAGGTCGAGACCTGCAAGGTGCCGGTCGTGTTCGATCCGCGCGTTGCGGGCTCGCTGGTCGGCCACGTCGTCGGTGCCATCAACGGCGCCTCGATCGCACGCAAGACCAGCTTCCTGAAGGACAAGCTCGGCCAGCAGCTGTTCGCCAGGAACATCCGCATCATCGACGATCCCCTGCGCAAGCGCGGCCTGCGCTCGCAGACGTTCGATGCCGAAGGCGTCGCGGTGAAGAAGATCGCGCTGGTCGACGAGGGCGTGCTGACGACCTGGCTGCTCGACTGCGCGACCGCGCGCGAGCTCGGCCTCACCACCACCGGCCACGCCCATCGCGGCGTCTCGTCCTCGCCGTCGCCCGGGCCGTACAATCTGCATCTCGAACCGGGCACGCCGACCCCGGCCGAGCTGATCGCCGACATCAAGCAGGGCTTCTACGTCACCGACCTGATCGGCTCCGGCGTCAACGGCGTCACCGGCGATTACAGCCGCGGCGCCTCCGGCTTCTGGATCGAGAATGGCGAGCTGACCTATCCCGTCAGCGAAGTCACGATCGCGGGCCATCTGTTCGAGATCTTCAAGTCGATGCAGCCGGCGAACAATCTCGAGTTCCGCTACGGCATCAATGCGCCGACGGTGCGCATCGAGGGTTTGACGCTTGGCGGACGCTGACGCGCATGCAACTGACGAAACCATCCTGACGCGCGACGCGGCGCTGCTGCAGGACGCGGTGCGGGAGGCAGGCAGCCTCGCGCAGTCGATGTTCCGCACCGAATTGAGGACGTGGACCAAGGGCGCGTCCTCGCCGGTGTCGGAAGCCGACATTGCCGTCAACGATTTGCTCGAAGCGCGCCTGCGCTCGGCGACGCCCGATTATGGCTGGCTGTCCGAGGAGAGCGCCGACGACGAGGTGCGGCTGTCGCGGCGGCGGACCTGGGTGGTCGATCCCATCGACGGCACCCGCAATTATCTCGGCGGTCATGACGAATGGTGCGTCAGCGTCGCGCTGGTCGAGGATGCCTCGCCGGTGCTGGCTGCGGTGTTTGCGCCCGCGACCGACGAGTTCTTCTTCGCGGCCCGCGGGCAGGGCACGACGCTCAACGGCAAAGCCGTGCGGGCGGCGTCCGGATCCGCGCTCGACTTCTCCCGCGTCGCCGGCCCGAAGCCGATGGTCGAGCGGCTCAATATTGCTGGCGGCGACATCAAGCTGCATCCGCGAATCGGTTCGCTCGCGCTGCGCCTGTGCCGGGTCGCCGATGGCGTGCTGGATGCGGCTTTTGCCGGGGGCAACAGCCATGATTGGGACCTTGCGGCGGCCGATTTGATCGTGCAGGAAGCGGATGGTAGGATGAGCGACCTCTCCGGAGATCCCATCCTCTATAACCGCCGGGAAGTCACGCACGGGGTGCTGGTGGCAGCGGGTCGCGATCGTCATGCGGGCATCGTCGCGCATTTTCGAAATCGTCCCTTGCCCTGAGTGCGTCCGTCGTGCTTCTCGAACACTGCTTTGCCGGGCAGCCCGTTAGGAACAGAACCCATGCCAGATAGTGCCCCGCAACAATTGCTGCATCTCGTCATCGGCGGCGAACTGCTCGATCTCGAGCACAACACCTTCAAGAACCTCGATGACGTCGAGGTCGTCGGCCTCTATCCGAACTATGCGTCCGCTCACGTCGCCTGGCGCGCCAAGGCGCAGAGCACGGTCGACAACGCGCAGATGCGCTACTTCATCGTCCATCTCCATCGGTTGCTCGACCCGAATCAAGAACCGGCGCGTTGAAAAAACTGCTTCGCAATACGCTGCGAAGCAGCTGGTTTCAGCGTGCCGTCGGGGTTCTGGCGGCCGAATATCTGCGCCTGGTCTGGCGGACCAACAAATTCACGTTCGATCCGCCTGACGTCTATGACATCGTCGAGCCGCAGATCCCCGCGATCTTCGCCTTCTGGCACGGCCAGCATTTCCTCACGCCCTTCATCAAGACCAAGGAGTCCTACCGGGCCAAGGTCCTGATCTCGCGGCATCGCGACGGCGAGTTCAACGCGATCGCCGTCGAGCGGCTCGGCATCGGCCTCATCCGTGGTTCCGGTGACCACGGCGGCGCCTTCCACCGCAAGGGCGGGGTGGGCGCGTTCAGGGAAATGGTGCACACGCTCCAGGACGGTTGTAATGTCGCGCTGACCGCCGATGTCCCCAAGCGCTCGCGCGTGGCCGGGCTCGGCATCATCATGCTGGCACGGGAATCGGGGCGGCCGATCATGCCTTTCGCGATGGCGACCAGCCGCTTCATCCGGCTCAAGAACTGGGACCGCACCACCATCAACCTGCCGTTCGGGCGGGGCGCATTGGTCGGCATCAAGGAAATCCACGTGCCGCCGGATGCCGACGCCGCCACCATGGAAGCGCTGCGGCTGGAGCTGGAAGAGACCTTGAACGAGGCGACCCGCCGCGCATACGCGCAACTCGGCCGTCCGGGGCCCCAAGATGGCTAATTCGCTGCCGATAACGCTGCGGATGTACCGGCGCCTGGCCTCGGGCCTGGTGCCGCTTGCGCCGGCGCTGATCAAGCGGCGGCTGAAGCAGGGCAAGGAGGATCCCGCCCGCGTCGGCGAGCGGCGGGGCCTGTCCCGGGACGTGCGTCCGCACGGCCCCCTGGTCTGGATTCACGGCGCCAGCGTCGGTGAGGTGCTCGCCGCAGCCGCGCTGATCGAGCGCCTGCGCGACCTCAATCTGCGCATCCTGCTCACCTCGGGCACCGTCACCTCCGCCGCCGTCGTCGCAAAGCGCTTTCCGCCCGACGTCATCCATCAATACGTGCCGTATGATTCCCCGCGCTATGTCGCGCGCTTCCTCGATCACTGGAAGCCGTCGTTGGCGCTGTTCATCGAATCCGATTTGTGGCCGAACCTGATCCTGGCGGGCGCCGCGCGCCGCCTGCCGATGGTGCTGATCAACGGGCGGATGTCACCGCGCTCCTTCCCGCGCTGGCGGCGGATGTACGGCACCATCTCGGCGCTGCTGTCGCGGTTCGACATCTGCCTGGCGCAATCGAAGACCGATGCTGAACGTTTCTCCGCGCTCGGCGGCCGCGACGTGGTCACCACGGGCAATCTCAAGCTCGACGTGGCCGCGCCGCCGGCCGATCCCGCCAAGCTCGAGCGGCTGATGGCGATAACGCGCGGCCGCCCGATCATCGTCGCGGCCTCGACCCATCCGGGCGAGGACGAGATGCTGGTCGCGGCGCATCGCAGCCTCGTCGGTTTCTTCCCGCAGCTTCTGACCGTGATCGTGCCGCGGCATCCGGATCGCGGCACCTCGATCGCGGGCCTGATCACGGCGTCGGGCCTGAAGCCGGCGTTGCGCTCGCGCGAGGAATTGCCGACGGCCGCGACCGACGTCTATGTCGCCGACACCATGGGCGAGCTCGGCCTGTTCTACCGCCTATCGCCGGTCGTGTTCATGGGCGGATCGCTGATCCGCCATGGCGGCCAGAATCCGATCGAGGCGATCAAGCTCGGCGCCGCGATCGTCCATGGTCCGCACGTCTTCAACTTCGCCGATGTCTACGAGGCGCTCGACGGCAGCGGCGGCGCGCGCCAGGCCGACACACAGGAGGCGCTGGTCAAGCAGCTCGGCCAGTTGCTGGCCGATGCCGCCGTGCGCGACGGGATGCAGCGCGCCGGCGCAGGCGTGGTCGAGGAGCTCGGCGGTGCGCTTAATCGCACCATGACGGCGCTCGAGCCCTATCTGTTGCAGCTTACCATCGAGATGGGGGCCGCCAATGCGTGAGCCGGCCTTCTGGTACCGGCCGCGTTCCTTCAAGTCTCATGCGTTACGGCCGTTGGGCTTGCTCTATGGCGCGATCACCGAACGGCGCATGCTGCGCCAGGGCTTTGACGCCGGCATCCCCGTGATCTGCGTCGGCAACTACCATGTCGGCGGCGCCGGCAAGACGCCGACCGTGCTCGCATTGACAAAGCTGTTGCGCGAGCTCGGCGAGACGCCGGTGGTGCTCAGCCGCGGTTATGGCGGGCGCCTCAAGGGTCCGGTCATGGTCGATCGCGAGCGTCACACCGCTTCCGACATCGGCGACGAGCCGCTGATGATGGTGCGCGACGTTCCTGTCGTGGTCGCGCACGACCGTCTCGAAGGCGTTGCGCTCGCGAAGTCGCGGGGCGCGACCGTGGTCCTGATGGACGACGGTTTCCAGAACCCGCGCCTGCTGAAGGACGCCTCCCTGATCGTGATCGACAGCGAGCGCGGCCTCGGCAACGGCAAGGTGTTTCCGGCCGGTCCCTTGCGCGCGCCGCTGAAGGCGCAGCTCGCGCGCACCGATGCGCTGGTGCTGATCGGCAATGGCCATGCCGCCAACGATGTCGCGGCGGAGCTTGCGAAGCGCAACAAGCCGGAGCTGCGCGCGCGCCTGAAGCCGGATGCGGCCTCGGTCGCGCAACTCCTCGGCAAACGAGTCTTTGCGTTCGCCGGCATCGGCGATCCCGCGCGTTTCTTCCGCAGCTTGCGTGCCTGCGGCATCGAGGTCGCGCGCACGCGCCCCTTTGCCGATCACCACATGTTTTCGCAGAACGAGATCGCGGCGCTCGCAGCGGAGGCGCAGCGCGAGCAGCTCACGCTGGTGACGACGGAAAAGGATCTTGCGCGCCTGCGCGGCCGCGAGGGCGTGCCCGACGGCATCGTGCCGTTCGCGGTGCAGCTCGAATTCGATGATCCGGCAGCGCTCCGGCAATTGATCAGCGATCATCTCTACAGGGCGCGCGAGCGGCGGTTCGGCAGGCGATGATGTCTTGATGATTTCTTGGCGTGGGCAAAGCGCTCCGCCGTAGCCCAACACCGCGCGCCATGCGATATGCGACAATTGACCGGGGCGACATGTCGCGGCGGATGAATTGTCTTCCGCACGTTCGGGAGTTGATGTAGCCTCGCATGAGAGCCGTCACCGGGACGTGCCGAACTCCCGGCAATCATCGGCGGCGTTTATGCCCACGGCGGGCAACGTACCATCATCATTTCAGATGCGAGACCGTTACGATCAGTTCGGAACGGCCGGAGAGTTATTGCCAAAAGCTCAGAGGAGAACATGCCATGCATTTTTGCCTCACTGGACAATATACACCACGCGCTCTCAACGCCATTTTGGAAAACCCCACGATCAATCGCCAGGAGGCGGCGACAAAACTCATTGAAGCGGCCGGCGGCAAGCTGATTTCGATGTACAGCGTTGCTGCCGACGGTCCGGGCGTTCTGGTGATTTTCGATGTGCCTGATCCGAGCACGGCTCCGGCCATCTCCGGTCTGACCGTCACGGTGGGCACCCTGCAGAACGTGAAACTGACCCGGCTGTTCACGCAGGACGAGATCAAGCAGGTCCGCCAGAACGCGGCGAAGCTGCGCTCTTCGTATAGTCCGCCCGGAGGCTGACATCCGGATCTCAAGCGATGCCGCCGCAATCGTATCGGGCGGCGGCAACGCTTACCTCACAGCAAAAAGCAGGTCTGCGCGCTGAGGCGAGGCGAAGGCCTTCCGGCGTCTATCGACGGACGATGCGGAGGGCGCGTGCTGTGTCCGGCGCCACAGGTCCGACTGAACGTGCTTGCCAGCGGACCCGTCAAGGGCATGCAATCCCGGCTCAGCGGTCAGTCCCCTCACCAGGCTCCAACAGCCATCATTCCGATGATGGTCAGGCACGAGACGCAGGCCACCATGACAGTATAGCATTCGGGTGTATTCATCGCTTGCTCCCAAACTGCCGCCAATTGCTTGGTCACTGCTACGCGGGAGAGTTCGCCGGTCTCGGGCCGCTTCAATGCGGCACGCCGCGACCGGTCTTGCGTTGTGCGTCCGTCCTCTCATCGTCACCCTGATCCGCAAGATGATGATGCGCTTCGGAAGCTTCAGAGCGTTGAGCTATGATCAGAAGCTGTTTCCGCATTTCAGCGAGGCGGGCGCGGCAATATTCACGATAGAGCATGTCTAGTATGGTGGGCATGATCACCCCCATCGTTGACTTTCGATTTAAAAAGTATCCACCGCGAATTTTCGAGGTGATCGTAGCCCGTCAGATGGCTCTTCCGATGTGAGCCCGTTCACAGACTGCATCAATTCCAAAGCTCAATGGTCGTTTGGTTGACTTGATGGTCTGTGCGGCAAAGCAGCAGGGCTAATTACCTAACGCGCACTTTAGCAGCGCTCTGTTTCACCAAGACTTCGTCAAACAACTTGAGGGCGCCGAACCGCAGCGAAAAATCCAACTACAGCGCGAAGTGACTTACCACGGAGTGCAAGCGCGATTCGATGCAACGCAGATCGGCACGACGGAGATCATTTCGGCGGTAAGGCCTGCAGTTCAGGTGCGCACGAACATCGTCTCCATCCTCATGCTGCGCGAAAGGCTGTGCCGCTCGTGCGATGCCGGCAGGACAGCTACACTTTGCTCACCCTGCAGCAGCCTGCCATTCAGCCGACATTCATCGCAAGACGCCTATCGGTTCCAGACGATCAGGAGAATCCGATGAAACTGCCATCCGCAGCCGTCGCTGCCAGTCTTGTGTGTCTGATCATTGCGCCCGTGTTTGCGCAGACGGCGCCGACGACGGCTCCCGCTGCTCCAACCAGCACGGTGCCAGTCCCCGCGACCAAGCGCGTCACATGTCTTGCGACGACGCAAAGCCTGAAGGGCCAGGACAAGCGCGACCAGATGCAGCTCTGCATGGCGCAGGCGCGGGTCGATTGCCTCAAGCAGGCGATCGATCAGAAGGTCGTCGGCGAGCCCAGGAAGACCTTCATCAAGACCTGCGTGGGCGGAGATGCCACTGAACAGCAATAGAAGCGCAGGCGCGGCCTCACGGCTGCGGCTTCAGCGCGCCGGGGAAATGCCGCTGCAGCACGGCGGCGGGCGTGGCGTAGGCCTCTTGCAGGTCCACGCTCCAGTACTTCAATTCGTCGAGCGGTATCCGCGTGTCGGTGATCGCGCAGCGCACGAAGGTCCCCGGCGAGATCACGCGGAAATCGCCGTCGAGATATTGCACCTGCGCTTCGCCATGGCCCGAGGGGCCGAACTTGTTCAGCACGGTCGAAAGTCTCCGTGGAAGGCCTCTCCGTGGAAAACCCTGGAGGGCACGATGTGTTGGACGGGATTTAGCATAGATAGGGTGGCTTGTCCGCCCGGTAAACCCACCGGTTTGTGATGTTTTGCCGCCGTTTCCGCATGATAGTGCTTCGCGCGAGGGATGGCCGGTTCCGGCATCTTCCACGGCAGAATCCGATGCGCCTTCGACTGACCGCCCTGTTCCTGATGCTGCTGATGTCGGCCGCGCACGCCGCGCCGGCGCCGCAGCAGGTCGACATTCCGCTGTCGTCCGGAATCCTGCATGGGCAGCTCTACAAGCCCGAAGGCGAGGGGCCGTTTCCGACCGTGATCGCGCTGCACGGCTGCGGCGGCCTCGGCAATCATTCAGAATCGGTGCTGCCGCGCTATCGCGACTGGGCGCTGCAATTGCTGAAGGCCGGCAATGCCGTGCTGCTGCCCGACAGCTACGGCTCGCGCGCGCTTGGGCCGCAATGCCGCGTCAAGGAGATGCACATCAAGGCACGTCGCGAGCGCGTCGCCGACATCGCGGCCTCGCGCGCCTGGCTGATGAAGCAGAGTTGGGTCGCGCGCGACCGCGTCAGCCTGATCGGCTGGGCCAACGGTGCCAGCGCGCTGCTCTGGGCGGTGCGTCCGCAGAGCGCCGCGCGCGAAGCCGGGCCGGATTTTCGCGCGGCGATCGCGTTCTATCCGGATTGCCGGATCTCCGCCGGCCTCGGCTGGAGCGCGCGGGTGCCGACCCTGGTGCTGATCGGCGCCAATGACGACGTCTCGTCGCCGCCGGCCTGCCGCCAGATGGTCGATGGTGCGCGCGGCCGCAGCGCGCTCACGCGCATCGTGGTCTATCCCGGCGCCTATCACGATTTCGACCGCGCCAATACGCCGCTGCATGCAGCTGCCGGTACCACCGACGCCGCCGCGCCCGAGCACGGCCATCTCGGCACGGACGCAGAGGCGCGCGCGGAGTCGCAGCGGGAAGTCGCGGAGTGGCTGGCGCGGTGAGGGCGGTCCTGTAGCCCGGATGGAGCGGGCTTGTCCCGCCGTAGCTCGATAGAGCGAAGGCGGAAGCGGGGCCGCCCGAGGAACAAATCTGGCGGACAGCCCCGCATCGACCACCGCCCTGCACGGAGTATGGCCGACCGTGAATCTACGTATCGCGTGTCGCGGCGGTTTCAGCAGGTGACGGCGCCTTAGTTCGACCACGATGTCGATTAAACGCAGTCCTCATGCGCAACCGCTTCGTCCTGTTCTCATCCGCACTGATCGTCTTCACCGTCGCGATCTTCCTGTTCGAAGCCCACGCCGGCGCGCCGATGATCGCGCCGGAACATTGCGGCTTCTGGACCACGATCGACGCGGGATTGTCCTGCCGGTAGGACGGGCTGCAATGACGTGGTTGGGGCTGCATGCGTGCACCACACAGTCGGTGTCGTCGCCCGGCTTGACCGGGCGATCCAGCACTCCGAGACGTCCGTGAGTCACCGAGAAGCCGCGGCGTACTGGATTCCCCGCCTGCGCGGGGAATGACACCGAGGGCGGAACGCCGCCCTCGCGCCTCAGAACAAATTGCCCTGATCCACCGGCTTCGCCACGCGCTTCGGCGCCGGTTTTGCGTCTTGCGCGGCCGGCTTTGCTTGCGCCAACGCACGCTTTGCCGTCGGAACTGCACGATCCGCATCCGCCGTCGCACCGACACGGCCGTCCGCAAACTCGATCTCGACGCGTGCGCCGGGACCAATCGCGTCGGCCGAATGCAAGGGATGGCCGGCCTCGTCCCGTACCAGAGCAAAGCCGCGGGCGAGCACGCCGCGATACGACAACGCCGAGAGCAGCTTGCCGCTGTTCTCGATGCGGGCATCCAATCGCTGCAACAGCGTGACAAGCGCGCGGTTGGCGCGTTCGGCCAGACGATGCGTGCGCTCGCGCTGGCGGGCAATTGCGTTGCGCTGCGCCTGTGCATTCGAAAGTTTCGAGGCGCGCAAGCGCACCTCCAGCCCGGCGAAACGGTCGCGCCGTTGCCGCAGCAGCGAGCGCGCGGACAGGCCGAGCCGCTCGCCGCACACGGTGAGGCGGTGATCGGCCTGCGAAATCTGCCCGTGCAGCACCCGCAGCGTCAGCTTTGCGCTCGCCGCGGTAAACCGGCGGAAATGCGCATGCGTGTTGGCCTTGAGGCCGCGGGGTAGCGACGCGCCCGCCGAATCCAGCCGTTGCCGCGGGATTGCGAGCAGATCGCCCGCCGCGGGCAGGGCGCGCGCGGCGGCGCGCAGCTCGCTGCGGCGGCTCTCATGGGCACGCTGCCAATAGGCGCGGGTGCGCCGCGCGAGATCGGCGACCTCGACGAACAAGTCGCTGCGCACCGGCACCGCCATCTCGGCCGCTGCCGTCGGCGTCGGCGCGCGCTTGTCGGCGACGAAGTCGATCAGCGTGATGTCGGTCTCGTGCCCGACCGCCGAGATCAGCGGGATCATGCTCTCGGCTGCCGCCCGCACCACGATCTCCTCGTTGAACGACCAGAGGTCCTCCAGCGAGCCGCCGCCGCGTGCCACGATCAGCACATCGGGCCGCGGAATCTTGCCGCCCTCGGGCAGCGCATTGAAGCCGCGGATCGCGGCTGCGACCTGCTCGGCCGAGCCTTCGCCCTGCACCTTGACCGGCCACACCAGCACGTGGCGGGGAAAGCGGTCCTCAAGCCGATGCAGGATGTCACGGATGACGGCGCCGGTCGGCGAGGTCACCACGCCGATCACCTCCGGCAGCCAGGGCAGCAACTGCTTGCGCGCCTCGTCGAACAGGCCCTCGGCGGCGAGCTTCTTCTTGCGCTCCTCCATCAGCGCCATCAGCGCGCCGATGCCAGCCGGCTCCAGCGCCTCGATCACGATCTGGTATTTTGAGGAGCCCGGATAGGTCGTGAGCTTGCCGGTGGCGATGACCTCGAGCCCTTCCTGGGGCTTGAAGCGCATCCGCCCGTGCACGCCCTTCCAGATCACCGCCTCGATCTTGGCGCTCTCGTCCTTGAGCGCGAAATAGCAGTGGCCGGAGGAGTGGGCGCCGCGGAAACCGGAAATCTCGCCGCGGACCCGGACATGGCCAAAGGCGTCCTCGACCGTCCGCTTCAGGGACTGCGAGAGCTCGGAGACGGTGAATTCGGGGGCGTTGAGCAGTGGTTCCGCAGGCGGCATCGGCAAACGATTCGGCATTTTGGGGTCAGACCCGACGTTAAGGATTTTCGCGGCGCAGCGCCAATCCGGGGATTGATATGAAGAGTACTCTGTAATATAGAGTTCTCTATCGATGATCAGTTCGAGGGAGTTTGCGATGGCGATGCGGCTGCTGCGGGGTTCTCTAAGCCTGTTGAAATGGGGCCTGTGCGCGGTTGGCGCAGTCGCGCTGCTGCTCACCGCCCTGATCGCGACGCCGCTGGAACGACCTGCGGAGATGCGCTCAGTCTCGGACTCCGCCAAGGGGATCGACTGGTCCACCCTCCCGCCGCTGGAGCGGTTCCAGGCCCGCGACGGTACCTGGCTTGGCTTCCGGCACTACGCGCCGAAGGGGACGGCCACCGACCGCGGCGCCATCTTCATCCATGGATCGTCCGGTTCCTCCGGCACCGTGAACCATGCCCTGACGGCAGCATTCGCCGCGCACGGCGTCGAGACCTGGGCACTCGATACGCGCGGCCACGGCGCCTCCGGCACGCGCGGTGATATCGGCTATGTCGGCCAGCTCGAGGACGATCTGGTCGACTTCGTCGCCCATGTCCGCAAGAGCGCGCCCGATTTGCCACTGACCTTGATCGGCCATTCCGCCGGCGCCGGCTTCTCGCTGCGCGTTGCCGCGACGCCGATCATGCAGGACCTGTTCGTCCGCACCGTCCTGATTGCGCCCTATCTCGGCTACGACGCGCCGACCAACAAACCGCACGCCGGCGGTTGGGCCAATGCTGACCTTCCGCGCTACTTCGGGCTGGCGGCGCTGCGCAAGCTCGGCATCGACTGTTGTTCGCAGCTTCCAGTGCTCGCCTTCGCCGTGCCGCCGAACTCGGAGCGGATCCTGGTGCCGACCTATTCCGATCGCCTGATGCGCAACTTTGCGACGCGCGGCTATCGCCTCGATTTTCCGGCGGTGACTCATTCGATGACGATTTTCGGCGGTGCCGAGGACGAGATGATGATCTCGGACAAATATGCCGAGACCGTGCAGGCGGTGAAGCCGTCGGTCGACGTCAAGATGATCGACGGCGTCAATCACATGGGCATGGTCACCAACCCGAAGGCGGTCAATGCAATCGCCGAGGACGTGGCAACGCGCGGAGCAGGCCAGTCATGATCGACAGCAAGGAGGCGTCTGCAGCGTTGGCCGACATCGACGACATCGTCCAGCGCGTGAAGCAATCGCAGCTCTACGAGCTCGCAAGCCTCGCAGCGGTCTGGTGGGGAGTCCTGGTGTTCGCAGGCAATCTCGTGACCTGGCTCTGGCCGGTCTACGCGGTCCACGCCTGGGTTGCCGTGGACGTTCTGGGCGTCGGCGGTCTGGTCGGAATCCGGTTGCTCAATCCATCACCCCGTCCGCATGGTGCCGCCTTCGATGTCAGGCTCGTTCTGGTCTTCGTGCTGTTCTTCGCCTTCGGCTATCTCTGCACCAACGTCGTCGGCCATTTCGGTCCACGCCAGCTCGGCGCGTTCTGGCCGCTCTACTTCATGCTGTTCTATACGCTGGCGGGTCTCTGGTTCGGCTACGCCTTCGTCGCGATCGGTCTTGGCATCGCTGCGCTGACACTGATTGGGTTCTTCTACATCGGAGAGGCGTTCCCGCTCTGGATGGCGTTCGTCAATGGCGGCGGTCTGATCCTCGGCGGCCTTTGGATGCGGCGGATCTAGCGCATGGCCGAGCTCGACGACATCATCCACCAGCCGCTGCGGCTCAAGATCATGGCGGCATTGAACGCGCTGCCTGCGACTGCAGGTCTGGAATTTTCGAGGCTGAAAAAGCTCACCGGCGCCACCGACGGCAATCTCGGCGCACACATCGAGACGCTGGCGAAGGCGGGCTACGTCTCGGTCGACAAGGCCTTCGTCGGCAAGAAACCGCAGACCACGGTCACCGCCACCGCCGCCGGCCGCGGCGCCTTCGCACGCCATGTCGCGACGCTGCAGGAGATCATTGCGGGGAAGCAGGTGTAGCGGCGATTGTCGTTCTCGGGCGTCGCTGACGCGGTGCAGATTGTTGTGCCCTCTCCCCTTGCGGGAGAGGGCATCTCCGCCGGTGGACGCAGGCTCACTCGGGTGAGGGGGCTGCCTCCACGAGCTTTTATGCGTGTGGATAGATACCCCTCATCCGGCGCTTCGCGCCACCTTCTCCCGCAAGGGGAGAAGGAAAGCGGGCTTCGCCGCGCCCCCGGAATGACGGGGAGTTCGGGGCGTTTCCCCTTGAGACCCGCGGCGATTCGTGCGACCTCCGGCACCAGCAAACCCCTTATTCTGAGCCCTCGATGCACATTCTCCTGCTCGGTTCCGGCGGCCGCGAACATGCCCTGGCGTGGAAAATCGCAGCCTCCCCCCTGGTGACCAAGTTCTGGTGCGCGCCCGGCAATGCCGGCATCGCGCGGGAGGCGGAATGCGTGGCGCTCGATGTCGCCGACCATGCCGCGGTGATCGACTTCTGCAAGACGAATGCGGTCGAGCTCGTGGTGGTCGGCCCGGAGACGCCGCTGGCCGCCGGCATCGTCGACGACCTCACCGCCGCCGGCATCAAGGCGTTCGGGCCGAGCGGGGTGGCGGCGCAGCTTGAAAGCTCCAAGGGGTTCACCAAGGCGCTGTGCACCGAATTCGGCATTCCGACCGGCGCCTACAAGCGCTTCACCAACGCCAATGATGCGCGTGCCTACGTGCAGAGCCAGGGTGCGCCGATTGTGGTCAAGGCCGACGGCCTTGCCGCCGGCAAGGGCGTCGTGGTCGCCAAGACCGTGCGCGAGGCCGAGGACGCCATCGCCATGATGTTCGAGGGCGCCTTTGGCGATGCCGGCGCCGAGGTCGTGATCGAGGAATTTCTGCCGGGCCGCGAGATCAGCTTCTTCGCGCTGTGCGACGGCGAGACCGCCATCCCTCTCGCTTCCGCGCAGGACCACAAGCGGGTGTTCGACCACGACGTCGGCCCGAACACCGGCGGCATGGGCGCCTATTCGCCGACGCCGCTGGTCACGCCCGCGATCCACGATGCGATCATGGCAAAGATCATTTTGCCGACGGTCGCCGGCATGAAGCAGCGCGGCACGCCGTTCCGCGGCATACTTTACGCCGGGATCATGCTGACCACCCATGGCCCAAAGCTGTTCGAGTTCAACGTTCGCTTCGGCGATCCCGAGTGTCAGGTGCTGATGCTGCGGATGATATCCGACATCGTGCCGGCGTTCCTCGCCTCCTGCGACGGGGAGCTTAAGCACTTCGACCTGCGCTGGCATCCGGACTCCGCGCTCACCGTGGTGATGGCGGCGAAGGGCTATCCCGGCGACTATCAGAAGGGCACGCGCATCGAAGGGCTCGATGACGCCGCCAAGGTCGAGACCGCCGAGATATTCCATGCGGGCACGGTCGAGGAGGACGGCGCGATCCTCGCCAATGGCGGCCGCGTGCTCAACGTGTGCGCGCTCGGCAAGACCGTGACCGAGGCGCAGGCGCGTGCCTATCAGGCCGTCGACCGCATCAACTGGCCGGAAGGCTTCTGCCGCCGCGACATCGGCTGGCAGGCGGTGGAAGCCGAGAAGGCCCGGGGCTGACAGGCTTTTTTCCGGAATACACGCATGGTGGCATCAAGATTGCCGCGTGCCTCCGCCCCGCCACATCGACATTCCAAAATTGCGCAATCGCCTGTTGGGGTTAGCAACCCTCACAGGTGACGACCGTGCTACTGTGCATGGGGTTGTTTTCGACATTTTTGTTTGAGGCGGCCCAGGACTGACCAGACAGGACTGACCAGATATGGATGCAGAAGATGTCCGATCTCGCCGACCTCTATCCGGGCTTTGGCTCCGAGTGGGTCAACACCTCCTTCGGCCGCATCTTCGCCCGCGTCGGCGGCAAGGGGCCGCCGCTGCTGCTGCTGCACGGCTTCTCCGAGACCAACGTGATGTGGCACCGCGTGGCGCCGCAGCTCGCCGACAAGTTCACGCTGATCATTGCCGATCTGCCGGGCTATGGCTGGTCCGACATGCCCGAGAGCGATGCGCAGCACATCCCCTACAGCAAGCGCGCGATGGCCAAGGCCATGGTCGAGGCGATGGAGCAACTCGGCCACGTCCACTTCGCGCTTGCCGGCCACGACCGCGGCGGCCGGGTGTCGTATCGGCTGGCGCTCGATCATCCCGGCCGGCTGTCGCGCCTTGCGGTGCTCGATATCCTGCCGACCTATAATTACTGGGAGCGGATGAACCGCGCCTACGCGCTGAAGATCTATCACTGGACCTTCCTCGCCCAGCCGGCGCCGCTGCCGGAGACGCTGATCTCGGGCAATGGCGAGTTCTTCCTGCGCTTCAAGATGGCGAGCCAGACCAAGTCGAAGACGCTGGACGCCATCGACGAGCGCGCACTGGAACATTACATCGCCCCGTTCCGCGATCCCGCCCGCGTGCATGCGATGTGCGAGGACTACCGCGCCGGCGCCTATTTCGATTACGACCTAGACAAGACCGATTTCGAGGCCGGCAAGAAGATCACGGTGCCGATGCTGGCCCTCTGGGGTGGCGCGGGCATCGCCCAGGCCGCCGCGACGCCGCTCGATACGTGGAAGCAATGGGCGACCAACGTCGACGGCATGCCGGTGGACTCCGGCCATTTCCTCACCGAGGAGAACCCGGACGCCACCGCAAAGGCGCTGCGCGAGTTCTTCGCAGGCTGAACTAAGCTGTCGCGACACACACAACTGTCATCGCCCGGCTTGACCGGGCGATCCAGTACTCCGAGACGGTGGTGGTTGATCGATAGGCCGCGGCGTACTGGATGCCCCGCCTTCGCGGGGCATGACGGCGGAATATGTGAATCTACCGCCGCTCCCGAAAGAAGTCCCTGAGCAGCCGCGCCGCCTCGCTCTCGCCGACCCCGGA
The DNA here is from genome assembly GCF_052076005.1 of Bradyrhizobium sp. 63_E2_N1_3. Lineage (NCBI taxonomy): Bacteria > Pseudomonadati > Pseudomonadota > Alphaproteobacteria > Hyphomicrobiales > Nitrobacteraceae > Bradyrhizobium > Bradyrhizobium sp. 63_E2_N1_3. The sequence goes on along the minus strand of NZ_CP197235.1, from coordinate 8,003,800 downwards.
ATAGACGTCCGGCGCATGATGGCAGGTGGGCGAAGCGAAGAACCGCACGCCGGACTCGACCGCGCCGCCCTTGGGATCGGCGGCGCCGTAATAGAGCCGCCTGACCCTTGCAAAGGAGATCGCGCCCGCACACATGGTGCAGGGCTCCAGCGTCACGTAGAGGTCGCAGTCGACCAGGCGCTCGCTGCCGATCTTTTTGGCGGCCTCGCGCAGCGCAATGATCTCGGCATGGGCGGTCGGGTCGTAATCGGTCAGCGTCCGGTTCGCCGCGGTGGCGATGACCTCGTAATTGCGGACCACGACGCATCCGATCGGAACTTCGCCCGCCTTTCCGGCATTTTCGGCCGTTTTGAGCGCCAAATCCATGAAAGAGGGGGCTTTCAAGCCTCGTATCATCGTCAGAAACCTGCTAGTAGCTCCGCCTTCAGCAAGAGTGAATACCGGATTTGCCTGAGCATGCGGCTCGAAACGAGCGCGCACAATGCTTTCTGGCCACCCCCTAAGTGAGATTATTCATGCCTCGCGACAGCGACAAAGACAACGATTCCCGCGGCCGGCGTGATCGAGGCCCGGCAAGGGGAGGCCCGCCCAAGGGCCGGTCCGGCAAGCCGCGTGGCCCTGAGAAGAAATTCGCCAAGCGCGGCCCTGAGGGCAGGGGCGACGCCCGCCCGCCCCGTGGCGACCGCGACAGCCGTCCGCCTCGCGCCGACCGCGGGGATCGTCCGTTCCGCCGCCGCGAGGAGGGCGATGCCCCGCGCCGCGATTTCAGCGACCGTCCGAAATTCAAGCGCGACGACCGTGGTGGTGAGGAGCGCGGCGAGCGCAGCTTCAAGCCGCGCGGCGACCGCCCGTTCTCCGATCGCGGCTCGCGCGATGGCGAGAAGCGGCCATTCAAGCCGCGTGGTGATCGTCCGTCCTATGGCCGTGACGACCGTCCGCCGCGCAGCCGGGATCGCGACGATTCCCGTCCCGCCGGCCGGTTCGGTGACAAGAAGTTCGGCGACAAGCGGCCCTACGCGCCGCGTGGCGACCGCCCGGAACGCAAGTTCGACGGCGAGCGGAAGTTTTCGCGCGGCGCACCGGATCGCGAGCGCGACCGTGGGGATCGCAGCGACCGCCCGCGCGACTTCGGCGACCGCCCGCGCGATCGCGGCGAGCGCAGCGATTCAAAGCCGTGGCAGAAGCGCGACGCGGGTCCGCGTGGCGATCGTCCGCCGCGCAAGGACTTCAGCAAGGGTCCGCGCAAGGATTTCGGCGGCCGCGACCGCAGCGAAGACAAGCCCTGGCAGAAGCGCGACGATCGGCAGGGTGGCGGCGATGACCGTCCGCGTTTCTCGCGCTCGCGCGACGATCGCGCGTCCGGCGATCGTCCGTTCCGCGAGCGGCCCAAGTTCGATCGACCCAAGTTCGATCGCCCGCGCGACGACCGTCCGAAATTCGATCGGCCCCGTCGTGATGGCGATGGCGAACGCGGCGGTGACCGTCCCAAATTCAATCGTCCGCGCGAGCGCTCTGAGGGCCGCTCCGACTGGCACGAGCATCCGCGCAACGAAGGCCGCTTCGGCGACCGTCCGCGCCGTGAAAACGAGGATGAGAGCAGGATCTTCGAGAAGCGCCCCGCCTTCGGCGGTCGCGGCGCCTATCGTGACCGTGATCGGGATTTCGAGGGCCGTCCGCGCCGTGACGAAGCACCGAAGCCGAAGAAGGCCGGCGAGCGTATCGCAAAAGTGCTGTCGCGTGCGGGCCTCGCCTCGCGCCGCGACGCCGAGGAGATGGTCACGCAGGGGCGCGTCTCCGTCAACGGCCGCGTCATCAATTCACCGGCGCTCGACATCACCTCGAACGATGTCGTCACTGTCGACGGCAAGCCGTTGCCGGAGCGTGAGCGCACGCGGCTGTTCCTCTACCACAAGCCGCGCGGCCTGATGACCACGCATGACGACCCTGAGGGCCGTCCGACCGTGTTCGACAATCTGCCCGAAGGCCTGCCGCGGCTGATCTCGATCGGCCGCCTCGACTTCAACACCGAAGGCCTGCTGCTGCTCACCAATGATGGCGGGCTCGCGCGCACGCTCGAGCTGCCGGACACCGGCTGGCTGCGCCGCTACCGCGTTCGCGCCCATGGCGACGTCACGCAGGCCCAGCTCGATCAATTGAAGGAAGGCATCGAGGTCGAAGGCGTCAAATACGGCCCGATCGAGGCGACGCTGGAGCGTGATCAGGGTGCCAATGTCTGGCTGGTGTTCGCGATCCGCGAAGGCAAGAACCGCGAGGTGCGCAACGTCTGCGCCCATCTCGGGCTCGAAGTGAACCGGCTGATCCGCGTGTCCTACGGACCGTTCCAGCTCGGCGAGGTCCCCGAAGGCCAGGTCGAGGAGATCAAGTCGCGCGTGCTGCGTGATCAGCTCGGCGACAAGGTGATCGAGAAGTCGGGCGCGCAGTTCGACGTGCCGAAGAAATCTTCTTCACCCGACGGCGAAGCGCCACGCGAGAAGAAGCCCGCCAGCAAGCGTGACGTGATCAACGATCGCAAGGGCCGCCGTGTGCTGGTACAGCGCACCGGCAGCGAGGAAGCGCGCGAGCGCAACGAGTCCGAGGCCAACGGCTACGGCCCGCCGCGCCGCCCCAAGCGCGGCTATCACGGCAAGCGCGATTTGACGCCGCGGGAGGACTGATTGCGCGTCGTCGGCGGTCGTTTGAAGGGGCGCAATCTCGCCTCACCGTCCTCGCGCGACATCCGCCCCACGGCGGACCGCCTGCGCGAGTCCGTGTTCAACATCCTCGTGCACGCCTATGACGATCCGATCGAGGATGCGCGCGTGCTCGATCTCTTCGCCGGCACCGGCGCGCTCGGCATCGAGGCGTCCTCGCGCGGCGCAAAGTTCACACTGTTCGTCGACAACGGCGCGGAAGCGCGCGCGCTGTTGCGCAACAATGTCGAGACGCTCGGCCTTGGCGGCGTGACCAAGGTCTATCGCCGCGATGCGACCGATCTCGGCCCTGCGCATCCCGTCGAGCCGTTCTCGCTGGTGTTCCTCGATCCGCCCTATGGCAAGGGATTTGCGGAGAAGGCGCTTGCGAGCTTGCGCGATGGTGGCTGGCTCACGCCGGGCGCGCTGCTCGTGGTGGAAGAGGCTAAGGCTGCGGAGTTCGTGACGCCGGAAGGTTTCGAGGAATTGGAGCGGCGGGCGTATGACGACACGGAGTTCGTGTTTTTGAGGAAGCCGTAGTCTCGCTGCCGTAGGGTGGGCAAAGGCGCAACGCGCCGTGCCCACCAACTTTCTGCGATCGCGATAGGTGGTGGGCACGCTTCGCTTTGCCCACCCTACGAAATCATCGCCGCCCGAACAGCTTCTCCACATCGCTCAGCTTCAGCTCGACATAGGTCGGCCGGCCGTGATTGCACTGGCCGGAGTTCGGGGTGTCCTCCATCTCGCGGAGCAGGGCGTTCATTTCCTCCGGCCGCAGCCGGCGGCCGGCGCGCACCGATCCGTGGCAGGCCATGGTCGCGGCGACGTGCATCAGGCGGCGCTCCAGCGGCAGCGCCTCGTCCCATTCGGCCATATGCTCGGAGAGATCGCGGAGCAGCCCGCCCGCATTGGTCTTGCCGAGCAGCGACGGCGTCTCGCGCACCGCGACCGCGCCGGGGCCGAAGGATTCGATCGCCAGCCCAAACGACGCAAGCTCCTCGCTGCGCTCCAGCAGGCGCTCGACTGTCGCCTCGTCCATCTCGACGATCTCGGGAATCAGGAGGATCTGCCGCTGCACGCCATTGGCGGCGAGCGAGGCCTTCAGCCGCTCGTAGACGATGCGCTCATGCGCGGCATGCTGATCGACGATGATCAGGCCGTCGCGGGTCTGCGAGACGATGTAGGTCTCGTGGATCTGCGTGCGCGCCGCGCCGAGCGGACGGTCGACCAGGTCAGCCGTCGGTTGCGTCTCGAACCGCACGTCCGCACTAGGTGCGCCGACGTCGAACGCGGCCTGCGCGCGCTCGGCGAAGGCGGGTGCGGCCGCACCTTCGAAGGACGGCATCGGCGCGACCGGGGCGGATGGCGAAGCCCGCCAGTCCCAGCTCGCAGGCCGTGGCGTGAAAGCGGGCCGGAACGAGGACAATGCGCTCTCGCCACTGTTGGCGGCCGTGCGCCGGCCCTCGCGCGCGAGCGCGTCCTTCAATCCGTGCACGATCAGCGCGCGCACGAGGCCGGCATTGCGGAAGCGCACCTCGGTCTTGGCCGGATGCACGTTGGCATCGACCTCGCGCGGATCGAGCGTGACGAACAACGCCAGCACCGGATGGCGGTCGCGCGGCAGATAGTCGGCATAGGCCCCGCGCACGGCGCCGAGGATCAGCTTGTCGCGCACCGGGCGGCCGTTGACGAAGAGATATTGCCCGAGCGCGTTGGCCTTGGTGAGCGCCGGCGCCGCGGCATAGCCGGCGATGACGACGCCCTCGCGCTCGGCGTGGACCTCGATGGCGTGGCTGCGGAATTCTGCGCCGAGGATATCGCCGAGCCGCGTCAGCCGTCCGGCGGCGCCGGGCAGCGCGGCGGTCCAGGTCACCGGCGCGCGCTCCTCGCCCGCGAGCGTGAAGGCGACGTCGGGCCGCGCCATGGCGAGGCGCCTGACCACCTCGCGGATCGCCTCCGCCTCGGTGCGATCGGTCTTCAGGAATTTCAGCCGCGCGGGCGTTGCATAGAAGAGGTCGTTGACCTCGACGCGCGTGCCATGCGCCAGCGCGGCCGGCATGATCTCGGACTTGTCGCCGCCCTCGACTGACAGCGCCCAGGCATGCGGCTCGCTCGCGTGCCGCGTGGTGATGGAAAGACGCGCCACGGAGCCGATCGAGGGCAGCGCCTCGCCGCGGAACCCGAGCGTGCGGATCTGGAGCAGGTCCTCGTCGTCGAGCTTGGAGGTGGCATGGCGTTCGACCGCGAGCGCGAGGTCCTTCGCGGTCATGCCGCTGCCGTCGTCGGTGATCCCGATCCGCCGCCGCCCGCCGCCATCGGTGAAGACGTCGATCCGGCTCGCACCGGCATCGATGGCGTTCTCGACCAGTTCCTTGACCACGCTTGCCGGACGTTCGACCACCTCGCCGGCGGCGATGCGGTTGACGACTTGCTCTGGCAGCTGGCGGACGGGCATGGGGCTTTCGATCTGGATTCGCTGACGGCGCTATTCTAGGCCGTGTTGCGTCAAAAGCATGTGTTGGGCAACAGCCGTGTGGCGGGCTGGGGAAGAGGGATGCCTATCACATTGAAGGGATTGGACGTTCGAGAAAATTGCGCAACCGGGACGGAGCGGTCGCCCTGCCTGCCGTCCTGATTGTGGGGGCACGGGCAGCGGTGTAGCATCGTGAAAAAATGGCAACAGGATGGGAGGACGCCATGTGCAATTTCTTCGCGCACCAGCCCCAACGCAACTACGAATCCCAGACCCGCTCGTTGCGGATCGGCGGGCACTGCACCTCGATCCGGCTGGAAATGGCGTTCTGGGACACGCTGGAGGAGATCGCGGCCAAGGAGAGCATGAGCGTCGGCAAGTTCCTGACCACGCTCTACAATGAGGTGCTCGACCATCACGGCGAGGTCAATAATTTCGCCTCGCTGCTGCGCTGCTCCTGCCTGATCTACCGCTCCCGGAGCGTGACGCAGGTGCAGGAGTTCAAGGCAACCGTCGCGCCCATCCTCGATGCGGCCGAGTAGCCGTTGCTGTGGCGGCCCGCATCCGCATTCTCAATGCCATCATGCCGAACGTTCTTGGCCTGCATGGTTCGAGACGCCCGCCTCGGCGGGCTCCTCACCATGAGGGTCTGATATCTCGCCGCGCAACACGACCTCATCCTGAGGGCCCGCCGTAGGCGGGCGTCTCGAAGGATGGCCGCAAGCGAAATGCCTGCCACGTTCTTCCAATCAGACGGGATAACGCCCGACGTCAGATCTCCTTTTTCTGCATCGCGCCGGCGATGTAATCAGCCTGCCGGATCGCGAGCGCGACGATGGTCAGCGTCGGATTGCACGCCGCCCCGCTGGTGAACTGACTGCCATCCGAGACGAACAGATTCTTGACGTCGTGGCTCTGTCCGAACTTGTTGACCACGCCATCCCGCGGTTTCTCGCTCATCCTGTTGGTGCCGAGATTGTGCGTGCTCGGATAGGGTGGCGTTGGATAGGTCACGGTGGCGCCGACGGCGTCGTAGACGGCCGCACCCTGCTTGTAGGCATGTGCGCGCATCGCGAGGTCGTTGGGATGGTCGTCGAAATGGACGCTCGCGACCGCTTGGCCGAACTTGTCTTTGACGACGGGGTCGAGCGTGATGCGGTTGGTCTCCTGCGGCATGTCCTCGCCGACCAGCCACATGCCGGCCATCCTGGGATAGCCGTCGAGCGCCGCGGTGAACGGACGGCCCCAGGCGCCGGGATTGAGGAAGGCCGCCATGAACGGCAGGCCAATCGACAGCGTCTCCATCTCGTAGCCGCCGACGAAGCCGCGCTTCGGATTGTTGGCGGATTCATCACGGATAATGCCGGCCATGGTGGTGCCGCGATACATGTGCACCGACTTCTCGAACACGGCGTAGACGCTGCCGGTCATGTGCCGCATGTAGTTGCGGCCGACCTGGCCCGATGAATTGCCGAGGCCATCGGGGAACATGGTCGAGGCACTGTTCAACAGCAACCGCGGGCTTTCAATCGAGTTGCCGGCCACCGCGACGACGCGCGCCTTCTGGCGCTGCATCGCGCCACTCTCGTCGGCATAGACAACGCCGGTCACCTTGCCGGAGGCGTCGTGCTCGATCTTGACCGCCATGCTGCTCGGCCGTACTTCGAGATTGCCGGTCGCCTCGCCCTTGGGGATTTCGGTGTAGAGCGTCGACCATTTCGCGCCGGATTTGCAGCCCTGGAAGCAGAAGCCGATCTGCTGGCAGGCGCCGCGGCCGTCACGCGGCTGGCTGTTGATGGCCATGTTGCCGGTGTGCACGGTTTTGTAGCCAAGCTTCTTCGCACCGGCCTCCAGCACCTTGAAATTATTATTGCCGGGCAGTCCGGGAATGCCGTTGGTGCGGGTCACGCCCATCTTGTTCTCAGCCTTGGCGTACCACGGCTCGATTTCCGCGAGCGTCACCGGCCAGTCCAAAAGATTGGCGCCGGGAATGTTGCCGTAGGTGCTCTTCACCTTGAACTCGTGCTCGTCGAAGCGCAGCGATGCGCCGGCCCAGTGTGTGGTCGAGCCGCCGACCGCCTTGACGATCCAGGCGGGCAGGCCAGAGAAGTCCTTGGCGACGCGCCATGTCCCCGACGTGGTGCGGGCATCGGTCCAGGCGAGCTGGGAAAAGCTCTCCCACTCGTCGTTGACGAAGTCCTGGTTCTCGATGCGGGGACCTGCTTCGAGGATCACCACCTTGACGCCCTTCTGCGCGAGCTCGTTGCCCAGCGTGCCGCCGCCGGCACCGGAGCCGACGATCACCACAACGCTGGAGTCGTTCAGATCGAATTTTGCCATATGCGTTCTCCTGAACCGTTGGGTGAGCCTTAAGCCTTCGGCAGCCAGTCGATGTCGGCAAAGCCGCGGTTGATGTAGCCGCCGTGCTCTGCGGAGGAGCCTTCGTAGCCGAACCGCGGCCAGACCTCTTTCTGGTTGTAGAGCGACACCACGAGGTCGCCGCGCACCTTCTGGAAGAAGTCGCTCTGCTCGATCTCCGTCAGCAGCACCACGCGGTCGGCTTCCCATGGCACTTCGGCGTAAGCCACCTTGTGCCGATCCCGCGCGTTCTGATCGAGCCGCGTGATGCCGTCGCTGATCAGAGACTTGACGGCGGGGTCCTTGGCCGCCTTGCCGTCCCACGGCTTGATCGCGGTGATGTAGTAGCTGTCGCCGAGGACGTCGTGCGGATAGATGTCGCGCGCGACCTTCAGCAGCGTCTTCATCGTTGCGGGCGAGAGCGTGCTGGCATCATCCGCCCAGGCATCCTCGATGCTGACGGCGACGCTGGTCGCGACAGCGACGACCGGAACGGCGGTCGCCGCGCCCTTGAGAAAGACGCGGCGGCTGTGCTTGCTTCGACGATCGACTTCTCTCATGGCATTCCTCCGTAGATTTTGTGATTTGGATTTTTGTGATTTTGATCAGCCGAAACGACCCCCTCGCTGGATCACCTCGATCTTGTAGCCATCGGGATCGCTGACGAAGAAGAAGCGCGCCAGCGTCTTGCCGTCGTGCTTGAAGTCGTGCAGCGGTCCCGGTGCGAGCTTCTCGCGCTCGAAGCGGGCATGTTCGGTATCGAGATCCTCGACCACCACGGCAATATGTCCGTAGCCGTCGCCGAGCTGGTACGGCTCCTTGCGATCGAAATTCACCGTCAGCTCGACCTCGAAAGGTGAGGAGGGATGACGCAGATAGATCAGGGCAAAGTCCGAAAATTTCAGATGGTCGGCGACCTCCAAGCCGAAGGCGCGCTTGTAGAAGTCGAGCGAGCGGGCCTCGTCGAGCACGCGGATCATGGAATGAACGGGCTTTGCCATTCAGTTCAGCTCCTTCAGGTAGGTGATGATGGCGGCGCGCGTCTCCGGCTTCGCCTGCCGGTAGACCATGGTCACGCCGGGAATGACGGCTTGCGGATTGCTCAGCCAGGCGTCGAGCCTGGTCTCGTCCCAGGCGAAGTCCACTTTCGACAGCGCCTCCGAGTATTTAAAACCTTCGGTCTTGCCGGCGGGACGGCCGACGACCTTCACCAGCGGTGGGCCTTGCCGCGCCGGCTCTGACAGGCTTGTCGTGTGGCACACCGCGCATTGCTGTTTGAACAGCGTCGCGCCATCCGGCGGCTTGGCGGCCGGCAAGGGCATTTGCGCATCGGCAACCCGCGTCACCAGCACCATCGCGGTGCACAATCCCAGCACGATTGCGCGCATCGCCAAGAATCCGCCCATCCACATCAACGTGCGCAAACTCTAGGCGGCGTCAAAGATGCGGTGGTAGTAGCGGGCTGTTTCGATGCGCGCGGAGACACTGGTGGCCGCGTGTGTTCCGCAATGCCTTATATGCGGAGCACAATTCCGCGAAACCGCCGTCAAATCCCTAAACGATCACCACACCATGCGCATTGCATGACGACCGCGCCGCTTGAACTCTCTACGCGATGCAATGACCCGGTGCAGGTGAGCGGCGCAGGATGCAGCCGAGCCATTCGTCGCGGAAAAATCCAGGAGAAATGGATGAAGTTGGTGAAGACCTCGATGATCGCATGCGCTCTGTCGGCTCTCATTGCGACGCCGGTTCTCGCGCAAGGCGCGCCACCCGCCAAGACGGGCGGCGCCGTGCAAGGCAAATCGATGCAGGGCAGCACAATGGGCAGCGGGGATGAGGAGATGAATGCTCAGCCGGGCGCGGCGGGCGAGAAGACGGGCATGAAGTCGACCAAAGGCACCAGGGGCACGGTCGGCACCACCGGTAGCGCTGCGCATAAGGGAACCGCCGACGATTCCGCGACGGGCGGTGCAGCCCCGGCCAAGCGTTACTAGTCCCGCCGGGTGAAGCAAGCAGACTCCGGTCGCCCCGCGGCCGGAGTTTTTTTGACTGGGTCTGCTTTGCTAGTCGTCGAAGCGGCCGCCGCCGCGCCCTGCCTTGATGTCGCTGCGGCGCTTCTTGCCGTCGAGCCGGCGCTGCTTGGAGCCAAAGGTCGGCCGTGTCGCGCGGCGCGGCTTTGGCCGTATCATCGCTTCGGTCAGGATCTCGGTGAGCCGGTCGATGGCGTCCTGACGGTTACGCTCCTGGGTGCGGAAGCGCTGGGCGTGGATCACGATCACGCCGTCCTTGGTCATGCGCTGGCCGGCGATGCGGGCGAGCCGGATCACCGCATCCTCCGGCAAGGTCAGCTTGCGCGTGTCGAAGCGCAGCTGGGCCGAGGTCGAGACCTTGTTGACGTTCTGCCCGCCCGGGCCGGAGGCGCGGACGAAGCCGATCTCGATATCGTCCTCGTCGATGACGAGATCGCGGGATATCCGCAGCATGCTGGCACCATTCGTGATGTCCGGACATATCGCGGACGTCCACGTTCGGCAATGGCGCATCCTGGAAACGCAAATGGCCGGGCGAGCCCGGCCATTTCAGGAAACGTCAGGGGACGTCAGTTCGACTTCGTCGCCGGTGCCGCGGCCGCCTGTGGGGCGCGGCCGACGACGACGGTCAGGAGGCCCTGGCCCCAGAGGCGCTTGGCGGCGGCCTTGGCGTCGTCCAGTGTCACCGCATCGACGATGGCGTTGCGCTTCTCGATATAGTCGATCGGCAGCTTGTCCTGCTGGTATTGCAGCAGCGCCTGCGCGAGCTTCGAGGAGGTATCCAGCGCCAGCATCTGCGAGCCCTTGAGGTAGGACTTGGCTTCGTCGAGCTCCTTCTGCGTCGGGCCCTCCTCGGCGATGCGGCGCACTTCCTTGTCGATGGCGTCGATGGTGTCGCCGGCCCGGTCGGCGCGGGTGCCGGTGTTGCCGATGAAGACCGCCGAATGCTCCATCCAGAGCAGCGATTCGAACACGGAATAAGCCAGCCCGCGCTTCTCGCGTACCTCGCGATAGAGCCGGGAGGACAATCCGCCGCCGCCCAGGATGTGGTTGACGACATAGGCGGCCATGAAGTTCGGATCGCTGCGCTTCACGCCGGGGCCGCCGAAGGTGATGACGGTCTGCGGCACGTCGAGCGGCACGAAGGCGCGCTGCGGCGGTTTTGCCGCCTCGACGTCGGCGACCGGCGTGAGATTGGCTTTTGCGGGCAGGCTACCAAAAGTGTGGTCGAGCAGCTTGCCGAGGGTGGCCGGATCGACGTCGCCGACCACCGCGATCTTCAGCCCGTCCTTCGCAATCACGCGGCCGACATAATCCTTCATGTCGGCGACCGTGATGGTCGGCACGCTGTCCAGCGTGCCATTGGTCTGCCGGCCATAGGGATGGTCGCCGAACGCGACCTCCAGGAATTTGCGGCTCGCCAGCGACGACGGATTGGTGGTCTCGCGGCGCAGGCCCGAGATCACCTGTGAGCGGATGCGCTCGACGTCGGCGGTGTCGAAATGCGGCGAGGTCAGCGCGCTCCTGAGCAGGTCGAAGGCCTCGTCCTTGTTGTCGCGCAGCATCCGCAGGCTGCCGCGGAACGTATCGCGGGTGGCGCTGAAGGAGAGCTCGATGGCGCGGCGGTCGAGCCGCTCATGGAAGGTCTTGGAGTCGAGATCGCCGGAGCCTTCGTCGAGAAGGTCGCCGACCAGATTGGCGACGCCGGACTTGTCCTTGGGATCCTGCGCCGAGCCGCCGGCAAAGGAATATTCCATGGCGATCAGCGGCACCGTCGCATCCTGTACGAACCAGGCTTCGATGCCGCCCGGCGAAGTCAGGTGCTGGATTTTTGCAGCCGCCTGTGACGGCGACACCGTAGCCAGCGCGAGTGCCGCGCCGGTGGCAAGCGAGAATGCAACGCGTCGAAGGAAGGGATAGGTCACGAACGCTTCTCCTCGCGCTTGGCGGCACTGGTGTCCTTGATCAGATAGCCCGTCACCGATCGCTTCTTCTCGAGCCATTTCTGCGCGACAGTGCGAACCTGCTCGGCGGTGACCGCGCGAATGCGGTCGGGCCAGCTCCTGATGTCCTCGATCGAGAGGCCCGTGGTCAGCGCGCCGCCATACCAGCGCGCCAGCACCGCCTGGTTGTCCTGGGCGTAGATCGCTTCCGCAATGAGCTGGGTCTTGACCCGCTCGAGGTCCTCGGCGCGGATCGGGTTCTGTGCGATGTCGGCGATGACGCCGTCGACCACTTGCTCGACATCGGCAAAGCTGACGCCCGGTTTCGGCGAGGCCGAGATCGCGAACTGGGTCGGGTCGAGCGAGATGCTCGAATAGCTGGCGCTGGCGGACACCGCGAGCGGCTTGTCGACCACGAGCGCGCGGTAGAGATAGGAATTGCTGCCGCTGCCCATCAGCTGCGCCAGCACGTCGAGGGCGGCGCTTTCACCTGCGGCGGCGGTCGTCGCCGACGGTACGAGATAGTAGCGGCGCAGGCTCGGCTGCTCGACGCGCGGGTCGGCCAGCGTGACCGTGCGCGGCGCCGCCGGCTCCGGCTCCTGCGGACGGATGCGCCGCTCCGGGATCGCGGGCTGGGCCGGAATGGAGCCGAAATTCCGCTCGACCAGCGGGCGGATGTCGGCGGCTTCCACGTCGCCGGCGATCACGAGGATCGCGTTGTTCGGCGCGTAGAAGCGGCGGTAGAAGGCGAGCGCATCCTCGCGGTCGAGCTTCTCGATCTCCTGGTGCCAGCCGATCACCGGCCGGCCGTAGGGATGATTGAGATAGAGCGCGGCCATGATCTGCTCGTTGAGCCGCGCGTCCGGATTGTTGGCGACCCGCATGTTGTACTCTTCGAGCACGACGTCGCGCTCGGGCAGCACGTTCTCGTCCTTAAGGATCAGGCCGGTCATGCGATCGGCCTCGAACTCCATCATGGTCGGCAGCTGCTCTTTCGGCACGCGCTGGTAGTAGTTGGTGTAGTCGACCGAGGTCGAGGCGTTCTCGTTGCCGCCGACGCGGAGCACGGTCTGGGAGAATTCGCCGACCGGATGCTTCGAGGTGCCCTTGAACATCAGATGTTCGAGGAAGTGCGCGAGCCCGGACTTGCCCGGCGTCTCGTCGGCCGAGCCGACCTTGTACCAGATCATCTCCGTGACCACGGGCGTGCGGTGGTCCGGGATCACCACGACCTGCATGCCGTTGGCGAGCGTGAAGCTGGCGGGCGGGGCCGATGTCACCGTGGTCTGGGCGAGGGCGGCGCTGGCTGAGAGGACACTCGTCGAAAGCAGCGCGGCAAGGAGGCAGGCGGCCGATCGGTAAGAGGACATCATAATCCTTATGAAAAGGCCGAACCCGGATGTCCGGCTCGGAGGCACTGCATGCTACACCGTGCGGCTGAGGCTTCGCGTCACGAAGCAGAGAACTCAACGCGCTGGCAAGTTACTGATAAGCAATATGCAGACTGCGTCCGGCGTGCGTAAGCCGCCGGTGCCAGGATGCGCCTGTCAGGATGTCGCGGTGGGGCAGGAGCGCTATTATTCCTTTTCCTTGCCCGACATGATGTCGAAATAGGTCCGGCGCGACTTGTCCGGCCCGGCGCCATAGGCGTAGTTCGGGGACGGCGTCTGGTAGCCCGGCGGCGGCTCGACCAGCGACGAGCGCGGCGGCTCGCTGGTGAATTTCTTCTCTTCGGAGCTGTTGCCGCCCTTCATCATGTTCCAGAGACCACCGGCGTAACCGAGCTCGGTGGGGCTGAGCGACGGGTTGCCGTTGGTGCCCGGCTGGATCGGGTCATTGCTTGTACGGGGGGCTGCGGCGACCTCGCCGGCCTTCATCTCGGCGGGCGTCAGCGGTTGGGCCGCCTGCCAGTTCTCCGTCGCCTTGGTCGCCTTCTTGCGCGCTGCGATGGCTTCCTTGCGGCGCTTCTCTTCGGGGTCCTTCGGCCAGTTCGGAGCATTCTTGGCCTGGGTTGCCGGAGGCGGCAGGTCGAGCTTGGGCGGCACGACGAGCGGCGAGCGCTCGCGGTATTCGATGCCGGGCTTTTCCATGCTCTTGGCGCCGATGCCGGACATCAGATTGTCGATGATCTTCTCTTCGAAGGTCATCCCGTCATCATCATCGTCGTCGTCACCGGCACGGACCGGGCCTGCCGTCATGACGAGGCCGATGCCGAGCGCGACAGCGGACAATTTCAACGCCCGCCAGAACCCTGCCTTGGGGTCTCGAACCATCGAACCGCTGGTCTCGGAGCTGCGCATCACTGTACCTGTTCCATATTGTGGCAGATTGCTGCACTTTGCCGCTCGCACGCGGCCAATCCTCGCAAAAAGCAGGGTTCCACCTGCCGGTCCGTATCGGCCGGGATCAGGGCGCTTTTGCGGCGGGTACCCCCAGGAAGGAATCATACAATAGCGCCGCCACCCCGACAACGATGGCCACGTCCGCGAGGTTAAACACATACCAATTATAGGTATTTCCGCCGAGCTCGATGTGGAACAGGGCGAAATCGACCACCGCGCCGTAGGCGAAGCGGTCGATGCCGTTGCCGATCGCGCCGCCGATGATCAGCCCGAGTGCGACCGTGGCGAGCAGGGTGTGCGAGCGGGCCATCCAGATCGCCAGGGCGACCACGGCGACGACCTTGACCGCCATCAGCGCGATCTGCGCCGACTGGCCGTCGTTCTGGAGCCAGCCGAAGCTGATGCCGATGTTCCAGGCCAGCACCAGGTCGAAGAACGGCGTCACCTTCACTACGCCGCGGCGGGCGAGGTCGAACACGTTCAGGAGCCAAAGCTTTGAGGCCTGGTCGGCCACCAGCGTGACCACGGCCGCGAGGATGCCGGCGCGAAGCGGGGTCATGGCCGGGGATCAGACCCCCACCCCCAGCGCCTTCCATTCGCGCAGCGCCTGGGCGTCGCGCGGGCTGACGTCGGGGTATTCAGGGTCTTCACCGACCAGGGGCGAGATCTTCCAGGAGCGGGCGCATTTGGTGCCGACCGCCTTCTCGACGACGACCGCGACGCCGGGCACCGCATCGAGACGGAACGCGCCCGCAGGCGCTTCGCCCTCACGCACCTCGTAGTTCGAGGTGATGCAGACCTCGGCGAGATCGGTGTCGAACAGCGTCGCCAGCATGTCGCGGTCGGCGACATAGATCACTGGTGAGGCCTCGAGCGACGAGCCGATGTTCTTGGCGGCGCGCTCAAGCTCCAGCGCGCCGGTGACGACGCGGCGGACGTTGCGGATCGTCTCCCATTTCGCGGCGAGCTTGTCGTCGCGGAGCGTCTCGATGCCTTCGGGAAACAGGGTCAGATGGACCGAAGGCTCCGCGTTCGGCCGGAACATGCGCCAGGCTTCATCGGTCGTGAAGCTCAGGATCGGCGCAAGCCACTTCAGGAGCGCATCGCACAACAGGTCGATCGTGGTGAGCGCGGCCTTGCGCGCCGGCGAGGACGGCGGGTCGCAATAGAGCGTGTCCTTGCGGATATCGAAGTAGAACGCCGAAAGCTCGGAGTTCATGAAGGCCGCGAGGCTCGCGACGACGGTCTTGTAGTCGAAGGCGGCATAGGCCTTGCGAACGGTTTCGGCATGGCCGGCCAGTTCGTGCAGCATCAGCCGCTCGAGCTCGGGCATCTCGGCATAGGCGACCTTCTCGCTCGCCTTGAAGTGATGCAGCGTACCGAGCATCCAGCGGATCGAGTTACGCAGCTTGCGATAGGTCTCGATGGTGTTCTTCAGGATCTCCGGGCCGATGCGCTGGTCGTCGGCATAGTCGGTGGCGCAGACCCACAGGCGCAGGATGTCCGCGCCCGAATCCTTGATCACCTTCTGCGGCTCGACGGTGTTGCCGAGCGACTTCGACATCTTGCGGCCGTTCTCGTCGAGCGTGAAGCCGTGGGTGAGCACGATGTCGTAGGGCGCGCGGCCCCGCGTGCCCGCGCTTTCCAGCAGCGAGGAATGAAACCAGCCGCGATGCTGGTCGCTGCCTTCCAGATACATCACGGTGTCGTTGCCGCCGTCGATCTTGCGGACGATGTTGCCGAGCTGCGGGAAGTTCTGGCGATCCTCGAGCACGAAGGCGTGCGTGGAGCCCGAATCGAACCAGACGTCGCAGATGTCGTCGACCTTCTTCCAGTCCTCGCTCGCGCGGGACCCGAGGAAGCGCTCGCGGGCGCCGTCCATGTACCAGGCGTCGGCGCCTTCCTCCATGAAGGCTTCGGCGATGCGCTGGTTGACGATCTCGTCCTGCAGGATCTCTGCCGAGCCGTCGCTCTTCTCGCGCACGAACACGGCGATCGGCACGCCCCAGGCGCGCTGGCGCGAGATCACCCAGTCCGGACGGTTGGCGATCATGCCGTTGATGCGGTTCTCGCCCGACGGCGGCACCCATTGCGTGACCGAGATCGCGTGCAGCGCGCGGGCGCGCAGCGTGTCGCCCTTCTTCGCATGGCCGTCATCGTTGATGTCCTTGTCCATCGCGATGAACCATTGCGGCGTGTTGCGGAAGATCACCGGCTTCTTCGAGCGCCACGAATGGGGATATTGGTGCTTGAGGCGGCCGCGCGCGAGCAGCTTGCCGCCTTCGATCAGCGCCTTGATCACGGCCTCGTTGGCATCGCCCTTCTCGCCCTTGTCGTTGAGCACGCGCTTGCCGGTGAAGCCGGGGGCCTGCGCGGTGTAGGCGCCGTTCTCGTCGACGGTGTAGGGGATCGCGGTCGGGATGCCGCGCGCATCGAGCTCGCGGGTGTTGGCCGTCCAGACGTCGAAGTCCTCGCGGCCGTGGCTCGGCGCGGTGTGCACGAAGCCGGTACCGGTGTCGTCGGTGACATGCTCGCCGGCGAGCAGCGGCACGATGAACTCGTAACCGCCACCGAACCCGCGCAGGGGATGGGCGCATTCCACGGCATCCAGCGTGTCGCCGGGAATGTCGCGCACCTTCTCGTAAGACGTGACGCGCGCCTGCTTGAACACTTCTGCGGCGAGCGCATCGGCCAGGATCAGGAGATCGCCAGTCTTGGCCCAGTTGTCGGCGGGCGCATCCGTCACCTTATAAAGGCCGTAGGCGATTTTCGGCGAGAACGAGATCGCGCGGTTGCCGGGCAGCGTCCAGGGCGTGGTGGTCCAGATCACGACCGAGGCACTGGCGAGTGCGCCATGCGCCGGTGACGTGACGGGAAACTTCACCCACACCATGTCGGAGGTGTAGTCCTCGTACTCGACCTCGGCTTCCGCAAGCGCGGTCTTCTCGACCACGCTCCACATCACCGGCTTGGAGCCGCGATACAGCGTGCCGTTGGCCGCGAACTTCATCAGCTCGCGGGCGATCTGCGCTTCGGCCGGATAGCTCATCGTCTGATAGGGATGATCCCAGTCGCCGATGATGCCGAGCCGCTTGAACTCCTCGCGCTGCACGTTGATCCAGTGCGTCGCATAGGCGCGGCATTCCTTGCGGAACGCCACCATCGCGGCGGAGTCGCGGAAATCGGGCTTCTGCTTGCCCTTCTTGCGGTAGTTCTCCTCCTCGATCTTCCATTCGATCGGCAGGCCGTGGCAGTCCCAGCCCGGCACGTAATTGGAGTCGAAGCCGAGCATCTGCTGGCTCTTGGTCACGACGTCCTTGAGGATCTTGTTCAGCGCGTGCCCGATATGGATGTTGCCGTTGGCGTAGGGCGGGCCGTCATGCAGCACGAATTTGGCGCGGCCCTGGGCTTCCCGGCGCAGCTTGTCGTAGAGGCCGATGTCGTTCCAATACTTCAGCAGTTCCGGCTCGCGCTGCGGCAGGCCGGCGCGCATCGGGAAATCCGTCTGCGGCAAATAAAGGGTCTTGGAATAGTCTTTGGCGTCGGACTTTTGCGGCTTTTCGGACATGGGGCTGACTGGCTCGGAAGGGCGCGGAAACGGATAGCGACTGGAATCGCGGGGTGAAACGACGAAATCCCGGTCTTGCGCCGAGCCTTCAGGCTCAGGCGGAAGCCGGGCCGCTAATCCCTATGATGCACCGCGCAAACATGGGCTCTCCATAGCAGGGGGCCAAGGGAAGCGCAAAAGGTAGAAGCGCAAAAGGTACGGCGGGCCGGATTTGGGCCTCAATCGATCACGCCAAGCCGCGGAAACGCGTCCGGGGCGGCGGCCAGCACGGCGCGGGCGCGGGCGGAATCGTCGTCCATCTGGCGGATCAGGGCCTCCAGGCTGTCGAATTTCAGCTCCTCGCGGATGAAGCCGACGAAGGCGCAGTCGAGCGCTTGTCCGTAGAGGTCGCCCTTGAAGTCGAACAGGAAGATTTCCAGCAGCGGCGCACCATTATCAAAGGTCGGACGGCGGCCGAAGCTTGCCACCCCGTCCAGCCGCTCGGCGCCGCGGCTGACCCGCACCGCATAGATGCCGTGCTTGAGGCCACAATTGGCATCGAGGCGGATGTTGGCGGTGGGATAGCCGAGGTCGCGGCCGCGCTTCTCGCCGTGGATCACCTCGCCGGTGATGAACCAGGGCGCGCCCAGCATGGTGGTGGCCTCGTCAATGAGGCCCTCGGCGAGCGCGATCCGGATGGCGCTGGAGGAGACCGGCCGCTCGTCGATGTCGACATGGGCCTGCACGTCGACCTCGATGCCGAGCCGGGGCGCCTCGTTCACCAGGAGGCTCGGCGAGCCGACGCGACCCTTGCCGAAATGAAAGTCGTAGCCGACCGCGATGCCGCTGACGCCGAGGCGCCCGATCAGGTCATGGTGAATGAAGTCTTGCGCGCTGGTCCCGGCCCTGGCCTTGTCGAAGGTCATGACCACGGCGCCGGCGAGCCCGGTGCCGGCCAAAAGCCGCAGCTTGGCCGGCTCGTCCGTCAGGCGGAATTGCGGGGTGTTCGGGCTGAAAAACCGGCGCGGATGCGGCTCGAAGGTCAATGCCAGCGCAGGGCGGCCATGCGCCCGGCCCATTTCCAGCGCGGCTGCGATCACCGCGCGATGGCCGAGATGAACGCCGTCGAAATTGCCCATGGCGACCACGGCGCCCCTCAAAATCGCGGAATCCGGCGTTGTGTCGCGGATAACGGTAAAATGCGGGACCATCAGGGGAATTCTCGAAGCGGCAGGACCTGCGGACCGTGGCTTGACCGGCCGGACGAAGTCAAGCGGCAGGGAGAGCGGCCGCATTGAACGTGATTTCAGTCCTTCGGAGGCGCCCCCAGTTAACGCGCTGTTTAACGCCTTGGTGCTAGTCCTTGAATTGTGGAACAGCGGGGCTCCGGCCCCGGCGGGTCCGATCGTAATATTTCCTGGGTTTGCGTTGGGGGAGTCGAGATGGCGGTTGATTTGTCGATGTCGGTTCTGGTGGTTGATGACTACAGCACCATGATCCGTATCATCAGGAATCTCCTGAAGCAGCTTGGCTTCGAGAATATCGATGATGCAAGCGACGGTTCGGCGGCGCTGAACAAGATGCGTGGCAAGAAGTACGGGCTCGTGATTTCCGATTGGAACATGGAGCCGATGACGGGTTACGACCTGCTGCGCGAAGTGCGCGCGGATCCGAACCTCGCCACCACGCCTTTCATCATGATCACCGCGGAATCGAAGACCGAGAACGTGATCGCGGCCAAGAAGGCCGGCGTGAACAACTACATCGTCAAGCCGTTCAACGCGGCGACGCTGAAGACCAAGATCGAAGCGGTCTTCCCGGACATGGCGAGCGCGTAAGCGCGCTCTTCGCCGGACAATTATCTTCCATTTGGAACGTCGTGCCCGGGCTTGTCCCGGGCATCCGCGTTTGCGGGTGCC
Organism: Bradyrhizobium sp. 63_E2_N1_3; assembly: GCF_052076005.1. Taxonomy (NCBI): domain Bacteria; kingdom Pseudomonadati; phylum Pseudomonadota; class Alphaproteobacteria; order Hyphomicrobiales; family Nitrobacteraceae; genus Bradyrhizobium; species Bradyrhizobium sp. 63_E2_N1_3. The sequence goes on along the minus strand of NZ_CP197235.1, from coordinate 7,984,495 downwards.
AAAAGCGTGGATGGCCGGGGCGTAGGTGCGCGCGAGCGCCGCCGTCCTTCGGCTGGCTATGCCCGGCCATGACGACGACCGGGGCTTAGCAATTCGTCTAAGCCGGCGTCGGTTCAAGCCGCAACCGTCACCACTTCAATTCGCGCATCAGCGCCTTCGGCGGGTGGCCGAACAACTCCATCACCGAATTCGGGTCGAGCTGGTCGAGGCCCTCGAACTCCTCGGCATGGATGCCGCGGGTGACGAACAGGCAGTCGATGCCGAATTCGCGCGCGCCGGTGAGGTCCGTGCGGACGGAATCGCCGATCGCCAGCACCTTTTTCCGGTCGATCATGTGACCCTGGCGTTCGCCGGCGAGCATCATCGCGCGCTCGTAGATCGGGCGATGCGGCTTGCCGTAGAAGATCACCTCGCCGCCGAGTTCGCGATAGAGTTCCGCGATCGCGCCGGCGCAATAGATCAGCCGGTCGCCGCGCTCCACCACGATATCGGGATTGGCGCAGACCAGCGTCAGCTTGCGCTCGCGCGCCTTCAGCATCATGCCGCGATAGTCTTCCGCCGTCTCGGTCTCGTCGTCATAGAGGCCGGTGCAGACGATGTAGTCGGCTTCTTCCAGCGGCGCGGTCGTCGCATCGAGGCCGCGATAGATCGAGTTGTCGCGCTCGGGTCCGAGCCAGAACATCTTGCGGCCGGGATGCTCGGCGACATAGAGCCGCGTCAGGTCGCCCGACGAGACGATCGCGTCATAGGTCTCGTCCGCGACGCCGAGCTTGCGCAATTGCCGTTGGACAGAGTCGGCCGGGCGCGGGGCATTGGTGATCAGGATCACCGTACCGCCGCGGCTGCGATAGGTGTGCAGCGCCTCGCAGGCCTCGGGGAAGGATTCCAGGCCGTTGTGAACCACGCCCCAGATGTCGCTGAGCACAACGTCAACGCCGCCCACGAGCTCGCGCAGGCTTTCGGCGAAATGCAGCGTGGTCATGATGCGTGCGGCCGATCAGATCCGGCGCGCGAGCGCCGCGTTGCCGGTGATACGCTGGGCTGGAGGCGCTGAAGACGTGGCGCCTGGGCTGGGAGAAGCGGAGCCATTGGATCCCTGAATTTCCTGCGCCGGGTTCGGCGAGGCCCCGCCGGTAGCAGATGCCCCTTCAGGCCGCAATGGCCGGGGTGGCGCGAACAGGAACCCCTGACCGAACCGCACGTCAAAGTCGAGCAAATCGACCACTGCGCGCTCGCCCTCGATCCGTTCGGCGATCAGGTCGATGCCGAAGCGGCCGAGCAGGTCGGAGAGGTCGGAAGGGTGGATGTCCGAGGTCGAGGCCTGCCTGGGGTCGAGCAGGAGGGACGCCGGCACCTTGATGAAGCGCACGCCGCGATCGGCGAGCTCGCGCGGCTCGATCCTGAGGTCAGTGACATGGTCGATCGAGAAGCGGAAACCGCGCTGGGCGAGCGCCGCGAGGTTCTCGGTCTCGGCCGGGCCGAGATTGCGGAAGGTCGACTGCTTGAACTCCAGCACCAGCGAGGGCGCCAGCGCCCGGTTGGCTTCGAGGAAGTCGAGGCACTGCGCGAAGGTGGTGGAATTGCCGAGCGTGGAGGCCGCGACGTTGCAGAACACGCCGACATCCTTGTTGCGCACCATCAGGCGCCGCAGCACCTGCACACAGCGCAGCATCACCATGTTGTCGATGCGTCCGATCAGACCCGAGGCTTCGGCGATGCTGATGAATTCCTCGGCGGCGATCAGCTGGTCGCGCTCGTCGCGCAGGCGCGTCACGGCTTCGTAGAACCGCACCTTGCGCTGCGGCAGCGTCACCATCGGCTGGAGGAAGATGTCGATGCGGTTCTCGTCGATGGCGTTGCGCAGTGTCGCCAGTAACTGGGTCGGGTTGCGGCCATTGGCCGTCTGAACCGGAACGGCGGTGTGGGTCTGGATCGCCGGTGTTGGCCGCGGCGGCGGTGCGGGCAGCGGCGGAGGGGCGGCCGGCCGCTCCTCGAAGGCCGCAATCAGGTCGAGAGGCGCCTCCGGCTCTGGCCGGGCGACCGGAGCGGGGGCGGGGGTCGGCGCGGCCCCGGCCAACAGGTCTTCATGGGCTGACACGGTGGTGGCGAGCTGCCTGACCAGCCCACCGAGCTCGTTGATCTCGCCGACCACTGACTGGATGCGGTCGGAGTTGGTCGAATTGGCCGAGGCGATGCGCCCCTCCATCGCCGCGAGCCGGCGGCCGAACTCGGCGACCTGGCGGGCGAGGTCGGCGGTGCCGCGCGAGAGGTCGGCGATCTGGCCGCCGACGTCACTGCGATCGCGCAGCCGCATCGAGACCGCGTTGTAGAGGATCAGGAAGGTCAGCGCGGTCAGCGCCACGATGGCGGATTCGGTTCCGCTGATGCCGGCGACCGAGTAGAGGACAAGCCCGAGCGAGGCCGCGACCAGAACCATGCAGATGGCGATGAAGATCGTCGAAATGCGAATCATGCCGCGCGTTACGCCTCAAAGAGCTGACTGCCTCATCCGGGAAAACACGGGTCAGTGTGCGAACCCGTCACGCCTCATGCTCCCCCAAGCAGGGCGACCTTAACATCATTGTTGATTCGAGGGGATAGCGGCCTGTTCGCGGCGCCGGAGCATGATCCGGAAAGTGTGCAACGGTTTTCCCCCGCGACAAACGCGGAACGCGTTTGTCGCGGAGATCATGCCCAGACAGTCTAGGTCAGGCCGGCCCGGCGAAAGGCTTCGAGGTAGTGCTCGCGGTCGGCGGCGAGCTTGATCGGCATGAACTCGGCGATCCAGGCGAGCGAGACGTTGGGCTGGGCACGCTGGAGTTCCTTCAGCGCCGCGCGGGCGGTCTCGGTTTGCCCGGCCATCGCCGCGGCCGCGGTCAGCACCCGGTGCCCGCCGACGAAGTCACTGCGCTGGCGCAGGGCCTCCTGCGCGAGCCGGATCGCTTCCGCATAGTCCCTGCCGAGGAAGCGGGCAAAGGCGGCGATGCCGAAATAGACGGGTGCATAGGGGTCGCGCGGGCTGAGGCGGATCGCCCGCCGCGCGGCGTCGTCGGCATCCCGCCAGCGGCCGCAATAGCTGAGCGTCAGGCCATAATAGCCCTGCGCCAGCGCAAAGTTCGGATTGAGCCGTAGCGCGGTCTCGAATTCGGCAAGCGAATCCTCGAACCGGCGTGCGAACAGATCGACATGGCCGAGCGCATTATGCGCCCAGGCATCCTGGTCGTCGGCGCGGATCGCGGCCCGCGCCGCGCGCTCGGCCACCGGCAGCGCGGCGGCCATCTCCATCCAGCCCATATGCGCCGTGAACATGTAGCTGGTGCCGAGCAGCCCGAGTGCCTTGCCGTAGTTCGGGTCGAGCGCGATGGCCTTTTCGAGCAGGGCTCGCGCCGCGACGTGGTCCTGCCGCGTTACGCGCCAGTAATGGGAGAGGGCGCGCATCAGAAGGTCCCAGGCGTCCAGGCTGTCGGGCGGCTTGCGCTCGGCGCGAAAATTCTCCGCGGCATAGAGCTGCGGCTCGATCGCGGCGACGATGCGTTCGGTGATCTCGTCCTGTACGGCGAAGACGTCGGCGAGCTCGCGGTCGTAGCGTTCGGCCCAGAGATGGCTGCCGGTGGCGACATCGTTGAGCTGCGCGGTGATGCGGACGCGATCGCCCTCCTTGCGGACGCTGCCCTCGACGACATAGCGCACGCCGAGCTCCTCGGCGACCTGCCGCAGGTGAACCGTGCGGCCCTTGTAGATGAAGGAGGAGTTGCGCGCGATCACGAAGAACCAGCGCAGCTTCGACAGCGCGGTGATGATGTCCTCGCTGATGCCGTCGGAGAAATAATCCTGCTCGGCCTCGCCGCTCATGTTGGTGAAGGGCAGGACGGCAATTGCGGGACGATCGGGCAGCGGCAATTCCGTCGGTGTTGGGTCGGGCGGCTTGCCCGGCGCCGACGATGAGGCTGCGGCGGAGCGTTCGGTCACTGCGCCGACGAACCGCACGCCCTTGCGCGCGACTGTGCGGATCAGCCGCTGATCTTCTCCATTGTCATTGACCGCGCGCCGCGCCGCGTTGATCCGACTGGTCAGCGTCGATTCCGAGACGACGCGGCCATTCCAGATCGCGTCGAGCATGTTGTCCCGCGTCACCACGCGCTCGCGGTTGCGGACCAGATAAAGCAGGAGATCGAACACCTGGGGCTCGAGCCCGACGAGCGTCTCTGCCCACCGCAATTCGCGGCGTGCGGGGTCGAGCACGAAATCCTCGAAATGAAATGTCACGCCGCCCTCGGCTCCAGCGGGAAATCAAGGTGTTCTCAGCGTAAAATAACGCCACTCTCAAGGCCAGCGAGCCGCATGCGCCCTATCGTCCCGGCGTCTTCAACCGCAGGAGAATTGCCATGTCGACGTCCGCCGCGCTCAAGCCGGCCCTCGCCCAACCAGATCTCGCCGCCGTCAAGCAGCGCCAGCACAGCGCCTGGTCGTCCGGCGACTATGCCATTGTCGGCACCACCTTGCAGATCGTCGGCGAGCAGCTCTGCGAGGCGCTCGACTTGCGTGCCGGCAGCAAGGTGCTTGATGTCGCCGCCGGCAACGGCAATGCGACGCTGGCCGCCGCGCGGCGCTGGTGCGACGTCACATCGACCGACTATGTTCCAGCGTTGCTCAAGCGGGGACGCGAACGGGCCGCGGCGGAGCATTTGATGGTCGAATTCCGTGAAGCGGATGCCGAAGCGCTGCCGTTTGCGGATGCCAGCTACGACGTCGTGCTCTCGACCTTCGGTGTCATGTTCACGCCGGATCAGGACAAGGCGGCGTCCGAGCTCGCGCGGGTCTGCAAGTCCGGCGGCAAGATCGGCCTCGCCAACTGGACGCCCCAGGGCTTCATCGGTCAGCTCTTCAAGACCATCGGCAGGCATTTGCCGCCGCCGGCGGGCGTGAAGTCGCCGGCCTTGTGGGGCACGCCGGCACGGCTTGAGGAGATGTTCGGCAGCCAAGCCTCCGAGATCGCCGCCGAGCCGCGCATGTTCGCCTTCCGCTATCGCTCTCCGGAGCACTGGCTCGAGGTTTTCAAATCCTATTACGGGCCGATGCTGAAAGCGTTCGTGGCGCTGGAGGAGACCGGCCAGGCCGCGCTGCGGCGCGATCTCATGGCGCTGCTCGGCGAATTCAACCGTGCCGACGACGGTACGGTGGTGGTGCATAGCGAGTATCTGGAGGTCGTGATCAGCAAGCGCTGAATTGCCGTCGTGATCCGGTCAGGCCGAGCCCCGGCCTGACCGCCGGCAATCAGGATGGCGCGGCGGCGCCGACCGTGTCGGCCGAGACGGCCTCGCGGGTGCCGAGCGGCTTGGGCGGTCCGGTGGTCGTATCCCGAAGGGTCTGCCGCTCGATCTCCGAGTTCAGCTCGGCCCCGAACATGATGACGATCGCCGACATCCACATCCACATCATCAAGCCGATCGCCGCGCCGAGCGAGCCGTAGGTCGCGTTGTAATTGGCGAATTCCGAGAGATACCAGGACAGGAGCGCCGAGCCGGCGATCCAGAGGATGGCGGCCGTCACCGCGCCGAGGCTCAGCCATTGCCAGCGCGGCGCGTCGCGGCTCGGTGCGAAGCGGTAGAGGACGGCAAGCGCCGCCAGCAGGATGACGAACAGCACCGGCCATCGCGCGAGAGCGACGATCAGCCTGCTTTCCGGCGCGATGCCGAGATGGTTGAGCGCGAGCGGGAAGGCGACCACGGTGCCCACCATCAGCAGCAGCGCCGCGATGCTGCCGACGGTGAAAGCCAACGACACCGTGTTCAGCCGGACGAAGCTGCGCTTTTCGCGCTCCTCATAGGCGACGTTGAGGGCATCGAAGATGGCTTTGACGCCCGCATTGGCGCTCCAGATCGCGAGCAAGAGGCCAAACAGGAAGGTGACGCCCAGGGCGGTATTGCCGTTGGACACCACGCGCGCGACCTGGTCCTCGACGATCTGGAACGCGCCCTCGGGCAGCAGCATCGCGAGCGAATGCAGGTTGGAACTGATCGTCGAGGGATCCGCGAACAGGCCGTAGGATGAGACCAGCGCGGTCACGGCGGGAAAGATCGCGAGCAGCCCGAAGAAGACGACGCCGCCCGCAGTCGCGAGCAGGCGATCGTCGTCGATGCGCTGATAGGTGCGCCAGAAGATGTCTTTCCAGCCCGCCCACGGGATCGCGAAAGGGCTTTTCGCGTGCCGGCCGTGGCCAAGCTGCATCGCCGCGCCGGCCGGGCTCGTTTCCGGCGAGTTTGCTTCATTATTGCGATGGTCTTGCGGAGGCCCCGGCCGGATGGGGCCGGACTCCTGAAAGTAGCGTTCCGCGGACAGCACGAAGACGGCCGTGGCGGCGACCAGCAACCAACTGTCGAGGTGCTCGGTGCGCCGCGCGCGCATTTCAAGCGTCCAATCTGTGGCCGTGTCGCCGCCGCCGTGCGGCCGTGAAGCCCAGCAGCCCGACGGCTGCGAGCATCAGACCTAGCTGCACGGGCCGGTTAGTCCGAGCCGACACGGCGTTGCCGCCACGGCCACGTTCGCCCGGTGCGGGCGACACCAGCGGAATCGTCGTTGCGACCTCTTTCACCGCCTGCTTGACCGTTCCGCGCGGGATCCGCGGGGTGGCGATCGCAACGCGCATACGGCTGGCAAGCGGCACGATCGGCTTGTCCCGACGCTTCATTTGGGCCTGAGCCAGGCCGGCGCAGGATACGGCCAGCACCAGGAGCACGGCCGCGACGGCACCGAAGCCCCAGAATTGTCCGTGGGTGATTGCGACCCAACGATAAAGGGCGATCAGGCCGACAAAGAGGGTGGCGATCAGGAACAGCCCGGCCATTGCGAACAGTCCTGCCGCGACCGCATAGGACGTCGCGCGGCCCGTGGCCTGATTGGTGCGGTCGCGCAAGTACGATCGCGCGGCGCGCTTGAGGTGATTGATCTTGAGCGCCATGCCGGCGCGCAGCAGTTCGCCCGATGGCGCGAGCATGCGGACATCCTCCGAGAACGAAAAAATCGTCGGGGGATGAACGTGGCGGAATTTGACTTGTTCCGCGCGGAGCGCGGGTGCCGGGACGGATCAGCCGAGATCGGCGGCCGCGATCCAGAACACCTCGCCCTCGGATTCCTCGGTGTCGAGCCAGAGCAGCGGCAGTTCCGGAAAGGCCTCGTCGACCAGTTCGCGGCCGCGGCCGATCTCGCAGATCAAGCCGCCATCCGGCGTCAGGTGATCGGGCGCATCGCGCAAGATCCGGCGCACCACGTCGAGACCGTCGGCGCCGCCGTCAAAGGCGAGCTTCGGCTCGGCGCGGCACTCCGGCGGCAGCGCCGCCATGCCTTCGGCATCGACGTAGGGCGGGTTGGTGATGATCAGGTCGTATCTGTTGTCGCCGAGCGGGGCGAACAGGTCGCCGCGATGCAGGCTGATCCGGTCATCGAGCCCGAATTCGCCGACATTTCGTGTGGCGACTTCGAGCGCGCCCTTGGAGATGTCGACGGCATCAACGGTGGCATTCGGGAAATGATGCGCGGCAAGGATGGCGAGACATCCCGAGCCCGTGCAGAGATCGAGCACACGTTCGACGGCCGTGGGGTCGTCGATCAGCGAGCCCGCCTCGCCGTCGCCGCCGAAATGCGACTCCAGCAGCTCGCCGATGAAGGAGCGCGGAACGATGACGCGCTCGTCGACATAGAAGGGCAGGCCGCGCATGTAGATCTTGTTGACGAGATAGGCGGTCGGTTTGCGCGTGGTGACGCGCTGATGGATGAGGTCGACGATGGTCTTGCCTTCCGCCGACGTGACGCAGGCATGGGCAAAGATCTCGAACTGGTCGGGATGCAGATGCAGGGCTTCGCAGACCAGGAAGGCTGCTTCCGCGACCGGATCGGTCGTGCCATGGGCAAAGGCGAGCTTCGCCTCGGTGAAGCGGCTCACGGCGTAGCGCACGAAATCGATCAGCGTGAGCAACTCGCCGCGGCCGACCTTCGCGAGCTTTGGCGCGGCGCGGCCGCGCGTGGTCTTCTTGGATGCTTGTGCCATCAGGATCGGGTCCAGCGTGCGGCGGCCTCGTCGTCACGGGCGTGGGCTTCGACCCAGCCGGTACCGGTGGCGCTCTCTTCCTTCTTCCAGAACGGGGCGCTGGTCTTGAGATAATCCATCAGGAACTCGGCCGCCTGGAACGCCGCCTGGCGGTGCTGCGACGCCGTGAGCACCAGCACGATATTCTGCCCGGGCATGAACCGCCCGACGCGATGAATGATGGTGACGCCGTTCAGCGGCCAGCGCGATGTAGCCTCGTCGGCATGGCGCTTGATCTCTTCTTCCGCCATGCCGGGATAATGTTCGAGCGTGAGGGCGGCGATCTTCGCGCTGTTCTCGTCGCCGCGGCAGATGCCGGAAAAGCTTACGACCGCGCCGATGTCGGTGCGGCTCCCGGTCAGGATCGCGATCTCGCGCGCGATGTCGAAATCGTCCTGCTGGATGCGGATGGTGACGGGGCAGGGGCCGGCGGGGGAGGTCATGGCCTAGCCGCCGGTCATCGGCGGGAAAAACGCGATCTCGCGGGCGCCCGCGATCGCGGCGTCCGATTTGACATGGGCATGATCGATCGCGGTGCGGATCACCTTCGGCTTCTCGAAGGCGTAGGCATAGGCCTCGCTCCGGCCGGACAGCCAGGCGATCAGCTCCTCGACGGTGCGCACGGTCGCCGGCGGCTCGATGGTCTCCTCGGCCTTGCCGACGCGCTCGCGCACCCAGGCGAAGTACTTCACCTTCATGCCTCATCCTCCTTGATGAGGTGATGGATGCCGGCGCGGAAATAGTCGTAGCCCGTGTATATGGTGAGGATCGCCGAGGCCCAGAGCAGCGCCAGCCCGATCATCGAGACCACGGGCACCACCTCATCGCCGGCCGGGCCAGCGAGCAGGAAGCCGATGGCGATGAGCTGAACGGTCGTCTTCCACTTCGCAAGCTTTGTCACGGGAACGCTCACCCGCAACGCCGCGAGATATTCGCGCAGGCCCGAGACCAGGATCTCGCGGCACAGGATCACGATGGCGGCCCATAGCGACCAGCCATGGATGATGCCGTCGGCGGCGAGCATCAGCAGGCAGGAGGCCACCAGCAGCTTGTCGGCGATCGGATCGAGCATCCGGCCGAACGCCGATTGCTGATTCCAGATCCGCGCGTAATAGCCGTCGAGGTAATCGGTCACTGCCGCCGCGATAAAGATGGCGACCGCGACCCACCGCAGCCACAGCGGCTGATCCAGAATCGACTGTGCATAGATGCACCCGACCACGACCGGGATCGCGGCGATCCGGCCATAGGTCAGGATGTTCGGGAGGGACATCGCGCGGCTGGTCGTCCCTCGTGTCGTGGCGATGTTCATCCGTCCTACCAATACCGCTCGTGCCTGAAGGTCAACCGTCCCGCTCCCCAAATGAGGTGCAGCATGCGACGACCATATGACCGCGGCCCCCTTAGTTCACCCCGGCTGGGGATGGAAATAGTCGAAAATCCTGCGGGCGCTCTCGGCGCTCACCCCCGGAACCTTGCCGAGATCGGCGATCGAGGCCCGCTCGATCTCCTTCAGGGTTCCGAAATGGTGCAGCAAGGCACGTTTGCGTGACGGGCCGATGCCCGGAATCTCCTGCAAACCGGCCTCGCGGATGTCCTTCTTGCGCAGCTTGCGGTGCGAGCCGATGACGAAGCGGTGGGCCTCGTCGCGCAGGCGCTGGATGAAATAAAGCACGGGATCGCGCGGCTCCAGCTTGATCGCCTCGCGCTCCGGCATGAACAGGGTTTCGCGGCCGGCATCCCGGTCCGGTCCCTTGGCGACCGACATCAGCGACACCTGGGTCAGGCCGAGATTCGTAAAGATCTCCCGGACGGCGTTGAGCTGGCCGCGACCGCCGTCGATGATCACGAGGTCGGGCCATTGCGGGAAGTCGTCGTCCTTGGCCTTGCCGGCGGCGTCCTCGGGCGGATTGATCAGGCGCTTGAAGCGGCGCTCCAGCACCTCTTTCATCATGCCATAATCGTCGCCCGGCGTGAGCCCTTCCGACTTGATGTTGAACTTGCGGTACTGGTTCTTCACGAAACCATCGGGCCCGGCGACGATCATGGCGCCGACCGCATTGGTGCCCTGGATGTGGCTGTTGTCGTAGACCTCGATGCGCTTGGGCGAATGCGGCAGGCTCAGCGTCGTGGCCATGGCGTCGAGCAGGCGGCTCTGTGTCGCGGTGTCCGCGAGCTTGCGGCCCAACGCCTCGCGCGCATTGGTCAGCGCGTGGGCGACCAGCTCCTTCTTCTCGCCGCGCTTGGGCGCCGTGACCTCGATCTTGTGGCCGGCCTTGATCGACAGCGCATTGGCGAGCAGCTCGCTTTCCTCGATCTCGTGCGAGAGCAGGATGTTCTTCGGCGGCGGCTTGTCGTCGTAGAACTGGGCGAGGAAGGACCCCAGCACTTCCTCCGGCGTATAGGTCTTCTCTGCGCGCGGGAAATAGGCGCGGTTGCCCCAGTTCTGTCCGGTGCGGAAGAAGAACACTTCGACGCAGGAGAAGCCGCCCTCCTGGTGGATGGCGAACACGTCGGCTTCTTCCACCGTGCGCGGATTGATGCCCTGCTGCGACTGGATCGCCGACAGCGCGGCGAGGCGGTCGCGGTAGAGTGCCGCGGTCTCGAATTCGAGCTCGCCGGAGGCCTTCTCCATCTCGCCGGCAAGCTCCTGCTTCACCGCTTGGCTCTTGCCGGAGAGGAAGTCTGTCGCCTCGCGCACCAGCGTCGTATAGCCGGGGAAATCGATCTCGCGGGTACAGGGGCCGGCGCAGCGACGGATCTGGTAGAGCAGGCAGGGCCGCGAGCGGCTCTCGAAGAAGGAATCGGTGCAGGAGCGGATCAGGAACGCGCGCTGCAAGGCGGTGATGGTGCGGTTGACCGCACCGGCGGAAGCGAACGGGCCGAAATAGCGGCCGGGCCGCGACTGCGCACCACGATGCTTGAGGATCTGCGGCGCCCAATGGTCGCCGGTGATCAGGATGTAGGGAAACGACTTGTCGTCGCGCAGCTGCACGTTGAAGCGCGGCCGGAGCTGCTTGATGAGATTGGCTTCCAGCAGCAGCGCTTCGGTCTCGGTGTTGGTCGAGACGATCTCCACGGTCACCGTGGCTGCGATCATGCGCAGGATGCGCGCCGGTTGCGGCGCGCTCTGGCGCGCATAGTTCGACAGGCGCTTTTTGACGTTCTTGGCCTTGCCGACATAGAGCACGTCGGCATTGGCGCTGAGCATGCGATAGACGCCCGGCGAGGTGGGCGCGAGGCGGACCGCGCGCTCGATCGCTTCATGGCCGGTCGCCAGCGGCTCTTCGCCGACCGCGCCGCTCTCCTCCAGGATGTCAGGCAGCAGCGCGTCGTCCTCGTCCTCGCCAGCGGTGGTGGCGGGATCGAGGTCCGGCGGCGCCAGGCTCTCCGGCGGGGCGTCGGCCGTCGTGCCGCGCGGAGATTTGCGCGCGCGTGCGTCGTCCGGATTGTCGGTGGAATCGTGAGCCATGATGCGAATTTAAGCGCTGGGGGTGCCGATTTGAAGTTCCAGCCTTGCGGCACACACAGGATGGCGGCGCGGTTCCGGGTAACACTTGCTTAAGCCTGTTAAGAGCGTGGTAACCCGGCTTAACAGGCCTTTAACTTAAAACTCTCGATAAATCTTACGCGAAAAAGAGGAGGTTCCGTAACCATGCGATTTTGCCTTGCGCGGCGGCGCAGGCATCGCGGGGGGCGGCCGTTGCGTTGGAGAGTACCGATGAGGGGGTTCGTTGTAGGCGCAGCCGTGTTGGTTGCAGCCGGCTGGACAGCTTCGGCAGAGGCCGCCGATCTCAATTACGGGCAGGGTGCGCCCTACACCGTCAATCAGCCGCTCAATGCCTATAGTTGGGCCGGTCCGTATCTCGGTGCCAATCTCGGCTATGAGTGGGGCTCGGTGAGTAACTCGCCCGTCAAGCCCTCCGGTTTCGTCGGCGGTGTACAGGCCGGCTACAATTTCCAGAACGGTCCATGGGTGTTCGGCGTCGAGGGCGATATCCAGGCCGCGGGCGCTGATGACACCTTCGCGCCGTGGAAGTTCTCCAACCCCTGGTTCGGCACGCTGCGCGGCCGTGCGGGCTATGCCTTCAGCAACGTGCTGTTCTACGGCACCGCCGGCCTCGCCTTCGGCGAACTGCGCGCGCAGACATTCGGCTGGACGGAGTCGCACACCACCGCAGGCTGGACCATCGGTGCCGGCGCGGAAGTCGGCTTCGCGCCGAACTGGAGCGCCAAGCTCGAATATCTCTACATCGATCTGTCGACGAGCCAGTTCGCAATTACCGGCGTGTCAAACGGCTATAGCGCCAGCGTTGTGCGCGCAGGCGTGAACTATCACTTCTGATAGTTGAAGAAGAAAATACCGGACAACAGCCTCCCGGCCGCTCGCGGCCGGGATTTTTTTCGCCAGGTGTTCGCTCGAAAACGCTCTAGGAGACGATGACCAAATTGACTGCCTTTGGTCCCTTCCCCTTCTTGTCCGGCTCGACTTCAAAAGTAATGCGCTGTCCTTCGGCGAGATCTTTCAGTCCCGCCCGCTCCACAGCAGTAATGTGCACGAAGACGTCGCGCCCGCCGTCGTCGGGCTTGATGAAACCGTAGCCGCGCTCGCCGTTAAAAAACTTGACCGTTCCCGTCATGGCCATCGGGAAACTCCCCCTCATTGCTCCTCCGTCGCGACGCAGACTCACGTCACGACATGACCGGGCCTTACGAAGCCCGGGAGCTGGCCATCCTTGGGCGGACCTTTCTTTCGGTCCGATCGGATCTTTCTTAGGCCTTCACTCCGCCGCAACCATTCGCGGAAGCGGAACGTAAAGCCAGTCACGGAAACAGCATAATACGGTTCTCTGCAGATTGACTACCGCTCCTGCATCTTTTTCCCAAGAATGCCGGGGTGTTACGGTCTCGGCACCTCTAATCGGAATCTGGCAGCTCCGCCCTGTCCGAGCGGTATCTCCAGCTCGGGCAGGATCGTCTTGAGCTCGCCATGCAGCGTGTACGGCGGATTGACGATCAACAATCCGGCGGAGGTGAGGGCGGCGCCATCAAGCTGCGGCGCGACACTGAATTCGAGACGCAGACATTTTCCTGGCGGTTTTGCTGCGGCTGCGAGCCGCGCCACTGATTGCACCAGCGTGTCGGTGGCGCGCCGGCTCTTGGCCGGATACCAGATTACATAGATACCGGTCGGCCATTTGGTGAAAGCCGCCGCGAAGGCGTCGCCGAGCTTTTCGAACTCGTCTTTCGCCTCGAACGGCGGGTCGATCAGCACGAGCCCGCGCCGTTCCTTCGGTGGCACGAAGGCCGGCAGCGCGACCCAGCCGTCGAGATCGACCACGCGCGCCTGTTCGTCGCGGCGCAGCACACCGATCAGCGCCTTGCGCGCCTTCGGCTCGAGCTCGCAGGCAACGAGGCGGTCCTGCGGCCGCAGCAGGCCGCGCGTGATCAGCGGCGAACCCGGATAGGCCTTGAGCTCGCCCTTCGGATTGTAGGCGCGAACGATGTCGAGATAGGGCTTGGCCAGCGCCACGGCGTCGTTCGACAGGCGCGCCTGCATCAGCCGCGCGATGCCGGTCAGCCATTCGCCGCTACGGCGCGCCTCGTCGCTTTCGAGATCGTAGAGGCCAGCGCCGGCATGGGTGTCGATGACACGGAATGCCCCCGGCTTGTCCTGGAGGTAAGTAATGATGCGCGCGAGCACGATGTGCTTGATGACATCGGCGAAGTTTCCGGCGTGGAAGGCGTGACGGTAGTTCATGAGACAGGACTACGCTACGTCACGGCTTGAGCAAAGCGGGATGCGCGCCTGTGCCGGCATGGGCCCCGAATCTGCAGCGCACCGCCGAACCGGCGCTGCGTCCGGGGCACAAACACTTGGACTAGCCACCTCTGATCGGCGGCATCGTCACCTGGTCGCGGCGGCAGGCGCGGCGCTCGATCTCCTCGCAGGCCCGGAATTGCAGGTCCTTGCTGAGGCAGATGCGGACCTCGGAGAGCCGGGTCCGATTGCAGGTGACCGAGATGGCCGCGTTGCTCAGGCCCGCATTGGCCTTGATGAAGGCTTCCTCCACCTCGCCCGGCGCCACGGTCTTGGCCTGCGACAGTTCGAGATATTCCGCCGGGATCTTGATCGCGGCGCGCGCCTTTCGGATCGTCTCGAAATAATTGCGGCTGTCGAGCCCGGAGCAGGTGCCGTGCTTGTCCCACTCGTTGAAGATCAGCCCCGGCGCCGGCATCAAATCGAGCATCGAAGAGACGATGTTGCGGTTCAGGCGTGGCGACGGCCGCTGGCAATATTCAGGGAAGCCATTCTCATATTGCGGCCACAGCCCGTGCACCACGAACGCGTAGGGCCGCCCGCTGCACTGCATCTGCGAGCGACCACCGCCGCCGCCGCCGCGGTTGCGCTCGGACGCCTCCTCGCAGAACGAGGGCGACCATGACAGCGACAGCACATAGAAGTCGAATTCGCCGGGCGCGTTCTGCCGTTTGTCCTGGGCCTTCGCGCCGCCCGGCAGCGCGACCAGCCCGGCGGCCAGAACCAGGGGGAGGGTCAGTGAGATCACGAGACGGGTGAACGAACGCAATCTAAAATGAAACATGGCGACGCCCCTCAACTAGACTGTGCAATCAGCCTAGCAGGCAACAAGAACATTTCAAGAACAAAATTCGGGCCGGCCCGTCAGGCGCCTGATCAGTCCGATTCAGGCCTTTCGATCGAGGCTCAGGGCCTGGCGGCGCGGCAGGACGGATTGTAGGCCCAGTTGCGGTCAAGCCCGACCACGCACCATTCCACACCATTGCCGTAGCCGGAGAAGCCGCCATCCTCGATGATCGAGAAATGCACCTTGCGCACCTTGCCGTCATTGAGCATGGCGTCGCCGGTGCAATAGCGGCGCGGAATGTTGTCGGACTGCCAGGGCCGGAACGCGATCTCGTGAACGGCGGCGAAGCCGGTGATCTTCAACGAGGAATTCCAGAACGAGCTTTCCTTCTCCCAGAACTGGGTGGCGATGGTCGGCAGCGCCCTCTCGCAATCGACGACGGCGCCGTCATAGCGCGGCCCGTTCAGCCAGAAGTTCAGCTCCAGCGGATTGGCGGCCCTGGCCTCACCGAGCGACAGCGCTCCGAACATGAGGCCAAGCAAGGTGGCAAAGCGGAGCGATTTCAGGGGGAGGGCGCGCATGGGCAATCCGGACAGCTGGGTCTTGCGAAGGATGGACGGTGCCGCGAAGGCCGGGGCAGGTCAAGTGCAGCGCGGCAACACTTGGCCAAGAGTTGACCCCAACCTCGCAGCCGGCGGGGCATCAGTTCTTTTCATGGACCTCCCGGCACCGTAAACTGGCGCCAACCAATTGGAGTGACGGGAATGCGAATCATTGCGGCCGCGGGCTTTCTTGCCCTGGGTATGATGGCCAGCCAGTCGGCACGCGCCGATCTCCTTCCGGTGCCTCCGTTCAAGGGCAACGACACCGGCGGCATCATCGCTTATTCGCTGGCGACCCAGGCGGATGCGCGGCAGGTCGCGGTCGATCACTGCGCGCGCTACGGCAAGGTCGTGAAATTCCTCGCGGTGCAGGCCTTTGAGGGCGGCTACATCTCGTTCTCCTGCCGTTGGGTGCCCTATGGCGCTGCCCAACAGCCGATCCGCACGCTGTACTGAGGCGCTTTCGGAACGTCGGGAGCTTCCACATGACGCGCAAGCTCGCTTTGCTCGGCTCGGCCCTTTGTCTTGTGGTGTCGGCAGGCAGCGCCAGCGCCGACGATCTGCCGGTGCGCAAGGCCGGTCTCTGGGAAATGAAGATGGTCAGGACCGGCACGCCCATGCCCGAGATGACCATGCAGCACTGCACCGACGAGACCGTCGACAAGGAGATGAACAACAACGTCTCCCCGATGGCCAAGCAGATCTGCGCCAAGCAGGACATCAAGAAGACCGCGACCGGCTATGTCAGCGATTCCGAGTGCAACGTCGCCGGCATCAGCACGACCTCGCATGCCGAGATCACCGGCGATTTCAACTCGGCCTATACGGTGAAGACCTCGTCGCACGCGCAAGGCGGCGCCGCCGGCGCAGCAGGCCGCGACACCACGATGCAGCTCGAAGCCAAGTGGCTGGGGGCCTGCAAGCCCGACCAGAAGCCCGGTGACATCGTGATGCCCGGCGGCTTCAAGATGAACGTGCGCGACATGGACAAGCTGAAGGCGCTGTTGCCGAAGTAGGTTTGTCTTCCCTCTCCCCTTGTGGGAGAGGGTGGCTCGCCGCGTAGCGGCGAGACGGGTGAGGGGTCTCCGCGCGTGACTCTCTTACTTCTGAATTCGCGGAAACAACCCCTCATCCGGCGCTTCGCGCCACCTTCTCCCACAAGGGGCCTGTTGCGTAATTCGTCAATTGTGATTCCCTAGGGCAAAGCCTTGGAGGGTAGCGATGGCGGTCAAGCGGACGGGACAGCCGAGCTTTGTGGAAGCGCTGATGCCGAAGGGGGCCGGCGCCAATGCGGCGCTGGATCGGCTGGCTGGCCTGGTCAAGTGGTACCGGTTCGAGAAGCTGATCGGCCATTTGCGGGATGAAGGGAGCCCCGGTCGACCAGGCTATCCGGTGCTGGTGCTGTTTCGTGCTGTGCTGTTGCAGTCGCTGTATGGTCTTTCGGAGCGCGAACTCGAGGAAGCGCTGGGCGACCGGTTGTCGTTCAAGCGCTTCGTCGGTTTGAGCCTTGAGGATGCGACGCCCGACCATACGGTCCTGAACCGCTTTCGGAACCAGCTTGTCGAACAAGGCCTGCTGGAGAAGCTGTTTGGTGAGCTGGATCGTCAGCTTGAGAATGCCGGCGTCATCCTCAAGCGCGGCACGATGCTGGATGCGACCTTGATCCAGGCGGTGTCGGCTCCTCCGAAGGAGGATCGCCCCTCAAACGATCCCGACGCCCGCTTCACCAAGCGGCAAGGCAAGAGCGGCACGACGTTCGGTTACAAGGCCCATGTCGGTGTCGACGAAGGATCCGGCTTGATCCGCACGGTACTGACCACACCGGCCAACATCAACGACACGACACCGGCGGACGCTTTGATCCGCGGCGATGAAGCTGCGGTGTGGGCCGATGCGGCTTACGACACCCATGCCCGACGGGCCCGGCTGAAGGCGGAGGGCAAGAAACCCCGCATTGCTCGTCGGCCCAACCGGCATCACCCGGAGTTGCCGCCGAGGCTCAAACGCTACAACCTCCTCATCGCGCGCCGCCGAGCCCAGGTCGAGACCACCTTCGCTACTCTCAAACGCCGCATGCGGCTGACCTGCATCCGCTACGTCGGTCTGATCAAGGCGACCGGGCAAGTTCTGCTCGCCTCAATCGCCTTCAACATGAGGCGGTGGGCCACGATCGCCGCGTGAGCTGCCCGCTGAGGGCAACAACTACAGATCTTCGCAGGCATTGCCAGGACCAAGGCCTTCTCTCCTGACGTCTTCAGCCTCAAAAGCCGATAACGCAACAGGCCCACAAGGGGAGAAGGAAGAGCAAAGCTACACCGGTATCCTGACGCTCGCCCTTAATCCCCCCATCGGGCTGTCGCCGAGGGTGATGTCGCCGCCATGCGAGCGCGCGATGTCGCGGGCGATGGCTAGCCCCAAGCCCGTGCCGCCTTCGTCCTGGTTGCGGGCGTTGTCGAGACGGAGGAACGGCTTGAACACCTCTTCGCGCAAGTGCGCGGGAATGCCGGGGCCGTCGTCCTCGACCGTGACGGTCAAATAACGGTGATCGCGCTGGCCGCTGATGGCGATGCTCTTGCCGTAGCGCGCCGCGTTGGTGACGAGGTTGGCGAGGCAGCGCTTGAACGAGGCCGGCTTCACGGTCACCACGGGCAGGCCGTGGAACGCGACGGTCGCGGTGTGGCCGTGGCGCTCGGCGTCGCTGCGCAGTTCCTCGAGCGCCTGCGCCATGTCGGTCGGCTGCGATTGCTCGCCGGAATCGCCGCGGGCAAATGCAAGGTAGTCCTCCAGCATCATCGACATCTCGTCGACGTCCTTGCGCATGCCTTCGAGCTCTGGGTTGTCGCCAATCAGCGCCAGCTCGAGCTTGAACCGGGTCAGGATGGTGCGCAGATCGTGGCTGACGCCGGCTAGCATCGCGGTGCGCTGCTCCATCGTGCGCTCGATGCGTGACTTCATCTCGAGGAAGGCGACCGCCGCGCGCCGTACCTCGCGCGCGCCGCGCGGCCTGAAGTTCGGCGCCTCGCGGCCCTTGCCGAAACTTTCGGCGGCGTCCGCCAGCCGCAGGATCGGTTTGATCTGGTTGCGTAGGAACAGCACCGCGACGATCAGGAGGATCGAGGACGTGCCGACCATCCAGAACAGGAAGATCTCCGAGTTCGAGGCATAGGCGGCGCTACGCTGCGCGAACACGCGCATCACGGCATCGTCGAGCTGGATGCGGATCTCGACGAGGTTGGAGCGGCCGACGGTGTCGATCCAGAACGAGCGTCCGATCTGGCGGCCGAGTTGCACCGACAGCGTCTGGTCGAGCAGCGAGAAGAACGGCTTTGGCCCCGGCGGCGGCATGTCACCGGCAGGCAGGAAGTCCACCACGAGGCCGAGGCGCTGCTGGGCGATGCGGCGGATCTCGTTGCGGTCCTTGTCCTGCGGATAGCCCTTGTAGACGTCGATCAGCGCGGCGATGTCCTGCACGACGGCAGCCGACAGGCGGCGCGTCACCGTGTTCCAGTGCCGCTCCATGAACACGAAGGCGACGACCGATTGCAGGATCACCATCGGTACGATCATGATGAGGAGCGCGCGCGCATAGAGGCCGGTCGGCATCCAGCCCTTGAACGCGTTGCCCATCCAGCCATTGGCGGCAGAGACGCGGCCGGCGGCGCTCTTCAACAGCGTCAGGCCGGTATCGATCGTGCTCATCGGTCGCGCTTCACTGCTTTATGGCGAGGCCACCAGGCGGTAGCCGATGCCGCGCACCGCCTGGAGGAACAGCGGATTGGCGGGGTCGGTCTCGATCTTGCGCCTGAGGCGGTTGATCTGCACGTCGACGGCGCGCTCGTTGACGCTGCCATTGCCGGTGAGCGCGCTGCGCGGCACGGTCTCGCCCGGGGTCTCCGAGAGAATCCGCAGCATCTCGCGCTCGCGGTCGGTGAGGTGAATGACTTCCTCGCCCTGGCGCAGCTCGCCGCGATCGAGATGGTAGACGTAAGGGCCGAACGCGATCTTCTCCACCGCGGCGGTTTGCGGCGGCGGTGCGGCGCGCTTGAGGATGTTGTTGATGCGCAGCGCAAGCTCGCGCGGCTCGAACGGTTTTGCCACGTAATCGTCGGCCCCGATCTGCAGGCCCTCGATGCGGGCTTCGGCCTCGTGCCGCGCCGTCAGCATCACGATCGGCACCGAGGATGAGGTCCGGATGAAGCGGGCGAGATCGAAGCCGGTCTCGCCGGGCATCATGACGTCGAGGATCAGGAGATCGAAATGCAGGCCCATGAGCTTCGAGCGTGCATCGCCGGCGCTTGCGGCGGTGGTGACGCGATAACCTTCGCTGGCGAGGAAGCGCGACAACAGATCGCGGATGCGGCGGTCGTCGTCGACCAGCAGCAGATGCGGCGCATCGTCGGCCGGTTCTACCGGCGGGCGGGCGAGCGTGGCAGCGAACGGCACGTTCACTCCTTTCCGTCCTGATTGACGTTGGCGAAGATCGTCTCCAGCACCTTGTCCGGATCGTCGCGGTCGATCATCGCGCGCAGGAAACGCTTGACGGTATCGGCATCCTGCGGCGCCAGCTCGGCGAGCGCCTTGGTGATCCGCGTGGTCTGGAGCCCGGCGAGCTTCTGCACCAGCGCCTCGCCCTTCGGCGTCGCGTAGAGCAGGCGCTGGCGGCGGTCATTGTCGCCGGTCTTCTGCACGATATAGCCCTCGTCCAGGAGCTGCTTGAGCACGCGGCCGAGCGACTGCTTGGTGATGCGCAGGACATCGAGCAGGTCGGCGACCTTGAGGCCGGGATAACGATAGACGAAATGCATGACCCGGTGGTGGGCCCGGCCGAAGCCGAAAGCCTCCAGCTCCTGGTCGGGATCGCCGACGAAATCACGATAGGCGAAGAACAGCAGTTCGATGATATCCCAGCGCAAATTGCCTCCATCGCCTGCGGCCGGCCGCGGCTCGGCTGCGTCTTGAGAGGGAGTTGCGAAATTTATGTCAGGCATATTGACGTATCTTGGGTTCAATGTTACAAAACGATCAGCCCGCACGAAATTTTAGATCGCTTCGCGTCGGGTGGCAGTTCTAGGAGCGGCCGGAGAGAGCCGGACAGGCGGCGACGGCCGAAGCAGATCTACCGTGCGATTGTCGAGCGGCATTTCGGCAAAACATACTGGACTTCCGCCTTCCGCAAAAGCATGTCCTCGGCGACATGCTGGCCACGGAAACCGGCCGTAACAAGGCTGGCGGCGGTCCAGCCACAACCTAATCAAGCCAGCCGGGCCCAAACAGGGCAGGCGGGCGCCAGAACAGCGCCGCTACCGGCAGCGGGAGGCAAGGACATGAGTATGAAATTCGACATCCAGCCCGCATCCAATCCGACATCCGAGAAGGACCGCGTCGCCAAGCTGGTGGATCCCGGCTTCGGTCGGGTTTTCACCGATCACATGGCGATCGTCCGCTACAACCAGGCCAAGGGCGGCTGGTACGAAGCACGCATCGAGGCGCGCGCCAACTTCCAGCTCGATCCGGCCGGCGCGGTCCTGCACTACGCGCAGGAAATCTTCGAAGGCCTCAAGGCCTACAAGCGTGACGACGGCGGCGTGAACCTGTTCCGCCCCGACGCCAATGCGCGGCGCTTCAAGGACTCCGCCGACCGCATGGCGATGGCGCAGCTGCCCGAGGACGTCTTCATCGAGGCGGTCGAGCAGGTCGTGCGCATCGATCGCGCCTGGATGCCGGGCGGCGAGGGCAGCCTTTATCTGCGCCCCTTCATGATCGCGAGCGAGACCTTCCTCGGCGTCAAGCCGTCGTCCGAATACATCTTCGCGGTGATCGCTTCGCCGGTTGGCTCCTATTTCAAGGGCGGACCTGCGCCGGTCTCGATCTGGGTCTCGGAGAACTACACCCGTGCCGCGATCGGCGGCACCGGCGCCGTCAAGTGCGGCGGCAATTATGCCGCGAGCCTGCGTGCGCAGGCCGAAGCGATCCAGCACGGTTGCGATCAGGTCGTCTTCCTCGACGCGGTCGAGCGCCGCTACATCGAGGAGCTCGGCGGCATGAACGTCTTCTTCGTGTTCGAGGACGGCTCGCTCTCGACGCCGCCGCTCGGCACGATCCTGCCCGGCATCACCCGCGACTCCATCATCGCGCTCGCGAAGGATGCCGGCAAGACGGTGCGCGAGGAGCCGTACTCGCTCGACCAGTGGCGCAAGGATGCGGCGAGCGGCAAGCTGAAGGAAGCGTTCGCCTGCGGCACCGCTGCCGTGATCTCGCCGATCGGCAAGGTGCGCTCGGTGAGCGGCGATTTCGAGATCAGCGGCGGCGCCGCCGGCCCCGTCGCCACAGGCCTGCGCAAGCAGCTCATCGACATCCAGTACGGCCGCACCAACGATCCGCACAACTGGATCCGCAAGGTGTTTTGATCGACGGCGATTACGTTTCCCCTCTCGCACAAGGGAGAGGGGAAACGCGCAACGTTTGTGGCTTATTGCGCACTGAACGTGCTGCTGCCGACACGCGACAAAGCCAGGAGACATCGAAGCATCCTGGACATCGCGAACATGGCAACAAAACTCTCCCAGCCCATGAAATGGGTCGTTCTCGCCGCAATCACCGGCGTCAGCGTTCTCGGCATCCTGACCATCGGGCCCATGCCGGAGGTCGTCGCACAAGACCGCTCGCCGATCGTCGACGTGCGCACCACCGATCCCGAGATGAACACCGCGATCGCGCGCGCTCGCGGCACGCTTCCCACCTTCTGGGCGTCCTATGACGCGCCAAAGCCGTCGGAGACCGGGCACGCCTTGAAGGTGCGCTTTTCGACCCGCAGGGGCGGAGAGCATATCTGGATCGGCGACGTGAAGAAGCTGCCGAACGGTACCTATTCGGGCCTCTTCGCCAACGAGCCGCGCGATCTGCCGGGCAAGCGGGCCGGCGACGCGGTCAAGTTCAGCGAAGCCGACATTTCAGACTGGATGTTCATGCGCAACGGCAAGATCGTCGGCGGCGAAACCATCAAGCCGACGCTGAAGTCGCTGCCAAAGGCGGACGCCGATGCCCTGAGGGCGCGGATGGAGCAGCCGTAGATTCTCTTCCCCTCTCCCCGCAAGCGGGGCGAGGTAAAGCGAACTTCGGTTGCCGCACCGCGCGTCGGCTGGTAAACGCCGCGCATGGCCGAGAAACCCAAAAAACCCCAGAAACTGAAGGCGCGCCTGCCGCGCGGGCTCGAGGATCGCGACCCCACCGCGATCCGGGCGACGCGCGAGATGGTCGAGAAGATCCGCGCCGTCTACGAGCTCTACGGGTTCGAGCCCGTGGAAACGCCGGCGATGGAATACACCGATGCGCTCGGCAAGTTCCTGCCCGACCAGGACCGTCCGAACGAGGGCGTGTTCTCGTTCCAGGACGATGACGAGCAGTGGATCAGCTTGCGCTACGATTTGACCGCGCCACTCGCCCGCTATGTCGGCGAGCGATACGGCACCGACGGTCTGGTCCTGCCCTACCGCAGCTACCGCGTCGGCTACGTGTTCCGCAACGAGAAGCCCGGCCCCGGCCGCTTCCGCCAGTTCATGCAGTTCGATGCCGACACGGTCGGCTCGGCGACGCCGGCGGCGGATGCCGAGATCTGCATGATGGCCGCGGACACGATGGAGGCGCTCGGTATTGCGCGCGGCTCCTATGTCGTGAAGGTCAACAACCGCAAAGTGCTCGACGGCGTTCTGGAAGCCATCGGGCTCGGCGGTGACGAGAATGCCGCGCGCAGACTGACTGTGCTGCGCGCGATCGACAAGCTCGACAAGTTTTCCGCCGACGAAGTGCGCAAGCTGCTCGGTCCCGGACGATGGGATGGCGGCGAAGAAGGCAAGGGCGACTTCACGAAAGGCGCCAATTTGAGCGAAGCTGAGGCCGACGTCGTTCTCGCCATCACCAAACCGCGCGACGATTGGAAAGAGGCCGTCGCCGCGGCGGAAACTTACCTCGCCAAGAGCGAGATTGGTCAGGCCGGCGTGAGCGAGCTGGAAGAGATTGCCAAGCTGGTGACAGCGTCGGGTTATGGCGCGGACCGCATCAAAATCGATCCCTCCGTCGTGCGCGGCCTCGAATATTACACCGGCCCCGTCTATGAGGTTGAACTGCTGCTCGAGACCAAGGACGAGAAGGGCCGGCCCGTGCGGTTCGGCTCCGTCGGCGGCGGCGGACGTTACGACGGACTCGTTTCGCGCTTCCGCGGTGAGCCAGTGCCGGCGACCGGGTTCTCGATCGGCGTGTCCAGGCTCCAGGCCGCGCTGACGCTGCTCGGCAAGCTCGACACGCGGCCCGAATTCGGCCCCGTCGTCGTCACCGTGTTCGATCGCGACCGCGTCGCGGACTATCAGAAAATGGTGGCGTCCTTGCGCGCTGCCGGCATCCGCGCCGAGCTCTATCTCGGCAATCCCAAGAACATGGGCAACCAGCTCAAATATGCCGACCGCCGCAACTCACCTTGCGTGATCATCCAGGGCTCGGATGAAAAGGCGCGCGGCGAGCTGCAGATCAAGGATCTGATCGAAGGCGCCAAGGCCGCTGCCGCCATCGCCTCCAACCAGGAGTGGCGCGAGAGCCGTCCGGCGCAGTTCTCGTGCAGCGAAGCCGACCTCGTCGCCAAGGTGCGCGAAGTCCTGGGCCGCCATGACGTAAAGTGGGGATAGCCATTCCGGAAGGCCGTCACGCCCGGGCTTGTCCCAGGCATCCACGTCTTGTTTGATGGCGACCGTCAATGGCCGGTGTTCGGCCGCAAGGGAGAGAACGATGCCTGAGATTACCGTCAGCATGGCCGAAGGCCGCACCGACGAGCAGAAGGCCGGCATGATGCGCGACATCACCCAGGCCCTGGTGAAGAATCTCGGCGTCGATGCCGATGCCGTCGTCATCCAGATCAACGAAGCCCCGCTCCGTCACAAGATGAAGGGCGGCAAGACCTTTGTGGAGCGCGCGGCGGCTGCGAAGAAATAGCCAGCGCTATATCGGCAGTCTCTACTGTCGTCCCCGCCGAGTGCGCAATTGCGCACGAAAGGGGGGACCCATAACCACAGGCAGTGGTTATTTGGCGAGCTGGTAACTCGGAGTCTTCGCCAAACTACTCCCTGTGGTTATGGGTCCCGGACCAGCGCTCCGCTTCGCTGCGCTTGTCCGGGACGACAGCGGAGTTTGAGGCCCCCATGGACGCACGCGACTTCATCAAGGTCGGCATGAGCGCCGAGCGCACGCTGGTGGTGCCGGCTGAGCGCACGGTCGGGCATTTCGTGCCCGGCATGCCCATGGTCTATGCGACGCCGATGATGATCCTGGAGATGGAGATGACGTCGGGCGATGCGATCCGCGCCGCGCTTCAGCCGGGCTGGGTCACTGTCGGCACCGAGGTCGACATCCGCCATCTCGCAGCCGCTCTCGTCGGCGCGACGGTGCGGACCACCGCGAAGGTGGTCGCGGTCGAGCGCCGCGTCATCCGCTTCGAGGTCGAGGCGTTCGAGGGCACGCGCAGGCTCGGCGAGGGCCGCCATGCGCGCGGGCTTGTGAATGTCGAGATGTTCAACAAGCGGCTGGGGGCGTAGCGGCGAGCGCGAATGTCGTAGGGTGGGCAAAGGCGCGAAGCGCCGTGCCCACCATCTTTCGGGATCGCGAACGAAGTTGGTGGGCACGCTTCCGCCTTCGCTCGTCGAGCTTCGGCGGACAAGCCGCTTTGCCCACCCTACGACACCTCGCTATTTCGCCAGCTCCTTCGACCGCTTCGTCGCGGCCGCGATCGCGCTGATCATCAGATCGCGCAGGCCCGGCTCGCCCATCAGCACGCCGAGTGCTGCGGCGGTGGTGCCGCCGGGCGAGGTGACGTTCTGGCGCAGCGTGCTGGAGGGAAGCTCCGACTGATGCAGAAGTTCACCAGAGCCGGCGACGGTTTCGCGTGCAAGCTTCGTCGCCAGCGCTTCGGGCAGTCCGGCCTCGACGCCGGCGCGCGCGAGCTCTTCGGCGAGCAGGAACACATAGGCCGGGCCTGAGCCGGACACCGCGGTGACCGCATCCATCAGGCCTTCATCCTCGACCCATTCGACCGAGCCGGTGGCACGCAGCAGCGCATCGGCTACCGCGCGCTGCGTGGTGCTGACGTTCTTCGCCGCGACGGCGACCGTGATGCCGCGACCGATCGCGGCCGGCGTGTTCGGCATCGCGCGCACCACGGCACCGCCGCAGACCTCTTCGAGCGATGCGATCGTGGTTCCCGCCATGATCGAGACCACCGATGTTTTCTCCGAGACGAACTGCTTCAGCTTGGCGCCGGCCTCGCGGAACATCTGCGGCTTCACCGCGACGACCAGTGTCTCGACTGTGCCGGCGGCCTTGACATCGGGATTGAGCGCAACGCCGTTGGCGGCAAGAGCGGTGATCTCAGATGAAATGTGCGGATCGATCACCGCGACGCGGCGCGGGTCGAGCCCGCCCGCAAGCCATCCGGTCAGCATCGCGCCGCCCATCTTGCCGGCGCCGGCGAGGAGGATGGTGCCGGTGATGTTCTTGAGAGTGCTGCTGTCTGCCACTGTGGTCACCACAAACAAAGGTGTCGTCCCGGCGAAGGCCGGGACCCATAACCACAGGCGGTTCTAGTGGATGGAGGGCGGAGCAACAAGCATCGCGCGATACGGAGAACTCGCGCGGTAAGGGTCCGGATCTGCGCCCCGCTTGTCCGGCACGATGCTGAGGAGGGGGCGCGCGCCCCTCACCATCTTGGAGAGAGGCCTTACGCCTCTCCGACCGTGTCGAACATCGCCGCGTCCATCGCCTGCGCGGTGGTCTTACCGGCCCACACCACGAACTGGAACGCGGGAAAGTAGCGCTCGCAGGCATGGATGGCCCCGGCGAGCATGGCCTCGCATTGCGCGGTCGAGGCGGTGAGCCCGCCCGGCAGCACCAGGGCCTGGCGGTGCATGATCATGCCGGTGTTGGTCCACAGGTCGAAATGGCCGACCCACAATTGCTCGTTGACCGCAGCGACGAGACGTTGCACTTCGCCCCGCCGCGCAACCGGAATCTTCATGTCGAAGGCGCAAGCCAGATGCAGCGCCTCGATCTCACCCATCCAGGTGAAGGAGATCTGATAGTCGGTCCATTGTCCCTTGGAGACAATCGTGAGCTCGTCTTCGCCGGAGCGTTCGAACGGCCAGTTGTTGCTGGCAGCGATGTCCTCGACCACCGCGAGCGGGTGATTTCTGGAATCGATAGTGCCTTCGAGCAGGGACATTCCGTCTCGACCTCTTGCCTTTTTGTTGTCTTTGATACGCACGCGGTCGGCCCGGCGCGCTCCCTCAACGTCGCTGTCGCGATCCCCTCGGATCAGCGCGAGCCTGTCGCGGATCAAGTGATGTGATTTGCGGAATCTGCGCAACTGGCTGCCGAGTCCGTCCACAAGCCAGGACTCGTTCGTCCACAGCTCATCTCCGCCACAATTCTTAACGAATGAGAACAAATCGGAATCGGATTCGCCGATGGCGCGCCAATCGTTAATTCCGCCGGGCGAGGGCACACCCGTCATGGCGGCATGGGACCATGCGGTTTTTCATGCGGAACGCGCTTGCTGCGGCCGCCGGGCGGCGTCATATTTCCGGTCAGGCCGTTCATCCCGGGCGGCCGATGTTCTCAGGGCGGGGTGAAAGTCCCCACCGGCGGTAAGGGTCGCAAGGCCCAAGCCCGCGAGCGCCTTCCCCCAGGAATCTTCCTGAAAAGGAATTTTGCCGAAGGGAAGGGTCAGCAGATTCGGTGCAACTCCGAAGCCGACGGTTAAAGTCCGGATGAAAGAGAACGGTCGGTGGCAGACGCATCGCAAGGTGCGGCTGCTTGTCGTTCCGTGTGCCCTGATTCTGGTCCTTTGAAGGAAAGCCATGAATCAGATGTTGCAAGACCCCCAAACCGAAACTTCCGAAGTCACCCAACCGCCGGTTCCGCAGGATCCGGCACCCGAGCATCCGCGCTTCGCGAAACCGCAGCGGGTGGCCTTCGTGCAGGCCTGCTGGCATCACGACGTGGTCGAGGAGGCCCGCATCGCCTTCGTGAAGGAGGCGGCCGCGCGTCACCTCAATCATGTCGACGTGTTCGAGGTGCCGGGCTCGTTCGAGATCCCGCTGCATGCGCAGATCCTCGCCAAGACGCGGCGCTACACCGCGATCGTCGCGGCGGGCCTCGTTGTCGATGGCGGCATCTACCGACACGAGTTCGTCGCCGACACCGTCATCAAGGCGCTGATGGACGTGCAGCTGCGCACCGAGGTGCCGGTGTTCTCAGCGGTGCTGACGCCGCAGCAATTCCACGAGACCGAGGTGCATTACGATTTCTTCCGCAGGCATTTTGCGATCAAGGGCGTCGAGGTCGCCGCAGCCTGCGCCGAGACGTTGCTCGGCCTGGAGCGCCTGCGCGGCCAGGTCGCGGCGGGCATTGTGTAGCCGTCCGCTCACACGCCGCTGATTGTCAATCCCGTCGCCGTCCCTATAAAGTCGGCGGCGGGAGGAGGCCGTGCCGTGGAGACGGACGGCCGACAAGATCATGTTCGAAGGACACGATCCCTATCTCGTCGCGCTCTCTGTGGCGGTCGCGAGTCTGGGTGGCTATACCGGCTTTGCGCTTGCTGCTCGCATCCGCAACACGCCCGGCGTCAGCAACCGCGTTCTGCTCGCGGGTGCGGCCGCGTTTCTGGCCGTCGGCATCTGGACCATGCATTTCGTCGGCATGCTGGCTGCGCCGCTGCCGCCGGACACGGTCTATCTCGTTCTTCCCACCATCATCTCGTTCCTGATCTGCGCGCTGGTGGTCGGCATCTCCTTGTTCTTTGTCTCGATCGGCGAGCCATCCCTGAAGCGAGTGGCCTCGTCGGCCGTTTTGCTCGGCGTCGGCATCGCCAGCATGCATTATGTCGGCATCCACGGCCTCGCCGGTCATTTCATTATCGTCCACGACCGGACCATGGTGCTGCTCTCGGTCGTGGTCGCAATCGTCACGGCCTATGGCGGCCTGCGCGCCTTCCTGGCGCAGCAGGAGGGCGTCCGGCTGATCGTCAGCTCGATTGTTTTTGGCGTCGCCGTCTCCGGCATGCATTACACGGCGATGCTGGGTATGCATTTCGAGCCGCTGACCGGTGCGGCGCATCACCACGCCGGCGGCGGTCTTGCCGCGTCGCAACAAATCTTGTCGATCATCGTTGCGGTGCTGTGCTTCGTCATCGCAGCCGGCTTCCTGCTGTCGCTGGTTCCCGACCAGCGGCGTCAGACTTCGACCTCTGTTGCCGCCGAACCGGTTGCTTCGCCGGTCGCGGTGGCCGCCATCGAACTGATCGCTGCGCCGGCTGCAGCTCCGCGCCCGGTGGCACCCCTCGGCGGTCTCGGCCAGCCGCCCCGCGCGCCGGTTCCCCGATTGCCGGTCGAGAGCGCCGACGGCACGCACTTCATCGAGACAGCCAATGTCCGCAGCGTCCGGGCCGATGCGCACTACACCCGTGTTCACGACGGCACCCGCGAGCGAATGTGCCCCTGGTCGATCTCGGAGGCCGAGGCGCAGCTCGATCCCTCGCTGTTCCTCCGGGTGCACCGCAGCCATATCGTTGCCATCCCCCATGTCGCATTGGTCCGCAAAGAGGGGGATGGCGCCGTGCTCGAGCTCGACGGTCCGTCGCCGCATCGGGTCCCGGTCAGCCGTGCCAAGATAGCCGAGGTGAAGGCAAGGTTGGGGCTAGCGAACCGGCGGCACGCGTAGAGTCGGGCCGCACGGGAGGCGCGTTCTTTCTTACCCCCCTGGTGGGGGAGGGTCGCTTCGCATGGAGCGGAGCGTAATGCGGAGCGGGGTGGGGTGACGGTCCCTCCGCGATGAATACTGCCCGAGTGGAGAGATCACCCCACCCCGCCGGCGCTTCGCGCGGTCGACCCTCCCCCTCCAGGGGAGGGTAAGTGGCCGCCGCCATACGTCGCTACCCCTGACGCAATTCGTGCGTTCCCCGCCGCAACTCGTGCGAAATCCGCTGTTCCGTGCCCGAATGATTGCGGCGCGCCCCTCTCGGAGTGAGCCTCCCCTCAACGTCCGCGCCGTCACGCGCAAAGGACGACGAGGAGGAGATGATGATCCCAGGCTCATTCAGCTATCACCGGCCGGCGAGTGTCGCCGATGCCGTCAAGCTATTGTCAGACCTCGGCGAGGATGCCCGGCCTCTGGCCGGCGGGCATAGCCTGGTGCCGATGATGAAGCTTCGGCTCGCCACCCCCGCCCATCTGATCGACCTGCACGGCATCGCCGCCCTCAAGGGCATCAGCCGCGACGGCAACAATCTGGTCATCGGCGCGATGACCACCCAGCACGAGCTGCTGGTCTCGGACGACGTTGCCAAGTCGATGCCGATCCTGCATGAAGCGGCACTGCTGATCGCCGACCCGCAGGTGCGCTACCGCGGCACGATCGGCGGCAATGTCGCCAATGGCGATCCCGGCAACGACATGCCGGCGCTGATGATGACCTTGGGGGCAACCTATCGCCTCGAAGGCCCGGGTGGCTCCCGCGACGTCGCGGCGGCCGACTTCTATCAGGGCGCCTATTTCACCGCGCTCGAGCCGGGCGAGATCCTGACCTCCGTCTCGGTTCCCGTGCCCGCGGCCGGCCACGGCTACGCCTACGAAAAACTCAAGCGCAAGGTCGGAGACTACGCCACCGCCGCCGCCGCCGTCGTTCTCACCATGGCGAGTGGCAAGGTCGCGACCTGCGCGATCGGGCTCACCAACGTCCACGAGACGCCGCTGCTGGCTGCCGATGCCGCCAAGGCCGTGATTGGCACCAGCCTCGATGCGGCGACGTTGAAGAAGGCCGCCGCTGCGGCCGCAGCGATCATGGCGCCAGCTGCGGATGCCCGCGGCCCGGTCGAATACCGAAAACATGTCGGCGGCATCATGGTGACGCGCGCGCTTCAGCGCGCCGCCGCTGTCGCGAAGTAAGGGAGAGGGATCGATGGCTAAAACACACGTCACCATGAAGGTGAACGGCGCCGAGGTCGAAGGCCTCGTCGAGCCGCGCACGCTGCTGGTGCATTTCATCCGCGAGAATCTGCAGATGACCGGCACCCATATCGGCTGCGAGACGACGCATTGCGGCGCCTGCACCGTCGATATCGACGGCATGTCGGTGAAGTCCTGCACCATGTTTGCGGTGCAGGCCGATGGCAGTGACATCACCACGATCGAAGGCATGGCCAATGCCGACGGCACGCTCTCGGCGCTCCAGGAAGGTTTCCGCATGATGCACGGTCTGCAATGCGGCTTCTGCACGCCCGGCATGATTGTCCGCGCGCATCGGCTGCTGAAGGAAAATCCCTCGCCGAGCGAGCCGGAAATCCGCATGGGCATCTCCGGCAACATCTGCCGCTGCACCGGCTACCAGAACATCGTCAAAGCCATTCAATACGCCGCCGCAAAGATCAACGGCGTGGAATTCCAGGAGGCCGCAGAATGAACGACCTCACTCCCACGCGGGAACAACGCACCGCCGCACTCGAAGGCATGGGCTGCAAGCGCAAGCGCGTCGAGGATATCCGCTTCACCCAGGGCAAGGGCAATTACGTCGACGACGTCAAGCTGCCCGGCATGCTGCACGGCGACTTCGTCCGCTCGCCGCATCCGCATGCGCGCGTCAAGAAGATCGACGACAGCGCGGCGCTAAAGGTGCCCGGCGTGCTCGCGGTCATCACCGCTGAGACGCTGAAGACCGTGAACCTCGCCTGGATGCCGACCTTGGCCGGCGACGTGCAGATGGTTCTGGCCGACGGCAAGGTGCTGTTTCAGAATCAGGAGGTCGCCTTCGTTGTCGCCACCGACCGCTATGCGGCGGATGACGGCATCAACGCGGTTGTCGTCGAATACGAGCCGCTGCCTCCGCTGGTCGATCCCTTCAAGGCGATGGACAAGGATGCGCCGGTGCTGCGCGAGGATCTCGTCGGCAAGATGTCCGGCGCGCATGGTCCGCGCAAGCACGACAACCACATCTTCGAGTGGACCGTCGGCGACAAGGAATTGACCGACGCGGCCTTCAACAAGGCCGAGGTCAAGATCAAGGAGATGATCTCCTACCACCGCACCCATCCATCGCCGCTGGAGACCTGCCAGTGCGTCTGCTCCTTCGACAAGTTCAAGGGCGAGCTGACGATTTACGGCACGTTCCAGGCCCCGCACGTGATCCGCACCGTGGTGGCGCTGATCGCAAAAATTCCGGAGCACAAGATCCACGTCATCGCGCCCGACATCGGCGGCGGTTTCGGCAACAAGGTCGGCGCCTATCCCGGTTATATCTGTGCGGCGGTGGCCTCCATCGTCACCGGCAAGCCGGTGAAATGGGTCGAGGACCGCATCGAGAACCTCACCGCGACCTCGTTCGCGCGCGACTATCACATGACCACCGAGATCGCCGCGACCAAGGACGGCAAGGTCACCGGCCTTCGTGTCCACGTGCTCGCCGATCACGGTGCGTTCGACGCCTGCGCCGACCCGTCGAAATGGCCTGCCGGCTTCTTCAACATCGTCACTGGCTCCTATGACTTCCCGACCGCACATCTGGCTGTCGATGGCGTCTACACCAACAAGGCGCCGGGCGGCGTCGCCTACCGTTGCTCGTTCCGCGTCACGGAGGCGGCCTACTGCATCGAGCGCGCCATGGATATTCTGGCGCAGAAGCTCAACATGGACCCCGCTGAACTCCGGCTGAAGAACTTCATCAAGCCGGAGCAGTTCCCCTATCACTCGGCGCTCGGCTGGGAATACGATTCCGGCGACTACCACACCGCCATGCGCAAGATGATGGAGACGACCGGCTACGCCGCGCTCCGGAAGGAGCAGGCGGAGAAGCGTGCCGCGTTCGCGCGGGGGGAGACCCGCGAGATCATGGGGCTCGGCATCTCCTTCTTCACCGAGATCGTCGGTGCTGGCCCGTCGAAGAACTGCGACATCCTCGGCATCGCCATGTTCGATTCCTGCGAGATCCGCATGCATCCGACCGGTGCGGGCATCGCGCGCATGGGCACCAAGAGCCAGGGCCAGGGTCACGAGACCACCTGGGCCCAGATCATCGCGACCGAGATCGGCATTCCCGCCGACAACATCATGGTGGAGGAGGGCAACACCGACACCGCGCCCTACGGGCTCGGCACCTACGGTTCGCGCTCGACGCCGGTGGCGGGCGCGGCGATCGCGATGGCTGCGCGAAAAATCAAGGCCAAGGCGCAGATGATCGCGGCCTACAAGCTCGAGGTCCACGAGGACGATCTCGAATTCGACATCGACGGTTTCCGGGTGAAGGGCCTGCCGGAGAAGTTCATGTCGATGAAGGACATCTGCTGGGCGGCGTACAACTCGGTGCCGCCAGGCATGGAGCCCGGGCTGGAGGCGGTCAGCTATTACGATCCGCCCAACATGACCTATCCGTTCGGCGCCTATCTCTGCGTGATGGACATCGATGTCGATACCGGCGTGTACAAGGTCCGGCGCTTCTACGCGCTCGACGATTGCGGCACCCGCATCAACCCGATGATCATCGAGGGTCAGGTGCATGGCGGCCTCACCGAAGCTTTCGCCATCGCGATGGGCCAGGAGATCCGCTACGACGAGGTCGGCAACGTCGTCACCGGCTCGTTCATGGACTTCTTCATGCCGACCGCGGTGGAGACGCCGCATTGGGAGACCGACTTCACTGTCACCCCGTCGCCGCATCACCCGATCGGCGCCAAGGGCGTCGGCGAAAGCCCGAATGTCGGCGGCGTGCCGGCCTTCTCCAACGCCGTCAACGACGCGTTCTCGTTCTTAGGCTCCACGCACATCCAGATGCCGCATGATTTCTGGCGCAACTGGAAGGCGGCGAAGGATCTGGGCGCGGTGGCGTAGGGTGATTGGCGAAAGCCGGGCCTTCATCCTTCGAGACGCGGCGTACGCGCCGCTCCTCAGGATGAGGTCATAGACCCTCATGGTGAGGAGCGCGTCTTCGCGCGTCTCGAACCATGAAGGCCACGGAACGTGCGGCATTTAGTTCGAGGACCAATGAAGAATCGAGACGAGATCGCGCAAGCCTTGGCCGCATCGGGCTATATCGCCGATGCGGACCTTGCGACCGCGATCTCGCTGATGCAATTGTTGCGGCGTCCGCTGCTGCTCGAAGGCGAAGCGGGCGTCGGCAAGACGGAAGTGGCGAAAGCACTTGCAAAAGTGCACGCGACCGAGCTGATCCGGCTGCAATGCTACGAGGGCCTCGATCAGTCCTCCGCGCTCTACGAGTGGAATTACCAGCGCCAATTGCTGGCGATCCAGGCCCATCGTGGCAGCGATAGCATCGAGGACCAGGTGTTCTCGGAAAAATACCTGCTCGAGCGCCCCTTGCTCGCCGCGATCCGCCGGCCGAGGGCGCCGGTGCTGCTGATCGACGAGATCGACCGGGCCGACGACGAGTTCGAGGCCTTCCTGCTGGAATTGCTGTCCGACTTCCAGGTCTCGATCCCCGAGCTCGGCACGATCGCGGCCGTCACGATCCCGCATGTCGTGCTGACCTCGAACGGCACGCGCGAACTGTCCGACGCGTTGCGCCGGCGCTGCCTCTATCACTATGTCGAATATCCCGACGTCGACCGCGAGACTCGCATCATCCTGACGCGCGTCATGGGCGCCAGCCCGTCGCTGTCGCTCCAGATCGCGCGCATGGTCGAGGGTGTGCGCAAGGAGGAACTGCGAAAAGTCCCGGGCGTGGCGGAGACGCTGGATTGGGCGGCAGCTCTCGTCGGCCTCGACGTAACCAATCTTCACGACGCACCCGAGACTGTGCATGAGACGCTCGTCTGCCTGTTGAAGACTCACGAAGACCGCGCCCGTGTCACGCCAGAGGTGACGCAGCGCCTGCTGGGAAAGGTCGCATGAGCTGCTGTGGCTCCAGCCCCGGATATGATGACCTCAACGAGGTCTCGCGCCTCGTCTCCGCGAAGCTTGCGGCGTTCCTGCGCACGCTGCGCGAGGCCGGCTTTCGCGTCGGGCTTGCCGAGGGGCAGGATGCGGCGACGCTGATGTCATCGGGCTATGCGGCCCGGCCGAACCTGCTGCGCGCGGCGTTCAAGCACCTGTTCTCGGCACGCAAATCCGACTGGGACAAGTTCGACGGGCTGTTCGATGCATTCTGGCTCGGGAAGCGTGTGCGCTCGCGTTCCCGCACGATTGGATCCGCGCCGGGCGCCAGCAATCCTTCGCTGAAAAGCTTGCAAGAAAAGGCGGCGGAGCAGGGCAGTAACCAGTCCGCCGTCGACCAGCTTCCGTCCTCCGACGACGCGCCGGAAGGCCGCTCCGGCGAGGGCCGCATGGAAGGTGCTTCACGCGCCGACAATCTTGCCGAGGTCGATTTCCGAAAGCTGAGCGATCCAGATCAGGTCGCGCAGGCCCATGAGGCCGCAGCAGCGCTCGCCAAGGCAATGCGCACGCGGCTGACCCGGCGCGATCTCGCGCGCCGGCGCGGCTACCGGCTTGATCTCCGCCGCACCATTCATCGCAACATCAGCCATGGCGGCGTTCCTATCAGCCTGGTGAAACGCCAGCGCAAGGACAAGCCGTTGCGGCTCGTCGTGCTGCTCGATGCCTCGGGATCGATGAGCATGTACACGTCAGTCTTCCTGCGCTTCATCCACGGTGTGCTCGACCAGTTCCGCGAGGCCGAGGCGTTCCTGTTCCACACGCGGCTCGCCTATGTCTCCGATGCGATGAAGGAGAAGGATGCCGGCCGCGCGCTCGACCGGCTCTCGATCATGGCGCAAGGCGCGGGTGGCGGCACCAGGATCGGCGAGTGCTTGCAAACCTTCAATCGCTGGCACGCCGCGCGCGTGATCCATTCCCGCAGCTGCGTGATGATCGTGTCCGACGGCTACGAGACCGGGGATGCCGCATTGCTTGGCCGCGAGATGGCGGCGTTGCACCGGCGCTGTCGCCGCATCGTCTGGCTCAACCCGATGATGGCGTGGGAGGGCTACACGCCCGAAGCGCGGGGCATAAGAGCTGCGTTGCCGCATGTCGATCTCTATGCGCCCGCGAATTCGCTGCAAAGCCTGCGCGCGCTCGAACCCTATTTGGCGAAGCTCTGAGGATACGCCGATGATCGCCCATGTCGAAGTACTCGATCTCATTGCGCAGATGAAGGCGGCCGAGCGCGCCTTCGTGCTCGCGACGGTGGTGCGCACGGTGTCGGTGACCGCGGCGAAGGCTGGCGCCAAGGCGATCATCGCCGCCGACGGCACCATCGTCGCGGGTTGGATCGGCGGGGGCTGCGCCAAGGGCGCGGTGCTGAAGGCGGCGCGCGAGGCGCTCGCCGATGGCGAGCCGCGGATGGTCTCGGTGCAGCCGGAGAACCTTCTGGCCGAGCTGGGCGTCAGCGCAGGCGAGAGCCGCGACGGCATTCGCTTCGCCAGCAACATGTGCCCGAGCAAGGGCACGATGGACATCTTCGTCGAGCCGGTGCTGCCGCATCCCTCGCTTGTCATTCTCGGGGCAAGCCCGGTGGCGCTGTCACTTGCGGCGCAGGCGCGCGTGCTCGGTTATCACGTCACGCTGGCTGCACCCGCCACCGATCGCACGGCGCAGCCGGATGCCGATGCAGTCATCGATGGTTATCACCTCGGCGAGCTCAACGACGCTAAGCGCTTCGTCGTGGTCTCGACGCAAGGCAAGGGTGATGAAGCCGCCTTGCGTGCCGCGGTCGCGACCAAAGCCGACTACCACGCCTTCGTCGGCAGCCGCCGCAAGATGGCTTCGTTGCGCGCCAAGCTTCTCGCGGAAGGCGCCAATGCCGCCGCGATCGATGATTTCAAGGCGCCGGCCGGCCTCGATCTCGGCGCGATCACGCCGGAGGAGATCGCAATGTCGATCCTCGCGGAGATCACAAGGGAACGACGGCGTGGCCAGCGCGCGGCCAATCAAACAGCAAGCAGAGAGTGAGACACCGATCATGCAGATGAACGACAGCCAGCGAATTCCCGCCTCACGCGAGCAGGTGTGGGCGGCGCTGAACGATCCCGCTGTGCTGAAGCAGTGCATCCCCGGCTGCCAGTCGCTCGAGGTGACCGCCCCGAACGAGATGACGGCGACGGTGGTCTTCAAGGTCGGCCCGGTGAAGGCGACGTTCAGCGGTAAGGTGACGCTGTCCGATTTCGATCCGCCCAACTCCTATCGCATCTCGGGCGAGGGCTCCGGCGGCGTCGCCGGCTTCGCCAAGGGCGGCGCGCTGGTGCGGCTGGAATCCGAGAGTGCCGACGTGACAGTGTTGCATTACGAAGTCGATGCGCAGATCGGCGGCAAGCTCGCGCAGTTGGGAGCGCGGTTGATCAATTCGACCGCGACGAAGCTGGCGGGGGAGTTCTTCAAGTCATTTGCGGACGTGGTGAGCGCGAAGGTCGAGGCGCAATAGGTCTCGTAGGGTGGGCAAAGCGTAAGCGTGCCCACCATTCTCTATCGCAAACAAAGAACGTGGGCACGGCGCTTTGCGCCTTTGCCCACCCTACGATAGTTGCGCAAGCCGCCATCACCCCAGCGACACCCCCGCCTTGGCCCGGCTGATCCCCAGCGTCAGGATGCGCTGCAGGAGATCCGGATATTTGAGTCCGGCATGTTGGGCCGCCGTGGCGAACTCCTGGCTCTTGGCGATCTCGGGGTTGGGATTGGCCTCGATGAAATACGGCGTGCCGTCGGCGGCGAGACGAAAATCGATGCGCGCATAGCCGTCGAGGCCAAGCGCCCGGTAGATGCGCTTCGCGGCGCGCTGGATGCGCGCGGTGACTTCGGGCGCAAGGTCCTTCGCCGGCCCGTCGACGATGCCGAGCTTCTCCTGATAGTCGGTGTCGTGCTTGGCTTTCTCCGTGGCGATGTGCCGTGATCTGCGCCCGCCCATGCTGCCGAATTTCAGTTCCCAAACCGGCAGGACGCGCAGCCGGTTGTTGCCGAGCACGCCGACATAAAGCTCTCGCCCCTCGATGAACTGCTCGGCGATGGCGGCGGATTCGACCCGCTCGTGGATGAAGGCGACGCGCTCCACGAGCTTCTCGTCGGTATCGACGATCGAGGCCTGCGAGATGCCGAAGGACCCGTCCATGTTCAGGCTCTTGACGATCAGCGGCAGCGCAAGGCGCGTCGGGCGCTTCACCTTGCGGCGCATCGGGAAGACGGCGAAGGCCGGCGCTGCGATCCGGCGGTGATGCACCAGCGTCTTGGACAAATCCTTGCCGCGCGCCAGGATCAGGCCGCGCGGATTGCACCCGGTATAAGGGACTTTCATCAGCTCGAGATAGCTGGCGATGTGCTGGTCGTAGGCGACGTTGTTGTGGAATTCCTCGAGCAGCGTGAAGACCACGTGCGGCTTGAATTCTTCGATCGCCTCGCGGATCGGCTTGATCTCGTCCTGCGCACCGAGGGCGCGAACCTCGTGGCCGGCCGCACGCAAGGTGCTCACCACGTCGTATTCCGTCTTCCAGTTGTTGATTTCCTGCGGCGTGTATCCGTCGGAGGAGTCCGGAGGCATGAAGTCCGGATGCATCAGCACCAGAATGCGTGAGCGTCTCATAGCGCGATCCATTTGCGCCGAGACGGGCCAAACAGCGCGTGCATCGTCTTGGCGGTCACGAGGACGGTGAAATCGAGAACGAGCTTCTGTTCGGGGCCGACGGCGCGCAGATCGAGCTCACGGCAGCGGGAGATCATATCATCGAGCACGGCATCGAGCGTGAGCTGGTTCTCGCCCGTCCACCGCGCGACCAGCTGCCTGATCTGCGCGCGGTGACGCCTGATCAGGGCCGAAGCCGGCTTTGAGCGGTGATGCCGTGGATCGGCTGAAAACAGCCTGGAGAGGTCGCGGTCGTAGGTCTTCGGCGCTGTGAAGGCGTAGAACGCCTGCTTCTTCTTGTAGTGGTCTTCGAGCGTCTGGCTGAGCCGGCCCAGCGTATCGACACGCTCCCGCGTCGTGATCAGCGGCCGCTTTCCCGCAATCTCGTGCATCAGCTCGTCGACATATTCGAGCTTCTTCAGCGCCGGCCATCCGGCATATCGCGTCCGCCAGTTCGAGCGTGGGCGCAGCCACACCGCGAAGGTCTCGGCGAAGTCTTCATCCGGATGGCTTTGCGCGTACCACAGCCGGAGGTGCTGGACGTAGCGCCTGCTGGCAGGATTGGGCCGGTAGTAGCGCGGGTAGTGTTTCGACGACGGGCCGAACAGCTGCTGCCAGCGCCGGCGGCGCTGCAGCTGATAGCCGTGCTGCACGGCATGGCCGGCCTCGTGACGGAGGATACCCATGCACTCGCGCCAGGTTCCGCCCTCGACGTCGAACATCATCTTCTTCTCGAGCTTCATCAGACGGGGATGGGCGAGATAGAAGGGGATGGCGATGCCCGGCACATCGCCCGGACTGAACCATTCGCTCGAGATCCATGTGTGCGGTCGCAGCCGGATGCCCCGCTCTTCGAGCTCCTCATGGAGCGTGCTGACGCAGTCCTCGAGCCAGGTGCCTTTGACCGTAACCCTCAGGCTGGAGAGGCGCTGCTTGAGCAACTCGTCATCCGACAGCTTCTCCCAGGCAAATTTCCGGCGTGGCATCAGGCATCCAGAGGGCAAAGATGGCTCAGTATCCGGATGATGTCATGGGCCGCAGCCGGCAACAACCCGTGGGGTTTGCGAGGGGGGCTGTGGGGCGTCAGTGCACGAGATCGTAGGGTGGGCAAAGCGCAGCGTGCCCACCGTCCGCGTGCCAAAGAAAAAGGTGAGCGTGGCGCGTCGCGCCTTAGCCCACCCTATGGCATCGCGAAACTTAACCTAGTCGAACAGGCTCGACACCGACTCTTCCGCCGCGGTGCGCGCGATGGCGTCCGAGATCAGGCTGGCGATCGGAAGCGTGCGGATGTTCGGAGCCTTGGTCACCGCCTCCGTCGGCAGAATCGAGTCGGTGATCACGAGCTCCCTCAGCTTCGAGCCCGCGATGCGGGCGGCCGCGCCGCCGGAGAGCACGCCGTGGGTGATGTAGGCGTAGACGTCCTTGGCGCCCTTGGCGATCAGCGCGTCGGCTGCGTTCACCAGCGTGCCGCCGGAGTCCACGATGTCGTCGATCAGGATGCAGGTGTAGCCGGCGACGTCGCCGATCACGTTCATGACCTCGGATTCGCCCGCCCTCTCGCGGCGCTTGTCGACGATCGCGAGCGGGGTGTTGATGCGCTTGGCAAGGCCACGTGCGCGCGCCACGCCGCCGACGTCGGGCGAGATCACCATCGTCTTGGAGAGGTCGAACTTGTCCTTGATGTCGCGCACCATCAGCGGCGCCGCGTAGAGATTGTCGGTCGGGATGTCGAAGAAGCCCTGGATCTGGCCGGCATGCAGGTCGAGCGTCATGACGCGGTCGACGCCGGCCTGCGTGATCAGGTTGGCGACGAGCTTGGCCGAGATCGGCGTGCGCGAACCCGATTTGCGGTCCTGCCGGGCGTAGCCGAAATAGGGCAGCACCGCGGTGATGCGGCGTGCCGAGGAGCGGCGCAGCGCATCGGTGATGATCAGCAGTTCCATCAGATGGTCGTTGGCGGGGAACGAGGTCGACTGGATGACGAAGGCATCCGAGCCACGGACGTTCTCCTGGATCTCGACGAAGATCTCCATGTCGGCGAAGCGCCGTACCACCGCCTTGGTTAGCGGCAGGTCGAGGCCTTGCGCGATCGCCTGCGCGAGGGCCGGGTTTGAGTTGCCGGCGACAAGCTTGATGGAGCCGTTCTTGGCCGACATGGACGCTTCCTCCCGCGCTTTGCTGGATACGACGTTCAACATCAGAGAATACCCACTGGAAGCACGGTTACGACGGGCGAGGAAATATCAGGCCGGGGCCTGCAATGGCAACCCGGCATGCTACGTTTTCCCTCCGAAATCCTGAGTCGGGCCAACGGTTTGGCCGCAACTTGGGGCCGTGGTTTCGCGGGGGTTATCGCTCGGCATAGCCCAGCGCCGAGGCCGGCATCTCGGCCGCCGGAGCCTCCGGGATCACGCTGGCCACCGCCGGTCCCCGCAAGCCGGGAACAGTGCCCGGCGCGTCCGGTGTGCCGTTGATCATGTTGGAAAGTCCGCTGAATCCGGCCTGGGCGATCTTCCGCAGTACGAGGTCGTCGGCGGCGCCCCAGGGGTCGCGGCCACCCTTGGCGGCGGTCAGTTCCTCGCCGGAGAGGCGCAATGCGCGCTGCTGGTTGGCGTCGTAGACGTCCCAGACCCAGGCGATCACGGTCTTGCCGCGCACGATTTGGGCGGAGAGGTAACTGCGCACGCGATAGGCAGCCGTCCCCTCGCGGGAGACGACGGACAGGCTGCGCAGCTTGGATTCGCTGTCGAGCACGCCGACCATGCGGTCGAACACCTGCGGGGGCGGCCCGTCGATCGATTCGAAGGCCACGGTCGCCCCTGAGCCGGCGCTCGGCGCCATCGCATAGGAGTTGGCGGCACCGCCGCCGCCGGCGCAGCCGCCAAGCGCGACCGCCGCCGCCAGCAGCATGACCGCCAGCACGCGCGAACCCGCGCGGCCCAGGATGAATGACGCGTCCCTCATTATGGAGGGCAGCGATATCGTTAAAATCGATTAAGGTCTAGGGCAGGAAGGACACATCATTGGGCCGATCCGGCCGAGGAATTGTCGATGAGGGGAGCGACTTTGGGGGTAATCGTTGCCTGCCTCATCGTGGGGCGGGCCGCGGCGGCAGAAAGTGCGGCCGAGGCAATCCGGGCTTTCGGACTGACCGGTACCTGGTCGGTTGATTGCAAACGGGATCCGTATCAGGCCTGTGAGAACAACCGCTGTGGCGCGCGATTGACGTACATCGCGTCGTCCTCCGGAGCGCCGACGACAAGGAATGTGATCGGGACGTTCACACCTGGGCAGGTAAGGACATTCATCAGCGCGATCTATTCGGCGACGCGTATTGCCGACGACAAGATCAAGATCGTGTCGGTTCAGGACCCTCCACCCAGCACGACACTGATCTGGTGGCGTCAGCCGGGCGAGGTTTGGGAGATCGTTCTGCTCAAGGTCGGCGACAAATATCGGACTTTCTCCGCGCATCGCGACGATTGGAAGAAGATCGAAGTCGATGAAGGTTTCGAGGTCCGACCGCCGCCGCCTCCACCAACTCAAATGTACGTTGATTTGCCGACTAAATGGCTTCGCGGAAAGAATGAAACGCCATTGTTCGAAAGATGCAGCGACTAACCTAATGGGTTGCGGCAAGAACTAGGCCGAATTCGTTCTTAATTCTCCAGCGCGATCGCGTGGATGTGCCGGCCGTAATCCGGCTCCTTGCGATGCACCGAGCGGCGATAGCTGAAGAAGCGCTCGTCGGCATAGGTGTCCAGGCCAAGATCGTCGATCATCAGGATGCCGGCGGCTTCGAGCCGCTTCCGGATGAATCCGGCGAGGTCGAACATCGCGTGTCCGGCGCGCACCGACGGGATGAAGAACATGGCGTTGTCCGCGTCCGCCTCGATGAAGCGCGCCACGAATTCGTTGCCGACCTCGTAGCTGTCCTGGCGGATCAAGGGGCCGATCGCGGCGATGATGCCGCTGCGCGTGGCGCCGAGCTTCTCCATCGCCGAGATCGTCTGATCCAGCACGCCGGTCAGCGCGCCTTTCCAGCCGGCATGGGCGCCGCCGATCACGCGCGCGTTGGGATCGACGAACAGCACCGGCCCGCAATCGGCGGTGGAGACGCCGAGCGCGATGCCGGGTGTTTTCGTGACCAGCGCATCGCCTTTCGGCCGCGGTCCGCTCGGCCACGGCGCTTCGGCAACGAGGACATCGGGCGAATGGATCTGGTGCAGGCTGATGAAGCGCTCCGGGGCGACGCCGACATGCTCGGCCATGCGGCGGCGATTCTCCGCGACATGCGCCGGATCGTCGTTGGAGCCGAGCCCGCCATTGAGCGCCGAATAAATCCCGCCTGAGACACCGCCCTCGCGGGTGAAGAAGGCGTGGCGCAGGCCGGGCACGGCCGACAGCAGTGACGAAGCAAGCGTCATGAGGTGCCTCCGGCCCGTTCGAGATCGCTGAGGCCGGCGATGCCGGTCAGCCGCGGCTCGGAGATGCCGAGCACCTTGAACATCGAGCCCATGCCACTGCGCCCGGTATCGGTCAGGCGCTTGAGCGCGACCGAAATGTCGGTGGCGACTTCAGGCGTCGCCTTCTGCATCAGGGCGGCTGCGCGGGTATCGATGCCGACGCGCTTGAGGAAATCGCCCTGCGTCACCGGGCCGTGCACACGGGCGCCGACATCCTCGGCCGCGCGCGCCAGGGCCTGGAAGTCGACATGGGCGGTGACGTCGGCCTGGCCCGGCGCCTTCAGGGGATCGGTGAAGGTGTGGCGCGCGATCGCCTGGAAGGTGTCGCCGGCATCGCTGCGCAGATGGCCGTAGTCGATGATCAGCGCCGCGCCGTCCTGGTCGCGCACGCGCGTGGCGAGCTTCATGATCTCGCCGTCGGGCCGCCATTCGAACACGGCGCCGACGGGAGCGGCGCGCACCAGAGGCGGCAGCAGCACGTCGAAACGCGGCGTCGGGTCGGCGGCCGCGCCGAATTGAAGCCTGCTGTTGGGATCGATCTCGATCACCCGCTCGTGCCAGCCGTTCTCGCGCTTCACCATCTGGCGGATCGGCAGCACGTCGAAATATTCGTTGGCGAGGATGATGCTCGGGCCCTCAGGCACGTCGTCGATGCTGTCGTGCCAGGCGATGTTGCGCACGCCCGCCAGCGTCGCACTCTGCCGCTCGCGCAGCACGGGATTGACCTCGACCATGTGGACGTGAAGCGCCTGGTAGAGCGGCGGCAGCACGCGCAGTGCGCGCAGCGCATCCGCCATCATGGTGCCGCGGCCGGGGCCGAGCTCGATCAGCCGCAGGAATTGCGGCGAGCCCATCTGCTTCCACACCGAGGCGGTCCACAGCCCCAGGAGCTCGCCGAACATCTGGCTGACCTCGGGCGCGGTGGTGAAGTCGCCTTCGCGCCCGAGCGGATCGCGCGAGACGTAATAGCCATAGCGCGGATGCATCAGGCACAGTTCCATGTACCGCCAGACCGGCATGGGCCCTGAGGATTTGATCAGCGCCCTGATCTCGTTGAGTAGCGGCTGTTCGGTCAAGGTCTGTCTTCTCGAAAGGAATTAACTGATGGCCCCGGCGGGCTTCGGCGCGCCGCGCCTGATAGCCAATACAATAAGTATGAGGCCTACAATAAGCATCGGGATCGACAACAGCATGCCCATGGTTAATCCGCCCCAGAGGAAGCCGAGCTGGACGTCCGGCTCGCGAAAATGCTCGCCGGCGATGCGGGTCAGGCCATAGATCAGGATGAAGGCGCCGAGGATCATGCCGGGCCGCTTCAGGGCGCCGAAACGGATCATGATCGCGAGCACGGTGAACAGCAGGATGCCCTCCATGCCGGCCTCATAGAGCTGGCTCGGATGGCGCGGCAGCTGCGTCGGATCGTTGGGGAAGATCATCGCCCAGGGCAGGCTGGGGTCGGTGGCGCGGCCCCACAATTCGCCATTGATGAAATTGGCGATGCGTCCGAGCAGCAGCCCGACCGGGGCGACTGCCGTGGTGATGTCGCCCAGCGACAGGATCGAGATGCGGTTGCGATAGGCAAACCACATCACCGCGACGACGCAGCCGAGGAAGCCGCCATGGAAGGACATGCCGCCCTCCCACAATTTGAAGATCGCGGCGGGGTGATCGATGAAGAAGGGCAGATTGTAGAACAGCACGTAGCCGGTGCGGCCGCCGAGGATGATGCCGAGCGTGACCCACAGGATGAAGTCGTCGATCTGCACCAGCGACATCGGCGCGGGGCCGCTCCACAGGCGCTCTTTCTTCAGCAGCGAGCGCGCATAGAGCCAGCCGAACACGATGCCGCTGATATAGGCCAGCGCATACCAGCGGATCGCGAACGGACCGATCTCGATCGCGATCGGCTTGAAGGCGGGAAAGTCGATGAGCAGAAAGGGCATCAGGCCTTCTAGACTTAAACGAGATTGCGGCGATAGAGCGCCAGCAGACGCTCCCAATGCCGCTCGGCGGCGTCGCGGTCGTAGACCGGGCGCTTGGGGAAGGCGAAGCCGTGATGCGTGCCGGGATAGATCTCGACCTCGGCTTTCGGACCGCTCATGCCCTGCTTGACCTTCTCGATGACCTCGGCGGGCGCGTAGATGTCGGTCTCGGCGCAGGCGAAATAGAGCTCGGCCTTGGTCCTGCCGGC
Organism: Bradyrhizobium sp. 63_E2_N1_3; assembly: GCF_052076005.1. Lineage (NCBI taxonomy): Bacteria > Pseudomonadati > Pseudomonadota > Alphaproteobacteria > Hyphomicrobiales > Nitrobacteraceae > Bradyrhizobium > Bradyrhizobium sp. 63_E2_N1_3. The sequence goes on along the minus strand of NZ_CP197235.1, from coordinate 7,939,904 downwards.
GGCGAGATGCGGGCTGTTGTCTTCGTCGGTCGCCAGATGCGTTCCGTAGATCGAGGCGGCGGCCTTGACGCGGTCGGCAAAGTGCGTGGCCGCGTTGACGGCGTAACGGCCGCTCATGCAATAGCCGACGGTGCCGACGATTTTCGTATTGGCAGCCGCCTGGCCCTCGGCATAGGTGAGCAGGGCCCTGGTGTCCTCCATGATCATGGGAATATTGAGCGAGGCCATGAGCTGGAACATGCGCTTGCGCTCGGGTGCATTCGGATCGGCCGGCAGCGCGCCGAGCTCCATCACGCCGGAGCGGTAATAGAGGTTCGGCAGCATCACGTAATAGCCCGAGGTGGCGAGCCGGCGCGCCATGTCGCGCAGCTCTTCGCGGATCGCCGGCGCATCCATGTAGAACAGGATGACCGGAAACGGCCCGCCGCGTTCGGGATGGGTGATGAAGGTTGCGGTGTGGCCGTCCTTGGTGGGAATCGCGATCTGCTGATCGATCATCTCGTGCGCCTTCTGATTCTTGTTATGCAGGGACGTTGAATACGATTGCAAGGAAACCGGGGCATGACAAGGATACCGCAGATCGGCTCTTGAACCGTTTCGCCCGGATTGCCATTGTCTTTTCGCGCGTTCGCGCAAAGTTTATCTGAGGCCGCCAGGAGACCGACATGACCCAGACCAACAACCGGTTTTTCGACGAGATCGGCCGCCTGATGAACGACGCCGCCGGTGCCGCCCAGGGCGTCAAGCGCGAGTTCGACACCGTGATGCGCACCCAGGCCGAGAAATTCCTGCGCGACATGGACCTGGTCAAGCGCGAGGAATTCGAGGCGGTCAAGGACATGGCCCGCCTCGCCCGCGAGGAGAACGAGGCCCTGAAGGTGCGGATTACAGCGCTGGAGGCTAAGCTGGGCGGGTAGCGCCGGCGTACGGCGCTCTTCCTTACCCTCCCCTGGAGGGGGAGGGTCGATCGCGCGTAGCGCGAGCGGGGTGGGGTGACAGTCTATCCGCGTCGAACAGTGCCCGTGGGGAGGGATCACCCCACCCCGTCTCACATTTCGCTGCGCTCAATGTGAGCCGACCCTCCCCCTCCAGGGGAGGGTAAGAGCCCGGGCTGCCCGCCCATTCTCCTTGTCATTTCCGCATCTTCCGGCTAAAAGCCCGCCAAGTTCGCGGCCCCCGCACCCCTGGAGGCTTGCTGCGAACTGCACCATGGGCCGCGCTGCGGCCCATTAACTTTTGCAAAAACAAGGACTTAGACTATGGCGACGACCGTCAAGGAATTGAAGGCGACCGCACGTCCGAAGAGCGGCAAGGGGGCCGCCCGGGCTGAGCGTCGCGCCGGGAAAGTGCCCGGAGTGATCTATGGCAACAAGCAACCCCCGCTCCCGATCTCGGTTGACGATCGTGAACTGCGCCAGCGCATCCTCGCCGGCCGGTTCCTGACCACGCTGGTCGACATCGACCTCGAGGGCAAGAAGCACCGCGTGATCCCGCGCGACTATCACCTTGATCCGGTCAAGGATTTCCCGATCCATGTCGACTTCATGCGTCTCGGCGAAGGTGCCACCATCCGCATCAGCGTTCCCTTGCATGTGGTGAAAGCGGAAGGTTCGCCCGGCGTGAAGCGCGGCGGCGCCGTCAACATCGTCGCGCATTCGATCGAGCTCGAATGCGGCGTCGAGAGCATCCCGCAATTCATCGAGGCTGATGTCGGCTCACTCGAAATCGGTCACTCGCTCCATCTGTCGGACGTCAAGCTGCCGGCCGGCGTGAAGGCGCTGACCCGCGAGGACGCGACCCTCGTCACCATCGTGCCGCCGTCCGGCTACGCCGAAGAGCAGAAGGCCGCGGCTGCGGCTGCAGCTCCGGGCGCTGCTGCGGCTGCTCCGGCGGCTGGCGCTGCGGCTCCGGCTGCGGGTGCTGCTGCTCCGGCTGCGGCTGCCAAGGCTCCCGCCGGCGGCGACAAGAAGAAGTAATCTCTCAAAGCTGGCGCGCGGTCCTTGATCGCGCGCCGAGCGAGGGGCGCGCCGCGTCATGCGACTCTTTGTTGGGCTCGGCAATCCCGGCGCTAAATACGCACGTAACCGGCACAATGTCGGCTTCATGGCCGTCGACGAGATCGCGCGGCGTCATGGTTTCTCGCCATGGCGCCGTCGTTTTCAGGGCGAGACATCGGAAGGTGCGATCGGCACTGAGCGCGTTATCCTGCTCAAGCCGACGACCTACATGAATGACTCGGGCCGCAGCGTTCAGGAGGCGGCAAGCTTCTTCAAGATCGCGCCGGGCGACGTCACCGTGTTCCACGACGAGCTCGAACTGCCGCCGGGCAAGGTGCGCGTGAAGATCGGCGGCGGCATCGCCGGCCACAACGGCCTGCGCTCGATCTCGGCGCATATCGGCAACGACTATCGCCGGGTCCGGCTCGGCATCGGTCATCCCGGCGTCAAGGAACTGGTGCACGGCCACGTGCTGTCGGACTTCGCCAAGGCCGACAATGACTGGGTGGCGACGCTGTGCGAGGCGGTGGCCGAGCACGCGGCACTGGTTGCCAAAGGCACGGACGCGACCTTCGCCAACAGGGTGCATCTCGCCATGCAGGCGAAGGGATTCTTGACCAAGGACGAGAACGGCAAGGAATAGGGCGCCGTTTTCTCCGTCAAGCCCGGCCATGACGAATACGGATAGAGGACGACCATGGGATTTAAATGCGGGATCGTCGGGTTGCCCAATGTCGGCAAGTCGACCTTGTTCAACGCGCTGACCGAGACGGCCGCTGCGCAGGCCGCGAACTATCCGTTCTGCACCATCGAGCCGAATGTCGGCGAAGTCGCCGTGCCCGATCCGCGGCTCGACAAGCTCTCGGCCATCGCCAAATCGGCGCAGATCATCCCGACCCGGCTGACCTTCGTCGACATTGCCGGCCTCGTGCGCGGCGCTTCCAAGGGTGAAGGCCTCGGCAACCAGTTCCTCGCCAACATCCGCGAGGTCGACGCCATCGCGCATGTCGTGCGCTGCTTCGAGGATTCCGACATCACGCATGTCGAGGGCAAGATCGCCCCGCTCGCCGACATCGAGACCATCGAGACCGAGCTGATGCTCGCCGACCTCGACAGCCTCGAGAAGCGCGTCGACAACCTCACGAAGAAGGCCAAGGGCAACGACAAGGACGCCAAGGAGCAGCTCGACCTCGTCAACCGCACGCTGGTGCTGCTGCGCGAGGGCAAACCCGCCCGCCTCGTCGAGCGCAAGGCGGAGGAGGAGCGGGCCTTCGGGATGCTCGGCCTGCTTTCGTCGAAGCCCGTGCTCTACGTCTGCAATGTCGAGGAAGGCTCGGCCGCCACGGGCAATTCGTTCTCCAAGGCGGTGGAGGAGCAGGCGGCCAAGGAAGGCGCCGTTGCCGTCGTCATCTCCGCCAAGATCGAATCCGAGATCGCCACCATTTCGCGCGAGGAGCGCGCCGACTTCCTGGAGACGCTGGGTCTCGAAGAGGCCGGGCTCGATCGCCTGATCCGCGCCGGCTACACGCTGCTCGACCTCATCACCTATTTCACGGTGGGCCCGAAGGAAGCGCGCGCCTGGACCATCTATCGCGGTACCAAGGCTCCGGGCGCGGCCGGCGTGATCCACACCGACTTCGAGAAGGGTTTTATCCGCGCCGAGACGATTGCGTATGAGGACTATGTCGCGCTGAACGGCGAAGCCGGCGCCCGCGATGCCGGCAAGCTGCGTCTCGAAGGCAAGGAATACGTCGTCGCCGACGGCGACGTGATGCATTTCAGGTTTAATACGTAAGACGCGAAAGAGCGGTGCTGTAGGGTGGGCAAAGCGACTTGTCCGCCGTAGCTCGAAGAGCGAAGGCGGAAGCGTGCCCACCACGTCTCTCTCAAATCGCGAAAGGATGGTGGGCACGGCGCCTTGCGCCTTTGCCCACCCTACGGCCGCCTCACCGCGCCCCGCCGCCCTGGTCGCGGATCGCGCCGAGATGCTCGTTGATGCGGAAGACGATCAGGATCAGCTCCGCGGCGATGCGCGAGAACACGATGCCGACGACGATGCTCGCGATCGATGACAGCAGCACCAGGAAGCCGCCGAACGGGCTGATCGCCATCGTCGCGAGACCGGAGAAGATTCCGGAAAGGCCGAACAGGCAGATCAGTGCGATCACCAGCCAGTAGAAGGTCTTGATGATCGTAGGGGTTATGAATCGGTCCCATTGAAACAGGTCGCTGAATGAAAACATTGCTCTCCCCAGGGCAAATCGGGCCTCGGCCTGCCGGTTGATCCGACTCAAGACCAACGCCGACACCCCATATGTAGCACGAGCCATGCGGGCCGGCGGGTTGAGATTGCCGCAAAGTGCGGCCACAATCTGTCATTCCCTCAAAGCATTCCCGAGATGACCCTGACCTTCGAAGATTTCCCGCCCGGCCGGTTCGGAACATTCGGCCCGCGCCATGTCACCCGCGACGAGATCTTGGCTTTCGCCGCCGAGTTCGATCCGCAGCCGATGCACCTCGATGAGGAGGCCGCGGCCAACAGCATGCTGCGCGGCCTGTCCGGCTCGGGCTGGCACCTCTGCTCGCTGATGATGCGGATGATGGCCGATGGCTTCATCACACGCGCCGCTTCGCTCGGCTCGCCCGGCGTCGACGAGGTGCGTTGGCTGTCACCCTTGCGGCCCGGCGACGATCTCATGCTCGACGTCGACGTGCTGGAGGCGCGCGCCTCGAAGAGCCGGCCGGAGCTCGGCATCGTCAAGTTCAAATGCACGGTGCGCAACGCCAAGGGCGAGGCGCTGTGCGAGATGACCTCGCCGATCCTGATCAAGCGCCGCGAGGGAGCAGTCTGATGCCCTTCTTCGAGGAGATCGAGATCGGCCACCGCCGCGAGATCGGCGCCTACACGTTCACCGCGGAGTCCATCAAGATTTTCGCCGCAAAGTTCGATCCGCAGCGCTTCCACCTCGACGAGGAGGAAGGCAAGAACTCGCTGTTCGGCGGCCTCGCGGCCTCGGGCTGGCATGTCGGCTCGGCCTGCATGAGCCTGCTTGTCGCCGATGGCCAGCGTCTGGCGCGTGAGGCCGCTTCGCGCGGCGAGGAGGTCGCGGTGTGGGGGCCGTCGCCGGGTTTTCGCGACCTGCGCTGGATCAGGCCGGTGCTCGCCGGCGACACCGTCGCCTACGTCAACGAAGTCATCGACAAGCGCAGCTCCGCCTCGCGCCCCGGGTGGGGCATTCTGACGGCCCGCACCACCGGCACCAACCAGCGCGGCGAGGAGGTCTATTCCATCACCGCCAGCGCCTTCGTGCCGATGCGGAAGGGCGATTAGACCTGTTCCAAGATGAACGGTCCAAATGTGTGTGCGAGTGTTGCCCGCGCGCTATGGACGCGATTCCGGGCGGCTGCCATAAGCCTGCTCAACATGATGACCCGCGAAGCAGTTGGCGGAACCATCGAGTTGCTAACCAATTATGAACCTGTCGCTGTCTAATTGAAACGAATTGGGCAGAGAACAGGGGACGAGGACCATGGCAGACCGCGGCGCACTCAAGCTGGTGGGATTTATCTTTGCGACCGCGACGCTGGCAGTGATGCTGGTCGCCGGCATGGTGGTGAAGGGCTATGCCGATGGCGGCTACACCCTGGAAGCCTCGACGGTCGACGCGAGCCGTTAAGGGCTCGTTAACTCTTCGGGGCCGGACGTCCGGCCTCCGCCGTCAGCGGCTATAGACGAACGCCAGCACCGCGATCGCGACCGCCAGCAATCCGACGAAGCGCAGCATGATCGTGCCGAACTGGTTCGGCGCGGGCCGCAGCGGGATAGGGTCCGTATTGTCGGGCCGAATGCTTTCCATCTGAAATGTCCCCGGACCCGGCCGCAAGGCTGCGGGCGCTTGGCATTGGTCGGCGCTGGGGCGCGGAGGGTTCAAAGTGAACCGGGTCGGCTGCATTGACTGTGTGAACGCATGTCCACTGCCCCAATCTTTCGCAGCCACACCCTTCGCTGTCATGCCCCGGCTTGCCGCCTTCGCTGAAGCTTCGGCGGCCGGGCGAGCTTGTGGCCCGGCGTAGCCTTGGCGGAGCCGGGACCGGGGCATCCAGTACGCTGCGGCGTCTCGGCTCTTGCCTCATTGTCTCTGGAATACTGGATCGCCCGATCCCGTCTCCGCCAAGGGCTTCGCCGGGCCAAGAACTCACTCGGCCGCCGAAGCCTTAGCGAAGGCGGCAAGTCGGGCGATGACACCTATTGTGGGGAGCTTGTGCGCATCCAACTCCCCACGAATCAAAACCGCCGCGCCCCTTGCGGAACACGGCGGCTGGTGATGCTTGACGTGAGTGATCAGCTGTTGCGCAGGCCGTCGGCGGCGCGCTTCCACTGCGCGACGTTGTCGGCGATCATGCGGGTCGACTTCATCGCGGCCTGGCTGAGCTGGGCGTAGCCGGAGATCTCGCGCTGGACGCGCTGGCCTTCGGCATGGAGCAGGTCGCGCAGGCTCTCGAGCTCGGAGATCAGGTTCTCGATCTCGGCGAGCGAGGTGCCGGCGACGCGCTGGATCAGCGAGTTGACGTTGGTGACGGTGGCTTCCGCGCTCGGATCGAGCGGCGGCGTGTCGGTGGTTCCCGATGCCGGCCGGCGCAGATAGGCGATGTCGTTGCGGACGAAGTCGCGGATGCCGGCTTCAACTTCCGTCACTGCGGCGAGGTTGGTGTCGACCGTCTCGGTCTCGGTGGCTTCGGTCTTTTCCGGACGCATGGCGTTCATCGTTATTCCCCTGTTCGCGTTGAGCGCGGCGCGAGTGTCCCCCGCACGACGAGTTCGGTCATCCGACTAGGGCGTCGGATTTTGACCGCAACTTGGCCGAGATACGGCAAGGGCGGACGATTCGGGGGCTTTGCCGTGGCGTATGGTTACGAGAGTCTGAACTGCTGGGAAAACGAACCTATCCCGGGATGATGGGAGAGGGGGGCTGGACTGCTACCAGCTCTTCTTGAAGCCCGCCGTCAGGCTCTTGTTGATCGCGCCCTGCGAGGTCTCGCCGACCGAGCCGGAGACGGTGACGTTGTCGAACAGCTTTTGCTCCGCGCCGACCTTGCGCAGCCATTTGTCGTCGGTGGTCAACAGCGACTGGCCCGCGGTGATGCTGGTGCCGGTGTCGGTGAGGGTGACCTTGGCGCTCTGCTCGGTCTCGTAATTGCGCGTGACGTGCCCGCCGATGCCGGGCACCGCGGTGGTGCCCTGCTGGTTGACGCTGTAGCCGTTCTGGAGCGTCAGCGACGTGTCGCTCGACAGCGGCACCGACTTGGTCAGCGATGCCCCGAGCTTGCTCTGCTCGGCGCCGGGATCGACGCGGGCTTCCACCGCGGTCTTGTCCCAGATCGAGCCGGCGCCCGGCGCGGTCGCCGCCGCCCAGGCGCTGCCGGACGATTGCGGCAGGCTGCCGCCATTGGTGGCTTTCTGCGCCAGCAGCTCGGACATCGTTCGCGGCTCGCTCGTCACCGTCATGTCGGCTCCGATGCGGGCGTCCCAGAACGAGGAGACCGACTGCTTCACCGTCACCGCCGAGGAGCCGTTGGCGTTCGCGTTCGACGACCAGTTCAGTCCGTCCTTGGCGGCGGCCTGGGCGCGCTTCTTGGCGGCCATGACGTCGTTGCCGGTGCCGGCGTCGATCGCGAGTTGACTCCAGTCGAGCTTGTCGACGTCGATGCCCTTTAAGATGTCGGGGTCGTTGACGTCGGGGGCTGCGGCGGTCTCTGTGGCTTCGGTCTCGGCCTCGTCGTCAGGCGCCGCCGCCGAGAAGGGCGGGATGATCTGCGCCGAGACCGTCAGAACCGAGCCCAAAATGAATGTGGCCGCCAGCACCGGCAGCCTGGTCCAGCCAAAACCTGTCGAGAATTCCATCGTCCTGCCCGCGAGCCCAGCGCATGCTTGCCGCCACTATAATGCGGCCTTCGGTGATGACCATGCGCCATTCGGTCCACTCAACACATGGTGATCTATCGTTGCGAAATTGTGGCGGCTCGCCTCGGCCAGGGCATGATCCGGACCCGAAGGGCCGCGCCGGCGCAAAGTGTGCAGCGGGTTTTCCCTCGCGACAAACGCGGAACGCGTTTGCGCGGAGCATGCTCAAACCACTGGAATGGCGAACCAACGGGCCGCGCGAAAGGCGCGCGCCCGATGACGAGCTTCGCCACGACGGCATCCGGCGGGGCTGGAGGCCAGGACGCGGGTCGGGCGAGCATCAATCATCGGTCCCGGCAAGCGGGGCCCGTTGGCGTCCCCCTCAGCCGACGCGGGTCATCTTCGGCAGATGAATGGCGCGGCCGAGTGCCTGTTCAACCAGATCGAAGGTGTCGACCAGCACGCGCATGCTGATCAGCTTGCCCGCCCTGAACTGGGCGAACTGCGCCACCCGCAAGCTGATCGGCTTGTCGGAATCCAGCGCGGTCAGCGAATAGCGCAGCATCGAGGCGGCGGAATCCACGCCGAGCATGATGCTCTCGCGGTCGAAGCGGCGGACATGGAAATTGTCGGCGAGCTGGCGGATGACGTCGAGCACGGCGTCCCGGCCCTGGCGCGCGCCGAGGAACGGAAACATGTCGATCGGGCCGTAGATCGCCCACTCGACGTCCTCGTCGATCAGGGCCTCGATGTCCCTGAAATCCCGGTCGTTCACCGCGCGATGCAACGCGCGCGAGAAACGCCAGAGGCTGTGCTCTGTCATTTGGGGGGCGTCCTGAAGCTGGCTTGCAGAAAAAACGGAAAGCAACCCCATGCACAGAAAAGGTGCCGGGGACGCTCAACTCGTTCGTATACAAATAAAATAGGCGATTTCGGCCAAAACGCAATTCACGTTTTCGCAATGCACAATTGATGCGGGTTTGTGAGATTTACAACAGAACCCCGTAATCTCCCGGTCTCCGTTTCACCTGTCCGTAAGAACGGGGCGAGGGAGAAGGATCATCCCCCGTCTACCCGCGCGCCCACGATCAGCGGCCCGATCTCCCGCTCCAGCACCTGCTGCACCAGATCGTAGGAATCGATGATCTCGCGGATCTGCGCCACCAGTCCGCCCCGGAAGCTGTAGAACACCGCCATGTCGAACTGCACGACGCGATCGTTGCTGCGCTTCTTGAAGTAGGTGTGCATGTAGGTCGCGACCTCGTCGCCCTCGGCGAGGATGTGCGGCGCCTTGTAGCGGATTTCGGAATAGCGCGACCAGACCGTCTGCCACAGCTCGCGCAGTTCCTGCTTGCCGTGGCGCGGCACCATGTGCGGCAGCACGTCGATCGGCGCGTGGGTGAGGAAGTCGACGTCGTCGGTGCAGCACGACAGCGCGGCCTCGATATCGCCGCGCGCAAAACTGTCCAGCAGATGCAGCACGCGTTGCCTGTTCAGCGATTCAACCGTCATGCCGCTCCCGCCCTCTTGGGGTGTCGATTGCAAACGCCAATGCGCGCTCCGCGGGTCCATTAATCCGCAAAAACAAAGGTGTCCGGATCATATGACGCGCCGATGCAAGGCCGGGTTCATGAAATGCAATTAGGGATTGCGTACGTAGTCGCCTGCACGATTTCGAGCGGGTTTTCGCGCCCCGCGATGACGCCGCGTGCATGCCGGTGGGCGCGTCCCGCCACACCGGTACGCGGGAACCCGCGCCCGTCGGTGCTCGTTGAGACACCGAAACCGATCCGGAGACATCGATTATGAAATCCCCGCTTCTCACCGTCGCCGCAGCACTTCTGATGCTGGGCGCGACCTCCGCCGCCAACGCCAAGGGCTGCATCAAGGGCGCGGTCGTCGGCGGCGTCGCCGGCCACTATGCCGGCCATCACGGCGTCCTGGGCGCCGCCGCCGGCTGCCTCTACGGCAGGCATCACGCCAAGGAGCAGGAAAAGCAGCAGCAACAGCAGGGACAGGTGAACGGGCAGGGGAAGCTGTAGGCGCGAACGGCACCACATGCGCCCTCGTCATTCCGGGGCGCCGCAAAGCGGCGAGCCCGGAATCTATAGCCACGACAAGCGCGGACGATACTCCGTCGCCCTACCTCTTCTTCCACCCACCCCGCCGTCCCGGCTGCCCACCCGTCGACTTCGGCGCCGGCCCGAACTCCGGCCCGGACTGCCTTGAATCCGTCGGCTGGATGATCCGGCTCGTGCTGCCGAACGGCTTTGCCGGCAGGCTCGGGTTTTCGCGGTAGGGCAACGACTCCGGGCCGTGCATCTCGTCGAGATGCGGCTTGTGCACCTTCGAGCCGCTGCCGCCACCGCTGGCTTTCAGTGCGGAGCTCACGGTTTTCTTCTTCATCGCGCTGACGGGCAGGTTGGCGGCGTCGCCGTACTTCTTGGTGCCGGCATAGGCGCCGGCCTTGCCCTGCACGGTGCGCTGCTTGACGGTGGGGTCGTCGACCACCGCGAGCTCGGTGGCGCGCAGGCGCTTGACTTCGTCGCGCAGGCGGGCGGCTTCCTCGAAGTTCAGATCGGCGGCGGCCTCGCGCATCCTTGTTTCGAGATCGGCGAGCACGGCTTCGAAATTGTGGCCGATCGAGATGACGTCATCGGTCATGTCGTGGCCGCCGACCTCGACCAGCACGTGGTCGCGCTCGTAGACCGAGTTGAGGATGTCGCCGATCTGCTTCTTCACGCTCTCCGGCGTGATGCCGTTGGCGGTGTTGTACTCGACTTGCTTTTCGCGGCGCCGGTTGGTTTCCGCAATGGCGCGCTCCATCGAGCCCGTCATCTGGTCGGCATAGAGGATCACCTTGCCGTCGACGTTGCGCGCGGCGCGGCCGATGGTCTGAATCAAGGACGTTTCACTGCGCAAAAAGCCTTCCTTGTCGGCGTCAAGGATCGCGACCAGCGCGCATTCGGGAATGTCGAGGCCTTCGCGCAAGAGGTTGATGCCGACCAGCGCGTCGAAGGCGCCCAAGCGAAGATCCCGGATGATCTCGATACGCTCGATGGTGTCGATATCGGAGTGCATGTAGCGAACGCGAATACCCTGCTCATGCAGATATTCGGTGAGGTCCTCCGCCATGCGCTTGGTCAGCACCGTGATCAGCGAGCGATAGCCTGCCTGGGCGGTGGCGCGGACCTCGCCGACGAGATCGTCGACCTGGGTGCGAGCGGGGCGGATATTAACGGGAGGATCAATAAGTCCGGTCGGTCGGATCACCTGCTCGACGAACACGCCGCCGCTTTCGTTCAGCTCCCAGCCGCTCGGCGTCGCCGACACCGCGACCGTCTGCGGCCGCATCATGTCCCACTCCTCGAAGCGGAGCGGGCGGTTGTCCATGCAGGAGGGCAGGCGGAAGCCGTATTCGGCGAGCGTCGCCTTGCGGCGGAAGTCGCCGCGGAACATGCCGCCGATCTGCGGCACGGTGACGTGGCTCTCGTCGGCGAATACCAGCGCATTGTCGGGGACGTATTCGAACAGCGTCGGCGGCGGCTCGCCGGGCAGGCGCCCGGTGAGATAGCGCGAATAGTTCTCGATGCCGGCGCAGCTTCCGGTCGCCTCCATCATCTCGAGGTCGAAGGTGGTGCGCTGCTCCAGCCGCTGCGCCTCCAAGAGGCGGCCCTGGTCGTGCAGCTGGTCGAGCCGCTGCTTCAGCTCCGATTTGATCGACTTGATCGCCTGCACAAGCGTCGGGCGCGGCGTCACGTAGTGCGAGTTGGCGTACATCTTGATGAATTCGAGCTCGTCCTGTTTGTGGCCGGTGAGCGGATCGAACTCCTCGATGGTCTCGATGGTGTCGCCGAACAGGTTTACGCGCCAGGCCCGGTCCTCATAGTGCGCCGGGAAGATGTCGATGACGTCGCCGCGCACGCGAAACGTGCCGCGGGTGAAATCGGCCTGGGTGCGCTTGTACTGGAGGGCGACGAGGTCGGCGATCAGCTGGCGCTGGTCGATGCGCTCGCCCTTCTTCAGCGCGAAGGTCATCGCGGTGTAGGTCTCGACCGAGCCGATACCGTAGATGCAGGACACCGACGCCACGATGATGACGTCGTCGCGTTCGAGCAGCGCGCGCGTCGCCGAGTGGCGCATGCGGTCGATCTGCTCGTTGATCGAGGAGTCCTTCTCGATGTAGGTGTCCGTGCGCGGGACGTAGGCTTCCGGCTGGTAGTAGTCGTAATAGCTGACGAAATATTCGACCGCGTTATCGGGGAAGAAGCTCCTGAACTCGCCGTAGAGCTGGGCGGCCAGCGTCTTGTTCGGCGCCAGGATGATAGCGGGCCGCTGCGTCGCCTCGATCACCTTGGCCATGGTGTAGGTCTTGCCGGAGCCGGTGACGCCGAGCAGCACCTGCGAGCGGTCGTTACGCTGGATCCCTTCGACCAGCTCGGCGATCGCGGTCGGCTGGTCGCCGCGCGGCTGGTACGGCGATTTGATCTCGAAGCGCACCCCGCCTTCGGACTTTTCCGGGCGCGGCGGGCGGTGCGGCGTCCACACCTTGGTGGAGCCGTCGTCCCTGCGGAACTCCGGCCGGCCCTCGCGGATCAGCGATTCCAGCGCGTCGGCGGTCGCCTTGACGCCGAGCGCCTCCATCTTGGTGCGCGGCGGACGCGCCAGCGCTTCGGCGTCGTCCTCCTCGGTGGGAAGCCCGAGCTGCCGCGCCAGTTCCGGATCGAGCGTCGGGATCGTGGCCGCGGTGCCGTAATTGGCCTGCGGCGCTTCTTCAAAGCCTTCGGTGGTCGCGCGCGCGCCCGGCGGCTGCGGATTCGGCCGCAGCGGCATCGGCTTGGCATTATCCTGCGGAAACTCCTTTGGCGTCGAGGCCCGTGCGCGATGGGCGGCAGCCTCGCCCCCGGCGCGGCGGTCGCGCGAATTGTCCGGCGGCGGCTGCAGCCCGGTGCCCGATCCCAGCCCGGCATCGCCGCGATTGATCGCGGGATTGAGCAACTCGGCCAGCGCCGGCCCGATCGGCTGCACGTCAGGCCGGTGCGCCTTGGAGTTCGGGGCCTTGGATTTGGGGGATTTCGGGGGAGCAGGTTTCTTCGCCATGCCCCGAATATGGGACGAGTCAGCCCTTCAGAAAAGAGCGAAGGTACGTCCGTGCGCAGGCTGCTGACAGCAGGTTGGCAGCAGCCTCTTTAAGCCGCCGGCGGCGGGGCCTCGTCGTCGTTGCTCGCCCGGTGCGGCTCGAGGATGTCGAGATGGATCCCGCCGCAATCGGTGCAGCGCATGGTCCAGTACTCGCACCCCGCGCGGCCGCCGATCACGCGAAGCACCGCGAGATCGCCATCGCATTCGGGACATTTCGACAGCACATTGCGGGCATAGATTCTCGGCCGCGGCGTGTCTTCGAATTCGATGACTGACATGACCGGTTCCCCCTTTATGCTGCGCTGTCCCTTGGTTCGCTTGGAGTCCCGCGCTTATTCGTCGTCGCTGTCGTCGGCCCGCCGGCGGAAGCGATCGATGTGGTGCTTGGCATCGGCGATCGCCGCGTTCTGATCCGGCCAGGCGAAACCGACTTCCATGGCCGGAAACAGCACGCCGTCGATGGCGAGGGGGCTGAGATCGGCGCGGCGGATGCGGGCATGCCAGAGGCCTTTGCCGGCCTCGAAGGATTCGATGTCAAAGCCGTCGTAGATGGTCGTCATTGTAGTCCCCAAATGTTCCGTAAGTGTCTTGTTGAAGAGTCAGGGGACCACGTTTGGCGGGTTCAGTATGTGAAGCCATTCACAAGCGGCCGGCTTTTTTGCCTAAGGGCCTCGTGGAACGGGCGTCAGTTCCGTGGCGCGGCGCGGCCGATCCGCCTGGCGGGGCGTGCGGCGGGCTCCGAGGCCGCCCGCATGATCCAGCGCCGGAACGCGGCGAAGTCGCGCTGCTCGGTCTGAAAACTGCGATACAGCAGGTACCAGCGCATGCCCTTGGGAACCGAGAGATCGAACGGCGCGACCAGCCGGCCGGCGGCGAGATCGTCGTCGATATAGGGCCGGATGCCCATGGCGATGCCGAGGCCGTCGGCGGCGGCCTGGAGCGCCTGGCCGTAGAACTGGAATTCCGGTCCGCGCGCGTTGATGCGGGTGAGGTTCGCCGCCTTGAGCCAGATCGGCCAATCCTCCGGCGAATGCGTGACGCGGATCAGGCCTGGCCCTTTGAGGTCGGCGGGCCGCTTCAGGCCGGTGGCGAGGCGGGGCACGCAGACCGGCGTGAGGTCGCCGGCGAACAAGGGCTCGGCGACCAGGCCGGGCCAGTCGCCGGTGCCGAGCTTGATGCCGCAGCTCCAGTCCTCGCCGAATGGGACCTCGGCACCACCGGTGGTGAAGCGCACCTCGATGTCGGGCTCCTCGCTGCGAAACTCCGACAGCCGCGGGATCAGCCAGCGCATCGCAAAGGTGTGGCCGACGCCGATGGTGAGTACGCGGACGCTGGAGGGCGCCGTCACCTGCGCGGTGAGGCTTGCCAGCGCGTCGAAGATCGGCGTCAGCCCGCCTTGATAGGCGCGGCCTGCCTGCGTCAGCACGAGCTTGTTGGCCTTGCGCTCGAACAGCGCGACGCCGAGACGTTCCTCCAGCAGATGCACCATGCGGCTGACGGCCGCCGCCGACACGCTGAGCTCGAGCCCGGCCGCCGCAAAACTGCCGGTCCGCGCCGCCGCCTCGAATGCCTTGATGCCGTTGAGAAACAGCAGCCGCCGCAAATGACCCACCCTCAGGAAAGCTGATGCAAGGCCAAGATAACTCAGTTTGCGAAGCTAGGGCAAGCGAGGCACAAGAATGAGAGTAATTCCAAGTTGTGTTTCGGGGCCGCCGCCGCGTTCTTCGTCTCTCCCCGCACGCGGGGAGAGGCCGGAGTTTGCGAGAGCAAATTCCGGGTGAGGGGACTCTCCGCGAGCCCCTCTGCCACCTTCCTTGCGGAGACTCCCCCCTCGCCCCAGCCTCTCCCCGCAAGCGGGGCGAGGGAGTGATGCACTCTGCGTCCCTGACTTGAACCGTACCCCAGGAGATTCCGCCCGTGACGCCCATCATGATCGCTGCCCTTGGATTGCTGATGGTCGCCACCGCGTTCCTGTCGGGGCTGTTCGGCATGGCGGGCGGGTTGATCCTGATCGGCGTGCTGCTGGCGCTGATGCCGCTGCCGACCGCGATGGTGCTGCATGCGATCACGCAGATGGCCTCGAACGGCTGGCGCGCTTTCCTCTGGCGCGCGCATATCCGCTGGCGGCCGGTCGCGAACTACATGGTCGGCGCAGCCGTCGCGCTCGCGGCCTGGTCGCTCACCCGCTACGTGCCGGACAAGCCGATGGCGCTGCTGCTGCTCGGCGTCACCCCGTTCATGGCGCGGCTGCTGCCGTCGAACATCAAGCCGGATCCTGACCGTCTCTGGCAGGGCACCGTCTATGGCACGATCTGCATGGGCCTGATGCTGATGACCGGCGTGTCGGGCCCGTTGCTCGACACCTTCTTTCTCGGCGGCGATTTCGGCCGGCGTGAGAAGGTGGCGACCAAGGCGATGTGCCAGCTCGTCAGTCATTTCACCAAGCTCGTCTATTTCGGCGGCATCATCGACCAGGCCGCGAGCCTCGATCCCGTGCTCGCCGGCGTCGCGATTCTCGCCTCGATGCTCGGCACCACGCTGGCGCGGCGCATCCTCGAAGCCATGACCGACCAGCAATTCGTGGCCTGGTCGAACAAGCTGATCACCACCATCGCTTGCTACTATATGGCCTATGGCGGCTGGCTGCTGGTTCGCACGCCGGTGCTGGCGGCCTTCGACAAGGGAGGTTTGCAATGAGCGAGACGGCCGATCCGCTGGTGCTGGACTTCGTCGAATGGGTCGCGCGCGAGCCGCGCGCCTATGCCGAGGTGATCGCGACCTGGAAGACCTCGTGCCCGCGTCTCACCATCTGGGAAGACGCCGCCGAGCGCGGCTACGTCACCCGTGACACGCTGCCCGGTGTGGGGCTGATCATCGCGGTGACGACGGACGGCGAGAGGTTGCTGCGCACGAACGGGCGGTGACACACACCTCCGCCTCCACATCGTCATTGCGAGCGCAAGCGAAGCAATCCAGAATGGGAGACCCTCACCCTGAGGAGCGCGCATCTTGCGCGCGTCTCGAAGGGCGAGGCCGAGATCGGGCCTTCATCCTTCGAGACGCGCGTTCCGCGCTCCTCAGGATGAGGGTCTGGCAGGGAAGGCCTTTCATGTCGCTCAAGCTCTTCGAACTCGTCGGTACCGATGCTGCGCGCCCGTTCAGCCCATATTGCTGGCGCACGCGGATGGCGCTGGCGCACAAGGGCCTGTCGGCGGAATCGCTGCCCTGGCGCTTCACCGAGAAGGGCGCGATTTCGCCGCACGGCTCGGAGAAGGTCCCGGTGCTCCTGCATCATGACAAGCCCGTGATCGATTCCTGGGCGATCGCGAACTATCTCGAAGACAATTTTCCAGACCAGCCGTCGCTGTTCGGCGGCGAGGGCGGCCGCGCCATGGCGCGCATGCTCAATGCCTGGGGCGACATCGCCATCGTCGGCGGCCTCTCTCTGCTGATCGTCGCCGACATCCCGAAAAACCTCGGCCAGGTCGACGCCGCCTATTTCCGCCAGTCGCGTGAGGCGCGGTTCGGCAAGCCCCTGGAAGAGGTCCAGGCGAGCCGCGAGACCGGCGTCGTCGCGTTCCTCAAGTCGCTCGAAGTAATGCGGCAGACGTTCAAGACGCAGGCCTATCTCGGCGGCAGCGCGCCGAACTATGCCGACTATATCGTGTTCGGCGGTTTTCAATGGGCGCGTGTGGTGAGCCCGTTCAGGCTGCTGGAAGTGGATGATCCCGTCTATGCGTGGCGCGAAAAACTGCTCGACGCGTTCGACGGCATGGCGCGGAAGTCGCCGGGGCACGCGGTGTAGCTTCGTAGCCCGGATGGAGCGCAGCGAAATCCGGGATTGGTGCCCGCGGAAGGATTCCCGGATTACGCTTGCGCTCCATCCGGGCTACGCGCTTCTGCCGCCGCCTTCCTCAGACATTCCCGGCACAAACAATCCTCGCCCTTGACTGGCATCGGCAGCCGCGCCGTTTCCTCCGCGCACCAGCAGTTTCCCGAGAGATCGCAGCCGAACTCGGTGCCGCAACGGGAGCAGGCGAGGCGGCGCGGTTCCGGCAAGGGAAAATCGGAGGGAAATTCTTTCGGATTTGTCATGATTTGCCCAAACGCTGCGCCGTCATTTTCATGCCGGGTTCATCTCCCGCTACGGTATATTAGGCGCTGCGCTCAGACTCGGAAAGCGGTTGGCAACGCGCGAAGGACACATCGATGGCCCGCGATTCGCAAGCTGCCCTCGTCGCGCTCAACCGTTTCGGTTTCGGAGCGCGCGGCGGGGCGTCCGGCGATCTCGTCAACGCGGCGTCCGATCCGCGCGGCTTCGTGAAGGCGGAACTCGCCCGCCCCAACGGCGTGCTGCTGGAAGCGCCGGGGCTGCAATCGACGCCGCAACTCGGGCAGGCCGTGTTCGCCTATCAGGACCAGGTCAAGCAGGCGCGCGAGGCCGCGAAGGCCGCTGCGCCCGCCGAAGGGTCGCAGCAGGCACCGGCCGATCAGAAGCCGGGGCTGCGCCGCAATCTTTCGCTGAACGCGGCCGCGACCGAGATCGCCGGCCAGATGGCCGAGGCCAAGCCCGCCGACAATGCGGCGAAACCGGACGCCATGCAGCCCAGCGCTGCCGCACCCCCTGCCGCCAAGCCCGCGCCGCAGCCGCTCAACGTGATCCAGAAAACCTTTCGCGCCGAGGCGCTGGCGCGCTTGCAACGCGCGACGCTGGTCGAGTGCGGCTTCACCGAGCGGCTGGTGGTGTTCTGGTCCAACCATTTCTGCATCTCCGCGAGCAAGGGCGAGCTGGCGCGGATCTGGGCCGGCGCGTTCGAGCGCGAGGCGATCCGGCCGCATGTGCTCGGGCGCTTCGCCGACATGCTGAGGGCGGTCGAGCAGCATCCGGCGATGCTGTTCTTCCTCGACAACCAGCAATCGCTCGGGCCGGACTCGCGCGCCGGGCAAAACCGCAAGCGCGGGCTGAACGAAAATCTCGCGCGCGAGATCATGGAGCTGCATACGCTCGGCGTCGGCGGCGGCTACACGCAGGACGACGTCACCTCGCTCGCGCGCATCATCACCGGCTGGACCTTTGCCGGACGGCAGGGGCAGCTGGGAACGCCCGGCTCCTTCGCGTTCAACGCCAACGCGCACCAGCCCGGGCCGCAAATGCTGCTCGGCAAGACCTACGGGCCGACCGGCCTTGCGCAAGGCGAGGCCGCGCTCGCCGACATCTCGCGCCATCCCTCGACCGCCAATTTCATCGCCACCAAATTCGTCCGCCATTTCGTTGCCGACGATCCGCCGCCGGCGCTCGTTGCGCGATTGCGCGACGTCTTCGTCAAGACCGACGGTGATCTCAAGGCAATGGCTGTTGCGCTAGTCGATTCCGACGAGGCCTGGAAGGCGCCGCTGACGAAGATGCGCTCGCCTTACGACTTCGTGGTCGCGAGCGGACGGCTGCTCGCGCGCGTGCCGGAGGATCCCGGTGGCTATCTCAATAACCTGAACCTGCTCGGCCAGCCACTGTGGTCGCCGGCCGGGCCGAACGGTTTTCCGGATACCAGCGCGGCCTGGGCCGCACCCGAAGGCATCAAGCTCCGGCTCGACATCGCGGCACAGATGGGCGCGCGGCTCGGTAACAACATCGATCCGCTCGACCTGCTGGAGTTCGCGGCTGCGGATGCGGCCTCGATCGAGACGCGCAAAACCATCGAGCGCGCGGAGTCGCGGCAGCAGGCGCTGGCACTGCTGCTGATGTCGCCGGAAATGCAGAGGAGATGATGATGATCGACTGCGTCGAGAACCGGCTCCTCACCTCGCGCCGCGGCCTCCTGCTCGGCGGCGCGTCCTTCGCGGCCTGGGCCTATTTGCCGAAATTCGCCCGCGCGGCCGGCGGGCGCGATCCGCGCTTGATCGTGGTGATCCTGCGCGGCGCGCTCGACGGGCTCTCGACCGTCGCGCCGCTTGGCGATCCCGATTATGCCGGCCTTCACGGCTCGATCGCGCTTGCCGCCGACGGCGCGCATCCCGCGATCATGCTCGATACTTTTTTCGCGCTGCATCCGGCGATGCCGGAGTTCGCGCGCATGTATCGCGACATGCATGCCGCGGTGATCCATGCGGTGGCGACGCCCTATCGCGACCGCTCGCATTTCGATGGCCAGGACGTGCTCGAAAGCGGTTATGCCGGTCCCGGCCGCGTTCAATCGGGCTGGCTCAATCGCGCGCTCGAAGCGCTGCCGCGCGGCGAGCGTGTGTCGAGTGGGCTCGCGGTCGGTCCGACCACGCCGCTGGTCTTGCGCGGCAATGCGCCGACCGTCGGCTGGGCGCCGGTGGCGCTGCCGCAAGCCGACGACGACACCGCCATGCGCCTCGTCGATCTCTACCGTCACCGCGATCCCGCGCTGGCCTCCGCGCTGTCGCAGGGCCTCCAGTTGGAGAAGGCAGCGAGCGGCGACGACATGAAGCCGAAACCCGGCAACCAGGTTGCGCAGATGCGCCAGGTCGCGCGCGGCGCCGCAAAGCTGATGGCGGCCGATGACGGCCCGCGCATCGCCGCGCTCGCCTTCGACGGCTGGGATACGCATGCCAATGAAGGCGGTCCGGTCGGGCGTCTGGCCTTCCTGCTCGGCGGCCTCGATGGCGCGCTCGCCGAGTTCGAAAGCGGCCTTGGCGAGCGCTGGCGCGACACCGCAATCGTCGTCGCCACCGAGTTCGGCCGCACCGCGCGCATCAACGGCACCGACGGCACCGATCACGGCACGGGAACGATCGCGCTGCTCGCCGGCGGCGCGGTGAAAGGCGGCCGCGTCATCTCCGACTGGCCCGGTCTCAAGCTCGCGAACTTGTATGAGGGACGCGACCTCAAGCCCACCACGGACTTGCGCTCCGTGATCAAGGGAGTGCTGCAGGGACAGTTCGGCCTGTCCGATCGCGTGCTGGCTGAAACCGTATTCCCGGACAGCGCCGCAGCGCGGCCGATGAAGGGATTGGTGGCGTAATAACAGCCACCGTCATTCCGGGCCCGTGTCTTGCGGTGCGTCCCGGAATGACGACATGATGAGCCGAGCATCAGGAGATCACCCGCATGTACATCGCCATGAACCGCTTCCGCGTCGCCAAGGGCTCTGAAGCCGCTTTCGAACAGGTCTGGCTCTCGCGCGACACGTTTCTCGACGGGGTGCCGGGCTTCGTCGAATTCCATCTGCTGCGCGGTCCCGAGCTCGAGGACCACACGCTCTATGCCTCGCACACCATCTGGGCGAACCATGCCGCGTTCGAGGCGTGGACCAAGTCGGAGGCGTTTCGCGCGGCGCATCAGCGCGCTGGCGATAACAAGCCGCTCTATCTCGGCCATCCCCAGTTCGAGGGCTTTGAGGTGATGCAGACGGTGGGACGCGGCGCGAAGTAACGCGCCGCGCTTTAAACATCAGCCCTGGGTGATCTTGTCGATCTCCGCCATCTCATCGGCGCTGAGCTTCCACGCGATCGCCTTGACGTTCTGCTCGATCTGCTCGACGCGGGTGGCGCCCGCGATGACGCTCGAGACCTGCGGGCGGCCGGCGAGCCAGGAGAAGGCGAGCTCGAGCATCGAGTGACCGCGCGCTTGCGCAAAGGCCTGCAGCTTCTCGACGATCGCCTCGTTGCGCGGGGTGACATAGCGGTCGCGCAGTCGCGGAGTTTGGCCAAAGCGGGTGTCGCCGGGTGCAGACTCACCCTTTTTGTATTTGCCGGTCAGAAGTCCGCTTGCGAGCGGGAAGAACGGCAACAGGCCGAGCTTGTATTCCGTTGCTGCCGGCAGCAGGTCCTTCTCGATGTCGCGCACGACCAGGGAATATTCGTCCTGGCAGGAGACGAAGCGGCTGACATTCATCGCGCGCGCGACATACTCCGCTTCCGCAATCCGCCACGCCGGAAAGTTGGAGTTGCCGATGTAGCGGACCTTGCCATGGCGGACGAGATCGTCGAGCGCGCGAAGACTCTCCTCGATCGGCGTCAGCGGGTCGTAATCGTGCTGCTGGTAGAGATCGATGTAATCGGTCTTCAGCCGCTTCAGGCTCGCGTCCACGGCCGCCATGATGTAGCGGCGCGAGGCGCCCTGCTTGGTTCCGTCCTCCGCCATCGGCTTGGAGTATTTCGTCGCCAGCACGATGTCCTTGCGGCGATCGCCCAGCACGGCGCCGAGCACATTTTCCGAGCCGCCCATGGCCGAATAGATGTCGGCAGTGTCGAACAGCGTGATGCCGAGATCGAGCGCGCGGTGGATCACCTTGCGCGAGGCCTCGAGGTCGATGCGCTGGCCGAAATTGTTGCAGCCGAGCCCGACCGCGGACACGCGGAGGCCGGAGGCGCCGAGATTACGAATTTCCATGGGAGGTCCTGTCAGGAGAAAGCGGGCCATTGTGGCCGCGCTGCCCGCTAGCGGCAAGGCGTCGCCTTGCGTTGCTGCCATGCTGCCGGGAACTGAAGGCAAAAAAATGCGGCCCCTGTCAGACGCGGCGACTGACGGGGACCGCTTTGGGGCGCTTGATCGGTGACGGGGGGCCTGATCAGACGCAGGTGCAACGTAGTCCCGCTATGTTACGCGCGGGTGACAGGCAGAGTTATCCACAGGGACTCCGCGGCTGCCGCGATCAGAAGATCTTGCGATAGACGATGAAGCCGGAGCGCTCGGCGACCTTGTCGTACAGGCTCTGCGCCGTGACGTTGGTCTCGTGCGTCTGCCAGTAGACCCGCGGGGACCCCGCGAGCTTTGCGCGCTCGTAGACGCCGTAGATCAGCGCTGAGGCGACGCCCTTGCCGCGCGAGGCCTCCAGCGTGAACAGGTCCTGCAGATAGCAGGACGGTTCGATCGCCGTGGTGCTGCGGTGAAACAGATAGTTCGTCATGCCGAGCAGCTTGCCGTCGCTCTCGGCGACCAGCCCATGCACCGGCTCATAGCCATCGAAGAAGCGCTGCCACGTCATCCGCGTGATTTCGGGCGCCAGCGCGGTCGGGCCGGAGCGGCCGTAGAAAGCGTTATAGCCATCCCACAACGGCAGCCATTGATCGTAGTCCTGTTTCGTGACGGAGCGAATGGTGAGCGACATGTGGGTTTCCGCGATCTCGGAGGACGCAAGACGATGAAGCGTCCTTCATACGTGATGATCGCACTGCCGATCAATCGCGCCGTCGCATCACTCCGCGACGCGCAAGTACCGCATCAGCCTGCGGCCCGCGGGATCGCGCAGCGAGCGGTAGTACTCGGCGCGCGCGGGCGGGTCGGTGTGGCGTACGAGGTCGGTCACGGGCGTGTAGCTCAGCATGCGCCCGCCATCGGGCAGGACGGCGCAGACGAAGCGCAGCACCTCGCCATTGCGCAAGGCGATGTTGATCGGCCTGGCATCGCCGATCCGCACCATTTGCATCCGCTGCGCGATGAAGGTGCCAAGCTCATCCTCGGGCAGCTCGAACGCGCCGGTGTCGCGGCCGTGATACATCAGCGCAATGAAGGGCGGCTTGCCGTCGGCCACTTCGTCCGGCAGCGCAAAATAGTCGCGAAATGCGCGGTTGATGAATTCGGCACGCGTTTCGGCGTCGAGCAGCACGATGCCGATATCGACCTGGTCGAGCGCGGCCGACAGCCGCGCGGCGGTGGCGTGGCTCTGGCGCTCGGCGGCGAATGTGCCGAGCAGCCGCTCGCGCATCAGGCCGGTGATTGCGGCGGTGCCGGCAGTCGTCACGGCGAGGAGGCCGAGCCGGACCAGATCCGCCGTCGCATAGCCCGGCAGGGCTCGATGGGCCAGAAAGAACAACGCCGCGCCGATCACGGCGACGGCAGCGCTGGTCATGGCGGAAGCGAGACCCGATAGCGAGCCGGCGAGCGCCACGATGCAGACGAACAGGGGGGCAGGCGAGGGAACGTGGATATAGCGATCGAGCAGGATCGCCAGCAGCGCAATTGCCGCTGTCAGCGCCGGACCGGAGATCGCACGCCATCCAAACCGCATGGGCCAGTCTCGCTCCTCCCGAACGAGGTAAGGCCGCAACACTGGCCGATCGTTGCGCCCATGCGATGCGATTTCATGCGGTGCGCTTAAGGAGCACTTGCCGGCAAGGGCAAAGCTTTCGCATGATTTTAGGCCAAATGCGCGTGCCTGAGGCGCTGCTGCTGCGCCGGCGCATTCAGCGTCGACGTCCCGGAGCTCTTGCGCACCCCGGTGAAAATCAACAGCGATGCCGCGACCAGGATGGCCGCAGTCAGGGTGATTGCAACGACTACCACAGGCGATTTCATCGGTGTCCTGTCGCGATGCCGGTCGGCGCGGGCCGCGTGGCACCTTGAAGGCGGGTCCGGGATGAAACGGGGATCAGACCGGCAGGCCCATCGCCATGGTCGCCTTGGTCGACAGCACCGTCAGGGTGACGATCAGGCACAGCGAGAGCGCGGCGACGGCGAGCGAGGCCACGACCGCGTTGGTCAGCCGGGAAGACGAAACGGTAACGGTTTGGCCCCGAAAGCCTGCCGTGCCGGACGCCCGAATCATGGTCTAAATCCTTCAACGTGCGAGCGAATCACCCGCGACTCGAACAATTTCCCCGTTTCAACCGGCAATATTGGGGCGGCCATAGCGTCGAAAATGGCGAGAATGCGGCATAGGCTGCCCTTATGCCCGCTATTCCCGGGGCCAGCGCGCCGTCAGGCGCCCGCCGCGATGCTGGCGGGGTCGTCGACGTCGGCCGGCCGCCAGTCCATCGCCACGAAGCCGGGTGCAGCTTCCACGCGCTTCAGCCAGTCCCGGATCGCCGGGAAGGTCGAGAGGTCGAAGTCGCAGCGCTCGGCGAGGTGGGTGTAGCCGTAGAGCGCGATGTCGGCGACCGTGAGCTGGCGGGCGGCGAAATAGGCGTTGGTCTTGAGGTGGTTTTCCATCACCTGGAGCGCGCCATAGCCGCGCTCCATCCAGTCTTCCAGGGAGTGGGTCTGGAGATCGCGGCCGCCCTTGACCAGCGACAGCCAGAAATAGGCGGCGCCGATGTTCGGCTCGAGCGCGTGCTGCTCGAAGAACATCCATTGCAGCGCCTCGGCGCGGTCAATGCGGTTCTCGGGCGCAAGCGGCGTGCCGACCGCGACGTACCAGAGGATGGCGTTGGACTCGGCGAGATAGCGGTCGTCGCCGACCTCGAGCAGCGGCACCTGGCCCGACGGGTTCTTGGTCAGAAAGTCCGGCGTGCGACTCTCGCCGCGCAGAATGTCCACTTCGACTGCTTCGTAAGGCACGTTCAACAGGGCCAGCGCAAGGCGGACCTTGTAGCTGTTGCCGGAGCGTTGCATCGAATAGAGCTTGTACATTCTGGGAGTTCGTTCCGAAAACGGGAAGGCGCGGTACTCGTTGCCCAGTACCGCGGCCAAACAATGATGCCGTTGCGAATCCGCCGCAAGACCCGCGCCATAGAAAAACTCGAAAACCCTACCGCACTGCAATGCCGCGGAAGATCATTTTCGCGCGACGCTACAAATCAGATCACGCTTGCGTCAGCGCGCGGACGCATCGCGGCCGCACGTTCGTGCAGGACGATTGAACGGTCGTGATCGCCTCGGCTGCTGACGGGTCCAAGTCTTTCAAAGCAAGTCGCTCAAAGGTTGTCTCAAGTGTCCTCTCGAGCGTCAGACTGCCGTCAGCTTCATGGCGGCGCGCAACGCGCCAAATTGCTCCGAGGACAGGCCTTGCCGGATATGAGGGATTCCGGCGGCAAAGTTACGGAAAATTGCGGGAAAACGCGCCTAGAAGCGCTCCAGATCCGTAAACTTTTTCGAGATCGGGCCGAAGTTTCTTGCGGCGCAGCGGCACACGTTTTAGGGTGGCTCATTCCCACAATCGGAGTCGTGAGGCCAAAGGGTTCACGACGCTTGTCAGGAGATGACGATGTCCTTCCTTGCCGCTGCGCTCGACCGTGTGAAGCCGTCCGCGACCATCGCGGTCACGGATAAAGCACGTGCGCTGAAAGCGGCGGGCCGCAACGTCATCGGCCTCGGTGCCGGCGAGCCCGACTTCGACACGCCCGCCAACATCAAGCTGGCTGCGATCCATGCCATCGAAGCCGGCAAGACCAAGTACACCGCCGTCGACGGCATTCCCGAGCTGAAGGAAGCCATCATCGGCAAGTTTCAGCGCGAGAACGGCGTGGCCTACAAGCCGAACCAGATCATCGTCGGCACCGGCGGCAAGCAGGTGCTCTACAACGCGCTGATGGCGACCATCAATCCGGGCGACGAGGTGATCATCCCCGCGCCGTACTGGGTCAGCTATCCCGAGATGGTGGCGCTCGCCGGCGGCGAGCCGGTGCCGGTGGTCTGCACCGCCGCGACCGGCTTCAAGCTCCAGGCCGAGGCGCTCGAGCGTGCGATTACGCCGAAGACCAAATGGGTGATCCTGTGCTCGCCGTCGAACCCGACCGGCGCGGCCTACACCAGGACCGAGCTGAAGGCGCTCACCGACGTGCTGGTCAGGCATCCGCATGTGTGGGTGATGACCGACGACATGTACGAGCACCTCGTCTATGATGACTTCCAGTTCACCACGGTCGCGCAGGTCGAGCCGAAACTCTACGACCGCACGCTCACCGTGAACGGCGTGTCGAAGGCCTATTGCATGACCGGCTGGCGCATCGGCTACGCCGGCGGTCCGGCGCAGCTGATCAAGGCGATGTCGACGATCCAGTCGCAGTCGACCTCGAACCCGTCGTCGATCGCACAATGGGCCGCGGTCGAAGCGCTGAACGGTCCGCAGGACTTCATCCCCGCCAACAACAAGGTGTTCAAGGAGCGCCGCGACCTCGTGGTCTCCATGCTCAACCAGGCCAAGGGCATCGAGTGCCCGCGTCCCGAAGGTGCGTTCTACGTCTATCCCTCCTGCGCCGGCACCATCGGCAAGACCGCGCCGTCGGGCAAGGTGATCGACAATGACGAGACCTTCGTGACCGAGTTGCTCGAGACCGAAGGCGTCGCCGTGGTGCAGGGCTCGGCCTTCGGCCTCGGCCCGGCGTTCCGCATCTCCTACGCGACCAAGACCTCGGACCTCGAAGACGCCTGCAAGCGCATCCAGCGCTTCTGCGGTAATCTCCGCTGAGCCCGTCGCAAATACCTATCGAAAAGGCCCGCCTCCGGCGGGCCTTTTTATTGTTTGCACGCTTATCGTCACGCGTGATCTGGCACCACCACGGCTCTTGTGGCATAGACCATCGCGCAACACGGGTGGGGCGCTCTCTCTGCTCGCATCACATTCATCGCCGGAGATATTCATGCGCCGTTCGTTCATCCTCGCCGGGCTCGCCGCGGCCAGCCTCGTTGCCTCCGTCGCAAACAGCGGCGCTCAGCAGCAGCGGATGGTCCGGGTCGGCGTGCTCGAATGCCGCGGCGGCGCCAGCGTTGGCTTCATCGTGGGATCGGTGACCAATCTCGGTTGCGTCCTGCGTGCCGACGGTTTGCCGGAAGATCGCTACGTCGCGACCATTCGTAAAGTGGGCCTCGACATCGGCATCACCCAGGAGACCACACTTGCCTGGGGCGTGTTCGCGCCGGTCGATCGGCTCGGCCCCGGCGATCTCTCGGGCAATTATGCCGGCGCGCAGGGCAGCGCCTCGGTCGGCGTCGGTATCGGTGGCAACGCGCTGATCGGCGGCTCCAACAATTCGATCGCGCTCCAGCCGCTCAGCGTACAGGGCCAGGTCGGCCTCAACGTCGCCGCCGGCCTCGAGAGTCTGGAACTCCGTCCGGGTCGTTGACAATTTCGCGTGTGCAGATCGCGTCGGTCCGACGCGATCTCGGCAACGACGCACCGCAGCGATTTTTGATGCTTGCCAAATCTCGGGGACGGGCAGAGCATCGGCGTTTGCCGACCCAATCATGGGCCGAGCTCCACACCAAGGAGGCGGCGAATGGGACAAGACGTCAGAAGTCCCCGAGGTCCACGGTGCATCGCACTGGTGGGCCCATTCCAAAGCGGTAAAACCACACTTCTCGAAGCAATACTGGCGCGAACGGGCGCAATACCCCGCGTCGGCAGCGTCGACGCCGGAACATCCGTCGGCGACGCCTCCCCGGAGGCCCGTCATCACAAGATGACCGTCGGCCTGACTGCCGCCACCACGAGTTTCATGGGCGACAGCTACACCTTCCTCGATTGTCCCGGTTCCGTTGAGTTCGCCCACGACATGCGTGCAGCGCTTCCCGCTGTCGACGCCGCGGTCGTGGTCTGCGAGGCCGACGAGAAGAAGCTGCCGCAGCTTCAGATCATCCTGCGCGAGCTGGAGGAACTGAAGATCCCGCGTTTCCTGTTCCTCAACAAGATCGACCGCGCCAACAAGCGCATCCGCGAGACGCTGGCGACACTCCAGCCCGCCTCGCGCGTACCGCTGGTGCTGCGCCAGATCCCGATCTGGAAGGGCGAGCTGATCGAGGGCTTCGTCGATCTCGCGCTGGAACGTGCGTTCATCTACCGCGAGCACAAGGCCTCCGAGGTGGTCGCGCTCGAAGGCGGAGATCTCGATCGCGAGAAGGAGGCCCGCTTCTCGATGCTGGAGAAGCTCGCCGATCACGACGACGCGCTGATGGAGCAATTGCTCGAGGACATCCAGCCCCCGCGCGATGCGGTGTTCGACGATCTCGCGCGCGAATTGCGCGAGGGGCAGATCTGCCCCGTGCTGCTGGGTGCCGCCGCGCGCGAAAACGGCGTGCTGCGCCTGATGAAGGCCCTGCGCCACGAGGCGCCCGGCATCGAGGAAACTGCAAAGCGTCTCGGTGTGCCTGCCAGCAAGGAGGCGCTCGGCTACGTCTTCAAGACGCTGCATTCGCAGCACGGCGGAAAGCTGTCGCTGACGCGATTGCTCGCCGGCCATCTCGACGACGGAGCCACGCTGCAATCCGCCTCCGGCGGGAGCGGCCGCATCTCCGGCATCCTCGCCGTCAACGGCGCCTACGATACCAAGCGTGCCGCGGCCGAAGCCGGCGACACGGTTGCGCTCGCCAAGGTCGACCCGATCAAGACCGGCGACACGGTCTCGAGCGGCAAGTCCCCGCCGGCTGCGCTGTTCGCCCCGGAGCCGACGCCGCCGGTGCTCGCGATCTCGGTCGCCGCCACCGACCGCAAGGACGACGTCAAGCTCGGCCAGGCCCTTGCTCGGCTGCACGAGGAGGATCCTTCGCTCGGCGTCGTGATGAACGCCCAGACCCACGACACCGTGCTGTGGGGCCAGGGCGAGATGCATCTGCGCGTGGCGAGCGAGCGGCTGCGCGACCGCTTCGGCGTCAAGATCACCTCGCATCCACCCGCGATCGGCTACCAGGAGACCATCCGCAAGCCGATCGTCCAGCGCGGCCGCCACAAGAAGCAATCCGGCGGCCACGGGCAGTTCGGCGATGTCGTGCTCGACATCAAGCCGCTGCCGCGCGGCGAGGGCTTCAAGTTCACCGAGAAAGTGGTCGGCGGCGCGGTGCCGCGCAATTATATCGGCGCGGTGGAAGAGGGCGTTGTCGACGGACTGACGCGCGGCCCGCTCGGTTTCCCCGTCACCGATCTGCAGGTGACGCTGACCGACGGCTCCTATCACAGCGTCGACTCCTCCGACCTCGCCTTCCGCACGGCGGCGCGGGTCGGACTCAACGAAGGCCTGCCGCAATGCCAGTCGGTGCTGTTGGAGCCGATCCACGTGGTCGAGATCGTCTGCCCGACCGACGCCACCGCCAAGATCAACGCGATCCTGTCGGCGCGGCGCGGCCAGATCCTCGGCTTCGACACCCGTGACGGCTGGAGCGGATGGGACTGCGTCCGCGCCATGATGCCGGAAGCGGAGATCGGCGAACTCATCGTCGAGCTGCGTTCGGCCACGGCCGGAGCCGGCAGCTTCACCCGTCAGTTCGACCACATGGCCGAGGTGACCGGCCGCGCCGCCGACCAGATCATCGCCGCGCATCAGCACGCGGCGTGATGTAAGGGAAGCACGGCTCTCTCACTCCCTCTCCCCGTTCTTTACGGGGGGAGGCTGAGGTGAGGGGCTGTTTCCGCGCCCACGGTGTTTCGTTTGGCCGAACCCGCGCCCAACCTCCGTCATTGCGAGCGCAGCGAAGCAATCCAGACTGGCTGCGGAGGCGGTCTGGATTGCTTCGTCGCAAGAGTTCCTCGCAATGGCGGAGGCGGCAGGACGGGCACCCCTTGCGCCCGCCCTACAATGATGTATTTTACATCATTGTACATGCTCCAGATATCACTTATAAACTCTGATACGTGAGGCCACGGTGATCACGTCGTTCCAGATGCGGGCAGCCCGCGCGCTGCTTGGCATTGACCAGAAAGCCTTGGCCGAGCTCGCCGGCGTTTCGCTGCCGACCATCCAGCGGATGGAGGCCAGCACCGGCAATGTGCGCGGCGTGGTCGAGACCTTGATCAAGGTGGTCGAGGCGTTCGACCGGGCCGGCGTCGAGCTGATCGGCGAGCAGGCCCGCAGCGACAGCGGCGGGCGGGGCGTTCGCCTGAAGGAGCCGGGGCCGCCGCGCCGCGTGGGAGCATGATCGCATTGATCGTGCTCGGGATGAGCTAGCGCATCGTCGCACGCGCGCGCTGCACGATGCACCGGAGCATTGTGGGCAGCGGAGCACTCTGCGGACATGAGCATCACAGGCGAACACGCAGGCAAGCTGCATCAGCTGCGTCGACCGACCTTTGCCGAACTCTATCTCCCCAAGCTCGTCACCGTCTGGCGCGAAGGCTACGGCCTCGCGGATCTCCGCGCCGATGTGTTCGCGGGCCTGACGGTTGCCATCGTCGCGCTGCCGCTGTCGATGGCGATCGCAATCGCCTCGGGCGTGACGCCGGACCGCGGGCTCTACACCGCTGTCGTCGGTGGCTTCATCGTGTCGCTGCTCGGCGGCAGTCGCTTCCAGATCGGCGGGCCCGCCGGCGCCTTCATCGTGCTGGTCGCGGTGACCGCGGAGCGGCACGGCGTCGACGGCGTCATCCTCGCCACCCTGATGGCGGGCATGGTCCTGATCGCCGCGGGCCTGTTGCGGATCGGCACCTACATCAAGTTCATTCCCTACCCCGTCACGGTCGGCTTCACCGCGGGCATCGCCGTGATCATCTTCGCCAGCCAGCTCCGCGATCTCGGCGGGATCACGCTGGCTGGGAAAGAGCCCAGCGAATTCGTGCCGAAACTCGTTGCGCTAGCCGCAGGCCTGCACACCATCAATCCCTCCGCCGTCGCGGTCGCGATCGTCAGCATTGCCGTCATCGCCGGCCTGCGGCGCTGGCGGCCGTCCTGGCCCGGCATCCTGATCGCGGTCGTGCTCGCGGCGGTCGCGACTGCCGTGCTGTCGCTGCCGGTCGAAACCATCGGCAGCCGGTTCGGCGGCATTCCGCGCGAATTGCCGTCGCCGGCGCTGCCGGCGTTCTCGCTTGCGAAGGCGACGGCCGTGCTGCCGGATGCGATCTCTTTCGCGCTGCTCGCCGCGATCGAATCGCTGCTGTCGGCGGTGGTGGCCGACGGCATGACCGGTCGCCGTCACCGCTCCAATTGCGAGCTGGTGGCGCAAGGCGCGGCCAATATCGGCTCGGCGCTGTTCGGCGGCATCTGCGTCACCGGACTGATCGCGCGCACCGCCACCAACATCCGCGCCGGCGGACGCGGGCCGCTCGCGGGCATGCTGCATTCGGTCTTCCTGCTGCTGTTCATGCTGATCGCAGCGCCGCTCGCGAGCTACATCCCGCTGGCCGCGCTGGCCGCCGTGCTCGTCGTCGTCGCCTGGACCATGGCGGAGAAGCACGAATTCGCGACGCTCTTGCGCTCATCCTGGGGCGATGCCGTCGTGCTGCTTGCGACCTTCCTGCTCACCATCTTCCGCGACCTGACCGAAGGCATCCTGGTCGGCTTCGCGCTGGGCGCGGTGCTGTTCATCCACCGCATGGCGGAGATGACGGGCATCGAGGAGCGCTCCCCGCTGGTGGCCGCCGATCGTCCCGATGACGGCAATGGCGAGCGCGTGCCTTACGATCCCGCGCTCGCCATCGATCGCGACGTGCTGGTCTATCGCATCACCGGTGCGTTCTTCTTCGGTGCCGCCTCGGCAATCGGAAACGTGCTCGACGGCATCGCCGACCAGCGCAAGGGTCTTGTGGTCGATTTCGCCGCGGTGCCGTTCCTGGATTCGACGGCCGCCAACGTGCTCGGTCGCGTCGCCGTCAAGGCGCACCGCCACGGCATCCGGCTGTTCATCACGGGGGCGTCGCCCGCGGTTCGCCGCGCGCTGCTCACCCACGGCGTGACGCCGCCGCGTGCGCGCTATCGCGCGACGATCGCGCGTGCCGTCGCTGACATCAAGGGCGGCGCGGCGCGGCCCGTGGCCGATGACGCGGCCGCGACCTGACGGCAGCGCACTTCTCAAGCCGGCCGATTTGATCGACACTGCCGCGTCACGGCGGTGGTGCAGGGAATGCTGGATTCGCGTCGCAATATTGCGCTGGCCTGCGCGCTCAGCATGCTGGCGGGCTATGTCGACGGCATCGGCTTCTTGCATCTCGGCGGCCTGTTCGTCTCGTTCATGAGCGGCAACTCCACGCGTCTCGGCGTCAGCCTTGCCGAAGCGCAGTGGTGGCAGGCCGCCAGCGCCCTCGGCCTGATCGCGCTGTTCGTGGCCGGAGCTGCGGCCGGCAGCCTCGTCGTGCTCGGCGGCGGGGCCGAGCGGCAGCCCTGGCTGCTCCTCATTGAAACCGGGCTGCTTGCGGGTGCCGGACTTTGCCATGCCTACGGCCTGTCGAACCTCGCGATCGCGGCCATCGTGCTCGCGATGGGCCTGGAGAACGCCGTGTTCCAGATCGATGGCGGCGCGGGCCTTGGCCTCACCTATGTCACGGGCGCGCTGGTCAAGGTCGGCCAGTTCCTCGCGGTGAGCCTCACCGGCGGGCCGCGCTGGAATTGGGCGCCGAACCTGCTGTTGTGGGCGGCGCTCGTTGCGGGGGCGGCGGGCGGGGCGCTCGGCTATGCCCGGATCAACCTCGCCGCGATCTGGTTCGCCGCTGCCGCGGCGCTGGCATTGGCTGCGATCGTGGCTGCGGCGATGCGGCGGTCGCGCGCTTGACAGAGCCGGCGGGACGCGAAATGGATCGCCTCGAACACGACCCGAGGGAAAGATGACCGCGCTCAGGACTCCCGCAGCCTGTTTGATCGGATGGCCGGCCGCGCATTCGCGCTCGCCGCTGATCCATCGTTACTGGCTGCGCACGCTCGGGATCGAGGGTGGTTACGTCATCGAGGCGGTCCCGCCCGAGGATCTGCGCGACTTCGTGCTGCGGCTGTCGCTGCGCGGCTTCGTCGGCGCCAACGTCACCATCCCGCACAAGGAAGACGTGCTGGCGCTGTCCACGCCCGATGCGCGTGCCAGGGCCGTCGGCGCTGCGAACACGCTGTGGTTTGCCGACGGCGAGCTGCGCTCGACCAATACCGATGTCGAAGGCTTCATCGGCAATCTCGATGCCGGAGCGGCCGGTTGGGACAGCGCGGAAGAGGCATTGGTGCTCGGGGCCGGCGGTTCCTCGCGCGCGGTCGTGTTCGGCCTGCTCGAACGCGGCATCAAGCGCATCCATCTCGCCAATCGCACCATCGCGCGCGCCGAGACGCTGGCAAGACAGTTCGGGCCGAACGTGCATCCGATTCCCTGGGACGGCATCAACGACGTGCTGCCGCGCGCAAGACTTCTCGTCAACACGACCTCGCTCGGCATGCACGGCCAGCCTTCACTCGATGTCGACGTGGCGCGCCTGCCGGATGGGGCGGTCGTCGCCGACCTCGTCTATGTTCCCCTGGTGACGCCGCTGCTGGCGGCTGCGAAAGCGCGCGGCCTGAACACCGCCGACGGCCTCGGCATGCTCCTGCATCAGGCGGTGCGCGGCTTCGAGCTGTGGTTCGGGCAAAGGCCTGCTGTCACGGCCGAGCTGCGCGCGCTGGTCGAGGCCGATCTCACAAAGACTTGAAAGGATAACGGCGAATAGCACCCCACCTCCGGAGTTCTATCCCCGTGGGGACAATCCGGAGACCGTCATGCCTGTTCAACGTGCAACTTTCACACGTCCGCTCATCGCCGTCGCGATGGTGGCCGCTTCCACCCTCTATGCCGTCGCGCAGAGGGCGCCGGTGCCGACGCGCGTTCGCGGCACGATCGAGAGCGTCAATGGCGACACCATGCAGGTCAAGTCGCGCAGCGGCGAGGACGTCAAGCTTCGCATCGCCCCTGACGTGAACGTGTCGGGCGTTACCAAAATTTCACTCGCCGACATCAAGGTCGGCTCCTTCGTCGGCGCCACCACGGTGCCGGGTCCGGACGGCGGCCAGAACGCGGTCGAGGTCCACGTGTTTCCGGAGAGCATGCGCGGCACCGGCGAGGGCTCGCGGCCCTATGACCTCAAGCCGAACTCCACCATGACCAACGCCACGGTGTCGGAGAGCGTGGTCGGCAATGACGGCCATACGCTGCTGGTGAAGTACAAGGACGGCGAGAAGAAGGTGTTCGTCGCCGACAACACGCCGGTCGTGACCTTCGTGCCCGGCGACAAATCCGAGCTGAAGGCCGGCGCAAAAGTCGTCGCCTTCATGAAGCAGCTGCCGGACGGCTCGTTCGAAACCAACCGCGTCAGTGTCGGCCTCGACGGCCTGACACCACCGATGTGATGGAGAATCGCAACATGTCGAAATCAAGCTGGATGCCGCGCCTGTTCGTAGCCGCGTTCGTCGTCACTTCCATGTTCTCCGCCTCGGCGCAGCAGTCGCCGACGGTCCGCATCCGCGGCACCATCGAGAGCGTCGACGGCAACACGCTCGGCATCAAGACGCGCGAAGGCAGCGACGTGAAGGTGCGCATGACCGACAACGTCGCGGTCTTTGCCGTGGTCAAGACGTCGCTCGCGGAGATCAAGGAAGGCTCCTATATCGGCGTCACCGGCATGCCCCAGCCCGACGGCACGCAGAAGGCGATCGCGGTGCACATCTTCCCGGAAAACCAGCGCGGCGCGGCCGAAGGTTTTCGTCCCTGGGATGCGCGCGCGAACTCGACCATGACGAACGCGACCGTGGCGCAGACGGTGGAAGGCACCGACGGCCAGAACATCACCGTCAAGTACAAGGACGGCGAGAAGAAAGTGGTGGTGCCGCCGGATACGCCGATCGTCACCTTCGTCGCCAGCGACAAATCCGAGATCAAGCCCGGCGCCAAGCTGATCATCTTCGGCGCGGCGAAGAAGGAGGACGGCTCGCTGGAAGCCAACCGGGTGAACGTCGGTCGCGACGGGATTACGCCGCCGATGTGAGGGACTAGCGCTGAACTCGTAGGGTGGGCAAAGGCGCACTTGCGCCGTGCCCACCACGCTCCTGTGTTTCGCGAAAGTTGGTGGGCACGCTTCGCTTTGCCCACCCTACGGTGCTGCCGCTACGCCTCACACCGCAATGATGTGATCGTCGATCTCGTCGATCCTGTTGACGCCGCACAGGCCCATGGTCGTGAGCAGCTCCTTCTGGATGATGTCGATCGCCTTGGCGACGCCGGCCTGGCCGCCGGCACCGAGGCCATGGGCGTAGGCGCGGCCGATCATGCAGGACTTTGCGCCGAGCGCGAGCGCGCGCATCACGTCCTGGCCGGAGCGGACACCGCCGTCGAACATGATCTCCATCTGCGAGCCGACCGCGTCGACGATCTCCGGCAGTGCCTCGATCGAGGACGGCGCGCCGTCGAGCTGACGGCCGCCATGGTTGGAGACGACCAGCGCCTGGGCGCCGGTCTTCGCAGCGAGCTCGGCGTCCTCGACGTCGAGGATGCCCTTCAGGATCAGCTTGCCCGGCCAGATGCTGCGGATCCACTCGATGTCGTTCCAGTTCAGCGAGGTGTCGAACTGCGAGTTGATCCAGGTCGACAGCGACGTGATGTCGTCGCTGACCTTCAGATGACCGGCGAGATTGCCGAAGGTGCGGCGCTTGCCCTGCAGCACGCCCGACACCCAGGCCGGCTTGGTGGCGAAATCGATCAGCTTCGACAGCGACCATTCCGGCGGCACCGTCATGCCGTTCTTGATGTCCTGGTGGCGCTGGCCGATCACCTGGAGATCGACGGTCAGCACGAGCGCGCTGCATTTCGCCGCCATCGCGCGCTGGATCAATTCCTTGATGAAGCCGCGGTCCTTCATCACGTAGAGCTGGAACCAGAACGGCTTCTCGACATTGGCGGCGATGTCCTCGATCGAGCAGATCGACATCGTCGACTGCGTGAACGGGATGCCGGCGGCCTGCGCGGCGCGACAGGCGTGAATCTCGCCGTCGCCATGCTGCATGCCCAGGAGGCCGACGGGCGCCAATATCAACGGCATGGTCGACGACTCGCCGAGGATCATGGTCGAGGTGTCGCGCCTGGAGACGTCGACCAGGACGCGCTGGCGGAACTTGATCGCCTGCATGTCCTCGCGGTTGGCGCGCAGCGTTTCCTCGGCATAGGAGCCGCGGTCGCAATAGTCGAAGAACGCCTTCGGCACGCGGCGCTGATGCAGCGTGCGAAGATCGTCGATACAGGTGATGTGCTTCATGAACGTTTCCCCGGCCCGTCTTGCATCAGAAGTCTTGCTTCAGAAGTCTTGCATCGGAAGATCGAGGGGTCATCTAGCATGGTTGGATGCACAGCCAAATCGTTTGGGAGGAGGGCGCCATGAGCAAACCGCGCGGCCAGCCGACACCGGAAGAGATCAAGGAGAAGCAGGATCTCGACGACGCGCTGGAGGAGGGTCTGGAAGAGACCTTCCCGGGGTCCGATCCCGTCAACGTCACCCAGCCGGCGCCGAGCCGCCAGGACGGCCATGTGAAGCGCTCCGACTAGGGGCGGGTTCCGCTCCGTTCCGCCCTGTCGGCCGGAAATATAGTGCTAACAATAAGTTACCGGGGCGCCTTGGGCCCGGTCCCGTAATGATTAATCACATTTTTTGAAGCCAAGTTGGCCGCGAAGGCATTATAACGTCTCAGCAAATCAGGGATGCGGGTCCCTTTCGGGCATCCCGTAGTTGTAGAGGGGTCCCTGGTTGTTGCGTGGGGGACGATATGAGCCGCAAATATTTCGGGACGGACGGGATCCGGGGCCGCGCCAACGGACTGATCACGCCGGAGCTCGCGCTCAAGGTCGGCCAGGCCGCAGGCCTTGCGTTTCAGCGTGGTGACCATCGCCACCGGGTCGTGATCGGCAAGGACACGCGTCTGTCCGGCTACATGATCGAATATGCGATGGTCGCGGGTTTTACCTCGGTCGGCATGGACGTGCTGCTGGTCGGCCCGATGCCGACGCCGGCGGTGGCGATGCTGACCAAGTCGATGCGCGCCGATCTCGGCGTGATGATCTCGGCCTCGCACAATCTGTTCGAGGACAACGGCATCAAGCTGTTCGGCCCGCAGGGCTTCAAGCTCTCCGACGACGTCGAGAAGCAGATCGAGCAGCTGCTCGACGAATCCCTCGACAAGCGGCTCGCTCAGAGCGCGAGCCTCGGCCGCGCCCGCCGTATCGACGGCGTGCATGACCGCTACATCGAATTCGCCAAGCGCACGCTGCCGCGCGATCTCTCGCTCGACGGCCTGCGCGTCGTGGTCGATTGCGCCAACGGCGCCGCTTACAGGGTGGTGCCGGAAGCGCTGTGGGAATTGGGCGCCGACGTCGTGCCGATCGGCGTCGAGCCCGACGGTTTCAACATCAACAAGGAATGCGGCTCGACCTCGCCGGAAACGCTGTCGAAGAAGGTGCGCGAGATGCGCGCCGACATCGGCATCGCGCTCGATGGCGACGCCGATCGCGTCATCCTGGTCGACGAGCGCGGCCACACCGTCGACGGCGACCAGCTGCTCGCGGTGATCGCGCAGAGCTGGAAGGAAGACGGCCGGCTGTCGCGGCCGGGCATCGTCGCCACCGTGATGTCCAATCTCGGCCTCGAACGCTTCCTCAAGGGGCAGGGGCTCGATCTCGTGCGCACGCCGGTCGGCGACCGCTACGTGCTCGAGCAGATGCTGAAAGGCGGCTACAATCTCGGCGGCGAGCAGTCCGGCCACATCATCCTGTCCGACTATGCCACCACCGGCGACGGCTTCGTTGCGGCGCTGCAGGTGCTGGCCGTGGTGCAGAAGCTGCGCCGGCCGGTGTCGGAGGTCTGCCACCGTTTCGACCCGCTGCCGCAGATCCTGAAGAACGTCCGCTACAAGAGCGGCAAGCCGCTCGAGGATTCCGACGTCAAATCCGCGATCTCCGACGGCGAGAAGCGGCTCAACGGCCACGGCCGCCTTCTGATCCGCTCGTCCGGCACCGAGCCCGTGATCCGCGTCATGGGCGAGGGCGAGGACCGCCTGCTGGTCGAGGACGTCGTCGACACCATCGTCTCCGCGCTCGGACAGGCGGCGGCCTGAGGCGCATCGCTACGCGAAGCACGATCGTAGCCCGGATGGAGCGCAGCGAAATCCGGGGATCGCGCTCGCGGACATAGACGTCCCGGATTACGCTTCGCTCCATCCGGGCTACGAAATCCCGGACCCTCATGGTGAGGAGCCCGCCAACGGCGGGCGTCTCGAACCAAGCAGGGCGTGTCGCCTCGCGGTGAATCCGGCACGTGCATTCCAGCCATCGACGATTGGCGGTGGATCGGCCGCAGCCGGCATCGTAGTTAGGCGGTGCGGCAATCTGCCGTGCCCGCCAGGATGCTCCATTGAACAAGCCTGTCGTCGTCTCCGAGGAAACGCTGACCGAACCGGTCGTCGTCAGCGACGTGGCGCCCGCCGCACGGGCTGCCGCAGGACCGGCCTATGTCGTGCTCGCCGGCATCAGCTTCTCGCACTTCCTCAACGACACCATGCAGTCGCTGATCGCCTCGGTGTATCCGATCCTGAAGGACACCTACGCGCTCGACTTCGCGCAGATCGGCATGATCACGCTGGCCTTCCAGTTCACGGCCTCGCTGCTCCAGCCGGTGGTCGGGCACTACACCGACAAGAAGGCGCAGCCCTATTCGCTGTCGATCGGCATGGCCTCGACCTTCTTCGGCCTGCTGCTGCTCAGCGCCGCGCACCAATATCTCGTCATCCTGATTGCTGCCGCGCTGGTCGGCCTCGGCTCGGCGGTGTTTCATCCTGAATCCGCGCGCATCGCGCGGCTCGCCTCCGGCGGTCGCTACGGTTTTGCGCAATCGGTGTTCCAGCTCGGCGGCAGCTTCGGCACGTCGATGGGGCCGGTGCTGGCGGCGTTGATCGTGGTGCCGTTCGGGCAGGGCAGCATCGCATGGTTCTCCTCGATCGCGTTCCTCGCGATCCTCATCCTCTGGCGCATCGGCCGCTGGTATGAGCCGCAGATCAAGGCGAAGAAGACGGCGACGGTTCAGGCCCATCCCGACGCGCCGAGCTCGCGCCGCGTCGCGGTCGCGCTTGCCGTGCTGGTGGCGCTCTTGTTCTCGAAGCAGCTCTACGTCTCGAGCCTGTCGAGCTACTACATCTTCTATCTGATCGACCGCTTCGGCGTGTCGACGCAGGCGGCGCAGATCTATCTTTTCATCTTCCTTGCCGCGAATGCGGTCGGCGCGTTCTTCGGCGGTCCGCTGGGCGATCGCTTCGGCCGCAAGATCGTGATCTGGATCTCGATCCTCGGTGCGCTGCCGTTCACGCTGGCGCTGCCCTATGCCGGGCTCTATGCGAGCGCGGTGCTGTCGGTGATCATCGGCTTGATCATCTCCTCGACGACGTCGTCGATCATCGTGTTCGCGCAGGAACTGGTGCCGCACCGCTTCGGCATGATCTCGGGCGTGTTCTTCGGCGTTGCCTTCGGCATCGGCGGTCTGGGTGCCGCCGTGCTCGGCAAGCTCGCCGATCATACCTCGATCGAGTTCGTCTACCAGGTTTGTGCCTGGCTGCCGGCGATCGGCCTGCTTGCGGTGTTCCTGCCCAAGCTGCCGCGGCACCTGCGTTAACAAATCCTGTTTCGCTGCGTTGCGGCTTCATCAATCGTTAGCAATTGGTGCGTCGGGGCGCCGCATTTTTGCAACGCTTCTGCCGCATGCGCGCGAGTGGTGAGAAAAAATCAACCTTAAAAATTAGGGTTAAGTGGCGCTTAAACATTTGGTGCCATCGTCTTCCCGTGAGTTTCCAGAACGTGGGGCGTCAGCATTTTGCCTCACCGGCCATAAGGACGAAGCCAAATGCGTAGCGTTAAGTCTCTCCTTGCCGCAGGTGCGGCGACCCTCATCTCTTCGATGGCGTTCGCCGCCGATATGCCGATCGCCGCTCCGCCTCCCATGTACGCGCCGCCGGCTCCGCCCGCCGACTTCGGCGGCTGGTATCTCCGCGGCGACATCGGCATGACCAACCAGAGCGCCAAGCGGATCGACAGCGCGACCGCGCAGACGTTCCCGACGACCACGGTGGGACTCGGCTTCGACTCCTCGCCGCTGTTCGACCTCGGCGTCGGCTATCGCTTCAACAACTGGTTCCGCGCCGACGTGATCGGCCAGTATCGCGGCAGGGCCAATCTGCACGGTGCGGACAACGTCATCGCACCCGGCTTCGTCGGGTCCGACAGCTACTCCGGTAGCAAGTCGGAGTGGGTCGTCATGGCGAATGCCTATGTCGATCTCGGCACCTGGTGGTGTATCACCCCGTTCGTCGGTGCTGGTGTCGGCGGCTCCTACAACAAGCTCAGTGGATTCCGTGACGACGGCATTCAGATCGCTGGCGGCGTGCCGTCCAGCAGCGCAACCTACTTTGCCGACAACGGTAAGTGGAATTTCGCCTGGGCCGCCCACGCCGGTCTTGCCTACAAGGTCAGCCCCGGCTTCACCGTCGAACTCGCCTACAGCTACATGGATCTCGGCGACGCCAATCCCGGCAACTTCCGCGCCTACGACAATAGCATCTCGGGTCCGTCGACGATCAAGATCAAGGATATCACTTCGCATGACGTGAAACTCGGCGTGCGTTGGGATCTGAGCAGCCCGCCGACCTACATGCCGCCGCTCGTCACCAAAGGCTGATCGTCAGTTCCATCGCTTAACGTCTCTTAACGGCGCGGGATCATCCCGCGCCGTTTTGCTTTGCATTTTTTTTCATGGCGAGCGGCGACGAAAACGTCAGGCGCAACCATTGGTTAAGGTTAACGAGCCATGATCACGAGTGAAAGTTCGAGTTCGATGGAGCGTTGCAATGCGTAGGCTGATGTTGGCAGCGGCGATGTTGGGGACGGTGTCTGCCGCGCAAGCGGCCGACATGCCGGATCTGCCCATCCTGCGCGGCGGCTTCACCGACGGCCTGTCGAAGACGACGCGCAACTGGGACGGCGTCTATGCCGGCGGCAGCTTCGGCTACTCCTCGGCATCGACCGATTTCAGCCAGAGCGTCGTCGGCCTGACCAATTTCATCTTCCGCGACAGCGTGCTGCAAGGGCCGACGTCGTCGTGGTCGCTCCTCAACAAGACCACGACGCAAGGCGCAAATTTCGGCGGCTTCGTCGGCCGCAACTGGCAATGGTACGATGCCGTTCTCGGCCTCGAGGGCACCTACACCTATTTCAACAAGATTTCCTCGCAGTCGTCCGGCTCCAATTCGCTCGATATCGTCAACCCGCCTGGTGACGTCCAGCCCACCGGCGTGACCAACCACTATCTCACGACATTGACCGGCACCGCCGCAGCGACCGTCAAGGACATGGTCACGCTCCGCGGGCGCGTGGGTTGGGACGGTGGCGATTTCATGCCTTACGCGTTCGCCGGCGCGGCCGTCGGCCGCATGGACGTCTCCCGCACCGTGACGAGCGATGTGAAGCTGCGTCAGGATGCGACCGTGCAGGACGCATTCGGTAACGTCATCACCATCATCGGAACGCCGCACCAGGTTTTGGCGCAGTCGCAGACGCAGACCCAGCACAGGACCAACAATTTCGTGGTCGGCTGGACCGCCGGTCTCGGACTGGAATACTGCCTGTGGGAAGGATTGTTCGCACGGGTGGAATATGAATACGTGAAGTTCTCTCCCGTCATGAACACGTCGGTGACGCTGAACAATGCGCGCGTCGGGCTCGGTTACAAGTTCTGACGCTGCTTCGCCGCGCCGCGGTTGACAGGTTCCCTCCGTCCTGATGCTCTGTCGCTCCAAAACGGGGCGACGGCGATGAAGATCTACGGCGACACCAATTCCGGCAATTGTCTCAAGGTGAAGTGGGTCTGCGACAAGCTCGCATTGCCCTACGACTGGATCGAAATCGACACCCGCAAGGGTGAGACGCGCACGCCGCAATTCCTGAAAATGAACGGCGCCGGCCAGGTGCCCACTGTCGCCTTCGACGACGGCCGCACGCTGGCGCAGTCCAATGCCATCATCCGCTATCTCGCCCGCGACAGCGCGCTCGTTCCGCGCGATACCTTCACTGCGGCCAAGATGGACGAATGGCTGTTCTGGGAGCAGTACAGCCACGAGCCCTATATCGCGGTGTGCCGCTTCCAGCTGGTCTATCTCGGCAAGGATGCGTCCGAGCTCGATCCTGACAAGGTCAAGCGCGGCTATGCGGCGCTCGACCGCATGGAGCAGCATCTTGCGGCAAGCCGCTTCTTCGCCGGCGAGGAAGTTTCGCTCGCCGACGTCTCGCTGCTCGCCTATACCCGCCTCGCGCATGAAGGTGGCTTCGATCTCGGCCGCCATGCCGCCATCCGCCGCTGGATCGGCGAGGCCGAAGCCTGGCTCGGCCTTCCACCGGCGCGCTGAGAGTCGCGCTGATTCTTGGAGTTTCCCGACATGAACGAGAAGTCCGTCTCCATCCGTCCCGCGCGCCGCGAGGACGTTGCGGCGATCGTCGCCATGCTTGCCGACGATCATCTCGGGCGCGCCCGCGAGCGCGTGGAGGATCCGCTGCCTGAGTCCTATTACCAGGCGTTCGAGCGGGTCGCGCGCGATCAAAATCTCACGCTCGTGGTCGCAGAGAGCGAGGGCAGGGTGGTCGGCTGCCTGCAGCTTGCGATCTTGCCGGGCATCAGCACGCAAGGCGGCATCCGCGGTCTGCTCGAAGATGTCCGCGTTGCTTCCGATTGTCGCAGCCGCGGCATCGGCGAGCAGCTGGTGCAATGGGCGGTCGCGGAAGCGAAAGCGCGCGGCTGCAATCTGGTCGAACTGCTGACGCATCAGACGCGAACAGACGCGCAGCGCTTCTACAAGCGGCTCGGGTTCGCTGCGAGTCACGTCGGTATGACTGTCCGCTTTTGACGCAGCTCGTCGCGAGCCTTGCGCGATCAGCAAATTCGGATCGCGCATTCGTTCATATTAAGAGCCGGTAAACTACCCAGCCGTCGTTCACGTTGAGCCGGGAACGAACGGTGCTACGGCAGCGTCAGACACCGGGCTCGGTCGGTTCGGGGATTTCGATGACAAGCTATTCCATGATCAAAGTCGGCAACGATTACGTCGTGCAGGCCAATGACAAATGCATTTTGAAAGTCGGCAGCCGCCGTCGTGCCGCGCAATTGATCAGCGATGCCACGGACTTGCTGAACGCGCTTGCCGTGGTCGAATCCCCCAAGATTGCGCCGGAAGCGCCTTCACTCCAGCGTGAGACGCCGGAACTTCCTTGACGACTCTTCCCGTTTCCCGTATCAGCCGCGGCGGGACACCTCCCCCCAACGGGAGGCTTACTATCTGGAAGGGTAGATCATGACTGTAGCGAAGCCCGCTTCGCGGCCGAACGTGCCGCATTTCTCCTCCGGCCCCTGCGCCAAGCGCCCCGGCTGGAACGCCCAAAATCTCAAGGACGCAGCGCTCGGCCGTTCGCATCGCGCGAAGGTCGGCAAGACCAAGCTCAAGCTCGCGATCGATCTGACGCGCGAAGTGCTTGAAGTGCCCGCCGATTATCGCATCGGCATCGTGCCGGCGTCCGACACCGGCGCGGTCGAGATGGCGCTGTGGTCGCTGCTCGGTGCGCGGCCCGTCACCACGCTCGCCTGGGAATCCTTCGGCGAGGGCTGGGTCAGCGACATCGTCAAGGAATTGAAGCTCAAGGACGTCACCAAGCTCAACGCTGCCTACGGTGAAATCCCCGATCTCTCGAAGGTCGATCCCAACAGCGACGTCGTGTTCACCTGGAACGGCACCACGTCAGGCGTGCGCGTACCGAACGCCGACTGGATCAGCGCGACCCGCGAAGGCCTGACCATTTGCGACGCCACCTCGGCCGCGTTTGCGCAGCCGCTCGACTGGGCCAAGCTCGACGTCGTCACCTTCTCCTGGCAGAAGGCGCTCGGCGGCGAAGCCGCGCACGGCATGCTGATCCTGTCGCCCCGCGCGGTGGAGCGGCTCGAGACCTACAAGCCGGCCTGGCCGCTGCCGAAGATCTTCCGCATGACCAAGGGCGGCAAGATCAACGAAGGCATCTTCGTCGGCGAGACCATCAACACGCCGTCGATGCTGTGCGTCGAGGATTATCTCGATGCGCTGAACTGGGCCAAGTCGATCGGCGGCCTGAAGGCGCTGATCGCGCGCGCCGACGCCAACACCAAGGTGCTGGCCGACTGGAAGGCGAAGACGCCCTGGATCGACTTCCTGGCCAAGGACGCCGCGATCCGCTCCAACACCTCGGTGTGCCTGAAGTTCACCGATCCCGCGATCACCTCGCTCTCCGAGGACGCGCAGGCCGACTTCTCCAAGAAGCTGGTCGCGCTGGTCGAGAAGGAAGGCGCGGGCTACGACTTCGCCTACTACCGCGATGCGCCGGCCGGCCTGCGCATCTGGTGCGGCGCCACCGTCGAGGCGAAGGACGTCGAGCTCTTGACCCAGTGGATCGACTGGGCCTTCGCCGAGACCAAGGCACAGCTCGCCAAGGCAGCTTAGTTTTTTCACCTCTCCCCGTTCTTACGGGGAGAGGTCGGATCGCGCCTGGCGATGCGAAGCATCGTCCAGCAGCAATCCGGGTGAGGGGCTCTCTCCGCTTGCACCTTCGCCTGTGGCTGCCGCTCACCCCAACCCTCGCCCCGTAAGAACGGGGAGAGGGGGAAGACAAAGCTTCTTCACTCAATTCCGGCCGTCGCAGGCCGATCCTCCCGTTAGGGAAGGCGAAGGATCATCCCCATGACCAAACCCAAAGTTCTCATTTCCGACGCGCTCTCTCCCGCTGCCGTGCAGATCTTCAAGGATCGCGGTGTCGAGGTCGACTTCCAGCCCAACCTCGGCAAGGACAAGGACAAGCTTGCCGAGATCATCGGCAATTACGACGGTCTCGCCATCCGCTCCGCGACCAAGGCGACCGCAAAAATCCTCGAGAAGGCGACCAACCTCAAGGTGATCGGCCGCGCCGGCATCGGCGTCGACAATGTCGAGATTCCCGC
This sequence comes from Bradyrhizobium sp. 63_E2_N1_3, assembly GCF_052076005.1. Lineage (NCBI taxonomy): Bacteria > Pseudomonadati > Pseudomonadota > Alphaproteobacteria > Hyphomicrobiales > Nitrobacteraceae > Bradyrhizobium > Bradyrhizobium sp. 63_E2_N1_3. The sequence continues at coordinate 7,895,505 of NZ_CP197235.1, read as the reverse complement.
CGCCACGGCCAAGGGCATCATCGTGATGAACACGCCGTTCGGCAATTCGATCACGACCGCCGAGCACGCCATCACGCTGATGCTTGCGCTCGCCCGCGAGATCCCGCAGGCCGACGCTTCGACCCAGGCCGGCAAGTGGGAGAAGAACCGCTTCATGGGCGTCGAGATCACCGGCAAGGTGCTCGGTGTCGTCGGTTGCGGCAACATCGGCTCGATCGTGGCCGACCGCGCGCTCGGCCTGCGCATGAAGGTCGTCGCCTTCGATCCGTTCCTGTCGCCGGAGCGCGCCAAGGACATCGGTGTCGAGAAGGTCGAGCTCGACGACCTCTTGAAGCGCGCCGATTTCATCACGCTGCACACCCCGCTCACAGAGAAGACGAAGAACATCATCGACGCATCCGCGATCGCCAAGATGAAGAAGGGCGTGCGCCTGATCAACTGCGCCCGCGGCGGCCTCGTCGACGAGCAGGCGGTGGTCGATGCGCTGAACTCCAAGCACATTGCGGGTGCCGCTTTCGACGTCTTCGTCGAGGAGCCGGCGAACGCGAACGTGCTGTTCGGCCATCCCAACGTGATCTGCACGCCGCATCTCGGCGCCTCCACCACGGAAGCGCAGGAGAACGTCGCGCTCCAGGTCGCCGAGCAGATGTCGGATTACCTGCTCACCGGCGCGATCTCGAATGCCGTCAACTTCCCGTCGATCACGGCTGAAGAAGCGCCGAAGCTGAAGCCGTTCATTTCGCTCGCCGAGAAGCTCGGCTCGTTCGCCGGCCAGCTGACCGAATCCGGCATCCTCAAGGTGCAGATCACCTATGAGGGCCACGTCGCCGAGATGAAGATCAAGGCGATCACCTCGGCCGTGCTGTCGGGCCTGCTGCGGCCGATGCTGGGCGAGGTCAACGTGGTGTCCGCCCCCGTCGTCGCCAAGGAGCGCGGCATGGTGGTGGACGAGATCGTGCGCGCCGCCCAGAGCGACTATGAGAGCCTGATTACCGTCACGGTGGCGACGGAGCGCCAGGAGCGCTCGGTCTCCGGCACCGTGTATCATGACGGAAAGCCGCGCCTCGTCGACGTCAAGGGCATCCGCGTCGACGCCGAGTTCGGCAAGTCGATGATCTACGTGACCAACGAGGACAAGCCGGGCTTCATCGGCAAGTTCGCGAGCCTGCTGGGCGACGCCAAGATCAACATCGCGACCTTCCATCTCGGCCGCGTCGCGCCGGGCTCCGATGCCATCGCGCTGATCGAGGTCGATGGCGTCGTGCCGCCCGATCTGCTCGCCAAGGTGCAGGCCCTGCCGCAGGTCAAGCAGGTCAAGGCACTGACGTTCTGAGGCGCTCGCGCGCCACGGAATGACGGCCGTCATATATTCCGACCTGCGGAACAACCACGCCGCCCTCCCGAGAGGGCGGCGTTTTTGTTAATGCTGCGGCCCGCTTTATTTCTCCCAAGCCAGTCGAACTTTGTGTACCAATGGCGTCCAGGACGCTCCGTTCAAAATCGTTCGAAAAGGGAGAAGACAATGCGTGAAGCCGTCATCGTTTCCTATGCACGCACGGGCCTCGCCAAGTCCGGCCGCGGCGGGTTCAACATCACGCCGCCGATGTCGCTGGCCGCGCATGCCATTCATCACGCGGTCGACCGCGCCGGCGTCGAGAAGGACTATGTCGAGGATTGCTATCTCGGCAATTGCGCCCATGGCGCGCCGAACATCGGCCGGCAGGCCGCGCTGCTCGCCGGCCTGCCGACGACCACGGCCGGCGTCTCCGTGAACCGCTTCTGCTCGTCGGGCCTGCAGACCATCGCGATGGCCGCCAACTCGATCCGCTCCGACGGCGCCGACTGCATCGTTGCCGGCGGCGTCGAGAGCATCTCGATCCCGGGCGGCGGCTCGCCGAAGGAATCGATCGATCCGGAGCTGCTCAAGGTCGCACCCGATATCTTCATGGCGATGATCGACACCGCCGACATCGTCGCCGAGCGCTACAAGCTCAGCCGCGAATACCAGGACGAGTTCTCGCTGGAATCGCAGCGCCGCATGGCCGCGGCCCAGCAGGCGAACAAGTTCAAGGACGAGATCGTCCCGATGAAGACCAAAATGAAGGTCGTCGACAAGGCGACCAAGGCGGAATCGATCGTCGACTACGTCGTCGATCGCGATGAGTGCAATCGTCCTGAAACCACGCTGGAAGGATTGGCAAAACTCGAGCCGGTGAAGGGCCCCGGCAAGTTCGTCACCGCCGGCAATGCCAGCCAGCTCTCGGACGGCGCCGCCGCCGTGGTGCTGATGGAAGCCAAGGATGCCGAGAAGCGCGGCCTCAAGCCGCTCGGCCGGTTCGTCGCCTGGGCAACGGCCGGCTGCGAGCCGGACGAGATGGGCATCGGCCCGGTGTTCGCGATCCCGAAGCTGCTGAAGCGCACCGGCCTGAAGATCGACGACATCGATCTGTGGGAGCTCAACGAGGCCTTCGCCAGCCAGTGCCTCTACTCGCGCGACAAGCTCGGCATCGATCCCGCCAAGTACAACGTCAACGGCGGCTCGATCGCGATCGGTCATCCCTTTGGCATGACCGGCGCGCGTCTCACCGGCCACATCCTCCAGGAAGGTGCGCGCCGCAAGGCCAAGTGGGGCGTCGTGACCATGTGCATCGGCGGCGGCCAGGGTGGCGCCGGCCTGTTCGAGATCTACAGCTGAGCCAGGCCACGTGAATGAGAAAGGCACGGCGCCGCAAGCGCCGTGCCTTTTTCGTTGCAGCAATCGCCTCAAGCTCGAGGTCAGCAGGTTCCTGGACACGGTGCGCGGCATGATCGCGCGCCGCTCGCGACAGCAAGACGCATCTTGGACTAGGCAGCCGACATATTCTTCACGGTCGTCTCGGCTTGCTCGGCGAGCCAGTTCACGAACAATTCGACGCTGCGATCGCCGATCAGATCGGCTGGCCACTGGGCAACCTGAATTTTTGTGCACTCGACTGTGGGGTAATTGGCGAGTGCGGACACGAGGCGTCCAGACGAAACCGCATCTGCGATCAGAAGCGAGCGCCCCAGTGTCACGCCGGCCCCCTCGGCCGCAGCCGACATGCACATTCCCATGTCGTCCAGCGTCAGGCTGCCGGCGGCAGCGCCCGATTTCGGCAATCCCAGGCGTCTGAACCAGGAGGGCCAGCCCCAGTCGCCGGTCGCGTTGTCGCCTTTGTGGATGAGCGGCAGGGCCAGCAGGCCGTCGGGGTCGGTCAAGGGACGCCGCCGGGGCAACAGGTGCGGCGCGCAGACGGGAAAGATCCGCTCCCAAAACAGCGGCAATTGCGTCGACGTCCGCCGTGCGTCTTCGCTCGCGTTCCAGACAATTCGCACGTCGAGCGGCCGCCTTGAGCTGTCCCCTGTCTCCAGTGGTTTGAGATCAACGTTGATCGACGGATGTCGCGCCGTAAAGTCCGGCAGACGGCGGACGAGCCACCATGTTGCCAACGCCGAGCTCGCGCCCACGCGCAACGTCGTTCGGTTCGAGCGCCGCCGCACCTGAGCATCCAGCGCACCAAGCGCGTCGAGTGCTGCCGCAAGCTCCTGCCTGAGCTGCGCGCCGGCGGGTGTTATCCCGATCCCCGGGTTCTGCCGTTGCAACAATGCGACCCCGAAATGGTCCTCCAGCTTTCGGATCTGATGGCTGACCGCACTCTGTGTGACGCCCAGCTCCGCCGCGGCGCGTGTGAATGAACCATGGCGGGTGACGGCGTCGAACGCGACGAGGGGTGCGAAGGGTGGCAAGCGGCGTGGCATCTCGGTCTCCTCAAGCCATGATACAGATTCATGAGCTTTTGAGGAACCATCATTCGACCAGAGCCTGTTGCCCGGCCATCCATGCTCGATGGAGGCCGCAACGATCATGCTCGACAAACCCCAGCAGAATGATGATGAAACGCGGAGCGCCAGTTGGCGTGCCGACGACGGCCATCGCGGCAATCGCATGTCCCTGGAAACGGCGACGCTGCTTGCAGCGTGCTTGAGCGGCTTTCTGTTTCAAGTCGACCTGACCGCTCTGGCAGCTGCCTTGCCCGACATTGGCCGCGACCTCGGCGCCGCTTCCGCGCGAGCGGCCTGGGCCATCGACGTCTATAGCCTTGCCTTGATCTTCTGTCTGCCGATTGCAGGTAGCCTTGCCGACAGATACGGACGCGTTCAAATGTTCACTTGGGGTGCAGGGCTGTTTGGCCTGGCTTCTCTGCTGTGTGCGTGCGCGACCACGTTCGACGTTCTGCTGACATTCCGCACATTGCAAGGTATCGCCGGTGCTTGCATCACCAGCACCTCGTCCGCCCTCCTTGCCGGTGCCTACGAGGGGCCTCGCCGTGCGCGGGCGTTTGGACTTTGGGGCACGATCGTCGGTGCCTCGATGGTCGCTGGCCCGCCGCTCGGATCGTTGCTGGCCGATACGATCGGGTGGCGTTGGATTTTTTGGGTCAACTTGCCGCTTTGCGCACTCTTGGTTGTTCTGGTGCTGTGCAGAATTGGCAATGGGCTCGACCAGCAGCGTTCGAGCGCCAAGGTGGATTGGCTCGGTGCCGGCCTTCTTGCGATCACGTCGGCGACGCTCGCGTTTATGTTGCTGGAAGCGCCCGCGCTCGGCGGCATCGCGTCGGCGACGTTCCTGGCGGGCCTCGCCGCTTCGGGGATTGCGCTGCTTTTGTTCGTTTGGGTGGAACGCCGGCACCCCAACCCGGCGTTCGATCTCAAGCTGTTCGGATCCCGGCAATTCATCGCGATGTGCCTCGTCCCGATCGCGGGATCGACCGGATTCTGGTCGCTGCTCGTCTACGTGCCGCAATTGGCGCGCGGACCATTGGGACTCAGTCCGCTCGGGGCGGGCTGGCTCCTGGTCGCGCTCACGTTGCCGATGATGGTGTTGCCGCGCTATGGCGCGGCCTTGACGACCCGCATCCCGTCACGGTCGTTCTTCTGTGGTGGTCTCGCTCTTATCGGCGTGGCTGACCTGGCGCTTGGCGCGATCTCCGGCGCACATGCGGGGCCGGGCACGCTGGCCATGACCGTCATCGCGTTGCTGGTCAGCGGATCAGGCTGTGCCGTGATCAACGCTCAGATCACCGCCGCCGCCGTGTCGGCGGTTCCCGGCGATCGTGCGGCGACCGCATCGGCCATTTGCGTCACGATGCGGCAAATCGGTTTCAGCTTCGGGATCGCGCTTCTGGGCGCGGCCCTGCAACTCAGCCCGAATGGCGACTATCTCGCCGCGTTCATCGTTGCAGGCGCATCGACCCTTGCCCTGACCGCCATCGTCTATTGGCTCATGGACGGGAAACAGGCTGCATAGCGGCGCGCGCCGTGCCCTTTTTGCTTGGGCTTTGCCAGAGAGCGAGATGAGTTTTGGTTGAACAGTAAGGGACGCGCCGCTCTCTCGCTCCCTCACCCCGCTCCTACGGGGAGAGGGTGGGGTGAGGGGCTGTCTCCACAGGCTTGATTTGAGTTGAGGGTATGAAGGGTTCGGCGGCATCAGAGATGTCGGGTGGACCGCCCATCGTGGCTGCACGTTGCCCTGCCCCTCACCCGGATCGCGCCGGACGATGCTGCGCGTCGCCGGGGGCGATCCGACCTCTCCCCGCAGAAGGGCGGGGAGAGGTTGAAGGCAACTTAAGCCCCCACCGCCACCGGTGCGAACACCACCTCGATCAGCGTGCCGGAATTGCCTGCGCTCTTGATGTTGAACCGGGCGCGGTTGGCTTCGACCAGGGCCTTGGTCAATGACAGGCTGAGCGCCGAACTGTCCGCGGCATCGCCGGGCGGTGGCGTGCGGAACGGCTCCATCGCGGCGGCGACCTCGCGCTCGCTCAGGCCGTGGCCGGTGTCGCGGATGCGCAGGGCAATCTCGCCGCGGTCGGTGAGCGCGGTCGAGACGATGACCTGTCCGCCGGCGCTGGCGAGCCGGATCGAGTTCGAGATCAGGTTCATGGTGATCTGCCGCATCGCGCGCGCGTCCGCGCTCACCTGCGGCAGCGCATGCCCGAGCGAAGTGCGGATGATGATGCGCTCGCGGTTGGCCTGCGGCTGCATCACCGTGACGCAGGCTTCGACGAGATCGTTGAGATTGAGGTTGGCGAAATTGAGATCGAGCTTGCCGGTCTCGATCCGCGACAGCTCCAGCAGATCGTCGATGATGGTGATGACGCGCTCGCCGGAGGCGCGGATGTCCTTCATGTATTCGCCGTAGCGCTCGTTGCCGAGCGTCCCGAAGCGCTCGGAGATCATCACCTCGGCGAAGCCGATGATGGCGTTGAGCGGCGTGCGGATCTCGTGGCTGATCCGCGCCAGCATGTCGGCCTTGGCATTCGCCGCGCCGTCGGCGAGACGGCGGGCGTTCTTGAGCTCGCTCTCGCCCTTCTTGTTCTGCGAGAGGTCGCGGAACACGGCGAAGAAGTTCGGGCCGTCGGGCCTGGTGCGGCCCATGATCATGGCGAGCGGAATGACGCCGCCCTTCTTCTCGCGCCCCAGCACCTCGCGGCCGTGGTCGAGCAGGCTCGCGATGTCCTGGCTCTTGAGGCTCTCGAGATAGTCGACCACGACGTGCTGGCTCTCCGGCGCGAACAGCGTCACCAGGTTCCGCTGCATCAGCGCTTCGCCGTCATAGCCGAACAGCGCTTCCGCGCTGCGGTTGCAGGCGTGGATGTTGCCTTCGGCATCGAACATGACGATGCCCTCGGCGGTGGTGTCGAGGATCGCGGCGAGATCCTGGGCGTCGGCATCGCCGGCCTCGGGCTCGAGTTCGGGCGCGTAGGGGAAGGATTCCGCGACGACGGGTTCGACGACGACAGGCGGCGCGATGACTGGCGCAACAACGACGGGCGCCGCTTGCGGCAGCGCGCAGATCAGCGCGTGCGCGCTCGCGCCGTCCCAGTCGATCGTGTGCAGATGCGCTTCGGTGGTCGGAAGCGGCTCTTCGCCGTTCGCCACCGTCGCGCTGATCGTCACCGGCGTGCCGGCTTGCGACGTGCTGCTCGCCGACGACACGCCGGGCTCGACATAGAGCGCGTCCAGCCCGCCGGCATCCTCGAGCGCGCCCAAATTGGAATAGCCCATGCGCGCGAGGAAGGCGGGGTTGGCGTAGAGCAGCCGGTCGAGCCGGTAGATCAAAATGCCCGTCGGCAGCAGATCGAGCAGCGCGCGGTCGCGCACGCTGTGGCCCTGCGCGGGCGGCGCCGGTTCGGTCAGCCATTCGGCCGGCGCCTGCGGCGCCTCGGGCTCCGGCATCGGAGGTTCGGGCGTGGTTTCCGCCGTCGGCGGCTCGGACGCGACGGCGGCAATGGTCTCGCGTTCGCGTTCGAGGCGCTCGGACAATTGCCGGGCGAGCTCGTTGAACGCGCTGTTCTCGACCGGGGTCAGCGTCGGCGATCGCGCATCGCCGGGCGGGCGGAACGGCACGACATTGGGAGGCGTTTCCACTGGTGTTTCCGGATCGGTTGGGTGTGAATTCGCGTCGGCTACGGGTTCGGGCAGTTCGGGTTCAGGTGTCGGCTCAGGCTCAGGCTCGGGTGCGGGCGGCTCGCTCGGCGGAGGCGGTGCCTCCGCCATGGGCTCCGGCTCCGGATCCAGTTCGACGACGTCGGCGGAGAGGCCGTGCTGTGCGGGCGGCGCGGCCAACAGCTCAAAGCGCCTGAGCGCATCGAGCCGGTTCAGTCCGTCGAGATCGCGGCAGACGCCAAAGCCCCTGAAGCCCGCGAAATTGCGCTCGCGGTCGTAGACCGGCAGGCCCGCGAGCTCGACTGGCAGATGCTCGCCGCCGTCGGCCGGCCAGTTCACGGTGATCCCGGCCCAGGTGTCGTGGCTTGCAAGCGCCTGCGCCACGCGGCCATCAGGGTCGAGTGCAAACTCGTCGGCAATCTCGCGCCAGGGGCGGCCGAAGCCGGCGGCGGTGTGTGCGCCGATCAGGTGGATGAACTCGTCTGAGCCGAGCACAAAGCGCCCCTCCGCATCCACCTGCCACAGGAAGCGCAGCGGATGCTGACGCGGTGCGGACGGCTCCGCTGGCGGCGGTTCGACCATGTGTGAGGTGATCGGCGCGGCCTGCGGCGACACAATGGCTTCTCGCGGGTTTTCAACCGGAGTTTTGGGCGCGGCGTCGATCGCTTCGCTGACAGTTTCCTGGACAGGCGCTTCGGCCGCCTCCTGGATCGTGACGACCTCCGGCATCGCGTCGCTCGAGGCGTGCGCGTCCGCGATCGCCTCCGATGGCGGGACGGTCTCGCTCGGAGCCGGCGTTTCGACCGGCTCGGCGAAGGCGTCGAACAGCGCGATTCCGGAGGCGGCCTCGTTCGGGCGCGCAGGCCGCGCATGGTCCGGCACCGCAGCCGGAGGGACCGGCGGAGCGTCGGGCGCGGGCTGAGCATCTTGTTCGCGCGCGCTATTCTCTTCGACATCGGGCGCCGCCGGCCGGGCGGCAGGCTCGATCAGCGCGACCAGGCCGACATCGGCGCCGATGCCGACCCGTTGCAGCACCATCTGGCCGATGCCGATCGGCGTCTCGGCGCGGCCTTTCATCAGCGCATCGCTGCGGGCCTGGTCGAGGCCGGCATCGCCGAGATCGCGGAAGCCGAGCAGGGAGCGGGCGGCTTCGCTGGCGCCGACGAACAGGCCGTCGGGCGCGAACGCCGCCATCGGCACCCTGGCGCCCTCGACGAGACGATGCAGGCGTTCGACCAGCGGCATGGAGCGCAGCGTCGGATCCATCGCGGTGACGAGCACGCCGGAGCTTCCATCGGCGAAGTCGAGGCGGGCGCAGGCGCAGGTCATCAGCATGCCCAAGCGGGCGCCGAACCCGTGCAGCCGTTCGAGCCTGATCGCGCCGTTCGGCGCCAGCCGGCGCGCGAGCCGGGCGACCTGGCGGCGATGGCTGTCCGCCGGGCCGAAGGTCCTGTCCGCGAGCGCTGTGCCATGGGCCGCGCCGAACAGCCTTGCGCCGACCGGATTGGCCCAGAGCACGCGCGTGCCGTCGATCGACCAGAGCCAGGCGGGCAACGGAGAGGTCGCGTGCACGGCCAGCCGGGGATCGCCCACGCCTCGCAACTGGAAATCCGAACTCGTCATCCGACCGGCTTCAAGTCTCGCTTGTCAACATCAGGGTGCAAGGCTGCCGGAATGACAGCCTTAAGAAAGGGTTAGTATCGCGCGCAGGCGCAGGCAGGTCCACGGCTCCGGTCTACACGGCCAAGCCTAAAGCCGCGATAACCTTAATGTAGCCGCCCCCGCAAGCCGCAGCCCAACGGCATCCGCAGAATTCGCGGGCGGGGCAGCCCAGCGAAATGCGCCAGATCGTCAGCGGCATCACAGGTGCCCATCCTCCCCTGGAGGGGGAGGATCGGTTCACACGCAGCGAAGCGGCATGCGAACCGAGGTGGGGTGACAGTCTCTCAATGGAGGCGGTGCCCGAGTGGAGAGATCACCCCACCCAGCTCGCGCTTTGCGCGATCGACCCCCGAGCGAGCTCCGCTCGTCTCGACCCCTCCAGGGGAGGGTAAGAGAGCGGCCAGCAGGCACCAGACTACCTCAACCCAGGGTTCCCTCAGGCGGAACCATCACCCTGACCGCGATTAAATTTCGCGGCGCAGCCCGGATCACGTTTGCGTTGCACAATGTTGACATCTTAGGCAGCGATAGTGATCGGCGCTGGGCGAGCCATCTTCTTGTATCGCGTTCCAGTGTTCGTTCCCGCTGAATTTGAGGCCTAGGTCGGGGCCGGCGGGCGCGCCAGAAGGCTCACTCCATTTTTTCTTTATCGTGAGGGACATCATGACAGGTGCGACTGATCCGTTTTCTGCCTCGATCATTCCGTTCGAGGTTCCCGAGCAGATGCGTGCGTTCGCCGAAAAGGGCGTGTCGCAGGCCCGCGAGAGCTACGCCAAGTTCAAGGACGCGGCCGAGACCCACAACGGCACCGTCGAGGCCGTGTTCACCTCCGCCAACAAGGGCGCGAGCGAGTACACCGCCAAGCTGGTGGAGTTCATGAAGGCCAATACCAGCGCCCAGCTGGACTTCGCCCAGCAGCTGTTCGGCCTCAAGTCGCCGGCGGAAGCGCTGGAGCTGTGGACCGGCCACACCCGCACCCAGCTCGAGACCTTCCAGTCCCAGGCCAAGGAGCTGGCCGAGCTGACCCAGCGCGTCGCCGCCGAGACCGTCGAGCCGATCAAGGCCTCTGCCTCGAAGTTCTACAAGCCCGCCGCCTGATTAGGCCGGCTGGTTTAAATTAAGAAACCCGGGCCTAGAGCCCGGGTTTTGCTTTGGAAATAACCTCGTCGGAAGCGCGATTCTCGGGTTTTGCGGCCTTGCCAAAAACGCCCGTTGCACCTAGTTTCCGCCCCGTCCAGCCCCCCTTAGGTCGACGGCCCGTCCAGGCGCCCAAGGCGGCTCGCAAGGATGCAGTTGTAGCTCAGTTGGTTAGAGCGCCTGTCTGTGGAACAGGAGGTCGGTGGTTCGAGCCCACCCAACTGTACCAAGATTGCGGATAACACCGCGTTCCCAGCATCTTACTGATAGACCAGCAGGATTTGCGCCGCCTAAAATACAAAAGGCTGCACAAATGGCGTTGCGAATGGTCGCGTTGAATCGAGCCGCAGATGGTCGGTGGTTCGCCCGTAAGGGCATCCCCGAGGACGTACGCGAGGACTACCAACGGCTCTATGGGCACAAGCGCGAGGCGCACCTCAGGCTTCCGGCCGGTACGCCTAAGCACGAAGCCAAGGCCCGCCTCGGAGAGTGGGAGGCCGAGGTCGAGACCCGCATCGCGACCCTGCGGGCCCAAAGGAATGGCGAGGGTCAACCACTCACCAAGCTCAACGCAATCGCGCTTGCGGGCCGTTGGTACAACTGGTTCGTGAAGCAGCACGAGGCCGATCCAGGGAAGCCAACGTACTGGCGGGACTTCAGCGATCACGTCGTGTGGAATGTGATCCGCCCAGAGGCGCCTGACGAGTACGAAGAGGATCCAGGGTCCGACCCTCACGCAGATTGGCAATATGACCCAGAGGTGCGGGAAGCCGTGAGGCCGCAGATTGCCGAATTGGCGCGGGTCGCAACCTTCCTCGCCAACGAGGGGAAGGCGTTGAACCTTACCGCGCATGCGCTGTTCGTGGACGCTGTCAGCGACAATCTGTTGCCCGCAATCCAGCTATTGGAGAAGCGCGCGAATGGCGACTACGCCCGTGACGAGAGGCCCGATACCTTCCCGCCGTTCGCAGACGGGGCGCCGCGCTCGCCCAGTGTGAGTTGCTGGGAGCTTTTTGAGGCTTTCGTGCTTGCAACAAAGCCGGCGCCGAAGACGGTGACCCGTTGGCGGGCCGTTTTCCTTGAGATGCAGCGAGAGTGGTCCCTCCGACCTAGCTCCGGAAGGCCTAGCATGTAGAACGCCGGGCGCACGTTTTAAGGCCGCTAGACCCCTTCCGCCCTCGGCGAAATCATCACCGATACGAGTTTCGACACGTGTATCCGGGTTGTGGTGGATCAGTTGCTGACCTTGATTGCTGATGATGATCGAAGTGTGCTCAATTGAAAACGCGCTTTGCCATTTCATCGAATGGGACAGCAGTGCTCGCTTGAAGAGCATCGCCACCAGTCACATCTCATAGGGATCGGGGATCGTTGGCCCGGCACACTGGCAACGCACCCACCGGCCCTCATTGAAGGTCGCGTGCGTCCAATAAGAGCGAGTACGGGCTGCGTTCGAGCACCGCTCGACACAGTACCTCTACGCAAACGCAACGGCACGAGCCGTCGAGGGAGACCTTGGCGGCTTTTGCGTGTGGCAGGCCTCCTGTGATTGACAGTTGAGCGAACCCGTGTCGACCCTTCGGCGCTGTCTGTGGGAACAGGAGGTCGGTGGTTCGAGCCCACCCAACTGTACCACCGTTGCGGATAAGTCCGCTTTCCCAGCAACTTACTGATAGGCCTGATGTATTTGCGCCGCCTAAAATACAAAAGGCGCTACAAATGGCATTGCGGATGGTTGAGTTAGTTCGAGCGAAGGGTGGCGGCTTTATCGCTCGAAAAGGTATCCCGGCCGATGTGCGCGACGACTATGAGCGCTTGTATGGGGTGCGCTGGGAAGCTCAGCTTCGGATACCGAGCGGGACGCCAATCCCCTTTGCGAAGTCACAGCACGGCGAGTGGTTAGCTGAGATTGAGACCCGTATCGCTGCATTACGGGCGCATAGGAATGGCGAAGGCCAGCCTCTCGGCTTAACGCTATAGCACTCGCTGGGCGCTGGTACGTTTGGTTCGTGAAGCAGCACGAGGCCAATCCCGATCCAGCAAAATACTGGCGGGAGTTCGGTGACCATCTCGTGTGGAATGTCATCTACCCCGAGGCGCCCGACAGCTACCACGAAGACCCTTATATGGACAGCTTTGCAACCTGGTTGTAACTTTCCAAAGGTTGACGTTCGGAGGAACGGTGGACGGTGGCAGACACGCCCCTAAACGACGCTCCGAAGTTGAACGATAGCAAATCCGCATCGTTCGCCTGCGTCTTCGCCTTGGGAAACTCGGCGCGATCATTGCGTCCGTTGGTGCTGTGGTCGGCGGGCTCGCGGGCTACTGGCACGCATGGGACATTTTGCACAGCCACGTCGGCAGAGATACGACCACGACTGCCGCGTCCACCGGTCTGATCGTCTCGAAGGGGCCTTCAGTAGCTGTATTGCCTGTTTCGAGCCCCATCGCCGCGCCGGGGCTTGTTTCGTTTGCCGAGAGGGTAACCCAACAACTTGCATCCTCCCTCGGCAGGTTCAGCACTTTGCGAGTGATACCGCGCGCAACCGCTGCAAACTTTCTAAAGGAAGGTGATGATGCCATCAAAGCGGCCCGGAAGGCGCAAGTCGACTATCTGGTGAGCGGTGAGGTTCATCCATTGGGCGGCGGTGCTCGCGCGAATATCCACGTTTCGGACCTGCGCACTGGTACAGAGATTTGGTCGAAGTCCTTCGATGCGAATGCCGAAGGCGTGCAAACGGAAACGTCCGCGTACGAAATTGGCGACGCCGCCGCCGTGCAGATTGGTGGCTACCCCGGCGCAATTATGAACGCAGATTACTCGCAATCCCAGAACAAGCCGGTCTTCGAACTCAGTCCATATGAATGTATTGTTCATGCGGTAGTCGGGTCTGTACGTGGATTGTCATCCGCAATTCTGAAAGCGTTAGAGTGCTCCAAGCGACTTACCGAGCGACAGCCGAATAACGCATTCGCGTGGTCAGCACGCGCCACTGTTCTTTTTAACCAAAGAAGCATGGGGATCGGTCTACCGTCCGACCAAATTCAACACACCGATAAGCGTCTGTATTTGAACGAGGAAATCTTACGGGGCGCGACACGGGCCGTGGAGCTTGCACCCGACGATGCGTTCGCTCAAAGAACCTACGCTCTGGCGATGAGTACCAAATGTCAAATCCACCTGTACCGACAAGAATTGGAAAAGGCCCTCGCGCTCAATTCCAACGATGCGCGAACCCTCTCAGGAGGTATGTGGCTCGCCTTCATGGGGGACTGGGATGACGGGACCGCAATGGCCGAAAGGGCCATTCGCTTGGCGGGTCCCAATGCCTCGTTTGCTTGGTGGTTAGCGCCCGCAAAGCGACACTGGTGGAAAGGCGAATACCAACAGGCGCTTGAGGATTTCCGGCACGCCTACCTTGAGGGTTTTTGGCTCAGTCATCTCGATCAGGCGTACGCGCTGCCGTTTCTCGGTCGGTTCGACGAGGCCAAGGCGGAGGTCGGAAAGCTGCTGAAATTGCGCCCGGATTTCACCATTCGCGAGGCCGACAGTTATTATCGAATGTTCTGCTTTCAGCCCGAATACATCGAGAAAATGAACAGCGCGCTACGGCAGGCAGGGCTGCCAGAATAGAGAAGAAGCTCTGGAAGCCGACGCAGAGCACGCAAGTGCCTTCCCTATTAGATGGTCGTGAAGCTTCAGTGCCAGTCGTGCTCCGGCTACGTCGAGCTTCTCAAGAATACAAAAACGCGCTGCAAAAGCCGATCTTTGGCGAGCAAAAAAGCTAGGTTTATCAAAGACAAAGTTGAGCGGCGGCAGTACCCACCCAACTGTACCAGTCTTACTAACCCTCTAAATCGAACCACTCTGTTCGCTTCCTTTGGGTAGCGAATTTAGGATGCGGCGCACACCTGAGTTTGTACGCACTCGTTCTCGCCGATCATCGCCAAAGTATCATTTGGATTCAATTAGGACGCGAGTAGAGTGCCATCATCATGGCTCGCGTGCATAATCCCACCCTATTTTCAACCTACTTCAAAGTTCAGTCGCAAGCATTGGCGGTGACCTTGCCCCCAAGTTTTATCCAGTCCTGAGTTCGCCCCGGCTGTTGGATTTGCCCGGTTGGACGGTGGCAGCGGCGGGAGCCGGCGCGGAGCCCTCGGCATAGCGCAGCGCCGGCTCCCGGCGCGGGTGGCAGGTGAAGGCGAACTCGGACGGCGTCTTCCATCCGAGCTGCGAGTGTGGTCGTGCCTCGTTGTAATCGGCCCGCCAGCATCCGAGCGCGACGCGGGCCTGGGCCAACGACGTGAACAGCGTCTCGTTCAACAGTTCATCGCGCAGCCGGCCGTTGAAGCTTTCGATGAAGGCATTCTGCATGGGCTTGCCCGGCGCGATGTAGTGCCATGCCACGCGGCTCTGATCAGCCCATGTCAGGATGGCGTTGCTGGTGAGCTCGCTGCCGTTGTCGCTGACCACCATCTTCGGCTTGCCGCGCTCAATCATCAGCCGGTCCAGCTCCCGCGCCACCCGGGGGCCCGAGAGCGAGGTATCGGCCACCAGCGCCAGGCACTCGCGGGTGCAGTCGTCGACCACGGTGAGGATACGGAAGCGGCGACCATCGGTGAGCTGATCCGATACGAAGTCGAGCGACCAGCGGTCGTTCGGCGCCATCGGCACCGTCATCGGCGCCCGGGTCCCGATCGCCCGCTTGCGGCCGCCACGGCGACGCACCGCAAGCTTCTCTTCCCGGTAGAGCCGGAACAGCTTCTTGTGGTTGATCACATAGCCCTCCCGCTTGAGCAGAACGTGGAGGCGCCGATAGCCAAAGCGGCGGCGCTCCTGGGCGATCGCCCTCATGCGTTGGCGAAGACCGGCATCGTCCGCCCGGGTCGTCTGGTATCTCATGGTCATGCGACAGCAGCCGATGGCTTTACACGCCCGCCGTTCGCTCATCCCGAAGGCGTCTCGGAGATGGGCGACAGCTTTCCGCTTGGCCGCGGGCGTCACCATTTCTTTCCCACGAGGTCCTTCAAGGCTGCGTTGTCCAGCATGGCGTCGGCCAGCAACCGTTTCAGCCGCGTGTTCTCGTCCTCCAGCGTCTTCAGCCGCTTGGCCTCCGAGACCTCCAGCCCGCCGAACCTGGCCTTCCATTTGTAGATGCTGGCGTCGCTGACGCCATGCTTGCGGCACAGATCGGCGACCGACACGCCGGCCTCATGCTCCTTCAAGATCCCGATGATCTGCTCTTCCGAAAAGCGGCTGCGCTTCATGCTCTGGTCCTTGTCGTGGGCCAGAACGAACTTCAAACTGGATTAAACCCGCGGGGCAAGGTCAGCGGCCGCCGGACTGATAGATCCATTCGTGGATGTAGACGTACCATTGTTCATCGATCCGGTCCTCCTAGCGAAGTCCGGAAACCAAATTATCGCAACAGCCGCAGCCGAGCGATTTCGCAAGCACTTCGAGATATTGGTCCGCATGCTTGCAATCTCCAATGGCGAAGGTGATGCAGCATGGAAAGGTGCTCGACGACAGCTTGACTTGAGCGAGCCGCCAGAAAACGGACTTGGCTACGGCGGAACCGGCCGATCAGGAAATTCGAGGCCAGAGCTAATTCGCGAAACGATCCTCCGCACAAGCAAGGAGGTGATCACGCTGGGCGCAAGCGACCCGGAAATGATCTCTCTGATGGGCTTCTTCGAGGAGGATGTCGGGCCTGATACAATCAGCGATATGACAACAACGGTGATCATGGATGACTTGGCGCAGATCACAGAGGCTTTCTGTCAAGCGCATGGGGTGCCAGTCTTCTCGTTTGACGTTTGTCCAACTCACAAGTTGCCAAAATATGTGAACGCCAGAGGCAAGCAGGTGCCCATCGTTCTCGTGCCGACCGACATCGTGCGCGATTTGCCAATCGCGAATGATTGGTCGGATATAGAGCGGGCAGCCATGGAAAACGCGCGTATCCGAGAACGCGTCAACCGACTCTTGGGAGGCATTGCGGAGCCGACAGTGGCGGAGCGGAAGGCTGCGCTGCGTACCGCCGCGTTAGGGTCAGCGTCCGACTTTGATTTCTTCTTAGCAGCCGTAAAGGGTAATGTAAGTAACTACGACCCCAACTTGGATGCGCTCGGCTACTATCGCCTCAAAGAAATTCTCACAAACGGACTTCCGGACCTTAAGCAGGCGGCTGCCTACAATCTCAAACTCGGAGCGCACGAGATATTTCGTGTGGTCATCGACACCATTGAGCTGTTTAGGCGTCATGTTGAGGCAGGTAATCTGTGGGAAGAGCTGTGGGTGAACGGGAAGCCAAAGAAAGAACGGGCCTCTCAACTAATCTACTACGCGATCGCGGATTGCTTTTGTAAAGCGAACGACGTTGACATCTCACCTGAAGCAAACATGGGTGGTGGCCCCATCGACTTCAAGTTTTCAAGCGGCTATCAGGCGCGCGTCTTAGTTGAAATGAAGCGATCCGGTGGCACCGTTGTGCACGGATACGAAAAGCAGTTGGAATTTTACAAAACAGCCTCACAAACTGATTTCGCAGTATTTGTCATTATCGACTACGGAGATGGAGGCAATAAGTTCAATGAGATTAGAAAAGTTCGAGAAGGGCGACTTGCGCGCGGCGAACGCGCGTCAGAGATTGTAGTGATTGATGCGATACCAAAACTCTCAGCCAGCAAACGAAAGTAATAAAGCTCTTGATAGCTCGATGATAAGAGAAGGCCCTTGGCCTCATGGGGATGGAAGGCCGAAGCAGATAGCGGCCGGGTATTGCAAGCCGGAGATTGTGAATGCCGCTCGTGACTGCAGACGCTGAAGCAACTCTTAGGTCACGGTTGGGCAAGCCCGCTAAACCGCCCACCGACTATGTGATCGGCTTCTCGACGCCAACCGGGAAGGTCCTGGCCCTTCATCGCGAGGCCAGCGAAACACGTATTTGGTTCGAGCCGCCGGCTCCACCGAAGCTCGATGGTGTGCGCCTGATGGATAATCCCTCAAACGGAAACTCCAACATCAACGGGCCGCTTTTACGGCTTCGGTCGCCCTCCACGCTGCGTGTCGAAGTCGATAGCCCCGGCGCTTTGGACAGGTTTCTTGATTGGTATGCCGGTTCCGGAAACGCTGCTCGGCCGACTATGGCCGCTGACATTGACCCGTCTGCCTTCAGCGAAGCGTTCGCACGCTTCCAGAGACTCGTCACGACAAAGTCCGGTCATCCGTTCAAAGGGTTTGACGAAGGACTTGCTGCGGTCTGGGAAGGCTATAAGCCGCGTCTGCGTGATCATGCCCTTGGATTGCTTCGAGCAGGGGAATGGACGGAAGAGAGTATCGGCTCAGGCGCGATCTTGGAGCGTACGATCGAGGCTATTGAGATACAGGACAGTGGCCGCAAACTTACGAATAATCTTGTGTTCTGGCAAAACCGCTACGGTCATGCCAACCGCGACCATCGGGAGTTGTTGGAAGCGCGGGCGAAACCGAAGCTTCGCCGTGACATCGAAGGTCTACTTTTTGGACTCTATCGAGGCAACGCTGATGAAGGCGCAACATTTGATCGACTGAGCGATCTGACGGCCCGCAAATATCCGTTGTTGGCCTATCTGTTCTTTCTTAAGGACATGGATCGATTTATGCCGATTCAGCCAACCGGTTTCGACCGCGCATTTCGAGCACTCAATATATACTTTTCGACCATACTCCAATGTGGCTGGGAGAACTATTCGACGTACAACCGTACGCTCGCTTCGTTGCGGCCGCTTATTGAAGAGGGCGCCGGCCTAAGACATATCCGCCTTATTGACGCACACACCTTCTGCTGGGTTTTTTCGACGCTGCTAAAGCGTGAATCGGAAGGCTCGATCGCTAAAGCGCCAGGCGCCAGAGACGATGGGCGCATCCTTGGCGGACGCGAGAAGTCCATCATCGAAATGCGCCTGTCGGTCGAGAATACGGTAAGGAACGCCAACGGACAAAGCGTCCAACGGATTTTGAAGAACAAAGAATTGCGGATGACTGCGGCTGAATTAGAGAAGCTTATCGCATCTTTGCTTGATCTACAGGGTAACTGTTGCGCCTTAACCGGAATCCCGTTTGAATTTGTCAATCCCAATGCGAACAAGAACCTCCTGCCATCGCTGGATCGGATCGACAGCGACGGTCATTACGAGGCAGGCAACCTTCAAGTAGTTTGCCAATTCATCAATTTTTGGAAGAGCGATTCGAACGATGAGGAGTTCCGCCGGCTCTTGGGGTTGGTGAGGGGGCAAGAGGAGGGGAGCTGACCGAAGTAATGTTTTCGTTCAACGCCCGCCTATGCACTTGTGCAGCGCGTTGAGCACGCAGCGGACACGCGCACGCTAACCAAAGCTACCTCCCCCCCGCCACGTTCACCCCCACCACCACGCGGCAGCGTCACCGCAGCCAGCAGCGTGCCCAGCGCCACCGCGCCCGACACCGGGTTCACCAGCCGCTGATACTGAACCGCAAAGATGTACGCGTTCGCGCCGGTCGGCATCGCCGCGAACAGCACGCCGGCCGCGACCGGCGGCAGGTTGAGCAGCTTTGCCAGCACGAACGCGACCACCGGGCGTCGCCAGAAGCTTGAGCGCGCCCATCACTGCGATGCTGCTCGCCTTTGAACTCGAAGTGGAAGAAATGCGCAGTGATCGGCTACGTCAACATTTCTGGCTTGGTTTGATCATCCTCCGCGATGTAGCCTGATTGCGCGTTGCGATCTGCGTCGATGGCCGTTCTCATCCAAATGACCTCGGCCGCATCACGTCTAACCTTCGAGGAAATTCGAGCGCAACAATCGTTGGGGATCTCATGTCGAACTCCGATCTCGCGTTGTCGATTGCGCTCGGTGTCGGTCTTGCGGCCGCGACGGGCTTCCGGGTGTTCCTGCCGATGCTGGTTGCCAGCGTGGCCGCTTACTCGGGTTCGCTTCCTTTGGGCGACGGTTTCGCGTGGCTTGGAACACCTGCTGCAATGCTCATGCTTGGCGTGGCCGCGCTCCTGGAGGTTGGTGCGTATTTCATTCCCGGCGTGGATAATGTGCTCGATGTCATCGCCGCGCCTGTCGCCGTGATCGCCGGAGCCATCCTGTCGGCGGCGACCATGGCAGATCTTCCACCGATGATGAAATGGACGGCCGCCATCGTCGCGGGTGGCGGCGCGGCCGGCATAGTGCATGGCGTCACCGCGGCCGTGCGGGCCAAATCGACGGTCCTGACGGCTGGCCTCGGCAACTCAACCGTTGCGACCGCCGAACTGGGCGGTGCACTCCTCGTATCGCTTCTTGCCCTGGCTGCGCCGGTTGCCGCCTTCGTGCTCGTCGTTCTGATGCTCTGGCTGGCGATACGTTTGATCCTGCGCTTGCGGAGGTCAGCTCCTCGCACGGATCAACCGGGATGACCGCGTGACTGCTCGTGCGGCTACCTCACCCCCGCCACGATCACCACCACCACCGGCAGCGTCACCGCCGCCAGCAGCGTCCCCAGCGCCACCGCCCCCGACACCGGGTTCACCAGCCGTTGATACTGCGCCGCGAAGATGTAGGCGTTCGCGCCGGTCGGCATCGCCGCGAACAGCACGATCACGCCGGCCGCGACCGGAGGCAAACCGAGCAGCTTTGCCAGCACGAACGCCACCGCCGGCATCGCCAGCAGCTTGAGCGCGCTCATCGCGGCGACGCTCAGCATCTCGCCTTTCACCTCGAACCGAAACAGATTGATGCCGAGCGCGATCAGCGCCGCCGGCGAACCCGCCTGCGCGAGCAGTTCGATCGTTCGGTCGACGACGGGGTTGAGGCCGAGCCCCGTAAAACGCCAGACCACGCCAAAACCGATCGCCAGCATCAGCGGATTACGCGCGAGATCCGCGAGCACGGGGCGGATGACCGACAGGACCGAGCCCGTCCGCTTGCGGCTGACAAGCTCCATCTGGAGGATGCCGCAAAGCCAGAGCAGCGGCGTGTTCACCGACAGGATCAGCGACATCGGGCCTGCGGCTTCGTTGCCGAGCGCTGAGAGCACCAGCGGAATGCCGAGCATCACGATGTTGCCGTAGACCGAGCCGATCGCGAACACGACGCCGTCCTCGCGGTCTTCGCGCCGTTCGCGCAAGCATGCCGAGAGCGCCAGCGCCGCGATCCAGGTGATGGCGAGCGCGCCGTAATAGGCGCCCCACATCCGCCAGGGGCTGACATCGGGGAATTCCGACACGACGATGGTGCGGAACAGCAGCGCCGGAATGGCGATGCTGAAGGCGAATTCGGAGATGCCCTTGTGCGCGGTCTCGGAGACGAAGCGAAACAGCACCGACGCATAGCCGGCCGCGATCAGGGCGAACACCGGCGCGACGATCAACACTGTGGCCATGCGCCCCTCATCTCACGGGGACATCACACGACCACCCCACGTTCTCGATCATGCCATCATGCCGCTGTTTTGCCCGACGAGTCAAATCGACTTCGTAAAATCCGTAAATGGCCGCCGTGGCCTGGCTACTGTGCATGGGGTTGTTTTCGCGTTTTTTTGCTGGACCGAAGCTGAAGCCGCGCGCGGACCCGATCTCGCCAGCCCTGCCAAAGGCTTAGCCTGATAGCGCGACATCGTGCCCGGGATGGGACCGCGCCGGGCCGACCGGCCTGTTGCCCGGAGCGCACAGGTGGCCGTTTTCGCTTCAGGCCTCGTTGCCAACGAACGCCCGTTCACCCACTATTCGCTCTAACTCGACATGTGGGGGGATCGATGCCGGCGCTCCGTTTCAAAGAATCCTTGGCTGCTGCGATCTCGGGCATTGCGCTCGCCGTCCTGGTCCATCCCGGCGCCGGCTTCGCTTACACGCAGGAGGAGCAGCAGGCCTGCTCGCCGGACGCGATGCGGCTGTGCGGCGAGTTCGTTCCGAACGTCGATGCCATCACCGCCTGCATGATCCAGAAGAAATCGCAGCTCTCGCCGCAGTGCAAAGTGTTCTTCCGTCAGGGACCTGAGCCCGGCGAGGCTCGCGCCGGCAAGCCGACGGCCAAGAAGAGCACCAAGCCTTCGCAGAAGGCGGCCAAGAAGAAGAAATCCAGCGAAAGCTGAGCGCGGGGCCAGCGTTCTTTCTTTGAAGCTCGTCGCGTCAGGGCAACAGCGCGAAGCGTCTTCGCGTCGGTGTCCCCTGCATGTGTGTTGCCGGCATCAGCTGCGCGCCAGCCTCCGGACTCCTTTTGTTCGCCTCGCCGTGCGGACGCCTGCGACAATTACCAGCGCGTTCGACGGAAAAGAGTCGCGAGAGGGTTTGCGCGGCGAGGTTGCATTCCGTTTTTCCCGCGTTGCTGCCGAAAAAGCGTGGGATTGCCGGCGTGAAGGGCGTTTCGTTGCGATTGGTATCCTGGTCGCGCGAAGCAGTGTGACTCAAAAGCCAACACGTCTTGTTATTTCGTGGCTCTGAGGCAACTGCCGGTAAATTTTTCTTTCCCGAATCAGCGCGGTGATTCATTTTCGTGATCTGGGGTCAATCTGGAGGCCAGAGGTATGAACGTAATTGTTTTTGCATCGCGTAAAGGCGGCTCGGGCAAGAGTACCCTGGCCGCACATCTCGCCGCGCAGATCAAGGCGAGCAAGCAGGTGATGCTCGTGGACGCGGATCCGCAGGGCTCGCTGACGCTGTGGCACAAGCTGCGCGGCACCAACGAGCCGCCGATCAAGGCTGCCGTGAACTCGGTCAGCGGCATCGTCTCCGCTGCCAAGCGCGACGGTTATGAATGGGTGTTGATCGACACGCCGCCGAATCTCTCGGCCGTCGTCGACGACGCGATCAAGAACGCGACCATGGTGGTCATTCCGGCACGTCCCGGCGTGTTCGACGTCAACGCAGTGCAGGAAACCATCCAGATGTGCCGCGCGGCGCGCAAGCCCTACGCGGTCGTGCTCAACGGTGCGCCGGCGCGCCGCGACGAGTCCGAAAGCCCGATCGTTACCATCGCCCGCGAGGCGCTGGCGAAATTCCGCGCGCCGGTGTGGGGCGGCCAGATCACCAACCGTTCGGATTTGCTGATGGCGCTCAGCCACGGCGAAGGCGCGCGCGAGTATCAGGCCGAGAGCCGTGCGGCCCAGGAAATCGCAAGGCTGTGGGCGGCAATCGAGCGTTCAGTGAAGGCTATTCGCGGCACGGCGTCGGCATCCGGCGCAATGCACAAGCAGGCGGCATAATTTTCATAAATCATTCCCCGGACGGAAAGCGCGCGGAAGTCCGCGCGTTTTGCGTTTTGGCCCGGTGGAGATGCGTTACGCCACCATCAGCATGTAGAACACGATGACCGGCGACAGCGTCAGGATCACCGACCAAATGCCGGCGGCCCAGAGAATGTCCTCGGTGGTAAAGCTCTGCTGTCCGGCGTCGTAATGCGACGCCACTTCATTCTGGATATTCACAAAACGCCCCCGCGATTTCTTCGCTTATGGGCGCCAGTGATAGCCGCGATGTTTTAAGAATCCGGATCGCAATTTCGGGCGCATTCGAACACAGGTGCTACCACGGATTAACCATGCCAGCGCGGTGCGCGCGTTCGCGCGGGTTAACTACGGGCACGTTCTAACCCTCCCCTGGAGGGGGAGGGTCGCTACGCATTGCGCGAAGTGAAATGCGTAGCGGGGCGGGGTGACGGTGCCTCCGCAGCCAACAGTGCCCGAGTGGAGAGATCACCCCACCCCGCTCGCGCTGCGCGCGACCGACCCTCCCCCTCCAGGGGAGGGTGAAGGACTCGCGCCGCCGCTAAACCCACTCGCTGTATTTCCTTCTGATCTCGTCGATGTAGTCCGCGCGCGATTTCACCTCATCCGCGGTCAATCCGATATCGCGCCGCAGCCAGTCGGATAACTCGCTCGCATATGAAACGCGTTCCCATGCCGCCTTCAGCGCATCGCGCCATTGACGAATGTCCATAGGTCGATCTCTTTTCCGGATTGAGATGGTGTCGAGCGGACACGACGCTGCCTTCCCTCTCCCGCACGGGGAGAAGGGGGTGGCGGCGTGCGTGTGAAGAGAGGAAGCGGAGGCGCTACGCGGCGACTTTCATCCGTCGCTCGATCTCGCGGTCGATCTGGGCTGCGAGCTCGCTGCTCACTTCCACCATTGGCAGGCGCACTTCGGGGCTGTCGATCAGGCCGCACCGCCACAGCCAGTACTTCGCCGGCGCCGGGCTCGGCTCGGTGAACAACAGGCGCGTCAGCTCGGCGACCTCGTGCCAGCGCGCCTGCGCCGCGTCGTGGTTGCCTCGCTTCACCTCGGCATACACGGCCGCAAACGTCGCGGTCTCGACATGGGCGGATAGCACGATGCCTCCGTCGGCGCCGTCGGTGAGCGCCTCAAGGTAGTTCGCATCCTCGCCGGTGAGCACGCGAAAGCCCTTCGGCCTGTCGCGCAGGAGCGCGATGGATTGATCGCGGTTCGCGCCGCAATCCTTCAGCCCGACGATGTTCCGATGTTCGGCAAGCCGCAGCAGCGTCTGGTTGGTGATGTTCACCGAGGTGCGATAGGGGATGTTGTAGAGCGCGATCGGCCACGCCGCGTGATCGGCAAGGGCTTCGAAATGAGCCAGGAGCCCGCGCTGCGACGGCCGCACATAATAGGGGCTCGCGATCAGATAACCGTCGATCGGCCAGTCCGCGGTCTCGTCGAGGCGTTCCTTCAGCCGCGAAGTGTCCGCGCCCGACAGTCCGAGGCAGATCGGAATGCTGCGGCGCTCCGTCGCCATCTCGTCGCGCACGATGGCGACGAGACGCTCGAGCTCGACCTCGCGCAGCGTCATGCCCTCGCCGGAGGTCGCCCCCAGGATGAAGCCGTCGACGGCCTGTCCGCTGTAATGTCGCGTCAGCCGCCGCAACGACCTCTCGTCGATAGCGCCGTCGCGAAACGGCGTCACCAGCGGCAGCCAGAGTCCGTGCAAATGATCTTGTAGACCGGTCATGTTCCATCTCCTTCTCGGGAAAAAACCTGAGACGGAGGGCACATGAAAAAACCCCGTCCAGGCGGCGGGGTTTCGGGATTTGCTAGCGATGACGAAGCTGTGTTAGCGCGCGCAAAAATCCGAGGTCCCCGGATGGGGGCCTTTTTTCGAGGCGACTGCCTTGAACGAGATTGCGCACGACTTCGTGATCATTCGCAAATGATGCGGGGTGTACGTGGAACTGTCAATACACGCGGAACGTGAAACCAGAATGGGACAGAAAAAAAGCCGGGCTCAAGCGAGCCCGGCTTAAGGTATTGGCCACGTGAGGCCGACACAATCACCTTCCAAGAGGGATTACTGAACTCCCGCGCCACTGGAGGAGGGGGACAAATGCGCAACGCGAAGGCTCAGCGTGGAAACATTATGGGCTCGACGAGCGCCATGCAGCAACCGTTCAGGTCGCATGTCAGACATGCGGAAATCAGGAAGGCCAGCGCTGCGCCTTGCTCACCACGAAGTCGCGGAACACCTGCACGCGCGCGACCGTCTTCAACTCCTCGGGATAGACGAAATAAGTGTCGAGCTGGATCGAATCCGATTCTCCGAACAGCTGCACCAGGCGGCTCTGTTCCTCGATCAGATAATCCGGCAGCGCCGCGATGCCGAGGCCTTGCTGACAGGCGCGGACGAGGCCGAGGATGTTGTTCACTCTGAAATAGGCCTCGCGCGGACCAGAGCCGTTGCGGCCGGCTTCGACCAGCCAGTTGCGGTTCTGAAGATGCGGCGCGAAGTTGCCGTCGGAGAGCGTGATGATGCGGTGGGAGTCGAGCTCCTCGAGCGTGCGCGGCGTGCCGAAGCGCTTGATGTAATCCGGCGAGCAATAGGCGTGGAAGCCCATCGCGAACAGCTTGCGCTGGATGAGATCCGGCTGCGTCGGCTTGCGGGTGCGGATCGCGACGTCCGCTTCGCGCATCGACAGGTCGAGCTCCTCGTCGGTGACGATCAGCGAGATCCGGATCTCCGGATAGAGCGCAGTGAATTCGCCGAGCCGCGGGATCAGCCAGTTGATGCCGACGCCGGGCGTGGTGGTAATCTTGAGGTCGCCGCTCGGCCGCTCGCGGCTGTCGGTCAGCTTGGCGCGCGCCGCCTGCAGCTGCATGAACACGTCATGCGCGGTGCGGAAGAGCAGGTCGCCCTGCTCGGTGAGGATCAGGCCGCGGGCGTGGCGGTGGAACAGCGAGACCGAGAGCTCCTGCTCCAGTGCCGAGACCTGGCGTGAGACCGCCGATTGCGACAGGCCGAGCTGCTCGCCCGCATGCGTGAAGCTGCCCGCTTCCGCCGCCGCGTGAAACACCTTCAGCTTGTCCCAATCCATATCCGTAAATCCGTCGCGTGTTCGAGGCATGATCTTTATTCCGCTGCAGCGCGCTCGCTGGCGCGCAGGGCCAGGAAACGTTCGGCTTCGAGAGCTGCCATGCAGCCGAGGCCGGCAGCCGTCACGGCTTGGCGATAGGTCTCATCGGCGACGTCGCCGGCGGCGAACAGGCCGGGCACCGAGGTGGCGGTCGAGTTCGGGGCAACCTCGACATAGCCCGACCGTTTCAGCTTGACCTGGTCCTTCACGAGCTCGGTCGCCGGCGCGTGTCCAATGGCGATGAAGACACCGTCGGTCTTCACGTTCGTGAGCGCGCCGGTCTTGACGTTCTTGAGGCGGACATGGGTGACCTTGTTCGGGTTCTCGGTGCCGCAGATCTCGTCGACAGCCGAGTCCCAGACCACCTTGATCTTCGGGTGCTTGAACAGACGCTCCTGCAGGATGCGTTCGGCGCGGAAGTGATCGCGACGATGCACGATGGTGACCTGCGAGGCATGGTTGGTGAGGTACAGGGCTTCCTCGACCGCGGTATTGCCGCCGCCGACCACCACGACTTCCTTGTTGCGGTAGAAGAAGCCGTCGCAGGTGGCGCAGGCCGACACGCCGCCGCCCTGGAATTTCGTTTCCGACGGGAGCCCGAGCCAGCGCGCTTGCGCGCCGGTGGCAAGGATGACGCTGTCGGCGAGATAGACGTCGCCGCTGTCGCAGGTGAGGCGGAACGGCCGCTGCATAGTCTCCAGCTTGGTGACCAGGTCGGAGACGATCTTGGTGCCGACATGGACCGCCTGCTTCTCCATCTGCTCCATCAGCCAGGGGCCCTGGATCACGTCGGCGAAGCCCGGATAGTTCTCGACGTCGGTGGTGATGGTGAGCTGGCCGCCCGCCTGGATCCCCTGGATCAGGATCGGCTCAAGCATTGCGCGCGCGGCGTAGATCGCCGCCGTGTAGCCGGCGGGGCCGGAGCCAATAATGACGACCTTTGCATGAACAGTGGCAGACATTTTGACGGACGCCTTTCACGGGGGATCTGCAGCGCGGGTGCGGAACGTGCCGGGAGGCGTCGCGGAAGCGCTGAAATATCAGAGCTAATCTAAGCCTTCTGGTGAGCTATGCAAGAATTGCATTCCCTGTCGGCGGATTTTTCCAACAGGGAACAAAAGTCGATTGCGCTGCACGCGCAATAAAATTGCGCAATTGCTGCGGACTGGCTATGAGGATTGCGTCAAATCCACCAATACAGCCGCAAAGGCCAGGAGTTCCAATCACGTGTCGCGGAACCTAGACGAGATCGACCTGAAAATTCTCACCGAGGTCCAGGCCGACGGTCGAATCACGAATGTCGAGCTGGCCAAGCGCGTCGGCATCTCGCCGCCACCCTGCCTCCGCCGCGTCCGCGCGCTGGAGGAGGAGGGCTATATCCACGGCTATCGCGGCCTGCTCGACGCCCGCAAGCTCGGCTTCGACGTCACTGTGTTCGCCGCCGTGCACCTGTCCAGCCAGGCCGAGGCGGATTTGCGCGCCTTCGAGGAGTTCGTCCGTGCCGAGCCCCTGGTGCGGGAATGCTGGATGCTGTCGGGCGAGGTCGATTTCATCCTGAAATGCGTCGCGCCGGACATGGCCACCTTCCAGGATTTCGTGACGCACCTCACCGCCGCACCCCATGTGCGTAACGTGCGCACGTCGCTGGTGCTGCATAATTCGAAATACGAGGCGGCCGTGCCGCTTGATGTGAAGGGGAGAAGGTAAGCCTTCTCCCTCTCCCGGTTCTTGCGGGGAGAGGCACACGGCCCTCGCAATACCCCGAAACAAAAAGGCCGCGCAGGGCGCGGCCTTTTCAAAACATCATCACGCTTAGCGGCAAATCCTTACCGCCACTCTACCTTGGTGATCTCATACGCCTTGGCGCCGCCGGGGGCGTTGACCTCGACGGTTGAACCCTTCTTCTTGCCGATCAGCGCGCGCGCGAGCGGCGAGGTGATGGAGATGCGGCCCTTCTTGGCGTCGGCCTCGACCTCGCCGACGATCTGCCACACCGTCTTCTTCTCGGTGTCCTCGTCGACCAGCGTCACAGTGGCGCCGAACTTGATGGTGTCGCCGGACAGCTTGGAAATATCGATGATGTCGGCGCGCGCGAGCTTGTCCTCGAGCTCGGCGATGCGGCCCTCATTGTGGGACTGCTCTTCCTTCGCGGCATGATATTCCGCGTTCTCCGACAGGTCGCCGTGCGAGCGCGCTTCCGCAATATGCTCGATGATGCGCGGACGGTCCTCGGACTGGCGCCTCTTCAATTCTTCTCCGAGCGCGGCAAAGCCGCCCGCTGTCATCGGAACCTTTTCCATCTCTTCTCTCGTCCTTCGGCCGCGCGCCCCGGCAAGACACAGGGCGCGGCAACCTTGATTCGTCAGTACTTCCGGGGCTGAGTATACGGCCACCGGAACGGTTATGTGGGTCTGGCGCCGGAACAGAACAACCACAACGGCCGGACAGTTCCTCCGGCCATTGTGGCTTCATTGCCAGTCACTTAGCGGAAGCGTCGCCGTTGCTAGCGATCAGGTTTCCGAAAAGTAGCTCTGCAGGGTACGAACCTCAAGGTCCCCGCCCAGATAGGCGCGGATGCCCTGCGCGGCCGCCACGGCCCCGGAAAGAGTGGTGTAATACGGCACTTTATGCAAGAGGGCCGCGCGCCGCAGCGAGCGGCTGTCGGCGAGCGCCTGCGGGCCCTCGGTAGTGTTGAGGACGAGCTGGACGTCGCCATTGGTGATGGCATCGACGATGTGCGGCCGTCCCTCAAGCACCTTGTTGACCCTCTCGGTCGGGATGCCCTGATCGGTCAGGAAGCGCGCCGTGCCCGATGTCGCCAGCACCTTGAAGCCGAGCGAATGCAATTCGCGAACGGCCTCGGCGATGCGCGTCTTGTCGCTCTCGCGAACCGAGACGAACACCGTGCCCTTGCGCGGCACCCGCGTGCCGCCGCCGAGCTGACTCTTGGCAAAGGCTATCGCGAAGGAGCTGTCGATGCCCATCACCTCGCCGGTCGAGCGCATCTCGGGGCCGAGCACCGTGTCGACGCCGGGGAAGCGGGCGAACGGAAACACCGATTCCTTCACACCGACATGCTTGAAGTCCGCCTTCTTCAGCTTGAAGTCGGCGAGCTTCTCGCCGGCCATGATGCGCGCTGCGATCTTGGCGACCGGCGTGCCGACCACCTTGGCGACGAAGGGCACCGTGCGCGAGGCGCGCGGATTGACTTCGAGCACGTAGATCTCGCCGTCCTTGATCGCGTACTGCACATTCATCAGGCCGACGACGTCGAGGCCGAGCGCCAGCTCACGCGTCTGCCGCTCCAGCTCCTCGATCATCCTGGCGTCGAGCGAGTGCGGCGGCAGCGAGCAGGCGCTGTCACCGGAATGGATGCCGGCTTCCTCGATGTGCTCCATGATGCCGACGATGAAAGTGTCCTTGCCGTCGCAGAGGCAGTCGACGTCGATCTCCGTTGCATCGGACAGATAGCGGTCGAACAGCAGCGGGTTCTTGCCGAGCACGGTGTTGATCTGCCCGGTCTTGTCGTTCGGGTAGCGCGCCTTGACGTCGGCCGGCACCAGCTCTGGCAGTGTGCCGAGCAAATAGTCGCTGAGCTGGTTCTCCTCGCGGATGATCTGCATCGCGCGGCCGCCGAGTACGTAGGACGGGCGCACCACCAGCGGCAGGCCGAGATCGGTTGCGACCAGGCGCGCCTGCTCGACCGAATAGGCGATGCCGTTCTTCGGCTGCTTCAGCCGGAGCTTGTCGAGCACGCGCTTGAAGCGGTCGCGGTCTTCGGCAAGGTCGATGGCGTCGGGCGAGGTGCCGAGGATCGGCACTTCGGCGGCTTCCAGCGCGCGCGCCAGCTTCAGCGGGGTCTGGCCGCCGAACTGCACGATCACGCCGTGCAGCGTGCCGTTGGTGCGCTCCTTCGCGATGATCTCCAGCATGTCCTCGGCGGTGAGCGGCTCGAAATAGAGCCGGTCGGCGGTGTCGTAGTCGGTCGACACCGTCTCGGGGTTGCAGTTGACCATGATGGATTCGTAGCCGGCGTCATGCAGTGCGAAGCAGGCGTGACAGCAGCAATAGTCGAACTCGATGCCCTGGCCGATACGATTGGGCCCGCCGCCGAGGATGATGACCTTCTTCTTGTCCGACGGCGAGCTCTCGTCCGCAGGCGCGCCCGCAAACAGCGCCTCATAGGTCGAATACATGTAGGCGGTGGGCGAGGCGAACTCGGCCGCGCAAGTGTCGATGCGCTTGTACACCGGGCGGACGTCGAGCGCGTGGCGCTTCGCTGTCACCTCGGCCTCCGTCGACGCCACCAGCACGGCGAGCCGCGCATCGGAGAAGCCCATGGCTTTGAGCGTGCGCATGCCGAAGGCGTTGCCCGGCAGGCCGTTCTTCCGGACCTTCTCCTCCATGTCGACGATGCCGCGCATCTCGCTGAGGAACCACGGATCGATCTTGCAGGAGTTGAAGATGTCCTCGTTCGACCAGCCGAGTCGCATGGCCTGGGCGACCTGGAGCAGCCGGTTCGGCGTCGGCGTGCCGAGCGCGGCGCGGATCGCGTTCTTGTCGTCGTGCTGGCCTAGCCCCTCGATCTCGATCTCGTCGAGCCCGGTCAGGCCGGTCTCGAGTCCGCGCAGCGCCTTCTGCAGGCTCTCCTGGAAGGTACGGCCGATCGCCATCACTTCGCCGACCGACTTCATCGACGTGGTCAGCGTGGTCGACGCGCCCGGGAATTTCTCGAAGGCGAAGCGCGGAATCTTGGTGACGACGTAGTCGATGGTCGGCTCGAACGAGGCCGGCGTCGCGCCGCCGGTGATGTCGTTGGCGATCTCGTCCAGCGTGTAGCCGACCGCGAGCTTGGCGGCGACCTTGGCGATCGGGAAGCCGGTGGCCTTGGAGGCCAGTGCGGACGACCGCGACACGCGCGGATTCATCTCGATCACGACCATGCGGCCGTCTTCGGGATTGACGCCGAACTGCACGTTGGAGCCGCCGGTCTCGACGCCGATCTCGCGCAGCACCGCCAGCGAGGCGTCGCGCATGATCTGGTATTCCTTGTCGGTCAGCGTCAGCGCCGGCGCGACCGTGATGGAGTCGCCCGTGTGCACACCCATCGGATCGAGGTTCTCGATCGAGCAGACGATGATGCAATTGTCTTTCTTGTCGCGCACGACCTCCATCTCGTACTCTTTCCAGCCGAGCACGGATTCTTCGATCAGCACTTCGTTGGTCGGAGACGCATCGAGGCCGCGCTCGATGATGTCGAGGAATTCTTCCTTGTTGTAGGCGATGCCGCCGCCGGTGCCGCCCATCGTGAAGGAGGGACGGATGATCGCGGGCAGGCCGATCTCGGACAGCGCCATCAGCGCCTGGCCGAGCGCATATTCCTGGTAGCGCTTGCGGCGGTCGCTTTCGCCGAGCACCCATTGCCGTTCGTGTTCCTCGAGGGCGGCACCCGACAGCTTCTCGCGTTCGGCCCGGTGCTTGTCGCGGAAGGACTTCTTCAACTCGGACGCGTTGGCGAGCCGCGACTTTGGCGTCTCAAGTCCAATCTTGGTCATGGCCTCGCGGAACAGCTGACGGTCTTCCGCCTTGTCGATCGCATCCGCGGTCGCGCCGATCATCTCGACATCGAACTTTTCCAGCGTGCCCTGCCGGCGCAGCGACAGCGCGCAGTTCAGCGCGGTCTGTCCGCCCATGGTCGGCAGCAGCGCGAAGCCGCCGGGAATGACGTGACGTTCCTTCTCGATGATTTTTGCGACGATCTCGGGCGTGATCGGCTCGATATAGGTCGCATCGGCCAATTCCGGATCGGTCATGATGGTGGCCGGATTGGAATTGACGAGGACGATGCGATAGCCCTCTTCCTTCAGCGTCTTCACCGCTTGCGTGCCCGAATAGTCGAACTCGCAGGCCTGGCCGATCACGATGGGACCAGCGCCGATGATCAGGATGGTGGTGATGTCTGTACGTTTGGGCATCAACTCTCGCCGAAGTGGATTTTGGGCACAAAAAAAGGGCGCGCTTGCCGCGCGTCCCCTTGAGCCGAGAGCGCGGGGTCTCCCCTCGCGCGCGGGTGGGTCTTAGACCAGTTTTCGGGGCGGCGAAACCCCGAAAAACGCCCATCAACCGGCAATTTTGACGGGTTTTGGCCGTGCCTGCCAGCCACGGGCGAGATGCACCAGCAGCGAGGCCGCAACGCTCGATCCGCCGATCCAGCCAAGATCAGTAGGCGAAAGGGTGGCCAGCACCGCGCCACCCAGGGCCCCGCCGATGGCAAAGCCGAGATACATGGCGGAGGCGTTGAGCGAGAGTGCGATCATCGAGGCCTGCGGCTCGATCCGGATGATGCTAGCGACCTGGGCCGGATAGAACGCCCAGCCCGAGATGCCCCAGAGGAAGATCGCGCCCAGCACCGCATAATGCGCCTGTCCAGGCATCAACTTCAGGACCAGCGAATGCAGGATCAGGGCGCTCGCCATGCCGGCGAGCCCGAGGCCTGCGGTGGCGAGAGTCCCGAGCCGGTCGGCCAGGACACCGCCCAGCATGTTCCCGATGGCGGCGGCGCCGCCGAACACCAGCAGCGCGAGGCTGATCTGCGCGGCGTCGAAGCCGAGGCCGCGCAGCGGGACCGCGAAATAGGTGAACACGGTGAAGCCGCCGAGCGCCCATAAGATGGTGATCAGCAGCGCGATCACGACATTGCTGTGACGCGCCACTGCCAGCCGTTCGCTGAGCGAGGCGGTGTTGCGCGGCAGGCCGCGGGGCAGGCCAAGCAGCAGGCCGGCAAGCGCAACCGCGCCGATCAGGGCCACCATGGCAAAGGTCGCGCGCCATCCGAGCAGGCTGCCGACGAGATTGCCGAGCGGGACGCCGATCACGGTTGCAATCGTGAGGCCCGAGGTGACCAGCGCCACCGCGCGGCCGCGCCGTTCGGGCGCGGCGACCGCCACCGATACGGCGAGCGCCGTCGGCATGCACAGTCCGGAGCCCAGCGCCATCAGCATGCGGGAGGCCAGCAGCAGGGCGTAGCTGGAAGCCACCATCGCGACGAGATTTCCGGCAATGAAGGTCGATAGCGCCAGGGCCAGCACGGTGCGGCGGTCGATATTGTTCAGCGTCACCGCCAGGATCGGCGAACCCACCGCATAGGTGAGGGCGTAGGCGGTGACCAATTGGCCGGCGGCCGGGACGGAAATCGAAAGATCGCTGGCGATCGATGGCAAAAGCCCTGCAATGACAAAGCCTTCCGTACCAATCGCGAAGGCCGCGAGAGCCAGCCAGAACACGCTCATTGGACGATATCCCTATGTTCAACGTTTATTGAACTATTGAATGCAAAGGCTAAGAAGTCAATTGGTTCAAGAACTATTGAACATCACGGTCAGTTTGCTATGATTCCAGACCATGAGCCGCACGCCCCTTCATCCCACCCGCGAGCAGATCGAGCTGCCGATGGTTCTGGATTGCCTGAGCGATCCGATCCGGTTGGCCATCGTCTATCAGCTCGCCCAGCAGGAACGTGTCAGCAGCGAACTCTGCTGTGGCGACTTCAGCGGCCTTTCCGGCAAATCCAACCTCGCCTACCATTTCGCCAAGCTGCGCGAATGCGGCCTGATGCTGACGCGCGTGGCGGGCACCAACCGCTTCATGCGGCTCCGCCGCGAGGATCTGGACGCACGCTTTCCGGGGCTGCTCGATGCTGTCCTCAGCTCCGCAGCCAAGGATGCCGACCGGCTACAGCTGCTGTCGGAGTGCGAAACGGTTGAAGTGGATTGAAGTTTGCGAGTTTTCGAGAATTCGCTTTGGGCGGTCCGTCGAAGCGTGCCCGTCTTCGCCCTTCGGGCTTCGCCGAGGCAGCCTTCGCACGATACGGCTTGCCTAGCCGAAGCTGGCGGAGCCAGCGAAGGCTGGAGACCCGGCCTGGATTTGAACCAGGATGAAGAGCGTTGCACCGCCCTCGCGTAGACGCTTCCGCCACCGGGCCGCGACGATCTTTACCTATCGGCGTGTGACAAGCCACCTCGGGCAGTCATTATGCTTAACGGACCAGAGGCGGCCGCGCGATGAAGGTCATGCGCCAGCGATTATGGCCGATATTGGTGTGGGCGCGCTGGACAGCGAAGCCGGCCGCGGTCAGCTTGGCGACGATCTCGTCCTCGCTATAGCGCTGGAGCCCGATGCGCGTGCGCAGATGACGGTAATCTGACAGCGCGGTGCTGATCAGCCCGATCAGCGCGTCCTTCAGGAAGCCGTGACGCAGGCCGAAGCTGAGCAGCGCCATCACATCCCTGAACATGCCGACATTGGGCTGCAAGATATCTCCGAGCACGAGCTTGCCGGATGGGGTCAGCAATCGCCGGATGTTCACAAGCGCGGCATCGAGCTCGTCCGGCGTCATGTATTGCGCGACCGAGTTCATCACCGCGAGGTCGATCGACTGGTCCTGCATTTTGCGGACGTCGTCGAGGGAGCGGACGCGGATCCTGGTGTTCGGGGCAAATCGCGCGATCAGCCGGCCACGCACGCCGGGGGCGGGCTCGGCGAGAATCAGCTTGCCGCAGGCCGCGGCCACCTGGCTCGCCGACAGCGCCTCGCCGCAGGCATAGTCGAGCACGGTCGCCTCGGGCGATGAGATGTAGCCGATGATGTCCCGCGCGATGATCTGGAAGTGCAAGTCGCGATGCAGCTTGCTGACATAGATCGTATGCGTGGAGTCGTAATAATCGATCCAATCGTCCATGGTATTTCGTAGGTCCCGGCCAAACGGTTCCTGTCAAGGAACCGGCGCTGCCCGCCTTGCGTTAGGGGTGCGACGGCGCGCCGTCAATGTCCGCGTCCTAACAGGAAGGTTTCCCGTGAGCAAAGCCCCCACCAAGGTCTCGCCCGATCTCGATACCCCCACCGATCTGTCGCCCGATGGGGTCAAGAAGGTCTCTGAGGCGCTCAACGTGCTTTTGGCTGATGCGTTCGCGCTCTATCTGAAGACCAAGAATTTCCACTGGCACATCAGCGGCCGGCATTTCCGCGACTATCATCTGCTGCTCGACGAGCAGTCCGACCAGATCTTCGCCACCACCGACCAGCTCGCCGAACGCGTCCGCAAGATCGGCGGCACCACGCTGAAGTCGATCGGCCAGGTCGCCAAACTCCAGACCATCAAGGACAACAACGAGGACTACGTCCCGCCACGCGAGATGCTGCGCGAGCTGATGCAGGACAACAAGCACGTCGCGAGCGCGATGCGCAAGGCACACGAGGTCTGCGACGACGCCGGCGATGTCGCCAGCGCCAGCATCCTCGAAAACTTCATCGACGAGACCGAGCGCCGGACGTGGTTCCTGTTCGAGGCCACCCGCCAGGAGGGTGGCAACGAGGCGTAGGGGGTACGCGACTGCGTAGGGTGGGCAAAGGCGCGCTTCTTGCGCGCCGTGCCCACCATCTATCCTTGCGGCTTGAACTGATTGGTGGGCACGCTCCGCTTTGCCCCCCCTACGGCGTCGCGCTTATGGCCGGCTCCACAGCCTCATCAACGCCCCGTTCTTGCCCGTCACCGGATCGGCCGGCGGCAGCGCGACCTCGGGAATCGTCTTCAGTGCCCTGGCGTGGTTCTCCGGAGTTGCCCGCGTCACCACCATCTTCGATCCCGGCGGATAGGCGCCGATGATGCAGAAATCGTCGCTCGCCCTGATGCACTGATGCCCCGTGCCGGCAGGCAGGATCGCGACGTCGCCTGCCTTGATCTCCAGCTCCTGGCCATGATCGCCGCCGAAGCGGACGCGGGCACTTCCGCGCGCGACGCCGAGCACCTCATGCACCGTCGCGTGATAGTGCAGATAGTCGTAGACACCGTTGCGCCACGTGCCGCCCCAGCTATTCGCTTCGAACAGGTTTTCGATGGTCGCCTCGGGACGCCTGGAATCGAGCTTCACCGCACCCCGATAGACCAGGAAGGGAAGGATGTTGTTCGGCACGAGCCCGTCATCTTCGAACACGATGGCGCGTGGCTCGGCATTGTCGCGGACAACGGACATGGCAGGGCTCCTGCGTGAGCGTAGCAGGAATCAACGAGGGGCGTGAGACGACGTTCCTTGCGTCCGGGCGAACCGCAGCGTCGAGCCCGGAATGACAAGAGCCCGGGTCAAGGCCCGGGCTCGATGTCGTCAAGGCAATTGCAGGAGAGCCGGCGTTACGCGCTCTTCTTCTGCCGCATCAGATCCGCGAAGCGCTGGAACAGATAGTGCGAGTCGCGCGGGCCTGGAGAGGCCTCGGGGTGGTACTGCACCGAGAACACCGGCTTGCCGTCGAGCTGGATGCCGCAATTGGAGCCGTCGAACAGCGAGATGTGGGTCTGCGTCGCGCCCTTCGGCAGCGTCGCCTCGTCCACCGCAAAACCGTGGTTCATCGAGGTGATCTCGACCTTGCCGGTGGTCTCGTCCTTCACGGGATGATTGGCGCCGTGATGGCCCTGATGCATCTTCTTGGTCTTGGCGCCGACGGCGAGGCCGAGCATCTGGTGGCCGAGGCAGATGCCGAAGGTCGGCGTGCCCGACTTGATCACGTCCCGGATCACCGGCACCGCGTATTTGCCCGTCGCGGCCGGATCGCCGGGGCCGTTGGACAGGAACACGCCGTCCGGCTTCATCGCCAGAATGTCTTCCGATGAGGTCGTCGCCGGCACCACCGTCACCTTGCAGCCGACGCCGGCGAGCAGGCGCAGGATGTTGCGCTTGATGCCGTAGTCGATGGCGACGACGTTGAACTCCGGCTTGTCCTGGCGGCCAAAACCCTTGTCCCACAGCCAGGGCGTCTCGTCCCAGGTGAAGCGCTGGCCCGAGGTGACCATCGGCACGAGGTCCATGCCCTCGAGGCCCGGCCATTCGCGCGCTTCTTCCTTCATGCCATGCAGGTCGAACTCGCCGTTCCTGGCATGCGCGATCACGGCGTTGGGCATGCCCTTGCTGCGGATCAGCGCGGTCAATGCGCGGGTGTCGATGCCGGACAGGCCGATGATGCCGCGGGCCTTGAGCCAGGCGTCGAGATGCTTGGTGGCGCGGTAGTTCGAGGGATCGGTGATCGCGGTGCGCAGGATCACGCCGCGCGCGCCGGGCGTCGCGGCCATGTTCACCGTCTCGATGTCTTCCTCGTTGGTACCGACATTGCCGATATGCGGGAAGGTGAAGGTGATGAGCTGGCCGGCATAGGAGGGATCGGTGAGGATCTCCTCATAGCCGGTCATCGCGGTGTTGAAGCAGACTTCACCGACGGCATGGCCTTCGGCGCCGAGACCGAAGCCTTCGAGCACCGTGCCATCGGCGAGCACGAGGAGCGCGGTCGGTTTATGGTCCGGCCAGGCGGTATCGTTGTCATGTTGTGTCATGAGCCCGGTTCATAGTCCGGGCCGGCGCCGCCGTCAAAGCGGACGAGCGCCGATTCACATGCGTTTTTGCATATTTGACAGGTCTCCTCAGGCACTTAAGCTTGGCAGAATAATTTCCGCCAATTTCCCGGGCTTGCGAGGCAATAATGGACCAGACCACCCCGCTTCTGCTGGTTCCGGGGTTGGCCTCTTCGGCCCGGATCTACGCCCCGGTGGTCCCCGCGCTCTGGCGGTTCGGCCCGGTGATGATTGCCAACCATATCCGCGACGACAGCATAGCGGCGATCGCCCGGCGCGTGCTGAGCGAGGCCCCGCCGCGCTTTGCGCTCGCCGGCCACTCCATGGGCGGCTATATCGCGCTCGAGATCATGCGCCAGGCGCCCGAGCGGGTTTTGAAGCTCGCGCTGATCAACACCCAGGCCCGGCCCGATACACCGGAAGCGACCGCGCGCCGCCGCGGCCTGATGGAACGGGCCAGGCGCGGCGAGCTGAGCGCGGCGCGCGAGGAGATGTTTCCGGAGCTGGTGCATCCCTCGCGCCGCGACGATGTCGGCATTCGAAAGCTCGTGCATGAGCAGGGCGAGGACGTCGGGGTCGAAGGCTATCTGCGGCAGCAGACCGCGATCATTGCGCGGGTGGATTCACGGCCGACGCTGGCGACGATCAAATGCCCGACGCTGGTGCTGACAGGCGATCAGGACAACACGATTCCGAACGCGTTCTCCAAGGAGATGGCGGAGGGCATAGCGGGCGCGAGACTGGTGATCCTCGAGCGTTGCGGGCACCTGCCGCAGCCGGAGCAGCCCGGGGCGACGACGCGGGCGCTGGTCGAATGGCTGGCCGCCCCGGTTGTCTCAGGGCCGCGAACGGCCTAGATCAGGCGTCGGATATTCGAAGGGATCACGATCATGCTGCGCGACGACATCAACAACGCGGTCAAGGAGGCCATGAAGGCCAAGGACGAGCGCAAGCTGTCCACCCTGCGCATGGTCAACTCGACCATCAAGAACGCCGACATCGAGGCGCGCGGCAACGGCAAGCCGCCGCTGTCGGACGCCGACCTGCTCGGTGTGTTTCAGAAGATGATCAAGCAGCGCCAGGAGTCGGTCGAGCTCTACGACAAGGGCGGCCGTGCCGAACTCGCCGCCCAGGAGCGCGAGGAGATCGCGGTGATCTCGGCCTATCTGCCGAAGCAGATGTCGGACGACGAGGTCAAGAAGGCGATCGCGGATGCGATCGCCGAGACGGGCGCAGCCGGCATGAAGGACATGGGCAAGGTGATCGCGGTGTTGCGCGCGAAGTACGCCGGTCAGATGGATTTCGGCAAGGCCAGCGGCCTGGTGAAGGCGGCGCTGACAGGCTAGCTTCTTCCCTCTCCCGCAAGGGGAGAAGGTGCACCTTTGATGCCGCGTGAGTTCGGTCTACTCTCTCCCGATAGACAAATCGGGGGCAACCGATGATCGGCGCCATCAAACCGTTTCGCATCGCCATCAGCGACGACATTCTCACCGACCTCAAATCGCGCCTCGCCCGCACGCGCTGGCCGGAGGCGGAGCTGGTCGACGACTGGAGCCAGGGCGCGCCGCTGAAATGGATCCAGGAGATCTGCGCCTACTGGGCCAACAGCTATGACTGGCGCGCCCGCGAGGCAAAGCTCAACCGCTTCGACCAGTTCACCACCGAGATCGACGGGCTCGATATCCACTTCCTGCATGCGCGCTCGAAGGAGCCGTCCGCACTGCCGCTGATCATCACCCACGGCTGGCCGGGGTCGATCGTCGAATTCCAGAAAGTGATCGCGCCGCTGGTCGATCCTGCCGCGCATGGCGGTAATCCTGCGGATGCGTTTCACGTGATCTGCCCGTCGCTGCCGGGCTTTGGCTTCTCCGCCAAGCCAAGGACCACCGGCTGGGGCGTCGACCACATCGCCGCGACCTGGGCGAAGCTGATGGATCGGCTCGGTTACGCGCGTTACGGCGCGCAGGGCGGCGACTGGGGCTCGGCAGTGACGACATCGCTGGGCGCGCAGGACGCCGAGCACTGCGCCGGCATCCACATCACGCTCGCTTTCAACGCGGCGCCGAAGGTCGAGGGCGAGCCGACGGCGGAAGAGAAGCGCGCGCTCGCCGGCCTGAAGCATTATGTCGATCTCGATTCCGGCTATTCCAAGCAGCAATCGACGCGGCCGCAGACGCTCGGCTATGGCCTGACGGATTCGCCGAGCGGGCAGGCGGCCTGGATTTTGGAAAAATTCTGGGCCTGGACCGATTGCGACGGCCATCCCGAAAATATTTTTGACAAGGACGAGCTGCTCGACAACGTCATGCTCTATTGGGCAACGGAGACGGCGACCTCCTCCGCACGGCTCTATTGGGAGAGTTTTGGCAAGCGCCGCACCACGCCCAGGGTCAACGTGCCGACCGGCGTCGCCGTATTCCCGAAGGAGATCATCACGCCGGTCAGGCGCTGGATGGAGCCGAACTTTCCTAACATCACGCACTGGAGCGAGATGGAGAAGGGCGGGCATTTCGCCGCATTCGAGCAGCCGGAGCTGTATGTTGGCGACGTCAGGAAATTCTTCCAGACGGTGCGCCGTTAGGGGATGCCTCCGCATCGTCATGCCCGGGCTTGTCCCGGGCACCCACGCGCATAAACTCAGGTCCAACAAGAACGTGGATGGCCGGGACAAGCCCGGCCGTGACGACGCTGCCGGGAAACGACCATGCTGACCGAAGCCGCAACCTACGACGAGCTCTATCGTAACTTCCGCTGGGACGTCCCGGCGCGCTTCAACATGACGGAGGCGTGCTGCGACCGCCATGCCGACGGCACGGGCCGCCTCGCGCTGGTCTATGTCGACGAGAACGGCGCAACCACGCGTACCTCCTTCGACGAGGTCGCGGAGATGTCGCGCCGCTTCGCCAATGTGCTGAAGGCCGATGGGCTCGTGCGCGGCGACCGCGTCGCGGTGTTCCTGTCGCAGTCGCTGGAGCTGCCGATCGCGCATATGGCCGCGTTCCGCTCCGGGCTGATCTCGATCCCGCTGTTCGCGCTGTTCGGCGAGGACGCGCTGGAATTCCGCCTGTCGAATTCGCAAGCAAGAGCCATCATCACTGATGAGGCGGGCTGGGAGAAGCTCACGAAGGTCCGCGATCGGCTGCCCTATCTGCAGGACATCTATATCACGAGCGGCGCCGTCCACGCCGGCGCAAAACCGTTCTGGCCGGCGATCGAAACCGCGTCCGAGGACTTTGCGACCGTCGACACCTCCGCCGATGATCCCGCCCTGATCATCTACACGTCAGGCACGACAGGCAATCCGAAGGGCGCGCTGCATGCGCATCGCGTCGTGCTCGGCCACTTGCCGAATGTCGAGATGTGCCACAATTTCCTGCCGCGCCCCGGCGATCTGATGTGGACGCCGGCGGACTGGGCGTGGATCGGCGGCCTCGTCAACGGCCTGTTCGCGTTCTGGTATCACGGCATCCCCCTGGTCGGTCACCGCGCGCGAAAGTTCGAGCCGCAGGCGGCGATGCAGATGATGGCCGACCTCGGTGTCCGCAACGTCTTCCTGCCGCCGACCGCGCTGAAGCTGATGCGGCAGGCCGGCGTGAAGCATCCGGGCGTCAAGCTGCGCAGCATTTTCACCGGCGGTGAATCGCTCGGCGGCGAGCTGCTGGGCTGGGTACGCGAGACGTTCGGCATCGATGCGCATGAAGTGTTCGGACAGACCGAGTGCAATCTCGTGATCGGCAGCAACTCCAACCTGTTTCCGATCCGCCCGGGGTCGATGGGCAAGGCGACGCCGGGCTTCGACGTCCGCATTGTCAACGACAAGGGCGAGGAGCTGCCGACGGGGCAGCGCGGCATCATCGGCGTGCGCCAGCCATGTCCGTGCACGATGCTCGAATACTGGCGCAATCCAGACGCGACGGCGAAGAAATATGCCGGCGAATTCCTGCTGACCGGCGATCTCGGTACCCGGGATGAGGACGGTTATTTCTGGTATGTCAGCCGCGAGGACGACGTCATCACCACCGCCGGCTATCGCGTCGGCCCGTCCGAGATCGAGCACACGCTGATGAAGCATCCGTCGGTGGCGATGGCGGCGGTGGTCGGCATCCCCGATCCGATCCGCACCGAATCGATCAAGGCCTGGATCGTGCTGCGTCCCGGCTTCGCGGCAAGCGACACGCTCGCGCGCGAGATCCAGGAGTTCGTGAAGGTGCAACTCGCCGCGCACGAATATCCACGCTTCGTCGAGTTCGCGGAGACGCTGCCGATGACGGCTACGGGCAAGGTGCTGCGGCGCGAGCTGCGGGCGCGGGGTTAGGCTCTTTCAGACAATGGCAAAGACGTCTCAAGCTGCGGGGCTTCACCGCGCCTCACTTCCGAAGCTGCACGATCTCGATGCGGCGCTGGAGCTGATGTATTACGGCTGGCGCGGGATGACGCTGGAGGCCGACGAATATCTTGCGAAGCAGGGCCTGTCGCGTCCACACCACCGCATCCTCTACGTGGTGGCGCGCCGTCCCGATATCGCGATCGGCTCGCTGATCGAGATCCTCGGCATCTCCAAGCAGGCCCTGAACCGGCCGCTCAACCTGCTGCTGGAGCGCAAGCTCCTGACGTCGAAGCGGGCACCCGAGCAGCATCGCTCCAAGCTGTTGCGCCTGACGGAGGCCGGGCGACGCATCGAGCAAAAGGCATCGGATCACGAGCGCAAGGTCCTGCGCGAAGCGTTTGATCGCGCCGGGGCGTCGGGTGCGGCGGCATGGATGGCCGTCATGGGGGCGATCGCCGACAACAACTGACGGTTCCTCAAGTCAATATAGTTGACATGAGGCGCGAGCTTTGCCACTTTCCCGGCAACGAGCCAGGGGAGGGCTCCGCCATGAGCGGATGGAAAATGGATCGCGCAGCCGCCGAGCGCTTTGTCGCGGCATGGTGCGCGAGCTGGCGCCGGGTCGATATCGACGCGGTCGTCGCGCATTTCGCCAACGATGCGCAGATGCGCAGCCCTCTGGCACTATCATTGACCGGTTCTCCGGTCGTCAGCGGCGCCGAGAACATCCGCGCTTATTGGCGCGAGGCTTATGGCCACATCGAAAGCGCCGACCTGAAGATCCTGAGCTGGAGCTGGGACGAGGCGATCGCGCGCCTGACGGTGTGGTGGCAGCTCGGCGACACGCGCGCCAGCGAGTTCATGGATTTCGACGATGCGGGCCGTGTGGTGCGCAGCGAAGC
The DNA here is from genome assembly GCF_052076005.1 of Bradyrhizobium sp. 63_E2_N1_3. Lineage (NCBI taxonomy): Bacteria > Pseudomonadati > Pseudomonadota > Alphaproteobacteria > Hyphomicrobiales > Nitrobacteraceae > Bradyrhizobium > Bradyrhizobium sp. 63_E2_N1_3. Next base: position 7,853,252 of record NZ_CP197235.1, on the reverse strand, counting down.
CTTCTACGGAAAATGATCATGCATCTTTCGGATTTCGTCCTGCTCCTCAACACGCTCTGGTTCGGCGGCGCGTTCATCCAGTTCAGCGTCGCCCAGGGCAACACGCTGAAGATACTCCTGCCGCGCGAAGAGCGCAGCAATCCGATCGCGCCGACGCTGGCGGCCAGCGTGGCGTTCCTGGGCGGGATGAATCTGCCGATCGGGCTTTTGTCGTTCTATCTTCTGGCCGCTCGTCCGGCCTTCTTCCAGCCGATCGAGGCGCAGCTCGCGCTGTTCCTGTTCTTTGCCGCCTGCCACTTCAGCCAGTTCGCCTATAACCTTCCGGTCCTGATGCGCGGAGGGCGCGTCGGGGTGGCCTACTGGCCCGTGCTGAAAGGTCCGATGCTCAGGATCTTCGTCATCGACGCGGCTCTGTTCGTAGCCAATCTCGGCGTAGCGCTCCGGCTGGCGTTTTCTTCCTGATTTCAGCGCGGCGACGCCGACAGGGCGGACCGCAGCATCGCGGCAAGATCCTTCCGCCGGAACGGTTTTGTCAGGATGCGGGCGTCGCCGACCCCGTCGGGCGTCTTGACGGGATTTTGGGTGTAGCCCGAGGTGAAGAGCACCTTGAGCCCGGGCCGCAAGCCGGTCGCTTGCCTGGCAAGCTCTGGTCCGAACATGCCGCCCGGCATCACGACGTCGGTGAGCAGCAGGTCGATGTCGCCGGGGCGGCGCAACAGTTCGAGAGCCGCGGGACCGTTCGACGCCGCGATGACGCGATAGCCGAGGGTCTTCAGCTCGCTCTCGACATAGGCCCGAACCATGTCGTCGTCCTCGACGACAAGAATGGTCTCGCTTCCGTCGGGGGCGACGATCCGTTCCGCCGGTGACGGATGCTCGTTTGGTGGCGCCGCAAGGCGGGGAAAGAACAGCCTGACGACGCTGCCTTGTCCCGGTTCGGACTGCATCTGCACAACGCCGCCGGATTGCCGCACAAAGCCGTAGACCATGCTCAGGCCGAGGCCGGTGCCCTTGCCGACCTCCTTGGTGGTGAAGAACGGCTCGAACGCCCGGCTCGCCACCTCGGCGGTCATGCCGCTGCCGGTGTCGGTCACGGCCACCATGACGTAGTCGCCCGGCCGCGGCTCGCCATTGACGTCAAGGTCGGATTCACCGAGCGAGGTGTTGCGCGCCTCGATCGTCAGCTTGCCGCCGAGCGGCATGACGTCGCGCGCGTTGAGCACGAGATTGAGCAGCGCCGTTGTCAGCTCGCCGGGATCGACGCTGGTCAGCCACACATCCGATTCGAGCGCGAAGGTGCATTCGATGTACTCGCCCAGGGGCCGGCGCAACAGCTGCTCCATCTCGTGAATCTTCACGGCGATGTCGATGTCTCGCGGCCTCAGGGGCTGCTTGCGCGCGAAGGCGAGCAGGCTCCGCGTCAGGTCGGAGCCGCGCTCGGCGGCGGTCGCGATGTCGTTGGCGATCCGGTGCAATTCCTTGTTGCCCGCCAGTCTGTCGGCAAGATGCTCCGAATTGCCGAGAATGACGGTCAAGAGGTTGTTGAAATCGTGCGCCACGCCGCCGGTGAGCTGGCCCATGGCTTCCATCTTCTGGGATTGGCTGAGCTTGTGGCTGAGGTCGGCGATGGCGGCGCGTTGCTGTTCGAGCGACTCGGCGGTGTCGTTGAGCAGGGTCATCAATCCGCCCAGTTCGCCGCCCGGGTGGGGAGGCGGAATTCGCGCGCTGAGATCTCCGAGCCCAAGTTTCTTCGCCATGGTGGCGAGACGTCCGACCTGGCGCCCGACGCTCACGGTGGCAAGGATCCAGACGGCCGCCAGCAGCAGCAGCGAGGCCACCGCGAGTATCGCCACATCCTCGTAGAGCCGGCGATTCGCCGCGGCGACCAGTCCGTCCTTGGACCGTCCGACCATGATGTAGAGGCCGGCATCGCGGGTCGAAGGCGAGCGCGCGGCGACAGCCCAGACCTGCGTCCGGCCGTCGCGATCGGTCACCTCCTGATACGCCTTCCGGTCCGGCGTTGCAGCGAAGCGGAGCAGATCGGATCCCGCGATCGACGTGCCGACCGGCTCGGTCCATCCTCCGCGGGAGGGGGCGACCAGAACCGTTCCCTTGCTGTCGAGGAGCAGGATCTCCTTCTGGCCGAGCAGCCGCTTGTCGTGAAACTCCGCGAATTTGCGCAGGTTGAAGGAGGCGAGCAGGATCAGCTTCAGGGCGCCCGTCTCCGATCGCACTGGATAGGCGATCTGGAGCACCGATAGTCCGGTCAGCCGGCCGAATACCGGCTCGAGCGCGATGCCGCGCGACGCCAGGGCCTGCTTGAAATAGGCGCGATCCCGGAGGTCGAGGGTGCGGTTGGTCCGCAGCGAATCGCAGAACAGGCTGCCGTCGGGATCGATGGTCAATATCCCGGTGAACTGTGGGTATTCCTCGCGCACTTCCGACAGGAACGCCGAGCACGCCGCCTTGTCGCGCGTGTCGAGGTCGCGTGCACGGGCGAGACCATAGTGAAGCTGGGCGGTGCCCTGGATCTTCTCGTCCAGGTCGCTCGCAATGTCGTCGGCTGTCGCGGTCAGATTGGCCAGGGCTGCGTTGATTTCGCTGCTGCGATTTTGCACGAAACGTAAGCCGACGAGGATGGCCGGCACCAGCATGGCCGCAATGACGAGTATCAGTAGCCGGGTACGCAAGCTCATCGGTCGGGCGGTCCAATTTGGTCGTCGCGCGTGCTGGTTCGAAGATGCAATCTGCGGCACCACCCTCCGCTCAGTCCATAGGCATCCGCCGAAAAAGCCCCGCGGGGAAAGATTTCGGCCGCGTACATCACGGATGAGTCCCCGGAAAGTTCGCCCGCGAGGCCCTGTCGGGCTGGTGTCGGGCCTCCCGGGATACCGTCATCCCGCAATCAACGCGCGCGTGCGCGCCGGTCGCGAGGGCGCTAATATCGGGATCGCGCGCGACGGAGATCGTGCCGGTGATGAGGAGAGGGAGCCGCATGTCGATCTCGGGCAAAGTCGATCCGGTGGTGCGTCCCGTGGCGGCGACCGACATCGCCGAGGCGCTGGTCGAGGGTTTGCGCGATTTCCAGGCGCTGCCGCTCTACGGGCTCTGCTTCGGCGCGCTCTACGCAGGCGGCGGCATCGCCATCATGCTCTGCCTCACCGCCTTCGGCATGGTCTATCTCGTCTATCCCCTTGCGGCCGGCTTCGCGCTGATCGGGCCGTTCGTCGCGATCGGCCTCTACGAGGTCAGCCGTCGCCGCGAATGCGGCGAGCCGGTCTCCTTCGGCGCGATCTGGTCGGCGATACGCGCGCGCAGCGAGATCGGCTGGATGGCCTTCGTCACGCTGTTCGTGTTCGTGATCTGGATGTACCAGGTTCGGCTGCTCATCGCGCTGCTGCTCGGCCTGCACGCCTCGTTCTCGAGCTTGCAGGAATTCATGACGGTGGTGCTGACGACGAATGAGGGCCTGCTGTTCCTCGTCATCGGCAATGCGGTCGGTGCCGCGCTGTCGCTGATTTTGTTCTCGCTGACGGTGGTGTCGTTTCCGCTGCTGCTCGACCGCGAGGTCGATTTCGTCACCGCCATGGTGACGAGCGTACGCGCGGTGGTGACTAGCCCGCTGCCGATGATCTCGTGGGCCGCGGTGATCGTGATGCTGCTGATCGTCTCGGCGCTGCCGTACTTTCTCGGACTGGTCGTGACGCTGCCCGTGCTCGGACATGCGACATGGCACCTTTACCGGCGGTTGGTGGTGCCGGTGGCGTAAAGGGGAAGCCGGACGCAACGGAAGCGAGCTATTCGCCCGTTGCCAGGCGGCGAGCGCCTGACGAAGTCAGCTCGAGTTCGCCGAGCCGCCTGATCGCATAACCCAGATTGGCCAGACGTTCGCCGTGCGCCTGCGGAATGTCGCCTTGACCCTTGCCGACTATGGCCAAGGACGCAAATTCATCGGCGGTGAGCGCAGGGGTGCTGTCTGTCATCAGGCAACCTCGTCGGTCCATACCTTGAAATTGAGCAGGGTATTCGGACCGAAGGTCTGGACGATCGGGACGTCTGCGGCATCGCGCCCCTGCGCAATCAGCACGCGGCCGATCCGCGGCGTATTGTTGCGCGGATCGAACATGTGCCAGCTTCCACCGACGAAAGCCTCGAACCAGGCGGCGAAATCTCCAGCAGGCCATGGTTGTGGGGTGCCGATGTCGCTGAGGTAGCCGGTGCAGTAACGCGCCGGAATGTTCATGCTGCGGCAGAACGCGATGGCGAGATGGGCATAGTCACGGCACACGCCCTTGCCTTCGTCGTAGGCTTCCCGGGCTGTCTTGGTCGCACGCGCGTGCTCATGGCCGAACGTGATGTGGCGATGAACAAAATCGCAGATGGCCTGGACCCGCGCCCAGCCCGGCGGCGTCTGTTCGAACAACTTCCATGCGATATCCGACAGGCGATCGGTCTCGCAGTAGCGACTGCCGAGCAGATAGACGAGCGTGTCGGCCGGCAGCGCTTCGACGGCGTGCTGAAACGCGTTCGGAAACACCGGGTCGGGCAGGCCGCTGTCGCGAACGATGCCATCGCCGGCAAGACGGAAGGCGCCGGCCGGCGCAACGATGCGGCTGCACCAATTGCCGAAGAGGTCGCGATAGGGACTGATCGCCACCGAAGGTCGGGTGGTCAGCAGGTCGGGCACGACGATATCAGAGGCGCGCGTGAAGTGCGTGCCCAACACCATGATCATAGGCGTCGGCTGCGGGAACTCGTACAGCATCTCGAACCCGACGCGGAGCTTCATGCAAACTTCTTTCTCTTGGCCAAGCTCCCAACATGGCTACGAAGCGATCGAACACAAGGCATTCACGGCCTTATTCGATCGAGAGCGGCATTTGGCGCTTCAAAAGCGCGGCGCGGGCGAGAAAACGATAGCTAATTGCGGCGATTGCGCGCACGGTGCGCCAATGTCGGAAAGAGCGGTCGTCTGTGCGCACACGCTGCGTCACGACGATTCGCGCGCGACTTGAAGCGACTCATTCTTCGCATCGGCGGAGCCTTCTCATCGCGACGTCGTAACGGCGATCGTCGCGCTTATTGCCACTTCCCGCGGGCGAGCCGGACGCAGCAGGCGTGCCGCGGACGCCTGAAAAATTCCACAGCGGTTCGATACGAGATCGAACGCCAACCGAAAGCACATGATGCAAACTCTCTCCCCACGGCACGTCAAGACAGACGAAGCGCTCCGGCTCGGCGTGGAGTCAGGCTGGTACGCGATCAAGGTCAGCGGGACCTTCGTCTCGGGCCCGCACGACTCGGAAGGGGATTGCCGTCGCAAGATCGACGAGATTCAACCGCCGGTGAAGAAGAAGCGATAACAGCGCCGATTTCGGCCGCTACGGCGTCTTGATCCCCATCGCCTTCAACGCCGCCAGCATCTGCGCTGGCGGTGTCATTTTGATCTGCGGCGCCTTGCCGGTTTCCAGCAAACTCTTCAGTCCCGACAGGATCGCGGGCCAGCCGGTGCGGCCGCCGGAGAGGATGCCTTCGCTGAGCGCGCGGTCGTGGCGTTCGCTCATGGTGAGGCGGACGGCCTCGCCGGCTTGCTCGATCTCGTAGGTGACGAGCGTGGTGCCGAGCTTTGCGACGAGGTCGGGCCAGTTGACGTTCCATGTCACCGTCAGCTTGTTCGGCGGATCGTATTCGAAGACTTCACCCGAGATGTGCTCCGAACCGTCAGGCGCGCGCACGGTGAAACTCCCGCCGAGCCTCCGTTCCATCTCCACGGCAAAACCGGAAAAGTACTTCCTGCTGAACTCGGCCGAGGTCAGCGCTTCCCACACCTTCTCCGGCGTGGAGACGATGTAGATGGTGTAGACCGTCAGTGGTTTGAACTGATCGAGGTTCATTTTGCGTCGAATCCCTTGTTGAGCGCGGCGCGGGGAATGCCGAGCAGCTTGCCGGTCTCGAGCAGGCTCTTGAGCTGGGACAGGATCGCCGGCCAGCCGTTGGAGACGGCGCCGAGATATTTGCCGCCCTCGACGAAGCCGTCATGCAACACGGTCAAACGCACGAGCGAGCCGAACGGTTCGATCGTGAAGACGACGCGCGATATCGGCTCGCCGCGCAGCTCTTCGAACTTCTGGTGCTTGAAGCTGTAGGACAGGCGGCGCGGCGGATCGGCCTCCAGAATCTCGCCGGAATCGGTGACCTCGCCGTCGAGCGTGAGCGCGAAGGGGGAGCCGACCTTCCAGTCTGACCTGACCTCGGCGCCGAACCAGTATTGCCTGGTGAATTCGCTCGACGTCAGCGCCTCCCACAGCTTTTCCGGCGTGGTCTCGATATAGCTCACATAGACGAATTGGGGCTTACTCATCGCGCTTCTCCAACTGACGTTTCAACTCGCCGAGCGCGGCGAGCTTGCCGCGCTCGAATTTCCTGATCCAGCGTTCGCCGATCTGATGGATCGGCACCGGATTGAGGTAATGCAGCTTCTCGCGGCCATGTCTGATGGTCGTGACCAGATTGGCCTCTTCGAGAATGACAAGGTGCTTGGTCACGGCCTGGCGCGTCATCGCGAGGCCTTCGCAGAGTTCGTTCAGCGTCTGGCCGTTCCTGGCGTGAAGCCTGTCCAGCAGCGACCGTCGTGACGCATCGGCGAGCGCTTTGAAGACCTCATCCATGGTGGCGATAATAGGCAACCAAATGGTTGCATGTCAAGATGGTGTCTTTGGCGCCCGGAAATGGCTGTGCTAGCCTTGAAGCTCAGCCAACGCAGATTGGTTCCGGGAGAGCTTTGATGTTCCGTTGCTTCTCACTCGCAGCAGGTCTTGTCCTTTTCGCCTGCAGCACCACGGCCCAGGCACAACAGAAGCAGACCATCGGCGCGCCGCAGGAAGCGTCCAACATGAAGCTGGTCGGCACCAACGACCTGCAGGCGCGCAGCGCGTACCAGCCGACCATCCATCATCAGGCCGATCGCTGGATCGCCTATATCGGCCATCACGGTGGCACCGACGACGTGCCCGCGCCCGTCAACCCGATGACGGGGCAGGCCGAACCGAACGGAACGTCCATCGTCGACGTCACCGATCCCGCGCGTCCAAAATATCTGCGGCATCTGCCGGGACAGGAAGGCAAGTACGAATCCGGCGGCGCGCAGATGGTACGGGTTTGCGACGGCAAGTCGCTGCCGAAGGGCGATCCCAATGCGGTCTATATGCTCCGCACCTTCGGCAGCGAGGCGCATGAGATCTGGAACGTCGCCGACCCCGTAAATCCCGTGCTCGTTACCCGCATCGGCGGGCTGAAGGACACCCACAAGAGCTGGTGGGAGTGCGACACCGGCATCGCCTTTCTTGTCTCCGGCGCGCCGGACTGGCGCACGCGGCGCATGACGCAGGTCTACGACCTCAGCGATCCCGCGCATCCGCAGAAAATCCGCGACTTTGGCCTGCCCGGCCAGGAGCCCGGCTCGACCGGCGCCGTGCCGACCGAATTGCACGGGCCGATCTCGACCGGACCCGACGGCAATCGCGTGTTCTTCGGCTACGGCACCAACAAGGGCGGCATCCTGCAGATCGTCGATCGCGACAAGTTGCTGAACGGGCCGAAGGAGCCGACGCCGGAGAATCTTCGCTATCCCGAGATTTCGCGCATGCCGATGTCCGCCTTCAACGGCGCGCATACGACGTTCCCGATGCTCGATATGCCGGTCGCGGAATTCGCCGAGGACAAGGACGGCAAGACCCGCGACATCGTCATGATCGTCGACGAGGCGATTCTGAACGAATGCGGCGAGGCGCGGCAGATGGTGTGGTTCGCCGACGTCACCACCGAGACGCGGCCGATGATGATCTCGAGCTACACCGTGCCGGAGGCGGGTGGACAGTTCTGCCAGCGCGGCGGCCGCTTCGGCTCGCACTCCTCGAACGAGAGCATGGCGCCGGTCTATTACAAGAAGATGGCCTTCATCGCCTTCTTCAATGCGGGCGTGCGGGCGCTCGACATCCGCGATCCCTATCATCCGAAGGAGGTCGGCTATTTCATCCCGGCGATCACGCAGGCCACAGACAAGCGCTGCATTCCCGTCGAGGGCGGCGAGCGCTGCAAGGTCGCGATCCAGACCAACAATGTCGAGACCGACGATCGCGGCTACATCTACATCGTCGACCGCGCCAATACCGGTCTGCATATCCTCGAACTGACCGGACCGGCGCGCGCGGCCGCCGGCCTGCCGAGGAACTGACGATGCGGCGCGGGGCGGCGATTGCGGCTGTGGCCATCGCGCTCGGTGTGTCCGGCGTCGGGGCTTATCGGCTGGCGCCGGCGGCGGAATCGGCAGGCTGGCGCGAAATCGCATGGCCGTTCCCGCGCGACGGCTGGCCCGCCGGCCGCGCGTTCCGCTGCGACGGCGCCTGCGCGGGCACCGAGCTCTACGTGCGCGCCAAGCGTGGCTTCTGCAATTGCGACCGCGGCGTCGCCGACGATGATGAGGTCGATCGCGTTGCCGACATCGATCTGATCAGCCCGCGCTTTGCCGCCGTCGCGCCGGGCGAGGAGGTGGGTCTTGGCGAGATGCGCGGCCGTGCCAGGCGCTATGATCTCGATATGCTCGACGACGTCCGCCATGCCGCGATCGGCATCGCCGTCTCGCGCCGCTGCGATCTCTTCGTCGCTGCGGCCCAGGGGCGTGGCGAAGCAGGCGCCGTGCAACGCGCAGCGCTGGCGTTCCTGGAGACGCGGGAGATGAAGGTATGGGCGACCGCGGCGCTGGACGGACAGTGAGTGTCATGCATTAATGCGCCAAACCGCTCTCAGCGAGTCCTCCCCATGATGTCCATGCAAGCCTATTTCGCCTTCGTCGCCGCCTGCATTGCGCTGGCCTTGCTGCCGGGGCCGATCGTCACCCTCGTCGTCGCCAACGGCCTGCGTCACGGCACGCGCGCGGCGTTGACCAATGTCGCGGGCGCGCAGGCCGGGCTCGCCATCGTCATCGGCATCGTCGCAGTCGGCCTGACCTCGCTGATGGCGACCATGGGTTACTGGTTCGACTGGGTGCGCTTTGCCGGCGCCGCCTATCTGATCTGGCTCGGCATCAAGCTGATCTGGGCGCCGGTCGAAGGCCTCAATGTCGACGAGCCGCCGGCGCCGCCGCGCGGCGGGTTCTTCCTGCAAGGCTTCCTTGTGCTGCTGTCGAACCCGAAAGTGCTGATCTTCTTCGGCGCCTTCATTCCGCAGTTCATGGACATGAACCGCGATCACTTCCCGCAAGTCGCGGTGCTGGGCGCCACTTTCATGGTCACCGCGGCGATGACGGATGCGCTCTACGCTCTTGCCGCGGGGCGTGCGCGAAAATTCTTCTCGGCCCGCCGGACGCGGCTGATGTCGCGCATCTCCGGCGGCTTCATGATCGGCGGCGGTATCTGGCTGGCGCTGACACGGGCAAAATAACCTCGCTCGTACCGGTTCGCGCTTGAACCCTTCGCGGCGGCGATGCGTCCAATCGGGCATTGCCGCTGACGAAGGAATTTGGCCGTGCCCGATCTGCCCTGGTTCGTCTATGCGATGCTGTTCGCACCGCTCGGGCTGTTACTGGTCGCCTCCGTTGTGAAGACCTGGCAGGTGCGCGAGGCGCGAAGCTGGCCGCAGGCATCGGGCAAGGTCGTCCGCTCGGTCGCCGAGGTACGCGAGGTCAGGGTGTCCGACAGCGACCGCGAGGAAGGCTATCGGCTCGAGAGCCGCAATTTTGCGAACGTGACTTACGAATATCCGGTCGGCAGCCGCAAGCTGAGCTGTAACCGCATCTCGATCGGCGAGGACCTCGGCAATTTCGAGGTCGCCGAGAAGCTTGCAAAATATCCCGCCGGCAGCATCGTCACCGTCTATTACAATCCGCGCCATCCCGATCAGGCCGTGCTCGAGCGCGACCTGCCCAAGGGGCTGTGGGGCTGCCTCGGCATCGGCACGGCGATCGCGTTTGGCATCGTGTTCGGCTCGGCGTTCGGGCTCAACCAGACTTATGCCTACCTTGCGCACCGCATCGGGCGGCCCGATCTCGCCGGCCTTGTCGTCGGCTTCGGCGCGTTCGGCCTCGTCATCGCGCTGATGGGGTATGGGGTGCGGCGGCAGGCGTTGAAGGCGGCGCGCTGGCCGGTGGTGCCGGGCACGATCAAGCTGTCGGGGATCGAGCAATATCACGAGGCCAGCGAGCCGGGCGAGCGCCGCGGCACCGAGATGTTCGGCAAGCGCGTGACCTACACCTATCGCTATCAGAATATCAGCTACACCAATGAATGCGCGCGCGTCGCGGCCGGGACGCAGTCCGGGTCCGACGAGATGTTGAAGAAGCTGATGTCGCGCTACAAGCACGGCGCGACCGTCGAGGTGCGCGTCAATCCCGACAACCCGGCCGAGGCAACGCTCGATACAAGCGGCCCCGTCCGCATCGCCTGGCTGCTGTGGGGTATCGCTGCGATTTTCGCTGCGCTCGCGGTGTTCGTCGCGACGCGGGGCAGCTAGTCGACCAGCCTCTCCCTGCGCAACTCCAGCTCGATCTCCGCAAAAATCCTCGCCAGCCGCTCCGCCCATTGCTGCTGGCCGGACTGATCCGCGATCAGATCCTGGCGGATCTCGATGCCGGTGTTGACGAGGCCGCTGGCTTCGCCGTGGACGGGGATGGTGTAGTCGCTGAGGTCGCTCACCGCATAGGGCTCGTTGTCGCCGACGACGAGATCGCCTTCAGCGCGCAAATGTTTCAGCAGCAGCTGCGGCAGCACGGTGTCGCGGTTATACAGCGCGGCGATGTGCCAGGGCCGGGCGACGCCGGCATAAACCGGCGTGAAGCTGTGCAGCGACACCAGCACCGTCGGCCGCGTGTCGTGCAGGCGGCGGTCGATCGCGGCATCGATGCGGCGGTGATAGGGCTCGAAGATCTCGCGCCGCCGCGCCGCGCGCTCGCCCTCTGAGATGCCCTCGTTGCGCGGGATCGCGGTCGCCTCGGATATCACGGGAATCGAGCTTGCTACGCCGGGCGAGCGGTTGCAGTCGATCACGAGCCGGGAATAGCGCTGCGCGATCAGATGCGCATCGAGCATTCTTGCCAGCCGCTCGGCGACGCCGGCAATGCCGATGTCCCAGGCGATGTGTCGCGTCAGCTCGCTTGCCGCGACGCCGAGGTCGCCGAGCGCGCGCGGCAAGATCCGTCCGTAATGATCCGAGGTGAGCAGGAAAGGCGATGCCCCATCCGCATTGACCTCATGCACCGGCGGAATGTCCCCCGCGCCGAGCAGTTGATCGGTCGCGTCGGCCGTGTTCAAGTCCATCCTGATTGCCTATGGAAAAAGCAGTTACCGTCCAAATTGGGCAGCAATCGCTTGCAGGTCGGTCCACCCAAAATCATCATGATCGCCAGACGATGCCGTTGCCGGCGATTCATCACAAGACCAAATCTCGATTGCCCCCGGGGACTTCGCTGGGACGAGGAAATGTGCGGCTGTCGTTTCGTTCGATTGACGGCTATAGACACCCCATGACCTCCGATCGTCTTTTCGTCTACGGCACCCTGATGCGCGGCTTCGACCATCCGATGGCGCGGCTGCTTGCAGGACATGCGGACTTTTTGGGTGACGCGACGTGTCGCGGCCGGCTCGTTCTCGTGAAGCATTATCCCGGATTGCTGCTGTCGAACGCGGCCTCCGATGTCGTCCATGGTGAGCTTTTTCAATTGCGCGTGCCCGACGAGCTCCTGCGCGAGCTCGACATGTACGAGGCCTGCGGCGAGGGCTTTCCGGAGCCGACCGAATATCTGCGCAAGCTGATCGACGTGACGCTGCCTGATGGCACCACGGAGAAGGCCTGGACTTACGTCTACAATTGGCCCGTCATCGATCTGCCGCGCATCGAGTCCGGGCGCTTTCTCGAGCACTAGGCGCGGATGCGGACTTCACCTCTCCCGCGCAAGCGGAGCGAGGGATCGCACCTTCATCGTGGCCGGCGTTCGATCACTAAGCCGACAGCACTTCCTTCACCAGGCGCACGTCGATCTCGTGCTCGACGTAGCTCCACTCCTCGGTCTGCCTCAGCATCGCCACCAGCTCCTCGAACAGCGAGGCATCGGGGGGCGCGAACTCGAACCATGTCAGGAAGTCGAAGGGACCGCCGAGATCGCGGCTGTGATAGAGCTGCCGCGCGATGGCGGGCAGGAAACGAAGAGTGCTGGCGATGTGGTGCGACTTGTCCTCGAAGATCTTGCGGCGCTCTTCCTGCGTCAGCTCCCACCACGCCTCCGATTTGCGGATCGGAATCAGCGCCGCGGAAGTGGCCCCTAACCGGCCGAGCTCGGCCTGCACCGCGGTGAGCTGCTGCTTCTCGGCGCGCTCAGTATAGCGCGGCGTGCTCGCAACGCCGACCAGCCGCCACGCATTGCGAGAGGGCACCAGGGGCAATGAAATCGCCTCGCTGTCGGTCACCGACAGCGCCGGCACGAAGGGCAGGGGCTCGCCCACCACGGGTGAAATCGAGGTCACACGCCAGCCCCCGCTGTGGCCGCCGCGAAACATCCTGAACATGGCCTATGGAAGCGCGGAACCGGTCCGGGTTCAAGTCTTTCCGCGGTCATTCCGGGCTCGATGCTTCGCATCGCCCCGGAATGACGCCTGTGCATAGGTCGAATAACCCGGATAAGCCGGACAAACCTGACTTTTGGGCAGGCCGCGCCTATATCCGTAACCCTTCGCCCGACTCACGTTGATTCGCGCCAGACCCAGAGCCCATGCGCTTCACGCCCCAGTTCCTCGACGAGCTTCGTGCCCGGCTTTCGGTCTCCGAAGTCGTGGGCAAGCGCGTGAAGCTGAAGAAGGCCGGGCGGGAATGGAAGGGGCTGTCGCCGTTCCAGCAGGAGAAGACGCCGTCCTTCTACGTCAACGACCAGAAGGGATTTTACCACGACTTCTCCTCCGGCAAGCACGGCGACATCATCACCTTCGTGATGGAGACCGACGGCCTGCCGTTCGCCGAGGCTGTGGAGCGGCTCGCCGGCATGGCGGGCCTGCCGCTGCCGGCGGTGACGCCGGATGCGGCGCGGCACGAGCAGCGGCGCCGCACGCTGCATGACGTCATGGAGCTCGCTGCAAAATTCTTCGCCGAGACGCTGGCCTCGCGCGCCGGCGCCAAGGCGCGCGGCTATCTCGCCGATCGCGCGATCTCGCCGGCGACGCAAGTGCAGTTCCGCCTCGGCTATGCGCCGCCGCCACCCGAGCGTTTCGCGCTGAAGGAGCATCTCGGCAAGCTCGGCGTCTCCATCGAGGACATGATCGAGACCGGGCTGCTCGTTGCCGGCAACGACATTCCCGTGCCCTACGATCGCTTCCGCGATCGCGTGATGTTTCCGATCACGGATCTGCGTGGCCGTGTCATCGCCTTCGGCGGGCGCGCGCTGGAGAAGGACGTTCCGGCAAAATACCTGAACTCGCCGGAGACGCCGCTCTTCCACAAGGGCGACAATCTCTACAATCACCAGACCGCGCGCAAAGCCACCCACGATGGTAGCGCGCTGATCGTGGTCGAAGGCTATGTCGACGTCATCGCCATGGTGACAGCAGGCTTTGCAGGTGCCGTGGCGCCGCTCGGCACCGCGCTGACCGAAAACCAGCTCACGCTGCTCTGGAAGATGGCGGACGAGCCGATCCTCTGCTTCGACGGCGATCGTGCCGGACAGAAGGCGGCTTATCGCGCGGCCGACTTGGCCTTGCCATTTCTTGCGCCGGGCAAGAGCCTGCGCTTTGCGCTGCTGCCGGAAGGGCAAGACCCCGACGATCTCGCCCGCTCGGGCGGTCGCGGCGCGATCGAGGATGTCATTGCTGCGGCGAAGCCGCTCGCCGAGATGATTTGGTCGCGCGAACTCGAAGGCGGCAACTTTGCCACGCCCGAGCGTCGCGCCGCGCTGGAAGCGCGCGTCAAGGAGCTGTCCAACGGCATCCGCGACGAGGTGGTGCGGCGCTATTATCGCGACGATTTTGCCGAACGGCTTCGACGCACCTTCGCGCCTGAGGGCGGGCGCGGCGGTTTTGCCGGCCGGGGCAATTTCCAAGGCAATTCCGGCCGCTCCTTCCAGCCGCGCAACGGGGGACAGGCGAATCGATTCGGGGGTCAGGGATTCGGCAGCCAGGGGCGGCGTGGGGCCTCCGGTCCCGCCTTTATTCCCTCCGGCCCCTACCAGGCGGCGAGCCCCCAGCTGGCGGCCAGCCCGATCATGAAGGGCCAGCGCAGCGCCATATCCCGGCGCGAAGCCCTGATCCTGCAAATCCTGATCAACCACCCCTGGCTGCTGCACGACCACCTTGAGGAGGTCGCCGCCCTGGAGCTGGCCCATCCCGAGGCCCATAAGCTCCGGGCCGGCATCATCGCCGCCTTCGCCAACGACCACCACCACTCGCCGGACCCCGGCGAGCTGGCCGAGAAGATGCGAGCCGACATCGAAAAGGGCGGATTTTTACAGCTTCTTCAAAGGGTTGAGAACGGCATCACGACCGCGGCGGTGTGGGGTGCCCGCGAGGGCGCCGCCCGGGACGACGTTCTCTCCACCTGGCACCAGCTCGTTGCCTTGCATCGGCAATACCATTCACTACTTAGAGAACTGAAGGACGCCGAGCTGGCCTTGGGGGAGGACCCCAGCGAGGCCAATTTGGCGTGGCTGCGTGACGTCAAGGCTCGGATAGGAGAAGTCGACGGTACCGAGGCCCTGATCGAGGGTTTTGGCGAGCTGTCGGGCCGGTTCCAGAAGAGCGTGTGATGAAAGAATCATGCGGACGGCCGGGACCGGAACCGCTAAAAGACTCGCCAAATCCAAGGTTTGGCGGCAAAAACAGGGTTAATCGAGGCTTAACGGTCTTGTAGCACTTTGGCCACCAGGCGGCCGCAGGCAGAACAGACGCGTCAGGAATGAATCCGCGCAATCGCTGTTGGCACTACACCTGCATCCGCTGCGACAAAGAGGCTCACGAAGCGTTAGGCAAATCCGGCGAGAGAGAAGGTCGGGGTGGCGAGAGATATCCGCGCCGCCCTTTCCGTGTCGCGATCTGACGAAGCGAGAGCGTCGAACAACAGGTTCAAGTGAATTCAGGCGGGCGGGCCGTTCGGCCTTCTGCATGAAGCGCGTTTAGGAGCAATGGATGGCCACCAAGGCAAAGACGCTGCAGGCGAAGGACAAAGAAAAGGACGACAAGGCAGCGGACGCGCCGGAGAAGGACTCCCAGGACGCGCCGTCGCCGTTGCTCGATCTGTCCGACGCGGCCGTGAAGAAGATGATCAAGCAGGCCAAGAAGCGCGGCTTCGTGACCTTCGATCAGCTCAACGAAGTTTTGCCGTCCGACCAGACCTCCCCCGAGCAGATCGAGGACATCATGTCCATGCTCTCGGACATGGGCATCAACGTCACCGAAGCCGACGATAGCGACGGCGAGGAGGACAAGGACGAGGGCGGCGAGGACGAGACCGATAACGAGCTCGTCGAGGTCACCCAGAAGGCCGTCACCGAGGTCAAGAAGAGCGAGCCGGGCGAGCGCACCGACGACCCCGTGCGCATGTATCTGCGCGAGATGGGTACGGTCGAGCTCCTGTCCCGCGAAGGCGAAATCGCGATTGCGAAGCGCATCGAGGCCGGCCGCGAGGCGATGATCGCAGGCCTCTGCGAAAGCCCGCTGACCTTCCAGGCCATCATCATCTGGCGCGACGAGCTCAACGAAGGCAAGATCTTCCTTCGCGACATCATCGATCTCGAAGCGACCTATGCCGGGCCCGACGCCAAGGGCGGCATGAACACCGCGATGATCGGCGGTCCGACCGGCGAGAACGGCGAAGCGTCCGCCGAAGGCGGCGAGGCCGCTGTCGTGAACGGAGCTGCGCCGGCGCATGTCGCTCCGCCCGCCGCGCCGCCGTCGCCGACCCCGTTCCGCGCCGCGCCTGCGCCCGGCAATGCCGGCGAAGGCGAGAAGGATCCGGGCGAAGCCGCCGCCGAAGCCGACATGGACGAGGACGACGAGTTCGAGAACCAGATGTCGCTCGCGGCCATCGAGGCCGAGCTCAAGCCGAAGGTCGTCGAGATCTTCGACAAGATCGCCGACAGCTACAAGAAGCTGCGCAAGCTTCAGGAGCAGGACATCCAGAACCAGCTCGAGAGCACTTCGCACGGGCCCTCGCTGTCGCCGCACCAGGAACGCAAATATCGCAAGCTGAAGGACGAGATTATCGTCGAGGTGAAGTCGCTGCGCCTGAACCAGGCGCGTATCGACTCACTGGTCGAGCAGCTCTACGACATCAACAAGCGCCTCGTGTCGCACGAGGGCCGCCTGATGCGCCTTGCCGATAGCCATGGCGTCGCGCGTGAGGACTTCCTGCGCAACTACACCGGCTCCGAGCTCGATCCGCGCTGGCTCAACCGCGTCTCGAAGCTCTCGGCCAAGGGCTGGAAGAACTTCGTCCATATCGAGAAGGACCGCATCAAGGACCTCCGTCACGAGGTGCACCAGCTCGCCGCGCTCACCGGCCTCGAGATCGTCGAGTTCCGCAAGATCGTGCACTCCGTGCAGAAGGGCGAGCGCGAGGCACGCCAGGCCAAGAAGGAGATGGTGGAAGCCAACCTCCGTCTCGTGATCTCGATCGCCAAGAAGTACACCAACCGCGGCCTGCAGTTCCTCGACCTGATCCAGGAAGGCAACATCGGCCTGATGAAGGCGGTTGATAAGTTCGAATACCGCCGCGGCTACAAGTTCTCGACCTACGCCACGTGGTGGATCCGGCAGGCGATCACCCGCTCGATCGCCGACCAGGCGCGCACTATCCGCATCCCCGTGCACATGATCGAGACGATCAACAAGATCGTGCGCACCTCGCGCCAGATGCTCAACGAGATCGGCCGCGAGCCGACCCCGGAAGAGCTCGCCGAGAAGCTCGGCATGCCCCTGGAGAAGGTCCGCAAGGTCCTCAAGATCGCCAAGGAGCCACTGTCGCTCGAGACCCCGGTCGGTGACGAAGAGGATTCACACCTCGGCGATTTCATCGAGGACAAGAACGCGATCCTGCCGATCGACGCCGCGATCCAGTCGAACCTGCGCGAGACCACGACGCGCGTGCTCGCCTCGCTCACCCCGCGCGAAGAGCGCGTGCTGCGCATGCGCTTCGGCATCGGCATGAACACCGACCACACGCTGGAAGAAGTCGGCCAGCAGTTCTCGGTCACCCGCGAACGTATCCGCCAGATCGAAGCGAAGGCGCTGCGCAAGCTGAAGCATCCGTCGCGGAGCCGGAAGTTGCGGTCGTTCCTGGACAACTAATTCGGATCGTCGTGCCCGGGCCAGTCCCGGGCATTCATCCAAACGAAAACGGCGGGCCGAAAGCCCGCCGTTTTCTATTTGTGCCGACGCTTCGCGAGTCGGACGGAGCCTACTTCTTCTTCGCGCCGACCCGGTCGAGGGTCTTGATTGCCAGCGGCGGGCGGCCGGACTTTTCCGCGATCTCGCGGTCCTGCTCCATGATGAAACCGCGCGCGGGCTCGTCGCCGTCCAGGCCTCCGAGCAGCTCCGCAGGCACGCGCCGGTTGGAGCGTTGGGAGCCGTCTTCGTAGAAGACGTTGAAAAAGGCGAACTCGCCCTTGGGATTGGTTCCAGGTTTTTTGGCCATGGCGGGCTTGTCGTCGATCAGGGCGCTATAGTCAAATGACTTTGGCGGGTTTTCCGGTGGTCACACGGACCTGTCGCGGCGGTCTCGGCTGCGCAATCGATCGATGAAGTCCGTTTGCTGGATGTTCGGATGCGTCCGGCGCTTCGTAAAATCCGATGCAACCCTTCGCTCAACAAACGGCGGGCCGCAAAGCCCGCCGTTTATTTTTGGTCTTCAGCGTCGCCCGGGGCTGGCGGGGCGACAACCTAGAATAGAATACTATAACTTGCGCCATAGCGTGGCAAGGCAAATCGTTGACGCCGTGATGTCGCATCGAGCGCGTCAGATATGCGCTGATCGCGACATCTGGTTTCGATGCGCATCAAAGCAATTGTTTGGATGGCCAAATCACTTTGTTCATATTTCCCGCTCTCGCAACGCAACGAGAGGTGCGTGCTTTGTAAAAATGCGCGTTCGCCTGCACGTCTTCCGTCCGCGTGCACAGGTTGTGTTCCATTGTGCGAACGAGTTCCATATCCGTGGTTGCACATCTCACTGCGTACACGTGACGAGTTCCGCTACGACGAGCCACTTCTCCACCGACAACGCCATTCAACAGATACTCGGAGCGCAGGTGGGAAGATGAGTGAGGCCGTTACGGCGCCACCAGCTCCACGCGCCGGTTGAGCGCGCGGCCGGCGTCCGTAGCGTTGGAACCGACTGGTGCCAGCAATCCGACGCCGGCGGTGCGCAGCCGCGTCTGCGCGATCCGAAAGCTTTTCACGAGTTCGGCTGCGACCGCTTCGGCGCGGCGCTTCGAGAGATCGAGATTGTACTCGTAAGCGCCCTGGCCGTCGGTGTGGCCGACGATGAAGACGTTGAGCTGCGGCTGACTCGTCAGCAGCTTTGCGATCTGCTCCAGCGTCGGGCGGCTCTCCGGCTTCAGCACCGCCTTGTCGGTATCGAAATAGATGCCGTAGAGCGCGATGTGACCGGTCTCGCCAAGACCCTTCGCCATCGCGGCGGCATCGACCATCTTGTTCGCGATGGCGCCGAGCTCGGCGACTGTAACCTGCGCATAAATGTCCTGGTTGTTCTGGCTGACGATGACGCTGGCATAGGTCTCGCGCCCGCCTTCGGTCTTGCGGCCGGCAAAATAGCGGTAGTTGAAGCCGTCGACCCACATCTGCGGCACCGGCAGCGTGTCGATCGCCTCGGTGAAGGGAATCGCACCGCAGGCGTCGGTGTCGCAGGCGAGCAAGGTCTCGAAGCCGGCTTTCGCAAGCTGCGTCTCGAAATTGCGCGACACTTCCAGGATCGAGGGGCCGGGATTGGTGCGATAGGCGATGCGGAAGATGCGGCCTTCGAGCCGCCGCGCATCTGCCGGCTGGCCGTCCCTAAAGGCGGCCGCCTGCATCCGTGCGGCGTCAAAATCCTTCGTCACGTAGCCGGTGATGACGCTGCCGGTGAAGCGGCCGATGCCGGGATAGTCGCGGCTGCCTGCGACATCGCGGGTCTGCGCGGCGGCGGCCGTGGCGGTGAAGGAGAGCAGGGCGAGGACAGCGAGCATCCGGTGCGGAATGGGCATGGTGATCTCGATCGGTTGGGGACGGGGCGAGCGCAATTCATTTGTCGCGGCCAAGATACGATCGGTTCTGACGATCGGTTCTGGCGAGGATCTGCCGCTTTGACGCGAATCCGGTTCCCGGGCATGATCGCGCGCTTCCGCGTTCATTCTTCAAAGGATTTTCCCGCATGTCGAGACTCGCCCTGGCCACCGCCTTCATCCTCTGTCTGGCCGGCGGATCGGCGCAGGCCGCGCGTTGCGGCGGCGACTTCAACAGCTTCGTCGCCAGCATGAGCTCGGAGGCGCAAGGAGCCGGCGTCTCGGCGAGCGTGACCAGCGCGGCCTTCAGCGGTATCGCCCAGGATGGCGCGGTGCTCGCCTTCGACCGGCGCCAGCGCTACACCTTCAACAAGAGCTTTGAACAGTATGTCTCGACCCGCGTCGGCCCTGGCCGCATCAATGGCGGCAAGGCACTGTTGCAGCGCCACGCGGCGCTGCTCTCGCGCATCGAGCAGCAGTTCGGCGTGCCCCGCTATATCCTGGTCGCGATCTGGGGGCTGGAAAGCGATTTCGGCAAGGGCGACATCGGCAAGCTGCCGGTGATCCGCACGCTCGCCACGCTCGCGCATGATTGCCGCCGCACCGAGCTGTTCCAGGGCGAGCTGCTCGCCGCGCTCAAGATCGTGCAGCGCGGCGACCTGCCGCTGCGCGACCTCATCGGCGCCTATGCCGGCGAGATCGGCCAGACCCAGTTTCTGCCGTCGTCCTACATCAAATACGGCGTCGATTTCGACGGCGACGGCCACGTCGATCTGCGCCACAGCGTGCCCGACGTGCTCGCCTCGACCGCGAACCTGCTTCACACCAGCGGCTTCAAGATGGGCCAGCCTTACGGCGAAGGCACCGCCAATTTCGAGGCGATGCGGGAGTGGAACAGAGCGGTGATCTACCGCAAGACGATCGGCTATTTTGCGGATCGGCTGGCGGGGCAGTGACCACATACTCGGTGTCATCGCCCGCCTTGTGCGCACTTGCGTACTGGGGCGGGCGATCCAGTATTCCAGAGGAGGCGCGGCTAGAACCGAGAAGCCGCGGCGTACTGGATGCCCCGGTCAAGCCGGGGCATGACAGCGGTGGTGTGGCGACAGCGGAGCACGCAGCGGCGATGCCGTCGCGTCACGCCTACTTCGCCGTCCCCTTTGCCATCTTCTCCAGCTTCCGCTGCAACGGCGCCCAATAGGTCCCGGGGCGAAAGCGCTGCAAAATGTCCATGAAGCGGGCGTCGTTGCCGATCAGGATGCGGGGCTGGTTGTTCTCGATGCCCTTGATGATGCGCAGCGCGGCGTCTTTCGGCGTGGTCTTTGCCGCGTTCTCGAACCGCTCGATCGATTGCGCGCGGCGCGCATTGTCGGTGACGCCGACCCCGGTGCGCGAATTGCGCGCGATGGCGGTGGCGACGCCGCCGGGATGCACCACCGACAGTTTTACGGGGCTGCCCGCGACCGCAAGCTCGTGCCGCACGCTCTCGGAAAAGCCGCGCACCGCGAACTTGGCGGCGGCATAGGCCGACTGTCCGGGCGGCGCGATGATGCCGAAGATCGAGGAGACGTTGACGATGTGCGCCTCTGCCAGCGTCTTCAGGTGCGGCAGGAAAGCGCGCGTACCGTGCACCACGCCCCAGAAATTGATGTCGAACAGCCACTCCATCTGCGCCTGGTCGATCTCCTCGAACGTCCCCATCAGCGCCACGCCGGCATTGTTGATGACGATGCCGAGCGCGGGATGGGCCGCGATCGCATCACGCGCGAACTCCGCGATGTCGCCGGGCTCGCTGACGTCGACGCGATGCACGCTGACCTTGCGTGCGGCACCGATCTCGGCGGCGAGCGTCTTCAATCCGGCCTCGTCGCGGTCGGCGAGCGCGAGATCGCAGCCGCGACTTCCGAGCTCGATCGCCAGCGCGCGGCCAATGCCGCTCGCCGCTCCCGTGATGGCGGCGGCGCCGCGAATGGCAGTCATGATGTCCCCCCGTCAAGCCGGTCGTGTGGAACTATGATCTACATTTTTCATGATGGAACTGAACCACCGGCGAACTGGCTCCTTAACATAGGTTACGCAAGCAAGCACTGGAGCAGCCCCATGGGACAGGCAGAACCATTTCGCGCCACGGCGTTGATCGTCGAAGACGACGTCATGCAACGGGAGATGCTCAGTCTTCTGCTGGAGGAGAGCGGCTACCAGGTCATCCAGTGCGACAGCGCCGAGGCTGCCCAGCGGGTGCTCGACAGAAGCGCCGGCGCGCTCTGTCTGATGCTGACGGACGTCCAGCTTGCGGGGCGCATGACCGGGGTCGAGCTCGCGCACGTCGCCAAGGACCGCAATCCAAAGCTCGATATCGTCGTCACCTCCGGCCGTCCCTTGGCGCAGCCGTTACCCGACGGCGCAAAATTCTGGGCCAAGCCGTGGGCTCCGCTCGACGTGCTCCGCGAGGCCGAGCTCGCGCAGCTGTCCTGACGATTGATCCGGGGGCTCGCTTTCTTGCCGTGAGGCGCGGTGATAGGGTCTGCCCATGACCTTGTCCTTCCTGCTTACCTCGCTCATCGTCGTCGCCTCGCCCGGCACCGGCGTGCTCTACACCCTGGCTGCGGCGCTGACCCGCGGCTCGCGCGCGAGCATCGCTGCCGCCTTCGGCTGCACGCTCGGAATCGTGCCGCACATGATAGCTGCGATGCTTGGGCTTGCCGCGGTGTTGCATACCAGCGCGCTCGCCTTTGCCGCGCTGAAATGGGGCGGCGTCGCCTATCTGCTCTACATGTCCTGGCAGGCGCTGCGTGAGACTGGAGCGCTCGCGGTCGATGGCGAGATCAAGGAGCGGTCGAGCCGCCGCGTCATCGTCACCGGCTTCCTGATCAACATCCTCAACCCGAAACTATCGATCTTCTTCCTGGCCTTTCTGCCGCAGTTCATTGCGGTGGATGAAGCCCATGTGCTGGCGCGGATGCTGGAATTGAGCGGCGCCTTCATGGCTATGACCTTTGCGGTGTTCGTCCTCTACGGTCTCTGTGCGGCGTCGGTACGCGATCGCGTCATCTCCCGCCCGCGTGTCATGGCCTGGCTGCGCCGCAGCTTTGCCGCCGGCTTTGCGGCGCTTGGTGCCAAGCTGGCGTTTGCGGAGCGCTAGGCTTCTCCTTCATCTCTCCCCGCTTGCGGGGAGACGCCGCAGCAGAGTGCGGCCAATAAAAAAGCGGGCCTTGCGCCCGCCATCCTCAAACTCTCTCGACCTTACCCGACGCCCGGGCGGAGCGAGGCTCCACCCGGGCAAAGAACATGCTGGCTACTTCTTCTTGGCGGCCTTCTTGGCCTTTTTCTTCGTCGCCTTCTTCGCCTTCTTCGCTTTCTTAGCCATAGTATCCTCTCAAGGGTTCATGGTTAAACGCGACACGAGGGATGCTCGGCGGAGGGCCAGCCTCGCAACATCCTCGACCACAAACTCAGCAGATTCGCGGGCGGCTGCCCCGTGCTGTCACATCTGTGTCATTACGTTATCCACAGCTCAGATGCGTTTTCGGGTGATTTTTGCCCACGAATCCGCATCGCGATGCGCATCGGCGTGGCCGCGCAGGGAGACCGCGACATGCCTAATGATCCGATAATCGCGGCGCACTGTTCATGAATCCAAAACCAAGGGCGAGCTTTCGCAGATCGCAGTGAGGTTCCGTTAAGTGCAATCCGCGCATTCTTCTCCGCAAGAACGCGGGGAAGGGTCATGGACGAACGGCTGCCAGAGATGGGGGGTGCGACGCTGCGCGTGCCGCACGCGCCATGCTGAACGTACCGACACTCTGGACGGTCTTCGTCGTCAACTTCCTGGCGCTTGGCCTGATCTGGGCCTACGTGACGCGCTCCTATCCGAAATTTGCGGCCGCGCGGTTCTGGATGGCATCGTCGTTCGTCGGCGCCGCCGGCGCGATGACGGCCCTAGTCCGCCTGTTCGTCGCCTCTCCCCTGCCGCTTCTTGTCGGCGCTGCCGGTATCATCGCGGCGAGCTGCCTCGCCGCCATGGGCATTCAGCGCTTCTATGACCGGCCGGTCTCATGGCGCGTCATGGCCGCAACGGGGGTGCTAAGCCTCGCCGGCGTCGTGTTCTTCATGGTCGGCTTCGAGCACATGCAGCTGCGCATGCTCAGCTACACGCTCGGCCAGGCCTTGCCGCTGGTGCTGGCGCTGCGTCTGCTCCTTGCGCCGCCGGAGGGCCGCGTCAGCCCGGGCGCGCGGCTGTCCGGCATCGTCATCCTCACCATCATCGGGATCTTTGCGGTTCGCACGCTGGGTAATCTGCTCGGCCACGATTTCTCGGCGCGCGCCGGCGGTCAGGCTCATGGCGTCATGGTGCTGGGCCTCCTGTTCCTGTCGATGACGCTCAATTTCGGCTTCCTGCTGATGGCGATGGATCGCCTGCGCAACGAGGTCGCCGACCTCGCGCTGCTCGACGATCTCACCGGCGTCGCCAACCGGCGCCATTTGTTGCAGCGCCTGTCCGAGGAATGCGCCCGGTCTGAGCGCAGCGGCGAGCCGTTCTCGCTGCTGGTGATCGATCTCGACGGCTTCAAGGCCATCAATGACTCCCATGGTCACGCCGCGGGCGATGCCTGCTTGCGGCACTTCACCCTGATGGCGCAAACGCGGCTGCGGCCGGGCGACATGCTGGCCCGCACCGGCGGCGACGAGTTCTGCGTCGTGCTGCCGTCCTCGTCCCTGCGCGAGGCTGCCGCGATCGCCCGCCGCGTGCTTGAGGTCTGCCGCCAGGACGCCGCGGCCTGTACAACCAGGGACATCCCGATCGCGATCTCGATCGGCGTTGCCGAATGGGACCGCGGCATCGGCCAGTTTCCGGACCGCCTCATCGCCCATGCCGACCACGCCCTCTATGACGCCAAGAAAAACGGCAAGAACGACTTTGCCGTCTACGATCCGGCTCCGCCGCTCTCGCCTGAGCGGCCCGGGCTCGGCGAGGCCACGCGCAAATTCGCATGAAGCCTGCTAGGATTTGGGCCCGCCTTGGACCCGTATGATGATCCTCCGCCTGCCCGCGGCTTTTTTCGCCGCCCTTCTTCTGTTGACCCCAGCCGCTGCGACGGATGCCGAGCTCGCAAAGATCGCGCGCGTCTCCGGCACGCCTGACATTCCCGGCCTGAAAATGGTCTGGCTCGCGCCATGGGGCGATGTCCGCGACGCCCATCCCTGGCGCAACATCATCGTGCACCAGACCGAGGGGCCGGCAGGCTCGGCGCGCGGTGGCGCGGCGGAGCAATCGAAGAACCCGACGCGCCGCGGCGTCACCGTGTGGGTCGAGACCGACGGCACGGTTTATTGGGCGGTTGCGGAGAATCTCGTGCCGACCCATGGCGACGGCGCCAACCGCAACGACAACAAGTATATCGACAACAGATCGACCTATCGCCAGGTGGTGCGCGACAACTCGATCGGCGTCGAGTTCGCCGGCAACTATCCGGATGTCACCGCGGGCCCGACCGAGGCGCAGGTCGCGGCCTGGAAGATCCTCGTGAAGGTGCTGCGCGCGCGCTACGGCATCCCGCTCGACCACGTCTATGCGCACAACTGGATCGACTACAAGGACGCCCGCTATTGCGAAGGCTGCTGGCTCGCGACGCTGGCGCGGATTTGGGGGGAGTGACGAGCAGGCGCGTCCGGCAACCAAAGGCCGAAACCTCCGGTGCCGGACGGCCATCGAGAGCGATCGCTATCGGCTCTCATCGCCATCCCAAGTCCACCGGTCTTCCCAGGCTCAGGGGAATGCCTTGGGAAGATCGGCGGAAGGCTTCGTGACGATCTGGTGCGCGTCGCGCCAGATCACTTCGCGCTGGCGCGAGGTTGTAATCGTGCGCACCGGCAGGCCACCCTCCTCGAGCAGCCAAGCGCAGTAGCGCGCGCGGCTGACAGCCTCGCGGGCTTGAGGATCGAACCAGCAAATGCCCCAGATCGAATCGCGCCGCTTGAAGTGACGCGCGATGCGTCCAGGAAGCGGCAGATGCTGCGCGAACCAATTGAACTGGTCCGAGAGCTCATGCCGGATCCAGTCCGGACAGTTGTTTCGCTGGACATACCAGGACGCACGAAAGAAGCCGCTCTCCACGCGACTGTGCGGGTGGATGAGCGGTGTAACGAACCGCAAATACATGACGACACGGCGCGACGCCTTGTTGCGTCGCGCCCCTCGCAGCCAGATGCAATGAATGGAGAACAGCCGCGAAGCGGCGTTCAGCTTATGACCGATTGCCGATCAAAGAGGTCGGCGGTCAGAACGTATCGATCTACTTTTCATGCCGCCTCCCTTGGTTGCGCTGAACAACAAAGGCGCGATATCGCGCCGGGCGGCAGCACATACATCAGCAAGCGTCCTGCGGCAAGCGTGATCGACAAGGACGATTGAGCGGGAAGCATCCATGACGCGCTCCGGAATGACGAGCTAAACCGGCTGCGCCATCCATCCGAACAGCCGCCGCATCAATCCCGGCCGCCGTGGCAATTCCGGCGGGCCGTCCGACGCCAGCACGCGTTTGAAGAAGTAGTCCAGGAACACCATGTCGTTCGGCTCGGTGACGGTGAATTGTTCGTCGCCGAAGAACACGCTGTAATTATAGAAGAACGGGCCCATGAGCGGGATCGTCGCGGTCGAGGCATAGTCCTTGGAGATGACGAACTCCGCGGGATCGAGCCCGTGCTCGCGCATCGCTTGCTCGACCAGCGGCAGCTTGCGCATGAACTGGGCGGAGAAGCCGCCGACGGTGGATTGCAGGATGATCGACACGGTTGGTGTCCGTTCAGTTGAGGCCGCCGGCCCGATCATTCTGGGTCGGTTGACCGGACGCGCGGGTTCAAGGCAAGCCCGGTTCTATGTCGGCCAGGGGAAGGAGACTGTGATGGCGATCTCACTTGGTAAGACTTTCCGCCACAACCACCGCTGTCATCGCCCGGTTCAAGCCGGGGCACGACAGCGAGTGTGGAGGTACGGCGCGCGTCGCATCGCGCAGAGAAGGCACGGCGGATCACTCAAACAGAGCATCGCCACAAACAAAAAAGCCGGCGTTGCCGCCGGCTTTCTGCCTCTTGTCGATCCGCCAATATCTACCGCGAAAGCCCGCTTAGTGCGCGGCTTCCAGTGCGGCCTGTTCCGCCCGTGCGATCGTGCCCTTGACCGCGGCCTGCACCTTTTCAAAGGCGCGGACTTCGATCTGGCGGACGCGCTCGCGCGACACGCCGAACTCGGCGGCAAGGTCTTCCAGCGTCATCGGCTCATCGGCGAGGCGGCGAGCCTCGAAAATGCGGCGTTCGCGCGGGTTGAGCACGCCCATGGCGCCGTTCAGCGCGTCACGGCGTTCGTCATACTCCTCGTGCTCCGCCAGCATGGCTTCCTGGTTGGGCGTGTTGTCGACCAGCCAGTCCTGCCATTCGCCGGCTTCGCCGTCATCGCGGATCGGAGCGTTGAGCGACGCGTCGCCACCGAGGCGGCGGTTCATGTCGATCACGTCCTGGTCGGTGACGCCGAGGCGCTTGGCAATGATCTTCACCTGGTCGGGGCGGAGATCGCCCTCGTCCAGCGCGTTGATCTTGCTCTTCGCCTTGCGCAGGTTGAAGAACAGCTTCTTCTGGTTCGCGGTGGTGCCCATCTTCACGAGCGACCAGGAACGCAGGATGTACTCTTGAATCGACGCCTTGATCCACCACATCGCGTAGGTGGCGAGACGGAACCCCTTTTCGGGTTCGAAACGCTTCACCGCCTGCATGAGGCCGACATTGCCTTCCGAGACGACCTCGGAGATCGGCAGGCCGTAGCCGCGATAGCCCATGGCGATCTTGGCCACGAGGCGGAGATGGCTGGTGACGAGTTGGTGCGCCGCGTCGCGATCATCATGCTCACGCCAACGCTTGGCGAGCATGTATTCCTGCTGGGGTTCCAGCATCGGGAACTTGCGGATCTCGGCGAGGTAGCGAGAAAGGCCGGATTCTCCATTGAGGACCGGCAAAGCAGCGGTACGGGCCATGATGAAGCCCTCCAAGGTTCAGGCCCCCGATAGCGGCGGGCCAGGCAGACGACCGCTGTGTTAAAGCCGGCCGTAGCTGCGATGTTCCGTTGGTCATTTCCAACGCAAGCGCAATATACCCCAAGGGGGGTCAAAAAGGGAAGGATTGCTGACGTCACGTCCCCGTGTGGCAGCTATAACTTTTTGTAATGTAACGCTTTTCCAAGGCGGCCTGCGTCATAGCGCCGCTTTCAGAGCGCCCTGAAGGAGAAGCAAATCCTTCGGCAGAGGCGCTTCCCAGTGGAGTAATTCTCCGGTTCTCGGGTGCTCCAATACCAGCAAATAGGCATGCAGGGCCTGCCGTCCAAGCGTGGCCAGAGTCGCCTGCGACTCCGGGCCGAGGTGGTTCGCCTTGGTCTTGAAGTGCGGGCCATAGACGGCGTCGCCCATCAGGGGATGGCCGATATGGGCGAGGTGGACGCGGATCTGGTGGGTGCGTCCGGTCTCGAGTTCGCAGGCGAGCAGGGAGGCGATCGGCTTGCCGTCACGCCCCGCAAAACTCTCCAGAAGCTCCCAATGCGTCACCGCCTCGCGGCCGCCCTGGCGCACCGCCATCTTCTCGCGCGCATACGGGTGGCGGTCGATCGGCGCATCGACGGTGCCGCGGTGGCGTCCTGGCAGCCCCCAGGCGAAGGCCATGTAGCCGCGGCGCATCGCGCCCGTCCGGCCGTGGTCGGCGAATTGCGCGGTGAGCGAGGCATGGGCGAGGTCGTTCTTGGCGACCACCATCAGCCCGGTCGTGTCCTTGTCGAGCCGGTGCACGATGCCGGGCCGGCGTACCCCGCCGATGCCGGAGAGCGAGCCGCCGCAATGGGCGATCAGCGCGTTGACCAGCGTGCCGGTCTCGTGGCCGGCCGCGGGGTGCACGACGAGGCCCTTCGGCTTGTTGAGGACGACGATGTCGTCGTCCTCGAACACGATGTCGAGGGCGATATCCTCGCCCTTGGGCTCGGGCGGGGCCGCCTCCGGCACGTCGATTGTGATCGTATCGCCGGATGTGACGTGATAAGCGGGGTCGCGGATCGCGGCGTCCTTGAGGCTCACCGCGCCCGCCAAAATCAGGGCTTTCAGCCTCGATCGCGACAGGTCGGTGAGGTGCGCCGCCAGCACGCGGTCAAGCCGAGCCGAGCCCTCGTCGCCGGCGACGACAACTTCCAACCTTTGCGCAGAGCCTGAGCTATCCATGACGACGTCTGATACCGCTGTTCCCGAACCGAGCCCCGAGCAGGCCGCGCTGTTCGCGCGGGTGCGGCGGATGATGCTGATCGCGGGGTTGACCACGGCGCTGGCAATCTGCGCCGTCCTGATTGCGGTGGGCTACCGCCTTTTCAAGTCGGAGGGAAGGGCGTCCGAAATGGCCGGTGACGTCACCGCCGCCCTGCCCAAGGGCGCCAGGATCGTCTCGACCGGGGTCGCCGGCGACCGCCTCGTGGTCACGCTGGACGTGGGCGGCGTCATCGAGATCCGCACCTTCGACGCCCACACCCTGAAGCCGGCCGGAAAGCTGAAATTTGCCAATGAGCCGTAGGGCCGGCCGCGGCTGTTGATCGTTCTCCGGTCCAGTTTGTCTTGCCGCGCAACTTCTGATTTAGCTCTTGGGCTTGGGAAGTTGGGCTGGGACTGGGAATGGGACGTATCAAGTCGCGCGTCGTCGCAATTGCACTCGTTGTCGGAACGTACGGATGCGCTGGATTTGCGGCGCTCGCAGAGCCGGCCAGGCAGCCCACAGCGCCAGCCAGGCAGGCTGGACTTGCCGCACCGGCCAAACAACCCGCGGCGCAGGCCAAGCCAACGGGCTCGCGGAACGCAAGGCTCTATTTCCTGCGCGAGAAGGGCATTTTCGGCGCGATGGGCGGAATGGCAGCCTCGTCGGAAATCCTGATCGACGGCAAGTCCGTCGGAAAGGTCGACATGGGGACGTTCTTCTTCGTCGACCGGCCGCCGGGCGTCCACAAGATCGCCTCCCACATGAAGATGTCGATGACGGACTATGAGGTCGAGGTCCCCGTCGAGGCCGGCAAGACCTACTATTTCGGCGTCGGGGTGCAGCGGACGGGCGCCATCGGCCAGGACCTCCTCAACCAGGCCTTCGCCGGCAGCAGCGGCCAGCAGATCCGGTCCTCTTCGCCGTTCAAATCAGCCTTTGCGGGCGCGGGCCTGTTCCGCCTGGAGCCGGCCGCCGGCGCTGCGGCGATCGAGAAACTGAAGCAGCCGTGAGTGTTCCCGGCAGTTTCGCGGGGCGCGGCGGCCTGCCCCGCAATTAAGCTTGAGCCGCATTGACCGTGCATATCCGGGATTTTCGTACCCCATCGAGGCTTGCCGTCGGCAAATTTCGCGGCTATGTCCTGTCCCTCACGCTCCCTTCGTCTAGCGGTTAGGACGCGGCCCTCTCAAGGCTGAAACAGGGGTTCGATTCCCCTAGGGAGCGCCATTGCCTTGAAGCTACCTTCCCTTGATCTCGATTTGATTGTTCCCCCCGCTGGGTGAGCGCTTGTGGCATTGGCGATCAACGTTCGAGCCGATAACAATTCAGCAAGTGAGATCGAGCGGCTGTGGGATCAGGTCGTAGCGTTCGAAGTCGAGCCTTCGATGCGCACCCTTGGCTACCGGCCACATTTTACATTTGCGATCTACGACTCGCCTGCGATCGACGAAAAGATAGCATGGGCGGCCATGCTGGCGGCCGTCGCTGGCGAAGCGCAATTTCGCATCGAGTTCAAACGGATTCGTTGGTTCGCAGGCTCGCCTCTCGTTCTCTGGGCGGAGCCGAACTCCAATGAGGCGCTAACCCGCATCCACAGCTCCGTCAGCGCCGCAATCGACCCGGCGCATTGCCGCCCTCATTACCGGCCCGGGGCATGGACGCCGCATTGTACGCTCGGCTTGCGCATCGCCGATGAGCGGCGTGATGACGCGATTGCTTTTGCGCGATCGTTTGATCGAAGCATGGAAGTGCTGTTCGACGTGGCAGATTGCGTTGCCTTTCCGCCGGTTCAGGTAATCGCTGAGCAGCGATTGCCCCCGTAGTCGATGGCACGGCCACGGTGGGCAAGGTCGGTAGCTTCGACGCCAAGTCGCTAGCAAACATGTTGCAGGCGAAGGCGATCTCGGCGGAGTTAAAGGTGATCTTCTCGCCCAGGGCATACCATCGAACTCGGTGTTCTCTCTTCATAAGGATCTCGGCCATGCCGGTGTGCTCGTGGGTGTCGATAATCACGCCGACGGCCGTTTCCAGATCGAAGCGCGTCTGAATGTTCATCCAGAACGCAGCGCCAGTCTTGAAGAATTTTCCGAGCTGCAGCGCAGTATCGGCCGTGACGGGCTTTTCCTCGCGCGCAATGTGCCCGATCCGGGTGCGCGGCACGTTCAGGGCGGCCGCGATCGCGTAGGGTGTCAGTTTGAGCGGAACGAGAAATTCCTCGCGCAGGATTTTGCCGGTCGCTTTCTCCGCCTCTGCGATCACTGCGCCTGCAATCGCTTCAGGTCGGCAATGGCGGCACGATACTCTCGAAACGAGGTCGGGCATCCGTCTCGCGCGGCCGCAAACTCGTTCCGGGCCGCGACTGTGTCGTTGGCCTTGAGCTGAACAATCCCACCGTAATAGTGCGCCTCGCAGGTTTGATCTGAATTCCTGGCCGAAGCCAGGGCTGCGGCGGGAGTGATCCGGCCGACGAGCAATTCGCCAACGGTTCTCGGCCAATCCCTGAGCTGGCCCTTGTCGAGTGCAGCAGACAGCGCGATGCCCGCATCGGCAGATCGTCCCTGCATCCGCGCCACCGATCCCCAAATCACGCCGTAGCCATCGGGATCGGAAAACCGCGCCTCCCGGTCATAGTCCGAAGCGGCATCCCTGAAATCGCCTCTCCGATAGTACGCATCTCCCCGGGCCGCGTAGTAGTCAGTCGCGACGCGATCGGCCTCCGGACGACTCACCTCCTGGTCTTTGGCAAAGGTGGTGTTCTTGTCGGGTCCAAGCCTGATGGCATCGGTGAAATCCCGGATCGCCTCGTCCAGCCTGTCCTCGGACATATAAATCTGCCCGCGAATGAACCGGCTTGCGGCACCTGAGGGATCAAGATTGATGGCCTCGGTGAGAGAAGCGATTGCGCGTGTGGTGTCGCCCTTTTTGGCCAAGGTCAGTCCCAGCTCGTGATGAGCGTAGTTGTTCTTCGGGTTGAGCCTGACCGCCTCGGTGAAGTCGGCTTGAGCCGCATCCATGTTGCCGAGTGCAAAATTTCCGAAGCCATGCTTGAGCAATGCCATGGATCTTGCACCGGGAGGTAGTCTGGCGTCCTGGGAGAGGCTGCTGCACGCTGCCATCATGCGCGGGACATCGGTGCTGTCCTGACAATCGTTCAGGTCTTGTGGGGTGGCCGCAAACGCGCTTGCCGCCGAGACGACGATGAAGATGATCAAAGCTGCCCTGCAGCCGATGCGCAGGCCCTGATTTGACATTGCAGACATTTCGCCCCCTTGCACGACACACTTGGCCGATGATCCCGACGCAGGCAACGCGACCTGCCGCGACGGCAACCTTATAGCGATCTTTTCCATCGTTCTACCGGAGGCTTGTTGGTCCGTTGCCCTTCGGGCAAGACATGCCGCGAGGTCGCGAGCGCATGCAGCATCGGCATCAGTGGCGGTAGTCGTTCTCCCCAAAATCTGCACTATGCGCTCCGCGCCTCCGGAGCTGCTGCCGGGCCTTCGGAGGTTCTGGCAATAGCATGCGGAGTTTTGACATGAGCGGCTTGGTGATCTCTGGCGGCCGGGTGGTGGATCCCGCGAGCGGGATGGATGCCATTGGCGATGTGGCGGTGATGGACGGCAAGATCGCCGCGGTCGGCACGGGCCTCGGCGGCGCCGAGCAGGTGATCGACGCGACAGGGCTCGTGGTCGCGCCGGGCTTCATCGACCTCCACGCGCATGGCCAGTCGATCCCGGCCGACCGCATGCAGGCGTTCGACGGCGTGACGACGACGCTCGATCTCGAGGCCGGCGTGCTGCCGGTCGCCTCCTGGTATGAGCGCCAGGCGCGTAAGGGACGCGTGCTGAACTACGGCGCCGCCACCAACTGGGCCTTTGCGCGCATCGGTGCGATGACCGGCTCGAATGCGGAGAGCTCGCTGGAGGCGTTCGGCAACGCCATGCGCGATCGCCGCTGGATGGACAACGTGGCGAGCGATGCGGAGGTCGCCGGCATCCTCGAGCGTCTTTCGCGCGGCCTCAACGAAGGCGGCATCGGCATCGGCATCCTGAACGCCTATGCGCCGGGTGCCGGCGTGCAGGAGCTGACCGCGGTCTGCCAGCTCGCGGCGAGGCAGGACGTGCCGACCTTCACCCACGTCGCCTACATGTCGCGCGTCGACCCCGAAAGTGCGGCGGAAGCCTATATCCGCCTGATCGGCTATGCCGGCGCCACCGGCGCGCACATGCACATCTGCCATTTCAACTCGTCGAGCAAGACCGACATCGAGCGCTGCCGCGTGCTGGTCGAGAAGGCGCAGGCGCAGGGCTTGCCCATCACGGTCGAGGCCTATCCCTACGGCACCGGCTCGACCGTGCTGGCAGCGGCCTTCTTCAGTGATCCCCAGTTCGTCGAGCGCAACGGCACCGGTTATGACTCAGTGCAGCGCGTGACCGACGGTCACCGCTTCCGCGATCGCGAGGAGCTGCTGAAGGCGCAGGCCGAAGAGCCGTCCTCGCTGGTGCTCTGGCACATCCTCGATACCGACAATAATGCGCATCATCGCGATCTGCTCGATATGTCGGTGCTGTATCCCGGCGGCGCGATCGCGTCCGATGCGATGCCGTGGACGACGTCGGACGGCAAGACCTACACCGGCGATGCCTGGCCGTTGCCGGATGATGCCACCTCGCATCCGCGCTCGGCCGGCTGCTTCACGAAATTCATCCGCGAATGGGTGCGCGAGCGCAAGACCGTGTCGCTGCTGGAAGGCGTGCGCAAATGCGCGCTGATCCCCGCAGAGATCCTGTCGCAGAGCACGCCGGCGATGCGCGCCAAGGGCCGGCTCGCGATGGACGCCGATGCCGATATCGTCGTGTTCGACTACGAGAAGCTCTCGGACCGCGCGACCTTCACGGCGATGAACCGTCCGTCGGAAGGCGTGCGGCATCTGATCGTCAGCGGCCAGCCGCTGATCAGCGATGGTGTGCTGGACGTGGCAGCGCGGCCCGGCCGCCCCGTGCGCCGTCCCGTCGTCGAGGGCTGATCCCATGCCGGTCCCCATTCTCCTGGTGACGGGTTTTCTGGGGGCGGGCAAGACCACGGTCGTCAACCATCTGCTGGCGAACGCGGAGGGACGGCGTATCGCGGCAATCGTCAACGATTTCGGCGCGATCAACATTGACGCGGAGTTGATCGCGGGTGCGAGCGACGGCGTGGTCAGCCTCGCCAATGGCTGCATCTGCTGCTCGCTCGAAGGCGATCTCCTGCGCACGCTCTCGACGCTGCTTCGGCGCGATCCGAAGCCCGAATATATCGTCATCGAGACCAGCGGCGTCGCCGATCCCGCCGACATCGTCCGCAACCTGATGGACCCCGTGATCCTGCGCGAGGCGCCGCTGGAAACCGTGCTCTGCGTGATGGATGCGGCGACGCTGCCGGCGGCTCTGGATGATGCGCTGATGCGGTCGCAGCTGCGCGTCGCCGATATCGTGGCGCTGAGCAAGCTCGACCTGGCGGACGAGGGCGCAGGCGCCCGCATGCGCGAAGCCATCCGCGCGCAACGCGTCCCCGCCGTGGTGGTCGATGCCAGGCACGGCGAGATTCCGTCCGTGCTGCTGTTTCCCGCGGCTGTCAATCGTGCGCCCGCGCCGCGCGACCCTGGACCACGACGGCCGTCCGAGGAGCGCTTCGAGACGCTGAGCTGGACCTCGGACCAGCCGCTGTCGCTGCCGCGCCTGCAGCAGGCGATCGGCCGCCTGGCGCCAAAGCTTGCGCGCGCAAAAGGCCTGTTCGAGACCGTCGAGCAACCCGGGCGCCAGATGGTGTTTCAGTTCGCCGCCGGCCGCGCGACGCTCGCGCCCGGCGATGCGCCGGCACCGGGCGTGCCGCGCGCGCGGATCGTATTCATCGCCGAACTCGGCGTGCTCTCGAAGGCCGAGCTCGACGGGATCATGGAGGCGTGTATTGCGGGTGGGTGAAGCAAGCGATCACGCCAGAAGCACGCCCCTCACTTCACGCAAATTGCGCGATGCCGTTTCCGACGGACCAGTTCTCCGCGGGGGCGTCGAGCACGTTGACGAACACGTCCTCGGAGCGGATGCCCGGGTTTTCGCCGAGAAGCTCCGCGATCCGCCGGTACAGCGCCTTCTTCTGCTCCGCCGTGCGCGATGCGAACACAGTGATCTGGATCAGCACGGCGTCGTCGCTGCGTTTGACGCCATAGGCATTGCCGCAGCGGAAGTTCGAGGCGTCATGCTCGCTGATGGTCATGAACTCGTCGCCCTCGGGCACGTTCAGCGCCTCGCGCATGGCGAGGTACAAACCATCGAGGATCGCCTGCCGATAGGCTTCCGGTTTGCCGGCGCGCATCGAGATGTGAAGGAGAGGCATGGGCGGGTCCCTTTTGGCATGCGGGCCCGATCGGCCAGGGCGCACGCAAGCGCCGGCCGTTGGGCCCATTGACGGAACGGGCTATCAATCCCAATTAGTTTTTGACACGATGTCGAGAAAACACGTTATTGACGTCGTGTCAAATACTTTTGCCGGGCAGAGGAGCAGGATTTGAGGCCGCGCGAGTTCGACCACGACGACGTCCTGCGTATCGCGTTCGACCAGTTCTGGCGCAAGGGCGTGCGCGGCACGTCGCTGTCGGACATCGCGCGCGATGCCGGTGTTCAGCGCGGCAGCCTCTACAATGCCTTCGGCAGCAAGGAGGCGCTGTTCCTCCAGGCCTATGAGCGTTATGCGGGCGATTATCTCCTCGCCCTGCAAAAGGCGCTCGGCGCGGGCTCATTGCGAAAACGCCTCACCGCGTTTTTCGACCTGACCATCACCAACTTCCGCTCGGGCTCGCCACCGCGGGGATGTCCGACCACGCGCGGATTGATGGAGCTCGGCGCGGCCGAAGGGGAGGGCTTGGATGAAGACGCGCGTCAGGCCTTTGCGGGCCTCATCTCGCGCATCACCATGCTGGTTCAAGAGACGTTGGCGGCAGGCGCAGAGCGCGGCGAGTTCAATGGCAATCCCGCGGCCGCAGCGCTGCACATCATCACGGTGACGCGCGGCCTTGGCGTGCTCGAACGTGCCTTCGGCGACGAGCCGCAGCTGCGCAAGATCGCGGCTCACACCATCGATCTCGTGCTCGGCAAGAAGGGCGGTTAGGTCAGGCCGCAAAACGACGACCCCAGCGGTGGTGATCCCTGGGGCCGTCTGGAGGTTTTATGGAGGGCATCGAGCACTGCGTCTCCATGAGGACGTTGATAGCGCAAGGTCGCTTGAGATGCGACTAGAACCCATCAAAGCGTCAGCACAAGGCAAGCGCGTTGACGGCCCGCGTTGTCGCGATCTCGTTCTCGTTCCCGACGAACTGGCAAACGATGGATTCGAGTTCGCCCGGCTGGTTGCGGCGCGCGACCGCCAGCAGTCGCATCAATTCCGCCTCGTCCTGCGAGAGGCGCCGGCACGAGGGCGGCATGAAGCACAGTTCGCACGGCCGGCCGCTGCGCAGGATCCTGACGAGCGCAGCAGCACGCGCCACCAGCAGCGGACTGTCGGCGATGCCCGACGCCTCGTCGGCGAAGCGATAGGCCGCTTCCCAGCAATCGGAGGCGCCGGTCGTATAGGCCGCTCCGATGAATCGGAACAGCGACAGCGCAACGCGGGAAAATTCATCGTAGCTCTCGACGCAGGGACGCGCCGCAAGCGCGGCCTGGAGCGGACAGAGCCGCGGCTGGCCGGCTGTTTCGACTGGCGCAGAACCACACGTATCGTGGAGCATGAACGATCCCGTCAGTGCAGCGTGGGACTTCCGACCAGCCAGCTCTTCATCGCCATCGTCCGGTCATGGTCGAAAGACTGAACGTGTCGGTCGGGCAGAATGAGGCCGGCCATGCGGAAGATCGTTGCAAGCCCCTGCACGGGCGCGAGAGCCCAATCGGCACCGACCGGCGGCAGCCAGCTCTCGAACTGCTCGCGCGCGACGTCGATGCGTTCCTGCTGTGCCGCGGCGATCGCCCGCAAGATTCCATGCTCGCTGTCGGACATCTTCGGACAGGTCGGGCAATGAACTTCGATGGCCGTATGCGCCGTGCAAGCGAAGATCTCGATGATGGATTCCAGCGACGGCACGGCGTCGCCGACGCGAAAGTGGTCGTACACTTGCTGGATATCGGCCGCGGTCGGAACGGCGCTTCCGCTGCG
Organism: Bradyrhizobium sp. 63_E2_N1_3; assembly: GCF_052076005.1. Lineage (NCBI taxonomy): Bacteria > Pseudomonadati > Pseudomonadota > Alphaproteobacteria > Hyphomicrobiales > Nitrobacteraceae > Bradyrhizobium > Bradyrhizobium sp. 63_E2_N1_3. The sequence continues at coordinate 7,816,558 of NZ_CP197235.1, read as the reverse complement.
TGCCTTGGCCCGAAATCCCCAGATGAAGAGCCGCTCCGCCGCGCACAGCGCGGGAAGGTCGAGGGACTTGCCATATGTCGATTGATGCATTGAGCCTCTGGCCTTTGCAGCTCACGCCACAGCTGGCGCTGATGATCTGCGCCGATCGTTCCGCCAGAGCCGACCGCAAGTCAACGCTTGGAGCGGCGATATCGAGGTCTTCTAGATCTAAAGAGCCGGGATCCCGGATGCAGCCAAGCCTCGCCGGCCTGCCAAGCCGCACGCAGTACGCCGGCGGCCACCGACGCAATTTTGCGGCGATTTGGGGAACCCGAATGCTTAAAGCTTCGCTAAGGGGTGCGGGATAAACTGGCATATCAGACCTTCCAATTCTTGCGAGCACCGATGTTTTTCTCCCGCATCAGTTTCAAGCTGGTCCTGATTGTCGGCATCAGCCTCCTCGGCATGATCGCTCTTGCGCCGATCGCGCTCTCGACCCTGCGCGCGCAGATGATCGCCGACCGCCAGGCCAAGACGCAGCACATGGTCGATGTCGGCTACGGCATCCTGGCGCACTATCAGACGCTCGAGAGCGAGGGGAAGCTGCCGCGCGAGCAGGCGCAGGCCGCCGCGATCGCAACGATCAAGAGCCTGCGTTATGACAAGGTCGAGTATTTCTGGATCAACGACATGGCCCCCAAGATGGTCATGCACCCGATCAAGCCCGAGCTCGACGGCAAGGATCTCTCTGGCATGAAGGACCCTGCCGGCAACGCGCTGTTCATGGGTTTCGTTGACGTCGTCAACAAGCAGGGCGCCGGCTTCTACAGCTATCTCTGGCCGAAGCCGGGCTTCGAGCAGCCGGTCGGAAAAATCTCCTATGTGAAGGGCTTTGCGCCCTGGGGATGGATCATCGGTACCGGCATTTATCTCGACGACGTCGATGCCGTTTTTCGCCAGAATGCGACGACATTCGCCTACATTTGTCTGGCCGTCCTGGTCCTGGTGCTGGCCTGCTCCTTCGTGATCGGCCGCAGCGTGACCCGGCCGCTCGCGAACATCACCGCGCTGACCGAGCGGCTCGCCGCCGGCGACAGCGCGTTCGAGGTGCCCTACACCGGCCGCAGCGACGAGGTCGGCGGGCTCGCCAAGGCGCTTGCCGTGTTCAAGGACAATGCGTCGGCGGTGAGCCGCATGCATGCCGAGCAGCAGGAGACCAAGCAGAGGGCCGACGACGAGAAACGCAAGACGATGGCCGATCTCGCCGGCAAGTTCGAGGCGAGCGTTCAGGCCGTCGTCCGCGACGTCTTCACCGAGGCGCGCGCGATGCAGCAGGCCGCGCAAGGCATGTCGGAGACCGCGAACAAGGCGACAGACCGCGCAAGCTTCGTCGCGACCGCCTGCCAGCAGGCGTCGAGCAATGTGCAGACAGTGGCGTCCGCCGCCGGCCAGCTGTCGTCCTCGATCACCGAGATCAGCCAGCGTGTCGCGCAGGCTGCAAACGTGGCCGACAAGGCGGCCGCGGACGGTCAGCGCACCAACGACACCGTGCAGGGGCTGGCCGTCGCCGCGCACAAGATCGGCGAGGTCATCGACCTCATCAACCAGATCGCCTCGCAGACCAACCTGCTCGCGCTCAACGCCACCATCGAAGCGGCGCGCGCCGGCGAGGCCGGCAGAGGATTTGCCGTGGTCGCGAGCGAGGTGAAATCGCTGGCGAGCCAGACCGCGAAGGCGACCGACGAGATCGGCGCGCAGATCACCGCGATCCAGGCCGAGACCAACCAGGTTGTCGGCAACATCGAGAGCATCCGCAAGACCATCATGGAGGTCAACGAGATCTCCTCGTCGATCGCCGCCGCTGTCGAGGAGCAGGGCGCCGCGACGCAGGCGATCGCCCACAGCGTGCAGGAGGCGGCGTCCGGCACCGACCAGGTCTCGCAGAACATCTCCGGTGTCACCGACGCCACGGCGGAAACGGGCCAGGCCGCGGGCCTCGTGCTGCAATCGAGCGGCCGGCTGTCGCAGAAGCTGCAATCACTGGAGAACGAGGTCAGCACCTTCGTTGCGGGCGTGCGGGCGGCCTGACATCGCGTTCATACTATCTGCCGTGACGCGGACTATCCGCCTCGTCACGGCGCGCGCGGGCAATTGATATTCCGGCCCGCGGGACCGGTCACCGCGACCGGCTTTCCCGCCCTTGACGGCTGCGGTTAAAGTGAAGAAGCAGGATCATCGAACCTGCCGACCCGCGCCTCGGCCCGCGGGCATGGAGACGCCGCATGTCGTTCAAGAAACTCCTGATCGCCAACCGTGGCGAGATCGCCATCCGCATCGCGCGCGCGGCGGCCGATGCCGGCATCGCGACGGTCGCGATCCATCCGGCCGATGACGCGCTGTCGCTGCACGCGCGTGTTGCCGACGAGGCGGTCGAAATCCCCGGCCGCGGCGCACGGGCCTATCTCGATATCGAAGCGGTGGTGAAGGCGGCGAAGAGCGCCGGCTGCGACGCGGTGCATCCCGGTTATGGCTTCCTCAGCGAGAACGCCGCGTTCGCCAAGGCTTGCGCGGATGCGGGCATCGCCTTCGTCGGGCCGAAGCCGGCCGCGCTTGAACTGTTCGGCGACAAGGTCGCGGCGCGGCAACTGGCGAAGCGTTGCGGCGTGCCGATCATCGCCGGCACCAGCGGGCCTTCGTCGCTGGAGGAGATCACGGCATTCTTCGAATCCCTCGGCAAGGGCGCGGCGATCGTGATCAAGGCGATGGCCGGTGGCGGCGGCCGCGGCATGCGTGTCGTGGAGAATGCCGCCGATCTCGCGGCAGCTTATGCGCGCTGCCAATCCGAGGCCAAGGCGGCGTTCGGCTTCGACGGCGTCTATGCCGAGCGCCTGATCCGCCAGGCCCGCCACATCGAGGTGCAGATCATCGGCGATCGCCATGGCGCGATCTCCCATCTCTGGGAGCGCGAATGCACCATCCAGCGCAGGCACCAGAAGCTGATCGAGGTGGCGCCGAGCCCGTCGCTCAGCGACGCCTTGCGCGGCCGCATCATCGAGGCTGCGAGGCAGCTCGCGACCGCGGCGGCTTACGACAATCTCGGCACCTTCGAGTTCCTGGTCGACGGCACGGCCGAGGACAGCTTTGCGTTCATCGAGGCCAATCCGCGGCTTCAGGTCGAGCACACCGTGACGGAGGAAGTGCTCGGTCTCGACCTCGTCCGGGCCCAGCTTGCGGTCGCCGCCGGCGCAACATTGGCCTCCCTTGGTTTGGCACAGGGCTCCATCCCAAAGCCGCGCGGCTACGCCATGCAGCTCCGCGTCAACATGGAGACGCTGGACGAGCTGGGGGCGACGCATCCGACCGGCGGCGTGCTCGCCGTGTTCGAGCCGCCGTCGGGGCCCGGCGTCCGCGTCGATAGTTTTGGTTATGCCAGCTATAAAACCAGCGCGGCGTTCGACTCCCTGCTGGCCAAGGTCATCGTGCACACGCCGGGCGAAGCCTGGCACGACGTCGTGGCAAAAGCCTCGCGCGCCTTGCGCGAGTTCAGGATCGACGGTGTCGTCACTAACATCGCCTTCCTCCAGGCCGTGCTCGCACATCCCGATTTCAGGACCAACCGCATTGCGACCGATTTCATCGATCGCAACATCGCAAAGCTGGTCGAGGCGGCCGATGGCGCGGCAAAGCCGCTCTATTTTGCCGCGACCGAGCGAAGCGGCCATGGCGCCGAGACGCACGTCGTGCAGATCGTGCCCGAAGGCGCGGTGATGGTCGCAGCGCCCTTGCAGGGAACCATCGTCACCATCCAGGTGAAGGAAGGCGAGATCGTGCGCCCGGGCCAGCAGCTCGCCGTGATCGAATCCATGAAGATGGAGCATCTGGTCATGGCCGAGCAGGGCGGCCGCGTCATGAAGCTCGTGGCCGCCGATGGCGTTACCCTGATGCATGGCGAACCGATCATGTATCTGGAGCCGCTCGACGTCGCGGCCGATGCGTCGGCAGCGGAAGCCGATGTCGATCTCGACCACATCCGCCCTGATCTTGCCGAGATGATCGCGCGCCAGGCCAATACGCTCGATGCCAACCGACCGGCCTCGGTCGAGCGCCGCCGCAACACCAACCAGCGCACCGCGCGCGAGAACGTCGCGCAGCTCGTCGACGACGGCTCGTTCATGGAATATGGCAGCCTTGCGATTGCAGCGCAGCGGCGCCGCCGTAAGCTCGACGATCTCATTAAGAGCACACCGGCCGACGGCCTCGTGATGGGTGTTGCGACGGTGAATGCCGACAAGTTCGGCGCCGAGGGCGGCCGCTGCATCGTCGTGGCCTATGACTACACCGTGCTCGCGGGCACACAGGGCCACATGAACCACAAGAAGATCGACCGCATGCTGACGCTTGCGGAAGACTGGCGCGTGCCGCTGGTGTTCTATGCCGAAGGCGGCGGCGGCCGGCCCGGCGACACCGACCGGCTCGGTATGACCGGCCTCGACGGCCCGTCCTTCGTCCAGTTCGCAAGGCTCTCCGGCCTCGTGCCGGTTATCGGCGTGGTCTCCGGCTATTGCTTCGCCGGCAACGCCGCGATGCTCGGCTGCTGCGACGTCATCATTGCCACCAGGAACGCCTCGATCGGCATGGGCGGTCCGGCGATGATCGAAGGCGGCGGTCTCGGCGTCTATCACCCGGCCGAGGTCGGCCCGGTCTCCTTCCAGTCACCGAACGGCGTGATCGACATCCTCGTCGAGGACGAGGAGGAGGCGACGCGGGTGGCGCAAAAATACCTGTCCTATTTCCAGGGCGCGGTGACGGAGTGGCAAGCGGCCGACCAGCGCCTGCTTCGTCGTGCGATCCCGGAGAACCGCCTGCGCGTCTATGACATCCGCAGCGTGATCGATCTCGTCGCCGACAAGGATTCCGTGTTGGAGCTGCGCCGCGACTACGGCGTCGGCATGATCACCGCGCTGATCCGCATCGAGGGCAAGCCGTTCGGTCTGATCGCCAACAATCCACGCCATCTCGGCGGCGCGATCGATGCCGACGCCGGCGACAAGGCCGCGCGCTTCCTCCAGCTCTGCGATGCCTTCGATCTGCCGATCGTCTCGCTCTGCGATACGCCCGGCTTCATGGTCGGCCCGGAGGCCGAGAAGACCGCGATCGTGCGCCACGTCTCGCGCATGTTCGTGACAGGTGCGAGCCTTACCGTACCGCTGTTCGGCATCGTGCTGCGCAAGGGCTATGGTCTCGGCGCGCAGTCGATGATCGGCGGCGGCTTCCACGCCTCCTTCTTCACCGCGGCCTGGCCGACCGGCGAATTCGGCGGCATGGGCCTGGAGGGGTATGTCCGCCTCGGCTTCCGCAAGGAGATGGAGGCGATCGCCGACCCCGAGGAGCGCGAGACCTATTATCGGAACAAGGTCGCCGAGCTCTATGCCAACGGCAAGGCGGTCTCGATCGCCTCGGTGTTCGAGATCGACAACGTCATCGACCCCGCCGAGACGCGGCGCTGGATCATGGCGGGCGTGCGCTCGGTGCCGAGGCCGCCCGCGAGGACGAAGAAGAAGCGACCCTGCATCGATACGTGGTGAGCGCAGTGCAGCAATAGCTGCGTCCCGGTTCCCGATTGACATCCCCGCCTGTGCTGCCAGACTTTGCACAATAATGCAGGGTGGAGACGTCCGCGATGGCCAGCCTTTCGGCCTCGAACCATGTCGCCCGTGTCTTGTCCGTCGCCAACCACGTGGCCGACGTCGATGCCTCGTCGCGGATCGCCAATTCCTGGCGGCGCTGCGTAATCAGCCACAAGCTCGATCCCGCGCGCCAGGGCCCGCCGCAGACGCTGACCGAGGCCGAGATCCGGCACGTCGCCGAACCGATGGAGGAGACGATCCGGCTCGCGATGCCCGAGCTCGACGATCTCGCCCGGGTGCTGCGCGAGGCCGGCTACTGCGTCAATCTGGCTGATACGAACGCGACCATGCTGTTCAGCCGCCTGCCGGGGGAAGCCGACGCAAAGATGTTCTTGGACTGGAAGATCTACACCGGCTCGAATTTCGCCGAGACCTTCGAGGGCACCAACGGGCTCGGCACCGCGCTTGCCGAAGAGAAGCCCATCCTGGTGCATCGCGACGAGCATTTCCGCGCGCAGTGGCACATGTTCTCCTGCGCCGTGGCGCCGTTGTTCGATCAGGCCGGCCGGCTCGCCGGTGCCGTGAACATCACCTCGTGCCGCGAGGATCTCGAACGCGCCGCGCATCAGCTCGCGCTCGCGGTGACGATGGAGGCGACGCGGCGGATGGAGGGCGCGATCTTCCGCGGCTATTTCCGCAACGCCTGGATCGCCACCGTGCCGGGCGACGGCGGCAGCGGCCTGCTCGCCTATGACGACGATCGCCGCATCGTCGGCGCCTGCCGTTCGGCGCGCGCGCTGCTGGGCCTCACAGACGGCTTGATCGCATCGGGCATCGATCTGTCGCGCTATATCAAGTTCGATCATCATGCTGCGCGTGGTGCGGACGAGGTCGTCGAGCTGCGCCGCGCCGACGGCAGCGCGCTCGGGCAGGGACATGTCGCGCCGCCGCTGCGGGCGAGGCCGTCCACTCTGCGTCGTGACGTTCCGGTCGATCGTTTCGATTCGCTGCATCGGCTCGCAGGTCGCGATCCTGGCCTGATCAAGAGCGTCAAACGGCTGCGGAGCATCGGCGACCACAATCTGCCGGTGCTGCTGCATGGCGAGACCGGCGTCGGCAAGGACGTGTTCGCGCGCGCGATTCATGCGGCGAGCAACCGCGCCCGCAACCGTTATGTCGCGCTGAACTGTGCGGCGATGCCGGAGAGCCTGATCGACGCCGAGCTGTTCGGCTATGAGGCCGGCGCCTTCACCGGCGCGCGCCGCGACGGCTCTAAGGGTCTGATCGTGCAGGCCGACGGCGGCACGCTGTTCCTCGACGAGATCGGCGACATGCCGATCGCGCTGCAGACGCGCCTGTTGCGCGTGCTCGAAAACCGCGAGGTCTGGCCGCTCGGCGCGCTCAAGCCGGTGCCGGTCGACATCCGCCTGATCAGCGCGACCCATCGCGATCTCAGCCGCATGGCGGAGGAGGGCGCCTTCCGCGCCGATCTCTACTTCCGCCTGCGCGGCATGGAGGTGCGACTGCCGGCGTTGCGCGAGCGCGCCGACAGAGACGATATCATCCGCCAGATCGCGCGCGAGGAGGCGCCGGATTGCCGCCTGTCGGAGGAGGCCTGGGCGTTGCTCTCGGCCTATCCCTATCCCGGCAACATGCGCCAGCTCCGCCACGTGCTGCGGCTTGCCGGCTGCACGGCCGAGGACGGCGTCATCATGGACGCCGATCTCGATCTGCCTCCGTTCGGTGGGAGGACGGAGCCGGATCTGGTGGCGGCAGAACGGGCGACGATTGTCGAGGCGCTACGCAAGCATGGTGGCCGCGTCACAGAGGCGGCGCGGGCGCTGAAGCTCAGTCGTGCCACGCTGTATCGCAAGATCAAGCAGCTGAAGATCGAGACGGCGCAGTAGCGTTCAGTCGCATGCGGCGTTCTTTCTTCCCCCCTCCCCTTGTGGGAGAGGGTGGATCGCCGCGTAGCGGCGAGACGGGTGAGGGGTCTGCCTCCGCGGATTCACCTCGCCATTTGCGTGCGCGGAAAGATACCCCTCATCCGGCGCGTCGCGCCACCTTCTCCCGCAAGGGGAGAAGGAAGGGGCACCGAGACTAGGGCGCGCTCTTACGAAAAATCGCTCCAGCTCAGATGCCGGGAATCGAGGTCGCCGACTGAAACGGTGCCGCGGATCTCGTGAGGAACGTGGAAGCTGCTACGCAGATACACCAGCGGCGCGGCCTCGTCGGAATGCGAGACGCCGCGCACCTCGCCGACGAAGATCGAATGCGTCTTGGTCTCGAACTCCTGCGCCAGCACGCAGTCGAATGCGGCGACCGCATCCGTCAGCACCGGCGCGCCGGTTGTGCCGCGCGTCCACTGCCCGAAGGCAAATCGGTCGTCGCCGTTGACGCCCTTCTGGCCGCTGAAGGTGAGCGCGAGCAGGGCATGGTCCTCGTGCAAGAAGTTGATCGCGAAGGCGCCTTCCTCGCGGATTCGCGCATGTGCGCTGGCGTTGCGGTTGACGCAGACGATCAGGGACGGCGGATTGTCCGATAGCGAGCAGGCTGATGTCACCGTCAGCCCGGTGCGCTTGCCGTGCTCGGCGCCAACCGTGACCAGCGCAACCGCGCCGGCGCATTGGCGCATTGCAAGTTTGAAATCCTTTGCGTCGACGCTCACGCCGAAATCTCCGAAACGGGGGCGGGTGCGACACGATTGCGCCGCACCCGCCGCGCGTCAAGCGGCCTTCTTCGCGGAGCCGAGATGCTTCAGGCGCGGCATCACCTCTTTGCTGAGCAGCGAGAGCGAATGGCGCCAGGCCTCCGGCTTGTGCTTGTAGTCGAAGCCGAACACCAGCAGCACGCCGAAGCCGCCGACCTCGTCGTAGATCTTCTCGATCTTTTCGGCGACGGTTGCGGGCGAGCCGACGATCCAGTTCCGCTTGGCGCAATATTCGACGGTGACGTCGCTATCGGGCACGTCGGGCGCGTGCTTCAAATAGTCCTTGAAGCCGAAATGGCCGAGCAGGGGCAGGAAGTACTCTCCCATCATCCGGCCCATCATGTCGCCGGTCGAGAGCTTCCAGGCCTCCTCGTCGGTGTCGGCGACGAACACCTCACGTACGAGGCGCCAATCCGCGCGGTTCGGCTTGCGGCCGGTCTTGGCGGCGCCGATCTCGACCGAATCCCAATGGCTGCCGACATAGGCCGGATTGAGGTTGAGGCTCATCGGGATGAAGCCGCGCTCGCCGGCGAGCTTCAGCGTGTCCGAGTTCTTCGAGAGCCCGGCAACGCCGATCGGCGGATGCGGGGCCTGGAGCGGCTTGATGTGGGGCTTGAGGAAGTCGAACATCGTGTCCGGCTTGGTCACCGTCCAGAACTTGCCCTTGTAGGTGAAGGGCGCGGGATCGGACCAAAGCTTCAGGATGATCTCCAGCGCCTCGCGGGTCATGTCGCGGTTCTGCCCGCTCATGCCGTCGACGTTGAACATCGCCCAGTCGCTCGGCAGGCCGCTAGCGGCGACACCGAAATTGAGCCGGCCCTCGGAGAGATGATCGAGCATCGCGACGCGGTTGGCGAGCTCCGCCGGGTGGTGATAGGGCAGCAGGAAGCCGCCCGGCCCGATGCGAATATTCTTGGTCTGCATCAGCGCCTGCGCGATCAGGAGGTCCGGCGTGGGATTGGGTTCCCAGGGTGCGGTGTGGTGCTCGCCGACCCAGGCCTCCTGATAGCCGAGCTCGTCGAGCCAGCGCATGACTTGCAGGTCCCAGTCGTTTCCTTCCTTCAGGCCGCACTCCGGCGGATGCGAAGGCATCGTGAAATAGCCGATCTCCATGGGTTTCCTCATCTGATGTTGACGCGTCTTGTTGCGCGTTCCCGGACTTGAACAGGACAGCTTTAGCAAGCGGTGTGCCACCGCATCGCAAGCCGTGTGCCAGCGCGGCGAGCGCCTCAGATCCGCGAAAAATCGCTGGTTTGAGGCGGCAATAGCCGATATCCCGGGGCGGATTTGCGGGCGTCCGTCTCATTGTCGCGAGACGGCGTCTTGCCGGTGAGACCAAGGATACCCGTTGAGATGACCGAACCCGCCTATGTCGCGGTGGACTGGGGCACCAGTAGCTTCCGCCTCTGGCTGATCGACCGTGCCGGCCAGCTGCTGGCTGAACGTCGCAGCGATGAGGGCATGCTGGCCGCGGCCAAGGCCGGCTTTGCCGGTGTGCTGCAGTCGCATCTCAAGGCTGTCGAGGCCCCGGCCCAGCTGCCGGTGCTTGTCTGCGGTATGGCCGGCGCCAAGACCGGCTGGGTCGAGGCCGGCTATGTTGACACGCCTGCGCCGCTCTCTGCCGTGCTGAAGCAGGCCGCGCTTGTGCCCGGCGAGACGCGCGATATTCGCATCCTGCCCGGGATCGCGCAGCGCGATACCAGGGCGCCGGACGTGATGCGCGGCGAGGAGACGCAGCTGCTCGGCGCACTCGGCCTCGAGGCCGCAGGCGAAGCGCTGGTCTGCATGCCCGGCACGCATTCGAAATGGGTGCGCGTGAAGGACGGCACGGTCGCGCATTTCTCCACCTTCATGACCGGCGAGCTCTTCAGCGTGGTCTCGCGCGAGACGATCTTGTCGCTCGCGGTCGCCGGTGCCGATGATGCCGAGGATGTTGCGAGCTTCAAGGCGGCCGTGAAAGCCGCGTATGAAGCGCCGGCCTTTGCGGCCAACCTTCTGTTCACTGCGCGGTCGCGGCAGCTCCTGTTCGGCGGCACGCCGGCCGCCGCGCGCGAGACGCTGTCGGGCACGTTGATCGGCGTCGAGCTGGCGGCAGGGCTCTCCGGCACGGTGCCGAAAGCGGGCATCACGCTGATTGCCTCCGGGCGGCTCGCGATGCTGTACCGGCTCGCCTTCGATGCGCTGTCGGTCACCGTGCAGCCGATCGATGCCGATGAAGCCGTTCGCCGCGGCCTGTCGATGGCTGCTGCCGCGATCTGGACGAAATGAGAGGAATCTTGAGATGAGCGTTCCCTTTCCGCCGATGAAGCGGCCGCTGGTCGCGATCCTGCGTGGCGTGAAGCCCGAGGAGACCGAGGCGATCGTCGGCGTGCTGATCGAGGCCGGCATGACCGCGATCGAGATTCCCCTGAATTCGCCGGAGCCGTTCCGCTCGATCGCGACTGCCGCGAAGCTCGCGCCGGCCAGCGTCCTGATCGGCGCCGGCACGGTGCTGACCGCCGCAGATGTCGATCGTCTCAATGACGTCGGCGGCAAGTTGATGGTTTCGCCGAATGTGGATACGCAGGTGCTCACGCGTGCACACCAGTACGCCATGGTGACGTTGCCGGGCGTGTTCTCGCCGACCGAGGCGCTGCTCGCGGCGCGCTCCGGAGCATCGGGCCTGAAATTCTTTCCGGCCAGCGTGCTCGGTGCGTCCGGTATTGCCGCGATCCGCGCCGTGCTGCCGGCGGGCGTGATGATCGCCGCCGTCGGCGGCGTCTCCGACCAGAATTTTGCCGAGTACATGAAGGGCGGCGTGACCGCGTTCGGGCTCGGCTCCAGCCTCTACAAGCCCGGCATGACGGCCGCCGATGTCGCCGCTCGCGCAAAGGTGACAATCGCGGCCTATGATCGGGCGATTGTGAAAGACTGACCCAGAAATAAACAAGCCGTGATCCCGTCATAGCCGCGCTTTATCCTATCTTGCTGCACCAGCGAGATCAGGAGACCGACATGGCGATCAACAACGTAGCCGATCTGTTCGTGGCAACGCTCGAGCAGGCCGGCGTCAAGCGCATCTACGGCATCGTCGGCGACAGTCTGAACGGTCTCACCGAGGCGCTGCGCCGCCGCGGCACCATCGAATGGATTCATGTCCGCCACGAGGAGGTGGCGGCCTTCGCGGCTGCCGGCGAAGCCGAGATGACCGGAAGCCTTGCGGTGTGCGCAGGCTCCTGCGGCCCGGGCAATCTGCATCTGATCAACGGGCTGTTCGACGCGCATCGCAGCCGTGTTCCCGTGCTCGCGATCGCCGCGCAGATCCCCTCGGCGGAGATCGGCGGCGGCTATTTCCAGGAAACCCATCCGCAAAACCTGTTTCGGGAATGCAGCCATTATTGCGAGCTGGTCTCGGACCCGAGCCAGCTTCCTTTCGTGCTGGAGAACGCGATCCGCGCGGCCGTGGGCCTGCGCGGCGTTGCCGTGATCGCCATGCCCGGCGATGTCGCGTTCCGCAGCCCGCCCAAGCGCGCGCTATCGATGACGCGCGGGCTCGCGCTGTCGGCGCCGAAGGTCGTGCCGCAGGCCGACGAGCTGAAGGCGCTCGCGGACCTCCTGAACAGCGCCGAGCGCATCACCCTGTTCTGCGGCCGCGGCTGTGCGGGTGCGCACGCGCCGCTGATGCAGCTGGCAGAAGCGCTGAAGAGCCCGATCGTGCATGCGCTCGGCGGCAAGGAGCATGTCGAGTACGATAACCCCTACGACGTCGGCATGACCGGCTTCATCGGTTTCTCCTCAGGCTATGCCGCCATGCACGCCTGCGACGCGCTGGTGATGCTCGGCACCGATTTCCCTTACAAGCAGTTCTTCCCCACCGATGCGCAGGTCGCGCAGATCGACATCCGCCCGGAAAATCTGGGACGGCGCTGCAAGATCGATCTCGGCCTCGTCGGCGACGTCAAGCTGACCATCGAGGCGTTGCTGCCGCTGCTCAAGACCAAGACGCAGCGGAGGCATCTCGACGACGCCATCGCGCATTACAAGAAAGCGCGCGAAGGGCTCGACTCGCTTGCGAAGGGGACACCGGGCAGCAAGCCGATCCATCCGCAATATCTGGCAAAAGTCATCAGCGACCATGCCTCTGATGACGCCGTCTTCACCGCCGATGTCGGTACGCCCACGGTGTGGGCCGCGCGCTATCTCGACATGAACGGCCGCCGCCGGCTGATCGGCTCGTTCGTGCATGGCTCGATGGCCAACGCGATGCCGCAGGCGATCGGCGCGCAGGCCTCGCAGCCCGGCCGCCAGATCATCTCGCTCTCCGGCGACGGCGGCTTCACCATGCTGATGGGTGACCTGATCACGCTGACCCAGATGAAGCTGCCGGTGAAAATCGTCGTCTTCAACAACGGCGTGCTCGGCTTCGTTGCGCTGGAGATGAAGGCGGCCGGGTTCGTCGACACCAATGTCGATCTTGAGAATCCCGATTTCGCGGCGATGGCGCGCGCGATGGGCATTTTCGCCAAACGCGTCGAGGACCCCGGTGAGCTTCCGGGCGCCGTGAAGGAGATGCTCGCCCATGACGGACCCGCGCTGCTCGACGTCGTCACGGCGAAGCAGGAGCTGTCGATGCCGCCGACCATCACGCCCGAGCAGATCAAGGGTTTCAGCCTCTGGGTGCTGCGCGCGGTGATGAACGGGCGTGGCGATGAGGTGCTCGATCTCGCGAAGACCAACCTGTTGCCGCGCTAGCCGCGCTTCACCGAAGGCGCGGGCAGCCGCTCGTGGCGGTGCTGGAAGCGCTGCCAGTGCAGCACGATGCCGATCAGCAGGGCCGGCACGAAGCCGAGTGCGATCAGGAAATACGGCAGCTGCGTCGGCGAGATGAATGCAATGGCGATATCGGAGATCAGCCAGAGCGCTGCGAACATCACCGCGAAATCGGTGCGCGGGCAGCGCAAATAGTAGAACACGGCGGTGATGACGATGGCGGGCCCGATCGCGATGCCGATCATCACCGCGGTCAGCTCCTTCGGCGTCAGCGCGTCGAGCACCATCGACGCCAGCAGCCAGAGCGCGGCGAACATGGCGATGATGTCGAGCGGATGCCGCAATCCAATACCTCTCGCAGGAACCGCGCTATCGTTGTGGCCGGAACTCCGGTCGTCAAGGGAAAATACGCCTATTCCTCGTCACTTCCGGGCGTTGGCCGCAGCATGAAATGGCCGAAAGCGGTAGCGATCGGCTTGTTCGCATCGTCCTGCCAGGCCCGCGCCTCGAAGGCGACGATACGCCGGCCCTGTTTCACGATCGAGACATTGGCGACGGTATCGAGGGCACGTCCGGAACGCAGATAGTTGACGGTGAGTCCGATCGGCTTGGGCAGCGCCGCGATGCCGAGCTCGCGCCTCACGCCGAGGATCGCGGAGGTCTCGAGGAAGGCACCGGTCATGCCGCCATGGATCGCGGGCAGGATCGGATTGCCGATGATCTGCGGCGAGAACGGCATCGTCAGCGTGCCGTCGTCATTGACGCGAATGCCGAGGCAGCGCGCGAACGGGCTGTTGGCGAACGGGCCGTCCGGATCGTCGGGCGCCTCCAGCGTCGGGATGCTGCGCGAATCCATCCTGCGGTCCGCGAGCATGTTGGTGCGGTTGGCGCCGATCATGAAGCAGGCGGTCGCGGTTGCGACCGGATCGTCCTCGGAGTCCTGATAGGCGGTGGAGCGCACGAAGGCGATCGAGCGCGTGGTGCGGTAGCAGACCGAATGCGCCTTGATGTCGAGGCCCGGCGTTGCCGGCTTCTGATAATCGATGCGCAGATCCAGGGTTGCGATCGCGCGCGTGCCGTCGAGCGCAAGTTGCACCGCCATGCCGCAGCTCTCGTCCAGCATCGCGGTGACGACGCCGCCATGCAGCACGCCGGTCTCGGTGTCGCCGACGAAGACCGGACGATAGGGCAGGCTGGACCAGGCCTCGGCGGGGGCGAAGCGGTCGAGCTGGAGCCCGCTGATATGGCCGTAGTCGGAGCGGCGGCCCTTGATCGCCTCGGCGAGTTCTTCGAACGGCAGCGTGGTGGGTGAAGTGGACATGACGACGTTCTAGACCAGTGTCGCTCGCCGCGCAAAACCCCGAAAGGGGCTCATCAGGCAGGTCCGCAGGCAGGTCTGTCTGGGCCGGTTTGGCCTCGACATGGTGTGCCGAAGCAACGATGGTGGGCGCTTCGTCCGTCGACTAGCCCCAAGGAGTGCCCATGGCCGACCCCGAAACACCCGCCACCAATCAGGGGCCCGTGACCATTTCGAGCTCCAGCTCGGAACGGGCACCGATCATCTATTTCGACGGCGCATCCTGCTTCGGACACCACAACGGCGCGATCCAGATCGAGCTCGCCGCGAACCTGCTGATGCCGGTCGGGGCCGCCGTCAGGGTCGACGTGGTCCAGACCGCGCACTTGCGTTGCAGCGTGGCCGCAGCGCTGGCGCTGCGCGAGGCGCTCGACAAGGCGCTGGCAATGTACAGGCAGGGGCAGCAACAGCCGGCGGAGGTGATCCCGACGGTGAAGAATTGAGATCGCGGGCGATCGCTTGTGAATGCGATCGCAATCTCTCAGCCCACATGCACCTTCGGCTTCTTGCCGCCGTTCCACTTGCCGTCGAGCGCGCGCTCGATCTGGGCGGCGAGTTGCAGGAGCAGGCCGTCATTGGCCTGCTTGGCGATGGCCTGGATGCCGAGCGGCAGGCCGTGGTCTTGCTCTGCCATCGGCATCGAGATCGCCGGCATGCCGCAGAGATTGGCCAGCGGCGTAAAGGCGAAGAAGCGCCAGAGATTGCCGAACCAGTCGAGGACGTCAGGGTTGTCGGAGATGGTGAGATATTCCCTGGTGCCGACCTTCGGCGTCGGCAACGCGGTGATCGGCGTCAGGATCACGTCCCACTGCTCGAAGAACGCGCCGAAGCCACGTGACGTGGTGTTGAACACGCCTTGCATCTTCGCCCGCTCGGCGAAGCTCGTGTGCCGACCGGCTTCCCAGATCCTGATGTTCATGGGCTCGATCAGATCTTCCGGCGGCTTTTCCAGCCCGCGTGCGGCGAGCATGTTGGAGATCACCACGGCAAAATTGCTGATGTAGCAGGTGGTCTGCGCCGCGAACGCGGCGCGGAAGTCGAGTTCGGGCAGCGCGTATTCGACGTGATGGCCGAGGCCTTCGAGGAAGCGGCCGGTTTTCTCCAGCTCGGCGGCGATCTCCGGCGTTGCGGTGTAGTCGCCCCAGGTGTGCGACAGCGCGATGCGAAGCTTTGACGGGTCGCGCTTGATCATCTCGGAATAGGGCTGCGCCGTCGTCCAGAATGGCATGAACTCGCCGGGCGCAGGTCCACGGGCATGATCGACGAAGGCAGCGGTGTCGCGCACCGAGCGCGATTGACAGCCCTGGATCGAGACGAGGCCGGTGAGATCGGACATGTGCGGCGCGAGCGAGAACACGCCGCGCGATACTTTCAAACCGATATTGCCGTTGACGCCGGCGGGAATGCGGATCGAGCCGCCGCCGTCGGTCGCATGCGCGATCGGGACGACGCCGGCCGCGACCATCGCCGCGCTGCCCGCGGACGAGCCGCAGGTGGTGTAGTCGGTATTCCAGGGATTGCGCGTCACGTAGACGGCGGGATTGTCGGCCGAGCTGCACACGCCGAATTCCGGCGTCGTCGTGCGTCCGATCAGGTTGAGGCCTGCCTGACGGAATTTACCGGTGAGAAACGTATCGGCCGCGGCGCGATTGCCGCGCATCAGCAGCGAGCCCATCTCCTGCAGCCGGCCCTTCATGGTCGGTCCGAGGTCCTTCATCAGGAAGGGCAGGCCGGCGAACGGGCCGGCAAGATTGGCGCCGTCCTTGGCCGGATCGGCGATCACGTCCTCGAACAGCTCGACCACGCCCGACAGTGCCGGATTGACCTTGGCGACGCCCGCAGCCGCCTGGCGCGCCAGCTCCTTCGCCGTCAGCTCGCCCTTGCGGACGCGCGCCGCCAGTCCGACGCCATCGTGCTGCGCCCATTCGTTCCAGCTCATCGGCAAAGTCATGAAGTCCAAATCCCCGTGGGTAGCGGCGTCACCTTTTTCGCAAGGGCCCGCGTGAATCAACTGAGCCGGCGCGAAGGGCAGGGTTGCGCCGGGCGGAGAGGTCGCAGCGTCATTAAGACAGCCGTGCGATCACCGCAACCGGGCCGCCGCCCGCCGGCCCCTGATGCTCGGCACCGCCGGAGACATAGACCGCGCCGGTGCCGGCGAGGCCGGCGATCAGGCCGCCGACGGCTGCGCGGGCATGGCGCGTCGAGCTGATGTCGGTATCCTCCAGCATGGTGTGGCGGAAGCCGCGCACTCTGCCATCAGGCGAGGCCTCGGCCTTGGCGAAGATATTGACGAGCTCGCGGCCCTCGGTGGCTAGCGGCGCGACGCCAAGGCCAACGCTTTTCAGCGCCGAAACCACCGCCGGGACATCGATCGCATCGTTCATCACGGCGTGGCCGATCTCGAACTCGCTCGCTGAAGACGCCGAGTTGCCGAGCACGATGATGACGTTGTGCATCAGCTCGATCCCTGACGAGGTGGACGCAACCGACGAGAACAGATCGTAGCGCCGCAGCACGTCGTCGTCGCTGATATCGGAAGCGATCTCGCCGAGCGCGACCGCGACCCCAAGCGCGGAGGCGCCGCGCGAATAGGCCATCGAGCTGTAGGCGCTGGTCGTGGCCGTCGTGTTGCCGCGCGCGTTTGCCGCTTCGACGCGGTCGCTGGTAAGCAGCGGGCATTTGATCTGCACGAAATGGACGTCGGCGGGATCGGTGATGCTGGCATCCGCCATCGCGGCAGTCACCGCCTTGGCCGTTTCCACGATCTGTGCGGAGCGGCCGATCTCTTCGGGGAGGAAGTCCCGCGTGTGCGCCATGCCGATGCTCAAGCGCTTGCCGGACATGCCTGCCGGGCGCTCAGCCTCGCGCCGCGTGAACACCGTGATATGCGGGCTGAGGACGCCTTCGGTGCCACCCGACATCACGAAGGCGATGCGCTGCTCGACCGCCTCTGGCGAAAGGCCGAGTTCTGGCGCCAGCGCGGTGCACAACGCAGCAACGGCATATTCCCGCGTAAAATCGTTGACGCCGCCATTGCCTTCGGTCTTGCCGAGGATGGCCAAAATCGTTGTCGGGTCGATCGCGCCGGAGCCGATCATGGCCATGAGGCCGGAGACGTCGCCGGGGCCGGTGGTGGCGACCCTGAAGACGCCGACCGATGCTGTCCGCATTGCAGTCCTCGTGTGGAGTTCGGTGGTCCGGCGGATGAACCAGCCGTGGAACGGACGCGCATGTCAAGGCACAAGCAGGGCGCAGGCACCCACGAATGTGGCGAGATCGCATCCGGTTCAACAAAAAAATCCTCTGTCGACGGTTGCGCGCCGCACCTTGATGAATCAACCTCGGTTGGTCCATAAGCGGCGTCCCGCTGCCGGTGGTTCGCCCCCGCGTCGCGTGCTTGATAGAGGGATTCTCGCGTGGCAAATATCAACCAGAAAATTGCGCAGGAGCTTGGGGTACGGGCGGAGCAGGTCGAGGCGACGGTGACGTTGCTCGACGGCGGCGCCACGGTTCCCTTCATCGCCCGCTACCGCAAGGAAGCGACCGGTGCGCTCGACGACGCGCAATTGCGCACCCTGGAGGAGCGCCTGGGCTATTTGCGCGAGCTCGAAGACCGCCGCAAGGCGATCCTCGAATCGGTCCGCGAGCAGGGCAAGCTCGATGCCGCGCTCGAAGCCTCCATTCTCGCCGCCGACAGCAAGGCGCGCCTCGAAGACATCTACCTGCCGTTCAAGCCGAAGCGCCGCACCAAGGCCGAGATCGCCAAGGAAGCCGGGCTCGAGCCGCTCGCCAATCAGCTGATGGCGGAGCCGGGCAACGATCCGAAGGTCGTGGCCGAAACCTTCATCAACGCCGAGAAGGGCGTGGCCGATGCCGCTGCCGCGCTCGATGGCGCCCGCGCCATCCTGGTCGAGCGCTTCGACGAGGACGCCGACCTGATCGGTGCTTTGCGCGAGGAGGTGTGGACCAACGCGCGCATGGCCTCCAAGGTGCGCGACGGCAAGAAGACCGAGGGCGAGAAGTTCGCCGATTATTTCGAGTTCTCCGAGCCGCTGACGAAGCTCCCGTCGCACCGCATCCTCGCGATGTTCCGCGGCGAGAAGGAAGAGGTCCTCGATCTCCAGATCCAGGCCGAAGCCGAAGCGTCGCCGCCGGGCGTGCCGAGCGCTTATGAATTGAAGATCATGAAGCGGTTCGGCATCGCCGACCTCAAGCGCGCCGGCGACCGCTGGCTGATCGACACCGTGCGCTGGGCCTGGCGCACCAAGATCCAGGTGCATCTCAACATCGACCTGCGCATGCGGCTGTGGAACGCCGCCGAGACCGAGGCCGTGCGCGTGTTCGCCTCCAATTTGCGCGACCTGCTGCTCGCGGCACCCGCCGGCACCCGCGTCACCATGGGGCTCGATCCCGGCTACCGCACCGGCGTCAAGGTCGCCGTCACCGACGCGACCGGCAAGGTGGTCGATACCGCCGTGATCTATCCGCACGAGCCGCAGCGGCAGTGGAACGAGGCGCTTGCGATCATCGGCAAGCTTGCGCTGAAGCATCGCGTCGAGCTGATCGCGATCGGCAACGGCACCGCCTCGCGCGAGACCGACAAGCTCGCAGGCGATCTCGTCAAGGGCCTGGCCGAGCTGAAGATGACCAAGATCGTGGTGTCGGAAGCCGGCGCGTCGGTCTATTCGGCCTCGGCCTTCGCCTCGGAGGAGTTGCCGGGTCTCGACGTCACCCTGCGCGGCGCGGTCTCGATCGCGCGGCGGCTCCAGGATCCGCTCGCCGAGCTCGTCAAGATCGAGCCCAAGGCAATCGGCGTCGGCCAGTATCAGCACGACCTCGGCCAGGCCAAGCTCGCCAAATCGCTCGATGCCGTGGTCGAAGACTGCGTGAACGCGGTCGGCGTCGACGTCAACACCGCCTCGGCGCCGCTGCTGGCCCGCGTGTCGGGCGTCGGCTCCGGCCTTGCCTCGAGCATCGTGGCACACCGCGACGCCAACGGCCCGTTCAAGTCGCGCAAGGCGCTCAAGGACGTGCCGCGGCTCGGGCCGAAGGCGTTCGAGCAGTGTGCCGGCTTCCTGCGCATCCTCGGCGGCGAAGATCCGCTCGACGCCTCCGGCGTGCATCCGGAAGCCTATCCCGTTGTGCGCCGGATTCTCAGCGCCACCAAGAGCGACATCAAGGCGCTGATCGGCAGCAGCGAGATCGTCCGCACATTGAAGCCGAAGGATTTCGTCGACGAGACCTTTGGTCTGCCGACCGTCACCGACATCCTGCGCGAGCTCGAGAAGCCCGGCCGCGACCCGCGTCCGGCGTTCAAGGCCGCGGTGTTCAAGGAGGGCGTCGAGGAGATCAAGCATCTCCAGAAAGGCATGATCCTCGAGGGGACCGTGACCAACGTTGCCGCCTTCGGCGCCTTCGTCGATATCGGCGTGCATCAGGACGGCCTGGTTCACATCTCGGCGATGTCCAGGAACTACATCAAGGATCCGCGCGAGGTGGTGAAGCCCGGCGACATCGTCAAGGTGAAAGTGCTGGACTTCGAAGTCGCCCGCAAGCGCATCTCGCTGACATTGCGCCTCGACGACGAGGTCGGCGCCAAGAAGGATGCGCCCGGCATGCAGCGGGACAACAGCTCGCGAAACCCCGCGCGCATGACGTCGTCGGCCCCGCGCAACCAGGAATCCTCCGGCGGCGGTGCCCTCGCGGAGGCCATGCGCCGGGCGGCCGAGAAGAACGGCGGCAAGCGGGCGTGATACTTTAACCTCTCCCCGCTCTTGCGGGGAGAGGTCGGATCGCGCTAGCGATCCGGGTGAGGCAAGGCATGCGGCTGACCAGATCAAAGGTCTCTCCGGCTCGTAACTTGACGGTGCACGGGACAAGCGTTGCGATCACTTTTTAGATCGCCTCGGCGGGACGCAGCCTCTCACCCCACCCTCTCCCCGTCAGAACGGGGTGAGGGAGCGAAAGAGCGTTCGTCCCTAACACCTGCGTCAGAATCTGGCGCGTTTGTAAGTTGAAGGTGCCTGTCCCTTCCTCTCATCTGATCCTCCTCGCGCGGCAGAAAGATCGCCGCGCAGCACGGAGGATGCTTCGATGGACAACAGGCTTCTCAAAGGCGTCACTGCGGTGACGCTCGCCGCAATGATGGCGCTCGCTTCACCTGTGCTTGCCCGTGGCGGCGGCGGCGGTGGCGGTGGCGGAGGCCACGGCGGTGGCGGCTTCGGCGGTGGCGGACATGGCGGCTTTGGCGGTGGTGGACACTTCGGTGGCGGCGGAATGCATGCGGGTGGCTTCGGCGGCGGTATGCACGTCGGCGGTATGGGTGGCGGCGGCATGCGATTTGGCGGCATCGGCGGTGCTCGTTTCGGTGGCGCCCGCTTCGTCGGCTCGCCAATGAATGCCCGCGCCGCCATCGGGCCGCGCTTTGCCGGTGCACCATTAGCGACCCGCGCCGCTTTCGGCCCGCGGTTTGCTGGCCCGGGCTGGCACGGCAGGCCGTTCATTGGCCGCCATGCCTTCTTCCACCGTCACCGCTTCAACCGGTTCGCTTTCGTCGGCGCGCCGTTCTTCTATGCCAACTATGCCAACTATTACGACGATGGTTGCTGGCGCAGGAGCTTGACGCCCTATGGATGGCAATGGGTCAATGTGTGCGGAGACTATTGGTAGTCGCATCGCGGTACCGCACCATTGTCGCGATCGCCACCGGGCGGTTCCGCTCAGCCCCGGAACGGGATAGTCTGGTGGCGATCGTCGCGCGGAGTTTTGCATGACCGGAGGTCACCGCCGCATTCTGGTCGTCGAGGACGATCCGGAAACCGCAGGCCAGCTCGTCGAGGAGCTCACCACCTCGGGCTACGACGTCGATCTTGCCGCGACGGGTCGTGAAGCCCTGAGCCACGGCGTCGCCCGCGACTATGCCGTGATCACCATCGACCGCATGCTGCCCGACATCGATGGCATCGCCGTGATGCGCCAGTTGCGCGACGACGGCATCGCCGCACCCTTCCTGATCATCTCCGCGCTCGGCGAGGTCGACGACCGCGTGCGCGGTTTGCGCGCCGGCGGCGATGACTATCTCGTCAAGCCGTTCTCCTTCGTCGAGCTGCTGGCGCGCCTCGAGGCGCTCGGCCGCCGCAGCGAGACCGTCGCCAAGGAAACCATCCTGCGGGTCGGCGATCTCGCCATCGACCTGATCGCGCGCAACGCCAGCCGGCGCGGCCGGAAAATTCCGCTGCTGCCGCGCGAGTTCCAGCTGCTCGAATATCTCGTCCGCAACGAAGGCCGCGTCGTCTCCCGGGCGATGCTGCTCCAGCATGTCTGGGATCTGCACTTCGATCCCTCCACCAACATCATCGACGTCTATGTCGGGCGGGTCCGCCGCAAGGTCGACGATGCCCAGGCCTATCCGCTGATCCATACGATCCGCGGCATCGGATATTGCATCCGTGCTCCTGGCTAAGACGCTCCGCTCCTCCACCTTCCGTCTGGCACTGATCGCGATCGCGGCGTTCGGCCTGATCGTCGCGGCGATCATGGCCTATGTCTATTTCGGCACGATCGCCTATGTGCAGGGCCGGGTCGGCGACGCCGGCGATCACAGCGGCTTCACCGCGATGATCGAGCTCGCGATGGTCGCCGTCGCCGTGCTGCTGGCCGTGCTGGCCGGGGTCGCGGCCGTGCTGGTGACGCGGCGCACGGTCGGACGGATCGAGGAGATCAATGCGACCAGTCGCGCCATCATGCTGTCGGGGCTCGACCGGCGCATTCCCTTGCGCGGCAGTCACGACGAGTGGGACCGCGTCGCCGAAAATCTCAACCAGATGCTCGACCGCATCGAGACGCTGATGGGCGAGGTCAAGCAGGTCAGCGACAACGTCGCCCACGATCTGCGCACGCCGCTGACACGCATGCGCGGCCGGCTGGAAAAGGCCTATCACACCCCGCGCAATGGCGAGGCCGATGCGACGCTGATTGGCGATACCATCGCCGATCTCGACGCCGTGCTCGGCATGTTCGCTTCCATCACCCGGATCTCGGAGATCGAGACCCGCGCCCGCCGGAGCGCGTTTCGCACGCTGAGCCTCACCGAGATTGCCGGCGAGGTCGTCGAGCTCTACGACGCCGCGGCCGAGCAGGTCGCGACCCGCCTCAGCCTTGACGGCGACCGCGAGGTTGCGATTACGGGGGACCGCGACCTGCTGTTCGACGCCATCGCCAATCTCGTCGACAACGCGATCAAGCACGGCCGCGCGGGCGGGCAGGTCACCGTGACCTGTCGCAGTGCCGGCGGCGGAGCGGTGATCGCGATCGCCGACGATGGTCCGGGCATTCCCACCGAAGAGCGCGATCACGTGTTCAAGCGCTTCTACCGGCTCGAACAGAGTCGTTACACGCCGGGCAACGGTCTGGGCTTGAGCCTGGTCGCGGCCGTTGCCGGTCTCCATGGCGCCGAGATTGCACTGCACGACAATGCGCCGGGCCTCACGGTCCGGCTCAGCTTCCCGGCGACACCAGCGCGATAGGAGCTGACGGCGTCATAGCTCGATCACGCCGCGGCGTGCCGCATGCGCGACCGCGTCGGTGCGGCCGGTGGCATCCAGCTTATCGAGCAGCGAACCGACGTGGAATTTGACCGTGTGCACGGAAATGCCGAGCTGGCGCGCGATCAGCTTGTTGGACGCGCCTTCCGCCATCAGCGCCAGGACATCGAGCTCGCGCTGCGTCAGCGCGATGTCGTCCGGCATGCTGCGCGGATCGCGGGCCATGACCGTCGCCGTGGCGGCCTCGCCGGGCGCGGCGAGCCGAAGCCCGGCGATGTTGCCGAGCAAGACCGCCAGGCGATCGGCGAGGGCGGGATCGTCGATCTCCAGGGCGAGCACGATCTCGGGCGCGTTGTCCTCGCTCACGCCTCCGGCCTCTCGCCGATCGTGACCTTGAAGCTGACTGGCTCGCCGCCGCGGCGCACCGCGACATCGACCACCGTGCCGACGCTCGCAGGTCCCAGCGTCCGCGACAGCGCACGCACGCCGGAGAGCTTCTGGCCGTTGACCGCCACGATGACGTCGCCCTGGCGGATGCCGGCCGCAGCCGAAGGACCGGCCTTGTCGACATTCATCACCATCGCACCGATGCCATCGTCGAGCCGCACCGGCTGGAGCCCGAGGCCGAGATATCCGCGGGCGATGCGACCGCGCGCCTCGAGCTGTGCCGCGACCCGCTCGATTGTCGCCGTCGGGATCACCAGGACCCGCCGCGGCCCGAGCACGGCCATGCCGAAGGCGTCGCCTGTTGCGTCGAGTGCGAGCCCGCCTTGCTGCGCGAAGCGCAGGCGCACGTCGAGCTCGATACGCGCATCGATGTCGCCGCCGCGCAAGGAGCGCCAGCTCTTGCCGGACAGTGATACCATGCCGAGCGCCGCGCTCGGCGCATCGCGATCGGTGGCGACGACGACCGACAGCGTGCCGAGGGGCGGAACGGTCGCGGCCAGCTTGACCGGCGCAAGACTGGCATCGGTGCGCAACAGCGCGATGTCGGTCGTATGGTCGCGGCCGACGATTGTGGCGGCAGCATTGCTGCCGTCGGGGAGGCTGATCTGGATATCGCCCTCGTCGGCCAGCGCTTCGTCGGCAGTGACGATCAAGCCGGGTTTCCAGACGAAGCCGGTGGCGCGGGAGCGATGCGAATGCACGGCGACGACGGACGGCGCGGTGCGCGCCACGACATCCGCGAGCGCGGACGAAAGGGACGACAGAGGAGTGGGGTCGGTCATGGAAGGCTCCTGTAGATTATCCTCAATCTGGGATGTCGCGGGCGATTGCGAAACTGGCCGGGTGGCCAGGACAGACGGGGCGGACCGGCCTCCGCAGGGCCGCGGCCGACGAACATGTGATTGGGACGCCTTCACGGGAACGTGTAGCAATCCAGGAATTGCACTGTACGACCTCCAGCGTTTCCAGCGAGCCCCGACCGATGACCGTCGACCTCACCCGCCGCACCCTGCTTCAACTCGCCGGTGCGACCTCGCTCGCGATGGCGGCCGCCGCCGCCGCTCGGGCCGAGGGCATGCCGCAAGGCGGCGGGCCGACCTATGCCAGCCGCACGCCGATGCGGGTGGGCATGGTGACGCTCCGGGTCAAGAACCTCGACAAGGTCGCGGACTACTATCGCGACGTGATCGGGCTCACCGTGATGGAGCGCTCCGCGACCGCCGCGACGCTCGGCACGGCCGGCATCACGCTGCTCGTGCTGGAAGCCCGTCCCGAGGCCGCGATCGAGCCGCGCAACGCCGCGGGCCTCTACCACACCGCCTTCCTGATGCCGTCGCGCAAAGATCTCGCGCGCTGGCTGGTGCACGCCGCCTCGCATCGCGTGAAGCTGTCGGGCTTTGCCGATCATCTCGTCAGTGAATCCGTCTATCTCGACGACCCCGAAGGCAACGGCATCGAGGTCTATGCCGACCGCGATCCCTCGCAATGGCAGTGGAGCGAGGGCAGCGTGAAGATGGCGAGCGACGAGCTCAACATCCCTGACCTCTTGTCGCTGACCAACACGCGCGTGGCAGACTACGCCAAGGCGCCGGACGGTCTGCGCGTCGGCCACATGCATCTGCGTGTCGGCGATCTCGCCGAGGCCGAACGGTTCTATCACGGCACGGTCGGCCTCGATCCGACCCGCCGCCGTGGCGGCGCCGCGTTCCTGTCGTCGGGCCGCTATCACCATCACCTCGGCATGAACGTCTGGCAGAGCCAGGGGGCCGGCCAACGTGACGATCAGACGACGGGGCTTGCCTGGTTCTCGCTGGTGATGGCGAAGCAGGACATTCTCGCCGCGCAGGAGGAACGCCTGCGCAAAGGCGGTGCGCAGGTCACAGCGCTCGCCAACGGTCTGGAGGCCGTCGATCCCTGGGGCACGCGGGTGCGCCTGATCAGGGTTTGATCGCTAGCGCGGGCATTGCTATGACCGGTCAGGCGCTAGCCAATTTTCCGGGGTTCAGCCTGACATGCCCGATTTTCACGGCGTCTTTCCCTATCTCGTTTCGCCCGTCGATGCCGATGGCACGGTGCGCACCGAAGTCCTCGGCAAGCTCTGCGACGATTTGATCGGCGCAGGCGTGCACGGGCTGACGCCGCTGGGTTCGACTGGCGAGTTCGCCTATCTCAATGCCGCGCAACGCACCGCGATCGTGCAGACCACCATCGAGGCCGCGAAGGGCCGCGTGCCGGTTGTGGCCGGCGTCGCCTCCACCGCGACGGCGGACGCAGTGGCGCAGGCGAGGGCCTATCAG
The DNA here is from genome assembly GCF_052076005.1 of Bradyrhizobium sp. 63_E2_N1_3. Taxonomy (NCBI): domain Bacteria; kingdom Pseudomonadati; phylum Pseudomonadota; class Alphaproteobacteria; order Hyphomicrobiales; family Nitrobacteraceae; genus Bradyrhizobium; species Bradyrhizobium sp. 63_E2_N1_3. The sequence continues at coordinate 7,790,849 of NZ_CP197235.1, read as the reverse complement.
AGGCTCGGCGCCAACGGCATCCTGGCGATCCTGGAAGCGTACTTTCCGCTCGCCGACGCCCAGGTCGAATCCTACTTCCGCAGCATCGCGGATGCCGTCGACATCCCCGTCGTCATCTACACCAATCCGCAATTCCAGCGCTCCGACCTCACCCTCGACATCATCGCGCGCCTCGCTGAACATCCGCGCATCGGCTACATCAAGGACGCCTCGACCAATACCGGCCGGCTGCTCTCGATCATGAACCGCTGCGGCGATGCCTTGCGCGTGTTCTCGGCTTCCGCCCATATCCCGGCGGCGGTGATGCTGATCGGCGGGCTCGGCTGGATGGCGGGACCGGCCTGCATCATCCCGCGCCAGAGCGTCGCGCTCTACGACCTCTGCAAGGCCGGCCGCTGGGACGAGGCCATGGCGCTCCAGCGCAGACTGTGGCGGATCAACGAGGCTTTCGCCCGCTTCAACCTCGCCGCCTGCATCAAGGCGGGCTTGGCGATCCAGGGCTACGACGTCGGCGATCCCGTCCCGCCGCAGGCCGCGCTGACCGTGGAGGCGCGCAAGGTCGTGGAAGCGGCGTTGAGGGAGCTTTCTCCGTAGCAGTGCCTTTGGGTGGGCAAAGCGTAGCGTGCCCACCATCCCGATCATCCGTTGAGAGATGGTGGGCACGGCGCAAGCGCGCCTTTGCCCACCCTACGGAATCGCGGATTTGCGAGACGGCATGCCGAAATCGTGGATATCCCGCCCAAAACCGCGGCTGGTATGCCTCCGATCGATCCGCTAAAAGGCTGCCCGCAGTTTCGAAAAGACCCTGAGGACCCCACGGAATGAACATTCTTCCCGGCAATTTGCGTTTCGGAGCGGGCCAGCCCGTCAAGCGTTTGGAAGACCAGCGGCTGCTCACCGGGAAGGGGCAGTTCATCGACGACAAGCCGGAGGAAGGCGCGCTGTGGTTGCATGTGCTGCGCTCGCCGCATGCCCACGCGAAGATCGTCTCGATCGACACCGGCGCTGCGGCATCGATGCCGGGCGTCACCGCGATCTACACCGGCGCTGACCTCGTCAAGGACGATATCGGCACCATTCCGACCCTGAGCATCTTCAAGCGCCCCGACGGCAAGCCGATGACGGTGCCGCCGCGCCGCCTGCTCGCCCATGAGATCGTCCGCTACGCCGGCGAAGCGATTGCGGCGGTGGTGGCCGCCTCTCGTGCGGAAGCGCAAAGCGCGGCCGAAGCGATCGTGATCGAATACGACGTGCAGCCCGCGGTGGTCGATCCTGTCGAGGCGGTCAAGCCCGGCGCGCCCGTGGTATGGCCCGAGGCGCCCGACAACATCGTCGGCGCGATGAGCTATGGCGATGCCGCCAAGGCGGACGAAGCGTTTGCCAAGGCTGCGCATACGGTCGAGCTCGACATCGTCAGCCAGCGTCTGGTGCCCTCCGCGATGGAGCCGCGCTCGACCATTGCCGAGATTGACAAGAAGACCGGCCGCCTCCTCCTGCATGTGCAGTCGCAGACGCCGGCCTCGACCCGCGACGTGCTGGCGGAAGCCGTGCTCAAGCGCCCCAAGGACAGCGTCCGCGTGCTGGTCGGCGACATCGGCGGCGGCTTTGGCCAGAAGACCAACCTCTATCCCGAGGATGGCATCGTCGCCTATGCCGCAACCAAGCTGAACAGGAAGATCCGCTGGCGCGGCGACCGCACCGACGAATTCGTCGGCGGCACCCATGGCCGCGATCTCACCTCGACGGCCTCCTTCGCGCTCGACGAGAAGGGCAAGGTGCTGGCCTATCGCGTCAAGTCGATCGGCTGCACCGGCGCGTACTCCTCGGGCGCGGCGAACATCATCCCTCTGGTGCTCGGGCCGTTCGTGCAGACCGGCGTCTACGATTTGCCGCTGGTGCATTTCGAGGTGCAGTCGGTGATGACCCACACCGCGCCGGTCGGCGCCTATCGCGGCGCGGGCCGGCCTGAAGCGGTGTTCATCGTCGAGCGTCTGTTCGACGCCGCCGCGCGAAAGATCGGCATGGATCCGCGTGCGATCCGTAAGGCGAACTACATCAAGCCGACGCAGCTGCCCTACACCAACGCTGCGGGCCAGGTTTACGATTCCGGCGCCTTCGCGCACATGCTCGATCGCGCCGTGAAGCTTGCGGATTGGGACGGCTTTGCCGCGCGCAAGAAGGCGGCGAAGAAGAAGGGCCTGCTCTACGGCCGCGGGCTCACGTCCTACATCGAATGGACCGGCGGCCGCGCCCACACCGAGAAGGTCAGCCTGCATGCGACGTCGCAGGGCCGCGTCGTGCTGCATTCCGGCACCATGGCGATGGGGCAGGGGCTGCAGACCACCTATACCCAGATGATCTCCGACACGCTCGGCATTGCCATGGACAAGATCGACGTCGTCCAGGGTGACACTGATCTTGCGATGGGCTTCGGCAGCGTCGGCTCGCGCTCGCTGTTCGTCGGCGGCACGGCCGTGGCAGTTTCCTCCAACGACCTGATTCAGAAGGCGCGCGAGAAGGCGGCCAACGTGCTCGAGACCTCGGTCGAGGATATCGAATATCAGGGCGGCATGCTCACCGTGGTCGGCACCGACCGCCGCATCAGCCTGTTCGATCTCGCCGAGAAGGAGGGCGGCGCCAAGCTCAGCGTCGATTCCGAAGGTGAGGTCGATGGCCCAAGCTGGCCGAACGGCACGCATATCTGCGAGGTCGAGATCGACCCGGAGACCGGCGTGTCCAAGGTCGTGCGCTACACCACCGTCGACGACGTCGGTGTCGCCGTGAACCCGATGCTGGTCACCGGCCAGATCCATGGCGGCGTCGCGCAGGGCATTGGACAAGCGCTGTACGAGGGCGTGTCCTACGATGAGGACGGCCAGCTCCTCACCGCGAGCTACCAGGACTATTGCATCCCCCGTGCTGACGACGTTCCGCCGATCGAGGTCACGCTCGACGACTCCGCGCCCTGCCGCACCAATCCGCTCGGCGCCAAGGGCTGCGGCGAATCCGGCGCCATCGGCGGCCCGCCCTGCGTCACCAACGGCGTGATGGACGCACTCGCCGAGCTCGGCATCACCCAGCTCAACACGCCGCTGACGCCGCAGAAGATCTGGAAGGCGATCCGGGACGCGAAGGTGGCGGGTTAGCGGAAGGCGTTGTTGCGCTAGCTGCCGCCTCATACCCAACTGTCGTCCCGGGGCGCGCAACGCGCGAACCCGGGACCCATAACCACAGGACGTTGTTTGACGAAGACTCGTGGTGACCAGCTCGCGCCATAACCTCACCCCGTGGTTATGGGTCCCGGATCTGCGCTTCGCTTCGCTGCGCTTGTCCGGGACGACAGCGGAGAATGCCGCGCCAGCTCTGGCTAAATCCCCACGCCCTCAAATCCCCAGCATCATCTTCGCGATGATGTCGCGCTGGATCTCCGAGGTGCCGCCGAAGATCGTGTAGGCGCGGCCGTTGAGATATTCCGGCACCACCGTCAGCATCTCCTCAGGCGTCGCCGGCGCGTGGTTGAGCTTGTAGAGCGGGCGCATCGGCTCGACCGCGAGGGCGTCGTGGCCGATCACGTCGGCCCCCAGCCGCGTCACGGCCTGCCGGATCTCGCTGTTGCGCAGCTTCAGGATCGACGACACCGCGCCGGGATTTTGCCCGGTCTGAAGTGCGGAGAGCACGCGCAGCTCGGTCATCTCCAGCGCGTCGATGTCGATTTCGACCTCGGAGATGCGCACGGCGATATCCGGGCTGTCGATCGCGCGGCCGGTCAGGTCCGACTCGGCCAGCTCCGCGATCGCCTTCAGTCCCTCGCGCAGCTTCGCTGACGCAATGCCGGAGCCCCGCTCGAACTCGAGCAGATACTTGCCGTAGGTCCAGCCCTTGCCTTCCTCGCCGACGCGATTGGCCACGGGCACACGCACGTCGTCGAAGAACACCTGGTTGACCTCGTGGTCGCCGCCGATGGTCAGGATCGGGCGCGTGGTGATGCCCGGCGTTGTCATGTCGATGAGAATAAAACTGATGCCGTCCTGCTGCCGCGGTCCGTCGCTGGTGCGCACCAGCGCGAACATGCGGTTGGCGTGGTGGGCATGCGTGGTCCAGATTTTCGTGCCGTTGATGATGTAGTCGTCGCCGTCGCGCACCGCGCGCGTCTTCAGCGACGAGAGATCGGAGCCGGAGCCCGGCTCGGAATAGCCCTGGCACCAATAATCCTCGCCGGAGAGAATGCGCGGTAGATAAAAGTTCTTCTGCTCGGGCGAACCGAAGCCGATGATAACAGGCCCGACCATCTTCACGCCCATCACGTTGACATTGGGCACGCCGGCCCGAGCGCTTTCGGTCTCGAAAATCCAGCGCTGCGCCGGCGTCCAGTCCGGACCGCCATATTCGACCGGCCAGCCCGGTGCGCCCCAGCCCTGCCGGTGCAGCGCGCGCTGCCAGGCCATGCCGATATCAGGATCGGAGAACACCGACGGCGTCAGCGCGGTTGCGCGCTTCATCTCCTCGGTGAGATTCTTGGCGATGAAGCCGCGCACCTCGTCCTGGAAAGCGCGCTCCTCGGTGTTGAACGAGAGGTCCATGATGCGCTCCTTGTGTCAGGCCGTGCGGCCAAGCTGGGCGTGGCGGCTGTAATGGTGCGCGCTGCCGCCGAACAGCGTGTCGAAGGCGACCAGCCGCTTGAAATAGGCGCCGACCTCGAGCTCCTCGGTGACGCCCATGCCGCCATGAAGCTGGATCGACTGCTCGCCGACGAAGCGCGCGCATTTGCCGATCTTCGCTTTCGCACCGGAGGCGGCCCGCGCGCGCTCGATCGGCGGGCTGTCCACCTTCAGCGCGGCGCGCAGCGCCATCGAGCGCGCCTCGTCGACCTGCATTGCCATGTCGGCGAGGCGGTGGCGGATCACCTGGTTGGCTGAGAGCGGCCGGCCGAACTGCTTTCGGATCTTGGTGTATTCCAGCGTGGTGTCGAGCAGCGTCTGCATGAGGCCGACGGCTTCGGCACCTAACGCAGCCATGGCGCGATCGATGGCCCATTCGATCGCGGGCAGGGCGTCATGTCCGTCGCCGAGCAGGGCATCCTCCGGCAGCTCGACGCCGGACAGCTCGATATTGCAGGCCCGTCCGCCGCCGAGACGCTCGTAGTCGCTGATGGCGAGGCTCGGTGTCTTTGCCGGCACCAGGAACAGGCCGATCCGCCCCGACGGTCCCTGATGGTCGTGGACATGCGCGGATACGATGATCTCGTCGGCGGCGTGGCCCTCGAGCACCGCGATCTTGCTGCCGGCAAGACGCCAGCCTTGCGCCGTCTTGTGGGCGACGGTCGCGACTTTTGCGAGATCGAACCGCGCCGTGCGCTCGGAATGGGCAAAGGCGAGCTTCAGCGATCCATCCGCGACCTTCGGCAGCCTCGCCTGCTTCTGCGCGGTGCTGCCGCATTTGTCGATGAGCGAGGCTCCAAGCACCACCGTTGCAACATACGGTTCCGACACCAACCCGCGGCCGAAGGCTTCCATCAGAATGCCGATCTCGACCGCGCCGCCACCGAGCCCGTCAAACTCTTCCGCGATCGGCAGTGCCAGCCAACCAAGCTCGGCGAACTGCTTCCACACCGCAGGGCTGAAGCCGGACGGATCGTTCGCCATTTTGCGGCGATGATCGGCGTCGTAGCTCTCGGCCACGAAGCGTTCCGCGCTTTCGCGCAGCAGCCGTTGCTCGTCACTCAGATTGAGGTCCATGTCGTTACTCCGCGGCCGCCGGCGGCTTGCGCACGGAGGGATGCAGTCCGGATGGATCGACCACCATGCCGAACTCCTGAAGGTTATGGGCGTGACAGAGCTGATGCAGCGCAAAGGCCTGGTCGATCGCGGCGGGCTGGCCCATCACATCGACCGAGCGGTTCACGGCTTCCTTGGTCAGCTTCAGCGCGAAGGACGGCTTTGATGCGATCCGGCGCGCCAGCTCCAGCACCGACGCTGAAAGCTCCGCGCGCGGCACGACCCGGTTGACCATGCCGAGCTGATGCGCCTCCTGCGCACTCCATGCGTCGGCCGTGAACAAAAACTCCTTGGCCTTGCGCGGTCCGAGCTCCCAGGGATGCACGAACCATTCGACCCCACAGACGCCCATGGTCACCACGGGATCGCAGAACTGCGCATCGTCGCTGGCGACGATGAGGTCACAGGCCCAGGCCAGCATCAGCCCGCCGGCAATGCACTTGCCGTGCACCTCGGCAATGGTCGGCTTGGCGAGGTTGCGCCAACGCCGCGTGATCTGGAGATAGATTTCCTGTTCGCGCGCGAAGCGGCCATGCGCGTTCGCCTCCGCGAAGCCGCCCCAATTTCCGATCGGCGGAAAATCGACACCTGCGGCGTTCTTGCCGCCGGGGCGCAGATCGTGGCCCGATGAGAAATGCGGCCCGTTGCCGGCGAGGATGATCACCTTGACCGCGTCGTCCTGCACCGCCTCGTCGAAGGCGGCGTTGAGGTCGTAGGTCATCTGCAGGTTCTGCGCGTTGCGCGCCTCGGGCCGGTTCATCACGATCCGGGCAATCGCCGGCTCGGGCCTCTCCACGAGGATGGTCTCGAACGAGCTCATCGCGTTCCCCTTGGCGTTTCCGTTCTTGTTTTGCTCAAGTTGACTATGTCGGCCAGGGATAGGCAAGGGGCTTGCGTCAGTCGGTTGCTTTTCGCGCCGCCGGCACAAGATGTCTGGCACCCCGCGCGTTCAATCTGATAGTTTACGCCAGATTTCACCGGGAGGAATTTGATGCGCAAGATCCTGACCGTGCTGGCGGCTCTGGCCTCGCTGAGCCTGACCAACTGCGGCTACAACGCCATCCAGAGCGAGGACGAGCAGATCAAGGGCAACTGGTCCGAGGTCGTGAACCAGTATCAGCGCCGAGCCGATCTCGTGCCCAATCTCGTCAACTCGGTGAAGGGTTTTGCGCAGCAGGAGAAGGACGTGCTGCTCGGCGTCACCAATGCGCGCGCCAAGGTCGGCAGCATCCAGGCGACGCCTGAGGTGCTGAACGACCCCGCCGCCTTCCAGAAGTTCCAGGCCGCCCAGGGCGAGCTCTCCAGCGCGCTGTCACGTCTCTTGGTCGTCACCGAGAACTATCCGCAGCTCAAGTCCGATGCGCTGTTCAAGGATTTGATGTCGCAGCTCGAAGGCACCGAGAACCGCATCACGGTCGCGCGCAACCGCTACATCAAGGCGGTGCAGGACTATAACGTCACCATTCGCTCCTTCCCGAGCAACCTCACCGCGATGATGTTCGGCTACAAGGAGAAGCCGAATTTCGCGGTCGAGAACGAAAAGGAGATCTCGACCGCGCCGAAGGTCGATTTCAACCCGGCGCCCGCGCCGTCGAAGTAGCTGCGCGCCGTTTTGCGAATGCGCCCAGCCCCACCCACCGCCGTCATTCCCCGCGAAGGCGGGGAATCCAGTACGCCGCAGCTTCTCCGTAATCCGCCGGCGTCTCTGGAATACTGGATCGCCCGGTCAAGCCGGGCGATGACAGCGAGGTTGTGGCAAGCGATAGCCGTATTCGTACTCCTCCTCGCCTTCAATTTCCCCGCCTTGGCCGATGTCGCCGTGCCGCAACTCACAGGTCGCGTGGTCGACCAGACCGGCACGCTCTCCAGCGCCGACGTCGCCGCGCTGTCGCAAAAGCTGCGAGACTTCGAGACTCGAAAAGGCAGCCAGGTCGCCGTCCTGATCGTGCCGACCACGCAGCCGGAGACGATCGAGCAGTTTTCCATCCGCGTTGCCGACGCCTGGAAGGTCGGCCGCAAGAAGGTGGACGACGGCGCGATCCTCGTCGTCGCCAAGAACGACCGGCATTTGCGCATCGAGGTCGGCTACGGCCTCGAGGGCGCGCTCACCGACGTCACCTCGCGGCGGATCATCGACGAGATCATCACGCCGAAATTCAGGACGGGCGATTTCGGCGGCGGCATCTCGGATGGTGTCGATCGCATGATCCGCGTGATCGACGGGGAGCCGCTGCCAGTACCTTCGCCGACTGTGAATTTCGGTAATCTGGATGATATCGCGCCGCTGTTCATCGTGACGCTGTTCGCCTCGATCGGGGTCGGCGGCTTCTTCCGGGCCATGCTGGGGCGGCTGCTTGGCTCCTTGGCGACCGGCGGCATCATCGCGGCGCTGACCTGGCTCATTCTCGGGTCCTTTGCAATCGCGCTCGCGCTCGGAGCGCTGGGCTTCGTCATCGGCTTCATCGCCGATCTGTTTGCGGCGATGGCGCCAGCCACGAGATCGTCGCGCGGCGGCTCGTGGTCGAGCGGCTCTTCGGGAGGCGGCTGGAGCAGCGGATCGTCGTCCAGCGACGGCGGCAGCTTCAGCGGCGGTGGCGGCAGTTTTGGCGGCGGCGGCGCCTCGGGGAGCTGGTAGCGGTCATGAGCATGAAGCGCATTGCCAGACATCTCGTGCAGCATCATTGGCGGGCGAAGCAAATCTTCCCGCCAAAGGTGCTCGCCCGCATCGAGCAGGCGATCAAGCAGGGTGAGAGCACACATTCCGGCCAGGTCCGCTTCGTCGTCGAAGGCGCGCTCGACGGGCGACCGCTGTTCCGCAACCAGCCGGCCCGTGAGCGTGCGCTCGACGTGTTCTCTCACTTGCGCATCTGGGATACCGCGCACAACAACGGCGTCCTGATCTATCTCCTGCTCGCCGATCGCGACGTCGAGATCGTTGCCGACCGCGGCATTCACGCGAAGGTCGGTGCCGAGGGCTGGGAGAACATCTGCCGCGCGATGGAGGCCGAGTTCGCCTCCGGCCAGTTCGAGCGCGGCGTGATCGGCGGCATCGCGGCGGTGTCGCGCGAGCTGTCGCGACATTTCCCGCCGCAGGGCCCGCATGCGAACGAGCTGCCGGATGCGCCGGTCGTGATGTGACGGATAGTGATTGGGAGCCGGCGGGTGCGGCGCGCTCCGTCATTGCGAGGAGCTCTCGCGACGAAGCAATCCAGACGGCGGCTTTGGAAAGATTCTGGATTGCTTCGCTGTGCTCGCAATGACGGTGTGGAGGCACCCATTCCGCGGCCGTTCATCTTCCCCGGCTTACAATTTGTTTCACGCCCGCCACACCGGTTCCACGTTCCCGGCCCAATTCGGCCCCGGATGACTTCCTAAAATTTCGGTAAGCGGGTCCCGAAGTAAGGATTTCGCAAGCAATGAAAGTTACCAAAAGGTCAATCCAGAGTGGAGTATTCGAACTGTGAGCGAACCAATGGCTGAGCAGGCTGCCCAGGATACGAGCGTCGAAGCCGCGGTGACCGCGCCGCAGGCCGTCGAGGCTGCCGGCATCGAGGCTCCCTCGATTGCGCCCGACCATGAAGCGCCGCCCAAAGCTGATCCGGTGAAGGCTGAAGCCCCCAAGGTCGAGCCGCCCAAGGTCGAGGTGCCGAAGTTCGAAACCAGGGCCGAGACCAAGCCCGAGCCAAAGCCCGGCAAGCTCATCGTCATGGCACCGTCGGAGCGCTCCTGGGAGCGCGAAGAGTTTGCCCCGCATGTGAAGGCGGACGAGCCGCGCGAGACCGGCGGCAAGCGCCGCCTGTCGGCGATGGCCGCGGTGGTGGCGATTGCGGCCAGCGTCGGCGCCATCAGCGGCGCGCTCGCGACTGCGGGCATGATGCACTTCGCGCCCCCGGCCCCCGCGCCGGTGCAGGTCGCCGACACCAGCGCGCTGGAATCCTCGGTTGCCCGGATCGATGCCGATGTCGTCGCACTGAAGGCGAATGTCGAGCACACCTCCAAGACTGGCCTCAGCCAGTTCAACCGGTCCAATGACCGCCTCGACAAGCTCGAGAAGGCCCAGGCCGAGCCGATGGCCAAAATCGCAAAGCTGTCCGAGACCGTCGACAAGCTCCGCGCCACGCCGCCCGCGGCCCCCGCGCAGGCCGCGGCTGCCGCCGCGAAGGAGACCACCGGCTCGATCGCGCCGACCCAGGTTGCGACCGCAGCCGCTGCACCGGTTCCGGCCCCTGCCGCGCCCAAGACCGAGGTCGGCCGGTTGCCGACAATCGACGGCTGGGTTCTGCGGGACGTTGCCAATGGCGGCGCGCTGATCGAGGGCCGCGGCGGCCTCTACGAGGTCTATGCCGGTGACCCCATCCCCGGAATTGGCCGCGTCGATGCGATCCGCCGTCAGGACGGCCGCTGGGTCGTCGTCACCAGCAAGGGCCTGATCGTCGCACGCTGAGCGTTCGATCTCCGCTCTTCAAAGAGGCGCTTCACCACCATGTGAGGCGCCTTTTGACTTGAATAGGCCGGCTTACGCGGTGTTACTGAAGGCATGAGCCGCGCGTTGCGAATTCTCGTTGCTGCCGCCGTCTTGCTTGGCGGGACTGCTTCGCTTTTCGCAGCGGAGAACGCGCCGTTGACGCGCGGCACGGCGATCATCGATCCCGATCTGCTCCGCAAGCTCGACCAGAACGATTCGCTCACGATCTCGCGCCTGCTATGGCCGGAGCGGAACGCAAACGTTCCGCTGACGACCGATTTGCTGTTCTCGTCGCTGTCGCAGCTCAAGGGAATTCCACCCGCGATCGACGCGGAGTTCGACCGCTACATCATCAGGCAGAAGGCGGCGTACCCGACCGAGACCATCGGCGTCGGTGAAGGCTTTGACGTGCAGCTGTTCGATCGGGCCAATCTCAAATCGCGCGACACCCGCTTCGTGCTGGCCGGCATCGTCAGTCGCATGGACCGCGCCTATGTCTCGGAGGAGGCGTGCGGCGAGATCAGGCTGATCTATCGGCTGGTGCGTTTCGAGAGTAAGCCGGAAGGTGGCAAGACCGCAACGCGTCTGCCGATGACGTTCAATCTGGTGATGAAGGCACGCGATGCGCGCCAGACCGATGCGAGCGGCAAGCCTGTTACCTGCGCCGAGGTCGCGCGGCGCTGGCTCGACAATGGCGACTGGCAGGGGCTGATCGGCAGCGGCATCTCCCCTTCCGACGCCATGCTCGACCGCATCGAGACCAATATCCAGATCTCCATCGCGCCGAAATCGGCACTGCACGATTTCCGCTCCGACTATCTGCTCAAGGTGTTCAAGTATAACGCCGCGACGAAGACGTTCGAGGAATCGACGCTGGAGAACCAGATCGATCGCGACCGCATCCTCGCCGACGACGATCTTCGACGTGACTTCAAGGCCTGGCTGCTTGCGCCGGAAAATCTCCGCGAGTTCGATCGCGGCACGGTGCTGATCCCCGAGAAATTCCTGGCCAAGGCCGCGGTGGTGCCGACGCCGGCGGGCCTCGATGCTTCGCCGTTGCAGCCGGAGTTCGGCATGGTGCAAGGGGAGGACAGGGACAGCAACAAGGGCGAGCCCGTCTTCAACGACAACGACGTGGTCGGCGCGCTGAAGCAGGCGGCGGCGCGTGGCATCGACATGCAGAACATCCGCTCGGTCGCGGGCTTCCAGCGCCGCCTCAACGACGTCACCTGCGGCGGCTGCCACCAGACCCGCGGCATCGGCGGCTTCCATTTCCCCGGCGTCGACTGGCTGGCGGACAAGCCGTCGAACTCCACCATCGTGCCGGCCTCGCCGCACTTCTTCGGCGACCAGGTCCGCCGCCGCGACATCCTCACCGCATTCGCCGCGGGAAAACGCCCTGATTTCTCACGCGGATTTGCCAGCCGGCCGCAGACCCGCGGCAGCGGCGAGCTGGCCGGCACCGAATATCAGGATGGCTGGGGTGCCCATTGTTCCCTGCAAAATGCGGGATCGGGAGCGTCGGATAAGAGTTTTACGTCATGGAGCTGTGCTAAAGGTCTCACCTGTCAGGCTGCCGCGGCATCGAGCCGCATCGGCATGTGCTTCATCAAGACGCGTTAGCGCGTGATCCGAAACAGCGTGTAGCGGTTTTTCGAAAGGATCACGCGCCAGATAAAGCCCGCAACCGATTTGGATGACCCATGACTGAGACCAGCGACGCCGATAAGGAGCGCAATCGCGAGATCGCGCGCAATGAGGAAGCCAAGCAGGTCACCGGCAGCATCCGCGTCAGCACCTGGGCGGTCGCGGTGGTCGTCATCGTCGGCGGGATTCTGTTCACGCTGGGCTGGCTGGCACTGCGGGGTTAGTGCCAGCGCCCTCACTTCGCGTAATTCGTCATCCGCTTGCCGGGCAAGAGCTCATAGGCCGGCTTCCAGCCGGGCAGCGCGGCCATGCGGCCGAGCCAGGCGTGAATGGCAGGGTGGCTCGCCGCGAAATCAAAGCCGTGCTCGTCGCTCGGATAGTGCAGGTAGGCCATCATCGAGATATCGGCGATCGTCGGCTTCGCCCCGATCGCAAAGGCATTATGCTGGAGATGTCCGTCGAGAATGCCGAGGAAGTCCTCGAGCCGCCGGCGAAAATGCTTCAGCACCTGCGGATCGTTTTTCTCAGTGAACGCCCGCATGAAGCGATAGGTCGCCATGTAGCCGGTGAGCTTGTGGTTGTCCCAGAACAGCCAGCGCAGCAGCTCGAACTTTTCCTCCTCGGTCTCCGCGCCGAAACGGCCGTACTGCTCGGCAAGCTTGAGCAGGAGCGGTGCGGTCTGCGTCATCTTCACGCCGTCGACCTCGAGCACGGGAATCTCGCCCATCGCGTTCACGGCCTTGCGCCATTCCGCCGTGCGCGTGACGCCGCCGCCAAAATCGGTCCACACCGGCTCGAACGTCTCGCCGCAAAGCGTCAGCATCAACGCCAGCTTGTAGCTGTTGCCGGATTCCGGGAAGTAGTGCAGGCGGTAGCTGGGCATGGGACCTCGCGGCGCGGGAGCTTTGCCGATCGTTATACCGGGATGCTTCCACGCCGTCATTGCGAGCGCAGCGAAGCAATCCAGCAATGCATCCGCGATGGGATTCTGGATTGCTTCGCTGCGCTCGCAATGACGGGGGTTGCGCCAGCGACGCTTCTAGCCGACCGCCCCCGAACCCCGCAGCTGCTTGATCGCCTTCTCGTCGTATCCCGCCCCGCGCAAAATCTCGTCACTGTGCTCGCCGACGGCGGGCGGCTTGCGCGGCTGGACCTTCTTGGCGCCGTCGATCCAGATCGGGCTGGAGATGGTGAGCATGGTGTCGTTCTCGAACGGCACCAGCACCTCGTTGTCGAGCATCTGCTTGTCGTTGGGGATGTCGTCGAGAATGCCGACGATGCCGAACACGAGGCCGTTGCCGTCGAGGATCTTGCGCCATTCGGCAAGATCCCTGGTGGCGAAGGTCTCGTCAAAAATCTTGATCAGTTCGACCGAACGGGCGTGACGGTCGGCCTTGGTGGCGAAACGCGGATCGTCAATCAGGTCCTCGCGTCCCAGGCATCTGGCCAGTATCGGAAACTGCTTCTCCTCGCTCAGCAGCGACAGGATCAACCAGCGGCCGTCCTTGCACTGGTAGTGGTTGGCCACGGCGTTCAGCGCACGTTCGCGCGGCCGCCTCTCGGCGAACTTGGAGCCGCACAGTTTTGCCTGCGCCAGCGTGCCCGCGGCCCACACCCCGTTCGCCATCAGATTGGAGGCGACATGCGAGCCCTTGCCGGTCTTCTCGCGCTGATACAGCGCGGTGACGATGGCGCCATAGAACGCCATGGCGCAGGGATGGTCGCCCATGCCGGCGACCGAGCGGGCCGGCGTCGTGTGGGTGTCGGCGCGGACGAGGTCCATCAGGCCTGAACGCGCCCAATAGGCGTTGCTGTCGAAGCCGGGCTTGTTGGCCTCTTCGCCCTTTTCGCCATAGCCGGTGAAGGAGGCGTAGATCAGCCGGTCGTTGAGATGGGCGAGATGATCATAGGTGATGCCGAGCTTGGCGCGCACCGGCGGCGGCATGTTGGTGATGAAGACGTCGGCCTCTTCGACCAGCTTGTAGAGCACGGCCTGCGCCTCCGGCTTGGAGAGGTCGAGCGCGATGCTTTTCTTGTTGCGGGCCTCCAGCAGCCAGGCGAAATTGTGCTCGCTGGTCGGATAGCCCGGAATGTTGGGCAGATTGCGGTAGGGGTCGCCGGCGCCGGGCGGCTCGATCTTGATGACGTCGGCGCCGAAATCCGACAGCACGGTCGCGGCGGCGGGCGCTGCGATGAAGCTCGCGCAGTCCAGAACCTTGAGCCCTGCAAAAATGCCCTTTTCCATCGCGGCGTAGCTCCCTCGCTCTTGTTGTTTCCCGCGCGCTGGAATTGGCGCAGGTCAAGTCATGGCAGCATTAGACCGATGTTTCGGCGGGATGCAACGGCGCCAGGCGCAGGGCTTCACTCCTACCCCGCAAGCAGCGCGGCATTGCCGCCGGCTGCCGCGGTGTTGATCGTCACGGTCTGCTCGGTCGCAAAGCGTGCGAGATAATGCGGGCCGCCCGCTTTCGGGCCGGTTCCGGACAGCCCGTTGCCGCCGAATGGCTGCACGCCGACCACGGCGCCGATCATGTTGCGGTTGACATAGATGTTGCCGACCTGGACGCGATCGATGATCGCCTCGATGGTGTCGTCGATCCGGGAGTGAATGCCGAGCGTGAGTCCATAGCCGCTGCGCTCGATCGCCTGCAGGACGCGGTCGAGGTTTTCCGCGCGATAGCGCACGACGTGCAGGATCGGGCCGAACACCTCCTCGGTGAGCTGGCCGGCGTCCTTGAGCTCGAAAATGTGCGGGGCGACGAAGCAGCCGTCGGGCGCAGTGCCTGCAAAGTGTAGCCGCGCCTCGCACTTCATCCGCGCGATATGCGCATCGAGGCGCTGCTTGGCCTCAGCGTCGATCACCGGACCGACATGGGTCGCGACATCGCCGGGGTCGCCGATCTTCAATTCGCGCGCCGCGCCCGCGATCATCTCGATCATGCGGTCGGCGACATCCTCCTGCACGAACAGCAGCCGCAGCGCCGAGCAGCGCTGGCCGGCGGAGCGGAAGGCCGAGGTCACGACGTCGTCGGCGACCTGCTCGGGCAGCGCGGTCGCATCCGCGATCATGGCGTTGATACCGCCGGTCTCCGCGATCAGCGGCACGATCGGCCCCTCCTTGGCGGCGAGCGTCCGGTTGATCAGGCGCGCGACCTCGGTCGAGCCGGTGAAGACGACGCCGGCGATGTCGGCATGCGCCGTCAGCACGGCGCCGATGCGGCCGTCACCGGTGACGAGATGCAGCGCGCTCCTGGGAATGCCGGCCTCGTGCAGCAGCGCTACGGCCTCACGCGCGATGCGCGGCGTCTGCTCGGCGGGTTTTGCGATCACGCTGTTTCCGGCCATCAGCGCCGCCGTGACCTGGCCCATGAAGATCGCCAGCGGGAAATTCCACGGCGAGATCGCGACGAAGGCGCCGCGGCCGCGCATCGCGAGCGCATTGCTCTCGCCGGTCGGGCCCGGCATGGCGGCCTCAACGCCGAACAGCTTTCGACCCTGTGCGGCATAGTAGCGGCAGAAGTCGGCGGCCTCGCGCAGCTCCGATAGCGCATCGTCCAGCGTCTTGCCGCCCTCGGCTTGCAGCAGCGCGATGAAATGGGCGCTCCGGCTCTCCAACAGATGCGCGGCCTGCTCCAGTGCGGCCGCGCGCGTGGCCGCCGGCGTTCGGCTCCAGGCGGCAAAGCCGGCGCGCGCAGCAGTCACCGACGCATTGGCTCGGTCCGGCGTTGTGTCGGCTATGGGCTTGAGGTCGGCTGCCTCGGCCTTCGCGTCCGCCAGCAGCCGGTCGAGCGCCGCGCGCGCGCCGAATTCGACGCCGCGCGAATTGCGCCGGTCCGGCGCGAACAGATCGCCCGGCAACGGAATTCTGGGATGGGCCGCCGCTTGCGGCCGGACGATGGCATCGGCCGGACGCTGCAACAGCGCCACAACCGGCACACGATAGTCGGCCGCCTGCGCCACGAACGACGAGTTGGCGCCGTTCTCCAGCAGCCGCCGCACCAGATAGGCGAGCAGGTCGCGATGGCTGCCGACCGGGGCATAGGTGCGGTAGGCGATGTCAGGATGATCCTTGGCGAGCTGTTCGTAGAGCGCTTCGCCCATGCCGTGCAGGCGCTGGAATTCGAAGCCGCCGCCATCTTGCGCAAGCTCCAGCACGGTCGCGACCGTCAGCGCGTTGTGGGTGGCGAATTGCGGAAAGATGCGCGGCCGCAGACTCAAAAGCTTCGAAGCGCAGGCGACGTAGTTCAGATCCGTCATCGCCTTGCGCGTGAACACGGGATAGCCGTCCAGCCCGCGCTCCTGCGCGCGCTTGATCTCGGTGTCCCAATAGGCGCCCTTGACCAGCCGCACCATCAGCTTGCGGTCATGCGCGCGGGCGAGCGCGTCGACATAGTCGATCACGGCGCTCGCGCGCTTCTGATAGGCCTGGATCGCCAGGCCAAAGCCGTCCCAGCCGCTGAGCGAGGGATCGGCGAGCGTTGCCGCGATCACGTCGAGCGACAGCTCCAGCCGGTCCGCTTCCTCGGCGTCGACGGTGAAGTTCAAATCATGCGCCTTGGCGCGCTGCGCCAGGTCCAGCAGTTGCGGCACCAGCTCGCCCATCACGCGGTTGCGGCTGATGGCCTCGAAGCGCGGATGCAGCGCCGACAGCTTGACCGAGATGCCGGGCCGGTCGGGCAGGGGATAGCTGCCCGCAGCCTTGCCGATGGTCAGAATCGCGCTCGCATAGGCGTCGAAATAGCGCCTGGCGTCCTCCGCCGTGCGCGCGCCCTCGCCGAGCATGTCGAAGGAGTAGCGCGTCTTTTGGCCGGAGCGCGGCTTACCCCGCTCCAGCGCCTGCTCGATGGTCTCCCCCAGCACGAAATGGTTGCCCATCAGCCGCATCGCCTGGCGCGTGGCGGTGCGCACCGCCGGCGCGCCCAGCCGCTTCACCAGCCGGCCGATGGTGCCGTCGGGCGTCTCGCCGGGCTGGATCACTCGCGCCGAGAGGCCGAGCGCCCAGGCCGAGGCATTGACCAGGAAGGCCGTGGACTTGGTCTCGTGGTGGATGAAGTCGCCTTCGCCGAGCTTGTCCTCGATGAACTGGTCGGCGGTGCGCGCGTCGGGCACGCGGAGCAGCGCCTCGGCCAGCACCATCAGGGCGAGCCCCTCCTTGGTCGAAAGCGCGAACTCCCGCAGCATGTCCTCGACCCCGCCAAGCCGGTCGTCGCGCTTGCGGATCGCCTCGATCAGCCGCGTCGCGGTGCGGTCGATCCGCGCCTCCTGCGGCGGGCCGAGATGCGAAGCGGGCAAGAGTCGCGCGGCAATCTCGGCATCATCGGGCGCATAGGGGGCGGTGAAGGGCGGCGGGATGTTCGGCATGGCGTGTCCTGTGGCTCGAATCCAGGATAAGGCCCGCTAGACCGTAGTTCGATAGACAAATTAGCCATTTTGCCTTAGAAAATGAAGATCATTGGTACATTGGCCACATAAAATATGGAACTCGATCGAATCGACCGGAAGATCCTCTCAATTCTGCAGCAGGACGGGCGCATCGCCAATGTCGAGCTTGCGGAGCGCATCGGGCTTTCGCCGACCTCGGTCGGCGAGCGGCTGAAGCGGTTGCAGCGGGAGGGCTTTGTCGAGGGCTACGGCGCGCGGCTCAATCCGCACCGGCTCGGCCTGGGTCTTCTGGTGTTCGTCGAGGTGCTGCTCGACAAGACCACGCCGGACAATTTCGAGCGGTTCGCGCGCGCGGTGAAACTCGCACCCGAGGTGCTGGAGTGTCACATGGTTGCAGGAGGCTTCGACTATCTTGTGAAGGCGCGGCTTGCGGACATGACCGCCTATCGACGCTTCCTCGGCGAGACGTTGCTGTCGATGCCGGGCGTGCGCGAGACGCGAACCTATGCGGTGATGGAAGAGATCAAGCGCGACGCACCATTGCCGGTGGACTAACGAGTCGTTCGTGAAGAACTGGCGGCGGCGCCCGGCTCAAGCGGTGTTTCGAGCCGGGACGGTCTCGAAGAAGGCTCGGATGATGACACGCAAGAGCTCTGCGAGCCATCGCAGCAGCAGACCGAAGTTATAGCCGGCGGCGGCGAGAACAGCGTTGATGCGGTCGCCGAGGCGTCCCTTGAGATAATTTCTGTCCATGCGGTGCTCGGCCTTGACGTGGCCGATGACAGGCTCGACAGCCGCGCGACGCTTCATCTCGCGACGGATGGAAGCTGTGACGCGGCGGACCTGACCCGAGATCCAGACCCTGAACCGATGCGGGTGGTTGTGACCGCGATATCCTTTGTCGACGTGGATACGGCGAGTCTCCACCCCGGTGAGCTTCTCCATGTCGGCGATTACGGGACCGAGCGTGTGCCCATCGAAGGGATTGCCATGCAGGGCCTTGGCATGGAGCACGAACTGGCCGCCCTTCGGAGACGTCACAGGGGTGGCGATGCTGACCTTGCAGCCGAACTCGTAGGGCGCGCGGGCTTTACCTTTGCCGATGCACTCAACCTCCGGAGCATGTAACGCATAGACCTTCGGACCGCGCTGATGCTGATCCTGGCTGCGCACCTGCTGCGCTAAACCGAGCAACGGGCCGAAGCGAGCTTCCAGCACCGTATCGCCATCAATCTTGCGGCGGATGTCGCGGATGATCCGGCCAAGCCGTGTCCGCAGGAACTTGAGCTGCCGCCGGGCGCGTTTGAACTGGTGGGCGTGGGTATAGCGGCCGGTCATGATGGCGGCGCGCTTGGCCAGGCGCAGATAGCTCTGGCGTAGCGGCACACGGTTGCACTTGGCGAGCCCGACCAGCTTGGTGATTGCTCGATGCAGCAGCCGCGCGTCGGTCGGATGTGCAACCGCCTTGGGCTGCACTGTGGTATCGACGACCACCCGTTCCAGGTCCTTGGGACCGATGGCGCCGGTCTTGTGCGCCACTGAAAGACTTTCCTGGATCAGGGCGACGAGCTGTTCCTCGCCGAGCCGCTGCCGCCAGCGTGTCATCGACGATCGATCGAACGGCAGACGGTGGCAGAAGCTCAATTCGCCGCAGAAGTATTGGTAATAGGGGTTCTCGATCCAGCGAGCGCACAGCACCTCATCTGACAGGTTGTGCATGTGCTTCAAAATGAACAGGCCGGCGACTAGCCGCGTCGGCAAGCCCGGCTGGCCCGACCCTGCTTGGCACACTGAACTGAAGCGCTCATTCAGGATGTTCCAGTCGATCAGCGCTGCCAACCGCACCAGCGGATGACCCATGTCGATGATCTGATCAAGCGCCGGAAGCAACAGGTCTTTCTGGCGATCATCCCTCGGCTTGCTCATCGCATTCCCCAATGTCGACGACGCCGTCAGGGAATCACGAATCGCCCAAAAGCAAAATCCTAAAACGCAAGAAAGCGAGGTCCAACACCCCGCTTTCCTGCAAAATCGAATACTACATCAAGACAAATTCTGCTTATTTCTCAGATCAATCCGCATTCTTCACGGACGACTAACGAAGGGCCGTCGCGATTGTCATTGCTGTGGCGTTGAACGAGCGGTCTTCGCGGGAAAATAGCTCTCCGTGTGCAATCGCAACGCCCGTCGTCGAATGCACTGGCCGTCTTCTAAAATTTTTTTGGCCCGGCTCCCGGACAGATCCGGGAGGCAGCAAAGGCTGCCGGGCTTATACTTTGAGGTTCTCTGCGGAGGTCTTGCCCCGGTTTGCGATCTCTTCGTATTCCACCGTCTGTCCTTCGTTCAGGGACGACAGACCGGCTTTCTGCACTGCCGAGATATGCACGAACACATCCTTGCCGCCCGACGCAGGCTGGATAAATCCATAACCCTTCGTCGGGTTGAACCACTTGACCGTACCTTTAGCCATCACGTCTTCTCCGCGGGTCTTCCTCCGAGATCTCGAACCGCCAGTCCCCGCCAACCGGCCGGTTCGGTCCTAACAGGATACGCGGAATGTGGCCGGCTTGGTAGCTCAAACCATATCGGCATTTCGCCGAATTCCGCTCAACTTCGCAGCGATTTTGCCGATTCTGCCCGTTTCGCGGTCAATTGATCGGCACGCCGCGCGCCATCCGTCAATAAGTCGCGGCCAGATAATCGACGATCTTGCCGACATCGGCATCGTCGATCGGGGCGCCATAGACCTTGATCATCTTGGTCACCTCGGCCTGCCAAAAACCTTTCTTGTCCTTCATCGGCGGCTGCGTGTTGACGTAATCGGCCGAGTGGCAGGCGCTGCAATTGCCCTGCACGACCTCGAGATTGGGGCCTGGCTTGAAGGCCGCGACCTCGTCGGGCGTCTTGTAGTTGAGCGGCGCTGCAAGCGCCGAACCCACCATTGCGGCGACGGTGAGTGAGATGGCGAGGAGAACGGTGCGCTGCATGATCATTCTCTCTCAGGCCACGGTGACGCGGACGGTTTCGACGACGTTGCGTAGATAACCCGCAGGGTTCCAGCGTGGCGCATCCGGCTGGGTCTCGCCGCCATTGCCGGTGGCGCGCACCCTGAGCTCGTGGGCGCCCGCCGCGAGCTTCACCGGCAGCTTCCATTCACAGAATGAGTATTTGCCGAGATCCTTGCCGAGCTTGGCGCTGACCCAGGTCTTGCCGCCGTCGGTGGAAACCTGGACGTCCTTGATGCCCTTGCCGCCGTCGAAGGCGATGCCGCGCAGCGTCGTGCCGCCTGCCTTCAGCTTGGCACCGTCGGGAACGCTGGTGATGAAGGATCGGATGGTGAAGCGGTTGATCGGGATCGTCGCCTTCGGCGCGGTGCCCGGCTCGACCGCATTGTTCGGCGTGTCCGGAATGCGATAGGCCGACTTCATCCAGAAGCCGTCATAGACATTGTCGATGACGGTGATCTCGTTGAGGTGCTTGACCCAGTAGGTGCCGTAATAGCCGGGGACGATCAGGCGCAGCGGAAAGCCGTTGAGGAACGGCAGGTCCTCGCCGTTCATGCCATAGGCCAGCATCACCTCGCCGTCGGTGGCGTGCTCGAGATCGAGCGCCTTGACGAAATCGGGCGTCTTGTCGCTGACGGGGCCGTCCATGCCGTTGAAGGTGACCTGCTTGGCGCCGCTCTGCACGCCTGCCATCTCCAGCACGGCCTTCAGCGGCACGCCGCGCCAGCGCGCATTGCCCATCGCGCCGTTGGCGAGCTGGCCACCGGCGACACGCGGCTCGGAGAAGCCGCGGCTGTTGCCGGAGCACTGGTTGACGGCGACGATCTCGGTCGCCTTCATTTTCCTGATGTCCTTGAGCGACAGCTTGAGCGGCTTGTCGACCTTGCCCTTGACCTCGAGCGTGAACTTGTCGGGATCGAGATTGTAAGGCAGGTCCGAGAGGTGATAGCGCACGAAGAACGCGTTATTCGGCGTGATCGGACCGTCGTTGAAGATCGCGAACGGCGTCTCGAGCTGCGGCGGCCGGCTGGTCAGGCCGATCATCGGCCGCTTCTGCGGATATTTCACCAGCGGCCGCTCGCCATTGGCGAAGGGAAGCGTGACGGTGTCGAGTGCCAGCGCCTTGGTGGAATTCAGTGTGGCCGCCATAGCGGCAAGGCCCGCTCCTTTGAGCAGGTCGCGTCGATCGAACATTCTCGTCTCCTCCCGGAGCTTTTCGTTGGACCGCAGTCATCACCGCGATCCCGCGCTCATCTGTCGCAACGATCGAGATGAAGTCAATTCGTGCTTTCGCAGCAGGCCCATGTCGCTGCGTTGCAGCAAGCCGGTGTTACGTTCGTAACGAGATTGCCGAGCTGTAGCCGCAGTGACAGTGCACTCCCTCTCCCCGCAAGCGGGGAGAGGTGAAGAATCAAGCTGCGACGCGCTCGCTTCGGTCAACCAGCGCCGACAGCTGCCTCGTGTCCGCAACCACGCGCACGGCCAGGGGCTCGTCGCGGCCGCGGATCGCGACCTCCTGCTGCGGCAGCGCATCGTCGGCAAGGCCCGCGGTACGGCGGACCTCCTCCGAGACGATTGCTTCGCAGGCCAGTGTCTTGGTCATGTCCTGGAGCCGGGCCGCGACGTTGACGGCATCGCCGAGCGCGGTGAAGACGATGTGATCGCGATAGCCGATGTCGCCGATGATGACCTCGCCGCCGTGAATGCCGATGCCGAAGCGGATCGGCTGGCGGAGATCGTGGCTCAGGAGCTCGTTGAGCTCGTCGATATGCGTGGCGATGCCGGCGGCAGCCTTCAGCGCTTGCCGGCAGGCGGTCTCCGGATCGGCTGACAGCCCGAACAGCGCCAGCATGCCGTCGCCGACGAACTGGTTCGGCTGGCCGCCATTCTCGATCACGGCCCGCGAGACGGCGCCGAGGAAACGATTGACGATGAAAACGGTGTCGAATGGCAGCCGCTTCTCGGCAAGCTGCGTCGAACCGCGCATGTCCACGAACAGGCTGACGAGGTAGCGCTCCTGGCCGATTCTGGCCGATGTCGAGGCCTGCCCGTCCGCCGAATGCGTGTGGGGCGTGAACAGCTGGAAGAAGGAGAGGTCGGAGTCCGGCCGCAGCTGGCAGGCAAGCCGGATCGAGGGATCGGCAGTGCCGACGCGCGCGAGCACGAAGGCCTCGCGCTGCGACGGCTCGGGCAGGGCGGCATGGTCACCGATGATGCGGATGCGGCAGGTCGAGCAGCGGGCGCGGCCGCCGCAGACGCTGGCATGCGGCACATTGTGGCGCAGGCTCGCCTCCAGCACGGAGAGGCCCTTCGGCACGCGCACCGTCTTGCCGTTGCCGTAGGACAGCGCGATCATGCCGCGGCGCCGCTCGCGCAAGGCGCGCACGCCGCGTGCCGCCAGCGCCAGTCCGAGCAGGCCGACATAGCCGATGGTGAGGCCGCCGGTGATGCGGTCGAGCGTCGCGGCTTCCGCGGTCGAGCCGAGCTGGCGGCGGGTGAGATTGTGCGTGCGCCATTCGCCGTCGTCGACCTCGATCTGCACACTGCGTCCGCCCTGGTAGACGCCGAGCAGCGACAGCGTCGGGATCAGCACGGCGGCGGCGAGCAGATAAGGCGCGGCGCGCGCGAAGAACGGCTTCAGGCGCAGCCAGAAATAGATGCCGATGCAGCCATGGACCCAGGCGATGATCAGCAGGACCGTCATGGTCCAGATGCGGTTCGACGTGACGAAGAACAGATAGAGTTCCTGCGGATAGAGCTTCTGGTGTCCGTACAACGTGTAGCCGAGCCGGACGCCGATCACATGGGCCATGACGAGGGCGGGGATGCTCAGGCCCAGCACGAGCTGGAGCGGCTCGATCGTTCGCCAGCGGAACTGGCGGCGCTGATAGAGCGCGTAGATTCCGAGCCCCATATGCGTGAGCGCGGCCGTATAGAACACGATCGCGATGGGGAGGAACCGCCAGAACGCCGTGTGATAGTAGACCCCGATCTCCATGGCATCGACCGAGATGTTGCCGAGCGCATGGTTGAGGAAATGGCTCACCACGTAGGAGAACAGGATGACGCCGCAGACCAGCCGAACCTGCCGCATGCTGGTCGCGCGGGACAGTTCGGACAATCGTGAGGATGCAGTGGCCATGATTCGGTTTGTATCAGTTCATGAAGGAGAACAGCCAGCGTAGCGTTTAATTCCAGGGGCGGACAGCTGGCCTGATCACATGCGCGGCAAGGTTACCGAACCGTAGGGTGGGCAAAGGCGCGCGCCACACCCACCGCTGTCGTCCCGGACAAGCGGCGCGGCGATCCGGGATCCATAGCCACAGGATCGGATTTGACGAAGACTCGTGGTTACCAGTTCGCGCCACGACTCCTCCCTGTGGCTATGGGTCCCGGGCTCGCGACTATGTCGCGCCCCGGGACGACAGCGATATGCGCGGCGCCCCCGCATTGACTCCCCCTCCCAGGTTGGCGAAAAGCGCGGCCGTGACGACAGCCCCTGATATCACTACGCCCGCAGCCGGCGCCGTGCGCCGGCCCCTCGTCGTGGCCGTGCTCGTCATCGCCGCGATGACGCTGCTGCGCATCGTCTACGCCTCCGCCATCGAGCTGCGCACCGACGAGGCCTATTACTGGACCTGGTCGAAGGAGGGAGCGCTCAGCTTCCTCGATCATCCTCCCATGATCGCCTGGTTCATCCGTTTTGGTACCGCGATCTTCGGCGACACCGTGCTCGGCGTCCGTTTCGGCGGCATCGTCGCGATGCTGGTCACGCAGCTGCTGCTCGCCGACATCGTCCGCCGCCTCACTCATGATGCGCGCGCCATCATGTTCGCGGTGCTGATGCCGGAGGCTGCGCTCTATTACGGCCTGCTGATGGCCAAGGTCGCGCCGGACGTTGCCATGATCCCGTTCGCGGTGGCGATGATGTGGTCCCTGGTGCGGCTCGCGCAGGGCGGCGATGGACGCTGGTGGCTGGCGGCGGGCCTGTTCGCCGGACTGTCGATGTTGTCGAAATTCACCGCGATCATGTTCGCGCCGGCGGTCGCCGCGTTTCTGCTGGTGCCGGATTGGCGCTGGCGCTGGCTGCGCAGTCCTTACCCCTATCTCGCGGTGCTGATCGCGATTGCCGTGTTCTCCCCGGTGCTGATCTGGAACGCGCAGCACGACTGGGCCTCGTTCCGTTTCCAGGGTGTGCGGGCCACCGCCAATTACGGCATCTCGCTGCGCACGATCGGCGACTACATCGGCCTGCAATTCGGCCTGGTCGGCTTCGTCATGCTGCCGGTCGTGCTGTCAGGCCTCGTGATGACGGCGTGGCGCGGCTATCGCACGCGCGAGCCGGTCGCGATCCTGCTGTCGACCGCGGTGCTGGTGCCGTTCCTCTATTTCTTGTTCAAGTCGACGACGCTCAGGGTCGGCGACACCTGGCCGATGTTCATGTGGCCGGTCGGCTTTGCCGCCGCCGCGGTCAACCTCGTCATGCTGTCGCGCGAGCACTGGTCGGCGCGGATGATCCGGTCGAGCATTTTCTGGCTCAACACGGCGGTCGTCACGGGGATCGCCTTCGTCGTCATCGTGTTCCTGTACTACGTCGCCGCGCCCTGGAATCTCCTCGGCAAGATCGATCCGATCGGCGCCGAGGCCGGCTACGAGCAGGTAGCTGCGCGTGCGCAGGCCGCGCTCGACGAGACCGGCGCGACCTGGATCGCGACGACGGACTATCGCACCTACGCGATGATGCGCTGGTTGTTCAGGGGCCGCGTGCCCGTCGTCGAGATCAACGAACGCGGCCGCTTCCAGGATTTTCGCGATCCCGGCATCGATCGGATCAGCGGGCATGCAGGCATCTATGTCGGGCGAGAGCCGGACAATCGCGCACCGGTGTGGGGATCGATCCCGGCGAAGCGCGAGCAGCTCGGCCAGGTCGAACGTCGGTGGCGCGGCGTTCTGACGGATACCTACGTGATTGAGAAGCTCACCGGCTGGACGCCGGAACTCTCGCCGCCAACGGATTCGCCGCTGTTTCAATGGCGGGTGCTGGCGGGGGAATTCGAGAAACGTACGCTCGCCTAGCGAGGCAACCTTCTTCCCTTCTCCCCTTGTGGGGTCCCAAAGGCAAACGAGGCCACGCGTTGAAGCGGCCTAGCGTGACATGAGAACAACATAGAGCAGAAATCTGAGCTGATCGCTTAGCTGCAACCAGCATTTTTCCCGACATTCACAGGCCGCCATCCCAGATTACCACCCGCTCAAGCATTTAAGCCGCTAAGCTGGAGCTATCGTGACGAAACATATTTTCTCTTATTGATATTATCTGCGGGGATAGGACATGTTTGATGTCTATCGCAATGGCAAGCGGGACTTCCTCGTCGTCAGCAACGGCTCTCCGATGCCCGCGCTCTACTCTTCCAACAAATGGCGCAAGAGCAGAGCGAGAGTTCTCAAGGTCAGCGACGAGATCAGGGCAGCCGTCCAGGAGCGAGGTTATTATCTTGGCAGCGTGCGGGTGACCAAGAAGGACCTGATCCACACCGGGTGCACCGTTGCCGATACGACACCGGGCAATCTCTAAACATCCGGCCGACTAGGTCGGCAACCGCGCCAGCCCGGCCTCAATCACGACGATGTCTTCCTCGATCTGCCGGATGGTACTCCTGCAGTCGATCCCGGTACATGCATCGAGATCTGCGATAAGTTTGCGACGCTGTGTCCGAAGCTCATCAAGAGCTGCTTGGTCCTTGAGGGAAACGTAGCCCTCCACGATCAGCTCAATTGCACCTGCCGCCATCAAACTCCCCACGCCTTGTTAGCCCCGTCAAGGCACTCCCGACCAGGCGAGGATCGATCGTGCCAATTGGTTGCGCGGCTCAATCCCGCGCACTGAGTTCTTCCAGAACAACGCGCCTCCGCAGCTCGTGCGCAGCAGCGGTCAAATGAGACCCTGCGATCAGCCCGAGCCGCTTCAATCTTGGGAGAGCGACGGGGTCACACAGCTCGATCGGGAGCCCGGCGCCCAATATCGCAATGGCGCGTTGCTCCTCAGCGTCGAGATCAGTCCAGGGGATGCCCTTCATCACCGGCCTCAAATCGTCCAGTGCACCTCAAAATCCAAACGCGCGCCTGATTTGCCGCAGCATATCCGTGGCCGCGTCGGTGTACCGACCATTGGTCAGGTATCGATCCAGCTGCAGTGTGCTGATCAGCGCCACAAGCGCTGCCATTAAGCCCTTAAACATTGGGCCTCTCCTGAAAGAGACCGCCAACCGAGCGTGTCGAAATATTGAGACGTTCTCAGAATGCGCGCCGCATATGGCGGCCTAATATGCAAATGGTGACATTGACTGGTAACCAGTTTCTTAACGGGCTGATGCGCCGTGGTATGGGGCGGCCAGAGGCTGACTTGAAAGCGGCGACTTGAATTGCCGCCTCCTTGTGCTCAGTTGCCATTAACTGCGGCACATAATCCTCCAATACTCGAAAGGGCTAACTCGATAGTTCGCTTGCGAGGTGCGGCTTGACTGAGCAAGGTCATTTTACCGGACAATTGCCCTTTAACCCCGTCCGGGTCTGCCTCAGATCAGCCGGCGAGGGATGATATTCCGCTCGTTGGCTCGATTGGGTGGCATCAGCTGCTCGGAGCCTTTCGTGTGGTCCTTTGCTGTTGCGGCACTGTTCCTGGCGCTGTTGGTGTTTGGTGCGGTCGGGTTTATCATTGTCAGCTTCGACTTTCCCGATGAACCGCGAGCTTAAGCTTCGCTCATTCAGGCGCCGCGCCATGTGTCGGTCCGGCGAATGGCGCGAACGATGGCGCGGATAGCGCCGCTACTCCTCGTCCTTCTTCCGCAGCAGATCCGTCGCGAGGTCCGACAGTTTTGGCGGCGGCAGCGCCGCGAACGGCAGCGGGCGCGTCACGTCGATCGCGGCCAGACCCAGCCGCGCGGTCAGCAATCCGTTCAGCACACCTTCGCCGAGCCGCTGCGACAGCTTTGCCGCGATGCCATGGCCGAGCATCTGCTGCACCAGGCTGTCGCTCGCGGCCATGCCGCCGGTGATAGCGAGATGGGCGATCACGTGGCGGAGCAGGCGGATCATGCCGAGCGCGCCGGGGCGGCCGCCATAGAGAAAAGCGAGCTGACGGATCAGGCGCAACGCGGCTACGAACACGAACAATACGTCGATCGCCGCGCGTGGTGAAACTGCGGTCACGATCGAGACTTTTTGTGCGGCCGACGACACCAGTCGCCGCGCTTCCGCATCCAGCGGCGACATCAATTCGCGCTCGGCAAGCCGGATCATGTCGGCGCCGTCGATGATCTCGCCCGTGTGGCTCTCCAGCGTCGCGCGCGCGCGTGCAAGCTGCGGATTTTGGTGCGCGATCTTGAGCAGGTCCTGCACGATCACGCGGCTCTCCTTGCGGTCGTCACTGGCAAGGACTGCCGCGGCGCGCGCATGCAGCTTCTCGATGGTTGCAAGGCGCGCCAGACCAAAGGCCTCGCGCCCGATCACCACCGCGAGCGCCAGTGCGGTGACGAAGGCGAATGCGAGGCCGACGAAGCCGAGCGTTTCGCTGCGCGCAAACAGATCCTCGATCAGACGGACCACGCCGAGCCCGGTGCCGAGCAGCGTCAGCCCGCCGAGCCCGGACCAGAACAGCGTGCCCCAGGGAAAGCCGCGACGCGCCGGGAGCGCGGCCTCGATCGGCACCGGCAATGCCTGCGGATCGTGCTCGGGCGTGATCTGGATCGTGGTGCGGCCAAGCCGCGCCGCTTCGTCGGCTTCGGTGACAACGACGCCGGGATCGTCGAGCCGGAACGTCGCCGGCCGCCGCGGCTTGGATCGGTCGTTCATGACAGCTTGTCTCCGATCAGGAACTGCAGGGCACGGTCGAGGCGGATGTGTGGCAGCGCCGGCTCGTCATTGCCTTCGCGTTCGAGCTTTGGCGGACGGAAGCGCAGGAAGCGAAAATCGCTCTTCTCGGCGGCCTGGGTCGCGAGGCCCCGGAATGCGTCGGTGCCGTTGAACAGCGCCTCGGGGTCCGGCGGCAGGTCACCCGGAAAGGTCGCAACCTCCGTGTTGCCGTCAAAGAACTCGCCGCCGGCGCTTTCGCCGGCCGCTGGCGTTCCCAGGATCGACGGCAATTTGTCGCGGCCATGCGCGACCTGGGCCTCGCGCGTGGCGCGAACGGCGGCGAGCGCCACCACGTCGATCTCCGCGCCGGTATCTTCCGCACGCACCACTGCCCGGGTGACCGCGCGGCGCAGCACCGCCTCGAGCCGGTCGTGACTGGAATGATGCAGATGGTCCGCCTTGGTCGCCGCGAACAGGATGCGGTCGATACGCGGCCGGAACAGGCTGGAGAGGAACGTGCTGCGGCCGATGCGGAAGCAGTCGAGAATTCCGGCAAGCGCGGCTTCGAGATCGTGCAGCGCTTCGGGGCCGGAGTTGAACGCGGCGAGCGCATCGGCCAGCACGATCTGGCGATCGAGCCGGGCAAAATGATCATGGAAGAACGGCCGCACCACGACGTCCTTGTAGGCCTCGAAGCGGCGGACCATCATCGCCCACAGCGAGCCGTCCGGTGCCTGGCCGCCCACGCGTACGTCGAGCGGCGCAAAAGTCAGCGCCGGCGTGTCGGCGAGATTGCCGGGCATCAGGAAGCGGCCGGGCGGCAGCAGGCTCATCGCAAAGCGCTCGTCGCGGCAGGCGCGCAAATAGCCGGTGAAGAGCTTTGCCGCGGTGAGCGTCGCCTGCTCGTCCTCGCGCGCCTCGGGCTTGAGCGTCGCGAGATGCGCGTGCCAATCCCCCGCAAGATGCGCGCGGGGCGCCTCGCGCGACAGCGCGAGGCTTTCGACCGACCATTGCTCATAGCTCTTCTGGAGCAGCGGCAGGTCGAGCAACCACTCGCCGGGATAATCGACGATGTCGAGCGTCAATGTGCGATCGGCGCCGTTCTGGCGCTGATAGTCGATGACGAGCCTGAGTTCGCTGATGTCGACGGTCGAGTTCGGCCAGCGCCGCTCCTCGAGCAGCGCGCGCAAATGGTTCTCATAGGCGAAGCGCGGCACGGCGTCGTCCGGCTGCGGCGCCAGATGCGCCCGCGCGATCCGGCCGGAGGCATAGGCCTCGAACACCGGAAAGCGGCCGCCGCGGGTGAGGCCGTGGATCAGCGCGGTGATGAATACGGTCTTACCGGCCCGTGACAGGCCGGTGACCCCGAGACGCACCGTCGGGTTGAAGAAGTGCTCGCCATAGTCGATCAGCGCCCTGGCCGACAGCCGCGCTTCTTCGACCATATCCTGGAAACTGAATGCCATATGAACGTGATTGATCTCGGGGCGGGCGGAACAGTGAAGCCGTTCACAAAAGTGGCAATTGCGTAGGGAAAATCAAGCTTCATACTTCCACCGCCTTTGTCGGCAAATCAGCCGTTTGAACGATGCGCCGATCGCGAAAGACCCTACAAGAGGGCATTGTCTGAGCCTTGCGGATTGCCATGACCGTCTTCCAGCTGAAACAGCTCGCATCCACCTCCGTCCACGCCGCGGCCGACGCGATCGGCTGGAACTACGACCGTGCCGAATTGATCGCGGACGGCGTGATCCACGCGATCGGCGTGTTCTGCGGCATCGTCGCCGCCACGGTCCTGGTGGTGCTGACGGCGGTTTATGCCGACGCCACCAACATCGTCGGGGTCTCGATCTATGTCGCCGGCCTGCTCTCGATGCTGGTGCTGTCGGCGACCTATAATCTCTGGCCGGTCTCGCCGGCCAAATGGCTGCTGCGGCGGTTCGACCATTGCGCGATCTATCTGCTGATCGCGGCGACCTATACGCCGTTCATCCTCGAGGTGAGGGACAGTGTGTTCGCGCTGGTGCTGCTCGGCGGCGTCTGGTGCGTCGCGATCCTCGGTATCGTGCTGAAACTTCTCTACCCCGGCCGGTTCGACCGCGTCGCAGTCGGAATCTATCTCGCGATGGGCTGGAGCGGCGTGATGGTCTACGACGCCGTGGTCAAGGCGCTGCCTGCGCTGGTGCTGGGCTTCATCCTTGCGGGCGGCCTGCTCTACAGCTTTGGCGTGATCTTCCATGCCTGGCGGCGGCTGCGCTTCCAGAATGCGATCTGGCACGGCTTTGTCTTGGCCGGCGCGGCGTGCCATTATACCGCGGTGCTCGACCTCGTGTTGAGCTGAGCAAGATCCGCGAAGCGGAATTAGCGAAGCGGTATAAGATAGCGAAGCGCTATCCGAAAAGAGAAGCGCTACAAGACAAAGAGGAGACGTCGCATGCAGGTGACCGGCAAGGTCGTGGTCGTCACGGGCGGCGCAAACGGCATCGGCAAGGCGCTGTGCGAGGCCTTCCACAAGGCGGGTGCCGCCAAGGTCGTCGTCGCGGACATGGACGCCGCCAATGCAAGAGCCGTCGCCGCCACGGTGGATGGTGCGGCCTTCAGATGCGACGTCGCGCAGGAAAAAGAGATCGCCCACGTCATCGAGGAGACCGAGCGGCAGTTCGGCCCGATCGAATTGTTCTGCTCCAATGCCGGCATCGGCGGCGGCTTCGATCCGATGTCGGTGAATGCCGGCGGCGCCTCGGACGAGCCCTGGCAGCGGAGCTGGGCGATCCATGTCATGGCCCATGTCTATGCGGCGCGGTATCTCATTCCCCGCATGAAGGCGCGCGGCGGCGGCTATTTCCTCAACACGATCTCGGCGGCAGGCCTGCTGTCGCAGGTCGGAAGCCCCGCCTATTCCACCACCAAGCACGCCGCGGTCGGCTTTGCCGAAAATCTTGCGATCTCGCACAAGGCGGACAATATCAAGGTCTCGATCCTCTGTCCGCAGGGCGTCGACACCAACATGCTGCGCTCGATCCCGAAGGGCCCGCAATCCGGCGACGGCGATCTCACGCCGGAGCAGGTCGCGAAAGACGTGCTCGCCGGCCTCGCGCAGGAGACCTTCCTGATCCTGCCGCACCCCCAGGTGCTCGGCTACATGCGCAAGAAGACCGAGAATTACGACCGCTGGATCGGCGGCATGGCCAAGATCCAGGCGAAGATGCGGGAGGAGTTCGGGAAGTAGCCGGCGCAGTTTCCGCGATTGACCCTGTCATGCCCCGCCTAGTGCGCAATTGCGTACGGGGGGCGGGACACCTAGCTACGCCGCCGACTCCCCCTCGTCCTCCATCCGGCTCTGCCGCAGCGCCCGCGCATAGAGCATCATGCCCTCGCGCACCGTGCGCTGCTCGGTCTCTGTCAGCGCGGCCAGCGCGCCGCGCACCTGCTGGCGTCCGAACGCGTGCAGCGCCTCCAGCGTGCGCCGGCCCTTCGCCGTCAGCGACAACAGCTTGCTGCGCGCATCGGCTTCATCAGGCGTCTCCCGCAGCTCGCCGCAATCGACCAGCTTGCGCACCAGGCGGCTGACGCTGGATTTCTCCAGCCGCAGGAAATCGCCGAGCTCGCCTGAGTTCATCGGGCCGCGGATGCCGATCTCCAAAATGGTGTGCACCGCCGAGGGCGGATAGTCCGAGGCCGCCACCGTCGCATCCATGAAGCCGAGCTCCCGCACCATCAATCGCGAGGCGGCGCGGATGTCGTCGATCAGCGCAAGCTCGGCCATCTTGACTCCCAGCATATAGTTGTATCATACAACTATATGCGCGCAACGTCGCGCGCAAGCGTTTTGGAGTGAGCCATGAGCGGAACTGTGCCGGCCGGGATGCGGATGAGAGGCAAGGTCTGCCTCGTCACGGGCGGCGGCAGCGGCATCGGCCGCGCCACGGCGCTGCGGATGGCCTCGGAAGGCGCCGAGGCGATCGTCGTTGCGGGGCGGCGCGAAGCCGAAATCAAGGACACCGCCGCAGCGTGCCGGGAGCTCGGCGCTGACGCGATCGCGATCCAAACCGACATCACGCAAGAGGATGACGTCGAACGTCTGGTTCGCACGGCGGTCGAGCGTTGCGGCCGGCTCGATGTCGCCTTCAACAATGCCGGATTCCAGGAGCGCCGTGCGCCGCTGGAAGAGCAGGGCACGGAGATCTACGACACGGTGTTCGACACCAATGTCCGTGCGCTGTTCCTGTGCCTGCGCCATCAATTGCCGGCGATGCTGGCGCAGGGCCGCGGCAGCATCGTCGTCAACGCCTCCGTCAGCGGCGTGCGCAATCCCAATCCCGGCTTCTCGCTCTACTCGGCCTCGAAGGCCGCCGCGATCTCGCTGACACGCTCGGCCGCGATGGAGAATGCCCCGCGCGGCATCCGCATCAACGCGATTGCGCCGGGCCGGGTCGTCACCGACATGATGCTGCGCGCCGGCGTCGGCGATGTCGCGACCGTCAGTGCGGGCCTGCCGCTGCGGCGGATGGGGAGCCCGGAGGAAGTCGCGGAGGCCGTGGTGTGGCTGTCGTCCGACGCGTCATCCTATGTCGTCGGGCACGTGCTGGCGGCGGACGGGGGATTCTTGGCGTCGTGATGTCGTAGTCGTAGTTCGTAGCCCGGATGGAGCGCAGCGTAATCCGGGGCCGACTCGCTTGCGGCACGATTCCCGGATTTCGCTTCGCTCCATCCGGGCTACGCGCCCCCCTAATGCTTCTGCCCGTACAGCACCGGCACCGTCGAATCCACGACGACCTCGACGAGGCTCGTCCCCTCGAACGCCATTCCGCGCTCGAGCGCCTCGCCCAGTTCCGCGGCCTTGCTCACCCGCACCGCATGGCAGCCCATGCCCTCGGCGAGCCTGACGAAATCGATCCCCGGCAGTTCCAGCCCCGGCACGTTCCTCACCTGCATCACCTGGCTGAACGAGCGCATCGCGCCGTAGCCGGAATTGTTGATGACGACAATGGTCAGCGGCAGTTTTCGTTGCGCGGCGGTCCACAGCGCCTGGATCGAATACATCGCCGAGCCGTCGCCGATCAGGCACACCGTCCGCTGCTTCGGCTTGCCGAGCGCCATGCCGACCGCGGCGGGCAGCGAGTAACCGAGGCCGCCGCTCGCCATCGTGTAGAAACTGTCCTGGCCGCGCATCGGCATGAACTTCTGCATCGCCGGCCGGTGCGAGGGCACTTCCTCGACCAGTGACGCGTCGTCCGGCATCGCCTGCGACAGCGTATGCAGCAGGAATTCAACCGGCAGCGGATCGGCGGCCTGCGGTGCCGACGGCAGCGTGCGGCCCTTTGGCGTGGCGCGTTTGCTCTCCGGCAGCAGGTCGAGCAGCAGGCTGAGCGCCGGCTTCATCGTCGCGACGATGCTGGTGCCGACCGGCGTCACCGCGGCCGCGTCCGGATCGTCGGTGATCTGGAAGATCGTCGCGCCGCTGTCGAAGATCGCGGCATGGCCCTCGACATGAAAGGTGAACACGGGCGCGCCGATAACCACGACCACATCGTGCTCACGCAGCGCGTCGGACAGCTGCGCCGGCGAGGCGTGCAGGAAGCCCGCGAACTGCGGATGACGCTCGGGGAACGAGCAGCGCGCGGAGAACGGGCTGACCCAGACGCTGGCCCTGGCCTTCTCGGCCACGCGCACCATCAAATCGACCGCGCCGGCGCGGTCGACGCCGGGGCCGACCACGAGGGCGGGATTCTTGGCTGAGCCGAGCGCGGCGACCAGCGCCTTCATCGCGTCAGGCTCGGGCCCGATCTCGCGGCTGACCTTGCGCGCATCGACCGGTGCGGTCGCATGGGCCCAATCGTCGATCGGGATCGACACGAAGGTCGGCCCGCAGGGCGGCTGCATCGCGGTGTAATAGGCCCGCGCGATCGCGGCCGGAACGTCCTCGGGCCGGGCCGGCTCGACGCTGTACTTGACGTAAGGCCGCGGGAATTCCGAGGCGCGCTCGGCATAGAGGAACGCCTGCAAGGGCAGGATCGAGCGCGCCTGCTGGCCCGCGGTGATCACGAGCGGCGTCTGGTTGCGGTGCGCGGTGTAGATATTGCCGAGCGCGTTGCCGACGCCGGCCGCCGAATGCAGATTGACGAAGCCGGCATTGCGCGTCGCCTGCGCGTAACCATCGGCCATGCCGACGGCGGAGGCTTCCTGCAACGCCAGCACATAGTCGATATCATCAGGCCAGTCGCTCAGGAACGGCAGCTCGGTCGAGCCGGGATTGCCGAACACCCTGTCGATGCCCAGCGAGCGCAGCAGATCGAGCGTCGCCTGCTTCACGGTGACGGACTTGCTGCCGCTCTTGCCGTTCTTGGCCATGGTTTCCGTCCCCTGTAAATTCCTCATCCTGAGGAGCGCGGAACGCGCGTCTCGAAGGATGAAGGCCCGGCTGGTGGCCTCGCCCTTCGAGACGCGCGCGAAGGGGTGCGCTCCTCAGGGTGAGGGTCTAATAGCGGTGCCTACCACACCGCCGTGCCCTTCATCGTCGGCTGTCCCTCCGCATTCGCGGTCCACAGCTCCAGGCCCGTCTCGGTCTCGTTGGCGTTGATGGAGAACTCGGTGCCCTCGAACAGCGGCTGAAGGCCGCGATAGGTGAATTTCCTCGGCGCCTTGCCGTCGTGCAGTTTCGCCGCCATCTCCACGATCAGCGCCGCTTGCAGCGGGCCGTGGAAGATCAGGCCCGGGTAACCCTCGACCTTGGTGACGTAGTCACGGTCGTAATGGATGCGGTGGCCGTTGAAGGTCAGCGCGGAATAACGAAACAGCAGCACGGGATCGGACACATGCGTCTCGCGGTGCTGCGCCTTGGGCGGCGGGGGCGGGGCCCTGGCGCCGGCGGGCGCGCTGCTCGTCATCTCGCGATAGACGATGTCCTGCCGCTCGCGGATGGCAACGCCCCGCGGCGACGAGATGCTGTGTTCGACCGAGACGAAGCACAGCGTGCCGGTCGAGCCCGATTTCACCTGGACGTCGGCGATGCGCGAGGTCCGCGTCGATTCATCGCCGACGCGCAAGGGCTGCAGGAACTCGATCTCGCCGCCGGCCCACATCCGGCGTGGCAGCGGCACCGGCGGCAGGAAGCCGCCGCGGGTCGGATGGCCGTCGGGTCCCAGCATCGACATCGGAAACACCGGCTGCGCCAGGCACCAGTGTACCGTGAACGGCGCGGCGTCACCCTTTTTGGGCTCGCCGACCTCCTGGAACAGCGTCGCGCGCAGGCCCTTGACGAGCTGCGCGGTGACGATGTCGGTGGCCTCGGTGCTGCGGCCGATCCATTGCCGCAAGTGATCGATGTCGAGCTTCTCGGTCATGACGCCTCGCTCTTGTTATGACTTCTTGGCCGGCCGCTCGCCGATGCCCGGCACGGCGCCGTAGCTGCGGGTGTCGCCGACGATGATCGGCGCCGGCGCGGGATAGCTGACGCGCCCCTGCGGCGTGTCGACCTCGATGCGGCGCAGATGCGGATGATTGGTGAGGTCGGCCATGGTGTTGACCTCGGCAAAGGCGATGTCGGCGTCCGACAGCCGCTTCAGCAGCTCGTCGCGCGTCATCTTGCCGAAGATATCTGCGACCGTCGTGTCGGTGAAATCGCGATTGCGCACGCGCTCGACCATGTTGGCGACGCGCGGATCGGCCGGCAAATCGGGCTGGTCGAGCACCTTGACGCAGAGCGTCTTCCACTCGCGCTCGCTCTGGATCGAGATCAGGATGTCCTTGCCGTCCTTGGAGGTGAACACGCCGTAGGGCGCGATCGAGGGATGGCGCAGGCCCATGCGCTTGGGCGGATTGCCGGCTTCGGAATTGAGCAGCGGCACGGTGCACCAGTCGGCCATCACGTCGAACATGGAGATGCGGATGTCACAGCCCTTGCCGGTGCGCCCGCGCGCGATCAGCGCTTCCAGGATCGCCGCATGCGCGGTCGCGCCGGTCGCGACGT
The DNA here is from genome assembly GCF_052076005.1 of Bradyrhizobium sp. 63_E2_N1_3. Lineage (NCBI taxonomy): Bacteria > Pseudomonadati > Pseudomonadota > Alphaproteobacteria > Hyphomicrobiales > Nitrobacteraceae > Bradyrhizobium > Bradyrhizobium sp. 63_E2_N1_3. The sequence goes on along the minus strand of NZ_CP197235.1, from coordinate 7,754,756 downwards.
CGACGATCGACATGCCGACCCGCGAGGCGCCGTCAGGGTTGCCGGTGATCGAGGCAAGGCCGCTCTCGGCCTGGATCAGCAGGTCATAGGCCTTGCGGTGGGCGTAGGGACCTTCGTCGCCATAGCCGGTGATGGTGCACGAGATCAGCTTCGGATAGTCCTTCAGCAGCCGCTCGCGCGAAAAGCCGAGCTTGTCCATCGAGCCCGGCTTGAGGTTCTGGATCAGCACGTCCGCGCTCGCGATCAGCTTCTCGAGCTCGGCGCAGCCTTCCTTGGTGGCGAGATCGACCACCGCCGATTGCTTGCCGCGGTTGAGCCACACGAAATAGCTGCTCTGGCCCTTGGCCGCCGCGTCATAGCCGCGGGCGAAATCGCCCTCGGGCCGCTCGATCTTGATCACCTCTGCGCCGGCGTCTGCCAGCCGCGACGAGCAGAACGGCGCCGCGACCGCCTGCTCGACCGCAATCACCCTGATCCCGTCCAATGCTCCCATGATGCGACCTCAGTACGAGCGGGGCATGCCGAGCACGTGCTCGGCGACGTAGGACAGCACGAGGTTGGTCGAGATCGGCGCCACCTGATAGAGCCGCGTCTCCCGGAATTTGCGCTCGACGTCGTACTCCTCGGCGAAGCCGAAGCCGCCATGGGTCTGGATGCAGGCATTCGCTGCCTCCCAGGACGCATCGGCTGCCAGCATCTTGGCCATGTTGGCTTCGGCGCCGCAGTCGAGCCCGGCTTCATATTTGCGCGTGGCTTCCTTCACCATCAGCTCGGCCGCGCGCATCGAGGCGTAGGCCTTGGCGATCGGGAACTGAATGCCTTGATTCTGGCCGATCGGCCGGCCGAACACCGCGCGCTCCTTGGCGTAGTTCGTGGCCTTGGCAATGAACCATTTGGCGTCGCCGACGCATTCGGCCGCGATCAAAATGCGCTCGGCATTCATGCCGGAGAGGATGTAGCGGAACCCCTTGCCTTCCTCGCCGATCAGATTCTCCGCCGGCACCTTCATGTCGGTAAAGAACACTTCGGTGGTGGCGTGGTTCATCATGGTGCGGATCGGGCGGATCTCGAGGCCGTTGTTCTTGGCCTCGCGCATATCGACGATGAAGACCGAGAGACCATCGGTGCGCTTCTTGCTCTGCTCCTTCGGCGTGGTGCGCGCCAGCAGCACCATCAGGTCGGAATGCTCGGCCCGGCTCGTCCAGATCTTCTGGCCGTTGACGATGTAGCTGTCGTTGCCTTCCTTGCGCGCAAACGTCTTCAGCGAGGAGGTGTCGGTGCCGCTGGTCGGCTCGGTAACGCCGAACGCCTGAAGCCGCAATTCGCCGCTGGCGATCTTCGGCAGGTACTTCGCCTTCTGCTCGTCATTGCCGTGCCGCAGCACGGTGCCCATCGTGTACATCTGGGCGTGACAGCCACCGCCGTTGCAGCCGGCGCGTTGGATCTCTTCGAGAATCGCAGCCGCGGCGGAAAGCTTCAGGCCCGCGCCGCCATATTCCTCGGGGATCAGCACCGAGAGATAGCCGGCCTGCGTCAGCGCGTCGACGAAGGCCTTGGGATAGGCCATCTCGCGATCGAGCTTGCGCCAGTATTCGCCGGGAAACTGCGCGCAGAGTTTTGCGACGGCTTCGCGGATGTCGGCGTGATCTTCGGTGTGGTGTTCTTCACTCATGGCGTTTCCCGTATCTAGCGGCAGTCAAGATAACGCCGGCCGACCCTCTGGCGTTGTGAAAACATCGCCAGCCCCCTATGCTCATTTGCTATAGCGTATGAAGTAGCCTTCGAGGATTGGCAAGCATGGATTTCCGGCAGCTCAGGACCTTCAGTTGCGTGGCGGAGCTCGGCAGCCTCTCCAAGGCGTCCGACACGTTGCGCGTGGCGCAGCCGGCGCTGAGCCGGCAGATCAAGCTGCTGGAACATGAGCTGCGCACCGAATTGTTCACCCGCAACGGCCGCGGCATGGTGCTGACGGAAGCCGGCCGTCTCCTGCTGGCACGCACCTCCGGCATCGTGCGGCAGATCGACCAGATCCGCGACGACATCCAGTCGACCAAGGGGCCGCCGTCCGGCCAGGTCGTGCTCGGCCTGGTTCCGACCGTGAGCTGCGTGCTGTCGGCGCGTTTTGCGCGCCGCTGCGTCGAAAAATTTCCCGGCATCTCGCTGCGCATCGTCGAGAGCTACAGCGGCCATCTCGTCGAATGGCTGCATCGCGGCGAGATGGATCTGGCCATCCTCTACGGCCGCTCCGCCGATCTGCATCTCAACGTGGAGAGCCTCGGCCGCGACAATATCGTCGCGGTTGGCCCGCGCGGCTGCGGCCTCGCGCGCAAGAAGAGCGTCGATGTCGGCTGGCTGCTGCGCCAGCGGCTGGTGCTGCCCAGTCATTCCCACGGTCTCCGCGCGCTGATCGAGCACGCCGCCGCCCAGCGCAAGATCAAGCTCAACGTCCAGCTCGAGGCGGATTCGTTCCGCGTGTTGACGAGCCTCGTCGAGGAAGGCCTCGGCTTCGCGCTGCTGCCGCCCTCGTCGGTCCACGGCGAGGTCGCCGACGGACGGCTGGAGACCGCGCCCGTATCCAAGCCGATGACGCGCGAGCTCATTTTCGCCTCTCCGATCGACCGTCCGGCCTCAACGGCGTCGCTCGCCATCACGACGCTTCTGCGCGAGGAAGTCGCTGCCTGCCGCAAGGAAGGCCTGTGGGACATCAAGTTGAGTTAGATGCACGCGTGTCCTAGAACAGCCGCGCGCCAACTTGGCTTCGCATCTGGCGCGACCTGTCATGCCGGAATTTTATAGCTGGGCTGGACGATGCGTGAGCGTGCGCTCCCAGCCTCACCCTCAGTGTCATCGCCCGCGAAGGCGGGCGATCCAGTATTCCAGAGGCTGCAGTGCTCGAGCCGAGAGGCCGCGGCGTACTGGATGCCCCGCCTTCGCGGGGCATGACAGTGGGGCCTACCCCGGAATCCTCACCGGCAGCGACTCATAGCCCTTGATGAAGCTCGAATAGATCCGTTTGGGCTCGCCGACCACCTCGATGCGGTCGAAGCGCTTCAGCATCTCCTCCCAGACGATCCGAAGCTGCAGCTCGGCCAGCCGCATGCCGACGCAGCGGTGGATGCCGAAGCCGAAGGAGAGGTGGGTGCGCGGGCGGGGGCGGTCGATGATGAAGTCGTTCGGCTTCTCGAACATCTCCTCGTCGCGGTTGCCCGAGACGTACCACATCACGACGCGGTCGCCCTTCTTGATATGCTTGCCGCCGATTTCGGTGTCGGCAAGCGCGGTACGCCGCATATGCGCCAGCGGCGTCTGCCAGCGGATCACCTCGGGCACCATGGAGTCGATCAGCTCCGGATTGGCGCGCAGCTTGTCGAACTGGTCCGGGTTCTCGCTCAGCGCCAGCACCGAGCCGCTCATGGTGTTGCGCGTCGTGTCGTTGCCGCCGACGATGAGCAGGATGATGTTGCCCATGAGATTGTCGGGGTCCATGAAGCGCGTCGCGTCGTTATGCGCCATCAGCGACAGCAAATCGTTGCGCGGCGCGGAGTTGACGCGTTCGTTCCAGAGCTTGGACATGTAGGCGTAGCACTCGTCCATCTCGCGGCGGCGCTCTTCGGCCGAGGCGACGATGCCGCTCTTGGGCAGCGCGGTCGCGACATCAGACCAGCGCGTCAGCTTGCGGCGTTCTTCCCAGGGGAAGTCGAACAGGGTCGCCAGCATCTGCGTCGTCAGCTCGATCGAGACGCGTTCGACGAAATTGAAGGTCTCGTTGCGGGGCAGATTGTCGAGCACGGTCTGCGAGCGCTGGCGGATCAGTTTTGCCAGCTCGTCCAGATGCGTCGGCGTGAACATCGGCGACACCGTCTTGCGCTGCGCCGAGTGCTGCGGCTGGTCCATCGCGATGAAGCTCGGCCAGTCATAGCCCTGCGGCACGTCGCGGATCCCGATGCCGCCGAGCGTCGAGTCCGAGGAGAAGATGCCGTGACTGGTGTCGACATGCATGATGTCGTTGTACTTCACCACCGACCAGTACGGCTCGATCGGCGCATTGGTGCAGTAATGCACTGGCTCTTCCTTGCGCAACCGCTCGAACCACGGCCACAAGGTGTCGTCCTGGAACAGCCGGGGTGCGCCGGGGTGGAATTGCGCCAGCGGCGTCGCATAGGCCTCCTCGCGGGCCCTGCGCATGCGTTCGGCGTTGTCGGTTTTGACCGGAGTCTGGATGTTCATGGTAGTAGCTCCAGTGTTTCTCTTTCTCCCCGCAAGCGGGGAGAGGGAGTGATCTCACGCCGTAATCTTCACCGGCAAGGTTTCAAGTCCCTTTACGAAACTCGAATAGACCCGCTTGGGTTCGCCGACCACGTCGATATGGTCGAAGCGCTTGAGGATCTCTTCCCAGATAATCTTGAGCTGAAGTTCGGCAAGCCGCAAGCCGACGCAACGGTGAATGCCGAAGCCGAAGGACAGATGCGTGCGCGGGCGGGCGCGGTCGATGATGAAATCGTAGGGCTTTTCGATCGCTTCCTCGTCGCGGTTGCCCGAGACGTACCACATCACGACCTTGTCACCTTGCTTGATCTGCTTGCCGCGGAACTCGAAGTCGGCAAGCGCGGTGCGGCGCATATGCGCCAGCGGCGTCTGCCAGCGGATCACCTCCGGCACGAAACTGTCGAGCAGGCCGGGGTTCTCGCGCAGCTTGCGATACTGCTCCGGATGCTGGCTCAGCGCGTAGATCGATCCCGACATCGTGTTGCGGGTGGTGTCGTTGCCGCCGACGATCAAAAGGATGAGATTGCCGAGGAAGTTTTTTGCATCCATGTCGCGCGTCGCGGCGCCATGCGCCATCATCGAGAGCAGGTCGCTCTTCGGCGGCTGCTCGATACGCTCCTTCCACAGCCGCGCGAAATAGCCCGCGCATTCCGTCAGCTCTGCCTGCCGTTCGTCTTCGGTGGCGACGAGGCCGTCCGGCCCGGGAATGGTGGTGGCGATGTCAGACCAGCGCGTCAGCTTGCGGCGGTCCTCCCAGGGAAAGTCGAACAGCACCGCGAGCATCTGCGTGGTGAGCTCGATCGAGACCTTGTCGACCCAGTCGAACACCTGGCCCACGGGCAGATTGTCGAGGCACTCGGCGGAGCGCTCGCGGATGCTGAGCGCGAGATTGTCCAGATGCGTCGGTGTGAACATCGGCGCCACGGTCTTGCGCTGCGCCGCGTGGCGCGGCGGATCCATCGAGATGAAACTCTCGCGGCGCAGATCCGGGTCGATGTCGCGGATGGTGATGCCGCCGAGCGCAGAGGCCGAGGAGAACACCGAATGGTTGGTCTCGATCTCCATGATGTCGTTGTAGCGCGTCACCGACCAGTACGGCCCGAACATCGAGTCCTTGCAATAGTGCACGGGATCTTCGCGGCGCAGCCGATCGAAATACGGCCAGAACGTATCGGTCCTGAACAACTCGGGATCGCCCGGATCGAACTGCTCCAGCGGCAGTGACGTGGCGCGCGCGCGTAGCTCGTCGAGCTTCGCCGCGCTCTCGATGGTCCCATGCATGACCGCTCTCCCTGACATGAACCGCGCGTTCTCGTTGAATTCTGCGCTGCGGTATTTGATTTGCAATTACAGCCGGTTGTCTGCGTCGGAGCAAGGGAGACTTTTGCCACATCCAACCTTTGCGAGAGGTGGCTAGATGCGTAGCCCGGATGGAGCGGAGCGAAATCCGGGATTCGGGCCTCCATTGGCGCTGTCCCGGATTACGCTCCGCTCCATCCGGGCTACGGATCAGCAACCGTCACGCAGATGTGTCAACGTGATCTCCCGCACCCCCGCGCCTGCGGAATCATGCGAGAAATCGAGGTAAATCGAACCCAGCCATCTTGGGGATCGACCAAATCTCTGATCTATAGTTTGACCGTATCAGGTCCGCACCCCGAGGTTGCCGCCGTGAACGACATGCAATGGGCCCCCATCGGGTCCGAACCCTTACCCCCGCCGCTGCCGCCCACGCGGGTCGACTTCACCGGCAACCGCTCCGAGTTCCGCAAAATGGTCACCAAGGGTGCCATGCTTGAGCTCGTCACCTTCGGCTTCTACCGGTTCTGGCTGGTCACCGACATCCGCCGTCATTTGTGGACGAACACCGCGGTCGACGGCGATGCCGCCGAATACACCGGCCGGGCCAAGGAGCTGCTGGTCGGCTTCCTGTTCGCGCTCGCGATCCTGGTGCCGATCTACCTCGCTTATTTTCTCATCGGCATCGAGTTCGAGCGCTGGCAGGGCTTTGCCTCGACGCCGCTGTTCATCAGCTTCTATGCCTTCGGCCAGTTCGCGATTTTTCGCGCGCGGCGCTATCGCCTGACGCGCACGGTCTGGCGCGGCGTCCGGTTCTGGATGGACGGTTCGGGCTGGGCCTATTCGTTCCGCGCCATGGCGTGGGGCCTGCTGGTGTTCCTCACCCTCGGCCTGGCGCTGCCCTGGCGCGAGGCGTCGCTCGAACGCTACAAGATGCGGCACACCCATTACGGCGATCTCCCCGGCGATTTCGAAGGCGACGGCTGGACCTTCTTCAAGCGCGGCTGGTGGCTGTGGCTCTTGAGCCCGATCGCGCTCGTGATCTTCCCGCTCGCCCCGTTCTTCTATGCCGAGTTCAAGGCGCGTGAATGGCGCTGGTGGCTCGACGGCATCCGCATCGGCGGTGTCAGCCTGTCCTCGGAGTTGCCGCACAACGCGTTCTACGGCCTGTACTGGAAAGTGATCGGCTGGTGGATGCTGCTTTCGACCATTTTCGCCGCCTATATGGGCGGCGGTGCCTTGCTCGTCGTCCAGCTGAGTGGCGTTCCGGCTGATCAGGTCTTCGGCCCCGGAAATGCCGGCAAGAGCATCCCGATGCTGGTCATGATGGTCATCGGCTATTTCGCCGTGGCGCTAGCGATCAACATCGTCATGCGGGTCTATCTGCAGCGCGATCTCTGGGCCAAGGTGCTGGAAACCGTCGAGGTGCATAACATCGGGGCCGCGGCGGATGTACGCGGCAGCGGTGAGCTTGCCAGCGCGCTCGGCGAAGGCTTTGCCGATGGGCTCGATGTCGCGGGATTCTGATCTGTGAGTGAGTTGTCCACCGAGGTTCCGGCGCAGTCCGCCAAGCCGACGATCTTCTTCGACGGCGTGTCGAGCCGCAGGCGGGAGGTGTCGCTGGCGCTCGGTGACGCGCTCGACATCGTCGAGGAGGGCGGAGCGCCGGTTCGCTGGACCTATGCCGACATTCGCCGCGCCGACAGTCCGGCCGGGATATTGCGCCTGGCCTCGACATCCGCGCCGCCGCTGGCGCGGCTTGAAATTCGCGACGCCGCGCTCGCCGCCGACGTGACCGCCCGCTGCATGCGTCTCGACGAGCACCAGACCTCGCGCCGCGGTGTCGCAAAGATCGTCGGCTGGTCGGTGGCCGCCGCCGTCTCCATCGTTTGCGTCGTGCTGTTCGGTGTGCCGCTCGCTGCCGACCGGCTCGCGCCGCTGGTGCCCAAGCCGATCGAACGGCGCATCGGCGACGCCTCCGAAGTCCAGGTGAAAACCATCTTCGGCCGCAAAGCATGCGAAGACCCCGCGGGCAAGGCCGCGTTCACAAAACTGGTCAATCGTCTGCGCGATGCCGCCGGCCTCGACGACGATTCCATGACGGCCGGCGTGCTGCCGACCTCGGTGCCGAACGCATTCGCGCTGCCTGGCGGCAAGGTGTACGTGCTGAGGGGCCTGGTCGACAAGGCCGAAAACCCCGACGAGCTCGCCGGCATCCTTGCCCATGAGCTCGGCCATCTCAAGCATTACGACAACATGCGCGGGCTGATCTACAACGGCGGCACCTCGTTCCTGATCGGCCTGTTGTTCGGCGACGTCACCGGCTCGAGCGCTGTGATCTTTGCCTCGCGCAGCGTGGTCGAAGCCTCCTATTCGCGCGAGGCCGAGACCGCCGCGGATACGTTCGCGATCGAGATCATGCACAAGCTCGGCCGCTCGCCGAAACCCGCGGCCGAATTGATGTTCCGCATCACCGGCAAGGAAGGCGGCTCCGGCCTCACCACGATCCTGGCGAGCCACCCGCTCACCGAAGACCGCCTCGCGCGCATGACGAAGGAAGATCGTCCCGCCAGCGGCCCGCCGCTGCTGACGGACAAGGAATGGCAGTCGCTCAAGCTGATTTGCGGCAGCGGGAAGATCTAGAGCGTTTTCGAGCGAAGTGGCGACCGGTTCGCGTGAAGAAAACGCGTCAAAAAAGAGCTCCGCGCCTACCGCGTCCCGTAAGCGCGGTCGCCGGCATCGCCGAGGCCCGGCAGGATAAAGCCGTTCTCGTCGAGACCTTCGTCCACCGCAGCCGTCCAGATCGGAACGTCGGGATGCAGTCCGCGCAGCCGTTCGAGCCCTTCAGGGGCCGCGATCAGGCAGGCGAGGCGGATGTCCCTGGCGCCGCGCTCCTTTAGTCGGTCGATCGCGGCGACGGCCGTGTTGGCGGTGGCGACCACCGGGGTCACCACGATCGCCAGGCGCTCGCTGAGATCGGACGGCGATTTGAAGAAATATTCGACCGCGGCAAAACTGTGCGGCTCGCGGTAGAGGCCGATATGGGCGACGCGCGCGGTCGGTACCAGATCCATCATGCCGTCGACGAAGGTCGTGCCGGCGCGCAGCATCGGCACGAACACCAGCTTCTTGCCGGCGATCTTGGCCGAATGCATCGTCGCCAGCGGCGTCTCGATGACGGTATCGGCGAGCGGCAGATCCCGCGTGATCTCGTAGCACAGCAGCATGCCGATCTCCTTGATCAGCTCGCGGAAGGACTTGGTCGAGATGGATTTGTCCCGCACCAGCGTCAGCTTGTGCTGCACCAGCGGATGATCGACGATCGTGACGCCTTCCATGATGGGATGCTCCTGAAATTCATCGATACGCAATGGATTACGCTGCGGACGAATGGATTAAAAAACCGTGCCGTCGCTGATCACCTTGAGCGGCGGTGCGCCGTCGGGTCGGCGCGCGAAGGCGATAGCGCGGCCGGCAGCCCAGCTGCCACCTTCGAGAATGCTCGCGAGGGGCAGGGTCTCGGGCTTGCGGCCGAGCCTGGCGCGGATGCTGCCCGCAAGCCGGTCGAGCAGCGCAACGGTGAGCGCGCGCCATTCTACGACGAGCAGGGAATCCACAGCATGCGCGCGCTCGGCATCGCCGGGATCGCGCAGGCGCAGTACCTCGTGATCGACGAACAGGCCGCCATTGCGGTATTCGGCTAGTCCGGTGAGGCCGTCGATGTCGGTGACGTCAAAGCCGGCGCGCTGTAGCGGTTCGATTAGCGAATAGCTCAGCCATTGCGACAGCTTGTGCAGGGGCACGAGGCCTGCCGTTCCGTCGTCCGTCTCGATCGCCGGATGACGCCAGCAATCACCGAGCGGAATCCCGGCAAGCTCGAGCCGTGACGGCCAGATCGGTCCAAGCTGGTTCAGCACTGCGGACAGGATGGCGGGCGCGGCGACCGCGCCGCCCACAGCCTGCGCCGCGATGTGATCGAACAGGCCGCCTGGCCGCGGCGTATCGTGCAGGCCGAAAATGTCCGCGCGCTCGGCAACCAGCTTGCCAAGGCGTCGCAGCAGATCAGTGCGTCCGTCGAGACTGAGCAGCGGATTGGCATCGCTCACCTGAAAGGCCGAGGTGAGGGAGGCCAAGGGCAGTTTCGCCAGCACGTCTGCATCGGCCCTGAACGGCGCACGCGCATCGCCGGAGAACAGGCCGGCTGCAAACATGTCGAGGCTTGCGATGGCAAGCCCCTCCGATCGGCCGATACTTTCGCCGGTCACGGCATCGCGATAGCGCCACGTGGCTCCCGCGCCTGCGTCGAGCAGCACGCTGACGATGGCGAGGTCGAACTCCGCGCGCGCACGTGCCGCGCGATCCGGCCACGATACTTTGTCGGCAAGGCCCGCCCAGCGATCGACGCCGCCGAGCACGAAATGCCGCCAGCGGGCATGGAAGGGGATATCCAGCGTCGGATAGGCTTTGCGCGTGACCGCGACCACGGCATCCGCAACGCCATCCATCCGATCGAGATCGATCGTGAAATGATTGAGCCCGCCGGCAAGGCCGATCTCGAGCATTTTGCCGGCACGCGCACGAACAGCTCCTGCGCTGAGCAGGGAGCGGGCCTGTTGTTCCAAAGCCTCCGCCATCGCGCGATCAGTACTTTTCCAGCGAGCGCCCGACCACGCCGTTCACATCCTTCTCCGGCGCGATGTCGGTCGAGTAATAGCCGGCGGCCTTCTTCGCGGCGATCTCGACATAGGCGTCGGCCGGGATCAGCTCCGGCGGGATCGGCACGCGCTCGACGATGTCGATGCCCTGCGAGGTCAGTGCGTCATGCTTCATGTCGCTCATCGACAGGAAACGGTCGATGCGCTTCAGGCCGAGCCAGTGAATGGTATCCGGCATCAATTGCTGGAAGCGCGCGTCCTGGACGCCGGCAACGCATTCGGTGCGCTCGAAATAGGCGGCCGCCGCGTCGCCGTCCTCCTGGCGCTTGCGCGCATTGTAGACCAGGAATTTGGTGACCTCGCCGAGCGCGCGGCCTTCCTTGCGGTTGTAGATGACGAGCCCTAGCCCGCCCTCCTGCGCGCCGCGCGCGGATTCCTCGATGCCGTGGATCAGATACGGACGGCAGGTGCAGATGTCGGAGCCGAACACGTCGGAGCCGTTGCACTCGTCATGCACGCGGCAGGTGATCTTGGTGCGGTGGTCCGGCAGTTTTGTCACATCGCCGAACATGTAGACGGTGGTGCCGCCGATCGGCGGCAGGAATACCTTCATGTCCGGCCGCGTCACGAGCTCGGGGAACATGCCGGCGGTCTGCTCGAACAGCGTGCGCCGCAGCTCGGTCTCGCCGGTGCCGAAGCGCGTCGCAAGGCCCGGCAGGTACCAGACCGGGTCGATCGCGATCTTCACCACCGACACGCTGCCATTGGCGTGCACGACCTCGCCGTCGGCGCGCAGCCGTTTTGCGGCGAGCGCCTCGCGGATCTCCGGCAGGTCGAGCCGCGCGCGCGTCACCGCGATGCTTGGACGGATGTCGACGCCCTCGGCGATGTCCTTGCCGAAATTCTCCGCGACGAGATGCCCCCAGGGATCGAGCGCGACGATCTTGTCGGGATCGCGCCATTGCTCGAACGGTCCGATGGTCGCGGCCGGAAAGGTGTTGGTGAGGTCGGGCCGGCGGATCGGATCGAGCGCGCCTGCGGACACCGCGAGCGCCCGGTACATCGCGTAGGAGCCGCCATGGCTGCCGATCACGTTGCGATCCCCAGCGCGCGACACCGTGCCGATGATCGGCCCCCGGGCGCGCGCGTCGGCTGCGCCCCAGTGAATCGGAAACGCGGCCTTTTTGCCCGGCTCCGGGTGGGAGGTCAGGCGGATGTGATCGGTACGGTTCGCGCGGCTCATGTCCAGGCTCCCAAAAAGCCGACGGCCCGCCGCTCGGACGGGCCTGGCTCACCTGCGTTGCCGGTGCCGAACACCGGCGATGCAAGCTCAATCCAACATATTGTAGCGGCTGGCGACGACAGACAAGTTAATGGTACCGCGCCGGGCAGGCGATCATGGCCAAATTCCCGTCATCGACGGGCCGGTCGGGCTCGCCTGGATGCCGCGCCTTCGCCCCGGCCGAACCCTGCTATTCGATCCGCGCGATAGGTCTAAGGATTTGAAATAGTTTTATTTTTTATGTTTTCAAGAGGGTGTCCTGCAAGTTGCGCCACCGCGGTGCCTTGGGCTGGACCGGACCCACATAATCGGACAAATAGGTCGCCTCTCGCTTGGAGACTGCCATGCCCACCGCCAGCTACATCGACCCCCGCAACGGACAGCTCTATCCGCTGGACCAGCCGCGCTGGTGCTCGGATGAGCGCACGCCGCTGCTGGTGACGCCGGGACCAGGCATATCGCGCGCGGACATTGACGGCGCCACGCGCTCGCTCTGGCGCTACCGGGCGGCGCTGCCGGTCGAGATCAAGAAGCCGATCACGCTCGGCGAAGGCTGCACACCGCTGGTCCAGCAGGACTGGGGTGATTTGCGTCCGTTCTTCAAGCTCGAATGGTTCAACCCGACCGGCAGCTTCAAGGACCGGGGCTCTTCGGTGATGCTGTCGTTCCTGCGGCAGATCGGCGTCGACGCGATACTGGAGGATTCTTCGGGCAATGGCGGCTCGTCGATGGCGGGGTTGGGTGCCGCCGGCGGCATGCGCGTGAAGATCCTGGCGCCGGCCTCGACGTCGCCGGCCAAGATCGCGCAGGTGCGCGCCTATGGCGCGACGGTTCAGCTCGTCGAGGGCCCGCGCGAGGAGTCGGAAGCCGAAGCCATCCGCCAGTCGAGCCAGACCTTCTATGCCAGCCACAACTGGCAGCCGTTCTTCCTCGAAGGCACCAAGTCGCTCGCCTATGAAATCTGGGAAGACCTCGGTTTTCGCGCACCCGACAACGTCATCGTTCCCGTTGGCGCAGGCAGCAGCCTCCTCGGTTGCGCCTTCGGCTTCCGCGAGCTGCTGAAAGCCGGGCAGATCGCGAAGCTGCCGCGCCTGTTCGCGGCGCAGCCGCTGAACTGCTCGCCGATCGATGCCAGCTTCAAGGCGGGTGTCGACACGCCGGTCGCCCGCGAGGTGAACAAGACCGTCGCCGAAGGCACCGCCATCAAGAATCCGCTGCGCCTGCGCGAGATCATCGGGAGCTTGCGCGAGAGCGGCGGCGGCACCGTTGCGCTGACCGAGGACGAGATCGTCGCCGCGTTGCGGCGTCTTGCGCGGCAGGGATTGTTTGCCGAACCGACCAGCGCCAGCGCGGCCGCTGCGCTTGAGAAACTCTCCGGCGCCGGATCGATCAAGGCGAACGAGACCACGGTCGCGGTCCTCACCGGCACCGGCCTGAAAGCCGCGACCACCGTCGCCGATCTCGTGCAGTAGGGGCGGAGGAGGCGCGCCGCTTACCCTCCAGGGGAGGGTAAGCAGTACCTCACTCCTTCAAATCATTCACGCGCTTCACCCAGGCGCGCACATCGGCGAGCACTTGGGGCAGCACCGCCCTGACCTCCTGCACGGTCATGCCGGCCTTGATGCGGGGATCGTAGAGCAGGTTGAGGATGTACTGGTCGTAGACGTCGAAATAGCCCATCGACACATTGTCGTTGAACATGGTCCACGGCACGCTCGCGGTGTCGTTGATTGGGCCGAGCGATTGCAGCAGTTCCTCATAGGCGCAGTCGAGGAAGGTGAAATCGCCGTTGTCGACGGTGAGGATCACGTCGGAATGCTCGATCTCGAAATTGTCGTTCTTGCGGAAGCCGGACAGGCATTGCGGATCGAGCGAGGTGCGGATCTCGCGCGCCTTCTCCGCGCCGTAGAAGCTGGAAATCGTCCGAAACAGGTCGCGGTCGCGAACCAGCTTCACCCGCACGTTCGCGGCTTCGCTGGTGTCGATCATGGCGATGTCGAGATGCTGCACGCGCCTGCCGATGTCGGCCACGACCTTGGCGAGCTGCGTCTTGCGGTCGGCGCGCTCGCTCTCGGCGTAGACGCGCACCGGCCCGTCGAATTTCCGGATGCGGTCGACGCGGCCGGCGAGGTGGTATTCGGCGCCGAACGCCGTCTTCAGAAAGCCTTCGACGATCTCGCCGTCGGTGAAGCTCTTCTTCTCGGCGCGCTGGCGCGAGGCGATCGCGGGCAATTCGCCCGCGACGGCGATGGTAGCGGTGTCAGGGGCGAACGCGAAAGTGGCGAGCGCCAGCAGGGCGATGCGAAAGCCTGACGAAGGCGGGGCCAATGCGCTCATTGCGTCCCGACGCTGCCGTATTCGGCAGCGACGCACAAGACCGCATATTCACGCGCCCTGCGGGTTCCCGCAGTTCGCCGACGGCTAGTTGTTGAGCACGACCACCTTGGTGCCGACCGAGACGCGGCTGTAGAGATCGCTGACGTCCTCGTTGGTCATGCGGAAGCAGCCCGAGGACACGGCCTGGCCGATCGTCTCCGGCTCGTTGGAGCCGTGGATGCGGTAGAGCGTCGAGCCCAGATACATCGCGCGCGCGCCGAGCGGATTCTCGATGCCGCCCTTCATGTGGCGCGGCAGGTCGGGCCGGCGGGCCAGCATCTGCGACGGCGGCGTCCAGTCCGGCCATTCCTTCTTGGCGGTGATCCTGTGCACTCCGCCCCAGCGGAAGCCGTCGCGGCCGACGCCGATGCCGTAGCGCAGCGCCTGGCCGTTCTGGAGCACCAGATACAGGCGGCGCTCGCTCGTGTTCACCACGATCGTGCCGGGGGCGTAATTGCCGTTGTACATGATGGTGGTGCGGGGGATCGGGCTAGAGCCGCCGCGGAAGAAGCTCGGGCCGAAGCCCATGATCTCGCGCGAGTCGAACCCCTCGGCGAATGCGCCGCCGGCGGTGGCCGACAGCAGTGCGATGGCGGCAATCGGCGCGGCAAAAAATCGGATCATTGTTTCCCCCAGCAAAAAAATCGGATTCAACTGAAGTTACAGGCCATATTTGCGGGCTTTTCGCAAGCCACGGCCCCGTGAGGGAGATCATCCTTAACGTTTGGCGTTACCAAACCGGCAACCACGCTAATTTGCCTGAAAGCATTAGCCAAACAAGCGCATCGTCGCGCGGAGCAGGCCAGCGATGCCGGCTATTGCTTTGACGGAGGCGGCGAACAATGATTGATCGAGCGGACATTTGAATATTGCCGGTTGCAGGGAGCTTTGGGATGAACGGTGCGGAAAGCCTGGTGCGGACGATGGTCAAGGGTGGGGTGGATGTCTGCTTCACCAACCCAGGCACCTCCGAGATGCATTTTGTCGCGGCGCTCGACCGCGTGCCGGGCATGCGCTGCGTGCTCGGCCTGTTCGAAGGCGTGGTGACCGGCGCCGCTGACGGCTATTTCCGCATGAAGGGCACGCCCGCCTCGACGCTGCTGCATCTCGGCCCCGGCCTGGCCAATGGCCTGGCCAATCTGCACAACGCCAAGAAGGCGAATTCCGGCATCGTCAACATCGTCGGCCAGCATGCGGTCTACCACATCGACTACAACGCGCCGCTGACCTCCGACATCGAGGGCCTGGCCCGGCCGATGTCGTCCTGGGTCCGCACTTCGCCGGACTCCAAATCGGTTGCAGCTGACGGCGCCGCGGCGATCGCCGCCGCCAAGAGCGCACCGCCACAGATCGCGACCCTGATCCTGCCCGCCGACACCGCCTGGAACGAGGCCGATGGCATCGCCGAGGTACCGGCCGAGCAGCAGCGCGCCAGCTATTCGCCGCAGGCGGTCGAGCGGGCCGCGAAGATCCTGCACGGCGACGGCGAGGGTACGCTGCTGCTGATGACCGGCAGCGCGCTGAGCGAACAGGGCTTGGCGCTGGCCGAGCGTATCGCCGGCAAGACCGGCTGCACGGTGATGGGCCCGACCTTCCGTCCCAAGATGGCGCGCGGCCGCGGCCGCTATTCGATCGACCGCATTCATTACGTGATCGAGAACGCGCTGCCGATGCTGGCGAAGTTCCGGCACATCGTGCTAGTCGAGTCCGATGATCCGGTGGCGTTCTTCGCCTATCCGAACAAGCCGAGCATGCTCAAGCCCGAGGGCTGCGAGGTGCATCGCATGACCTCCTGGGGCGAGAATTCGGTCGCGGCGCTCGAAGCACTGGCCGGCGCGGTGAAGGCGAGCGCGAAGGACGTCAAGCCGCAGGCCTTGGCTGAGCTGGTGAAGCCGACCGGCGCGCTGACTTTTGCCTCGATCGCGCAGGCGATCGCATGCGCCATCCCCGAGAACGCAATCATGGTCGACGAATCCCTGACCACCGGCCGCGGCTTCTTCCCGCCGACGGCGGCGGCCGCTCCGCACGACTGGCTCCAGAACATGGGAGGTTCGATCGGCTTCTCCACGCCGCTGTCGATCGGCGCCGCGATCGCATGTCCGGACCGCAAGGTGATCACCATGGTCGGCGACGGCAGCGCGATGTACACGATCCAGTCGCTGTGGACGCAGGCCCGTGAGAACCTCAACATCGTCACCATCGTGTTCGCCAACCGCATCTACCAGATCCTGCGCGGCGAGTTCGACAATGTCGGCGCCGGCGAGCCCGGCCAGCGCGCCAACGACATGCTGCGGCTTGACCGTCCGACGCTGGACTTCGTCGCGCTGGCGAAGGGCATGGGCGTCCCCGGCCGGGCCGTCACCAATGCCGAAGAGTTCAACAAGGCTCTGGCCGAAGCCGTCGCCGAGCCCGGGCCGCGGCTGATCGAAGTCCAGATGTAGGGCGCAGCATCAGGGAGCGCCGAGGGCCGGGGGGCAAGATGCAGACCGAGCTGAACAAGGTGATCGCGGCGCTCCGGGACTTCTACGCTCACGAAGGATTCTTGTTCGAAAAGGACGTCGGCGAGCGGGCGGTGACGCACCGCTTCGCCGTCTATCTGGAGCGGCAATTCGCCGGCTGGTCAGTCGATTGCAACTACGACCGCCTCGGCGAGCGCACGCTGCATCTGCCGCACGGCACCATCGTCTCCACCGACGATCATCTGGGAAAATCGATCTACCCCGACGTCGTCGTGCATCAGCGCGAGATCCCGAACAACCTGCTCGCCGTCGAGATCCGCAAGGCGAGCAATCACACCTCGCTCGACCACGACCAGCACAAGCTGATGGCGCTGACCGACGCGCATGTCTGGTTCGCGTACTGGATCGGCGTACTGCTGGTGCTGGACAGGCAGCAGGTGACGATTTCGGAAGTCTATGTCAGCGGCGTCGTTGATCAACCGCTGTCGCTATGGTTTGCGGCGCGGCTGGAGGAGAGCGGACTGGGGGCCGCGCATAAAACTGCGTCGTAGCGGGTTGAAGTCCGAATTGAATTCGGACGGCAGCAAGACCCTCCCCGTTCCCTCTCCCTTGTGGGAGGACCGACAGTCACCGCAGCGTCATGGCCGGGCTTGTCCCGGCCATCCACGCCTTGCCACGTGGTACTGAGAACGTGGATGCCCGGGACAAGCCCGGGCATGACGACCTCCCGTGAACTGTCACCACCTCAGTGCAGCGGATCGCCCTGGCCGAGCGCGTAGGCGACGAGGTCCTTCAGCGCGAAGCTGGAGCCGGTCACCGGCGTCCATTGCGGGTCGAGCGACAGCACGGAGGAATGGTCGCCGAACATCATGCCGAGGAAGACCTCGGCCACGATGCGACCGCCGACGGGGCCGAGCTGCGGCGTGTTGATTCCGGTCGCCGGCGCGCCGGTAGCCGGGATCGTCACCGCGGTCTGGAATTGCCGCGCCTCGGCCAGGATGTAGGTCCAGAGCGGGCAATTGCCGGCAAACACCCCGTTCGCGATGGTCGCGATCCCAGTTTGCGGATCGCCCGCGCCGGGCTCGTCGACGGCCTTGCCGACGATGATCTGATCATCCGTCAGCGGCGTCAGGTTCATCGCCTTGGCGACGGCCTGGCCGGACGGCAGGCCGAGCCGCCAGCTGCGCTCGAGATTGCGCAGCGCCAGCGACGACGGATTGGACGCGACCTCCGGCGGCAGCTTGCGCAGCGGATCGACCAGCGATGCGTCGATGCGATAGGCAAACTGCAGTCGCTTCTTGTTGTCAGGATTGGTGTCGTCGTCCTCGACACCATAGGGGCGCGTGTCCAGATCGATGAAGCGGCCCCAATCCATGGCGCGTCCCGGGCCCATGGCGCGGAAGCCGGTCAGCGCGTTCTTGTCGGGATTGTGGGGGTCGGGGAAGATCTGCAATAGCATGTTGTCCGCATCGTTCAGCCGATAACCGGGGCGGATCATGGAATGGCCGAGACGGTAGGCCGCAACCGAGAACTCGACCGGCATGAACGGATAAGTCTTCCAGTGGTAGTGAGCGAGCTTGCTGCGGTCGTATTGGCCCGCGGTCCTCAACTCGTCCAGCACGCTGGCGTGAACGATTCGCGGCAGGAAGTCGTTCAGCACGACGTATTGATAATGGAATCGGACGCGCTGCTGCACGTCCTCGAACGACAGGCTGTCATTATCGTCGACCATGCGGTTGTGAAAGCGCAGCATCAAGGCCTGGAACTGCGAGACGATGCTGTTCTCGTCGTTGCGGGGGTCGCCGATCAGGGCGCGGCCCTTGAAGCGCGGCAGGTCGCTGGCATCGGGCACGCCCGCGCCGGTCAGCTTCTCGCCGAGCCGGAACTTGATGCCGTCATACATGTAGGGCTGATCGTTCGGACCACGGCCGTAGAGATTGTCCAGATCGAGCGACGGCGTGCGGAAGTCGACGAGCCCGTCGGGATCCTGCTGCTTGGTCAGCGAGCTGACCGGATCGAAGGTGATGTCGTGGTCGATGAACTGGCCGAAATAGGTGTAGAGCGCGGGAATGCCGCTCTCCTCCGCGTCCGGCCCGTCCTTCGGACCATCGAAGTCGGCGACCATCTTGTCGGCCAGCGCCGAAAGGTTCGCGACATTGTCGGCGTCGTTCGGACCGAATTTCGCCGGCGTGAGCTTGCGGAACATGCGTCCGAAACGGCCCTGGGAAAGCGGCGAACGCGTTGCGTTCAGACCGCGCGGAACAACGCTGTGGCGGCTGCTCATTGAAAACACCTCCCTGAAAAGTCACGACGTGCAACGAATAAAGCTAAAGTTGTTCGCAACAGAATATGCATGTCACGCTAGATCAGGCGATTGGGTGCCACAAGCGATCTGCTTCACACACTGTGCGGCATCGATGATGTTCCGAAAGGGAGCGTTGCGAACAAGCTGCGGTCGCGCTTTGCAAATTTTTCCCGGAGCGATGACGGATAACATTCTCGTCATCGGCATGCGCGAGCAGCTTCGCGCAAGTGAGTTCGCCGGACTGTCGGCGAAGTGGATCGTCTTCACGCAATAAGTGTGCGCGTCATGCGCGCACGCCGCGATGTCTTCAGTAGGCGTACTGCTGCGAGAACGCGTAGCGCGGATTGATGCCGCAAGAGGCCGACGTGCCGGAGGCGGTGGCGAGGCACTGCTGATAGCTCGCGAACTGGCAGTTGCCGGGATAGCCCCACATGCGTCCCTGCAGGCAATATCGATCGTTTGCAGGATGTGCCTGGGCGGCCGGGGATGCTACGGCGACCAGGGCGGCGAACGATGCGAGAGTGAGGATGATGCGACGCATTTCAATCTCCTTCGAGAGCGGGTGGACGGGAACGTCAGCGAGCTGGGCTCGTCTGAGGCATGTCATGCCTATCTTGGTGTCGGCGGAATGCCGTGCGTTCGCGACATGGCACATCATGACGCAGCCGGCGGCCAGGAATGTGATCTACGCCACAGTTCGCGGTGGGGGCCGGGCCTATCGTGAGAAGACGTGCACGCGTCGATCCCGGAGAATCAGGCTTGTCTCATTCGGATCAGGTATTTTGGAGGTTCTAATGCAAAGGTCATATTTGCTGGCTGCGACAGCAGCGCTGGCGCTTTTCATGCAAATACCGCTCGCGCTGGCCCAGAGTGCGCCGGCCGCCGGTGGAACCGCAGCGCCTACCGCGACGACCACTGCGCCGGCAGCGACGACGACAACGCCGGCCGCGACCAGCGACACCTCCAGCCAGCCGGCCGACTCCAAGAAGAGCGCATCGAAGAAGCCGGCGAAGAAGAAGATGACGCGGCAGCAGGAAATCGATCATTCGGTCGACACCGGCACCGTGCCCGCGCGCTACCGCAGCTCTGTGCCCAAGCAGTACCAGCAGTACATTCCGTTCGATAAGCGGTGACGGGTCTCACGGCGGGCGACGTGATCAGACGTCGGGCCGCCGGTGCCATCGTGGCCTTGGTGTGACGCCTTGTCGTAGCGCCTTAACCAAGCGGAATCCGGCCATACATCCCCAGTGGCGGTCCGCGAGAGCGGTGCTAGAGTAGGCCGAAGCCCCGGGGGGAGAAATGAGCGACGACGTGAAGGATGCTGGCCTTGTGGCCATGATCAGCAGCATCCTGGGAGGCAACAAGCGCGCAGACAGCAGTGCTCCGCCGCCGCTCACCGAGGTTCCGCCGACAGCGCCGACGAACGGGTTCGACCTGGTCGAGCCGTCCACCCCCGATCCTGCACCGGCCGAATCCGACGATGCGCCCGATGCCGTGCCGGCTGCCGCGAAGCCGGTCGAGCGGCCGGCGAAAATCACGACGACGCCTGATGGCAAGAAGCTGCTTCCCGCCGAGGCGATTGCCGATCTGGTGCTTGGCGAGCTGCGCAAGCTGGAGAATTTTCCGGCGACCGGCGCCTCCGTCACGGTCTACGGTTACAAGCACTGGAATGCGATGATCACCTTCGCGCCGTTCTCGACCACGTTCCAGAACGCGACGCGGTTCCGCCAGGCCGTACCGGACCTGGTCTTCAAGCTGCGCCGTTTCGTCGAACTTGAGATATAGTCCGGGACAATCACCGGCTGCTGTTCGGCGCGATTCCCCGTTGTGGGGCGAGGCGCGAGCGGGTGTCCGAAACAGTTCGACAGGATCTTGAATTGAGCGTCGCCTTTACCAAGGAAGAAAGCGCCGAAACCGCGTCCGAGACGCTGCTGCCGGATCGCCCGATCTCGCCTCATCCAAACCTCGTGACGGAAGCAGGCTTGCAGGCGCTGCAGGCGCAGCTGCGCGAGGCGCGCGAGGCCTATGAAGCCGCGCAAGCCATCGAGGACGTCAACGAAAAGCGCCGGCAGTCGGCGGTGCCCTTGCGCGATGCTCGCTATCTGACCGAACGGCTGCGCACGGCGCAGGTCATTCCCGATCCGGCGTCGACCGATGTCGTCGCCTTCGGCAGCACCGTGACCTTCAGCCGCACCGACGGCCGCGTGCAGACCTATCGCATCGTCGGCGAGGACGAAGCGGATCCAAAGGCCGGATCGATCTCGTTCGTGGCGCCGGTTGCGAAGTCGCTGATCGGGAAGGCGGTGGGCGATGTCGTGGGTTCAGGCGCGCAAGAGATCGAGATTCTGTCGATCGCGTAGGGATGCGATCTGAGGCCTGAATGGTGGGCGCGTGAGGATCCAACTCCGACGGCTCTGGCTTCGGATTGGTTGCGCCAACTCCGATCGCGTCACTGGGTCAGTTGCGCTGCCGCGATTCACTTCGCTGTTCAAAAGCCGCGAAGGTCATATAGTGAGGGGTATCAAGACCAATTCATTGCGTGTCAGGCCAAGGGAGCGATCCATGCGGAAGTCCCTATACTTCGTCATCGCAGCCGGTCTCGGCCTATCAGGACCACAAGCTCTGGTCGCGCAAGACGATGTAGATCAGCAGCTCGGCAGCGTTCATTTCCAGACCTCTTGCAACGATGTGGCCCAGCGTCGTTTCGATCGCGGGATGCGCTATCAGCATTCCTACTGGTACGCCAACGCCAAGGAGATCTTCGAGGAAGCCATCAAGGCTGACCCGACATGCAGCATGGCCTATTGGGGCATTGCGCTCACCTACATGGACAATCCGCACAATGCTATTCCAAAGCCGAACCTGGCGCCGGGCCTCGCCGCGATCATGAAGGCCAAGGAGATCGGCGCCGCGACCGAGCGCGAGCGCGACTACATCGATGCGCTGATGGTGATGTATGCCGATTACGACAAGATCCCTCACGTCCAGCGGATGCGCATGCTGCGTGACGCGCAGGCCCGCGTCGCGGCAAAATATCCAGACGACGACGAAGCCCAGATCGCCTACGCCATTACGCTCAATACGTCGGCGGATCTGAACGACAAGACCTATGCGCAGCAAATTAAAGGCGCGGCGATTCTCGAGCCGATCTCCAGGCGGCTGCCGATGCATCCGGGCGTGACGCATTATCTGATCCATCTCTACGACTACCCGGCGCTGGCGCAGAAAGGGCTCGATGCCGCCAATCGTTACGCCAAGATCGCGCCGGCCGCGCCGCACGCCCAGCACATGCCCTCCCACATCTACACGCGCGTCGGCTATTGGAAGGAATCGATCGACTCCAACACTGCTTCCGTGAAAGCCGCGATGGCCGAAAAGTCGGTCGGCAACTACCTGCATGCGCAGGACTACATGGTCTATGCTTACCTGCAGCTCGGCCAGGACAAGCAGGCGCGTGCCGTCATCGACGACATGATCAAGGAGACCGACTTCAAGGCGACGGTCGCGGCGGCAGACTACGCGCTGGCGGCTTCGCCGGCGCGTTATGCGATCGACCGTGGCGATTGGGAGGGTGCCTCGCAGCTGCCGGTCAGGCCGAGCAACCTCAACTTTGCGATGGCGGTAACGCATTTCGCCCGGGCTCTCGGCGCGGCGCGCTCCGGCAAACCGGAAGCCGCCAAGGCCGACATCCAGAAGCTGGCGGAATTGCGCGACAAGCTGCAGGACGCCAAGGACAGTTATTGGTCCGGAATCGTCGACATCCAGCGTCAGGTCGCCGTCGCCTGGGTGCTTTACGCCGAGGGCAAGTATGACGAGGCGCTCAATGCGATGAGCGCCGCGGCGGATGCAGAGGACAAGACGGAAAAGCACGTGATCACGCCCGGACCGCTGGCGCCGGCGCGCGAGCTTTACGGCTTCATGCTGCTCGATCGCGGCATGGCCAAGGAGGCGCTTGCTGCATTCGAGGCAACCAAGGCGAAGGAGCCTAACCGCTTGCACGCTTTCGCGGGGGCGGCCAAGGCGGCCGAAGCCCTTGGTGACAGGGAAGGGGCACGGCAGAACTGTCAGCAGCTCGTAACGCTGACGGCCAGTGCCGATTCGGAACGCCCCGAGGTCGCGGCGGCGAAGCAATACCTCGCCAGCAACTGAGCCGGAACGAGAACGGTGGAATGATGAGAAGGGCAGCCGCCATCGCCGTCGCAGCAATCTCGCTGGGAAGCGCGCTGGCGGCGTCGCTCGTGTGGCTCCATGTGCCACGGCATGCCGCCGCAAATTCCGCCACGCCGGTGTGGCACGAGGTGACTTGGCCGTTCTCGATCGACCAATGGGGCAAGGGAAAGGCGTTCCGGTGCAAGGCTTCCGACTGCGGTGTCGAGGTGACGCTGTACCTGCGCGCCAAGATAGGTTTTTGCAATTGCGCGACGGGCGTCGCCGATGACGAGGACCTCGATCGCATGGGCGATACCGTTCTCCTGGGCGAAGTCTCTCCACGCGGTTCCGGCCATCCCATCAGGATTGCGTCGATGAACGGTCGCAGCCGCGCCTACACGCTCAACTCACGTGGCGCTCCCGGCAAAACGCTGGTGTCGGTCGTCTACAACGAGCGTTGCGACATGATCGCAGCGACCGCTGTCACCGGCTCCGATCGGCCGGAGACCATCGAACCCCGCGTGATCGAGTTTCTGGGCGGCAGCACCGCGATGCACTGGGCTGAGGTCACACTAGGTCTGTGATCGACTGCACCTTCCCGATCGGCGGGCATTTCAATGCGGCGATTGGCCCGCGCAGCCGGGGCGAGGATTGCTATCGACAGGGGCAATCTCATTCGCCTAAACATGAGCCATGCGTTTCCGTTGTCTTGTCCCGATATTGAAGGTCTCCGCCGTGTCCGCGAAACAAAGCGCGGCGGCTGGATGAGGCGGTTTTTGTCGGGGGCGTTGCCGTTCTACGCGCTGGCCGGATTGGCCATGTGCATGTACCTCGTCCTGTACAAGACGAACCTGTTCGACTTGAACGCGATCGTCCAGGGTGCGACCGGTTCGGCATGGTTTCCGGTCTTCATGTTCGCTTGCGTGCTCCTGGAGTCGGTCTTTCCGTATTTCGGCTATTTTCCCGGAACCGCCCTCATCCTGATGTCCGTGGCGCTCAATCCGAAGCCTGCGGATGTCTCCGTTTTCATCGTGGCGTGGGCGGCCATCATCGTGGGCGCCGTTCTGAGTTACGGACAGGCTCGCTTTTTCAGGCCGATGTTGCAGCGGGTTGCCTCAAAAGCGGCAATGAGCCGATGTGAGTCCCTCCTCGACTCCTACGGTCCTTATGCGCGCGTTGCCTTGTTCGTTCATCCCAACGCTTGCGCGATGTATTTCACGGCCCTCGGACTTCTTGGCCGGAACCTGACGCGAGAGCTCGCTTATCTCAGTGTGGGTGCAGCAGCCTCCGTGGGCATTCTGTTCGTCATTGTGACCAGACTGGTGTCGTCCGCAGGCGCCACCGATGATGGGGAATTGCAGGTGCTGCTGGCGGCAGGCCTGGTCGCTATCGGAACCCTCCTCGGTCTCTACGCCGCCTTCCGGCCGGATCGGGCTGCTTGAGGCTTGAATCCGGAAGACTGCGAACCGGCTTTCCGACCAGAGAGCCCGCTTTGAGCTTGGTCGGTCATGATCCATGTGCGGAAGCACCCAAGTCAGAGCCTAAACCAAGGCAGGGTGAGATAGACGCAAGCGATCATCGAGAGGATGGGAATTATCCACACCCATCCCGACCAGAAGTTTCGCACTGAACGTCCGGGTAACGACGCAGCAACGAGGGCGACGATCAGTGCCCCGAGCGCGGCCGTCGCGGCCCACCCGTACCAGTACATCGCTGGAGCTAGAAATCCCATCGCAGGGTCAGCAACGTCTCGCGAATGATGCGTGCCCGCCAGCACGATGCCGAGCGACGGGAAAACGGTGAAAAGAGCAAGGTCCTTTGCGAGTGCAACCACGTAGAGGAAGCCAAATGTCGTCCCGAACGCGAATGCAAAGCGGCGGAACGCAGCCGATAACGTCATGCGCCGAAACCCCTGATGTTGTTTACGACGTGGCCAGTTAGGAAGCCCCACCAGATGACAAAGGCGAGGATCGAGGTGAGCATCGTGCGCGTCTGAGCAGGCTCGTCGGCACGCGGCCGTCGCCAGCAAACCCAGTAGGCTGGTAGCAACGCAAAACCGATAGCGGCGAAGTGCTCCTTGAGGTCGAAGAAGCCCAGGGCTGGCCAATGACCGGCGCGCTCTAACTCTGGCCTGATGTCGACGCGAAAATACAGATAGATGATCCCACCGAGCAGGATGGAGATGGCATACAAGACGACGACGGCGTCGGCGAACCGGGCCGATGACACGGAGCGAAAGCGGCCGAAAAACGAACTGGGGCGCGTTCCCACAGTCGCCCACGTCGCCAAGGTCTGGTGCGTAATCGCGCCAAGCAGTGCAACGGCGACCAAGCCGTGAATAATCAGGAGTACTGTCGCCAGAACCTCACTCCCGGCCTATTGCCCGCTTGCTGTCACGTGAAGAGTTCCTCAGTCCCGAATGGCTCCGCCGACCACGGCCGGAAGCGATTGAGGGTGAACTTCGTCTTCTGGCCGGGTTCAACGTCCACCAGCACGTAGTTGTACTCCTCTTGCGGAGGCTGGCCCTTCCAGTAAAGGTCCCGCGGATAGTCGGCGGGCACCTTGATGCTGGTTCGCCCCGGCAGGATTGGGTCTTGTTCTGCGCCCCCACCGCCCAACATCAGATACTTTACCCCATCTACGTCGTAGATTTCCGTGGTGTGGACGTGCCCGTTCAACACGACCACCTCCATGTCCTTGGCATACGACGCAATCACCTTGTGCGGGTTATCGGGAGCCGGGATCGGGCCTAAGCCTGACCGCGCAAACACGGGATAGTGGAAGACGATAAACGCCTTCCGAATGCCATTGGCCTTGGCCTCGTCCATCCACTTTTGAAGCTGGGTCATCTGCTCGGCATATTTTGGCCGATCAGCGTCCCACAGCGACGGCGAACGGTAATCGTACTTGCCACTCCAGAGATAGATGAAGCGGGTGCCCTTGAAGTCGAATTTGTAGATGAGGTTTTCCGGCGTGACGCCGAATTTTTTCAGATACGGCACAGCCGAAAGTACGCCCTCAATCTTTGGGTCGGCCCACACCTCATGATTACCCACACTCATGAAAAAGCGCCCATCCAGACCGGCTGCGCGCATCTCGTCATCCGGCGCGGGTAGTTTCTTCAACATTGTTTCGTTCACGCGCTTCCAGTATGGGCTGTCACTCACGGTCAAGCCCTGATTGCCCCACCACACAGCGTCACCGCTATTGACCACGAATTTGGCGCGACCGGATTGAACGTCCTTGACGATTTCGCGCGTCACCCATTCGCCGCCCTGCAGCCGGAACATGGTTCGATGCACTCCGGGAAGCAATTTCACGTCTTCAACGGATGCCTCGGTGACCCAACCTTTATCTACCGTCAGGGTCATCACTTCCGTCTTGGATGTAAACGGCATGACGACCTTGATCAGGTCCTTTGTGACCGGATCGAAGATCATCTTCACATCCTTCGCTACGACGGCCTCGGCGACCTTCTCCGGCATGACCAATCCGAACATCTCGACGAAGAACTTGCTGAGGTCCGGTTGTCCCTCTTTCAACGGGAGGTACATCATCGGTCGGGTATCGCCGACCGCAGCGAATGAAAAGCCGCCCCCGATGGAAACGGGTGCTTGCGCGGTTGTTGTTTGGGCCTGCGCGTTGGCAACGAGTGGCACGGAGAATGCGGGCAGTGCTGCGAGTGCGCCTAGAACCAGGCGACGACTGGGCTCGTTAGGCCAAGAGGATTGCATAATGATCACCCCTGATCGAGGAGAGGGAATGAGCCGCCGTATCGGGCGCGCAAACAGCCCGATTTGCCGACCGCTTTCCCGTGGACCTTCAGCGGCGGGTAAGCTTGATATAGATCAACGTCCTCATCTGCCGTAGCAGCGAGCACGTAGAGCGGCGGCTGGCAGCTATTCTGGCCGCGGACGCTTGCGGGCATCGCAGGTGTGCAGAAATACAGCGGCAAGGACGTGGCGAACCCACACAGGTGGCGAGCATGATGTCGATGAAATTGCCGCTGTGGCTTCGCTTTTTCCTGCTCGTCGGCGTCGTCGCCTTTGCGGCAGGCGCGGGTCTCCTTGCCTATCGGTACTACAGCCGCCCGGTAACGCTGACTGTGGCGGTCGGCTCGCTCGACGGCGAGGCAGCGAAGGCAATGTCAGCGATAGCAGGCGAGTTCGTTTCAGCGAACGCGCCGGTCCGGCTCAAGGTCATCGACAGCGGCACCGCGCTCGAGGCCGCTGCGGCTTTCTCCGCGGGCAAGGTCGATCTCGCTGTGGTTCGCGGCGATGTCGGCGACTTGTCGCAGGCGCAAGCCGTCGTCGTCGTCAGCCATATGGTCGTACTGATCATCGCGCCGCCGGGATCGTCCATCGACAGCATTGCCAACCTGAAGGGACGCACGGTCGGCGTGGTCGGCGGAGCAGTGAACGCCAAAATTGTCGATGTGTTGACCAAGGGATACGATCTGGCGGGCGCAAAAGTTGTCTTCAAGAACCTTGCTTTGACGGATGTCCGGCAAGCCATTCAGTCGAAGCAAGTCGGCGCCCTGCTTGTCGTGATCCCGCTCGCCGAAAAATACCTCTCGCTCGTTCGCGGATTTTTTCAGCTTGACCGTAAAAAGACCCCGGTACTGATCCCAATCGAGTCCGCGGGGGCAATTGCAGAGAATGAGCGCGCTTTTGAAAGCTTCGACGTCCCGAAGGGCACACTGCGGGGATCGCCGCCGGTCCCGGAAGATGACCTGACGACTCTGAGGACCTCGCTATATCTGGTTGCGCAAAAGAAGCTTGGCACTGATCTGGTAACCGACCTCACGGAGGCGATCATGAGCGCGCGCAGGAATCTTCTGCGTGAGCAGCCGATTTTCGCGCAGATCACCGCGCCCAGCACCGACCAGGATGCCTACCTTCCGCTGCACCCTGGCGCCGCAGCCGTCTACAACAGCACCACGCAAAGCTTCATGGATGAGTACGGCAACTGGATCTATTTGACGCCGATGGTACTGGGTGGCGCTGCCACCATGCTTGCGGCGGCGTGGAAATTCCTGGGCCTCGGCAGCCGCGCAGCCGAAGGCCCGCTCGATTCTCTCTACGCCCTGGCGCGCCGGATTCGGAAAGTCGATACAGAGGCTGAACTTTCGGATATCGAAGACGAAATCGACCGCATTCTAAAGGTGGAGCTCGCCAAATCCGCTGCTGGAGACGAGAGCGCGGTGGATGATGCCACATTGAACGTGGCAGCCCACCGGCTGGAGAGCTTGATTCACGACCGACGCACATTGATCGCCAAGGGACCCGCAGTTGCCTCCGCGGCGAAGGCGACACAGCGCTAAGTCACGACACGCCTCGCAACACAGTGGTGAATCATGAATGCAATCGCGCTATCGTGCATCACGTTTCTATGCATCTCAGGCGGTGCCCTGCTCGGTATGTTCCTTCCTGGGCATCACCTGAGCACGGATGACAAGGATGTGGTCAGGCTGGGCACGGGCCTCATCGGGACGATAGCCGCGCTTGTCCTCGGCCTGCTGATCGCCTCGGCGAAGGGCTCATACGACACGCAGAGCACTCAAGTCACGCAGATGACGAGCAATGTTGTCCTGCTCGACAATCTGCTGGCGCAGTACGGACCGGAGGCGAATGACGAACGCAACCTTTTGCGGCGGGCCATCGTTGTTTTAGCCGATCGAATGTGGCGCGAGAAAAGTTCCGAGGTTGCCAAGGCGAACCCCTTCGAGGCGAGCGCCGCAAGCGAAGCATTCTTTGCGAAGCTTCAGCAGCTTTCGCCGCAGAACGATTCCCAACGCTCCCTGCAAGCCAGGGCCCTACAGATCGCCACCGACATTGCGCAAACCCGCCTGTCGCTGTTCGCACAGACGAACAACTCGATCCCTATGCCGTTCCTGGTGGTGCTGATTTTCTGGCTCACCATCATCTTTGGAAGCTTCGGCCTGTTTGCCAAACCCAGCGCAACCGTTTTCGGCTCGCTGTTCGTTTTTGCACTGTCGGCCGCCGGGGCGATCTACCTGGTCCTGGAGCTGGGTCAGCCATTTGCGGGTTTGATGCAAATTTCCAGCGCGCCACTGCGCGACGCCCTCACGCCGCTCGGCCCCTAAGCCATTCGCATGATCGAGATTGCCGGCCAGAGCGAGCCCCGACGGTTATCGTGGTCGTCGCGACCTGCTGCCGCGGCTTTTCGAATTGATCAAGGTGCGCATTGTGCTGAGATGTCCGAATCTGGCCCATGTCGGTCGGCTGATTTCTGCTTGCGAGGGCAAAGCGGACGTTTGGGAAATTAGCGAGGTCGACTAGGGGCCAGAAGCGGAATAGAAGCGGCCTAATCGTATGATGGACAGACGACAGGCAAAGGCGCCGCACCTCGTTTTCGGTGCGGATAGCCTGTGCAGAAATTCTTGACACAGTCCGGGTTTTTCCCGGTCCCACATTTCTTGCATCTCTCCACGCAGTCCTCGTAAGTGACCCCCGGGTGAACTTGCTGAATTAGCGGAGGCTGCGGGGGGGTCTGAGTCTGAGCGAATGCCGGAGCAAGCAAGAGCCCAAAGAGTAGCAACGCGACGAGGCGCTTCATGTGGGCGTGCTCCCTTTTCTGCGGACGAGCTTACGCAGTGTTGCCGCGTTGCTCGGCAGCGGCCGCACGAAGTTAGCATGTCACTCCACGTGCGCACCTGCTGGCGGCACGTCGGGTGGGAGTCCTGATGCAAGCACCATTCGCAGTGCGGCGCATACCCGGTCCGCATGCTTCGCGGACTTGGATGACAATCCCGTCCGGCTGTTGAAGGGGTATCAGGGGCATGGCCTGCGCCGATGACGCCAAGGCCAGTGCGAAGGCAACAGCAAATAACCTGATCATTGTTGCTCTCCTGTTGAAGTCGCCCAAAACAGGGTAGTCGCCCTTAAGCGCGCATCGGCGCACATCTGGGGCCGGAGGTCGTTGATCTGGATCAACGAGCGTAGTCTGCCGAAGCGGGGCAAGGGCGTGCCGCCACTCGCTGATGGGCCAAAGGGCGACATTGGATGACGTGAGGTGCTGACGACGCTCGGTCAGGGCTAACAGCGTCGCTTGAGCATCGTATTGCTCCTGCGCGAGCTGCAGTTGGGCCTTCGCCTTTGCGGTCGTCGCCGAGGCCTGATCAACGGACGCCCCGAGCTGGACGACATTGGCCTCCGCGTCCGCGAGCCCCGCCCGCTTTTCCTCGACGATATATTCGTAAGGCTTGGGATCGATCCTGAAAAAAACTTCGCCGGCTTCGAGGTGCTGGTTAGTGCGCCCGGCGCGGATGTTGAAAACCTGAACGCCGCCTGCGCGGTGGCGTTAGAGATGAGTCGCGTGGCCGCGATCTATTGCCGAAAGCGATACTCTCGCTGCTCGTCACCCTGATACTAACGCAACACGACCGCGTTCCCATCCCTCGTTTGCCAAAACTGGAGCTAAGGGATGGCGCTTGTCATTAATGGTGGCCGCCCGATCCTCCGCCCGGCATAGGCAAGGGAGACTGGGATTGCGTAGGCTGCGAGCGTGACGCCGGCGATGATGTCGGAAGGCAGCCAGGCCGCGGAATAATCTGCGAGCCAGCGGGTCGGTGGCAGCCAGGACAGCCACGAAGTCTGCCGCTCGACGCTGCCCGTTGGTTCTGTCGCGTCGGCCATCATGCCAAGCCTTTCGGCTGGTGGGACGGCAACGTTGACGACGCTGCGCAGCGATCGCTTGATCCAAGTCAAGGCCCTTGAGGCTTCCCGATCGAAAAATGAGGCATAGACCGGGGTTCGAAAACCGGGGTTCACGATGGACATTGCCAGCCACAGATCAGAGGCCAGGACGAGGCCGACTGCCGGCACAACACCCCACATCGTTTTCCCAAGCGATCGCGCTGCCGCCGGCAAGGCTCTGCGCGACAGGCTCGCGCGCGAGCAACAGGGTCGCTGGAAGCCATCCAGGGAGCGGCCGAATCCCCTCGACATCCTGCTCAAATCGGACGCCGGCCGGGTCAAGAAGCTGATACCGATCCGCTATGGCCGGATGCTGCAATCGCCGTTCGCATTCTTTCGTGGCTCCGCGGGTGTGATGGCCGCGGATTTGGCGCGGACGCCGAGCACCGGACTGAATGTGCAGGCGTGTGGCGACTGCCACCTCGCGAATTTCGGGGGCTTTGCCACCCCCGAGCGACATATCATTTTCGACATCAACGATTTCGATGAGACGTTGCCGGCCCCGTGGGAATGGGACGTCAAGCGTCTCGCCGCCTCGGTGGTGCTCGCCGCACGATCGATCGGATTGTCCGACGTCACGGGCCGCGATTGCGCGATGGCTGCCGCGCGCGGCTATCGCGAACACATGCGCGGATTCTCCAGGATGGATCCACTCGCCGTATGGTACGCGAACATCCCCGCCGAGGATTTGATGGCGATCGCGCCGAAGAGTGCGCGAAAACACCTGCAGCGGCGGATTGACCATGCCGCCGCGGACCGGGGCTCGGAGCTGGATTTTCCCAAGCTTGCCGGCAGCATCGGCGGACAAATCCGCATCATGGAGCAACCTCCGCTCATCTTTCACCCGGATGTGGCTCGCGCTTCTGATTTCCTGTCGGCGCTCGAAGGGATCCTGCGTATCTACCGGGATTCGCTGCCCGATGACCGGCGTCAGCTATTCGACCGCTACCGGCTGGTCGACGCCGCCATCAAGGTGGTCGGCGTTGGAAGCGTGGGTCGGCGATGCTGGATCGTCCTCATGATGTCGGAGCCCAACAGTCCGCTGTTTCTGCAGGTGAAGGAAGCGGCGCATTCCGTTCTGGAGTCCTATGCGGGAAAGAGCGTCTATCGTCATCACGGGCAGCGCGTTGTGATGGGTCAGCGCCTGATGCAGCCCGCCTCAGATATTTTCCTCGGCTGGCTCACGGGCTCTCGCGACCGTCAGTTCTACGTGCGGCAGCTGCGCGACGCCAAAATCAAGCCCCTGATCGAAACTTTCGACGCGAAAGTTCTGGAGGTCTATGCGGGCGCCTGCGGTTGGGTGCTCGCGCGTGCACATGCCAAGGTCAGCGAGATATCGGCGACGATCAGCGGGTATCTCGGCTCATCCAGCGACGAATTCGACCAAGCCATGGGCCACTTTGCGGTTTCCTATGCCGACCAGGCCGAGCGCGACCATGCGACCCTAAAAGCTGCTGTGAAGAAAGGCGACATCAGGGTTTATCTGGAATCCTAGCAACAGTGCTGCGCTGCGGACCAGCAAAGATCTCAGCGGCAGACGTAAGAGCCGTTGACTAGCACGCGCACGCAGGCCGTGCCGGCAGCGGCTGCACCTACGGCAGCGCCGCCAACGACTGCCCGTCGCGTCTGTCGACGCGCAACGCCCGCAACGCTGACAGGGGTCAGCGGGCGACCGACCCGCGCCTGAGCGCTCTCGACAGATAGCGAGACGCCGCCTTGCTCGGACCAGCCGAAAGTAAGCAACACCCCGCCCATCAAGGCGGCAGCTGCGACGGCAAACGTTCCCGTCCGTTTCATAGGCTTTCTCCGTTACGCAACTAATCCCAGTGCATCTTGCTCGCGCGAGCTTCGCCAGACTTGATTCAGATCAAGGGGGCCATCGCAAAGCTCCGGCTCCGGTAGTAACCAAGGGCTAATCTGAAGATTGGAGCGACTTCGGCTCTTTGAGGCCGAGGGCGTTCGTCTGAAAACGCCGAACCCACACGACCTCCGGTCGCCTCAGTCTTCAGGGATGGACATGAATCCTCCCGAGGTCCGCGGTGGGTCAAAAGCCGACCTCGGGTGAATGACCGCTTTTGGCAAAGCGGACGTTCGCACGCCTCGCAAGGGAGCTTTCAGCGACTCTTGGAATCTAGGATCAATGCTGGGCGCACATGGGTCGAACCATGGGCCTCTCGCGTGTCAAGGCGGGCTAGTCGCAGGGGGGGCGGGCCTCTCCTTGGATGATGCCATCATGCCGGTGTTTTGCCCGACGCGTCAATCGAATTTCGGAAAAGGCGTAACCCATTGATCCGACTGACGGCGGCTACTGTGCATGGGGTTGTTTTCGACATTTTTGATTGAGCCGGTCCACGAGCGCCGCGAGGCGTCGACGATGGTCCGCAATCTGGAGGGTTCAGGAAGATGGATGGTGGGCGCACAAGGGATCGAACCTTGGACCTCTCCCGTGTGAAGGGAACGCTCTCCCGCTGAGCTATGCGCCCGGGACCATCATGCCGACGGCCGGACTTTCGGCCGGCCGGCACATCGGAGCCCGCGATTTAGAAGTGCGGGCCAAAGGTGTCAAGTTTCCAGGCGCCTCGAGGCCGGAAAACCTTGCGTCAATCACGCGATTCGCGCGCGAAACCGTGGTTTGGGCCGCTTATGCGCCCTGCTGGCGGGCGCGGGAGGCGTGGGCCTGCAGCGCGCGGATGCGCTCGGCGAGCGTTCCGCCGCCCTCGGGCAGGGTGATTGCGGCCGCGCCATTGCCGGCGGCGTCATTGGCCGGGCGGGGCGCCGGTTTCGGGGGCTGGCCGGCCTCGGCCGCCAGCAGGGCCTCGATCGGCGAGTTCGGGCCTTCGAGCTGCATCGCGAGCTTCGCGACCTCGGCGGCGATGTCGTTGATGCGTTCGCGTAGCAATGCATTCTCCATGCGCTCGGTCGCCCAGGAACTCTCCGCCTGCTGCTGGATCGCATTGATGTCGCGCTGGAGTTTTGCGCGCTCGTCGCGCGCGGTGCGCAGCTGCTCCTCCAGCGCGGTCTTTTCCGCGCGGAGCGATTCGAACGCCGCCGACGATTTGCCGCCGCTTAAGCCGGCGATCTCGACGCGCAGCTCCTTGATGGTGCGATCATTGCCCTCATTGGCCTGGCGGAGCTGGTTGTTCTCGTAGTCGCGCTCGGCGAGCAGCTTGCCCTGCGTGGCGAGGCGGCCTTCGAGATCGGCGACGCGGCCCGACAGCATCTCGGCCTCTTTCACCTGCACGATCAGCTGGCGATCGAGCTCGGTGACGCGCTGGCTCAGATTCTCGACACGGCCGCGCGCATCGCCGAGCTCGCGGGAGGCGGTCTCGGATTCGGTCCGCTCCTGCGTCAGCCGCGCCTGCGTGGCGGCAAATTCCTTCTCGGCGTCGCCGACGCGATTTTTCAAGTTCTCGATCTGCGCGCGCACCGCGACCAGCTCGACCTGCCGGCTCTCCGCCATCATCGAGCGGTCGGACAGCTCGGAATTAATTTTTGCGAGCTCGCCCTGCTTGTCGGTCAGCGCGTTCTCGGCGGCGCGCAGGGCCTCGGTCTTGGCGCTGAATTCCTCTTCGGTGGCGCGGAGCTGCTCCTTCACCGCCTTCTCGCGCGCCTCCAGCGCGAAGATCGTGGCGTTCTTCTCGCCGAGCTCGATCTTCATGCGGTTGATGGCGTCGCTCTTCTTGCCGAGCTCGGCAAGCTGGCTCGTGGTCTTGTTCTTGAGCTGGTCGACGCTCATCTCGAGCCGCCGCGCCGACATGGCGAATTCGGCCCGGAGCTGGTCCTTGTCGGCCTGGATCTCGGCCATCGAGAGCGGCGTGGCGGCCTCGAGCCGGCGCGTGGTCAGGCGGACCGCGCGGTTATGCACCAGCGGCACGATGGCAAGCCCGCACAGCATCGAGAGCAGGAAGCCGATCGCCAGGTACATGATCGGTTCGACCATGGGGCCAGAACTCCGAAAGCAAGGAAAAATTTACCAAAGACAATGCATGGCGGGCCGGCAAAAAGCCAGCCCCGCCCTGTTGTTAACGTGAATCCGGAATCGGACCCGAGGAGGGAGCCCTAGAGCATGATCCGGGCCCGAAGGGCCGCGTCAGCGCAAAGTGCGCAGCGGCTTTCCGGAAAGATCATGCTCGAACAACAATCTAAAGCGCGATCGCGCTTTAGAACGGGTTCCAGGTCGCGCGCGGGGTGAATTTCAAATAGCCGATATTGGCGCCCAGCCGTAGCCCGAGGCCCGAGCGGATCGGCACCAGCACGATGTTGTTGGCGGTGAGCGCCGTCATGCCGAAGCCGCCGATGATATAGGCCGAGCCGTCGATGCCGGCGAAGCGCTGGTAGATCGCGTTGGTGGCGGGCAGGTTGTAGACCAGCGTCATGGTGCGCGCACCGTCGCCGCCCCAGTCGAAGCCGAGCGAGGGGCCCTGCCAATAGACGCGCAGGTCGCCGGCGTTCTTGGTGTAGAGCGTGCCTTCGCCGTAGCGCAGGCCGGCAACGAAGGCGCCGGACCCTTCCTCACCCAGGATATAGCCGTTGGGCAGGCCCCACTGGCTGACGGCCTTCTCGATGATCGAGGCGAGCCCGCGCGAGACGTTGCCGAAGAAGCGGTGGCCGGCGGTCACGAGTTCGTCCGGCCCATAGGTGCTGGGTGACGGGCTCCGCTGCGGCGGCGGCAAATTGGGCGGCGGCGGCTGCTGGGCGGAGGCCGGGACGATCCAGCCGACCAGCGCGGCAAGCGCGACCGCAGCAAGGCGTGATGCGAAAGTCATAAAAGAACCCCTGGTATCGAATGCCGCCGCTTCCTTAACCTGACGCCAACAGGCACGGCTCTAGGTTGCGCCGGATGTCCCCTCGACTCGGATGTTATCCGCAGCAACTATGACGGCACAACGGCAGGAAGATAGCCCTTTGCGCCCCGGAAATGCCTTGATCCGCCTCCTCGTCCGCCTGCTGGCGGGCATTTGGATCGCCTGCGCAGGTTTGCCGGCCGAGGCCGCCACCACCGAGCGGATCGTCGTCAACCGCTTCAGCGGCGTGGCGATCGAGGGGTTCGACCCCGTATCCTATTTCGTCGATGGCGCGGCCGTGCAGGGGACGGCCGAGTTCGAGGCGAACCTCTGGGGCGCGGTCTGGCGTTTCCGCAACGAGGGCAACCGGGCGTCCTTCCTGGCCCATCCCGAGATCTATGGACCGCAGTTCGGCGGCTACGATCCGGCCGACATCGCCCGCGGCGTCGCCGTCGCCGCCAATCCCCGCTTCTACGTGATTTCGGCGCAGCGGCTCTATCTGTTCAGCCGGGAGGCCAATCGCGATGCCTTCGCCGCCGACCCGGAGCGCTTCCTCTATGAGGTACGCAAGCGCTGGCCGGCGCTCCAGGATCAGCTTAGTCAATAACAGCTCAGTCAGTAGCAGCCTGCCGCCCGCGGATCGCCCCAGGCGATGAACTCCGGGATGATGAAGCCGGTGTCGCCGCGCTGGCCGAATCGGAGCTCGCCACCGTTGCCGTCGGTGACCTTGCCGCCTGCCGCCGTCACGACCGCGCAGCCCGCCCCGACATCCCATTCGCAAGTGGGTCCGAAGCGGGGATAGATGTCGGCGCTGCCCTCTGCGATCCGTCCGAATTTCACCGCCGAGCCGACCGTCTTCCTGACCGCATTGGGCCGGCCGTCGATGAACGCCTCGCTTCTGAGGTCGCCATGGGAACGGCTCACCGCCGCGATCCAGGGCTCGCCCTGCGTCGGCAGCGTGCGGGTGCGGACCGGTTCGGCAGCACCGATGTTCACGCCGTCGAACCTGACGCGCTCGGCGCCGCGGCCGACGATGCCGCGCCAGAGCAGGCCGAGTGCGGGCGCGGCTACGATGCCCAGCAGCGGCACGCCTTCGGTCACGAGGGCGAGGTTGACGGTGAACTCGTCGCGGCCGGCGACGAACTCCTTGGTGCCGTCGAGCGGGTCGATCAGGAAGAAGCTGTCGCGGAATGGCGGCGAGGCGAGCTGGGTCCGCTCTTCCGACAACGTCGGCACGTCGCCCGCAAGCTGCGCCAGGCCGTCAGCGATGATGCGGTCGGCGGCGAGATCGGCCTCGGTGACCGGCGAGCCGTCCTGCTTGCCGTCGACCCGCATCGCTGCGCGGTTGACCGCGAGGATCGCTTCGCCCGCCTTTACCACCAGCGCGGTGAGCGGCTCCATCAGGTGGGAGGCGGCCGGGCCGTCGATGATCCGTTTCACCTGCATGCCTCATTCATCGGCAATTCCATCCTACTCGACTGATTCGCCGCGGCTTTAGGGCCGCTTCGAGCCGATCGCAAGCTAGCTGCCACGGGCTTGCGAATGTTAGAACCTGCGGCATTCGTCAAGCATGCGTGATTCGCCGCGTCCGCGCCGTGCAATTCCAGGAACCCTTTATGTCTGACGCTTCGTCACCCGGTACCGCTACCGCTCCAGATGCGCTCGAACTCGCCGCGCTCCTGTGCTCGCGGGTCTGCCACGATCTCATCAGCCCTGTCGGAGCCATCGTCAATGGGCTCGAAGTGCTCGACGACGATCCCAAGCCCGAGGATCGCGAGTTCGCGCTCGATTTGATCCGCAAGAGCGCGAAAACCGCCTCCGCCCGCCTCCAGTTCTGTCGCCTGGCCTTCGGCGCGGCCGGCTCGTCCGGCGCGCAGATCGACCTCGGCGATGCCCAGACCATGGCGCGCGGCCACATCGAGGACGGCAAGTGCTCGATCACCTGGAATCTGCCGCGGCTCTTGCTGCCGAAGAATCGCGTCAAGCTGCTGCTCAATATGCTGGTTGTTTCCCAGCACACGATCCCGCGCGGCGGCATGCTGACGATCGACCCGATCGGTGACGGCGAGACCATGAGCTTCCGCGTCACCGCGACCGGTCATAATGCGCGCCTGCCGCAGAACATCTCCGAGCTCCTGAGCGGAGAGCGCGGCCCGGCCGCGGATGCGCACGCGATCCAGCCTTATTATACGCGGCTGTTGGCGGAGGCTTGCGGGCTCACCGTGAGGCTCGCGCACGAGGGCGAAGCGATCACCATTACCGCGTCGTAAGCGCGCCGCCGCCCTCAAACGTTAATCGAATCTTTACAAGGCGCTTCGGCTTGTCCGGAGCGCCTTATCTCTTTGTTGGTTCCGTTCTTTTGCACATACTCAACCATTATTAAACGCTTTGCGGTGAAGCTGGCCCCATTCCGAAATGGCGCATCACAAGT
Organism: Bradyrhizobium sp. 63_E2_N1_3; assembly: GCF_052076005.1. NCBI lineage: Bacteria > Pseudomonadati > Pseudomonadota > Alphaproteobacteria > Hyphomicrobiales > Nitrobacteraceae > Bradyrhizobium > Bradyrhizobium sp. 63_E2_N1_3. The sequence continues at coordinate 7,717,032 of NZ_CP197235.1, read as the reverse complement.
CGTGCGCGCCCTCCCTGTATGAAGGCCTGTTTTCATGGATGATCTGTTGCGGGAGTTTTTGACGGAGACCAGCGAGAGCCTGGACACCGTCGACAATCAGCTGGTGAAGTTCGAGCAGGAGCCGAACAACGCCAAGATCCTGGATAACATCTTCCGCCTGGTCCACACCATCAAGGGCACGTGCGGCTTCCTCGGCCTGCCGCGGCTTGAAGCGCTGGCACATGCCGGCGAGACGCTGATGGGCAAATTCCGCGACGGCATGCCGGTGACGGGGCAGGCCGTGACGGTGATCCTGTCCTCGATCGACCGCATCAAGGAGATCCTCGCAGGCCTCGAGGCGACCGAAGCCGAGCCCGAGGGCACCGACCGCGATCTCATCGACAAGCTGGAAGCGATGGTTGAGCAGGGCATGGCCGCAATGGCGGCTGGCAGCGCTGCTCCCGTTGCTGAAGCGCCGCCGCTGGTGCCGGAAGCTCCGGCCGAAGCCAAGGCCGCACCTGCCAAAGAGATGACGCAGGGTTCGCTGATCGACCAGACCCTAGAGCGTCCGCTGCGTCCGGGCGAAGTCTCGCTCGACGAGCTCGAGCGCGCCTTCCGCGAGACCGCGATCGAAGCGCCGGCTCCTGTCGCCAAGGCCGAGCCCGCGCCGGCTGCTGAAGCTCCCGCGCCCGCCGCCAAGGAAGCTGCGAAGCCCGCCAAGGAGAAGGCCGCGCCGAAGAAGTCGATGGCCGACGAGGGCGCCGCCGAAGGCGACCGCATCGCCAACCAGTCGATCCGCGTCAACGTGGATACGCTGGAGCATCTGATGACCATGGTCTCCGAGCTGGTCCTGACCCGCAACCAGCTGCTGGAGATCTCCCGCCGCAACGAGGACACCGAGTTCAAGGTGCCGTTGCAGCGCCTGTCCAACGTCACCGCCGAGCTGCAGGAAGGCGTCATGAAGACGCGCATGCAGCCGATCGGCAATGCCTGGCAGAAGCTGCCGCGCATCGTCCGCGATCTGTCGAGCGAACTCGGCAAGCAGATCGAGCTGGAGATGCACGGCGCCGACACCGAGCTCGACCGCCAGGTGCTCGACCTGATCAAGGACCCGCTCACCCACATGGTGCGCAACTCCGCCGACCACGGCCTGGAGACCCCCGCCGAGCGGCTCGCGTCCGGCAAGGGCGAGCAGGGCACCATCCGCCTGTCCGCCTATCACGAGGGCGGTCACATCATCATCTGCATCGCCGACAACGGCCGCGGCCTCAACACCGAGAGGATCAAGGCCAAGGCGATCTCCTCCGGTCTCGTCACCGAGGCCGAGCTCGAGAAGATGAGCGAAGCCCAGATCCACAAGTTCATCTTCGCGCCGGGCTTCTCAACCGCGGCCGCCATCACCTCGGTCTCCGGCCGCGGCGTCGGCATGGACGTGGTGCGCACCAATATCGACCAGATCGGCGGCACCATCGACATCAAGTCGGTGGCCGGCGAGGGCTCCTCCGTCACCATCAAGATCCCGCTGACCTTGGCCATTGTCTCGGCGCTGATCGTCGAGGCCGCCGGCGACCGCTTCGCGATCCCGCAGCTCTCGGTGGTCGAGCTCGTCCGTGCCCGCGCCAACAGCGAGCACCGCATCGAGCGTATCAAGGACACCGCCGTCCTGCGCCTGCGCAACAAGCTGCTGCCGCTGATCCACCTCAAGAAGCTCTTGAAGATCGACGACGGCGCGGCCTCCGATCCCGAGAACGGCTTTATCGTCGTGACCCAGGTCGGCAGCCAGACCTTTGGCATCGTCGTCGACGGCGTGTTCCACACCGAAGAGATCGTGGTCAAGCCGATGTCGACGAAGCTGCGTCACATCGACATGTTCTCCGGCAACACCATTCTGGGCGATGGCGCTGTTATCATGATCATCGATCCCAACGGCATTGCCAAGGCGCTCGGCGCCGCCGGCTCCTCGGCCCATGACATGGGCGACGAGAACGGGGCGCATCACATCGGAAGTGGCGAGCAGACCACCTCGCTCCTCGTCTTCCGCGCCGGCTCCAGCCAGCCCAAGGCAGTCCCGCTCGGGCTCGTCACCCGTCTGGAGGAGCTCCCGGCCGACAAGATCGAGTTCAGCAACGGCCGCTACATGGTGCAGTACCGCGAGCAGCTGATGCCGCTCGTCGCCATGGAGAGCGTCACCATCGCCAGCCAGGGCGCCCAGCCGATCCTGGTGTTTGCGGACGACGGCCGCTCCATGGGCCTCGTCGTCGACGAGATCATCGACATCGTCGAGGAACGGCTCAACATCGAGGTCGGCGGCTCCGCCTCCGGCATCCTCGGCTCGGCCGTGATCAAGGGCCAGGCCACCGAGGTGATCGACGTCGGCCACTTCCTGCCGATGGCGTTCGCCGACTGGTTCACCCGCAAGGAGATGAAGCCGTCGCAGCACTCGCAGTCGGTGTTGCTGGTCGACGACTCGGCCTTCTTCCGCAACATGCTGGCCCCCGTGCTGAAGGCGGCCGGCTACCGCGTCCGCACCGCGCCGACCGCGCAGGAGGGCCTGGCTGCACTGCGTGCGCAGAGCTTCGACGTGGTCCTGACCGACATCGAGATGCCCGACATGAACGGGTTCGAGTTCGCCGAAGTGATCCGCTCCGACACCAATCTGGGCGCGATGCCGATCATCGGCCTGTCCGCGCTGGTGTCGCCGGCGGCGATCGAGCGCGGCCGTCAGGCCGGCTTCCACGACTATGTCGCCAAGTTCGACCGTCCCGGTCTGATCGCGGCGCTGAAGGAACAGACCGCGGGCGCCGCCGGCGCCTCCGAGCTGAGCCGGGCAGCGGCGTAACGGCACTGGGGATCAGGAGATACCGCTATGAGCAACAAGAAGACGCAGATCGGCGAAGGCGCCATGGTCGAATACGTCACCGCGATGATCGGCGGCCAGCTGTTCGGCCTGCCGATCTCCCGCGTCCAGGACGTGTTCATGCCCGAGCGCGTCACCCGCGTTCCCTTGTCCTCGCGCGAGATCGCGGGCGTGCTGAACCTGCGCGGCCGCATCGTCACCGTGGTCGACATGCGCGCCCGGCTCGGCCTGCCCAAGCCCGAGGACGGCAAGACCCCGATGGCGGTCGGCGTCGACCTGCGCGGTGAATCCTACGGCCTCCTGATCGACCAGATCGGCGAAGTGCTGCGGCTTGCCGAGGCCGGCATGGAAGAGAACCCCGTCAACCTCGATCCCCGCATGGCCAAGCTCGCCGGCGGCGTCCACCGCCTCGACGGCCAGCTCATGGTCGTCCTCGACGTCGATCGCGTCCTCGAGCTCGCGCCCGAGATGATGGCGGCCTGATACGGCGGCATCGCCGCCGACGGACTCGCAATTGGAAGTATCCCCACAAGGGGGTAGGAAGCAGAGGTTCACATGCGCACTTGTCTCGTCGTTGATGATTCCAGCGTCATCCGCAAGGTTGCGCGCCGGATCCTGGAGGGCCTCGACTTCCAGATTCTCGAAGCCGAGGACGGTGAGAAGGCACTGGAGGCCTGCAAGCGCGGCTTGCCCGATGCCGTGCTGCTTGACTGGAACATGCCGGTCATGGACGGCTACGAATTCCTTGGCCATCTCCGGCGGATGCCCGGCGGTGACCAGCCCAAGGTGGTGTTCTGCACCACCGAGAACGACGTCGCGCACATCGCCCGTGCGCTGCACGCCGGCGCCAATGAATACATCATGAAGCCCTTCGACAAGGACATCGTGACGGCGAAATTCCAGGAAGTCGGGCTTATCTGAGCGAACATCCGGAGGCTGAACGGATCCTTCGGCGATTGTTTCAACTGAACCGTTTCAGTCTGAGTTGGTGAGTAATGAGTGTTGCGTTCGCAGGTAATTCGACCACGGGTCCGTCGCGCGACGCCGGGCCGCTGCGGGTGATGGTCGTCGACGACTCGGTCGTCATACGCGGTCTGATCTCGCGCTGGATCGGTGCCGAGCATGACATGGAGGTCGCGGCCTCGCTGCGCACCGGGCTCGAGGCGGTCAACCAGCTCGAACGCATCAATCCCGACGTTGCCGTGCTCGACATCGAAATGCCCGAGCTCGACGGCATCTCGGCGCTGCCGCAACTGCTGGCGAAGAAGCGCGATCTCGTCATCATCATGGCCTCGACGCTGACCCGCCGTAACGCGGAGATCAGCTTCAAGGCGCTGTCGCTCGGTGCGGCGGACTACATTCCGAAGCCGGAGTCGACACGCGAAGCGTCGGCCGCGGACATCTTTCATCACGACCTGATCCAGAAGATCCGTCACCTCGGCGCGCGGCTGCGCCGCAGGCCCGCAGTCGCGAGCCCGCCGCTGGCGCCAGCGACCCCGGCTGCACGTGCGCCGGCTGTCGTGCGGCCCGCCGCGCCCGCACCGACCCTGCATGCGCCGTCGTCTGGGGTGCTGTCCACGCGCCCGTTCTCGGCCCACGCACCGAAGGTGCTGTTGATCGGCTCCTCGACCGGCGGTCCGCAGGCGCTGATGGCGCTCGTCACCGAGCTCGGCCCGGTGATCGACCGCTTCCCGGTGCTGATCACCCAGCACATGCCGCCGACCTTCACCACCATTCTCGCCGAGCACCTGGCGCGCGCGAGCCGCAAGCCGGCGGCCGAGGCGGTCGACGGCGAGCCGGTGAAGCCGGGACGGATCTACCTCGCGCCCGGCGGCAAGCACATGCGTGTCGTGCGCAGCGGCGCTGACGCGGCGATCGCGCTCGACGACGGTCCCGCCGTCAATTTCTGCAAGCCCGCGGTCGATCCGCTGTTCACCTCCGCCATCGACATCTGGCACGGTAACATCCTCTCGGTGATCCTGACGGGCATGGGCTCGGACGGCATGCGCGGCGGCAAGGACATCGTCGCCGCCGGCGGCAACGTGATCGCGCAGGACGAAGCCTCCAGTGTGGTCTGGGGCATGCCGGGCGCGGCGGCCAATGCCGGCATCTGCGCGGCGATCCTGCCGCTCAACCAGATCGGCGCCAAGGTCAACCGCCTGTTCGCGGGAGACCGCTCGTGACGCCGGTTGACTACGAATATCTGCGCAAGTTCCTGAAAGAGCGCTCCGGCCTCGATCTCTCCGCCGACAAGCAGTATCTCGTCGAGAGCCGGCTGCTGCCGCTTGCCCGCAAGGCGAGCTTGCCCGGGATTCCCGATCTCGTGCTGAAGATCAGGAACGGCGACGGCCGGCTTGCGACCGACGTGGTCGAAGCGATGACCACCAACGAGACCTTCTTCTACCGCGACAAGATCCCGTTCGATCATCTGCGCGAAACCATCCTGCCGGGCCTGCTCCAGGCGCGCGCGGCGCGCAGGTCGCTCCGCATCTGGTCGGCGGCCTCGTCGACCGGGCAGGAGCCCTATTCGATCGCGATGTGCGTGAAGGAGATGGGCGCGGCCTTCGCCGGCTGGCGCATCGAGATCGTCGCCACCGATCTGTCGCAGGAGGTGCTGGAGAAATCCAGGGCTGGCATCTACAGCCAGTTCGAGGTGCAGCGCGGCCTGCCGATCCAGCACCTGATGAAATACTTCACGCAAGTCGGCGAGCTCTGGCAGCTCAATGCCGACATTCGCGCGATGGTGCAGTTCCGTCAGCTCAATCTGTTGCAGGACTTCTCCCATCTCGGCACGTTCGACGTGATCTTCTGCCGCAACGTTCTGATCTATTTCGACCAGGACACCAAGGCCGTGATCTTCGAGCGCATGGCGAAGGGACTGGAAGCCGACGGTACGCTGCTGCTTGGCGCCGCCGAATCCGTCGTCGGCATCACCGACGCGTTCCGCCCGATCACCGAGCGCCGCGGTCTCTATCAGCTCAATCCCGCGCGCTCCGGCCGTCCGATGGGCGGATTGATGCCGCAGCCGCTGAAAATCGCAGCGGCGAGGTGATTCGCCGAACGACAGGCAATCTCACTGAACGCCGTCGTCGCGAATGATCGGCAACAACTGGCGGATATCGTTCCGTCAGAGTGCGTGACGCTTCACACGCGTTTGAGCATTGCGGATTACTCGACTACCGCGCAATAGAGCTCGTGCCGCGATGCAATGCAATCGCGGCCCTGATCAGCATCTGACGGTTGTGCTATGCTGGCGATGGTCCCGCCGAACCGAGGCGGGATTTCATTCCATCATGAATTGTACTGAGGAGGACATACCATGCGAATGTCTTGTGCCTCGTATTTCTTGTTCGCGGCGCTTTCGTTGCCCGCCACTGCTCTCGCTGGCGAGCAGGTCCTCGAATTCAAGCTTGTCACCAAGCCGATGGACTTAAAGGTCACCGAGGTCGCGAACGTCGAAGGTCAGACGGTCATGTCTGGCAAAATGTTTGGCGTTGCCTTCTTCAAGGACGGCCGCGTTGCGGTGAAGGACTTCGTCCACTCCGCCGACCTGATCAAGGGCTCAGGACCCATCTACGGCTACAGCACCTACACCTTCGACGACGGATCCTCGATCACGGCGCGCTACGCCGGCGCGATCAAGGATGGTCGGGCGAAAGGCGAATACACGATCCTGTCGGGCACCGGGGCGTATGCAAACGCGACGGGCACGGGCGGCTTCGAAAGTGCGCAAGCCGGCTTCAAGGGCGCGGGCCTCTACGACGGGAGATTCATCGTCAAGACACCCTGAGTAAGCACGCAAGTCTCTGCGCTCGCGTCCCGTTCCGATGAGGTCGCGAGCGCATTTCACAAAATCCCATGCGGCAGAAACCGCGAGCGGTTGCCGGTGATCGGGCTCTCGTCCTCGCGGATCGACAGGCCGCATGGCTCGTGGTTCACCAGCCAGCTTCCCACCACCACATAGAAGCCCGAGAAATTCGGCAGCGGCGACAGCGCCTGCCGCACGAAACCTTCTGCGCCGTAGGGGCCTGCCTGCTCGTCGAGCGGCGTGCCTCCGGACACCAGCGTGACATTGGCGCCTTCGCGCGACAGCAGCGGCTTGCGGACGTAGGAGCTGCCGAGCTCGGCTGCCCGCGCGTCGTCCTCGAAGAAGGCCGGCAGCAGATTGGGATGGTTCGGAAACATCTCCCAGAGCAGCGGCAAAATGCCCTTGTTGGAGAGCACCGCCTTCCACGGCGGCTCGATCCAGCGTGTCGGCGCACTCATCAGCTTGGCGCCGAAGGCGTCGTGGAACATCCATTCCCAGGGATAGAGCTTGAAGGCGAGCGCGATGTCGCCGTCGTCGAGATCGACGAAGCCGCCAGGCTCGTCGCGCCAGCCGATCTCCTCGATGTCGAGCAGTCTGGTCGAGAGCCCCGCCTGGCGCGCGGTGTCCTCGAGATAAGCGAGCGTGCCGGCGTCTTCCTCGTTGCCGGTGGTGCCGGTGAGATGGACATGGCGGCCTGCGGCAATCTCCTTCCACGCCGCGATCAGCCGCTCGTGGATGGAGTTGAACTGGTCGGCGCGCGCCGGAATGATGCGGCGTTCGATCGCCTGTTCGAGCCAGGTCCATTGAAACACCGCAGCCTCGAAAATCGAGGTCGGCGTATCCGCGTTGTATTCGAGCAGCTTTGCAGGCGACTGTCCGTCGAACTTCAGATCGAGCCGGCCATAGAGGCTGCGGTCGTCGCGCTCCCAGCTCTCGGCGATCAAGCTCCAGAATGCCTCCGGAATCTTCAAGCGTCGCAGATAGCGCTCGTCACCGATCACGCGGCCGGCAAGCTCGATGCACATCGCGTCGATCTCGGCTGTCGGCGTCTCGATGCCGCGCTCGATCTCGTCGAGCGTGAAGGCGTAATAGGCGCTCTCGTCCCAATAGCGTTCGCCGTCGATGGTGTGGAAGGCGAAGCCGCATTGTTCGGCGGTCTGCCGCCAGTCGTCGCGCTCGGGGCAGACGATGCGTCGCATGTTATTTCCTGCGCATGATCTCCGCGCAAACGCGTTCCGCGTTTGTCGCGAGGGAAAATCGGTGGCCGCTTTTCCGGATCATGCGCTAGCCGCCGCCCGAGAAGCCATGGCCGAACGAGCCGAAGCCGCCACGGCTCACGCTGCTGGAGCCTGAGTCCGAAGAGGTGCCCGATGAGGAATGGCTCGAGGAATCGCTGCTGAAGAAGCTCGATCGCGACGACCAGCGCGAGCTGCTGCCGCCCGATGAACTGCTGCTACTGCTGCACGTCGTGGTCGTCTGGCCCGGCACGGCTCCTGGCGAGGGCTCGCAGTGCTGCCGCGGCATCAGCGTGTAGGCGGTGGTGCCGACCGCGATCGTGCCCATCACCAGCAGCGCGACATGGCCGGAGCGCTTCACCGGCGGCCCCGATGGCGGCGCCACGGGCGCCGGCCGGCGCTTGCCGAACTCCTTTTTGGAGGGTTTGGCCATGTCAGTAGATCATGCAGGCGGCGTTCAACAGGCCCGCCGCGAGGGAGGACAGCCCGAGCCAGATCGCCGGCGCAAGCTCGCCTGCGGCAATCCGCGCCGACAGGTTCGGCACCGGGACCTTCACCAGAAAGAGCACGATGATCTGCACGATCAACGCGATGACCGCCCAGATCAGGCAGTCCAGCACATTGGCCGAATGCGCGATCGCGCTGACCAATGGCGCCACGAAGCCGAGCAGGCTGAGACCGAGCGCGATCGCGGCGGCCGGCTCGTTGTCGCGGATGAGCTGGAACTCGTTGTGCGGGGTGATGCGGGTGTAGACGAACAGATACGCCACGATCGCGATCAGGCCGGTGCAGAAATAGACCAGGAAGGCGGGCAGGCCGGCCAGTGATTGCAGGATCATCGTTCCCCCATCGTGCAGCGACCATTCGTCGGCGGGGGGAGGATAGCGGTTCAATGGCGCAAGGACGATGAGGCCGCGTTGGCGTCCCAAAAAACAAAACCCCGCCATTTGCGGCGGGGTCCAGGCTGGGAGGAGCGAGCCCCGGGGGCTCGCGACGTAAACTTAGTGATCAGGCGGGAATGCGCTCTTCGTGCTCGTGCGGCTCGCGCAGCACATAGCCGCGGCCCCACACGGTCTCGATGAAGTTGCGGCCCTCGGAAGCGTTGGCGAGCTTCTTGCGGAGCTTGCAGATGAAGACGTCGATGATCTTCAGCTCGGGCTCGTCCATGCCGCCATAGAGATGGTTGAGGAACATTTCCTTGGTGAGGGTCGTACCCTTGCGGAGCGAGAGGAGCTCCAGCATCTGGTATTCCTTGCCGGTCAGATGCACGCGCTGGCCGCCGACTTCCACCGTCTTGGTGTCGAGGTTGACGACGAGGTCGCCGGTCTGGATGACCGACTGGGCGTGACCCTTGGAGCGGCGCACGATCGCGTGGATGCGGGCCACCAGCTCGTCCTTGTGGAAGGGCTTGGTCATGTAGTCGTCGGCGCCGACGCCGAGACCCTTGACCTTGTCCTCGATGCCGGCGAGGCCGGAGAGGATCAGAATCGGTGTCTTGATCTTGGAGACCCGGAGCTGCTTGAGCACGTCGTAGCCGGACATGTCGGGCAGGTTGAGGTCGAGAAGAATAATGTCGTAATCGTATAACTTACCGAGATCGACGCCTTCTTCCCCCAAATCGGTCGTGTAGACGTTGAAGCTCTCAGACTTCAGCATCAGCTCGATCGACTGCGCGACGGCGCTGTCATCTTCAATCAGCAAAACGCGCATGCCAGTTCCCCATAGTCGCCGCTCCTGGGCGTCAGGTCGGCCGCATTCGCGGCACTCAACAAAACGCCTTTGAACAACTGATTCGGATCCTGACAACAGATGGTTAACAAACTCTGATTCTGGAACGCAAGTCCCCCCGGTGCAATTTTTGTCGAATCGCCCTAAGGTCTTGCGCGCGAAGCAGCTTTCGTCACCCCGTATCGTTCAAGTTCCACTTTAAGAGACGGGCCTAACCGACTCCCGCGACTCAGCCTTCTTCTGAAGGGGAGTCACGCTCAGTCACAAAGACAGTGACGCAATGATTAACGATGCGGGTAAACACGAAGTTAAGCGCCGTTCAGAAATATGGCGAAACTTAAGTCTTTCGCCATGAAGCCCGGGATCGGAGGCGATCACCTTATGAAGGTCCTCTTATTAAAGGCGCGCCCCTGATGAAGGCTCTTGCCGAACAGATCGGCGACATCGACGGCGTCAACATTTATGGCCGTGTGGTCGGCGTTCGCGGCCTGATGGTCGAAGTGGCCGGACCCATTCACGCGATGTCGGTCGGTGCGCGGCTCGTGATCGAAACCGGCGCGAACCGTTCCATTCCCTGCGAGGTGATCGGCTTCTCCGGCAACAACGCTGTCGTGATGCCGTTCGCCGGCCTGGACGGGGTGCGCCGCGGCTGCAAGGCCGTCATCGCCAATGCGGCCAATCAAGTGCGTCCGTCGTCGGCCTGGCTCGGCCGCGTCGTCAACGCGCTGGGCGAGCCGATCGACGGCAAGGGGCCATTGCCGCAGGGCCCGGCGCCGATGCCATACCGCAATTCGCCGCCGCCGGCGCATTCGCGCAAGCGCGTCGGCGCCCCGCTCGATCTCGGCGTGCGTGCGATGAACACGTTCCTCACCTGCTGCCGCGGCCAGCGCATGGGCATTTTCGCAGGGTCCGGCGTCGGCAAATCGGTGCTGCTGTCGATGCTCGCGCGCAACGTCGATGCCGCGGTCAGCGTCATCGGGCTGATCGGCGAACGCGGCCGCGAGGTCCAGGAATTTTTGCAGGACGATCTCGGCGAGGAGGGCCTGGCGCGCTCGGTCGTGGTGGTCGCGACCTCGGACGAGCCGGCGCTGATGCGGCGCCAGGCCGCCTATCTGACGCTCGCGGTGGCCGAATATTTCCGCGACGAGGACAAGGACGTGCTGTGCCTGATGGACTCGGTGACGCGCTTCGCCATGGCCCAGCGCGAGATCGGCCTGTCCGCCGGCGAGCCGCCGACCGCCAAGGGCTATACGCCGACCGTGTTCACCGAGCTGCCGAAGCTTCTGGAGCGCGCGGGGCCGGGCCTGGGCGAGGGGGCGATCACCGCGATCTTCACGGTGCTGGTCGACGGCGACGACCATAACGAGCCGATTGCGGATGCCGTCCGCGGCATCCTCGACGGCCATATCGTGATGCAGCGCTCGATCGCAGAGCGCGGCCGCTACCCCGCCATCAACATCCTCAAATCCGTCTCCCGCACCATGCCGAAATCGGCCGATCCGCAGTTCTGGCCGACCATCCAGCGGGCCCGCCAGGTGATGGCGACCTATGCCGACATGGAGGAATTGATCCGGCTCGGGGCCTACCGGGCCGGCTCCAGCCCCGAGGTGGACGAGGCGATCCGGCTGCACGAGCCGCTGGAGGCGTTCCTTCGCCAGCGCAAGGACGAAAATGCATCACTGGCGGACGGCTACCGCCAGTTGGCGCAAATCCTCGGTGATTTGGAAACGGAACGCTAACTTTGTCAGGTCATCATCCGCTCTCACAGAGTAGCAGAGCCGGTCTTGGCCTCAATCGGGCCTGTGGGGAGACCGGTGACGTCCCACGTGCAGCCAGGGGACTTCTGGGGAGTATGAGTCGATGAAGTCACGTGATACCCTCATCCGCCTGAAGAAATTTCAGGTCGACGAGAAGCGCCGCCGGGTCACCCAGATCGAGACCATGATCGCCGACTTCCAGCGGATGTCGACCGATCTTGAACGCGAGATCACGACCGAGCAGGAGCGTGCCGGGATCAACGATCCCTCGCACTTCGCTTATCCGACCTATGCCAAGGCCGCGATTCAGCGCCGTGAGAACCTGACCCGCTCGGCCGACGAACTGAAGGGCCAGCTCGACGAAGCCAAGGCCGCGCTGGCCGAAGCCTTCGAGGAACTGAAGAAGGTCGAGCTCCTCGACGAGCGTGACCAGGCCCGCGAGCGCGCCGAAGAAAACGCCCGCGAGCAGGCCGACCTCGACAGCATCGGCCTGATGCGCGCCCGCATCGGCGCCGTCGCCTGACGACGCAGCCAGCGGTCCAACAGCCGAGAATTCGTCGAACCCGGACCCGCAAGGTCCGGGTTTCGCGTTTGCTATCCACAGTGTGGCGCGCCGCCCCTTGGTGATGGGCTTTGCCGCGCGCTATGGTAGCGGAGTGCCAGGGCCTGCGCCGAACGCGACAGGCCGTGTGTGGGGGGCTGAATGCTGACGCCAGCAGAGCTGGTCGGGCTGATTGAGGCGGTCGCCAGGGGCGATCAGGCCGCGTTCGAGCGCCTCTACGTCGCCACGCGCGCGAAACTCTACGGCGTTGTGCTCCGTATCTTGCGCCGACAGGATCTCGCAGAGGAGGTCATTCAGGAGACCTACGTCAAGATCTGGAACGGCGCCGGCCAGTTCAATCCGGCCTTGTCGTCACCGATCACATGGATGGCATCGATCGCGCGCAACCGCGCCATCGACATCGTGCGCAAGAAGACGGAAGTCTCTATCGAGGAAGAGCCGCAGGCAATGGAAGTCGCTGCCGACAGCCCCGATCCGCTGGCGCGGAGGGAGATGACCGAGGAGTTGAAGCGGCTCCTGGAATGCATCGGCCGGCTCGAGCCGGATCGTCAGAGGCTCGTGCTTCTCGCCTATTACAACGGCTGGAGCCGCGAGCAATTGGCGGAAAAATTCGCCGCGCCCGTCAACACGGTGAAGACGTGGCTCCGGCGCAGCATGTTGGATATCCGCGAGTGCCTCGGACTATGAGGGCTCGCATTGTGAGGGTGGTTCTGGACTGGAAGTGATGGCCTACACGGAGGACCATATCGCGCTCGCCGCGGAATATGCGCTCGGTACGCTCGACGCCGATGAGCGCGCGCAGGTCGAGACCATGATGGCCGTGGACAAGGCGTTCGCCGATGTCGTGCAGGCCTGGGCTTACCGGCTCGGCGTCCTCAACCAGATGGTCGGCTCGGTCGAGCCGCGTCCGATCGTGTGGGAGAACATCCGGTCCGAGCTTGCGCGGACGGACTTTGCGCAGGAGACGCCTGCGCCGGAAGCTTCGCCGCCGCCGCCACCTGTGCCCGAGTCCTCCTCGATCGAAGCTGCACCGCCTGAGCTGGCGCCGGACGCCGTGCCGCAATCGGAGCTGCAGCCTTCCGAAGCAGAGCAGCCCGGGACGGCGCGGCCGGCACCCGATGCGCTTCCCGACATCGCGCCGATATTCATGCCGCAGGTCCATGCACCCGATCCTGACGTCGCGCGCGCGCCGCCGGCGCCGGTCGCCGACAACAGCAATGTCATCCGGCTCGAGGGCCGCGTGAAACGCTGGCGCACGATCGCCTCCGCGGTGGGCGCGCTTGCGGCTGCACTGCTGGTGACGCTGTCGCTTCAGATCTTCCAGCCCGATGCGCTGCCGGGCGGCTTGCGCCCGGCGCCGCGCATCCAGACGGTGGAAGTGAAGACGCCGGCGGCGCCGCTCACGGCTGCTGCGCAATATGTCGCGCTGTTGCAGGGCCAGGGCGGCGGTCCCGCCTTCATCCTCACCGTCGACGGCGCGACGCGGAATTTCACCGTGCGCAAGGTGGGCGCGACTCCGGAGGCCGGCAAGAGCTTCGAGCTCTGGCTGATCTCCGACAAGCTGCCGCGTCCGCGCTCGCTCGGCGTGATCGGCGCGGGCGATTTCACCGCGCGCCCGGTGCTCGGCTCCTTCGATCCCGAGGTCGTCAACGGTGCGACCTACGCCGTCACCGTCGAGCAGGCCGGCGGCTCGCCCAACGGCCAGCCGACCTCGGCTCCGGTGTTTTCCGGCAAGCTGATCGAGACCGTGCCGCCGTCTCAGCCGCAGGCGCCCGCGAAGAAGTAGGTGTCGTGGCGCCGTAGCCCGGATGGAGCGCACACGGCGCTCGACCGTCGCCAAGGTCCGTCCAGCCGTCGCACCCCGACAAGTCCCGCCGAATCCACTCCCGCGTTGAACCTCCCCGCAATCCACGGCGTCAAATGCCCGGAATTTGCAGTCGGCGCCGCACATCATGGCGCCGGAAAAGGGGCTAGAAGTCAGATGGATGCAGCTAAGACGCCGGGCATCTTCGTCCACCAATATGCGGGCCTTCCGCATGGTCCGGCCTTCGAACATTGGCGCGAGCGGGCCTTCGGTCCCTGCGGTCTCGACGTCGGGCCGAGCCATGGCGACAGCATCGATTGCCGGCTCCAGGTCAGCGTGGTCGACAATATCGCGTTGGCAATTCCCGAAGGTGCCTCCGCGCAATATTCGCGCACGCAGAGCCATCTTGCCGACGGCAGCGACGATCTGGTCCTGATCGCCGCGCATGCGGGTCTTGTCCGCGTCGGGCAGAACGGCCACACCGTCGAGCTTGCGCCCGCGCAGATGGTGCTCATCGACATGGGCGTCACCGGCACCGTCGGCCACACCCAGGAAGATCGCTTCACCAGCATCCGCATGCCGCGCCGCGCGCTGCTCGACATCAATCCGCGTGCCGAGGACAAGCTGTCGCAAGTGCTCTCGGATGGCGCGGTGGCCGAGACGATCTTCCGCTACCACGCACTCGCCGCCAATCACGCGCCGCATCTCGACGCCGTCGGCCAGCGCCTGACCGCGCAGCACGTGATCGATCTCGTCGGTCTGCTGCTCGGCACCGATGCGGAGCATGCAAGCCTCGCGCGCGGTCGCGGACATGCGGCGGCCCGTCTCGATCTCATGCGTGCCGACGTGATGGCCGCGCTCGGCCGCAACGATCTCTGCCTGTCCGAGATCGCGACGCGCTCAGGGCTCAGCCCGCGCCAGGCGCAACGCTTGTTCGAGCAGGCCGGCACGACCTTCACCGAATTCGTGCTGGAGCAGCGCCTGGTGCTGGCGCGCAAGCTGCTCGGCGATCCCCGCGCGAGGGCGCGCAAGATCAGTGACATCGCGCATTCCTCGGGTTTCTCCGACCTGTCCTATTTCAACCGCGCCTTCCGCAAGCGTTTCGGCGCGACGCCATCGGAGCTGCGCGAGACCTGAGCCGCGATTTTATGCAGCGGAGCGGCGCCGCCGCAGTTGGTCGATCCGGTCGAATGAGCTATATCTGCCTGCGCGGGCAGGCCGCCGGAATTCTTGGACAAAGCAGTAAACGGACATGGCGCGTATCGTCGTGCTCGGCGCGGGGTTTGCGGGTCTATGGGCGGCCATCGGCGCCGCGCGCAAGCGCGACGAGATCGGCGCGGCCGGCCGTGACGTCGAGATCCGTGTCGTCGATCGCAATCCCTATCACAACATCCGGGTGCGCAATTACGAGGCCGACCTTAGCGAGGTCGCACTGCCGTTGCCGCAACTGCTCGATCCGATCGGCGTCACTCATGGCATTGGCGAGGTCGAAGCCATCGACCCGGCACGGCGCGAGATTTCTCTCGTCACGAGCGGGGGCGAGGAGACGCTGAGCTACGACCGCCTGGTGCTGGCGCTCGGCAGCGAAGTGATGCGTCCCGCCATCCCCGGCCTTGCCGAGCATGCTTTCGATGTCGATACCTATGCCGCCGCGCTCATCCTCGAAAATCATCTCGTCTCGCTCGGACACAGCGCGCCCTCGCCGGGGCGCTCGACTGTCGTGGTGGTCGGCGCCGGATTCACCGGCATCGAGGTGGCGGCCGAGATGCCGGACAGGCTGGCGCGCGTCGGCATCACCGGCAGCCGCCGCATCGTCCTGGTCGATCCCAACCCTGCGGTCGGCGCCACCATCGGCGCGCATGCGCGTCCCGTCATCGAGACGGCATTGGCCTCGCTCGACGTCGAGACGCGGCTTGGCGTGCGCGTCGTGTCCGTCGAGGCCGCCGGCATGCACCTGAGCTCGGGCGAGTTCATCCCGGCGCAAACCGTGATCTGGTGCGCCGGGATGCGCGCGAGCCGGCTGGCCGAGAGCTTCGCGGGCGCGCGCGATCGCCTCGGCCGCCTGCTGGTCGATCCTTTCATGCGGGTGGCCGATGTGCCGGGCGTGTTCGCCGCCGGCGACGTCGCCTCGAGCGTGGTCGATGGACTGCACCCGACGGTGATGTCCTGCCAGTTCGCCCGTCCCATGGGCCGCTTCGCCGGTCACAACGTCGTAGCCGATCTGGCGGGCCTGCCGATGCTGCCGCTGCGCATCGATTGTTACGTGACCGTGCTCGACCTCGGCGGCTGGGGCGCGCTCTATACCGAAGGGTGGGATCGCGAGGTTCGCACCACTGGCGCGGCCGCAAAGGCGACCAAGCAGACCATCAACTGCAAGCGCATCTACCCGCCGCTCACCGGTAGCAAGGCCGAGCTCTTCGCTGCGGCAGCACCGACGGTCCAGGCGCCGCCGCCGACTTATGGGGCGCGGTAGATTTTGATCGGGGCTGGTTGGAGGATCGCGGCTGTGCCAATTGCTCCGTCATTGCGAGCGTAGCGAAGCAATCCAGAATCTTTCCGCGGCGACAGTCTGGATTGCTTCGCTACGCTCGCAATGACGAGGTACCCCAGACATGAGAAAGCGCCCGTGGGGGGCGGGCGCTTTCCGTAGTCGACTTGGGGTTGGGGTCGTCTACATATCCACGTGGCGACTTTGGGGGGCTGGTAAAGAGCCGCGTGAATTCACAAAACTCGTCAAATCTCCTTATCGAACGAGGGATGCGTTCGAGCTGGTGATAACAACCGGCTTGCCGGCCTTGATGACGCGGGCGGTCTGGGTCAGACCTTCGTCCGAACCCGTGCGCGCCGCCGTGATGCCGAAGCCTGCCACCGCGATGCCGGCGACGAGGGCTACGACCACGATTTTCAAGTGGGTCGAGCGATCGGCGCTGTAAATCGAGTGGTTCATGGAAGGCTCCTGCCGCCATCTACCCGAAGTAGTCGCTACCCTGTTGGGGGAGGTTCATGCTTCCGGTCCCCAACAACCTAGTATTGGGGGGATTCGTTCCCAAGGGGCGATCACAAGAGCGTGACAGGACGTGAAAGATCGCGATCGAAAGCGACCCCGCAATCGTGCGATTATATAATTATTTCAAAGGTGTAATGTGCTTGCGAGGCGCCTTGTTTGCATTTGGTCGACAAGGCGCCAGGAACTCAAAAACCATTTGCCTGTGGCCCAAAAACATACGGCTTCTTAAGGCAAATCAGATGCTTCCGACCGTTTTCAATCTCGCCCTGGGGTGGATTTCAGCCTGCGACAGCACCGTCGTCTGGGCCCGGAACCGCTCGACGAGGGAGCGTACGAAGGGACGAATTGCCGCAGACGTGACCAGCACCGGCGCCTCGCCTTCGCGCGCGGCGCGCTCGAAGGCCTCGCGCACGCCGGTCATGAATTCCGACAGCTTCGAGGGCTGCATCGCGAGGCTGCGTTCCTCGCCCTGGCCGATGATGGATTCGGCGAAGGCCTGTTCCCACCGCGCCGACAGCGCGATCAGCGGCAGATAGCCGCTGTAGGAGGTGTTCTGCGCGCAGATCTGCCGCGCGAGGCGGGCGCGGACATGCTCGACCATGGTCGCGGGATTGCGCGAGAAGGCGAGCGAGTCGGCGATGCCTTCCAGGATGGTCGAGAGGTCGCGGATCGAGATGCGCTCGGCGAGCAGCAGCTGCAGCACGCGCTGGATGCCGGAGACCGTGACCTGGCCCGGCACGATGTCCTTGACCAGTTCGCCCTGCTCCTTCGGCAGCTCCTTGAGCAGCTTCTGCACCTCGCCATAGGAGAGCAGGTCCGACATGTTGGCCTTGAGCAGCTCGGTGAGGTGGGTCGAGAGCACGGTCGCGGCGTCGACGACGGTGTAGCCCTTGAGCGAGGCTTCTTCCTTGAGGCTGGCATCGACCCAGGTTGCGGGCAGGCCGAAGGTCGGCTCGGTGGTGTGGATGCCGGGCACCTGCACCTGGCTGCCGCCGGGGTCCATGACCATGAACTGGTTCGGCCAGATCTTGCCGGTGCCGGCGTCGACCTCCTTGATCTTGATGATGTAGGTGTTGGCTTCGAGCTGGACGTTGTCGAGGATACGCACCGCGGGCATCACAAAGCCCATCTCGATGGCGAGCGAACGGCGCAGCGCCTTGATCTGCTCAGTGAGGCGGTCGGTGCCATCAGGCCCGTTGACGAGCGGCAGTAGCGCATAGCCGAGCTCGATCTTGAGATCGTCGATCTTGAGCGCGGCGGAGATCGGCTCTTCGGCCGCAGCGGCGCCAGGTGAACCCGGCGTTCCCGGAGCGGATGCGGTCTTTGCAACTTCGTCAGCCCTGGCAGTCGCCCGGTTGCGGTTGCGGGCGTGCCAGGCGAGCGCACCGGCGCCGCCGCCGAGCGCCAGGAAGGGGATGGTCGGGATACCCGGCAGCGCCGCCAGCACCAGCATGACCGCCGCGGACATCGCCAGCGCCTGCGGATAGCCGGAGAACTGTTTCATCAGCGCCTTGTCGGCGGCGCCGGACACGCCGGCCTTGGAGACGAGCAGGCCGGCCGCGGTCGAAACGATCAGCGCCGGCACCTGGGTGACGAGGCCGTCACCAACGGTCAGCAGCGTGTAGCTGCGCCCGGCATCGGCGAAGGAGAGGCCCTGCTGCGCGACACCGATGATCATGCCGCCGACGATGTTGATGAAGACGATCAAAAGGCCCGCGATGGCATCGCCGCGGACGAATTTGGAGGCACCGTCCATGGCGCCGAAGAAGCCGCTCTCGTCCTCGAGGTCCTTGCGCCGCTGCTTGGCGACCTTCTCGTCGATCAGGCCGGCGGAGAGATCGGCGTCGATCGCCATCTGCTTGCCGGGCATGGCGTCGAGGTGGAAGCGGGCGGCGACTTCGGCGATACGGCCCGAACCCTTGGTGATGACGACGAAGTTGACGATGATCAGGATGGCGAAGACGATGATACCGATGACGAAATTGCCGCCCATCACGAAGCTGCCGAAGGCTTCGATGACGTGACCGGCGGCATCCGTGCCCTCGTGCCCGTGCGACAGGATCAGGCGGGTCGAGGCCATGTTCAGCGACAGGCGCAGCATGGTCGAGATCAGGAGGACGGTCGGGAAGGCGGAGAATTCCAGCGGCGCCTGGATGAACAGCGACGTCATCAGGATCAGGATCGAGAGCGTGATCGAGATCGCTAGGAACAGGTCGAGCACGATCGCGGGCAGCGGCAGGATCAGCACCACCAGGATGGTGAGGACGCCGAGTGCCAGCGCGATATCGCCGCGCTTGAGGATGTTGCCGATCTCGGTGAGGGTCGGGAAGCCGGCGTTCGTGCTGCCTACGCCCTGTCCCGCGGTGACGTCGACCATGGTAGCTGCTCCCCCGCGCGACTGCCGTCCGCGCGCCCCAAATGTCTGCGCGGCGGCCGAAGGGCCGCCGTTTCGAAAGTGAGGCACCGCACTGGCGTCCACGGGGGACCTCCCGTTCTACGCGGCTGACGACACTCGACTTCACCCGGCAATTCTTGCCGGGTGTATGGTTAGCAAAGGGTTAACGCAGGGTGCGGCAGGAGGTCAGACCGGGGTGTTTCGGGCACCTGGCAGGGACGAAGTCGTCATGCCCGGGCTTGTCCCGCCTGCGCGGCCGAAGCCGTGGTTGGCCGGGACGAGCCCGGCCATGACGCTGTGGAAGCGTTTGGCGCCGAAATCAGCTGCGGAGGACGTAGCCCTACTTCGCCTTCTGCATCGTCGTCACGGTATACCCCGAAGCCGCCTCCTCGGCCTCGAAGGTCACCTTGTCGCCGACCTTCACCTGCTTGAGCAAAGCGGGGTCCTTGACGCGATAGACCATGGTCATGGGCTCATCCATGCCGAGGCTTTTCGCCGGTCCGTGCTTGAGCGTGATCTTGCCGGCGCCCTCGTCGATCTTCTTGACCTCGCCGCTGATCGCGGCGCCCTGGGCCGCGAAGGCTTCGGCGGCAAGGCCGACGGTCAGCGCCAGCGCTGCGGCGATACGGATGGTGCGGTTCATGGGAGTCTTCCTTGTTACTTCACGGTGACGTGGCCGACCATGCCGTAGTCGCGGTGGTCGGGAATCAGGCAGGAGAATTCGAACGTGCCGGCCTTGCTGAACTTCCAGAGGATCTCGGCCGTCTTGTTCGGTGCGAGCCGGACACCGTTGGGATCGTCGTGCTCCATGTGCGGATGCTTCTTCATCTCCACGGCATGCGCGAGATTCTCCTTCGTCGTGGCGAGCAGGAATTCATGGTCCTCCTTGCCGACGTTGCGCAGCACGAAACGAATCTGCTCGCCGCGTTTGACCTCGATCCTGGCGGGCGCGTAGTCCATCTCGTTCAGCAGGACCTCGATCGTGCGCGCGGGCTTCCTGGGATCGCCGGGCTCGCCGGCCGAAAAGGTCCCGTGCCCGTGCTGGTCGTGGGCAAACGCCGGTGCGATCGAAAGTGCAGCCAGCGCAAGTCCGAGTTTGATCGTCTTCTTCATCTTGTTCTCCAGTTGGTGGTTCATCGAAACGCTCACATCTTCATGTTCTTCATCGGCGCGCCTTGCTGCCGCGCCGGCTCTGCGGCCGGCGGCGTGACCTCGTAGGCGACGGTGCCTTGCGGGAATTTGTAGGGGCCGGGATCGCGATAATCGTCGCGCGCGAGGTCCTCGCGGATCTTCATCACGGTGAACATGCCGCCCATCTCGATCGGCCCGAACTGACCGGTGCCGGTCATCATCGGCAGCGTGTTGTCGGGCGCGGGCATCTCCATGTTGCCCATGGCCATGCCGGTCGAGCCCATCGCCATGGCATCGGGCGCGAGCTTGCCGACCGCCCTGGCGAGATCCTTGCGCGACACGCCGATCAGGTTACGCACCTCGTGCCCCATTGCGTTCATGGTGTGATGTGACTTGTGGCAGTGGAACGCCCAGTCGCCGGGATTGTCGGCGAGCACGTCGAACACCCGTACCGCGCCCACGGGTACATCGGTGGTCGTCTCCGGATATTGCGCGCTCTCCGGAATCCAGCCGCCATCGGTGCAGGTCACCGCAAAGCTGTGGCCGTGCAGGTGGATCGGATGGTTGGTCATGCTGAGATTGCCGATGCGCACGCGCACCTTGTCGCCGAGCCTGACCGGCAAGGGATCGATGCCGGGAAACACCCGCGAATTCCAGGTCCACATGTTGAAGTCGGTCATCTCGTTGACCTGCGGCAGGTATGTGCCGGGATCGACGCGATAGGTGCTCATCACGAAGACGAAGTCGCGGTCGACCGGCCGGAAGCTTTGATCGCGCGGATGCACGACGACCATGCCCATCATGCCCATCGCCATCTGCACCATCTCGTCGGAATGCGGGTGGTACATGAAGGTCCCGCTCTTCTTCATCTCGAACTCGTAGACGAAGGTTTTTCCCGGCTGGATGTGCGGCTGCGTCAGTCCGCCGACACCGTCCATGCCGCTGGGAATGATCATGCCGTGCCAGTGCACGGTGGTGTATTCGGGCAGTCTGTTGGTGACGAAGACGCGGACCTTGTCGCCTTCGACCGTCTCGATGGTCGGACCCGGCGACTGGCCGTTATAGCCCCACAAATTCACTTTCATGCCTTCGGCGAACTCGCGCACCACGGGTTCGGCGACGAGGTGGAATTCCTTCCAGTCGCCGTTCATGCGGAACGGCAGCGACCAGCCGTTCAGCGTGACCACGGGGCGATAGTCCGGGCCGCTGATCGGATGCAGCGGCGGCTGCATCACCACCTTGTCTATGTGAGGCGCTTCCGGAATGGACGCGGCCTGCACACGGCCGCTGACGGCTGACGCGCTGGCAAGCGCGGCGGTGCCCAAAAATCCTCGGCGGGAATACATGTTGGCCTCCATCTCAGTGACCGCCATCGGCAGGCGCTGCCGCGGCGATGGTGGTTGAAGTGTCGCCGCCCGACGCAGGCGCGCCGCCGCCGTTGACGGCGGTCTGGAGGTCGGACTGGGCGAGGAAGAATTTTTGCTTGGCATCGATCGCGCCGCGCAGCGACGCCAGGCGCTGCCGCGCTTCGGTGAGCAGCGCGAAAATATCGACCTGCATGCTGGAGAAGCGCAGCTGCATCTCCTCCGTGATGATTTTTCGCAAGGGGAGGATTTCGCGCTGATAGTGGCTGGCGATGTCGTAGGTCGAGCGATAGACGCGATAAGCATCGCGCGCCTCGGAGCGGACGTTGACGGCGCGCTCGGTCAGGCGGTTGAAGGCGAGATTGTAGGTCTCCGCCGCTTGCCGCACCCGCACCTCGCCGCCGTCGAAGATCGGGATCTGGAACTGCACGTCAAAACCGCGTTCGCGGAACGGCGGGCCCTCGGGATCCTGGGTGCGGCGGGAGATGCCGGCGAGGTCGAGCAGCGTGACGAAGCGCGTCGCCTCGGTGAGGTTGAGTGACTTTGCCAGCGCCGTTAGCTCCAGCCGCGCGGTCTGAAGATCGATGCGATGGGCCACCGCATCGGCCTCGATCGAGGGCAGTGCCTGCGGCCGGCGCGGCAGCGGCGGCAGTTGATCGGGCAGACGGAAGTCGAGGCCGCCGTCCCACAGCCCCATCAGGCGCGCGAGCCTTTCGCGGACGCTCGTTGCCGCCTGCCGCGCGGTTGCGAGGTCGGCCGTGGTCTCGGCATAAAACACCTGCTCGCGGGCCTGGTCGAGCTTGTTGATCGAGCCGGTCTCGCCGAGTTTGACCGCGAGCTGCGCCGTCGATTCCGCCGTCGCCTTCGCGTCGGTGAGCAGCGCCACCATTTCGTTGCCGGCGACCGCACGGACATAGGCGCGCCGGACATCTGCGGCCAGCCGCAGCGTCGCCAACGCCGCGCGCAATTGCGCCTGACGGAAACGGTCGCGGGCGATGTCGGAGCGGAACGGCAGGGTGGCCAGCGCGAGGATGTCGCCAACTACCTGACGCTCTATCTCGCTCGCGCCATTGCCTGCGATGCGCGAGATCGAAAACACAGGATTGGGCGGCAGGCTCTGCTCGACCAACTCGGTCTCGGCCAGCGCCAGCTCGTTATAGGTCGCTTGCAGTCCCTTGTTGTTGAGCAGCGCGATCTGCACGGCCGTCTCGGTGGTCAGCGTGCGTGCCAGCAAGCGGCGGACGGCCGCGTTGACGGCCTCCGCGCCTTCGGCCGTTCGCACGAAGGCGACGTCCTTGTTGATGGTCTGGCTGGTGAGGTCCGAGACCGTCGTCATGCCTCCGTCCGGCGAGAATGCCATGCAGCCGGAGAGTCCCAGCGCAGTGAGCACGAGCAGGCCCCGCGCAAAATGATGCGTCATGGCGCGCCCCTACCGGTCTTGCTTCGGCTGCGGTGCGACAGCGTCGTTGCGGTCGCGCCATGGCCCCGGCGTCGCGGGCCGCAGGCTGGTGTAGGGCGCAATCGTCGAGCGATAGCCGACGCGTGCGACCTTTGCCGCAGGATCGGCAGGATCGGCGCCGGCAATTTGCGTCGTTGCTGGCATGCAGCCCGACAGCGCGAGTGCAAGCACGGCCAGCAGCGGCCATTTCAATGGAAAGTGTCGTCCACGCGCCGCGGATGCGGCGGCGAACTTCGCCCCGGAAAGCGTAAGCATGAGTCATCCTTGATCTGTCGTAGAGACCACAGGTTCGCGCGCGCGGATGCACGTGCGGCCCTGACGTCGTCGCGTCAGATCAGGCGATGGGAGGGCGGTAGTGCTGAGGCGGCGCCGCGCTGTGCAGGCTGACCACGATCTCGGGCGCGCAGGCGGAAATCGGCTGCAGCGGCTTGGCGACGCCGGGCAGGTCGGCCGGCAGCGCGCTCACGCACATCATCGCGCAGCACGGGCCAGCCTTGCCGTCATGGTGATGTTGGGCGGGCGCATCCTGTGCGGCAGTCTGGTGATGCGCGTGCATGCCTGCGTGGTCATGCGGCACACCGTCATGCACGTCGCCGGCCTGCATCTGGTGATGCACCGGCACGAGATCGGCGAGGAGCGCGTCGTCGAGGCACGGCGCCGGGCCGCTGCCCCAGGCGAGGGCTGCTGCCGGAGCGAGCACGCAGAACAAATAGGCGAGGGCGATGATCCGCCCCACCCTGATCCGCATCGATCGCGTTAATCGCAACAGCATTCCGCCGACAGGCTCCTCGCGCGGCAATCTTGCACACGCAGATTGCAAACTAATGGCAAAGCGCGGCTTCGCCAAGCATCTTCTTACCGCAGTGCACCGCGCATGCCCAATATCGCGGCACGATGCTTGACCGCGCGGCGATCAGCGAACATGGTCCGGCCCGTGCACGCGCCAAATCTTCCAGAACAGAGACCGGCCTCATTCACCCCTGATTCGCGTCAGGCTTGGGTGCGGCTGTTGCTTGCGCTGCTGATCGGTTCGATCGGTGGCGTCGGCATGTGGGCGGTCGTCGTGGTGATTCCCGTCGTGCAGACCGAGTTCGCCGCCACGCGAGCAGCTGTGTCGCTGGCCTTCACACTGATGATGTTCGGTTTCGGCCTTGGCGGCGTGATCGCCGGCAAGATCACCGACAAGTTCGGCATCGTGCCGGCGATGGCGATCAGCATCGCTTTCATCGGCGTTGCCAACGTGCTGGCGGGGCTCTCGACCCAGCTCTGGCAGTTCGTCGCGGCCTATTTCCTGATCGGGCTCGGCACCTCGGCGACCTTCGCGCCGCTGATGGCGGAGGCCTCGCACTGGTTCGAACGCTATCGCGGACTTGCCGTGACCATCGTCGCGAGCGGCAATTACGTCGCGGGCACGATGTGGCCGCCGCTCATCAGCGAGGGCATGCAGACGATCGGCTGGCGCACCACGCATATCGGCATCGCCCTCGTTTGCGTGGTCCTGATGACGATCCTGGTGCTGGTCCTGCGCGCACAGATCGGCGACGACAAGGTCCGCAATCACGCCAATGCGCGGCCGCCGCAAGTCGATCTCAAGCTTTCGACCAATACGCTGACCGTGCTGCTTTCGATCGCCAGCATCTCCTGCTGCGTCGCCATGGCGATGCCGCAGGTGCACATCGTCGCCTATTGCGGCGATCTCGGTTACGGCGTGGCGCGTGGCGCCGAGATGCTGTCGCTGATGATGGCCTGCGGCATCGTCAGCCGCATCGGCTCGGGCTACCTTGCCGACAAGATCGGCGGCATCCGCACGCTGCTGGTCGGATCGCTGGCGCAGGGCTTTGCACTGGTGTTCTATCTGTTCTTCGACAGCCTGACTTCGCTCTATCTGATCTCCGCGATGTTCGGCCTGTTTCAGGGCGGCATCGTGCCGAGCTACGCCATCATCGTGCGCGAGGCGATGCCGGCGAGCGAGGCGGCAACCCGCGTCGGCATCGTGATCTTCGCCTCGGTGTTCGGCATGTCCTTCGGTGGCTGGGTGTCGGGCGTCATCTTCGACGCGACGGGCTCCTACGCTGCGGCGTTCGCGAACGGCGTGGCGTGGAATGCCCTCAATGTCGGTATCGTCTTGACGCTGCTGATCCGGTCGCGAATGAACGCGGTCAAGACGGGACCGGGTTTTGCGACCTAGACTTCTCGTCCCACCTTCAGCAGCGAGCAACCGGTGATCTTGTAGCTGCCGTCCGCCTGCTGCTCGAGCGTGTACAGCGCCTCCCAGGCTTCGCCATTGGCATCGATGATGTGGACGTGCTGGGAGATCCAGTTGCCTTCGCTCCTGCTCTCGCCAAATTCAAAACTCTTGTGCCGGTAGACCGGCGCGTAGCCGTTTTGCACCATGGACATGAAGATATCAGGGGCGGGGAATATCTCTTTGATCGCCGGTGCGGCGTAGGAATAGGCCGCCGCAGCATCGTCGCGCGCGAGAGCCTGTTCCTGGGCGCTGATCACGCCTTGCGCCGCCGAGACGTCGCCGGCGCGTGCTGAGACGGAGCTGAAGATAACGCTGATAGCGACGAGCAAGGCGGCGATGCGCATGACAGGCTCTGCGTTGAAATCCCGGCGATGCCAATCCTAGCACGACCTCAGCGAAATACGGCGTGCTATCGCTTCCGTTTCACCGCGGGCTTTGCGGGCTTGGCGGCGCGCGCCTTGGTCTTGGTGCCGGACTTGCCGGCCGGCTGCACCCGCAGCCCGTCCACGAACACGTCGAGCATGCGCAGTACCGAGGATTGCCAGCCGGGCTGGTCGTGCATGTAACACATGCCGACGAGTGCCCTGAGCAGATCCTCCGGGCTGACATCGCCGCGCATCTGGCCGGCCGCGACCGCGCGGTCGAGCAGCGAGCCGATCGCCTTGGTCAGCCGGTCCATCGAGAACGCCGCGAGTTCCGACGAGCTCTGGAACGTCAGCGCCAGCGCGGCCGACATGCCCTTTTTTGTGGCAACGAATTCGACATTGGAGCGCAGCCAGCGCCGCAGCGCGTCGACCGGGTCCTTGGCATTCTTCAATTGCTCAGCGAGCTCGCTGAGCTGCTCGACCTCGCGCCGGTACACCGCCTCGAACAAATCCTCGCGAGTCGGAAAATGCCGATAGAGCGTGCCGATGCCGACGCCGGCGCGTTTGGCGACGGCTTCCAGGCTCGCCTCGGGACCGCCCGCGTTGAACACGATTTTCGCCGCCTCGAGCACGCGCTCGCGATTGCGCACGGCGTCGGCGCGGGGCTTCCGAATCTGGTCGGTCTGGTCGTCCATGGCGGTAATGTAGATCACGAATTGGTTAGATTGAACCCTAGCAAGGCTGCATCGCGTTGTATGCGCACGGGCTTTCGACGAATTCCAAATATTTTCGGGCAGCCCTTGTTAACCGGAGGGTGCCTCCGTATCTTCCTTGAGATGTTGGCCGGGTTCCGCCTGGCCAACGCATATCGACGGCGGCCACGGAGGTGGCGCGCTGGCTGATGACTCATGTCCATATCTGATCGGAGCCTTGTATGAACCACTCCATCAGCCTCACCGTGAACGGTGCGCGGCGCGATTTCGTCCTCGACGATCCGCGCGTCACGCTGCTCGATCTCCTGCGTGAGCGCCTCCATCTGACCGGAACCAAGAAGGGATGCGATCGCGGCCAGTGCGGCGCCTGCACCATTCTCGTCGACGGCAAGCGCATCAACTCCTGTCTTGCTCTCGCCATCAGCCATGATGGCGCCGACATCCTCACCATCGAAGGCGTGGCGCGCGGCGACCAGCTTCATCCCGTGCAGGCGGCCTTCATCGCCCATGACGGCTTTCAGTGCGGCTTCTGCACGCCCGGCCAGATCATGAGCGCGATCGGCATGATGCAAGAGGCGCAAGCCGGCAACGATCCCGAGCGCATCCGCGAGTGCATGAGCGGCAATCTCTGCCGCTGCGGCGCCTATGCCGGCATCGTCGATGCCGTGCTGGAAGCCCAGGCCGGCATGGATGAATCCAATCAGAGGCGCTCCGCATGAAACCGTTCGATTATATCAGGCCGGCCACAGTGGCCGAGGCCGTCGCGGCGGCCGCTCAGCCGGGTACTGCCTATCTCGCCGCCGGCACCAATCTGCTCGATCTGATGAAGGGCGGCGTCAGCCGGCCGGATCGTCTGGTCGATGTCACGCATCTCGATGGGCTCGATCAGATCGAGACTCTCGCTGACGGATCGTTGCGCATCGGCGCGCTGGTGGGCAACGCCGATCTCGCGCATGACGCAAACTTCGCGAAATCCTACCCGGCCGTCGCTGAAGCGCTGCTGTCCGGTGCGTCCGCGCAACTGCGCAATGCCGCGACCGTCGGCGGCAATCTGCTGCAACGGACGCGCTGCGCGTATTTCTACGACACCGCCAGCCACTGCAACAAGCGCGAGGCCGGCTCGGGCTGCGACGCCCGTGAGGGCGAGAACCGCACCCATGCCGTGCTCGGCTGGAGCGAGAGCTGTATCGCCACGCACCCGTCGGACTTCTGCGTACCCCTGCTTGCGCTCGATGCCGTCGTCGAGATCGAGGGCAGGAACGGCCGCCGCGAGATCGCGCTCGACGCGCTGCATCGTCTGCCGGGCAACACGCCCGAGCGTGAATCGGGGCTCGAACCCGGCGACCTCATCGTCGCGGTGCGCCTGCCGCCCGCGGCGCGCGGCTTCGCCACGCATGCGCGCTACCTCAAGGTTCGCGAGCGCACGTCTTACGCGTTCGCCGTGGTCTCGGCCGCGGCGGCGTTGCGGATCGAGAACGGCAAGATCGCGGAGGCGCGGCTGGCGCTCGGCGGCGTCGCCGCAAAGCCCTGGCGTGCCCGTGCCGCGGAAGACGTGCTCAAGGGCGTCGCGCCGACGAGCGACGCTTTTCAGGAAGCCGCCTGGCGCGCGCTTACCGACGCAAAGCCGTCCGGCGACAACGCCTTCAAGATCGAGCTCGCACGCCGCATCGTCGTGCGCGCGCTGACCCTTGCCGCTGCCGGTACGCCCGCGCGTATTCCCGCGCTGCCGGCCTCTCCCTTTGCCTCGACGTCCGGAGCCATCCATGCCTGAGCTTAATCTATCCAGCTCTCCCGCCCATCTGCGCCACGGCTCGAACATCGGTCAGCCGCTGACCCGCCGTGACGGCGTCCTCAAGGTCAAGGGGCAGGCGACCTATGCCGCCGACAACCATCCGCCCGGCATGCTGTTTGCCGTGATGGCTGTCGCCAGCATCGCGCGTGGCCGCGTCACCTCGCTCGATGTCGCCGCCGCAAAACGCCATCCCGGTGTCGTTGACGTCATGACACCAGACCACAAGCCGCAGCTCGCAATCGATCCGGAAATCAAGACCAATCCGTTCGTGTTTCGGATGGAGGTGTTGCAAAGCGACGAGGTCCGCTACGCCAACCAGCCCATCGCCGTCGTGATCGCCGAGACGCTGGAGGCAGCGACGGAAGGCGCGGTGCTGCTGGCGCCGCGCTACGAGACGCTGCCCGCGCTGGTCGGCCTCGATGCCGGCGAGAGTTACGTGCCGCCGGTCGTGGGCGTCGGCAACCCCACCGAAAATCACCTCGGCGATGTCGAGGCGGGTCTTGCCGCGGCCGAGAAGCAGATCGACGCGATTTACGAAACGCCGCCGCAATATCACAACGCGATGGAGCCGCATGCGATTGTGGCCGCATGGAATGGCGACAGTCTGCAGATCGACATGCCGACCCAGGGTCTGATGCTGTCGCTTGCGCGCGTTGCCGAATTGTTCGGCATCGCGCATGACAAGATCCACATCCGCAGCCCGTTCCTCGGCGGTGGCTTTGGCTCGAAGGGGCTGATGGCTGGTCCGCCGGTCCTCGGCATCATGGCCGCAAAGCTGGTCGGCAAGCCGGTCAAGCTCGTACTGCGCCGTGAGCAGATGTACGGCCCGGTCGGTCACCGTGCACCGACGCGTCAGCGGCTGCGCATTGGCACGGATGGCGAAGGGCGCCTGACTGCGCTCGATCATCACGCCCGGACCGTGTCGAGCACGTTCGACGATTTCTACGAGCCCGCGGCGGACGCCTCGCATACACTCTATGCCAGCCCATCAATCCGCACCTCGCATGACGCCGTGCGCGTCAACACCGGTACACCGCTGTTCATGCGTGCGCCCGGCGAGGCCACCGGCTCGATCGCGCTCGAAAGCGCGATCGACGAAATGGCTTGGGCCTGCGGCATCGATCCGCTGGCTTTCCGCCTGAAGAACTACGCCGAGGTCGAGCCGATCACTGGCAAGCCGTTTTCGTCCAAGGCGCTGCGTGCTTGCTACGAGCAGGGCGCGGCGCGCTTCGGCTGGTCGAAGCGTTCGCTCCAGCCGCGGCAGATGCGCGACGATGCTGGCCTTCTCGTCGGCTGGGGCATGGGCACCGCGACCTTCCCGGCGCTGATGTTCCAGGCCGAAGCGCGCGCGGTGCTCCGCCGCGACGGTAGTGGCGCGATGGAGATCGGCGCGCATGACATGGGGCAGGGCGCCTGGACGGCACTCGCGCAGATCGCGGCCGACGAACTCGGGCTCGACATCGACCGTGTCGAGTTCAAGGCTGGTTCATCCGACCTGCCCGACGCGGGCATCGCCGGCGGCTCGGCGCACACCGCGACCGCGGGTGCTGCGATCCACAGTGCCGGTGCGGCCGTCGTCGCAAAACTCGCCGATCTCGCCACCAACGACGAGCGCTCGCCGTTGTTTGGTGCCGGCAATGCCGGCGTGATCGCGCGCGATGGCCGGTTGATCCGGCGCGACGACGAGACCCGTGGCGAGAGCTACGTCGAGATCCTCGCGCGCGCGGGCGTTGCCGAACTCGAAGCCCGCGGCACCGGAGCGCCGAACCCTGCGGCGATGGAAGAGTATGCGATGCACGCGCATGGTGCGGTGTTTGCGGAGGTGAAGGTCGATCCCGAGCTCGGCCAGGTCCGCGTCACCCGCATGGTCGGTGCGTTCGCGGCGGGGCGCATCGTCAATCCGCATCTGGTGAAGAGCCAGCTGTTCGGCGGCATGATCTGGGGCATGTCCTTCGCGCTGCATGAGGAAGCCATCACCGACCGCCGCAGCGGCCGGATCATGAATGCCAATCTCGGCGAGTACCATATCCCCGTGAATGCCGACGTGCCGCCGCTCGACGTGATCATGGTCGAGGAGCACGATCCGCATGTGAATGCGCTCGGCATCAAGGGCGTCGGGGAGATCGGTATCACCGGCAGCGCCGGCGCGGTCGCCAACGCGGTGTGGCATGCGACCGGCGTGCGTGTCCGCCGCTTTCCGATCAAGATCGAGGAGTTGTTGACGCAGCGCTGAGGCAAAAAGGCGGGACGAGATCTTCTCGTTCCGCCGCGTCCTGCTAATGCAGTTTCTTGCGGAGCGCCTTCAGCGCTTCTCGCTGCGTCTCGATGTAGTCGGCAATAGCCTTACGCAGCTCCTGCGAATGGAGCTTGTCGGTGTCGCGCTGCACTTCATCGAGCGCGGCCTCTGCATTGGCGAGCGTGATCTTCATCTTCGAGCCCAGTTATGAAGCGGCGCCGGAATGTCTCTCGGCTTGGGTTCGCAACATATAGAGGGTCGACGCGCGGAGATTGAGATGCCTCAAGATCCGTAAGATACCGGGGCACTCCGTAAGATTCCGGATAATGTCGATGCGCCTCAAAACGTCGGCGGCGTGCAGGCCGAGATCACTTCGCACGGCTTGCCGCCGACGCAGCGGAAGCGATGCGGGCGACGGCTCTCGAAGTAGTAGGCATCGCCGGGATTGAGGATGCGGCGCTCGTCCTCGACGGTGACTTCGAGCTTGCCCGAGATTACGATGCCGCCTTCCTCGCCGTCATGGACGAGGTAAACGCGTCCGGTGTCGCTGCCGGGCTCGTATCGCTCTTTCAAGATCTGCAAGCTGCGGCCGAACAGATTGTCGCCGATCTGGCGATACGAGATCGGCTTCTTGCCGACCTCGGTCAGCTCCTCGGCGCGGTAGAAAATCTTGCGCCGTGACTCCGGCTCCAGCGCGAAAAACTCGGCGAGCCCCATCGGGATGCCGTCGAGGATGCGCTTGAGCGCGCCGACCGACGGGTTCATCTGGTTGGATTCGATCAGCGAGATCGTCGAATTGGTGACGCCGGCGCGCTTGGCGAGCTCGCGCTGCGACAGCTTGTGGTGCGCCCGGATGAATCGCAGCCGTCTACCGATGTCGACGCTCATGCCCCTGGTCCCTGTTGCAGGTGTTGCGGATCGCGCAAATATGGACCGGCAGCCCCAGTGAAATCAATGGCTTGCAGGTGACCAGAAAAGGACTTGTTGCGCTTCCGAAGCCGTGCCTCTGCTATCCCGTCAGCAAAGGAGCGTGGCCCGTGACCCTTCATCAGATTCCGAACACTATCAAGACCGACTCGTTCTGGATGCCGTTCACGGCCAACCGTCAGTTCAAGAAGGCGCCGCGCCTGTTCTCCTCGGCCGAGGGCATGCACTACACCACCGTCGACGGCCGCAAGGTGATCGACGGCTCCGCCGGCCTCTGGTGCGTCAATGCCGGTCACGGCCGCAAGCAGATCGCCGCAGCGGTCGAGCGCCAGCTGATGACGCTGGACTTCGCGCCGTCGTTCCAGATGGGCCATCCGCTGGCATTCGACTTCGCCGAGCGTCTCGCCGAGATCGCGCCGAAGGGCCTCGACCGCATCTTCTTCACTAACTCCGGCTCCGAGTCGGTCGACACCGCGCTGAAGATCGCGCTCGCCTATCACCGCGCCAACGGCCAGGCGAGCCGCACCCGTTTGATCGGCCGCGAGCGCGGCTATCACGGCGTCGGCTTCGGCGGCATGTCGGTCGGCGGCATGGTCGCCAATCGCCGCGCCTTCGCCACCCATCTTCCGGGCGTCGACCACATCCGCCACACCCACGATCTCACCCGCAACGCCTTCGCCAAGGACCAGCCTGAGCATGGCGCCGAGCTCGCCGACGATCTCGAGCGTCTGGTCGGCCTGCACGGCGCCGAGACGATCGCGGCCGTTATCGTCGAGCCGGTGCCGGGCTCGACCGCGGTGCTGCCGCCGCCGAAGGGCTATCTCAAGCGCCTGCGCGAGATCTGCGACAAGCACGGCATCCTCCTCATCTTCGACGAGGTCATCACCGGCTTCGGCCGCCTCGGCACGCCATTCGCCGCCGACTTCTTCGGCGTCACGCCGGACCTGATGACGACGGCCAAGGGCATCACCAACGGCACCATTCCCTGCGGCGCGGTGTTCGCGAGCCGCAAGGTTCACGACGGCCTGATGGTCGGCCCGGAGAACCAGATGGAGCTGTTCCACGGCTACACCTATTCGGCGCATCCGACGGCCTGCGCCGCCGGCATCGCGACGCTCGACATCTACAAGGACGAGGGCCTGCTGACGCGCGGTGCGTCGATTGCCGAATACTGGGGCGATGCGCTGCATTCGCTGAAGGGTCTGCCGAACGTCGTCGACATCCGCAATTGCGGCCTGATGGGCGCGGTAGAGCTGTCGTCGCGTGACGGTGCGGTCGGCGCGCGTGGTTACGACGTCATGGTCGATTGCTTCAATCGCGGTCTGTACTTCCGCATGAGCGGCGATAGCTTCGCGCTGTCGCCCCCGCTCATCGTCGAGAAGAGCCATATCGACGATATGGTCTCGATCCTCGGCGACGCCATCAAGCGGGTGGCCTGATAATTGCTCTCGCCGTTGCGGAGTTTGTTCTTGCAGCGGCGAGCGTGATGCCGCGGGAGTTTGACGAAGCGTGAAAGTTCTGATCCTCGGCAGCGGCGTCATCGGTGTCACCTCTGCCTACTACCTTGCGCGTGCCGGTCATGAGGTGACGGTCGTCGACCGTCAGCCCGAGCCGGCGCTGGAGACCTCTTTCGCCAACGCGGGCGAGGTGTCGCCCGGCTATTCGTCGCCCTGGGCCGGTCCCGGCGTGCCGGTGAAGGCGATCAAATGGCTGCTGATGAAGCACGGCCCGCTGGTGATCCGGCCGAAGCTCGATCCTGTCATGTGGGTCTGGCTCTCCAAGATGCTGCGCAACTGCACCAGCGCGCGTTACGCGGTCAACAAGAGCCGGATGATCCCGATCGCGGAATACAGCCGCGATTGCCTGCGCGACCTGCGCCGCGACATCGGCATCCAGTATGACGAGCGCTCGCAGGGCACGCTGCAGCTTTTCCGCCACCAGGCGCAGCTCGATGGCACCGGTGAGGACATCGCCGTGCTCAAGCAGTATGGCGTTCCTTTCGAGGTGTTGAGCCGGGAGGGCTGCATCGCGGTCGAGCCGGCGCTCGCCGCCGTGAAGGAGAAGTTCGCCGGCGGGCTTCGCTTGCCGCAGGACGAGACCGGCGACTGCCACATGTTCACGCAGGCGCTGGCCAAGCATGCCGAAGCGCTCGGTGTGCGCTTCATGTTCAACACCGGCATCGATCGCATCGTCACGGATGGCGCGCGCGTCAGTGGTGTCGTGACCAGTGCGGGCTCGTTGCAGGCCGATGCCTACGTTCTCGCGCTCGGAAGCTGGTCGTCGCGGCTCGTTGCACCGCTTGGCATCTCATTGCCGGTCTATCCGGTGAAGGGCTATTCGATCACGGTGCCGATCAAGGACGCCTCCGGCGCGCCGGAATCGACCGTGATGGACGAGAGCTACAAGGTCGCGATCACCCGCCTCGGCAATCGCATCCGCGTCGGCGGCACTGCCGAGATATCCGGCTATTCGAGCCAGCTCTACGACGCCCGCCGCGCCACGCTCGATCACTCGCTGACCGATCTGTTCCCGCGCGGCGGCGATCTCTCCAAGGCGACGTTCTGGAGCGGCCTGCGTCCGATGACGCCGGACGGCCCGCCGGTGATCGGCCCGACGCAATACGGCAACCTCCACCTCAACACCGGCCATGGCACGCTCGGCTGGACCATGTCCTGCGGCTCCGGCCGCGTGCTCGCGGACATGCTGTCGGGCAGGAAGCCGGAGGTCGATGTGAGTGCGCTGACGGTGGACCGGTACAAGTATCGGTTCGGCTAAGACTCCATCCGCCCGTCATTGCGAGGAGCGAAGCGACGAAGCAATCCAGAGTGCCTCCGCGGAGAAAGTCTGGATTGCTTCGCTTCGCTCGCAATGACGATGTGGAGACGTCGCGGCTTTTCTTACTTTCGCCGTGCGCGGTGGAAGGTGAGCACGGGCTTACCCCGCGCCCGTCACGCAATTCACCCACAGCACCACAGCCTTCGCATCATTGGCCGGATTGGAAAACCGGTGCGGCCTTCGGCTAGCGAACCGAAAACTGTCGCCCGTCTTCAGCGACCACGTCTCGCTGTCCACCGTCAGCATCATCTCGCCTTCGAGCACGAGGCCGGCTTCCTCGCCGTCATGGGTATAGAGTTCGTCGCCCGCGGAGCCGCCGGGATCGATATGCACCAGGAACAGGTTGAGCCGGTTGTCGCTGCCCGCAGCGCTCAGCAGTTGCTTCGAAATTCCGCTGCGCCAGAGTTTCAGTTCCGGCCGCTGAAGCCCGCGCGTCACCACCTGGTCGGAGGCACCGTCGGGACTTGGGCTCGCACCGAACAAAGCGGCCATGCCGACGCCGAGCACGTCGGAGAGCGTTGCCAGCACGCGCAGCGATGGCGACGACAGGCCGCGCTCGATCTGGCTGAGGAAGCCGATCGACAGGTCGGTGCGCGCCGCGACGGTCTCGAGCGAGAATTGTCTGACACGCCTGAGATCGCGGATACGGCGGCCGACCGCGACATCCATCGCGGGCTCGGCCGGCTTGGTGGTAGCCTTGGCTTTCACCTTCGCCGGCTTTGCGGCGGCCGGTTTGCGCATTCTTTTGCCACCGCTCACGTCAAACCGCTTCCTTCATGTGCATGAAAACCGCTTGCATCGCCCGCGAAAGTGTGACCAAATTTTCATATTGGTGAAAATAGGCCGAAACGGCTTGGCCCGCAACGTCTGATCACGACATGCGCGAGCGCCGACATCGGCCAAGCCCAAAGGGGGATGCGATGAAGCGTTTTGGTCTGGCCGCGGTCGCGGCGCTCGCGATTGCAGCGGCGATGCCGGCTTCGGCGCAGCAGGCGTTGAAGGTCGGCTCGACGCCGACAGGCATTCCCTTCACCTTCCTCGACACCAAGACCAACACCATCCAGGGCATCATGGTCGACATCGTCACCGAGATCGGCAAGGACGCCGGCCTCAGCGTGCAGATCGAGCCGATGGCGTTCTCGGCGCTGATCCCGTCGCTCACATCGGGCAAGATCGACATGATTGCGGCGGCGATGTTCATCACCGCGCCGCGCAAGGAGGTCGTCGACTTCTCCGATCCGATCTACACCTACGGCGAAGGCCTGGTGGTCCCGAAGAGCGACACCAAGGCCTATGCCACGCAGGATGATCTGAAGGGCGAGACGGTCGGCGCCCAGGTCGGCACCGCCTTCGTCGATGCGCTGAAGAAGTCCGGCCTGTTCGCCGACGTCAAGGCCTACGACACCATCCCTGACATCCTGCGCGACGTGAACACCGGTCGCCTCAAGGCCGGCTACGCCGACTATCCGATCCTCGCCTACAATCTGAAGCAGGGTGGTTTCCCTGAGGTACGTCTCGTCGACGGCTACAAGCCCGTCACCGTCGGCTCGGTCGGCATCGGCGTCCGCAAGGGCGAGGCCGCGCTGCTCGGCAAGATCAACGCCTCGTTGGCGAAGCTGAAGGCCAACGGCACCATCGACAAGATCCTCGAGAAGTGGGGTCAGAAGGCGCAGGGTTGATCGACAGAGGCTGGTAAGGCTGACCGATGAAAGGCTTCTGGCACGACGCCGTCGAATTCTTCCCGATCCTGATGAGCGGTGTCGCGCTGACGATCGTCGTCACCATCGGCTCGCTGCTGCTCTCGACGGTGCTGGGTCTGATCTGGGCGATGATGCGGGTCTCCGGCATCAAGGTGCTGTCGATGCTCAGCGCCAGCCTGATCAACGTGATCCGCGGCATCCCGATCATCGTGCTGTTGTTCTACCTCTATTTCGTGATGCCGGATCTCGGCGTCACGCTGTCGGCCTTGCAGGCCGCGATCCTCGGGCTCGGCATCGCCTATTCGGCCTACCAGGCCGAGAATTTCCGTGCGGGCATCGAGGCGATCGACAAGGGCCAGATCGAGGCGGCGCAGTCGATCGGCATGGGCTGGTGGCTCACCATGCGCCGCGTGGTGTTGCCCCAGGCGGTGCGCATCGTGCTGCCGCCTTATGGCAACGTCATGATCATGATGCTGAAGGATTCGTCGCAAGCCTCCACCATCACGGTCGCCGAGCTCGCGTTGCAAGGCAAGCTGATCGCATCCTCGACCTTCAAGAACACCAATGTGTTCACGCTGGTGGCGCTGATGTATCTCACCATGAGCATCCCGCTGATCCTGCTGGTCCGTCACTTCGAGAAGCGGGCGGGCAAGAAATGATCGAGCTCACCGACGTCCACAAGAGCTTTGGCCAGAACGAGGTGCTCAAGGGCATCACGGCCTCCGTCCAGAAGGGTGAGGTGGTCTGCATCATTGGCCCCTCGGGCTCCGGCAAGTCGACGATCCTGCGCTGTATCAATGGGCTGGAAAGCTACGACCGCGGCGAGATCAACGTCGAGGGACTGAAGGTCGACCGCGATGCGTCCTCCATCGTGAAGGTCCGCACCCAGGTCTCGATGGTGTTCCAGCGCTTCAACCTGTTCCCGCATCGCACCGTGCTGGAAAACGTCGTCGAAGGCCCGCTCTTTGTAAAGAAGGAGCCGCGTGCGCAGGTGCTCGAGCGCGGCCGCGCGCTGCTCGGTCAGGTGGGCCTCGCCGAAAAGGCCGACGCGCATCCGCCGCAGCTCTCCGGCGGCCAGCAGCAGCGCGTCGCCATCGCGCGCGCGCTCGCGATGCAGCCAAAGGCGATCCTGTTCGACGAGCCGACCTCGGCGCTCGATCCCGAACTGGTCGGTGACGTGCTCGGCGTGATGCGCAAGCTCGCCGATGACGGCATGACCATGGTCGTCGTCACCCACGAGATGGGCTTTGCCCGCGACGTCGCCGACCGCGTGCTGTTCATCGACGGCGGCGTCATCGTCGAGCAGGGCGCGGCGAAGGCCGTCCTCAATCAACCCCAGCACCCGCGCACGCAGGACTTTTTGCGCCGCGTGCTGCATCCGCTCTGATCGGTCCTCGTCATGACTACGCGCCTGCCTCTGCCGCCCTCGCTCTATGCCGACACCGCCGTCGCGCCGGTTGCCACGCCGCCGCTCGACGCGGACAAGACCGTCCCCGTCGCGATCGTCGGCGGCGGCTACACCGGTCTGTCCACGGCCTTGCATCTGGCGGAGCGAGGTGTCGAGGCGCTGGTGCTGGAGGCGCAGGAACCTGGTTGGGGCGCATCGGGCAATAATGGTGGTCACACCAATCCCGGCTTGAAGCATGACCCCGATCAGATCGAGGCCGATTTCGGCGCCGAGCTCGGCCGCCGCATGATCGACTTCTCCTACGGCACGACCAATTTCACGCACGACCTGATCCGCCGTTACCAGATCCCCTGCGAAGCGCGGCAGAATGGCACGCTGCGCGCGGCCTACAACGAGGCCAGCGCCGCCGCGATCGAGAAGACGGCGCAGCAATGCATGCGCCGCGGCATGCCGGTGCAATATCTGAACCGCGAGCAGTTGCGCGAGATGACCGGCACGGACCGCTACATCGGCGCCATGCTGGACTCGCGCGGCGGCGATCTGCATCCGCTCAGCTACGCCCGTGGCCTCGCGCGCGCCGCGATTTCCGCGGGCGCGAAGGTCCATGGCGAAACGCCGGCGCTGTCGCTCCGTCGCGACGGCGCGCGCTGGCGCATCGAGACGCCGCGCGCGGTGGTGCATGCCGACAAGGTCCTGCTCGCCACCAACGGCTTCACCGACGATCTCTGGCCGGCGCTCCGCCGTACCATCGTGCCGGTATTCTCTTCGATTGCCGCCACCGCGCCGCTCTCCGACGCGGTCGCCCGCTCGATCATGCCGACACGGCCGGTGCTCTACGAGAGCGGTCATATCACCGTCTATTATCGGATCGATCAAAACAACCGCCTGCTGATGGGCGGCCGCGGCCCGATGCGCTGGATCAAGTCGCCCAACGACGTCGCCTATCTCATGCGTTATGCCGAGCGGCTATGGCCGCAGCTCAAGGGCGCCGCCTGGACGCATGGCTGGAACAGCCGGCTCGCCATCACCAAGGATCATTATCCGCATGTGCACGAGCCGGCGGAGAGCGTCCTGATCTCGCTCGGCTGCAATGGCCGCGGCGTCGCGCTCTCGACCGCGATGGGCGCGCAGCTCGCGCGCCGGCTGATCGGCGGTGCCAAGGCTGAGATCGACATGCCCGTCACGGGTATCAAGCCGATTCCGATGCACGCATTTTGGCCCTTGGGGGTTGCGACTGCTGTGATCACGGGCCGGGTGCGGGATCGGCTGGGCGTTTGAAGAAGAAGGCGCCGCCCCGTCAGGAGCGACGCCTTGCATGACTTGCAGATAGGGCGTC
This sequence comes from Bradyrhizobium sp. 63_E2_N1_3, assembly GCF_052076005.1. Taxonomy (NCBI): domain Bacteria; kingdom Pseudomonadati; phylum Pseudomonadota; class Alphaproteobacteria; order Hyphomicrobiales; family Nitrobacteraceae; genus Bradyrhizobium; species Bradyrhizobium sp. 63_E2_N1_3. The sequence continues at coordinate 7,678,386 of NZ_CP197235.1, read as the reverse complement.
AGCAGCGACCCTGTTTCCACAGGCCGGGCGGGCAGCCCCTGCCGCGCCAGCCGACCTTGCGCCCGTGGTGCCATCCGAGATGAGTGGCATGGCGATGTCCATGGTATCCGCCATGATGGCCGTGGCCGTGGCCATGGCCATGACCATGTCCGTGGCCGCCCCTGGCGAATGCGGCGTTTGGCATGGTGAAGCCGGCCGCGATGATCAGTGTTGCGGCGAGCGCAAGTTTCTTCATCCGAAATCTCTCCTGTTAGGCACGCATCTGTCCGTTCGACGAACGAACATCGATCGCGGTGTCGCGTGCAAATGCGGAGGAGTCGTGACGCTCAGGATTCGGCGACAGCGTCGGCCCAGGGCTGGAAGATCTCGACCGCGCCCGAATTCGTATCGTCCTCGCGCATCACCACGCTGGGGCAGGCGAACTTCTGCGGCAGGGCCTGCACTTGCGTCTCTTCATAATCGAAGCGTGCGGCAAGTGTCTTGCGCACGTCTGCCGGCAGTCTGATATCGCCGATCACGACCGCGCCTTCGCTTGCGTCGATCCGCGGCTGGTGGATGGCCGTGTCGAGGTCCATGCCGTAATCCATCGCAAAGGACACGAGCTGCATCACCGACGGCAGGATGCGGCGGCCGCCGGAGGCGCCGACCGCGAGACGCTTGCCGTCCTTCGTTTCGGCGATGACGGGCGTGTAGTTGCAGAGACAGCGCTTCCCGGGAGCGAGCGAGTTGGTGGTGCCCGGCGTCGGGTCGAACCACATGATGCCGTTGTTCATGGCAATGCCGGTGTGCGGCGTCACGTATTTCGAGCCGAAGGACGAGAGCAGCGTCTGCGTGACCGCTGCGATGTTGCCGTGGCGGTCGACCACGGAGAAATGCGTTGTGCAGGCGGGCGCCAGATATTCGGCGCCGAGCGATCGCTTGCCGTCGGCATCGCCCATGTCCTTGAGCCGCTCGCGGAAGGCTGCTTGCAGCGCCACCGCATATTCGCTGTAGGTGGTCGCGTCGGGTGCGCTTCCCGGCTTCAGACTCTGCTGCAACAGCCGCAGCGCATGCGCCATTGTCGGTCCGGCCGTGAGCTCCGGCGTCGCATACACCTTGCCGCCGCGATAGGGGATCGCCAGCGGCTCGCGCAGATGGGCGCGAAACGCGGCGAGATCCTCCACCGACAGCGAGCCGCCGTCGGCCTTGATGTCGGATGCGATGCTTTTGGCGAGATCGCCCTGGTAGAAATCGCGCGGACCGGCAGCGGCGAGGTGCGACAACGTCGCCTTCAACGTGGCCAACGGCAGCCGCGTCTCGGACTTGATGCCCCACGGCGCGCTCGGCGGCAGGCCATCCTTCAGGAAGGTGGCCGCGCTCGCGGGATAGCGCCTGAGATCGGCTGCCGATGCCGCGATCGTCAGCGTGGTCCACCAATCGACCAGCAGGCCTTCGCCGGCGAGCGCGGCGGCCGGCGCGACCAGATCCTTCCACGGCATCTTGGCGTAGCGGCGATGTGCCTCCTCCATGCCGGCGACGACGCCGGGCACGGCGACCGAGCCGGGGCCGTGAATGTTGCGATCGTCCTTCACCCGCGGCCAGGGAAACAGATCGGAGGCCGCGCCTTCGCCGCTGAGCGGGTAGTCGGTGGTGCGCAGGCTCTGTGGCGCGCACATGCCGTAGTCGATCACCTCGGTGCGATTTTCCTTGGCGCGGTAGAGCACCATGGCGCCGCCGCCGCCGATGCCGCTGTTCCAGGGCTCCAGCACGTTCAGCGCAAAGGTGGTCGCGACGATCGCGTCCACGCAGTCGCCGCCCGCCGCCAGCACCTGCGCGCCCACTTCGGCCGCCCGTCGCGATTGCGAGGCGACGATGCCGCCCTTGGATGTGACGGCGGGTTTGCGGACGGCTTGGGCGAGGCTGAACTGATGAGGCATGATGTCGTCTTGATCTCTGGATTCGGTTGTTCTGGCTTCACGCGGAAGCTGCAGCATTGGCGGGGCGTGCGAAGGATGGCACATTGCCGCCAACGAGAAAATCCAAAGGGAGACGAGACATGGCAGGTGTGAAACAGGCGCGGGATGGCGCGGTTGGGATCTTGACGCTCGACGAGCCGGCGAGTCTGAACGCGATGACGCCGGACCTGCTCGGCGCGCTCGCCGCCGCCGTCGCCGAGATGACTGGGGATGAGGGCATTCGCGCACTGATCCTCACCGGCGCGGGGCGCGGATTTTGCTCAGGACAGAATTTGAAGGCATCGGAAGCGCTGGGCGAGGACATCGCCGCCGGCGTGATGCGGTTCTACTGGCCCGCGTTCAAGGCGTTGCGCGAATGCCGCGTGCCTGTCGTGGTCGCCGTCAACGGCGTCGCGGCCGGCGGCGGCTTCAGCCTTGCGATGGCCGGCGACATGATTGTTGCGGCGCGGTCGGCGAGCTTCATCCAGGTGTTCAGCCGGATCGCCCTGGTGCCCGATCTCGGTTCGACCTGGCTGTTGCCGCGGCTGGTCGGTCGGCAGCGCGCGCTCGAGCTGATGTTGCTGAACGAGCCCCTGACGGCCGAACGTGCGCAGGAGATCGGCCTGGTGCGGCAGGTCGTCGACGACGCGAAGCTGATGGACGAGGCGCTGGTCCTGGCGCGCCGTTTGGCGGACGGCCCGACGCGCGCTTTGGTCGCAACGCGTGCGCTTGTCGAGGAGAGCGAGCATGCGGCTTACGAGGCGCAGTTCCGCCGCGAGATCGAGGTTCAGGCCACGATCCGCAAGAGCGCCGACGCCATCGAAGGCCGCACCGCCTTCGTCGAGAAGCGCAAGGCGAAGTTTACGGGGAAGTAGAGGAGCAGCCGCGGACTGCGCTCAGAGCCCGCGGTCCAGCCGGCTGGCCTGATATTTGGCGTGCCATTTCGGGCCAGGCCCGCGCATGTAGTGAAGTTCGGGGCGGTAGGGGTTGCCTGCGATCCGCACCAGCTTCTGCCACTTGGTGGCGACGAAGTTGAGGGGCTGGCAGAGCAGGGTTAATGAAGCGAACAGCACGGCATCACCTCAATGCGGCTTGCCGAGCATGGCGGTGAAGGGAAGGTCGAAGATCTCCTCGCCGTCGGAGCCGCTGACATGGATCACCCAGTCGCGCCAGTCTTCGGCACCCGGGGTGTAGATCATCGAGTGCATGATCTGGGCCGCACGGTCACGCGCCTCGGTCAGGCTGGCCACCGCGGTGCCGCTGCGATCGATCAGCGTGCCTTCGGTGTTGGAGCAGTGAAAATAGACCTGGACCATATGCGTCTCCTGTCGGGAGCGACTGGGATGGCAAACCGATACCACCCGAGGCCTTCGCGAAACATTCGGGGCGAGCCCGGTAAGGGAATCTACGGAGATTGGTCGCTGCGAAGGCCCGAGCGGGTTTGATCACAGGGGGGTGATGATCAACTGGACGGCGTTCCCATGGCATGGAACAACTTTGGACCGAAAGTCCGGGGGATCGCCGTGAACCAGCTCACATTCTGGCATGAACGCCGAAGCTTGTTTGCGGCGATCGTCGCCGGAGCGCTGTTCGGTCTTGCCCCGGGAGCCTCCTCCGAGCCGGTGAGGAAAAGCGGCTACGCGATCGGCACGGAAACCTGTGGCAGCGGCGATCTCGCCTTTCCCAGAATCCAGATCGACATGAAGGCGGGATTCTGCGCCGGTCTCGTCGCCAGCGAAGAGGATCGCCTGAAATTTCCGCGCTCGATCATCCAGGTGCCAGGCCGTGACCTGTTCGTGGTCGCCGACATGGGGGGCTGGGGCCACACCGATGGACGGCTGCTGCTGCTCGATCCGCATGCGCCGCAGGGGCAGCGGTTCAAGGAGCTGCTGACCGCAATCGAATATCCGTTCGGTCTCGTGATTGGCCCGGACAAGAAGCTGTACGCCTCGACCGCGGAGACGATCTTCCGGTTCGATCCGCTCGCCGACAATCCCCGCAGCACGGTCGAGACCATCATCCGGCACATGCCCGGCCGCCGGATCACATTGCCTGACGGCACCAGGCTCGACGAGAGTGCCCATCCGCTCAAGCAGTTCGCCTTTGACGGGAACGGGCGGCTGTTCGTCAATGTCGGCTCGCACAGCGACGACTGCATCACGTCGGCGCCGATCACAAAACCATGCGCGGCGGCCGAGGGCGCGTCCGCGATGGCCTCGATCTGGCTGTTCACACCGCCCGCAGGCGGCATCTTCCCGGCGCTGAAGCCGGCCGATCCCGACCCGCCGCACACCGTCTATGCGCGCGGCCTGCGCAACTCGATGGCGCTGGCGCTGCATCCGAATTTTCCCGATCCTGGTTACGCCTTCCTGCAGGGCGAGAACGGCCGCGATCTGCCCGACATCTTCAAGCCGAACGAGGAGATCAACGCGATCGAGCAGGGCAGGCATTATGGCTGGCCTTATTGCTACGACCTGTCGACGCCGAGCCCCGAATTCAAGCCCGTGCTGCAATCCGGGGTCTACAGGTCGCTCTGCACGGCCAATGCGCTCTACAAGGCACCGTTCTCTCTGATGCCGCCGCACGGCGCGCCGCTGGCGATGCTCTATTATCACGGCGCGAAATTCCCGGAGCTGGAAGGCAAGCTGCTAGTCGGCCTGCACGGCTATCGTCCGACCGGCAGCCGCGTCCTCTTCTATGACGTCGACGACCATGGCTTCCCGAAGCCCGCCCCGGCGCCGGTGCGTTACCACGTCAGTTGCGCGGCAGATCCGACCCACAGCTTTCAGACCGACGCCGGAGAAGTCGCCGCCGCGCCATTCGACGAACTGATCGCAGGCTGGCACCGCGTCAACGGCGCGCGGCCGCAAGGAGCGCCCGTCGGCATGACGGTCGCAGAGGACGGCGCAATCTGGCTGGTCGAGGACAAGAACCAGACGGTAATCCGCATCGATCGCGCTGCTGGCGATCCGCCGCCGTTGCCTTGCGACATGCGCAGCCAGGCGATGATCGACCAGCTCGCGGCCTTCGTCGCCAAAGACGCGCAGAACAGTGTCCGGCTCACCACGCTGCGCAAGGGGCTCGTCGAAAAGCACTGCGTCGGCTGCCACTCGGATTTCGGCCTGAAGGCAGGGCAATCGGATGCGGAAAAGGACGCGACGGTGCTGCGCTTCATGCTGTCGCAGGACGGCTGGATCTATCCGGGCGATCCAGACTCCGGGAAGCTGCGCACGCGGCTGCGCGGTATCGGCGCCGAGAAGCTGATGCCGCCGGGCGGCGAAAGCCTGCCCAGGACCGAACCTGGCTACACGCGCCTGCTCGATACCGCGGACCTGCTGGTTGCGAAAATGGTTCCGGGCACGCGGATGCGGATCAAGTCCGGCCCGCCGCAGCGCAAGTTCTTTGGCAAGACCAACAAGGAATGCGGCGAAATACCGGCCGGCAAGGTCGTTGTCGTGACACAAAGGAGCGCTGTAGACAAACCCGGCTTCAGCCGATTCTTCCGGCCTGCCGATCCCTATCTGAATGGCGAGTGCAGCGACGACGATGGCTATTACATTCGGCAGGAATTTCTGGTGCCTGTGCAGTAGCCTCCTTCTCGTCATCGCGGCATCGCCGGCCCATGCTGAAACAAAGCTGTTCGAAAGCGTGCAGGTGACGCCGTCGGGCGAATACACCTTCGGCATCGAAGGGCCGGCGGCCGATCTCGACGGCAATCTCTTCGTGGTCAACTTTGGCAAGCCCGGCACCATCGGCAAGCTGCCGGTGGGCGGCGCGGCTTCGGAGCAGTTTACGGCACTGCCCGCGGGCAGCGTCGGCAACGCCATCCGCTTTGCGCGTGACGGCACCATGTTCATCGCCGACTACAAGAAGCACAACATCTTCGCGATCCCGAAGGGCGCGAGCGAGCCCGTCGTCTGGTTTCATTCCGACGAGATGAACCAGCCCAACGACATCACGGTCGCGCGCGACGGCACGATCTATGCGAGCGATCCGAACTGGAAAGGCAGGGAAGGCCACATCTGGCGCATCGCCAAATCTGCGGACGGCACGGTGCAGGGGCAGGTGATGCCCGCGCCGCGCGCGATGGGCACCACCAACGGCATCGACCTCAGCCCTGACGGCAAGACGCTCTATGTCGGGGAATCCAGCAGCGGCGAAATCTGGTCCTACACCGTCCGCGGTAACGAGCTCACCGGCGCAAAACTCGTCAAAGCCTTCCAGCCCGACACCGTCGACGGCCTGCGCACCGACGTCGCCGGCCGTCTCTATGTCGCGCGCATCCTCAAGGGCACCATCGCGCTGATGAAGCCCAATGGTGCGGTCGAGCGGGAGATCGCGCTGAAGGGCAAGGAGCCGACCAATCTCGCCTTCGGCGGCAGCGACGGCAAGACCGTCTTCGTCACCCAGCGTCAGGGCGGCTTCGTCGAGTCCTTCCGCACCGACCAGCAGGGCCGCGAGCACTGCCTCCAGCGCGGGCGCTGCTAGAGCATCACGGGCGGTCTGCCTCCGGCGCAGAGCAGCACCAAAGCGGCGGCATTCTTCTTGCTTGCATCTGGCCGCCGCAGGCATTTAGACATCTGTGGGCACCGTCAACGCGACCACGGAGTGTTTGAGTGAAAGCCGTCCATACCGAACTGCATCGCAGCCACGATCCGCAATTCTTCCTGGTTCGCGGTGTCGTCAAGCGCACCACGGAGCAGCCCGAGCGCGCCGATCGCCTGCTCAAGGGGTTGAAGGACGGCAAGCATCAGCTGGTCGAACCGACGACATTCGGGCAGGGGCCGCGTGCGCGGATTCACAGCCCGGAATATCTGTCGTTCCTCAGCGAAGCCTGGGACGCCTGGACCGCGCTCGGCGATTCCGGCCCGGAGATGATCGGCAACATCCATCCCGTGCGTCATGCCGCGACCTATCCCACTCATATCGTCGGCAAGCTCGGCTGGCACACCGCCGACACCGCGGCGCCGATCGGTCCCGGCACCTGGGCCGCGGCCTGCGCTGCCACCGATGTTGCGGTCACGGCAGCGCAGATGGTGATGGACGGCGAGGATGCGACCTATGCACTCTGCCGTCCGCCCGGCCATCACGCCTACCGCGACATGGCCGGCGGCTTCTGTTTCCTCAATAACAGCGCGATCGCAGCCGCGCATCTGCGGCTCAAGCATGAGCGCGTCGTGATCCTGGACGTCGACGTCCATCATGGCAACGGCACGCAAGGAATCTTCTACGCACGCCCTGACGTCTACACGGTGTCGATCCACGCTGACCCCATCGCGTACTATCCTTATGTGTGGGGCTACGCGCATGAGCGCGGCGAAGGACCCGGCCTCGGCGCCAATCTCAACATCCCCCTGGCCATCGGCACCGGTGACGACGGCTACATCCAGGCGATGGATGTCGCGCGCAAGGCGATCGAATCCTTTGCACCCGGCGCCCTCGTCATCGCGCTCGGCCTCGATGCCTCCGAGCACGATCCACTGAAGGGCCTCGCCGTCACCACGCCGGGCTTCCGCCGCATCGGCCAGGCGATCGCGAAGCTGGGCCTGCCGACCGTGTTCGTGCAGGAGGGCGGCTATCTCTCGGATATTCTGGGCGCGAACCTGACCTCGGTGCTGGCCGGGTTTGAAGAGGCGCGGTGAAGTTTACCTCTCCCCGCTTGCGGGGAGAGGTCGGAATTTGCGTAAGCAAATTCCGGGTGAGGGGGACTCTCCGCGAGTTCGACTGTCACCGTGCGCACGGAGACAACCCGCCGCGCCTAATCCTTGAACAAAATCTGCTCCAGCAGGTCGATCCGCCTGATCTGGATGGTGCTGCCGTCGATGGCGATGATGCGGCGGTTCTGGAAACGCTTCAGCATCATCGTCACCCATTGCCGGGTCGAGCCCACCATGGCCGCGATCTGGTCATGGGTGATCTTGCGGTTGATGACGATGGTGTCGCCGTCGGCCGTGCCATGCAATTCCGACAGCGTGAGCAGGAATTGCGCCAGCCGTTCGATCACCGATCGCGTACCGAGGATCTGCGCCATCGAGGAGTAGCATTTGCCCTTGGCGATGAGGCCGTCGATCAGCGCCAGCGCGAAGCTCGGCATGCTGGTCAACAGCTTCTCAAGCGCGGGGCCGGAGAGTGTCGTAATCTCGCAGGCCTCGATGGCGATGCCCGACCACATGTGAATGCCACCGCCGGATATCTCGGGGCCTCCAATGAAATGTCCCGGCGTCCAATAGGCGAGCGTGATCTCGCGGCCCGACGGCGCGGTGTAGTAGACCCGCACCTGTCCGCGGCGGATGATGAAGATGCCGTCGTGGCCATCGCCCTGGCTGAATACCATTTCGCCCTGCGGCACCGTGATGATGCGGCCGGCCGCGTGCACGCGCGCCTGCTCCGACGCGGACAAACGGTCGAGGAAATGCGCGCCGGCATTCAGCCCGTCGATCGTCTCGCTCATGAACAGCGCCGAGCTTGCGGGCCTCGCGCGTGTGCTGCGGACCCGCCGCGTCTTCTTGTGGTCGGTCCAGTCGAACGGAACGCCTGCATGAGGCCGGTCGGCGAAAGCGGCAGGCTCGGTCGCGGCAGCTTCCTTGAGTATGGTCATCGCAATCCGTCAGCTCTCCAGGGGCTTGCGAATAGGTAAGTGCGGCGGTGGTGCGATGTCCATCTCTTTGCGATCGTTCCAAATCACTTAGCAAAGCTTGATGTGTGCGGCGACCGGCAGCGAAACGATTCCTCTGTCCATGGCTCCGTCCTGAGAAAATCCTTTGCGTCGTTGCGCGACGGAATCATGACGCGAACGTCCTGCGACAGCGACGCAAGTAATTGCTTCAAGCGTTGCGCCGCGCCTTCGATAGTGCCGGCCAGCGTTGCCGCCGGCACGCGCCCGGCCTCCCGAGGACAGTTCGATGATCGAATTCAGCTCTTTGAGATTCAGTGTGGCCATTGTGGCCATCACTGTTGCGATGTTCGCGCCGACCCAGGCGGAGACGATCCGTGTGGCAGTCGGGACGCAGGACACGACGATCAATTGCGCGACCGGCGGACTGCTCATTCGCGAGCTCAAGCTGCTTGAGAAATTTCTGCCACATGACGGCAAGTACAAGGATGTCACCTACGACATCCAGTGGAAGAATTTTACGAGCGGCGCGCCGCTCACCAACGAGATGGTCGCAGGCAAGCTCGATTTCGGCGCGATGGCTGACTTTCCGGGCTCGCTGAACGGCGTGGCGTTCCAGAAGGCCGGACGCCGTAGCCTCTTCATCAGCGTGCTGTCCGGCAGCACCAAGGGCAGTGGCAACGGCATCGTGGTGCCGTCGAGCTCGCCGGTGCAATCGCTCGATGAGCTCAAGGGCAAGACCATCTCGGTTCCCTTCGCCTCGACCTCGCACGGCATGCTGCTCCGCGCGATCGAGGCCAAGGGCTGGAATCCCGAGACCGACGTCAACATCATCACGCAGGCGCCGGAGGTTGCGGGGCCGGCCTTGCAGGCCGGCAAGATCGAGGCGCATGCCGACTTCGTTCCGTTCGCCGAACTGTTCCCGTGGCGCGGCTTCGCGCGCAAGATCTTTGACGGCGCGCAGGCCAATGCCCCGACATTCCACGGCGGGCTGGTCGATGCCGATTATGCCGAGAAATATCCCGAGATCGTCGTCGCCTATCTGCGCGCAGCGCTGGAAGCGGATCGCCTGATCGCGGAAGAGCCGGAGAAGTACAGCGAACTGATCGCGAAGGTGACCGGCATCGAGGCGGAGGTCGACTACCTCTTTCACGGACCGCTCGGTCTCCAGACCCGCGATGTGACCTGGAAGCCGGAGTACCGCCAGGCGGTCGCAACCTCGATCAAGACGCTGAAGCTGCTCAAGCGCGCGGACAGTGATCTCGATATCAACCAGTTCGTGACCGACAAGTTCATCCGTATCGCGGCGGCGCAGGCGGGACGCGATTACGACTCCGAACTGAAGAACTACGCGCAGCTTCCGCTTCGTGCCAAGGACGCCGCAACGGGCGACCAGATCAGCGACTTCAGCCGCGTCGCGCAGATCTGGGTCAAGGACGAGGCTCATGTACGCCACTATGCCTCGCCCGAGAACGCGCTCAAGGCGCTCGCCGGCCTCGAGAAGGACGGCAAGACCATCCGCGTCGTCTACGCTCAGGATCGCGAGAGCGGCATCAAGCTGTTTGCAAACCAGGCCTGGTTCGTGCGGTCGTCCAAGGGCGAGCTGAGCGCGTTCCTGCTCAAGCAGGCGGCCGAGGGCTGGTCGAAGAAGAACGGTGGCGCGGTGCTCGACTTCGCGGCCGCGCGCGAGTCCCTCGTCGCGAGCCGGTGAGGCGATGGCCACCGCTATCCCGGCGCGACCTGCGGGCATCCGCTGGATGGTCCGCGGCCTTTCGATCCTGGCCTGCATCGCCCTTTGGCAGGTCGCTTCGACCACGCATCTCAATCTGGGGATCGTGACCTTCCGCAACGTGCCGCCGCCGGTCGAGGTCGCTCAATCCGCGCTCGCCCTGTTTCGTTCGCCGAAATTGACGGCACATATCACCAGTAGCCTCTGGCGGGTGTTCGCGGGCTACGGGGCGGCGGTCGTGATCGGCGTGATCCTTGGTTTTGCCATCGGCCGGTCACGCGCCGCGAGCGATCTTTTGCTGCCGCCGCTGGAATTGCTGCGGCCGATACCGGCGGTGGCATGGATACCGCTGTCGATCCTGATCTTTCCGTCGTCCGAACTCTCGATGATCTACATCACCTTCATCGGTGCCTTGTTTCCGATCGTGCTGAACACCGTCCACGGTGTCGCGAATGTCGACCGCCGGCTGGTTGCCTCCGCCCGCAGCCTCGGCGCGGGGGAGTTGGCGATCCTGAGGGAGGTCGTGCTGCCGGACGCCGCGCCCAGCATCGTCACCGGGCTTGCAATCGGCATGGGCACCTCGTGGTTCTGCCTCGTCACCGCGGAGATGATCTCAGGCCAGTTCGGCATCGGCTATTACACTTGGGAAGCCTACACGCTCCAGAACTACGCCGACATCATCGTCGGCATGCTGATCATCGGCCTGCTCGGCATGGGATCGAGCTGGCTGCTGACGACGGCCGGGCGGCTTCTGATGCCCTGGCGTAGCCCGAAGGTGGCGCGATGAACATCCGGGTCGCGGATATCGGCACGAACAGCGTCGGTCGGATCGACTTCGCCGATGTCTCGATTTCGCTCGGATCGGGCGGCGATGCATTCGAAGCGGTCAGCGGTCTCGATGTCGCGATTGCGCCGGGCGAGCTCGTCTGCATCCTCGGTCCCTCCGGCTGCGGAAAATCCACGCTGCTCGGCGCGCTGGCCGGGCATTTGCCGATCACGGCTGGCCGTCTCACGGTCGACGGCCAGCAGGTCCAGAGCCCGAGCCCGGACCGGGGCATGGTGTTTCAGCAGCACACGCTGTTTCCCTGGAAGGGGGTGCGTGACAATGTCGCCTTCGGCCCGAAGATGCGGGGTCTCGGGAGGAGGGAGCGCGACCGCGCCGCCGACGCGATCCTGAAGCTGGTCGGCCTTTCCGGCTTCGAGGCGTTCTATCCCGCGCAATTGTCGGGCGGTATGCAGCAGCGCGTGGAAATCGCGCGGGTCCTGATCAACCAGCCGCGGGTGCTGCTGATGGACGAGCCCTTCAGCGCGCTCGACGCGCAGACGCGCGGCATGATGCAGGAGGTCCTGCTCGACATCTGGAGCAAGATCCCGACCACCACGGTCTTCGTCACCCACGACATCGACGAGGCATTGTTTCTCGCCGATCGCATCGTCGTGATGAGCGCAAGACCCGGCCGGGTGATCGAGGACATCGTGCTGCCGTTTGCGCGGCCGCGGAGCCACGATCTCGTCACCGAACCCGAATTCGTGCGCCTGAAGCGGCATGTCATGCAGCTTTTGCGACGGCCGGAAGGCAGCGAGCCGCTGGCACGGCTCAGTCCGCTCGGCGTGACGTCCTAGAACATCCCGCTCGCCGCGAGCGCCTTGCGGACGTGCTGCATCTCGGCCTCGTCGGCGACCATGTCGAGCATGATCGTGGTCAGGCCCTTCGCCGCAAAATCCCTCAGCTTTGCGCCGATCTCGGTGTAGCTGCCGACGAGATAGGGGCAGTCGGCCTGGAAGGTGAGGTACGGCAGCAGCCAGTAGCCATTGTCGGCGAGCTCGCCGCTCTGGCCGTCATAGAGCCGCCGCTTCCACACGGAATCGCTGTTCTCCACGGTGAGCGCGAGCAGCTCGCGATCATCGGCATTGTCACGGAAACGCGCCGTTGCCGCCTGCCGTGCCTCGTCGCGTCCCTCGCGGGCGAAGATGCCAAAGTTCATTCCGGGCGCATCGAGGCCGCGATCGAGATCGGGCGGCAGCATCTGCATCTTGATGCAGCCGGTCTCCTTCGCCACGCGCTGCGCCGCCTCCGACTGGCCCGCGACCAGGAATTCCGGCATCAGCTCCGCCGGCAGGCGCGGGCGAAGTTGCAGATTGCTTGCGCGGTAGAACCGGCCGTCGAAATTCACCGGGCGAGGGCTTTCCAGCAATTGGCGCATCAGCGCGACGAATTCGCCGAGCCGGACGTAGCGGTCCGCATGCGACTGCTCGTCGCCCAGCCCCTGCAAATCGCTGACCGCGGTCCCCGTGATCATGTTGAGATAGACCTTGCGGCCGTGGAGCTGCGCAAAGGACGAGACGAATTTTGCCGCGGCGAACGGGTGCATGTAGACCGGATTGACCGCGATCAGCGGCGAGCTTCGCGTGGTCTCACCCATGATGTGCTGGGCCATCGCCCAGGGCTCGACGAACACGTCGTTGCCTTCGAACAGCAGGATGCCTTCGAAGCCGTTGCGGTCGGCGAACTGTGCCACCCGCATCAGCTCGCCGACATATTTCTTGGGATCGCGGTTGCGCGAGATCGCGGGAAAGACGCGCAGCCGCGGGGGCGTCATTCAGCCGCTTCCTGGAACGGCCAGGAATTGCGGGTGATGGGAAGGCCGCCGTGCGCGCGGGAGCCGTCGGCGATCGCGAGGCGATGCGAGGGCGACGGCGAGCACAGCGAGAAGCGCCATGCATGCGGATCGTCGGCGATATCGGGCTTGAAGCTGATCTCGATGGCCTCGCGGGACACCTGCATCGCGAAAGCGTCGAGCGGCAGATTGAGCCCAAAGCCCCTTGCCTTCAGATAGGCCTCCTTGAGCGTCCAATAGTCGAAAAAGCGCTCGATCGCGGCGGGCTCCGGCAGTCCGCGCAACGTTTCGACCTCCTCCGGCGCAAAGAAGCGAAGCGCGGTGGACAGTGGCGCGACACGCCGTGACACGGTTTCGACGTCGACGCCGACGGTCTCATGCCCGGAGACGACGCAGGCAACGCAGCCATCGGCATGGGACAGGCTGAAATGCAGCGCGGTCGAGGTCGCGGGCGCCGCGACAAACGGCCGCCCGTAGCGACCGGCCCCGAAGGACCAATCGGTGGGTGCGACGTTCGGCGCGGCCTGCGACAGCGCCAGGCGCAGCATCGCGTGCGCGAAGATATACTGCCGCCGGTGCCGCTCGAACATGAAGCGGTCGGCGCGGATCCGTTCGTCGACCGAGAGTAGGCGCCGGCACGCATCGACTGCGCCCGGAGCGTCAATGGTCTCGATCAGTCCGACAAACAGTTCAATTCTGTCGTCTGCCATCAATAAGGCCCATGGCGTCAGGCGGAGGCCAAGTCTCCGGCCCTGACGGAAGAATCAACTGAGCAAGAATCAACTGAGCGGACCGCTTCTAACGGTCCACCCGGGCAATTTCTTGTCGATTTGCAGGCCAGTTTACAGGCGCAAGCTTGTGCGAGACCCCAACTCGACAAGCGAGCGGCCCATATCCGGAAAGTGAAGCCTGAGGATTCGTGCGGCGTCCCGGCCGACGATCCTTACTTCTTCTTCTTCTTGGCTTTCTTCGCTCCGCCCAGCATCGAAAGGCTGGCATCGACATCCTTGAGCGCGGACTGGAGCTTCTTCTTCTCGGCGCCCAGCAGCTTTTGCAGGGCCTTGCGGTCCTTGTCGCTCAACGAGGTACCCTTGGTAAATTTGATGAAACCCATAACATACTCCCCCGGTTGAAAATAATCGTCCAAATCAAATCGAGGGAATAATCTTGCGCGCTGGCGCCAAATAATCAAGATGCAACTTGGTCATGCACAGCTTTGGCGAGTGAACCTGTGTTCTCCCGTCCCGTACAGCCGGTCATGCCGCCCTGCGAGCGAGTAATCGGCCGAGCGGTGTGTTGGGGTGGGCGACGGCCGCATCCAGCAGCGCGACGAGATGCGCCATCCACTCACCGATCCTGCGGCCATCGAGCAGCTCGCCCTTGTAATTGCATGAGCCGGTGATTCCGGTGGGGCGTTCCTTGAGCATCAGCGACAGCCAGGTCTGGTCGATCGGCAGCACCGGCTGGCCTTCGCGCGCGACGTTGCCGATCGATTCGATCGTGACGTCAGCCAGATCGAGCGGCTGGCGCAGCGGATTTTGCAGGGTGAAATAGACTTGGAGCAGCGAGGCCGGATCGATCCCCTCCTGCTCCAGATGGTCGGCCAGGATGTTGAACGGCAGCTCCTGGCGCGCATGCGCGTCGAGCACGCTCTGGCGCACCCGGGCCAGGGCTTGCGCGAATGACAGCTCCGGCGTGATTCGGGTACGGACGATCACCGTGTTCTCGAACGGACCGACGATCCGGTCGGTATCCGGCTGGGCACGATTGGCCATGGCGGTGGCGACCGAGATGTCGTTGCGGCCGCTCTGCGCCAGCAGCAGGGCTTTCAGGCCGGTGAGAAGGCACATGAACAGCGTGCTGTTATGCCGGCCGGCGAACGCCGTGAGCCGGCCGATCAGCTCGCGCTCGAGGCTGACGGGGTGATGCCCGGTGGACGCGCCGGGGCTTGCTTCACCGTCGAAGACGGGGGTCGCGCCGCGCAGATTCTCCGTCCAGTCGGCGGCCTGGCGGCGGGCGGCGTCCGTGCCGCGCCACCAGCGCTGCCAGCGGGCGACGTCCGAAAAGGCCAGCGGTAGTTTCGGCAGCGGCACGGACGGACGCCCGGCCAGCGCCGCATAGCGGTTGGACAGCTCCTCGAACAGCACGCCGATCGACCAGCCGTCGGCAATGGCATGATGCAGCGTCAGCAGCAGCACATGATCGTCGGCATGGAGCCGCAACAGCCGCGCCCGCAACAGCGGCGGCCGCGCAGTGTCGAACGGGGCGTAGGTCTCCTGCTCGATCAGGAGGTCGATCTTCCTGAGTTCGAGGGCTTTGCGCCGCTTGTTGTCGTGGGGACGTCCGTCGCCGATGACCTCGATCGTGAGGGCCGGTCCGAGCTCGCCGGGTGTGGCGATGCGACTGACGGGCTCTTCGCCGCTCCGGCCGAACCCGGTCTGCAGCGATTCGTGGCGGCGCACGATGTCGCCGAACGCCTGCGCGAGGGTGGTCGGATCGAGCGGGCCCTGGAGGCGGAAGGCAAAGGGCAGGTTGAACAGCGGCAGGCCCGGCAGGTTCTGCTCGATCCGCATCATCTGGTCCTGTGCGATCGAGAGCGTTGGGAGCCCGCTTTCAGCAGGCCGCAGCATGCCTGTTGCCGGCTTGCGCGGCTTTGCTGCCACGGCCTCGTCAACCCGCCGGGCGAGTTCTTCGATCGTCGGAGCCTCGAAGATGGTCTTGATCGGCAGCGACACGCCGAGCGCACGGGCGACGCGCGCCATCGCCTGGCCCGCCAGCAGCGAATGGCCGCCGAGATCGAAGAAATTATCGGTCACGCCGAGGCTCTCGACCTTCAGCAGGTCGACCCAGATGTCCGAGAGCACTTTTTCGGTGAAGTGCCGCGCCGGCACGGCGGCGTCCGGTCCGGAGACGTCCTGCTGCGCGGGCGCCAGCAGCGCCGACCGGTCGATCTTGCCATGGGCATTGAGCGGCATCTGGTCCAGGAACAGGAATGCGGACGGGATGGCATGGCCCGGCAACCGGCTCTTCAGGAAGTCGCGCAGCTCGCTGGCGCTGCTCTGGCTGCCGGCCCTTGCGACGATATGGGCAATCAACCTGACATCGCCGCTCGCCTCGCGGCGCGGCTCGACGATGCCGGCGCGCACCGCAGGATGGTCGGCAAGCGCGTTCTCGATCTCCTTGAGCTCGATACGGTAGCCCCGGACCTTGACCTGATGGTCGGCGCGGCCGAGGCATTCGATGGTGCCGTCGGCGCGGCGGCGTGCGAGGTCGCCGGTCCGGTACAGCCGCCCGCCGGCCTGGCGTGCGAACGGATCCGGCAGGAAGCGCTGCCGGCTCTGCGCGGGATCGTTGATGTAGCCGCGGCCGACACCGGCGCCGCCGACGCAGAGCTCGCCGGTCACGCCGACCGGCAGCGGCTGGAGGTTTTGATCGAGCACATGGAGCTGGGTGTTGGGCAGCGGCGCGCCGACCGGGACGTTGCTCGTCGTCGCCGCCGGCGCCTTGGTCAGGCGATGCAGCGAGACGTCGTCGGAACATTCCGACGCGCCATAGGCGTTGATCAGCGGCACCTTCGGGCAGCGGGCGAACCAGGCGCGGCAGAGATCGACCGGCAGCGGCTCGCCGGTCGAGATCAGGAGCCGCAATCCCGCAAAGGCGCGCTGGACCTGCGCGTCGTCCATGCGGTCGAGGATCACCCGCAGCAGCGACGGCACGATCTCGAGCACGCTGATGCCTTCACGCTCGATCTCCCGCGCGAGCAGGATCGGGTCCTGCACGATTGCGTGGGCACAGACATGGACGCGCGCGCCGACCATGGGACCGGCAAGGAACTGCCAGACCGAGATGACAAAGCTCTGCGGCGCAGTCTGGGCGATCACGTCGCTCGCCGTAAGGCCGAGCTCGGAAATGAGCGACGCCAGATGGTTCGACAGCCCGCGCTGCTCGATCATGACGCCCTTCGGCGCGCCGGAGGAGCCGGATGTGTAGATGAGATAGGCGAGGCTCGCGGCTGCGCGCCGCGCGGCGCGGGCAGGCCTGGTCGATCCGGGTGCGATCGCGTCCTCGAGCTCGGCGACATGGATGCGCTCGACCAGCGGTCCGAGCAGGGCCTCGACCATGGCCGACTGGGCGCGCCCGGTCAGCAGCATGCGGGCGCAGCTCGATCCGAGGATGGTCGCAAGCCGCGCCGGCGGCTGGTCGGGATCGAGATTGAGGAAGGCTGCGCCCACGCGCTGCGCGGCGATCATCGCGGCGAGCAGGTCGGGCCCGCGATCCGCAAGCAAGGCGACAACGCTCTCGGCGCCGACACCTTCGCGCGCGAGCCAGCGTGCGGCCGCTTGGCTGCGGCGGGCGAGCTCCCGATAGGTCAGGGAGGTGTGTCCGTCCGTTACCGCGATTGCGTTCGGTGTCTTCTTCGCCTGGCGCTCGAGGCGCTCGCAAAGATTGCCGCGCGCGGTGAAATTGGCCACCACGCCCTGGCCTTTCGCCAGCAACTGCCGGCGTTCGGCCTCCGTCAGGAGCGGCAGGCGCGAGATGCGCTGCTCCGGATTGGCGATCACGGCCTTGAGCAGGGTCTTGAACTGAGCGGCCATGCCTTCGATGGTCGCCGCGTCGAACAGATCGGTGGCGTATTCGAAGAAGCCGGTGAAGCGGCCGTCGGCCTCGACCAGTTCGAGCGTGATGTCGAAGCGCGCGACCTTCGGGTCGACCTCCAGCCGCCGCGTCGACAGGCCGGGGAAACGTGCCGCCTCGATCGAGGCGTTCTGGAGGATGAACATGATCCGGAACAGCGGATTGCCATCGCTCCGGCGCGCGATCTGCAGCGCGCGCAGCACTTCCTCGATCGGAAGGTCCTGGTTGCGGTAGGCATCCAGCGTGACCTGCCGTACCCGCCGCAACATCTCGCCAAAGCCCGGATCGCCGCCAAAATCGTTGCGCAGGATCAGGGTGTTGGCGAACAGCCCGATCAATCGCTCGCTCTCGATCTGGTTGCGGTTGGCGATCAGCGATCCCGTCGCGACATCCTCGTGTCCGGTGTGGCGGAACAGCAGGCACTGGAAAGCCGCGAGCAGCGTCATGAAAGGCGTGACGCCCTGGTCCTGGCTGAGCGCGCGCAGATCGGCCGACAGTGCCTTGGAGAATTCGAGATAGTGACGGGCGCCGTGACCGCTCCAGACCTCCGGTCGTGGCCGGTCGGTCCGCAGCGGCAGCGTGGTGACACCGTCGAGCTGGGTCCGCCAGTAATCGAGCTGCTCCTTCGCCGCCGGCGTCTGAGCCCAGCTCTGCTGCCATAGCGCAAAGTCGCGATACTGGAAGGCGGGCGAGGGTAACGTCACGGCGCTTGCCTTGCGTGCAGCGGAATAATGGGCGGCAAGCTCCTCCCAGAACAGCCGTTGCGACCAGCCGTCGGTGACGAGGTGATGGACGTTGACCACCAGCGCGTGGCTGGATTTGTCGAACGACAGCAGGGTGACCTTCAGCGGCGGCTCACGCGCCAGGTCGAACGGATATTGCGCGAGCTCAAGCGCCTCGCGCCGGATGATTGCGCCCTGCTTGTCCGCGGCGCAGGGCTTGAGCTTGATCCGCTCGAATCGCGGTGGTGATTGCAGCACCCGCTGCGCCGGCTCGCCCTCGCGTTCGATGAAGACCGAGCGCAGCGCCTCGTGGCGCGCGCAGATCGAGGCGAGGCTCGCAGAAAGCGCGGCGACGTCGAGCAGGCCCTTGAGAACCGCGACTTCGACGACGTTGTAATTGTAGCGGGTCGGATCGAGCCGCGAGAGCACATACATCCGCTGCTGCTGGAACGACAGCGGCGCGTCTGCTGCCGCCGCCTGGCGCCATGCGGGCACCATCGTCTCGCGATGGGTTGTGGCGGTCTCGATCCGGGCCGCAAGCGCCGAGACCGTGGCACAATCGAAGATGTCCTCGAAGGAGAAGTCGACATTGAAGCGTTCGCGCAAGCGCGAGCGCATCTGCGTCGCCGCGAGCGAGTCCGCGCCGAGCGCAAAGACATCCTGATCGATGCCGACCTGCGGCAGTTCCAACAGACCGGCCCAGATCCCCGCGAGCTGGGTCTCCAGCGCGTTGCGCGGCAATTGCGCTTCGACGCCATGCTCCGCGGTTGCGATCAGATCGGCCAGCGCGTTGCGCTTGACCTTGCCGCTCGCGCCTTTCGGCAGTGCGGCCACGCCGCGGATCAGGCTCGGTACCTTGTAGGCCGCAAGTCGTTTGCGCGCGAACTGCCGAAGCTGGTCCGGAGTTGCTTCGGAGTTCGGGCGCAGCACCACGACGGCGGCGACGTTTTCGCCGAGCTTCTGATGCGGGACGGCGAACACGCCGGCCTCCAGCACCGCCGGATGGCTCAGCAGGACCTCTTCGACCTCCAGGGGCGAGATCTTCTGCCCGCCGCGGTTGATGACGTCCTTGATGCGGCCGACGATGAAGAGGTAGCCGTCGGCGTCGAGATAGCCGAGGTCGCCGGTCCGGAACCAGCCGTTGCGGAAGGCGGCCCGTGTCGTCGCCTCGTCATTATAATAGCCGCGGCTCATGTTCGGCCCGCGCAGCATGATCTCGCCATGCTCGCCGCTCGCAAGCGTGCGGCCCGCCCCGTCCATGATCGCGATCTCGGGGCCCGCAGCGCGGCCGACCGATCCGACCTTGCGCAGCTCGAACGGATTGGCGGAGATCTGCGAGGCTGCTTCCGTCATGCCGTAGGTCTCGAGCACGGGAACGCCGAACATCGCCTCCAGCCCGTTCAGGATCGCAGGCGCGAGCGAGGATGAGGCCGAGCGGATCACGCGCAGCGACGACGACCGGGCGCGGTCCGGGTCGGCCTCGGCCGCCGTCAGCAGCGCGCGATGGATGGTCGGCACCGCCGTGTACCAGGTCGGTCGCAGCTCCCGCATCCAGCTGAAGAAGGACAACGCGTCGAAACCGTTGGTGCAGATCACGCTGGAGCCCGCGGCCAGCGCCGTCAGCAGGCCGGAGATCAGACCATGGGCGTGAAACAGCGGCAGGGCGTTGAGCAGGCGGTCGTGGGCTGCGAGCGACAGCACGCGGCCGGCATTGTATGCGGACAGGCACACATTGCGCTGCGTCAGCGGCACCATTTTCGGCCGCGCCGCCGTGCCTGACGTCAACAGGATGAAGGCGTCATCGTCGCCGCGCGAGGCGCCGCTCGTGCTGGCCGGCCCGACTGCCGGGCCGATGAACGCGCAGCCGCCGAGATTGTCGTTCGGCCCCGGCACGAAATCGATCACCGCGATATCGAGTGCCTTGGCAACGTCACGACTTGGTGAATTCATGTCGGCCCGGGTGACGAGCGCGGTCAGCTTCAATTCGCTGAAATAGCGCTGCAGCTCGTCGGCCGTCAGATCGGGATTGACGGGGACGCAGGCGCCGGCCGAGGCGACCGCGATCAGCGCCAGCGCGCTGTCGGCGCCGCGCGGCAGCGCAACGGCAATCCGGTCGGCAGGGGCAATGCCAAGCCCCCGCAGGGTGCGGACCAGTTGCTGGATCAACTCACCCAGCTTGCCGTAGGTGAGGGCCGGCCGGCCCGGCGCGAGGAGAGCTGGTGCCGACGGGGTCTTGCGCGCATAAAAGTCGAGAAGGCCGCCGATATCGGCAAACGTCCTGGTTTCGGCGCCTGCGCTGTCCGAATCCTCTCCCGCTACGGATGCAATGTGGGACAATGCCATTCCCTTTTGATCTGATTGAGCTATTCTTCCCAAGACTTAGGGAACGCGTCCAGTCTGAGGTGAAGTTCGGGCCCCAAAATCTGTGGTTGAGGGGCCTAAAGCCCTTCGACGGAGTGAAGGTCGGGCAGAATCACCATGCTGGAGAATGAACCTGTTACGGGGACGGAAGGCGGGTTGAAGCGCTGGCTCGAAGGCGTCGGTCTTGGACATTACACCGATCTCTTCGCGCAGCACCGCCTCGATCTCGATGTGATGGGGGACCTGACGGAATCCGACCTGGTCGAGCTCGGATTGCCGCTCGGCGATCGCAAGCGGCTTCAGCGCGCGATGTCGGCGCTATTCCACGCTGAGACCGCCGAGAAGCCCGATACGGCCGCGCGCCCGCAAGTCCGGGCGGAAGTCGGTGCCGAACGGCGTCAGCTCACCACCATGTTCTGCGACATGGTGGATTCGACCTCGCTGTCGGTGCAGTTCGATCCGGAAGACGTGCGCGACATGATCGCGAGCTTTCGCGAGACCTGCGTCCGCGTGGTGAAGCATTACGAAGGGTTTGCCGCGCGCTTCGTCGGCGACGGTATCCTTGTCTATTTCGGCTATCCGACCGCGCATGAGGACGATGCCGAGCGATCGGTGCGCGCCGGGCTCGAGATCGTGCGGGTGCTGTCGACCGCGCGCGCGATCGAGCCGCGCGGTGCGCTGAGCCACGCCCCCGCCGTCCGCATCGGGATCGCAACCGGTCTCGTCGTGGTCGGCGACCTCGTTGGCCAAGGCACCGAGGAGCGCGATTCCGCGGTCGGAGAAACCGTCAATCTCGCCGCACGCCTGCAAGGTCTGGCGCCGCCCAACGGCGTCGTGATCTCGGCCTCGACACAGTCGCTGCTGAAGGGCAAGTTCGACTACCGCAATCTCGGTGTCCATGCGCTGAAGGGCATCTCGGAGAAGACGCAGGCCTGGCACGTGGTGCGCGCCTCGCGGGCGGAGACCCGCTTCGCCGCTTCCATGGGCGGGCGGTTGACGCCGCTCGTCAACCGCGAGGAAGAGATCGCGCTGCTGATGGGGCGCTGGCAGCAGGTCAAGGACGGCGACGGCCAGGTCGTGGTCAAGTTCGGCGAGCCCGGCATCGGCAAGTCGCGCATCATCCAGGAGATATTCGACCGGATCGCGGGCGACCGCCATGGACACGTCTCGTTCCAGTGCTCGCCCTACTACACCTCCACGGCGTTCTATCCGTTCTCCGAGCAGCTCAAATTCTCGCTCGGCCTCGACCGCGAGGATCCATCCGCGACGTCGCTGGCGGGTCTGGAGACCGCGATCGCCGCCGCCCATGGCGACATCGAGCAGGTCACGCCGCTGTTTGCCGCGCTGCTGTCGATCCCGACCGGAGACCGCTATCCGCCGCTCGACCTGTCACCGCAGCAGCAGAAGGATGCGACCGTCGCCGCGCTGGTCAATCATTTCCTCGGCCTTGCGCGCGACATGCCGCTGGTGATCGCGCTTGAGGATCTGCACTGGATCGACCCGACCTCCCGCGAGGTGATCGACCTCCTCGTCGCCCGGGTGCAGAACCAGCCGGTCCTTGTCATCATCACCGCGCGCTCCGAATTCCAGCCGAGCTGGAACGCGCATTCGCACATCACCACGCTGGTGCTGAACCGCCTGAGCCGGCAGCTGCGCACGACGCTGGTCGAGCGCGTCGCGGGCCGCGAGCTTCCCAAGGAGGTGGTCGAGGAGATCATCGTCAAGACCGACGGCGTGCCGCTGTTCCTGGAAGAGCTGACCAAGACCGTTCTCGAATCCAACCTCCTGACCGAGCGGCACGGGCGCTACGTGCTGTCGGGCCCATGGCGGCAGCTCGCGATCCCGGCGACCCTCACCGACTCGCTGATGGCGCGGCTGGACCGGATGGGACCGTTCAAGCGCATCGCGCAGATCGGCGCCACCATCGGTCGCGAGTTCTCCTACGCGACGCTGCACGCGGTCGCCAATACGCCGGCGGAGCAGATCGAGGCCGCGCTCAATCAT
This sequence comes from Bradyrhizobium sp. 63_E2_N1_3, assembly GCF_052076005.1. Classification (NCBI taxonomy): domain Bacteria; kingdom Pseudomonadati; phylum Pseudomonadota; class Alphaproteobacteria; order Hyphomicrobiales; family Nitrobacteraceae; genus Bradyrhizobium; species Bradyrhizobium sp. 63_E2_N1_3. The sequence goes on along the minus strand of NZ_CP197235.1, from coordinate 7,655,770 downwards.
CTGGAGGAGGCCGGGTTGATCATGCGCCGCGGCCATCCGCCCGGCGCGCTCTACTCCTTCAAGCACGTGATGATCCAGAACGCCGCGCACGACAGCCTGCTGCACAGTGAGCGGCGCAAGCTGCATTCGCGGATCGCGCAGGTGCTCGCCGAGATGTATCCGGAGAAGACCGAGCGCGAACCGGAGCTGCTGGCCCATCACCTCACCGAATCCGGCCAGAGCGAGGGCGCCGCCAGCTTCTGGCTCAAGGCCGGCAAGCAGGCGGCCAAGAGCGGCGCCAATCTGGAGGCGATCGGGCATTTGCGCCGGGGCTTGAGCGTCGTGCAGGCCAATGCGCGCATGCAGGGCGCCGACGAGATGGAGCTGGAGCTGCGCATCGCGCTCGGCAACGCTTTGATTGCCGCCAAGGGCTACGCCGTGCAGGAGGTCGAGGAAAACTACATCCGCGCGCTCGAGCTCGGTCAGCAGCTCGACGACGACGAGAAGGCCTTCGCCGCCACGCGTGGGCTCTGGGTCTGCCATTTCATCCGTGCCGATCTCAGCCGCGCGCACGATCTCAGTGTCGAGCTGTTGAAGTTCGCCAAGCGCGAGCGGCTGAACGAGCGCACGCAGCCGGCGCAGCAGACCGGCTATCTGATCGAGGCGCACCGCTCGATCGCGATGACGATGCTCTATCGCGGCCGTTTTGCCGCCTCCCAGCACCATCTGCACCGCTGCATCAACCTCTACAGTCCCGATCTGCACTCCGATCTGATGGAGCGGCACGGTACCGATCCCGGCGTCGTTTCGCTGTCCTATCTCGGCTATCTCCTCTGGTTCCTCGGCCGGCCGGACGCGGCGCGCCAGCACAGCGAGCAGGCGATCGCGAATGCCGAGAAGATCCGCCATCCCTTCACGCTCGCCTTCGCGCTCGTGTTCGGCGCCTATCTGTGCCAGCATTTGCGCGACGTCGAGGGTACGCGCGACCACGCCAACCGCGCCATGATCATCGCCACTGAGCACAATTTCCTGCACTGGAAGCAGCAGGCGGCGATCCTGCGCGGCTGGGCGCTGGCCCAGCTCGGCGAGGCCGACGAAGGTCTCAGCCAGATGCGCCTCGGCCTCGACGAATACGAGGCGATGGATTCCTGGCTCGCCGGCTGCTGGTTCCGCTGCCTGCTTGCGGAAGCCTATGCCAAGGTCGGGATGCGCGATGCCGCCTTGCGCGCGCTGGACGGCGCGCTCGCGACCGCGAGACGGACCGGCGATCACTCCTATCTCGCCGAGGTCTATCGGCTGCAGGGCGAGATCACGATGTCGGACGGTGATCCGGCATCGGTGCAGGAGGCCGAGGACCTGTTCGCCCTGTCGCTGGAGACCGCGCGCAAGCAGGGCGCGCTGTCATGGGAGCTTCGGACCGCCGTCAGCCTTGCGCGGCTGTCGCACCAAGCCGGCAAGCGCGAGCACGCAAGTCTTCTGCTTTTGCCGATCGTCGGCAAGTTCAGCGAGGGCTTTTATACTCCGGACCTGAAGCAGGCGATGCAGCTCCTCAGCGAGCTCGGCGGAGACGTGCCCGTCCTTGAACAGGCCGATGCGATGAAATGAGCGATCTTGCCGCCGCGCGTGCGCGCTACGTCGAGTTGATTGCGAAGCGAGAGCGGATCTCCTCACCACGCCTGCTCGAAGCGCTCGCCGCCATCCCGCGCGAGGATTTTCTGGCGAAGGGACCCTGGCGTATCAAGAGCGAGGCGGCGCGCGGCTACCGGCTGACGCCGGATGCCGATCCCGTTCATCTCTACGACAATGTGCTGGTCGCGATCGATGCGCGCCGCAAGCTCGACACCGGGCTGCCGAGCCTGTGGGCGCACTTCATCGATCTGCTCGACGTCGGGGAGAAGGACCGCGTGGTCCAGATCGGCTGCGGTCTCGGCTATTTTTCCGCGGTGTTGTCGAAGATCGTGGGGCCCAAGGGCACGGTGCATGCAATCGAATGCGACGGGCGGCTTGCGGCGCGTGCCGCGAATTACCTTCGCCCCTATCGCAATGTCGAGGTCGTGCATGGCGATGGATGCGAGGAGATCGGCGAGCCCGCCGACGTGATCATCGTGCATGCCGGCTTCCCGCACCCGCATCCGCTCTGGCTTCAGTCGCTCCGCCCGCACGGCCGCCTCCTGGCGCCGCTGACGCAGCGCGACCGCGAGGGCGCCGCCCTCAAGATCACGCGCAAGGGCAGGGGGTTCGAGGCCGAGGCGGTGCAGCAGATCCGGATCTTCCCCGGCCAGGGTCGCGGTGTGACCGCACTGGACGACCGCGTCGCCGACTGGTGGCAGCGCGCCTCCGCGCTGGCGCCACTGCGTTTTCGCGCCATCGAGCAGGGGCTGCCGTCGGATGGCTAATGCTTGGTTTCGTTTTACCTTGATTCCGTTTGTGAGTTTCCAGCATCTCGCGGTGCGGCTATGAGTGCGGCTTGATGGCCATTCGAGCGCGCTCCATGCATTCCGTTGCCCTGCTGACCGCCAGCTACGCCAAGGATATCGAACGCTTTTCGCTGCTCAGCGAGAGCATCGACACCTGGCTCTCGGGATACACGCGGCATTATGTTCTCGTTAACGATGAGGACGTGCCGCTGTTCGCGCGGTTCGCGTCCGACAAGCGCGTCATCGTTCCGGCCTCGAATTATCTGCCGAAATGGCTGTGGGCGCTGCCGCCGGCGCTTCAGTTCCTCAGCAAGCGCCGGGTCTGGCTGTCGCTGCTGTCGTCGCCGGTGCATGGTTGGCACATCCAGCAGATCCTGAAGATCGCCGGCGTGCTCAACGCATCCGAGCAGCGCGTCTGCATCCTGGACTCGGACAATCTGTTCTTCCGCGAATTCGACGTCGGCCAATATGCCGGCGCCGAGAAGACGCCGCTGTTCGTCACCCCGAAGGACATCGGCGCCGACCATCCGTTGCACGGCCTGTGGCTGCGCACTGTCGATCAGCTTCTCGGTATCAAGGAGCGCTCGTTCCCCGCCGACGACTATGTCGGCAACGCGCTGGTCTGGGACCGGGACACCGCGCGCGCGATGACCGACGCCATCAAGGCGGCGACGGGCTTGAACTGGGTTCTGGCGCTGTGCCGGAAGAAGAAGTTCTCGGAGTATCTGATGTACGGACACTTCGTCGCGAACTCGCCCGCGCATCTGGCCACCCATCGGGTCACCGAAGACAGCATTGCGGTCTCGCATTGGGACGACACGCCCCTCGACCGTCCCGCCATCGAAGCGATGATGGGCGCGGCCTCGCCCGAACAGGTCGCGCTCTGCATCCAGTCCTATTCGTCGACCTCGATCGACGACATCCGCGACGTGTTCCGCCTTAGCTCGCGGGATCGACGCAGCCCGAGCCTGTCTCCTGAAGATATGGGTGATGCGGCCGAATTCGAAGTGCCGGCGAAGACGCGCTAAGGCCGCGTCTCAGGCGTCTCTCGTGAACTTGCTGATGACGTCCATGAACGGCTTCGGCTTGAACTCGCCGTCGAGCGGCAAGGGGCGGTTCGGCTGCTTGTCCGCGCGGGCGAAGGTGCCGTTGATCCAGCTATAGCGATCCGAGAGGCCCCAGGTCAGGATCGAGCGCACCGGGCCGCTGGTCGAGATCGCGGTCAGGAGGTCGTCGACGCGCTTGGCGACGATGGCGTCGCGCTCCGCCGGATTGCCTGTCAGCTTCTGGTCGTCGACATCGAGCTCGGTGACGAGCACATCGAGGCCCCAGGAGCGCAACTCGGTGACGAATTCGGCGAGCCCATGCGTGTCGATCTCGAGCTCGGCATGCAGATGCGATTGCAGGCCTACGGCGTGCAGTGGCACGCCCTGGTCGAGCAGGTCCATGATCAGGTTGCGGTACGCCGCGCGCTTGGCAATGAACGAGTCCTTCGCCGACTCGATGTCATATTCGTTGATCGCGAGCTTGACGAAGGGATCGGCCGCGGCCGCCGTGCGGAAGGCCAGCGGAATCCAGCGGTTGCCCAGATGCTGCGTCCAGAACGTGTCGCGCCGGTCGGTGATCTTCTTCGGATTGTCCGGGATCGGCTCGTTGACGACGTCCCACGACGTCAGCTTGTCCTTGTAATAGGACACGACGGTGCCGATGTGGTCGACATAGGCGCGCTCGACGTCCTTGGTGTCCTTGATCTGCTTGGTCCAGTCCGGAATGTCGTGATACCAGGCGAGCGCGTGGCCGCGCATCGTCAGATCGTTCTCCCTGGCGAAATCCAGAATCGCGTCGGCGCGCTCGAAGTTGAACGTGTGCGCGTTCGGCCGCAGCATCGGCCATTTCAGCTCGAGCACCGGCACCACCTGGGTGCAATAGGTGCTGATGGCTTCGCCGAGCCTGGGATCGGCTTGCAGGTCCCAGAGCGTCGCCGCAGCGCCAAAGCCCGGACGGCGCTGCGCGAGTTTTGATGCCGGTGCGGCGGACGCCGATGCCCCCGCCGCGAGTGCTGCGGCGCTGCCGAGGAGAAATTCGCGTCTGTCGAGCCTGGTCACGGTGGGACGTTCCTTTGGGAACCAACGCGCCATCGTACCAAGCGGCGCCTTGCGACGCCGGGGTTTCCTGTCGTTGGGTTAACCTTTGCGGATGTCCGGTGCGCAACGCGCGTGGCGCTGCATCGCTGTTCCAGTCTGGATCAGGGTTTCGTGTCGTGATCGCTCGAACCGCCCCAGGGAAAGGGCAAATTTAACGCTAACGCGCGAAAGCGGCCTTCCAGCCTCATTCGCCGCCCGATCTGCAGACTTATGTGACACTCTTGAGAGATGCTGCGGCGCAGTTTGTTCGCCCCGCCAAGGTCATTGATTAACGGCCGTCACCATCGCAACACCGTTGCCGGTCCTGTGCTCGCATGCTGAACCGCCATTTCTCGATTTATCTCGTCGCCTACATCCTGCCCGCAGCGGTGGGTTTCTTTGCGGTCACGGCCTACACGCGGCTGCTGACGCCGGCCGAGTACGGCGTTTATGTCGTCGGCATCAGCCTTGCCGGCATATTGGGCGCGATCTTCTTCGCCTGGATCAAGCTGTCGGTGTCCCGCTATCAGGCGATGTCGGCGGAGGTTGATTTTCGCGGCACGGCGATGGTCGCCTTCGGGCTGACGGCCGCGGTCCTCTGCGCCACCACGCCGCTGGTCATTCTGTTCCGCAGCGACCTCAGCGTCGAGCTGCTGCTCGCCAGCATGTTCGTGGCGATCATGGCCAATGCCGTCGATGTCGGCCAGGAATTCGAACGCGCCAAATTGCGCCCCTATAGGTTCGCGGCGATCTCGATCGTCCGCAGCGTGTCGAGCGTCGGCTTTGGCCTGCTCGGCATCTGGCTCGGCTGGGGTGGGTTGGGACTGCTCGCCGCGTTCGGTCTGGGCTCGCTCACCGGCATCATTCTCAATCTCGTCGGCGACCGCACGAAGATCGCGCGCTTCCAGCGCAGCCAGTTCATGCAGCTGGCGCGCTACGGCCTGCCGCTGACGCTGGCCGGATTGTCCGTTGCGGTCTATTCGGCCTGCGACCGGCTCATCGTAGCCTATTTGCTCGGCAAGGACGCCGCCGGCATTTTCGGCGTCGCCGCCGATTTGCCGCGCCAGTTCATGGTGATGATCGCCTCCAGCGTCGCCGCGGCAACCGTGCCGCTGGTGTTCCGCTCACTATCCGAGAAGAACAGCGAGACGACGCGAGAGCGGCTGAGCGAGAGCCTCGAGTTGCTGCTCGTCGTCGTCGCACCCGTCGCCGTCTGGCTCGCGCTCGCGGCCGACCAGGTCGCGGGCACGCTCGTCGGCGTCGATTTCCGCGCCGGCGTGTCGGCGCTGCTGCCGACGCTGGTGCTCGCGCGCTTCTTCGGCATCGCCAATCAATTCTATGTGCAGATCAGCTTCCAGCTCGCCGAGCGGCCGTTCATGCTGGCGGCGCAGTCGTTCCTCACGCTCGTTTTGAGCGTGGCACTGATGTTTGCGCTGGTCGCCGGCTACGGCCTTTACGGCGCAGCGCTCGCCACCCTCGCCACCGAAGCGCTCGGCTTCGTCGTCGCCGTCGCCCTGATGCACCGCGCCCATCCCGTGCCGTTCGACGTCAACCGCCTCGCCGGCGTTGCGGCTTCGGCTGCGGCGATGGCGGGCGCCATCCTCATTGCGCGGACACAGGTCGGCGGTACCGGTATCGTGGCGTTGATGGTCGTCAGCTCCGCGGGCGGGGTTGCTTACGCCGCTGCGGCCTGGCTGCTCAACGTCGCGAATGTGCGGACGTTGTCGCTGCGCTTCCTGCGGACGTTCAATCGCAAGGCGCTGGGCGTATAGAACCCGCGCTACCCCGCCAGAAAGCCGCCATCCACGGCAATGACGGTGCCGGTCGCATATTGCGAAGCCGGCATGCAGAGGAAGGCAACGGCGCCGGCAATGTCCTCCGGATGTCCCCAGCGCTTGAAGGCAGTGCGGTCGGCGATGCGCCGATAATGCGCAAGGTCGCTGCGGCCGGCGGCGTTGATCGCGGTTTCGATATAGCCGGGCGCGACCGCGTTGACGCGGATGCCTTCTTCGGCCCACTTCAAAGCCAGCGCCTTGGTCAGCATCACGACGCCGCCCTTGCTGGCGCAATAGGCGGGAATCCGCGGCAGCGCCAGCGTCGCGTTCATCGAAGCTATGTTGACGATCGATCCCGTCTGCTCCGCGAGCAGGGGATGAAAGGCCATGCAGGTCCGGAACGTGCCGGTGAGATTGACGTCGAGCACCTTTATGAAGGTCTCGATCTCGAATTCCTTGTCGCGCGCGAGAATACCGGCGCAGTTGATCAGCGCGTCGACGCGCTTGTGTTTCCGGGCGAAGGACGTGACGGCCTCGTCATCGGTGACATCGAGCGTCGCGAGCGTGAGACCCGCGCGCGGTTTGAGGAGGGTGCGGGCAAGATCGGCCTCGTTCGCACCCGTTGCTGTCACTGTCGCACCCAGATCGCAGAATTGATTGCTGATGGCGGCGCCAATGTCACCGGCGCCGCCGATCACGACGGCATGAAAGCCGGGGGCGAGAGAAAAATTCGGATTCATCGGGAATGTCTCACTTCAGGGATTTCGGAGGCGCAGCCGTCGACTCGCGGACGACCAGCGAGAAGTCGATCTCGCGATGCATGATGGTCTGCTCGCCGGCGAGGCTGCGCACCAGATATTCGCCGGCGCGCTGCCAGGTTTCTCCGGTCGGTACGTGGATCGTGGTCAGGCTCGGCCGCAAATGCCGGCTCCAGTCGAGGTCGTCGAAGCCGACCACCGATAGGTCACGCGGCACCGAAAAACCGCTGCGCTCGGCTTCGAGCAGCACGCCATAGGCGATGACGTCGTTGCCGCAGACAACGGCTGTCGGACGGTCCTCGAGGCCCAGGAGATAGCGCGCCGCCTCGCGCGCGTCGTCCAGCGTATAGGGCACCTCGACATGCCATTGCGAAGGCAATTCGAGCCCGTTCTCCGTCAGCGCGCGGCGAAAACCGGCGACGCGCGCGCTGGCGCGGTCGTTGTTGCGCTGGAGCGCCGAGACGATCCCGATGCGGCGATGGCCGAGCTCGATGACATGCGCGGCGGCGCGATGGGCGGCGGCTTCGTTGTCGGTGCCGACGCAAGGATAGGGCCGGTCGGGCTGGTAGATGCCGACATTGATGAACGGTACGGCATTGTCCGCCAGCAGCTTGCGCAATCCGTCGTGATGGCAATCGCCGCGCAGCACGAGGCCGTCGACACCGCGGCTGATCAGATTGCGCGCCTGCTGCAATTCGACGTCGAGATCGTAGCCGCTCGTGGTGAGAAACAGCATGTATCCGACCGACGACAGATATTGCTGCAGCGAGGCGATGCCGCGCGCGAACATCGTGTTGTCGATCGTTGGAACGATTGCGCCAAGCGTGCGCGAGCGGCGTGACGACAGGATGCGCGCCGGCGCATGCGGGATGTAGCCGAGCGCGTCGATGGCCTGCTCGATACGCGCCCGCAAGGAAGGGCTCACCGCGTCGGGGTTGTTGAGGGCGCGCGAGACCGATGCCGTCGAGACGCCGGCGCGGGCCGCCACGGCGCGGATGCCCTGTTTCACAGACTTGGCGTTGGTCAGTCTCATGAATGTAACGTTACATCGGGCGTAGCGAACCGCATGGTAGCGGCAATGTCGCAAATCTGCCGCAGATTGTGCGGCTTGTCCATCGCTTGACACGGCGAATGCGAGGTCTATTTTGTAACCGTTTTCAAGCGCTGCTCAAACGTTTTCAAAATGGTCCGCCAGCTTAAGGCGGCCAGCCGGGAGGAGAGTTCGATGAAGGCCAGGATGCTCGCGACCCACGTCGCGTTGCCCGTTCTCGCGATTGCTGCGGCGACCGCGCAGGCGCACGCCGCCGATTTCGACTGGATGAAGTTCAAGGGCAAGACCGTCACCTTTCTCGCCAACAACAATCCGGTGTCGCAGGCGCTGCTGACCTACAAGGCCGATTTCGAGAAGCTGACCGGCATGACCCTCAAGGTCGACGGCTATCAGGAGCAGCAGATGCGCCAGCGTCTGGTGACCGTCATGAATGCGAACAGCGACGAGGTGGACGTGTTCATGACGCTGCCCTCGCGCGAGGGCGAGCAGTTCGCCGCCGCCGGCTGGTACGGCGATCTCACCGCGATGGCCAAGAACGAGGTGGCCAAGGAATACGACCCCAACGGATTGAGCCAGGCCCTGCTGAAGGCCGCGACCTTCGGCGGCAAGCTGACCAGCATGCCTATGAACATCGAAGGCCCGATCTTCTATTACCGCACCGACATCTTCAAAAAGTGCGGCCTCGAGGCGCCGAAGACGATCAAGGACGTCGAGGCCGCTGCCGAGAAGATCAAGAGCTGCGACAGCACGGTGACGCCGTTCGTCTCGCGCGGCCTCAAGCCCGCGATCGCCTATACCTTCAGCAACATGCTGCACAATGTCGGCGGCAGCTATGTCGCAAACGGCAAGTCGAACCTCTGCTCAGCCAAGGGCAAGGAAGCGCTCGACACCTATAGCCGGCTGCTGCGCGATTTCGGACCGCCTGGCGTCGTCAACTACAGCTTCCAGCAGATTTCGGCGCTCTACCGCGGCGGCCGCGCCGCGATGGCGTTTGAGTCGTCGAATGAATTGCGCACGGTGATGGAAGGCGGCGCGCGCCTGAAGGACACCGGCCTGCTGCCGTTCCCGGCGGGCGATGCCGGCCAGGTGCCGACCACGATCGGCTGGGGCATGGCAGTGTCCTCGCACAGCAAGCAGCCGGATGCGGCCTGGTACTTCGTGCAGTGGGCGACCAGCCCCGAGGTGCAGAAGAAGATGGCGCTTCAGGGCATTGCCCCGCCGCGTCCGTCGGTCGCCAAGGATCCTGAATATCGCAAGTGGATCGACGAGGAGCCGGTGCGGAAGGAATGGCAGGCCGCGCTCGACGTGCTCGCCACCAAGGGCTCCTCCGAGGTCGGCTATCCCATCGTCGCCAATCCGCAATCGCGCGAGTTCATCGGGCAGGCGGTGCAAGATCTGATCCTGAAGCAGAAGACCGTCGATCAGGCTTGCGCGGATGCCGACAAGGCCCTGGATGCGCTAATCGCGCTGAACTAACGGCCTCATGCCGGCAGGCTTGCTGCCTGCCGGCACCCAACTCGATCGAGGATACGAACGCATGTCTGATACGGCTGCGACACTCACGCAGGACCGGCAGAAGCTGGAGATGGCGGCCCTATCGGCGCCGGCCGTGGTCTTCACGGTCGCGATGATCGCGTTTCCGGTCGTCTATACGATCTGGCTCGGCTTCCAGACCTTCTCCTCGACCGGCAAGCAGTCCTTCGCTGGCCTCGCCAATTATTCGAAGCTGATCTCCGATTACGAATTCTGGCACGGGCTGTGGATCACCATTGCGCTATTCGTGCTGTCCTTGGTGCTGCAGCTCGTCTTCGGCGTCTGGTTGGCGCTGGTGCTGTTCCACGCCAAGCGGCTGCCGGGGATCGTGCGCTCGTTGTTCATTTCGCCCTTCATGATGCCGCCGGTGGTGGCGGGCATGATGTGGCTGGTGATCCTCGATCCGTCGCTCGGTGCTGCCAACTATATCCTCCAGTCGTTCGGCCTGCCGCCGTCGGACTGGCTGGCCTCGCCGACCTGGGTCATTCCTACCGTGGCTCTGATCGACAGCTGGCAGTGGACGCCTTATGTCGCCCTGATCGTGCTGGGCGGCCTGCAATCCCTGCCGCCGAGCGTCTACGAGGCGGCGCAGATCGACGGCGCGTCTCCATTCAGGACTTTCCAGCGCATCACGCTGCCGCTGCTGCTGCCGACCATCGTCACCGCGGCGATCCTGCGCAGCGTCGATCTGCTGCGCTTCTTCGACATCATCTACATCACGACCCAGGGCGGCCCGGGCAACGCCTCGAACACGCTCAACATCTACGGCTTCCGGGTCGGCTTCGAATTCTTCAACATCGGCTATGCCAGTGCCCTGATGCTGACGCTGACGGCGATCGTGTTCGGCGCCGTGCTCGCCTTCAATCGCCTCCGCGGCGCGGTGGCCTGGTGATGTCATGAACGATGCCGCCAACACCGACCGCTGGATCCGCTGGCTCAACACGGTGCAGCTCCTGCTCGCCGGCGTGCTCATCATGGCGCCGACGGTCTGGATGGTGCTGTCCTCGTTCAAGCCGTCGTTCGAGGTCACCGCGTATCCGCCGACGCTGAGCTTCTCGCCGACGCTGGAAAACTATGTCGAGCTGACCAGGACCACGCCGTTCCTCAGCTACGCGCTCAACAGTCTCATCGTCACCGTTGGCTCGACCGCGCTCGGTCTGCTGTTTGGAATTCCTGCTGCCTTCGCCGTCTCCTGGACGCGGATTTCGTGGCCGGCCATCCTGACGCTCGCCGCGCGCATGGCGCCCGGCACGTTGTTCCTGCTGCCGTGGTACGTGATGTTCCGGCAGGTCGGCATGATCGGCTCCTACACCGCGCTGATCCTCAGCCACGCCGTCATCACGCTGCCGATCGTGATCTGGGTTTTGCTGCCGTCCTTCGACGGCATTCCGCGCAGCGTGTTCGAGGCGGCGCAGGTGGATGGGTGCAGCGCCACGCGCATCCTCTGGCGCATCGCGCTGCCGCTGGTGGCATCAGGCGTCGCCGTCTCGGCGATCCTGGCCTTCGTGTTTTCGTGGAACTACTTCCTGTTTGCGCTGGTGCTCTCCAACGGCGACACCAAGACGCTGATCGCGGCGGCCTTCAACTTCATCGGCGAAGGCTCGACGCAATGGGGCGCCCTCATGGCGGCTGCAACGCTGATCGCGTTGCCGCCGCTGGTGCTGGCGGCCCTGGTTCAGCGCTGGCTGGTGTCCGGACTGACGCTCGGTGCGGTGAAAGGCTAGGTATCGAAATGAACGTGTCGCCCCGTCCGAATTCGATCATGCAGGCCGCGGTCTTCCACGGCAATGACCGTATCACCATCGAGCGCGTCGCGATGCCCGATGTCGGCCCAGGTGAAGTGCTCGTCCGCGTCTCGCGCACTGCGCTGTGCGGCTCCGACTTCAAGCTCTGGCACAAGGGCGCCGAGTTCACCGCCGGCCACGAGATCTTTGGCGTGGTCGAGCAGCCCGGTCATCGCCTGCACGGCCGCCGCTGCGCCGTCTATATCCCTTTGCACTGCGGTCACTGCGCCGCTTGCAAGCGCGGCGACACCCAGATGTGCCTGGACGTCTCCAGTCTGATCGGCTGGAACAGGCCGGGCGGCTATGCCGAATATGTGCCGGTGCCGGAAAACTGCCTGCTGCCGGTGCCCGATGATATCGAGGACAGCCTTGCGCCGCTGCTGCTCGACACCATCGGCACGTCAGGCCACGCCGTGCGCTTCGTCAGCCGCGTCGTGCCGCCGAATGAGGCGGGGCCGGTCCTCGTGATGGGTGCGGGGCCCGTCGGCCTTGGCGTCGTGCTGGCGCTCCGCGCGCTCGGCTACGACGACATCTACGTCGCCGATCCCAACGCCACACGCCTGAAGATCGCCCAATCCTTCGGCGCGAAGGCGCATCCCGTCGGCGACACTTCGAAGCGCTTTGCCCTCATCATGGAATGCTCCGGCGCCCATGCGGCGCGCAACCTCGGCATCGAGCTGGTCCTGCCGCGCGGTGCGCTGGTGCTGGTCGGCGAGAACGCCGCGCCCTGGACCATCGAGGAAGGCAAGGTCTTCCGCCGCAAGGATTTTTACATGATCCGGACCTTCTACTTCCCGGTCTCGGATTTCGAGCCGAATGTCGAACTGCTGCGCAAGTACAAGGACGAATACCGCGTCCTGGTCGATGGCGAGTTCGGCCTGTCGGCTCTGCCAGAGAATTTCGCCCGCTTCGCCAAGGGCGAGCTGATCAAGCCCGTGCTGGCGCTGGACTGAGCGATCATGGCCTCGATCTCTATCCGCAACCTCACCAAGCGCTACGGCAACTTTACCGTGATCCCCGATCTCAATCTGGAGATCGCGGACCACGAATTCGTCGTCTTCGTCGGCCCGTCCGGCTGCGGCAAGTCGACCTTGTTGCGCATCATCGCCGGCCTCGAGCCGATTTCGTCCGGCGATCTCTACATCGGCGACAGGCGCGTCAACGGCGTCCAGGCTGCGCAACGCGATATCGCGATGGTGTTCCAGGATTACGCGCTCTACCCGCACATGCGGGTCTACGACAACATGTCGTTTGCGCTGGAGCTGCGAGGCACGCCGAAGGCCGAGATCGACGCCCGCGTGAAGCGTGCAGCCGCACTGCTGCACATCGAGCCTTATCTGGATCGCAAGCCGAAGGAGTTGTCCGGCGGCCAGCGCCAGCGCGTCGCCATGGGCCGCGCCATCGTGCGCAATCCCAAGGCCTTTTTGTTCGACGAGCCGCTCTCCAATCTCGATGCGAAGCTGCGCGGGCAGGTGCGGGCGGAGATCAAGGCGCTGTCGCAGGAGCTGAAGACCACCATGGTCTTCGTGACGCATGACCAGATCGAGGCCATGACCATGGCCGACCGGATCGTCGTGCTCCAGAGCGGCACGATCCAGCAATACGATACACCGGAGACGGTTTACGAGCGGCCCGCCAACCAGTTCGTCGCCGGCTTCATCGGCTCGCCCGCGATGAATTTCTTCCCGGTCGAATGGCGTCAGGAGCGCGCGATCCTGTCGCAAGGCGGAACGGTGGTGCCGCTGGACGGCGAGACCGCTGGCTGCCTGAGCAAAGCCGGCAACGCCGTGCTGGGCATTCGCCCCGAACACTTTGCCATCGCCACTGATGCCGCCGATGGCATCGCCATCAACGTCAAGCTGGTCGAGCCGCTCGGCTCGGACACGCTGATCCATTTCGATCTCGCCGGCGGCTCCGCCATCGCGCGGGTCGATCCGGCGCTGCGGCCGAAGGTTGGTGATCGCATCAATCTGCGCCCACAGTCGGGCAAGACGCATTTGTTTGCTGCATCCAACGGACAGGTCCTGCGGTGAGCGCGCCGGCCAATATAGTGGATCTCGCGGACGTTGCGTCCGGCACGAAGCCCGTGCACGTGATCTGCCTCGGGCTATCCGCGCTCGACCAGGTCTGGCGCGTCGATCGGCCATTCGCGGGTGGAAGCGAGAAGATCAAGGCCGTCGAGTACGGTACGCTTGGCGGCGGCATGGCCGCCAATGCGAGCGTCGCGGTAGCGAAGCTCGGCGCGTCCGTCGCGTTCTGGGGACGGGCAGGGAATGACGCCGCCGGCCACGAGATGAAATCGGCCTTCACCGCTGAAGGCGTCGATGTCGAGAATTTCCGGCTGTTCCCCGATGGCCGCTCGTCCGTGTCCGGGGTCATCGTCGACAACTCCGGCGAGCGGCAGATCGTGAATTTCCGTGGCCTTTACCCGGAGACCGCAGACTGGCTTTCGCTCGAAGCTGTCGCGCGCGCATCCTCCGTGCTGGCCGATCCGCGCTGGGTCGAGGGTGCCGCGACGCTGTTTCGGGAAGCGCGATCGCGCAACATCCCGACGGTGCTCGACGGCGACATGGCCGATGCCGAGGTATTCGAGCGGCTGCTGCCCTTGACCGATCACGCCATCTTCTCCGAGCCTGCACTCGCCGCCTTTGCCGGCTCGGCCGAAGATAAATCTCTCGCAGCCCTTGCGCGCTTCGGCTGCCGCGTCGTCGCCGTCACGCGCGGCGAGGGCGGCGTGAGCTGGCACGAGAACGGCCAACTGCACCGGCAGGCCGCCTACGCCGTCGACGTCGTCGACACCACGGGCGCGGGCGACGTCTTCCACGGCGCCTATGCGCTCGCAATCGGCGCCGGCCTCGACGTGCGCGCCGCCATGGCGTTTTCGGCGGCGACGGCCGCCATGAAATGCCGCCACGCCGGCGGCCGTAACGGAATCCCCGAGATCAACGAGTGTCTTGTATTCATGAGGACGAAGCCATGAGAACGATTGGAAAGAACCGCGGCCTGGCACGGCTTGCTGACGCGGATGGCCATTTTCGCATGGTCGCGCTGGATCAGCGGCCGCCATTGTTCGACGCCATTGCAAAGGCGAAGGGGATCACGCGGGATCAGGTCGAATATTCCGACGTCACGGCGGCCAAGCGTCTCCTGGTCGAGAACCTCGCACCGCATTGCAGTTCGATGCTGTTCGACCCGAACTTCGCAGTGCCTGCCGCTATCGACCTGCTGCCGCCGCGCTGCGGCCTGATCATGACGCTGGAAGAGCACCGCGTTGAGGAAACCGCGGGCGGCCGCAAGTCGCGCGCGATCACCAATTGGAGCGTGGAGAAGATCCGCGCGATGGGCGGCGACGCCGTCAAGGTGCTGGCCTGGTACCGGCCGGACGCCGATGCCGCGGTGAACGAGCACCAGAAGCGCTTCGTGCGCGAAATCGGCGAAGACTGCGCCCGTCACGATATCCCTTACGTGCTCGAGTTGCTGGTCTACCCGTTCCTCGGCAGCGCCAATCACACGGCCGATTACGTGGAATCGCCCGGCAAGCTCCCGGGCCTCGTCATCGACAGCGTGCGCGAATTTGCCAAGCCCGAATATGGCGTCGATCTCCTCAAGCTGGAGAGCCCGCTTGCAGCCAACAGCCTGCCGGCGCGTGACGGCAGCGCGGAAGCAAAGGCGTCGCAGAAGGAGTTCGATGCGATCGGCGAAATCTGCCGCGAACGCAGCATCCCCTGGGTGTTGCTGTCGGGCGGCGCTGCGCCTGAAAAGTTCGAGCGCGTGCTCGACTACTCCTATGCCGCAGGCGCAAGCGGTTTCCTGGCGGGCCGCACCATCTGGCTGGATGCCGTCCTGAAGAACTTTCCGGATCGCGCAGCGGTGTCGGCCAGCCTGCGCAAGGATGGCCTTGGGGTGCTGGAACGGCTCAATCAGCTGACCACGGCCAAGGGCACGGCGTGGAAGGCGCGCTTCCCGGTGTTCGCTGATATCAAGCAGGAAGGTGACTTCGCGCGCGCCTACTGAGATGGTAACGGTCCCGCGTGGTCTCACCTCGGTCGCAGGACCTGCAATATGACGACTGACAGCTTCACGATCCGCTCGATCGAGGCGTTCTGCTATCGCTATCCCTTGGCGACGCCGGTGGTGACGTCGTTCGGCAAGATGCTCAACCGACCGGCCGTCTTCGTTCGCGCAGTCGACGAGGACGGTGTCGAGGGATGGGGCGAAGCCTGGTCCAACTTTCCTGCACCGGGCGCCGAGCACCGTGCCCGGCTTGTCAACGAAGTGCTGGCTCCGGGCCTTGTCGGGCGCAGGTTCTACGGCCCCGCCCAGGCTTTCGAGGTCCTGACGAAGGGTACCGAAGTGCTGGCGCTTCAATGCGGCGAGCCCGGTCCGTTCGCGCAGGCGATTTCGGGCATCGATCTCGCGCTGTGGGATCTCTCCGCGCGCCGGCAGCGCTTGCCGCTGTGGCGGCTTCTCGGTGGGCAGTCGCGCAGGATCAAGGTCTATGCCAGCGGCATCAATCCGGGCGGCGCCGCGCAGGCGGCCGAAGCCGCGCTCGCGCGTGGCCATCGCGCGTTGAAGCTGAAGGTCGGCTTCGGTGCCGAGACCGACCTCGCCAATCTGGCCGCGCTGCGCGCGATCGTCGGTGCGGGCATGCTCGCTGCCGATGCCAATCAGGGCTGGTCGGTCGATCAGGCGCTGGAGATGGTGCCGCGGTTGGCCGCGTTCGATCTGCGATGGCTGGAGGAGCCCATCCGCGCCGACCGGCCGCGCGAGGAATGGCGCAGGCTGCGGGCAGCCGCGAAAATGCCGATTGCCGCGGGCGAGAACATTTCGAGCGTCGAGGGATTCAAGGACGTCCTGGCCGAAGACGTGCTCGGCGTCGTTCAGCCCGACATCGCGAAATGGGGCGGGCTGAGCGCATGCGCTGGCGTCGCGCGCGACATTCTGAAGGCGGGCAAGACGTTCTGCCCGCATTATCTCGGCGGCGGCATCGGACTGCTTGCCTCGGCGCATCTGCTTGCGGGCATCGGCGGCGACGGCTGGCTCGAGGTCGACGCCAACGATAATCCGCTGCGCGACCGGTTCTGCGGTGCCGTTGCCAATGTCACTGATGGTACGATCGTCCTCGGCGAGGAACCGGGGCTCGGATTCACGCCAGACCTGTCGGGAATCGCGAACTATCGCAGCCTGTAGACGGCTGCGACACCTGCGTCGTCAGGCGCCGCGCAGGCCAGTTTCCCCTTGCGTTCTATTCCTCGTCGCGGAAAGCTGCCGGCGAGACGGGCAGCCGCCTTCACATTTCATAACGATGGCCGGAGCCATGTCTCGCCGAGCTTGAAAATCAAAGTTCGTTCTGCTCATTAGGGATCTGCAATTGCGCTGCAACATGCGCAAAAAGCCCATCGACTAAAGTCGATAGCCAGCGAGGAAACGAAAAAATGCGCAAGCTCACTTTGGCCATTGCCGTGATCGCCCCGATGCTCGGTCATGCCGCGTCGGCTGAGGACACCCTCAAGATCGGCTACATCGATCCGCTCTCCGGCGGTGGTGCCAGCGTCGGCGAGGGTGGTCTGAAGACATTCCAGTATCTGGCCGACGAGCTCAACGCCAAGGGCGGCATTCTCGGCCACAAGATCGAGATCGTGCCGCTCGACAACAAGACCAATCCGCAGGAAAGCCTGGTGCAGGCCCAGAAGGCGATCGACGCCGGGGTCCACTACATCACGCAAGGCAACGGCTCGTCCGTCGGCGCGGCGCTGTCGGATTTCGTCACCAAGAACAACACGCGCAATCCCGGCAAGGAAGTGCTGTACTTCAACTACGCCGCCGTCGATCCCAGCCTGACCAACGAGAAGTGCAGCTACTGGCATTTCCGCTGGGATGCGAGCTCCGACATCAAGATGGAGGCGCTCACCAACTACATGAAGGACACCGCCTCGATCAAAAAGGTGTACCTGATCAACCAGGACTATTCGTTCGGTCAGTCCGTCCGCTCCGACGCGCGCAAGATGCTCGGCGCCAAGCGGCCCGACATCCAGATCGTCGGCGACGAGCTGCATCCGCTGCTGAAGGTCACCGATTTCTCGCCCTATATCGCCAAGATCAAGGCGTCCGGCGCCGACAGCGTCGTCACCGGCAATTGGGGCCAGGACTTCGCGCTGCTGCTCAAGGCTGCCGCTGACGCCGGCCTGAAGGTCAACTGGTACACCTATTATGCCGGCGGCGCCGGCGGCCCCACTGCCGTCAAGCAGACCGGTCTCGATCATCAGGTCTTCCAGATCACCGAAGGCTTTGCGAATTCCGGCAACAAGACCGCGATGGATTACGAGAAGGCGTTCCGCGCCAAGGTCAATCTGTCGCTCTGGTACCCGCGTGCGGTCAACGAGATGCGCATGTTCAAGGCGGCTGCTGAGAAGGCCAACTCGATCGATCCCGTGAAGGTGGCGGCGGCGCTCGAGGACCTGAAGTTCGAGGTCCTGGACGGCGGCAACGGCATCATGCGCAAGGACGACCACCAGTTCCTTCAGCCGATCTACATTTCCTCCTTCGGCAAGCTGACCGAGAATGAGCCCTTCGACGAGGAAAACACCGGCTGGGGCTGGCACCTCGTCTCCAAGGTCGACACGGCGCAGGCCATGGTCCCCACGACCTGCAAGATGGCGCGGCCGTAATCACGACATCCGTCGTTTTCCCGCGGCCGACATCGGTCGCGGGAAGGCGGTGGCCGGACTATTCTTGATTGGGCGATGTTCACCGGGGCCATCAGGCCCCGGACAGAGACGAGTGCGCTGTGCTTGAACTCATTGTCATTTCGACCCTGAACGGCGTGCTGTTCGGCATGCTGCTCTTCCTGCTGTCGAGCGGGCTGACCGTCATCTTCAGCATGATGGGCGTGCTCAATTTCGCGCATGCCAGCTTCTACATGCTCGGCGCCTTCTTCGGCTTCCAGCTCACCAAGTGGATCGGCTTCTGGCCGGCGCTGGTGCTGGCGCCGCTGCTGGTCGGCGCCATCGGCATGGCGGTGGAGCGCTACGGCCTGCGCAACACCCACAAGCACGGCCATGTCGCGGAACTGCTGCTGACCTTCGGTCTGGCTTTTGCGATCGAAGAGATCGTGTCGATGATCTGGGGCAAGAGCCCGGTCGACTACCGCGTGCCGTCGTTGCTCGACTTCCCGGCCTTCACGATCTTCTCGACCAACTATCCCGCCTACAAGATCTTCATGCTGGCCGTGTCGGTCGTGATCTTCGTGGCGCTGCTGGTCGTGCTCAAGCGCACCCGCGTCGGCCTGATCGTGCAGGCGGCGCTGACGCATCCGCACATGGTCGGGCATCTCGGCCACAATGTCGGGCGGGTGTTCATGGTGGTGTTCGGCGTCGGCAGCGCGCTCGCCGGCATTGCCGGCGTCATCGCCGGTCCGGCCCTGGTCACGCAGTCGGACATGGCCGCGGCGCTCGGGCCCATCCTGTTCGTCGTCATCGTGTTCGGTGGCCTCGGCTCCTTGCCCGGTGCTTTCATCGCCTCGCTCGTCATCGGACTGGTGCAGACCTTTGCGGTGGCGCTGAACGGCTCGCTGGCGAGTGCGTTCGGACCGCTCGATCCGTCGACGGGACCGTCGGTCCTCACCGACATCTGGAACGTCACAATCGCGCAGGTCGCGCCGATCGTTCCCTATATGCTGCTGGTGCTCATTCTGATCGTTCGCCCCATGGGCCTGATGGGGACGCGCGAGTCATGACCGCCAAACCGATTTCGACATCGAAGCCCGCCGGCGACGGCCTGCGCTTCTACGGCGTCTGGCTGATCGGCATTGCCGCGCTGATCGTCCTGCCGCTGATCTTCTCCTCCGGCGGCTCGCTGACGTCCTTCAGCCTGATCGGCATCGCGATCGTCTTCGCGCTCTCCTACAACATCCTGCTCGGCCAGACCGGACTGCTGTCGTTCGGTCACGCCGTTCACTATGGTCTTGGCGGTTTCGCGGCCTGCCACATGATGAATGCGGTGGTGTCGCACGGCTGGCCGATCCCGCTGCCGTTCATTCCGCTGTTCGGCGGGATCGGCGGTCTCGTCTTCGCGATCATCATCGGCTGGGTCATGACCAAGCGCGCCGGCACCGTGTTCGCGATGATCTCACTCGGCATCGGCGAATTGGTGGCGTCGTCCTCGCTGATCCTGCGTTCGGTGTTCGGCGGCGAAGCCGGCATCACCACGGATCGCACGGCGCTGCCCAAGATGTTCGGCTGGTCGTTCGGGCCGCAGGTTCAGGTCTATTACCTCATCGCGTTCTGGCTGGTGCTGTCGGCGATTGCGATGTACGCGCTGACGCGGACGCCGCTGGGGCGGATCAGCAACGCGGTCCGCGACAATCCCGAGCGCGTCCAGTTCATCGGCTACGATCCTCACGTCGTCCGCTATCTCGCCTATTGCTTTGCCGGGTTCTTCGCGGGCGTCGCCGGCGGCCTGACCGCGATCAATTTCGAGATCGCGAACTCCGCGCTGCTCGGTGCGATCCAGTCTGGCCTCGTGCTGTTCTCCACCTTCATCGGCGGCATCGCCTATTTCTTCGGGCCGATCCTCGGCGCGATCCTGGTGACCTATCTCCAGCTCGGGCTGACAGGCCTCACCAGCGTCTGGCAGCTCTATTTCGGCATCATCTTCATCGGCATCGTGATGTTCGCGCCGGGCGGCATCGCCGGCCTGTTGATGATGCACCGGCCGCTGGTTCGCGCCGGAACGCTGTGGACGGTGATCCCGTCCTATCTCGTCGCTGTCGTGCCGACCCTGGCGCTCGCCTGCGGCGTCATCCTCACCATCGAGACGGTCGCGCGCTATTCCGGCGGCGACCCGATCAACCTGTTTGGCATTCCGTTCAATGCGAAATCCCCGGTGACGTGGATTTCCGCAGCAGTTCTCGTCGTCGGCGGTGCGTTCGTCGCGCGGCTGAGCTGGCGGAGGATCGCGGACGCGTGGGACAGGGCTGCGACGGTCGCCCGTGACCGGGGGTATCTGGCATGAGCGGAGCGGTACCCGGAAAAAGCGCAGCCATCGAAGTCCGCGCCGTCGAAAAACGCTTCGGCAATGTCGGCATCATCCGCGACCTTAACCTCAGCGTCGCGAAAGGCGAGCGTCACGCCGTCATCGGTCCGAACGGCGCCGGAAAATCCACGACGTTCAATCTGATCAGCGGCCACATCAAGCCGACCTCGGGCGAGGTGAAGCTGAACGGCGATGTGATCTCCGGCCTGCGGCCGTTCGAGATCAACCGGCGCGGCCTGTCGCGCTCGTTCCAGGTCACCAACGTGTTCGCCCGCATGTCGGTCTGGGAGAACGTCCGCTGTGCCGTGCTGTGGGCGACGGGGCATCGCTACGCCTTCTGGAAGAACGTCGACAGCCTGCCGGAAGTGCGCGAGCGCACGGCCCAGATCCTGGACGACATCCATCTCACGCACCGGCGCGATGTTCCGGCGGGACTTCTGACCTACGCCGAGCAGCGCGAGCTCGAGATCGGCATCACCATCGCGAGCGGGGCCACGGTCGTCATGCTCGACGAGCCGACCGCCGGCATGAGCCACGCCGAAACCGACCGCGCGGTGTCGCTGATCCGGCGGCTGACCGAGGGCAAGACCCTGGTCATCGTCGAGCACGACATGAGCGTCGTGTTCGGCCTTGCCGACCGCATCTCCGTGCTGGTCTACGGCCACATCATCGCCTCGGGCACGCCGGAAGAGATCCGGCGCGATCCGAAGGTCAAGGAAGCCTATCTCGGCGAGGAAGCGCATTGATGCTCGAGGTCAGGGATCTCCACGCCTATTACGGCAAGAGCCACATCCTCCAGGGCGTCGACCTCGATGTCGCCGCAGGCGAGGTCGTGAGCCTGCTCGGCCGCAACGGTGTCGGCCGCTCCACCACGGTCAAGGCGATCATGGGCGAGGTCGCGCCGCAAGGCACGATCCGCTTCAAGGGCAAGGACATCGCCGGCCTTCCCAGCTACAAGATCGCGCACCTCGGCCTCGGTTATGTCCCTGAACATCGCGATATCTTCCCGAGCCTGACGGTTCGCCAGAACCTGCTGCTCGGCGTCAAGGACACGCGCCGCCCCGGCAAATGGCGGCTTGAGGACATGCTCGAGATGTTCCCCAATCTCGCCGCGCGTGCCGATACGGCCGCGGGCGTGCTGTCCGGCGGCGAGAAGCAGATGCTCACGACCTGCCGGACGCTGATGGGCGATCCGGACCTCATTATGATCGACGAGCCGACCGAAGGTCTGGCACCGCTGATCGTGCAGCAGGTCGGCGATCTCATCGCGCGCATCGCGCAGGCCGGTGTCGCCATCCTGCTCGTCGAGCAGAAGCTGTCAATCGCGATGCGGATCTCGAAGCGCGTCTACATCATGGGCCACGGCCGCGTCGTGTTCGAGGGGACGCCGGACGAGCTCAAGGCCAATGCCGCCGTGCGCCAGGAATGGCTTGAGGTCTGACGCTCACATTGTCGTGTGACGCGCGCGTAAAATAGAACGGCTGCAAGCCGCGCATACGCATCTGAATTCTTCGCTACATCTCACGCTTCATAATCAAGGTATCGTCGCACTCGCCGGCATCGCAATCGATGCGGACGATGATAACCAAGAAGAAAGTGGAGGGCGCCGGCGGCAGCTGTGAGCTCGCGCGTCGATGCGTCTTGCCTGGGAAGGAGATGCCGAGCATGCCGGGAAGACAACTGGTCCGCGGAGTCGTTGCTCTGCTTGCGGCGCTGGGCGCCACTTCGGCCGCGATGGCCGGAAACTACGACACCGGCGCGACCGACACGTCGATCAAGCTCGGGCAGACCATGCCCTACTCGGGACCGGCCTCCGCGTATTCCGCGATTGGCCGCGCCGAGATCGCCTATTTCAAGATGCTCAACGACAAGGGCGGCATCAACGGCCGCAAGGTCGAGCTGCTCAGCATGGACGACGGTTATTCCCCGTCGAAGACGGTCGAGCAGGTTCGCCGCCTCGCCGAGGGCGACGAGGTGCTGGCGATGTTCTCAATGCTCGGCACCGGTCCCAACATCGCCGCGCAGAAATACCTCAACGCCAAGAAGATCCCGCAGCTGTTCCCGTCGAGCGGCGCCAGCCGCTGGAACGATCCGCAGCATTTTCCCTGGACCACCGGTTCGCAGCCGACCTACCGGACCGAAGGCCGCATCTATGCCAAGTGGATTCTTGCGAACAAGCCGAATGCCAAAATCGCCGTCATCACGCCGAACGAAGATCCCGGGCGCGACTATCTCGCCGGCTTCAAAGAAGGGTTAGGGGAGCACGTCAACCAGATCGTGTCCGAGGCCACCTACGAGACATCGGATCCGACCGTCGACTCCCAGATCGTCAAGTTCAAGGCCGCCGGCGCCGACGTTGTTTTCAACGAGTGCACGCCGAAATTCGCGGCGCAAGCGATCAAGAAGATCGCCGAGCTCGGCTGGAAGCCGCAGATCATCCTTCCCGCCGTTTCCAACTCCGTCGGCTCCGTGCTGGTGCCGGCCGGGCTCGACAATTCCGTCGGCATCGTCACCGGTGCTTTCCAGAAGGATCCCGGTGATCCGCGCTGGGAGAATGATTCCGGCATGAAAGCCTGGCGCGAGTGGATGAAGACGTACAATTCGAGCGCCGATCCGGCCGACGTCTTCAACGTCACCGGCTACACCATGGCGCAGATCATGGAGCTGGTGCTGCAGCGCGCCGGCAACGACCTCACCCGCGCCAATTTGATGAAGCAGACGCAGTCGTTCAGGGATGTCGAATTGCCGATGCTGCTGCCGGGCATCAAGCTCAACACCTCGGCCGAGCAGGTGACGCCGATCCGGCAGTTGCAGATGGCGCGCTTCAACGGAAAATCCTGGGAGCTGTTCGGCGACGTGATCGGCGAATAGGATCGACGCAATGTGACGGGCGGGCTGGTACCAGCCCGCCCGTCTTGTCCCACAATTGCTTCCTCCAACGACAGTGAAACGACGATGACACCGACCGGCCCCCTCAGCGGTATCCGCGTTCTCGATCTGACGAGCGTGCTGTTCGGCCCCTACGCCGCGCAGATGCTCGGCGACTGGGGCGCCGATGTCATCAAGGTCGAGCCGCCCGCGGGCGACACCTGGCGCTACACCGGCGTGTTCCGGAACCGCGGCATGAGCGGCCAGTTCATGGCCGTCAACCGCAACAAGCGCAGCCTCGCGCTCGACCTGAAGCATCCGGACGGCAAGGCGGCGCTGGCAAAACTGATCCCGACGGTCGATGCGCTCGTCACCAATGTGCGACCCGCGGCGATGGCGCGGCTCGGCTTCGGTTACGCGGCCTGCGCAAAGCTCAATCCGCGGCTGATCTATGCCGCGGCGACCGGCTTCGGCCAGGACGGGCCGTGGGCGGCGCGCCCCGCATTCGACGAGATCATCCAGGCGGCTTCAGGCCTTGCGTCATCGATCGGATCGGACGAGGAGCCGGAATTCGTTCCGAGCCTGATCGGCGACAAGATCTGCGCGATGGCGATGGTCGGCGCGGTGTCCGCGGCCTTGTTCCGGCGCGAGCGCAGCGGGCAGGGCCAGATGGTCGAAGTCCCCATGCTGGAAACCATCGCCGGCTTCAACAGTATCGAGATGCTGGGCGGGCACGCGTTCGATCCGCCGATCGGCCCGACCGGCTACAAGCGGATGAAGAACCGGCGCCCGGTGCAGACCAAGGATGGCTGGCTGACGATGCTGCCTTACTCCGGAGACAATTGGTGCGCGTTCTTCGAGGCTGTCGGCCGCCCCGAGCTGATCGAGGAGCTCGGGGTGCGCGATCCCGTGCTTCGTTCCCAGAACATCGACAAGGTCTATGACCGCATGAGCGAGATCGGGCCGACCCGCACCACGGCGGAATGGGAGGAGCTATTGCTGCGGCTGGACGTGCCGCACACCGCCTTCGCCCGGCTCACCGAGATCGGCGAGCAGCCGCATCTCGCCGCCGTCGCACTGTTTGCGGATATCGATCATCCGACCGAAGGCCGGATCCGGCAGGCGCGGCCCGCGACGAAATTCTCGGAAAGCCCGGCCGGCATCCATCGCATGGCGCCGCGCCTCGGCGAGCATTCGCGCGAGGTGTTGCGCGAGGCGGGCCTGAGCGATGCGGAAATCCAGGCCGCGGTCGACAGCAAGGCGGTCGGGGTCGCGTCTTGAGCCGCGGCGTTCGGGAACCGCATCTCTGTGATGACGGTCACATCCTGCTGTCGCGGGCGGGTCTAGCGTAGGCCTGTTCATCTTCGCCCCGGATGCGGTCATGACCACCAGCGACTTTGCCTTCGTTCTGCGCAGGCTGGGCCTTGCTGCCGCCCTCATCTGCGTCCTCCTGAGCCTTACCGTGTTCGCGGTCCTGCTAATCGTGGAGCACGAACCGGTCGGGCAGGCTGCCGCGCACGCTCTGCCGCTCATGGTGTATGCGCTGTTCGGCCTGTTCGGCGCTGCAATGACCCGGCTGATCGGGCGCCGTACCCACTAACCGGACATTGTGCCGCAGCGATTCGTGACCAGCCCCGGGCCAGCTCCGGCCCCAGCCCACCTTCCGCCCGCGCGAGCCCTCGTATATGAGAGATTTGCCGCCTGATAGGTCCGAATATTGCCGGATACGGAACGCAAGGTGGCTGCGAATTCTTAATTCAAAGATCGCAATCTGATGTGATCGACGTAAGGCGCGGACTGGTACTGGACCGGGGAATGGCATGAAAGACCTGATGACGACGGCGCAATCCACCACGGCGATGCGGCGTTGGCGGCCCCCCGGACTTGTTGCGCTCGCAACGGCCGTTGCCCTGACGGCGCTGAGCGGAAGCGCCGAGGCGGCCAAGCAGGCCCGCCAGCCGGCCGAGGCGGTGGCGCCGCGCGAGGCCGGCGAGCCGATCATGGCGATCGTGTCGATCAAGAGCCAGCAGGTCACTTTCTACGATTCCGACGGCTGGATTCTGCGCGCGCCGGTGTCCACCGGCACCACCGGGCGAGAGACGCCGGCCGGCGTCTTCGCCATCGTCGAGAAGGACAAGGACCACCGTTCGACCATGTATGACGATGCCTGGATGCCCAACATGCAGCGCATCACCTGGAACGGCATCGCGCTGCATGGCGGGCCGCTGCCCGGCTATGCCGCTTCGCACGGCTGCGTGCGCATGCCCTTCAACTTCGCCGAGGGCCTGTTCGACAAGACCAACATCGGCATGCGCGTGATCATCTCGCCGAACGACGCGGCCCCGATCGATTTCACTCATCCCTCGCTGTTCGTGCCGAAGCGCGAGGCCATCGCGGCCGTGCCGAACCGGGCCGACAAGCTCTCCGCTGAAGCCGAGGAGGCGATCCAGGCTGCCGCCGAGGCCAAGAAGGCTGCGGCCGCGGCCGCGAAGGAGGCCGCGTCGCTTCCCGCGTCGCTGCGCA
Organism: Bradyrhizobium sp. 63_E2_N1_3; assembly: GCF_052076005.1. Lineage (NCBI taxonomy): Bacteria > Pseudomonadati > Pseudomonadota > Alphaproteobacteria > Hyphomicrobiales > Nitrobacteraceae > Bradyrhizobium > Bradyrhizobium sp. 63_E2_N1_3. The sequence continues at coordinate 7,629,926 of NZ_CP197235.1, read as the reverse complement.
AGCTGGAACAGCAGAAGTCCAAGGCCGACGCCGAGCTCGCCTTCGCCGACAAGAAGATCGCGGCTGCCAAGACCGATCAGGCGCGGGCGCAGGCCGAGGAGCTGAAGCAGAAGGTTGCGACCAAGGCCGCCGACGCTGCGTCGGCGCTCGAGGCCGCCAAGGCCGCCGCGCAGCCGAAGCGCGACGCCGTTGCCGCCACCAAGGAGGCGGCAAAGGTCGCGGCAACCAGGAAGGCCGATGCGGTGACGGCTGCGACCGACGCCAAGCTCGCGCTTGAGCCGGTGTCCGTTTACATCAGCCGCGCGACGCAGAAGCTCTACGTGCGGCGGAACACGCACAAGCCGGCGCCGGACGGCGGCGGCGAGGTGTTCGACACCAGCATCGAGGTGCCCGTCACCATCCGCAATCCCGACCAGCCGCTCGGCACGCATATCTTCACCGCGATGGCGAAGGCCGATACCGGCCTGCGCTGGAGCGTGGTCACGATCGAGAACGGCGACGACGCCAAGGACGCGCTCGATCGCATCACCATTCCGCAGGACGTCTGGGATCGCATCGGGCCGACGGCATTGCCGCGTTCGTCGATCGTGATTTCGGACGAGCCGCTGAGCGCCGAGACCAATTACCGCACCGAGTTCGTCGCGGTGCTGAGCAATCATCCGCAGGGCGGCTTCATCACCCGCAAGCCGACCGCGCCGCCGCCGATGGAAATGGCAAGCGATGACAGCTGGGGCAATGGCGGCAACGGCTTCGGCTTCTTCTTCCAGCAGCAGCCGAACCCGCAGCCCGTCAATCCGCGCCGCCGCGGCCAGTATCAGTATTATCAGCCGGCGCAGCCGATGCAGCGGGGCTTCTGGTAGGACGGCGCGCCGCGCTGGGCCGCGTCATCGCCTGAGCTGAAGATATCTGTCGTCGGCGACCGCAGCGGCGCCGACGACGGGCATACCGGCTGTCTACTGTGGACCCGTCGACATGCCCTGCAACTGCCGAAGCGGATTGAGCGGGCCAAGCGGGATCAGCTCGAAGCTCATGAGATGAGCCTGCCCCAGGGGCAGCTTTTCGAGCATGTCATGAGCGGCCGCGATATCCGTGACGTTCAGGATGAACGCGACGCCGACACGATTTTGCAGCGAGTACCACTGGTCGATTTTGCCATCGAGATAGAGCTTCACCGTCTCGCGCACTTCCATCGGCAGGATGGCGCGCGCAGCGGCGACATCGGCGCCGGGGTTTACGGTGCCGATCGCGAGAATTCGGGTGGTCGGTGTCGGTGGCGTGGGTGACTGCGCGCGTCCGGGGACGGCGGAGGTCAGGCACAGGGCGAATGCCAGGAGACCGGCAGCGAGTGTAAGCTTCATTTGAAATCCTCCATGTTCCGAGGTTTACGCTCTTCATTTAGTCATGCTTCGCCGGCAGCGATTGCCGCACGTTGCATCGCCGCCGTGGAACGGCGGCGATGCGGGCCGGTTCGGAAGGTTGGTGGAAGCGTCGCGTGTCGGTCCGACGCGCGGTCACTTGCCCTGGATGAGCATGCCCAGCGGCGCGAGCGGACCGACTTGCATCAGCTCGTAAGTGGCGAAGCCGTCGGTGACGAGCGGCAGTGCTTCCACGGTCGCCTTGGCCTGTTCGAGGGATTCGACGTTCATCAGGAAGACCACGCCTGGCTTGTCCTGGCGAAACCAGAACTGCTCGATCTTCCCGTCGAGATACAGCTTGAGCGTGGCCGGCACTTCCCTCGGCATGATCTGCTGCCGCTGCTCGGGTGTCGGTGCCTTGCCGATGTTACCGATGGCGATGACTTTCATGTGGGCTCCTTTGGATTGCTGCTTGTCAGTGGACGGCATCGGATCGACCTCCTGCAATGTTGGCAGAAGCGCCATTTTTAGATGCGTTCACGCCATCGATTCCTCGAGCGAACATCTGGAATAGCGTTGTTGGTTCAGATGATTGCCCTTATCTATCGATCGCGATGAAGGCCTTTGTTCCGGTTGCCGTTGCATCGCAAGCTAGGCTTGCTTCCGTCCGAACGGTATTGTCGTAAACGACAACTTTGAGAGCGTTTCCGCCATGCGCATTCAATTGCTCGCCCTAGAGGGATTTTGGGACACCGGGCTGACCGTGACGCTCGATGCGTTCACGATCGCCAACAATTTCGCGGCCGCTCAAACGGGCGGAGCGCCCCATTTCGATGTCTCAATTGTCGGCGTGCGGAAGAAGGTCCGATCCGGGCAGGGCTTTGCGATCCCCGTCAAATCGGTAACATCCGATCTGAAGCCGGACTGGGTCATCGTGCCGGCGTTGAATACGAGCCGGCCGGAACAGCTGATTCCGGCGCTCGACCGGCGCGATGTCAGAGAGGCAGTGAAACAGCTCCAGTCCTGGTACGCCGAGGGCGCGCGCATCGCCGCGTCCTGCATCGGTACCTTCGTGCTGGCGGAGGCGGGGCTGCTCGATAGACGAGACGCGACCACCACGTGGTGGCTGTCACCCTTGTTTCGCCAACGCTACCCCAATGTTCGTCTCGATGAGACACGCATGCTGGTGACGTCAGACCGCGTCGTCACGGCGGGCGCTGCGATGGGGCATCTCGATCTTGCGCTGTGGTTCATACGCCAGGCGAGCCCCGAGCTCGCGGCCGTCGTGTCGCGCTATCTGCTCGCCGACCTGCGCTCCCTGCAGGCGCCCTTCATCATTCCCAATCACCTCGCGCAGGCCGATCCGCTCATCCAGCGTTTCGAGCACTGGGCGCGCGAACATCTCAAGCAAGGGTTTTCGCTGCAGGAGGCCGCCAGTGCGCTCGCGACGAGCGCACGCACCTTGCAGCGCCGGTGCGAGTCGGTGCTGGGTAAGTCTCCGCTCTCCTACTTTCAGGATCTGCGAGTCGAGCGCGCGCAGTCGCTGCTGCATGGCAGCGGTCTCGACGTCGATGCGATCGCCGCCGAGGTCGGCTATGAGGACGGCGCGACGCTCCGGACGCTCTTGCGGGAACGGCTCGGACGCGGCGTGCGCGAGCTTCGCGCAAACCTGCGCTGAGGGTCCGCACCTACGGCCGCGCCTCGATCACGATCGCCTGAATCTTGCCTTCGACCGCTCCGGACCCATGGCGCGATCGGAGCGCCTCGGCGACGAGGTCGGTCGCAGCCTGAAGCTTGCTGGCATCCCTGGCCTCGATCTCGCTGCGCAGCGGCGTGCCCTGGCAGAGCGCGATCGCAACATACTCGGCCGACGGCGCGCGGCTCACCGCAGCAAGCGTTTCGATCGAGATGTGGCGGAAGCCCGCTTGTTCCAGGTCGGCTCTGATAATGGCCTTGTCGTGATAGCCATGCGGCGTCCGCACCATGAAACGGGGCGGATCATCGGGAAACATTTTTCCGAGCGCCGCGGTGGCGTCATCGGCGAACACGTTTTCCTCGATGCGGTCCCAGACGTTGAATACGAACGTGCCTTCCGGCCGCAACACCCGCTTTGCCTCGGCGTAGCCTTTGACGCGGTCGGGAAAGAACATGACGCCGAACTGGCAGCAGACCGCGTCGAACGCGGCTTCGTCAAAGGGCAGGGCGGTGGCATCCGCCTGACGCCATGTCATGCGCGGGTCCTCACCCTGGCGCTGCGCCGCGATCTCGAGCATCGGCTCGTTGAGATCGGTTGCGACGTAACGGATGCCGGGAGGCAGCGCCGCGGTCACGGCCCGCGTAACGGCGCCGGTACCTGCCGCGGTTTCCAGTATCGTCGACGGGGAAAGAGCCGCGATACGCTTCGCGATGTCGGCGGCGTAGTGGGCAAAGATCAGCGGGACGAGATACTCGTCGTAGATTTTCGGAATCGAGCCGGCGAAAACCTTGTCAGTGTTGGACATGCTTGCCTCGCTGAAGGTTCGGACACGAGGTTCATGCTACCATGGATCGCAGTCGTACCGCATCTGCGGCCTCTTCCGGTCGCAATCCGGCGGTCGGATTTTAAGGTTTCGCTCCGCCGACTTCGCGGATCGGCCGCGTCCCGTCCCAGGTCATCGCCGCCTGCTGGACCTTCTCGAAGAACGGCCCCTTGGTGCCGCTGATGTCGGAGATTTCGATGATGGTTCCTGGATGGGCCTGCGTGTCGAAATAGGCAAAGCGTCCCTTGTCTCCGCCGATCTGGCCTTCATGGCCTATCCTGTAGCCGAGCCCGAGTGCCTTGTCGTAGAGCGCCTGATAGTCGTGGCTCCAGTAGGACATGTGCTGGAGGCCCTCGTGGCCGGCGTCGAGGAATTCCTTGTACAGCGAGGGCGCATCGTTGCGCTGCTGGATCAGCTCGATCTGGAGATCGCCGGAATTGGCCAGCGCAATGCTCATCTCGACCGCGGAGTCCTGGCCGCGATGGCGGAACCAGTCGGTCTTGACGCGGTCCATGTAGTACCAGGGGCCGACGCCCATCACCTCGATCCAGTGCTTGATCGCGGCGTGGATGTCCCGCACGACGTATCCGTTCTGGCGCACCGCGCCGAAAATGCGGCTCATGCCCGCGCTCCCTTCTGATCGCTTGCGATCGTCACTTGACCTCGATGCCTGCGTCCCTGGCAACCTGCTTCCAGGCTGCGATGTCGCGGGCGTTGATGTCGCGCTGCTCGTCGCCCGGCACGTATTGCGGCGTGATGCCGAGCCCCAAAAGCTTCTCCTTCACCTCGGCATCGCCCAGCGCGTCCTTCAACGCCGCCGACAATTTCTGTGCGATCGGGGGAGCGAGGCCGGCGGGACCATACATCGCCCAGGACAGGCTGCGGTCGAACGGCACGCCCTGTTCCTTGTAGGTTGCGACGTCAGGCAGGCTCGGCGAGCGCTCGCCGCAGGCGGCCAGCGCCTTGATAGAGCCGTCCTTCACCAGTGGCGTTGCGGTTGCCATGTCCAGCGTTGCAAGCGAGATGTGGCCGCCAAGCAGGTCGCCCGCGAGTTTGGCGATGCCGTTGAACGGCACGTGATCCATCTTGATGCCGGTCTGCTGCATCAGGATTTCCGCGCAGAATTGTCCGGTCGAGCCGACGCCCCAGCTTCCGTACTGGATCGGCTCGCCCTTCTTGGAAAGCGCGATCAGGCCCTTGATGTCATTGGCGGGAAAATCCCTGGTCGCCACCAGCATGATCGAGGACGTCCCGATGCGTCCGATCGTCGTAAAATCCTTGATCGAATCGTAGGGCAGTTTTGGATAGATCGCCGGCGCCAGCACATGCGTGGTCATGCCGCCGACGGTGATGGTGTAGCCGTCGTTCGGCGACGCCGCGACCATCTGCGTGCCGAGTGTGCCGGCAGCACCCGTGTGGTTCTCGATATAGACGCTCTGTCCAAGCGTTTTGCCCATCTTGTCGGCGAGCAAGCGGCCGATCACGTCGCCGCCGCCGCCGGCCGCATAGGGCAGAAGCATTTTGATCTTGTGGGTGGGGTAGGTGGCAGGATCCTCGGCGTGTGCCGGCAGTGCCGCCGACAGCAATGCGAGCAATGACAGGGTGACAGTGCGCAGCTTCATGATAGTTCCCCCTAATCCTCGAAACGAAATCTGTAGGCCTCGCCATGCCGGATCACGTGGCCCGCAGTCGGCGCCGGAAAATGGCCGGTGAGCAGATAGCTCGGCGTGTCCGCAAGTTCTTCCAGCAGCGCCATCCGTGTTGCGACCGCGGCGGCCGGATCGACGTCGGCGGCGTTCGACAGCCACGGCGCCGCGCACTGGATGGGATGGTGGATGACGTCGCCGGACATCACCGCGTGATCGTGGCCGCCATTGAGGTGGATCTGCATGTTGCCGGCGGTATGGCCCGGTGCCGGCGCGAAGCGTAAGCCTGCGTCGCGATCGTTGAACACGCGATGATCGGTCTCGACCAGCTCGGCGAGGCCGGCTGCGACGACCGGCAGCACGGAGTCCTCGAAAGAGCCGTGGTTGACCGGGCGTTTCGGCGCGGCATTGTGCGCGGCCTCGAAGTGGCGGTACTCCTCGCGTCCCATCAGATAACGCGCGTTGGGGAAGGTCGGCACCCAGCGGCCGTCCACGAGGCGCGTGTTCCAGCCGACGTGGTCGACATGCAGATGCGTGCACATCACGAAGTCGACCTCTTCAGGGGCAACGCCCAGCGCCTGCATGTTGTCGAGATAAGGTCGGTTGAGGTTGTCCCACATCGGCACGCGCGGCCGCGGCTTGTGGTTGCCGCAGCAGGTGTCGACGATGGCGGTCCAGCGCGGCGTGCGCACCAGATAGGAGTGGTGGCTGAGGATGAAGCGACCGGTCTCCGGCTCGATATAGCGATGATCGAGCCAGCTCCGGTTCTCCGCGATCACCGCGTCGGTGACGTTGGCGAACAGCCAGGTCTTTTCGAAGGCAAGCGAAGGGATCTCGCTGACGAGATCGATCCGCATGCTGCCGATCCTGACCTGCCGCATGGGCTCAGTTCTTCAGGAGGTCGCCGAACGGCACCCAGCGCGTGCCGTCGAAGCGGATGAGCTGGAGGCTCGTCATCGGCGTGTAGTGCTCGGGCGAATTGTTCACCGCGGTGCCGTTGATCAGCATCGGCAGCTTTACGTCCTTGAGCGTCGTGGCCTGCTTCAGCACATTGGCACGGGTGAGGTCGTTTCCGGACGCCTTCAGCACCGTCACCAGCGTCTGCGCGATGGTGTAGCCGTAGACATTGAGCCAGTCGCTCTTGTTGGCGTCCGGCAGGTACTTGTCCATGAACGCCAGCCATTCCTTATAGCCGGCGTCGTCCCTCGAGGCCGGGTCGGTCGCGTCCTTCAAATACTGGCTGGAGATGACGCCGGTGGAATTGTCCTTGCCGGCCGGCTCCAGCACGCCGCTGATCGAGGCCGAGACATTGGAGATGATGGTGACAGGCTTCCACCCGATCTCGCCGATCTTGCGGATCGCCTGCGCCGCGAATTTTGGCGTTGCCGCCACCAGCACGATTTCTGCGCCTGCGGTCTTGAGCTGCAGGATTTGCGTATCGACCGTCGGCGCCGAGGTCTCGTAAGCCGCGCGCGCAACGATCGCCTCGCCGCTGCCGAGCCCTTCCTCCAACGCCTTCAGATAGTCCTTGCCGAGGTCGTCGTTCTGGTAGAGCACGCCGATCTTCGCATTGGCGTGGCTCGCCTTGATGTACTTCGCGTAGGTGATCGCCTCGTCGCGATAGGTCGGCTGCCAGCCAACGGTCCACGGAAAGTTCTTGGGATCGTCCCACTTCGCGGCGCCAGAGCCGAGGAAGAGCTGCGGCACCTTGCGGTCGTTGAGATATTTGTGCACGGCGCTGTTGGTCGGCGTGCCGACGCCGCCGAAGATCAGCAGCACCTCCTCGCTCTCGACCAGCCGCCGCGTCTGCTCCACCGTCTTGGGCGGGCTGTAGGCATCATCGGCGATGATCATCTGGATGCGCCGGCCGTTGACGCCGCCGTCGTCGTTCACCTTGCGGAAATAGGCCTCCGCCGATTTGGCGATCTGCGCGAAGGCGGACACTGGCCCGCTCAGCGGCGCGGTGGTGCCGATCTTGATGGTCTTGTCGTCGGCGCCGGGATCGTATTTCGCGCTTTGGGCCTGAACGGCACTGGCTGCGAGCAGCGGCAACAGGATGCAGGCCGCACGAAGGCGAAGGCGGGCAAAGCGCGCCATGAGGTCGTCTCCCCAAAATTGCTCTCCGCCTCTCATTGGAGCGGAGTTGAAACGCGAGAACAGCGCCCGAAGCGGACTTGCGGGCCGCGACCGCTGCCGCCAGACTGGCGAAACGAACGATCGTTCGTACGGTTGACTAGCGAACGTTCGTTCGTTAGTCAAGCCACATGGCTGTCCACACCTCCAGCGCGGCGGAAGCGGCTGCGCCCACGACCCGCGAGCGCATCCTCAGCGAAGCGCTCAATCTGTTCGCGCAGAGCGGCTATGGCGGCGCCTCGATGCGCGAGCTTGCGCGCCGCGTCGGCATCCGCGAGAGCAGCCTCTACAACCATTTCTCCGGCAAGGCCGCGATCCTAGAAGCGATCGTGGCCGAGCACGGCCCCGCCAGTTCGGCGAGCCGGTTGGAAGAGCCGCGCTACAAGCAGCTGGCGCGCCAGCCGGCCGCGTTCTGCCGTCAGTTCGCGCTTGATCTCGTCGAGCAATGGTCCGACCCGCGCGAGCACCAATTCCAGAAAGTAATCACCGCCGAACGTAACCGCGTGCCCGGCATCCGCGCCAAATTCGCCGACCATTTTTATGCGCGCGAGCAGAGCATGATGACGGATTACTTTCGCGGTTTTGCGCTCGCCGGCCTGGTCTCGACACCCGATCCGCGCGAGGCCGCGCGGCTGTTCGCGGCCGGCCTGATCTACATCCGCCTCGAGCATTACGTGATGGGCGCGGCACCTTCGCCGCGGCCGAAGGTGATCGAGGCGATCGACCGCTATCTCGCCTTTTTCCTGTCGCTGATCGCGGCAGGCAATGGCGAAGACAACAAGAAACGAAAACCCAAGGGAGAAACGCGTGGCAAGGCTGCCCCTGATTGATCCGGAGACGACGAGCGGCGATATCCGCGCCTCGTTCGACCGCATGCCGGTCAAGCTCAACATCTTCCGCATGATGGCCCATGCCGAGGCCAACATGATCCCGGCGATGCGGCTCGGCAATTCGATCCTGCACAAGCAGAAGCTCTCAGCCGTCAACCGCGAGCTTTTGATCTTGCAGGCCGCCCAGCTCGAGGGCGGCGCCTATGAATGGCGCCAGCACGTGCCGATCGCGATCGGGGTCAGCTGCACGCAAGGACAGATCGATGCGGTGGAGCGGGCTGACTACGATGCCGCCAGCTTCAGCGATGCTGAGCGCGCGTTGCTGAAGTTCGGCCGCGAGGTGGTCGAGAATGTTCGCGTGCCCGAGGCGACCTTCGCTGCCGCGCGAAAACACTTCAGCGATCAGGAGATCGTCGAAGCCATCGTCGCGCTCGGCTTCTATATGATGATGGCGCGCCTGACCGAGGCAACCGAAACCGATCTCGATCCCGCGGCCGGCATGAAGGTCTATGACGGCGGCAAGAAGTAGGGCGGCTGAGATGGCGGAAATCGATAGCAAACCGGAGCGTTACGTCCGTCCACCAAGCGCGGAGTCATTGGGCGAAGCGCCGGGCAGGGGACGCCTGAAGGGACGTCGTATCCTGATCGTCGGCGGCGGCCAGCGCGTGTTCGACGCTGCCACCGATCCGATCGGCAACGGCCGCGCCATGAGCATTTTGTGCGCACGCGAGGGCGCGAAGGTCGCGGTGGCAGATCTCAACCGGACGTCCGCACAGCAGACCGTCAAGCACATCACCGACGAAGGCGGCGAGGGTTTTGCCATCACTGCCGACGTCACGTCGGAGCCTGACGTCCAGCGCATGATCGAGGAGGCGCATCGCGCGATGGGCGGCCTTGACGGCATGGTGCTGAACATCGGCACCTTCGGCAAGACCGGCCTCGATGCCGTCAGCCCCGAGGAATGGAACAGGATCTACGACGTCAACGTCCGCGGTCCCATGCTGTGCTGCCGCGCCGCGATGCCGAAATTGGACAATGGCGGCGCCATCGTCTTCATCTCCTCGATCGCCGCGCTGAAAGCGGGATCGCAGATGGCGGTGTATGACTCGTCGAAAGCCGCGCTCGGCGGCCTGATGCGCAACATCGCCCATCTCGGATCACGCCGCGGCATCCGCGCCAATCTCGTCTATCCCGGCCTCGTCGACACCCCCAACGGCCGCGAAGCCGGCGCCGGCCGCCCCAGCCGCGGCAAGGGCCACGTCCCCTTCGGCCGGCAGGCCACCGCCTGGGAGATCGCCTATGCCGTGCTGTTCTTTCTGTCGGATGAGAGCGTCTACGTCACCGCACAGTCGCTCGCGGTGGATAGCGGCCTGAGCGGAATGTAAGACGCCAGCACAATCCGGCGGCGCGGAATTCGATGCCCCGGCGAGCAGAGTCTCTCTTCATTGCGGCGAGGACGTCGTCGGAGTTTGCGATTCGCTCATCTGCTCAAGTGCTTCCAATACGGCTTCGCAGGCCTTCTCGGCTTCGGCGAAGGTACTGAAGGGGGAGCCGCCAAGCTTGATCGCGGACTTGTTTTCTTCGACCGGTCGCCATGAGGCAACCAGGCCGGGCTTTCCGTGAAGGCCAGGACCGGTGCGGCTTTCGTTACTGATCACGAACGAAAATCCGCCGCTGCACGCCATCCAGATTTCAAGTTCATGCACCGGAGTCTCGACGCGCGTAAAGTGCAGGGTCATGTCTCTCTCCAGAGTTTGCTCCGCAGAATGGGCCACGGGCACAAGCCGTCAGTTGTGCGAATCCCGGATAGCCGCAAGGTCCGAGGTCTCTGATCCCTCGGCTTTCCATGCCGTCAAATCGCCCGGGAGCAGAATGGGATCGCTCTCAACCCGCCTGTTGCGGCTGACCCCTAAGCCAATGAGCCCGCCCAATACCAACGCGGAGCCTGCAATGATCAACCAGTACGGCAAGTCCAACACGGGCATTGCAATTCTCCCACTGAGAGGAGCGCGTTACGCAATTGCCTGGCCGAAGCGCGAGCGGATTACCTTTGGATAAGTGTCTGTATTATGCGGCGCTTCAAGCTTCGTGCAAGGTACCCAAAAGGGGTAGATTTCTGACCTAAATTGCCGCCGGCGGGGGCAAGGGAAGCGATCCGTCCCCCCAAATCTCGTCAAATCCGTCACCGAGAAGATCGGCAAGTTCGACAGCAAGGCTTTTGGTGCGGCCATGAAGGCTGACGGCCAACAATGCTCCCGACAAAGAGTGGAGGGCGCGCAGCCTGATGAAGCGAAGCGTCATCCGGGAGCACAGCCTCATCGCGCGAGTTGCCCCGGCACTGCGTTGCGCTTCATCCGGGCTACGAACTCAGGCGCAAGCTCCGCACAATCGCGCGACGGGATGAAACTGCCGGGCAATTTTTGCAGCGTCGTGCGAATTCCACGCGCTACGGCAAGGAAAGCCGGTAGGAATCAACGGCGCTGTCGCTGGCACATATCTTGCTGAACATTCTCCGCGCTTTGGAATGCACACAGGAATGCGCGTCGTGACCAACGTCAGCTACACCGTCCCGCCGAACTGGACCGCAGGCTCCGACAAGACAGGCGCGAGCAAGAACAGGAATCCGAACGATCCGAACATGCTGACGACGGGCGCCTATGGCAACGCGTTCGAACTGTTGCTCGACAATCGAACCAACAGTGACGGCACCACCACGGAGACGCTGACCTACAAGAGCTACAGCGGCAAGACCAACGGCAGCTTCTCGGCGACGGCCGAGACGGGGACGGGAGCCGATCTCGGCAGTGCCTACCAGGCCTTGCTCGCCACGCTTCAGGCCAATGGCGAGATGGACGACAAGACCGCCGCGCAGCTCAACGACGCCATGGGCAAGCTCGATACCCAATCCGAGAGCGGTGCCAAGGATGCCGAAATGTCCGGCGGCGGCCTGCTGGTGCAGTCCGGCGGCCCGGTCTATTTCAACGGCATCTCGGCCTATCAGAACCAGTTCGTGGATTCGCTCGTCAACGAGCTGAGCACCAGGCTGAACCTCGACGCCAAAGCGTGACGGCAGTTCATCGCCGGTGAAACCGGTTGGCAAAGCCGGCCCAACCCGCGCATGATGCGCGGACGATCTCGGCCACATGCCTTCCCGGATAAATTCAAGACATGAAAACCACGCTGCTGAAGTCCGAAGACTACACCCGCTCGCCCTGGAAGAACGGTGGCGGCATCTTCACCGATATCGCGGATGCCCATCGCGCCGACGCGCCGGCGAAGGATTGGGACAGCCTGCTCTGGCGCTTTGCCTCGACGCCGATCGTGGCGCCCGGGCCCTTCTCCTACATGCCCGGCATCGACCGCCTGCAAATGGTCGTCGGTGGGCGCGGGCTGGTGCTGAAGTCGCCCAGCCAGGACTTCGACGAGCGCGAACCTTTTACGGCGGTGCGCTTCACCGGCGAGATGGAGGTCGTGACCGCGCTCGAGGCGGGTCCCGTCGAGGTCGTCAACCTGATGGCCCGGCGCGGCGCGGCGGAGATCGAGCTGCTGGCACTCAGGGAACCCGGCGAGCGGCCCTTGTCCGCCGGCACGCACCTGGTTTACGCGGTTTCCGGCGATTGCAGCATTCGTCTCAATGGCGAGGATATTGTCATCCCCGACGGCAGCACGCTGAAGGTCGAGCAGACCCAGGCGTCCAGATTGGGACTCGTCTCAGGGCTGGCGGTACTGGGCTCGATTCAGCTCGTCGGCTAGATGGCAATCGCCCGGCGGATGCGCACAATCCATGCACATGGCTAGGTTGACGCCGCGGCGCCGGAACACGATATCTGCCGTGATCATGCGGACCGCCGCGCAAGCCACGATATGAACGGGCAGGATATGACCGCGCCAGACCAAAATCGCCCCACCACGCTATCCGACGGCGTCGTCGACTGGCTGACCAACGGCACGAGCGGCGAGCGCTTCGTCGACAACATCTTTGCCGAGATGTGCATCCGCCTCCAGCAGGCGGGCATTCCGCTCAAGCGGTCGACGATGCACGTCCGGATCCAGCATCCGCAATGGCTCGGCGCCGCCTTCATGTGGTTGGATGGCATGCGCGAGGCGAAGATCTCGCGGGTCGACTTCGATGTGCTCGAGCGATCCGAGTTCATCGGCAGCCCTGTCAGCGAAATGCTGGACGGTGCGAGCGAACTCCGCGAGAACCTCGAAGGCGATCCGTCGCTCGGCCGCAGGCACGCGGTCTATGACGAGATGCGCGCGAAAGGTCTGACCGACTACGTCGCCTGGCCGCTCCACCACACACTCGGCAAGCGCCATCTCGTCACCTTCGCGACCGATCGCCCCGGCGGCTTCGACGACGCGCATCTGGTTGCGCTCAAGAACGTGCTGCCGGTGCTGGCGCTGGTCAGCGAGATCCGCGTCAAGAACCGCCTGGCGCGAACGCTGCTCGAGACCTATGTCGGCTCCCATGCCGGCGAGCTCATCCTGGCCGGGGCCACGCGGCGCGGCACCGGCACGACGGTGCGTGCCGCGATCATGATCTGCGACCTCCGTGACTTCACGAAGATCTCGGACAACTGGCCGCGCGACGACGTCATCGATCTCCTCAACGACTATTTCGACGCGATGTCGGAGCCGATCGCGCGGCACGGCGGCGAAATCCTGAAATTCATCGGCGACGGCCTGCTCGCCATTTTCCCGCTCAGCGGGCCCGGCGCCTGCGCAAACCTGTTGCGCGCCGTGACTGAAGCCCGGCAGGCTATGGCCGCGCTGAACGAACGGAACAACGGGACCGGCCGCGCGCCGCTGAATTACGGCATCGGCGTCCACGTCGGCGACGTCATGTACGGCAATATCGGATCGTCCAGCCGGCTCGACTTCACCGTCATCGGTCCCGCCGTCAACATGGCCTCCCGTCTCGAAGCCCTGACCAAGCAGCTGGGACGACCGGTGCTGCTCTCGCGCGCCTTCGCCGAGCTGGTCGAGCGGGAGTTCGAGCTCGAGCATGTCGGCAAATACGAGGTGCGCGGCTTCAGCGATCCGATCGAGCTGTTTGCGTTTCACGGCTGAGGCGTGATGCTCGCCGCAGCCGTCCGGTTGAAATCTCGCTGACGCAAGATTGCCGATGACCCGCGCGCCGCCGATTGCGCGGCATGGCGGAGAAATCCAGCTCCTCATCGGCAACGCCAGCTTGCCATCGTCCTGCACACCCCGGCATCTCCGAACGACGGTCGCCATCTCCGCTCGTCATGGCCTCGACGCGCTGTGATTGACGGTGCATGCGTGCGTCGCCGTGACGTCGACCCAGTTCCGGAATCGGGCGATCGCGCAAACGCGCAGTTGTCGGGGGTACGTCCCCTGCGCGCGACGGAAGTCGTGCTTATGGGCAATATCGGACGCGTTGTTGAAAGATATGTTCGCGCAGGACGCCTAGGTTGGCTTCACTGGCGGCGTTGCGATTGGTGCCGCAAGATTTGGTCGAGGACAGTCGGTGCGGCTGCCTCGATGCAACAGAAAAGGTGATCGACACATCGGACGCGACCACAAGAGGAGACGACAATGCCAAACTGTTCCCAAGTTTCTGGAAGTCGAACCGCTCGCTGTGCCGCGTGCGACGGCAAGTTTGGCCTGGTCCGCTACTACTCTTGGCGAAAGCCCCTTTGCTCGAAAAAGTGCGTCGAACGTTTGGCGACGCGCCGGCAGGGTGAGCGCGACTGGTTCGGTCGATTTCCGTCGGTTGTCGACATGTTTTCAGAAAACCGCGCGAGGCGCCTATGACCATGCAGATGTCACGACGAGGAAAGGAATATCTCGAGACGGCGCAGAGCCTGCTGCGCGCGGCCCGGACCATGACGGACATCGTGGTCGCGACCCGTCTCGAGATGCTGGCCAATGACTATCAGCGGCGCGCCGAAAAGGCATCAAGCGTCGATGCGGCGAGGTCATCGGCGCGTTCGGCCGGCACGCGATACGAATCGTACCCGTGATTGCGGGTTGCGCGGTGAGCCGGTCGCCCAATCAGGGCCGTCTGGTCAGTTTCCTCTCTTGCCACCCCGTGGAGCCGATATGGGCGAAGTTGTTCGACTGGTCACAAGAGCTGAGCGCGAGCGTGCGCGGCTGATCCGCGAAGCGCGCGCTAACTATGACGCCGTGTTTCCGCGGGCAGATCCCGACGGCGAGCGGCCCGTCGAGCCGCGGTCGACCCCTCGGGCGGCGACGCAGAGCCCGAGTACGTCGAAGGAGCTCTCGTGACATGATCAAGATCATTGCCGTGCTCTGCAGCCTCTCGTCGCCGACAGATTGCCACGAGCAGATCGTCACGACCTCGGATTTCGCTGACGTGACGATGCAGTCCTGTCTGATGGGAGCGCCGCAGCTCGCCGAATGGATGGCGCAGCATCCAGCCGAACGTCTCGCGGCGTGGCGCTGCTCGATCGGCAAGCAGGAGGCTCGCAGGGGAGCATAGGGTGCGAGGAGCCCTGTTGCCAATGCAGGCATGTGCGAATACGTTGGTCCGAGGTCCGCCCACGTTCCTTCGACTGGCCGCGCGTTCATGCCAAAATTCCTTCGCATCGGAGTCCATCAGTCGAACGTATCGGGATACACGTCGAAGGCGTGGTGTGTCAGGCGCGTCGGCTCGGCGGTTTTCCTGAAGTGGGGCGGCGTCGAGGTCCAAGGCACCGGCGCCGGGCGCAAGGTCTACTGGACGCGCTCGCCGCAGGAGAAGACAGTTCGGTGCGGCACGGCGCAGCGTGCCCAGGATTACGCAAAGGCCGCGATCGCGCGGCGCCGTAGCCATCGCTATGAGCCGCTGGTCGGAGCTATCGCGCTCCGGCGCCGCCCCGCCGAGCGCGGCACCGATCTCAAGCGGGCGCTCGCCACCATCCTGATCGTCGATATCGTCGGCTCCACCGCCAAGGCGGCGAAGCTCGGCGATGCGCGCTGGACCAAGGTGATGGGCCATTATTACGCAGCCGTCCGCAAGGAGCTGAAGAGCTCGCGCGGAAAGGAAGTCGTGACGACGGGCGACGGCGTGCTGGCGACGTTCAAGGCGCCGGCGGCCGGGATCAGTTGCGCGACCGCGATCCAGAAGGCGGTGCGCACGCTGGGGCTAGAGATCAGGGTCGGCCTGCATGCGGGCGAGTATACGATCAGCGGCGACGAAATGGTCGGTCTCGCCTTCCACATCGGCACCCGCGTCGCCGCGAAAGCGCGGGCCGGCGAAGTCTTGGTCTCGAGCGCGGTCAAGGATTTGCTGAAGGCACAATCAACCATCAGCTTCAGGGATCACGGCATGCACCAGCTCAAGGGTGTGCCGGAGCGGTGGAGGCTGTATCGGGTGGAGGCGTGAGGCGTCCGGCAAGGGTGGACACCGGACCGCCGTCGCGCCGCGCCGGCACGGCTTCAATGATGCGGCAGAATTTCGCCGAGGAATTTTTTGGTGCGCTCGTGCTGCGGGGCCCTGAAGAAGAGTTCCGGCTCCGCCTCCTCGACGATCCGTCCCTCCGCCATGAAGATCACGCGGTCGGCGACCTGCCGGGCGAAGCCCATTTCATGGGTGACGCAGATCATGGTCATGCCGTCGGTCGCAAGCCCGATCATGGTGTCGAGCACCTCCTTGACCATTTCCGGGTCGAGCGCCGAGGTCGGCTCGTCGAACAGCATCACCTTGGGCTCCATGCACAGCGCCCGCGCGATCGCCGCGCGCTGCTGCTGACCGCCGGACAATTGCGCCGGGTATTTGTCCGCCTGGTTGAGGATTTTGACACGGTCGAGCAGCCGCCGCGCGGTCTCTTCGGCCGCCGGGCGCGGAATGCCGCGAGAGCGGATCGGCGCCAGCGTGCAGTTCTCCAGCACCGTCATGTGCGGGAACAGGTTGAATTGCTGGAACACCATGCCGACCTCGCGGCGCACCGCGTCGATGGCCTTGCCTTGGCTGCCGAGATGGACGCCGTCGACGACGATCTCGCCCTTCTGGTAGTTCTCCAGCGCATTGATGCAGCGGATCAGGGTGGATTTGCCCGATCCGGACGGCCCGCACAGGACGATCTTCTCGCTCGCACGGACCGCCAGGTTGATGTCGGTGAGCACCTGGTAGGTGCCGTACCATTTGTTGACACCGCGCATCG
This sequence comes from Bradyrhizobium sp. 63_E2_N1_3, assembly GCF_052076005.1. Lineage (NCBI taxonomy): Bacteria > Pseudomonadati > Pseudomonadota > Alphaproteobacteria > Hyphomicrobiales > Nitrobacteraceae > Bradyrhizobium > Bradyrhizobium sp. 63_E2_N1_3. Next base: position 7,613,311 of record NZ_CP197235.1, on the reverse strand, counting down.
CGATCATCGTGTCCGCCGTGGCTGCGACCGACATGGCTGTGACCGACATGGCACTCTCCCTCAGCTGACGGTGAAGGGGATGCCGGGAATGCTGTCGGGGAAAGCCGGCAGCGGGTTGTTCATCCACTTCGGATAGATCCTGGCCCATTCGCCGCTGGCGATGATCTTGTCGATGAAGCCGTTGACGAAGGCGTTGATCTCCTTCTCGCCGAGCCGCGTGCAGGCGCCGTTATAGAGTTTGGTGAATTCGAGCTTGTTCTCGTAAGTGCCGGGTTTGGATTCGTTGAGGCGCGGAACGTAGAAGATGTTGCCGCCCACCGCCTGCACCTGCCCGGACAGCAGCGCCTGCATGGTCGGCGCATCGCCGTCGAAGCGGCGGATGGTGGTGCCGGGAGGCGCCGCCTTGGTCACGTCGGTGTCCTGCACACTGCCGCGCGCGACACCGATGACATATTTGCCCATGTCGGCCGGCGATTTGATCTCCATCTCCTTCGGCGCGATGAAGGTGATGATGTTGGCACCATAGGGCTTTGAGAATTGCACCGCCTTGGCGCGCTCCGGCAGCATCGCCATGGTCGCGAACAGGATGTCGACGCGTCCCGACGTCAGTGCCGGGATGCGATTGGCGACGGCCAGCGGCGTGAATTCGGCGGCTACGCCGAGCTCTTTTGCAAACAGCTCGGAGAGATCGGCATCGAGGCCCTCCTGCTTGCCCGTGGAATTGACGAACCCCCAGGGCGGATTGTCGCCCTGGATCCCGATCGACACCTTGCCGCGCGCCTTGATCTCCGAAGGCGTCACCGCGTAGGCGGCGCGCGACAGCACGAACGGCGAGGCATCGCGCCGGCGCCGAGCGCCAGCATGTGGCGGCGATTGAACCGGATTGTCTTTTTGGTCATCATTCCCTCCTCTGTGTTGAATTCATCATCGTGCGGCGGTGACGAGCCGCCGCTCCAGCCAGGCGCCATAGAGCGAAAGCGGCCAGCACAGCGCGAAATAGAGCGCGCAGACCAGGCCGAGCACGAGCAGCGGCTTGAAGTTCTGGTTGGACACGATGGTCCCGGCGCGCATCAGCTCGGTGAAGCCGATGATGGCGGCAAGCGAGGTGCCTTTGATCAGCTGCACCAGGAACCCGATCGTCGCGGGCAGCGAGATGCGGATCGCCTGCGGCAGCACGACATCCTTCATCCGGTCGAGATAGCCGAGGCTGAGCGCCTTGGCGGCCTCGACCTGGCCGCGCGGCACGGCTTCGATCGAGCCGCGCCAGATTTCGCCGAGGAAGGCGCCGGCATGCAGGGTGAAGCCGATCGAGACGGAGACCCAGGGATCGAGCTTCAGCCCGGCGAGCGCGAGGCCGTAATAGACGACGAACAGCTGCATCAGCAGCGGCGTGCCCTGGAACAGCGCGATGTAGGCGGCCGCGCCGCGTTCGAGCCAGCGCCGGCCCGAGGTGCGCGCCAGCGCGACGCCGAGGCCGGCGACCGAGCCGAGCGCGAAGCCGATCGCGGACAGCGCCAGCGTCCATTTCAGGCCGCCGAGCAGGAACAGGAACTGGTTCTTGTCCATGCGCCGTCCTCACTTCACGGGATAGAGCAGGAAGCGCGCGTTGATCCGCGCGAACATCTGCATCAGCATCCACGACATCGCGAGATAGAGCAGCGTGACGACGCCATAGACCTCGAAGCTGCGGAACGTATTGGTCTCGATCGCCTGTCCGACCGAGGTCAGCTCATAGGCCGAGATCGCCGATGCGATGCTCGTCGTCAGCGTCAGCATGATGAACTGGCTGGTCAGCGACGGGAAAATCGCGCGCAGCGCCGGCTTCAGCACGATCAGGCGGAAGATCAGGGTCCGGCTCAGGCCGAGCGCCAGTCCGGCCTCGACCTGCCCCTTGTTGATCGACTGCACGCCGCCGCGGATAATCTCGATCGCATAGGCGCCGCCGTTGACGCCGAGCGCGATGATCGCGGTCAGCGTGGGATCGAGGCGGATGCCCACCATCGGCAACGCGAAGAAGACGAAGTAGATCTGGCCGAGAAATGGCGTGTTGCGGATCGTCTCGACGAACGCGATGACGAGCCAGCGCAGCGGCGCGAGCCGGGAATCGCGCAGCAGCACGCCGCCGATCCCGATGATCAGCGCCAGCACCATGCCCGACAGCGCCAGGCCGAGCGTGCCGGCACAGCCCCAGAGCAGCTCCGGCAGGCCCTCGATCACGGGTCCGAAATCGAACTTGTAGTTCACCTCGCTCCTCCCTCCGGGCCGCTCTCTTGGCGTGGCCGGGCCGCCCCCTTGGCGTGGCTTGGCCCGTTCGCGTCTGTCCGACGGCGGTGAAAGCCGTGCTCTAGGTCGTTGCCTGCTCACCTTGCCCGAGCGCCGCGTAGCGCTCGCGCAGGTCGATGCGCCGTCGCGCCGTCGCGGCCTCTGCGATCGCGAGCGTCACCAGCAGGCTTCGCGCGCCGTCCTCGACCGGTTGCAGCGACGGCGTCACACCCCGGACCACGTCGCGGAAATGATCGAGCTGGGCGACGTAAGGATCGATCGACGCCGCATGATTGGCCTGCGCCTGGATCGGCCTGTTCCAGTCCTGCGCGCCGCCTTCCTGCGTCCATTGATCGAGACTTGGAAATTCGATCGCGCCGCGGCGGCCCATCAGGCGGTAGCTGCTCTGGCCGCTGAACGGAAACTCCGGCGCCTCGCCGAGACCCTGTTCCATCGTCCAGGGCGTCACCGCGCAGTCGCTGAGGAAGAACGTGCCGAGCGCGCCGTTCTCGAACTCGAGCAGCGCGGCGGCGGTATCCTCGACCGCGAAGCCGCGCTGCCGGTTCGCGGCGATGGCCTCCACGGCGACGATCTCGCCGACCGCAAAGCGCAGGAAGTCGATCTCGTGGATCAGATTGATCAGGATCGGCCCGCCACCGGCCTGCGACCGCCAGGGCGCCGCCTTGAAATAGTCGGCCGGCTTGTGCGTGGCCCAGATCGCCGAAACGCCGACGACATCGCCGATGCGGCCCTCGCCAAGCAGCGCCTTGAGCGCCTTCACCTGCCTATGATGGCGGCGGTGATGCCCGACCAGCGACCGGATGCCCGCCTTGCGGACCTCCGCGATCAGGCCGGCGGCGGTCTCGAGCGTATCGGTGACCGGCTTTTCGATCAGGATATGGATGCCGGCCCGCGCGCATGCGATGCCGTTCTCGGCGTGGAGCTGATTGGGCGATGCGATGATCACGGCCTCGGGCCGCGCCTCGTCGAGCAGCCTCCGGTAATCCGCGAAGACGCGTGCGCCGGGCTGCTCGGCCGCGACCTGCTCGGCGTTGACGTCGGCGATGCCGGCGAGCTCGTAGTCGCCGTGCTCGGCCAGCTTGCGCAGATGCTTGCGCCCGATCAATCCTGCGCCGATCACGCCAATCCTGATTTTTGTCATCTCGTGCATTCCGTTGGGTTTAGGCCCAGCCGTGGCAGTCGCGGCGTCTGGCGCCGCGGGCCTGGCCTTCGAGCAAGTTCCTGGTCGCGTTGAACGCCGTGGCGATCCGCTCTCTCGCGTCGAGCGCCGGCAACGGCATCTCGACGCTGAGGGCGGTGTCAGCGGGCAGGGCCTCCAGCAGTGCGCCGAGGGGCAGAGCGCCGTCGCCGGGCGGCAGCCGTCCCGCGCGCGCCTCGGCAATGATGGCCGCGTCCGTTGCTGGCGCTTCGGCGACGGCATCACAGAGTTGCGCGGCGCGAAGCCAATGATCGGGAAGCGGGATCAGGTCGCCGGCCCGGCCGCCGGAGCGCGCCAGGTGCAACGCGTCGACCAGGATGGAGCCGTTGGTCTGGCCTGCGTCGCGGATGACCGCCGCGGCCTGCGCCAAATTGCCGATCGCGCGCCAGCGCATGAATTCGAGGTCGACGCGCAGTCCGAACGACGCGGCGAGTTGGCAGAGCTCGGCGAAACGCGCGGTGAGCCGGGACCGATCCGGATCGTCGCCCGAAGCGATGATCGCGGTGGCGCCGAGATCGGCGCCGGCTTCGAGACAGCCTGCGAGCGAGGAGATGTCGATGGCGGGCTTGAGCTGGACCAGCTCGATGTCGCTGACCCGCACGCCCTCGCCGTCAAGCACGCGCTTCAGCGCTCGGTGGGCCTCGGTGCCGACCTGCGTCGGATAGGCCGGCCCGTCGCTGGTTGCCGGGATGAAGCGTAGCGCGACGGCTGCAAACCCGGCTCGCGCCGCCTCGGCAACCAGCGCCGTGGGCGCAAGCTCCAACGCTGTGAGATGGGCGAGGCCGAGCGCGATCATGGCCTGCTCGCCTGCACAGGCAATCCCGGCAGTCGCAGTGGTCGGGAGCTGGCGCGGCGGTGGCCGATCAGGCGCATGTGTCTCCTCCCTCTTAATTAATCTATAGGTTAATTACTAATTACCCAATGGGATAATTGATGTCAAGGGCCCGCGATTGCGCTATGGAGGGAGGGCGATGCCGCGACCGGCCGCCGTGAAGGACCGAAGGGCCAGATGCCAGGTGTGACGAAGCAGCCCCTGCGGGCGGCGAAGCCGGTGCCGATCAAGCGGCGCGACCGCGAGCGGACGCGGCAGGAGATCCTCGACATCGCCTTCGAGGAGTTCGCCGAGAACGGCTTGTCCGGCGGCAACACCGACGCCATCGCCGCCCGCGCCAACATCACCAAGCGGCTGATCTTTTACTACTTCAACTCCAAGGAAGAGCTGTTCACCGCGGTGCTGGAGATGGCCTATGCGGAGATGCGCGCCGCCGAGGAGGATCTTCATCTCGAGGCGCTGGAGCCGGAGGCCGCGATCCGCCGGCTTGCCGAATTCACCTTCGATTTCCACCAGGCCCATCCGCAATTCGTCCGCCTCGTCAGCATCGAGAACATCCATCGCGGACGGCACATGGCCATCAGCCGCAGGCTCAAGGAGATGACGCAGCCGAGCATCAGCCAGATTGCCAAGGTGCTGGAGCGCGGCGCGGCCTGCGGCGCGATCCGGCCCGGCATCGATCCGGTCGAACTGCATATGACGCTGAATGCGCTGAGCTTCTTCGCGGTCGCCAACCGTCACACGTTCGAGGCGCAATTCGCCTTCGACATGTCCTCGTCAAAGGCGAGGGCGCAGCGCCGCGCCGAGATCGCCGATCTGCTGTGGCGTTGTGTGCGGGGGGATTGAACGGCGGCGGTGTGAAGACCTCGCGCGGCCGGAGCGGGCAGGGCCGCCCGGCGCGCCTTCAAAGCTCCCGTCCAATCAAGCCGTCCGCCGAAAATCGCCCGCCGCCCCGAAACGACATGTGCAGGGCAACGAGGCCCATCAGGAACGGGTACTCCATGCCGCGATCGATCCAGGCCCATTTGGGATAATGGATCAGGCAGATCATCGCCATCTGCACGGCGACCATCGGCGCGACGAGGCGGGTGAACAGCCCTGCGGCGAGCATGATGGCCCCGATGGTTTCCAGCAGCATCACGAAATAGCCGAACGCCACCGGGGCCGGAAAATGCAATGAATTGGTGATGAAATTGATGGAGCTCGCGAACGGATTGGCCATGGCGCCGTGGGACTCGCCGAGCAATTTCGGCAAGCCGTGCGTGAACAGGATCAATCCGAAGGCAACGCGCAGAAACGCATAGGAAACGGGATTGGCGATCTCGTAGAAATTTCGCAAGCCAGGCAACAGCAGGGACGCGGGGCTGTGCCGTGGGGCCCCGCCCGTGATCGCATCGCTCATGGTCATGATCTCCAGACGATGCGGCTTCAGATGATGCCGCCATTGGCGCGCAGGATCTGGCCGTTGATCCAGCCGCCGTCGGGCCCGACCAGGAACGAGATCGCGCGCGCGATGTCGTCGGGTTCGCCGAGTCGATGGAGCGGCGTCCGGTCGATGATCGGCGAGATGTCGTGCTGGTTGGCGTTGTGGAACAGCTCGGTGTTGACTGGGCCCGGCGCGATCGCGTTGACCGTGATCCGCCTCACGCCCAGCTCCTTCGAGAGGATGTGGGTGATCGCCTCGATGCCGGCCTTGGTCGCGGCGTAAGCCGCATAGGTCGGCTGATAAAGCCCGACCACGCTGGTCGAGAAATTGACGATCCGGCCGCCCTCGCGCAGCCGCTTCGCCGCTTCACGCAGCGCATAGAAGGTGCCGGTGAGGTTGATCGCGATGGTCTGGTCCCACACCTCGTCGGTGGTCTGGGCCAATGGGGCGACCTTCATGATCCCGGCATTGTTGACGAGCACGTCGATGCCGCCGAACGCCGTCTCGGCCGCGTCGAACAGCGCGCGGACGTCGGCCAACTTGCTGATGTCGGCCTTGACCGCAATCGCCGCTCCGCCGGCGGCCTTGATCTTCGCCACCAGCGCCTCGGCCGGCGCAGCGCCGCTCGCATAGTTGACGACGACGGCGAGGCCGTCCCGCGCCAGCCGCTCGGCGACCGCCGCGCCAATGCCCTTCGAGCTGCCGGTGACGATGGCTGTGCGTGGGTGCTGGGTGGTCATGGTGGGGTCTCCCTGTTTGATGGGGAGATAATAGGCGGGGAGGTTGGCTGGATAATCCCGCTGGAATTGGCTTCACTGTTCGGGTGGGACGAACAGTGAATGGTGCGGTATCCGCCGCTGTCAGCGTCACGCATCCTGTGGCGCGACTGCACTGGCGGTCCGTCGCCGTGCCGGCAGGGAAAGCCCCGCAATCGCGCCGGCCAACGACAGCATTGCGGCGAGGCGCATCGCCGCAGCAAATCCGCTCTCGAAATGCGCGGCCGAGTCGGCCCCGCCGTTGGCCGAGAAGCTCGCCACCAGCGCAGCGATGCCGAACATGCCGCCCAGGAAGCGGCCCATGTTGAAGACGCCGGACGCCTTGCCCATTTCGGCCACCGCGACTGAACTCAGGATCGCGTTCTGCGCCGCTGGCATCGCCATCGAGACGCCGACGCCGGCCAGCACCAGCGGCGCGACCAGAGCGGAGTAGGCAATCGCGGGGCTCACGATCGCCGCGATCCAGCCAAGGCCGATCGCCTGCATCAGCAATCCCGTCACCACCAGCGGCCGCTCGCCGAACCTGTTGACGACCGCGCCGGCGATCGGGGCGGTGACGAACAGCGTCGCGGTCCAGGGCAGCAGGCGAAGTCCGGCGCCGAAGGCGTCGAAGCCCAGCGCGGTCTGCAGGAACTGCGGCAGCAGGAACAAGACGCCATACATCGCGGCGTAGAACAGGACGCTTGCGGACATGCCGGAGGCGAGGGCGCGTGATGCAAACAGCCGCATCGGCACCATCGGCGCGGCCGCGCGCAATTCCCAGAGCACGAAGCCGGCTGTGAACACCAGGCCTGACATCAGCGTGCCCATGACCTCAGCGCTCGCCCATCCCACTGCGTTGCCGCGTAACAGGCTCCAGACCAGCGCGAGCGCCGCGAGGGCGACGAGCGACAGTCCGGGGATGTCCAATGCGGCAGCCGGTCCGAAGCTTTCGCGCAAGCGTGCCAGCACCAGGGTGATCACGATCAGGCCGATCGGCAGGTTGATCCAGAACACCCAGCGCCAGCCGAAATGTTCGGTGATGAAGCCGCCGATGGCCGGGCCGATGATCAGCGCGCAGCCGGTGATGCTGGCGAAAATGCCGAGCGCGCGGGCGCGTTCCTCGCGGCCGAACGTGCCGCTCAGGATCGCCATCGCCAGCGGCATCACCAATGCGGCGCCGGCGCCCTGTAGCGCGCGGGCGGCGATCAGCGCGGTGGCATTGCCTGCGAGCGCACAGGCCGCCGACGCAACGACGAACAGGGCGATCCCGGTCGCGAACATGCGGCGGCGACCGAAGCGGTCGCCGAGCGCGGCGCCGGTCAGGAGCAGCACGGCGAAGGTCAGGTTGAAGGCGTTGACGGTCCATTGCAGCGTCTCGACCGGGCTGCCGAATTCGGCGCGGATGGTCGCGAATGCCGTCGTAATGATCATGGCGTCCAGCGCCATCATGAAGGATGCCAGCGCGGTGACGCCAAGCACCCAGTTCTTCTCGGCGCGATTGGTCGGGGTCTGCATCGCCCTCTCTCCGTGTGTTGCGCCACCCTGTCGCGGCGCGTTCTGCTGGCTAGACGAGGTCGGAGGGGCAAAGGATGCGCCCGGAAATAATTTTTTCCCGGCCGCATCCTTCGCCGGCCGCCAAACGTCCTTGGGGATGACGCGGCCATTGACGCGAGCTTGATCCGGAAAGCGGGGCACCGGTTTTCCGGGAAGGTCATGCCGAAATGGAAAGATGGCGCGCGATGGGCGAGCCAGGTCGCGAGATGAGCAAGGAGAGCGCGATGAAAAGGACGTTGATCAGGTACAAGGCCAAGCCCGAGCTGGCCGACAGGAACGCCGAGCTGGTTTCGGCCGTATTTGCCGAATTGAAGGCGGCCGGGCCGGACGGCGTGCGCTATCTGACGCTGCGGCTGGAGGACGACACCTTCATCCATCTGGTCGAGGCCGCGGCCGAGGACGGCTCGAGCCCGATCCCGAAACTCAGGGCGTTTCAGGCGTTCCAGGACGGCATCCGCGACCGCTGCGCCGAGCCGCCGCTGGTTCGTGATGTGAGGATCGTCGGCAACTACCGTATGCTGGACGAGTCCTGACGAGGCGAGGCGGAGGAGCAATGGCGCCGGAGCCACTGGCCACCATCGATATCGAGGCGCTGCTGGCGCGGTTGCGGCCGAAGCTGCATCGCTACTGCGCGCGCATGGTCGGCTCGGTCATCGACGGTGAGGACGTGCTGCAGGATGCGCTGATCAAGGCAATGGGAGCGCTGCAATCGGTCACGCCCGTCGTCAATACGGAGGGCTGGCTGTTCCGCATCGCGCACAACACCGCGCTGGATTTCCTGCGTCGCCGCAACCGGCAGGAGGCGCTGCATTCGGCTGAGGAGGTGGAGATGATTGCCGACCAGCTCGATGATGTGGAAAGCCGCCAGATCGCTGCGACCAGCTTGCGCACCTTCATGCGGCTGCCGGTGGCGCAGCGGTCCAGCGTGATCCTGATGGACGTGCTCGGCTGCTCGCTTGCCGAGGTCTGCGACATCATGGATTTCAGCCTGCCGGCGGTGAAGGCCGCGCTGCATCGTGGGCGCACGCAGCTGCGCGAGTTTGCCGGGGAGCCTGACGATGTGCCGCAGCCGGGCCTGTCGGAGGCCGACCGCACGCGGCTCAACGCCTATGTCGGCCATTTCAATGCCCGCGACTTCGACGCGATCCGCGCCATGATCGCCGATGACGTCAGGCTCGAGCTCGTCAACCGCACCAGGCTGAACGGCAAGGCCGAGGTGTCGCGCTATTTCGGCAATTATTCGAAGATCAGCGACTGGCACCTGGTGACGGGGCAGGTCGACGGACGTCCCGCGATCCTGGTGTTCGATCCGAACGAGCCGAGCGGGCGGGCGAAATATTTCATGCTGTTGAACTGGTCCGCCGACAAGCTCGCCACCATCAGGGATTTTCGTCACGCAGCCTACGTTATCGATGGTGCGGAGTGCGTGGTGGATGGAGGGTGAGTGTACGTAGCGACCCCTCCGCCGCACCTGAACGAAACAAGGTTGAGCGCCATTCACCCTCCCGGCTATTGCCGGTGGACTTTAATGCACAAGCCTTCGAGCCCATGAAAGCGGCCGGAGGCATCGAGTGCACTGTCACTGTAATTCGCTTGGCACCTATTCGCGTGGCCGGCAGCGTGGTCTGAGCTTCAGTTTCAATGACCGCTGAGCGGGAAGGGGGCACCGACCTGCCTAGTGGCCTCGCCGCTTGTTGGAGAGCCCCACGGGTGCTATTTGTCTCCACCACCTCTTCGCTTCCATTCAGTCCGGGCGGAACATCTATGGCGCGCGTTGCTCGAGTGGATTTACCGCAACGTTCGGTGCTCAAGCCGCTCTACGCCAAGGCGGGCTTCGCTGACGCATTCGCCATCGATCTGCCGAGCCATGCGACGGGCGACGCCGAGCGCCTCGCCACCCATATGCTTATGGGTCAGGCGCGGTGGGTTGGCTGGCTGGTGGCTCTAAGGGACACCTTGGTTGCGGGGTTTGGTCTTAAGACATCGTCTGACTTGCGCGATGACGTTGCGACCGACAGGATCGATTTCTTTCGGGTCTACGATCGGCGTCGTCATGAGATTATTCTTGGCGAGGACGATCGCCATCTCGACTTCCGTTTGTCCGTTTTGGTTGAAGAGTCCGCTTTGTGCCGCCGACTTGTCGCCACAACGGTCGTGACCTTCAATCATTTGGGAGGGCGGGCCTATATCGCGGGAATCGCGCCCTTCCATCGCCTGATCGTAAAGTCGTCTTTGCGTCGAGCCGAGCGATCGGGCTGGCCAGCTGAACTGTAAGGTCGCGCGCCGACGGCTGGACCAAATTCGGTACGTGCTGGGTCGGCGACAAGCCCGCCACCATCAGGGATTTTCGTCACGCACCCTACGTTATCGATGGTGCGGAGTGCGTGGTGGAGCGGAGCACGGGCGTGCCGCCCCTGTGGCACATAACAGCGATTTAATCTCTCCACCTGCAAAGTATTCGAGATCTGAAACGTTAGCTCACGAGAGTTCTCGCATCCAGCGAGCGCTACACAGGAGTTCCCTCATGCATCGTCATCTCGCTATCGCCGTCCTTGCGGCGGTTTCCACCCTGACCGTCGCGGCATCCTCTACCGCCGCGTCCGCAACCGAGGTGCAGGACACTTATTGCCTGCAGGGCCGCCAATCGGGCTACCCCGGCAATTGCGAGTTTTCCACCTATGAGCAGTGCCGCGCCACCGCGAGCGGCACCAACGAGAGCTGCGGTATCAACCCGATGCGGGCCTACGCGCCGCAGCAGCAACGGCACGTGCTGCATCGCAGCCGGGATTGAGCGGCAAGCGATGAAGGGCGCCGGCGACGGCGCCCCTGTTCGATGTGGCTGCTCCACCGAACAAGCAGCAATGCGTCGGGACGCACGGCCGGCCCGTCGATGGCATACAATCCAGCGCTGTCGTCGTCATCTCCCGAATCGCGAAAGACCTGATGCGGTCCTCGATGGCAGACATCGGGACGGCGCAATCGCGGCGACCGGAATATTCGAGTATCTTCACGATCGGAGAGGCAAGCGCGATCATGTCCAGGTTCCTGCAATGGTTCTTTCGGAATCGCGAAACCGGTGACATCACGATCGCCCAGGTCCCCAACCTCGTTCTCTGGGTCGTCATTGTGGCCGGTGTCCTGCGCTGGGTCTGGCAGCCGCCGGGCACTGCCGCTATTGCCCTGGACATCGTGTTCAAAGGCGGCCTCATCGTTTGGGCCCTCGACGAGATTTTCCGCGGGGTGAACCCATGGCGGCGCTGTCTTGGCGGAGCCGTGCTGGCTTATGAGCTCACGACCTTTCTGTGATGGATCGCCCAGAATACTGCACGAAGCTTGATGTTGCCGGCCGGAATACCAGTGGCTTCATGGTGCGGGCTATTACAGTGACAGTGCTTGACTGCACCCCGTAAGATATTTGACCTTGTGAAAGATAAAGCTGGTCAGGATAGCCGACCGAGAACGAGAGCCATCCAACGATGACGACCTACGTGGCCCTGCTTTACAGTGTGGTTCTCCCGCTCGGCCGGCGATTGGCGATGGCCGAGCTGCGTGCCATGGCGCAAGGCCTCGGCCTCCACGACCCTAGAACCATCGGCGCGACGGGAAATCTGACGTTTGACAGCGACAAGGCGTCGATTTCCGAGTTGGAAGAAAATCTCGAAGCGGCCTTCAACGTGCGGTTCGGCAAGCATGTCGCAATCATCGTTCGCAACGCTGACGCGTGGCGACGCCTGCTACGCGCAAACCCGTTTCGTGCCGAAGCGACCGCTGATCCGCAAAGGGTCGCTGTTCGCGTGATGCGCAGTCCAATCCCGAAAGGCAGCGAAAACGCCCTGGCACGCTATATCAGCGATGAACGAATTGCCGTCGCCGGTGGCGATCTCTGGATCCATTTTACGGGAGATCCAGCGCGATCGCGTTTGCTTTCGGCGTTAGGCGCGGGGCGCCTGAAGGGCGTCGGCACGTTGCGCAACACGAATACGCTAAGGCGAATCGGTGACGCCGTGACTTCGGCCCGATCCAGCCGGGCTGATCAAAAATAAAATCGATTGCTGGGAAGTGCACTGTCATCGCAATCCCCCGGGAATAGAGCGGTCATCAACTCAACATCACCGCACCCCCGTGCCCTTGCAGCGCTGGCACTTCACCACCTTCTCGCCCTTCTTGAGCAAGCCTTTGCCCTCGCAATTTTTGCATTTCTGCTTCTTTTTGATGTTCGGGCCTTTTTCACTGACCATAAAATTCTCCTGCCGCGTGAGAGCGGTCGATTGGCGCCTTGTTTTGGTTGGGCTCGCCCAGCAGAACAGCCGAGTGGCGTGGGGTAAGCCCTGCACTATGCCGGTTTCGGCACGACCAGCACCGGCACGCTTCCGTACACCAGGACCTCGGATGTCTGGCTGCCCAGAAACAGCTTCCTGAGGCCGCGACGCCCGTGAGAGGCCATGACGATCAAGTCGCAGCCTCTCGACTCTGCTGTTGCAATGATCGCTGTCGCCGGGTGCGCATTCGGAACGTGCAGGAGTTCCGCAGGCGTGCCGATCTGCTCCGACATGGCGCGCGCTTCATCGAGCACTTTGCCTGCACGGGCTTTGCAGGCTGCGTCATAGCTGTCAACCTCCTCCTGCGTCGGAATCCATCCCGAGGCGTGTCCGCTCCCATAGTCGACCGGCAGCGCTTCCGTCACCGTGATGATCGTCAGCCTGGCGTTCAACGCCTTCGCCAGGGCAATGCCATGCTCAACGCCTTTTCGCGCAACGTCCGATCCGTCCGTGCTCAAGAGAATGTTGGCGTACATTCGATCAATCCTCTGCTCTTCGAACAAAGTGATGCCTGGGTAATATGATCTTATACGCGCCGTGGGTCCATGTGCGTTTTCGGTCTCGCCGTTACAGCCTCGAAAAGCTCGCCGCGCGCCGCGTGGACACGTCCGGTTCTCGGCTGACTAAACTTTTATTCACGTTCGATGCAGGCAACCGAATCCGGCGTAGAGCTCTGTCTCGTGTCCGAGAAGATTGTACGCGCCTCGGAAACTACTTTGTGACTTGGGAATAAGCGCGCGACAACGCACGTCTAAGGGTGGTGGACCGGATCTCTTGCCTCGCGGGAGATCCCCCAAACGAAAGGAACCACCACGATGACACCATTCAAAAATCCCATTGCGTCAGTCCTGTCCAAGGCCCTGTTGACCGGACTGGTCGTCACCGCAATCTTCAGCACGCCGCTCCAGGCGCGTGAGCACCGCACCGGCGATCGGCGCACCGAGCAGGGCGTGGGGGCGAGCTCTCGCTTCGAGGGCGAGCGATCGATCGCTACGCCGGCCTACCACGCATTTGCGCCAGTACCCTCGGATCAACCGGGTGGAGTTTGCGACCACGGGGATAACCCGATGATATGCTGAGCATCCGACCTTGCCGGCGTTCGCAAGGATTGGCGCGCGGTGCGAAGCTCAAAGTAGCTTGGCCATTTTCATCGCAACTTGCCGCACAGTTTAACGCCATTTCGGCCGACTGAGCGGCAGATTGCAGACCTGGCCGCCATGCGTGTCGAGGCGGATCGGGTCAATGGCGTGCACTGTCGGGCCGCGAAGGCAGAGAGGTCATTGCTTCCAGTTGCGCTGTTCGCGTCGCCAACATGGCGAGCAAGCTCTTGTGCAGCCGATCCGCGGGTTCGAAATTTTGCGCGAGCCTTCGGACGGTCTCGACAAATCGCATGCGATACGTCGCCGCCCTGTCGACGTCGCCGTACTTCGCGAAGATCTCGGCGGCCGTGCGGTACACCCGCCAGGAAGCAATCGGGAAGTCGGCACTGTCGACGATCTCCAGCGCGCGAGACAGCTGTAACTGGGCCTCCGCTGAATTGCCCATGGCAAGCGCAGTACGGGCGAGCAGTCCGTGGGCCTGGGCCAGGTGATTGAGATCCGGAGCCGTGGCCACATAGTCGTGGAGCTGGCGCGCACAGCTCTGGGCCTGCGTAAAGTCGTCAACCTGCAAGTAATATTCGCCGAGACAATGATACACCTGCGTCGCGGCGGTAAATTCGATGTCGATGCCTTCTTCATGCCTGCGGCGCTCGATGTCATCAAATTGCCTGCGAGCTCCCGACGGGTCGTTCAGCCCGACATAGGCCTTGGCAAGGACGGCCCGCTTGTGGAAGTACGTCGACTGATCTCCGACCAGCAGACTATCGTCGACGCTTTCGCAGAGCTCACGGGCTCCATCAAAGTCCATCGCTTCGACGTGCAACCACGCAAGCGTCAGCCGGCACAATGCGCTGCTGGGGCCGTTCGCGTTCCTGACGGCCAGTTCGAGGCCGGCCGTGATTTCAAGTCGCAATTCGCGCCACTCGCCCAGATGAATAAGCGCGATCGACTCAAGAACGTTGAACAGAACAAAAGTGTAGACGTCGCCGGCCAGACGGGCCAACCGCTTGCCTTCCGTGCCGGCGCGGCGGCACTCCTGGTACCGCGACCTCCAGCAATCGACGATACCCGATATTCCATTGCGCCTGATCAGGATGCCATAATTCGTGGCATTCGCGCTCAGCTCGATCGCCCTGTCGCAGAGCGTGGCGTCCTGTTTGCGCCAGCCGTTGAGGAACAGGTTGACGCTCGCGCTGCTGCCCTGGACCAGAGCCTTGAATGTGTCGTCCGCCAGCGCCTGGCTTCGCGACAGCACATCTTCAGCGGCCTCAAGGCAGGCGTGGCGATCCACGCGCAAGCAGAGGCTGCTCACCGCCGTGAGGCCGTTGAGCTGTTGCTTGATCTCGCCCGCTTGTTCGGCGCAGGCAATCATGTCTCGCAGATCGCGGATGGAGCCGGCGAGGTCGCCGCACGAACGAAGAGCCCAGCTTCGCTCCCGCAAAAGAGCGACGCGGGTTGAGAATTTGTCGGCAGCATCGAAACGATCGAGTATGCCAAGCGCGCGGGTGAGATAGCTTGCGGCCTCCGCATGGCCGAGGCGTTTCGTCGAGTTCTTTGCCGCTTCCCGGAGGTAACGCAACGCGCTCGGAAAGTCGCGACCCTGCTCAAAGTGAAGTGCGAGCGCGGGCGCTATTTCAGGGGTGCGGCCGGCATAGGCCTCCTCCAGCCTCTTGCCCAGGCGCTTGTGCGTTTGTGCGCGGCGCCCGGGCGGCAGATTCTGGTAAATGATGTTCTGATAGAGAATGTGACGGAAAGCGTAGCAGCCCGAGTATGTGCCGTCGGGCCACTCGGCAACCCCCGAACGAACGAGGATCTGATCCTTCCGGATCGACGCTTCGATGTCCCTTTCAACGTCGATCGCATCGCCGCTCAGGCCGGCCGCAACGAGGGCCGCAGAAAATTCTTCGCCGGCAACGCTGGCGACGTCGAGCAGACGCCGCTCGTTGTCGGTGAGGCGATCGAGCTCGTGGCCGATCATGTTCACGAGGCTGTCTGGAATGCGATCTTGCGCAAATGCCGCTTGTGAGGACAAGCGCCATCCGTCGTCCATTTCGATGATCGACTCCTGGTCGATCAAGTGTTTGAGCAGCGTGGCAACAAACAGGGGATGTCCCAGCGTTCGCTCGAATACCGGCTTTGACAGGCCGGAGGCAAGCTGCTCGTCGCCGAAGCGCAATGCCAGGTAACGCTCGACCTCCGGACGCGACAACCGATCGAGGCGCAATTCGCTGCAATATCCGTGAATCTCGAGATCGCGGTGCAGGCGAGGGATGGGATGCCCGCCGACGGAACTGTCGGCCGGACGATAGGAGCAGAGGACCAGCACGCGTGCTTTGCCGTTCCCGCGCGCGAAGCGAGACAGTACGTCGAGTGTCGCGAAGTCGCTCCAGTGCAGATCTTCGAGAACAAGAACCCAGGGGCGGTCGATGCTCAGCGCTTCCAGAAGATCGCAGAATTCGCGCAGCATCCGCTCGCGCGTCGCGCCGAACACTTCGTCCTGGAAAGCCGCGCGTTCCGATGCGTCGATGACGCCTGGCAATTGCAGGATCCAGGTGGGGGCGTGGGCGCGAACGGCCGAAATCAATTCCGGACCGTTTGCGCGATAACGGCTCACCAGCGCATCGATGAGTGGAAGAAAGACTTCGTCTGTTCCGAACCGTTCGGTGCAGCGCCCATAGAGCTGATCGAAGCCCTGTTCCGTCAGCTGCTCGAGCGCCTTGGCGATGAAGGCCGTCTTGCCGATCCCGGCTTCTCCGGTGACAAAAGCCATCTGCCGTTTGCCAGACAGGACGTGCCGCGTCATCTGGTCGATCGTCTCGAAGGACGGGGTCCGGCCGACCACCAGAGCGGAGATTTCGGTTTTCAGAGGTACGACCGCGTTCTCGACCTCCCTGGCCGCTTCCCGAACCGTGCCGATAAAGCGGACGCCTTTGCGCGGCAAAGTCTTGATCAGCCGCTGCGCCTCGCCGGAATCGCCTATTCCGGTACGGGCCGCGTTGATGCGGGTGGTGAGCGCTGACTCCGAGACGATGCGCCCGCCCCAAATTGCACCGATCAGATCGTCCTTGGTCACCACCCGGGTGCGGTAGCGGATCAGATATTCGAGGATGTCAAAAACCTGGGGCTGCAACGGGATCGTACGTCCGTCACGGCGCAATTCCCGCCGGTCGGTGTCGAGGACAAACTCGTCAAATAGGTACAGCAAAACAATGCCTTCGGAGGTGTGCGCAAGGCGGATATTCAACCGGTACGCGGGCCCGAAAGCAAGCACACCCTTCAGAATCAAGGAAACGATAAGAACAAATTAAGCTCGCCTTAAAGCGTGGCCCCGCGTCCCGCTCGATACTTCCAGCCGTATCCGGTCACTCACACAAGGTGTTCGTGTCATGCGCTTGGAAGATAAGGCACGGCGTCTCACCCGCGTGTTCTATGGGTTGTTGCTTCACAAGATGTTTCAGTCGCTCGTGGCATCCTCCGTACCATTGTTTAACGGCAGAGCTTCACCCAGAGGCGATGCGTCAATTTCAGCGAGTTCGTTTGTCGCCTCCACGGGGTCTTCCCGAAAGGAAGGCTGGTTTGGGCGCCTCCTTCAAGCGCTCCACCATTCGCGACGGCTGCAGGCAGAGCGCACCCTTCGACAGAATCGTCACCTGACCGACAATGGGTGGCCCCAGTTTGCCTCTCGGTCAGATGTTGGAGGGCGAGACAATGCCGGTCAGTGAAAAGTCCCCCGAACGCAAGCTTCGGATTTCGGCGCCGGGCGAGAATACGCTGCTCGCAACGATCGCCATCTGCGTTATCATTTTTCACATCCTTGCAGCCACGACGTTGACGTCGACCCGCCAGAGCGATGCCGGGGCACCGCCCGAGCCGCCCGGACTGTCGTCCGGGGACTGATCGCCAGCTCGCTATTCCAGGATTTGACAGACAAGAAGGGTTAGCTCATGGGCGACGTGGCGTCGTTTTGCCTGCTCAGCATCGCCGTGTTTTGCGGCGCTTTCGTCTCGGGCCTCGCGGGCTTTGCCTTTTCGGCGGTGGCCGGCGCGATTCTCCTTCACGTTCTCCCACCACGGGAGGCGGTCCCGCTGATGATGGCCTGCAGCATCACCGTGCAAGCCGCGGGTCTTTGGGCCTTGAGAAAAAGCATTCGCTGGAAGCAGAGCTCGGGACTGGTCGTCGGCGGATTGCTCGGCGTTCCGATCGCCGTGTGGTTGCTGCAAGCTGCAGACGCCCGGATCTTCAGGGAGAGCTTTGGTCTCGCCGTCGCCTGCTACGCGGCCTACACGTTATTCCGGCCGGTGCTCTCTCATCGCTTGCAGATGAATGCGGGACGTAATGCATTGATCGGCTTCGGTGGAGGCTTTGTCGGCGGGTTGACGGCAATGCCGGGTGCAATACCGACCATATGGTGTGACATCCACGGCGTGCCAAAAACCGAACAGCGCGGAATGGTTCAACCCTTCATCGCCGCCATGCAGATATTCGCACTTGTTCTCATGCTGATCCGAGGAGATCTGTCGACAAAGGTCCTGGTTGACTTCGCCGTCGGCATCCCGGCGCTCGTTGCAGGAACGGCGCTCGGGATTTTTGTCTTTCGCTGCGTCGATGACGCGCTGTTCCGGCGAATTATCCTCAGCATCTTGCTGGTTTCGGGACTGTTGCTGGTATTGTAGTTACGCCGGTCGCGCCTCCAGTTACAATGGCAGCCATTCGAGTACGGCGCGCAGTAGCGCTGTCGCCGTAATCCCTTAAGCGTGAGCCGAACCATTCGGTGGGCCGTGCTGCTGCCCCGGTCGAGGGTCATCCTTCGCTTGCCAGAGGCTGCTGCTGGTCAAAACGCGCGACCTCGCGGGTGCAGCTCCGTTGGGCGGGTTGTCGACGGCGTCCGCCTCCTCCAAGTCAGGCAATACCTAAAATTCGATCGATCTGATTAGGCCGACCTTATGCCCGTTCGGAGGCGGCGGGAATGATTTTACCGCGTGTTCAGGTCTGGGTGGTGTCATCGCCCATTGCTTTGAAATCCCGCTTTTGTCGTTCGATCATTTTCAAACTGCGAGCGCATCAATGGCTGCTATCACGTCATTCCTGGCCGAGTTGGACGAAGCAGTTGCGAGAGGAAATCCCGAGAGTTGTCTGCGGGCGCTCTGGCATGCGGCGGACATCCTGATCGCCGGCACGTATTCCGAGGAGCAGATCTGGACGTTCGGTGAGGTCATCGGTCGTCTCGCGCAGGAGATTGAAACGAGCGCGCGGGCGAAGCTCGCAGGAAAGCTCGCATGCAGCTCAAACGCGCCCTATGCGTTGACCCGGCAGATGGCAAGCGACGACTGCATCGATGTCGCATGGCCGGTTCTCAGTCAGTCGGAGCGCCTTGACACCGAGACATTGATTGCGTGTGCCAAGAACAAGAGCCAGCAACATTTGCTTGCAATCTCCAAGCGACAAACGGTCCCCGAAGCGGTCACCGATGTCCTGGTGGTGCGGGGATCTCCCGAGGTCGTAACCTCGGTCGCTTCAAATGCCGGGGCGAACCTCTCCAAATCCGGATTTCTGCACCTGGTGCGGCGGTCGGAAGGGGATTCGATCCTCGCTGAATCGGTAGGACTTCGAAAGGATATTCCTCGACATCTCTTCCACCAGTTGATCGCCAAAGCCTCCGAAGAGGTGCGGCAAAAGCTGAAGAGGGAACGTCCGGATATCGAACATCAGGTCCATCGCGTCGTCGTCGATGTCACCGGGGCCATTCACGCCAGGTTTGGCCCGGCGTCGAAGGATTACTTCACGGCGAAACGCACGGTGGCCAAACTGCACGAGAGAGGCGAATTGACGGAAGACAAGGTCTTCGAACTTGCTCACTCTCTCAAGTTCAACGAGACCACCGTTGCCCTGTCGTTGCTCTGTGGGCTTCCAATAGACGTCGCGGAACGGGCATTGATCGAGAAGGATCGTGAGCCGGTGTTGATCCTGGCCAAGTCTCTCGATTTCTCATGGCCCACCACGATGGCGCTGCTGTTCCTGGGCGCGGCCAACTACCGGATAACCGTTGGCGAGCTGGATCAATTGAAGATCGATTTCCACCGGTTGAATGTCAAAGCGTGCCGGGAGGTCGTCACCATCTACCGAACGCGAAAGGAAGAGGTTTTCGGCGGCTCCTTTCAACAGCCTCGACGCATGATCTAGGACCGCAATCCCGACCTCAGACATCCGTGGATGTGGGGGCGGCTCACGCAATGGTGAGCGTGCCGATGTGCCGTTCGCGCAGCTGTGATTTTCCACTGCGTGTCTTTTCCCAAGCGCATACCTAGCTAATCCTTGTCAAAAAAATTCGCAGGAAACGCTTTCAACAGAGCAGCCGATTCTAGCCAGCGCGAACGCTCCGCACGAAAACAACAACCGTTCGGAGTACGATTATGATTGGATTCAGGACTTCCATTATTGCAGCGATGATGTCGATTGGCGCGATAAGCTCTGCAAGTGCCCAGTGCCCGACGTGGGCGACTCAAAATCCAGCTTCGTTTCAGGCGCAATATCCCAATAGGGATATATTGAACGACTGCGAGTTAACGCCAGCAGGCAGAATGGGCCTCGAACTCCCTGGCGGCGCGGCTCCCTGGTATGGGGCCAACAGGACTTATGGGGCAATGCCTGGCGTTGCTCAACACCACAGCTTTCAGCACCGATCGCGGTGAGTAGTGGCCGTTCTTTTCGGGACGGTTGCGTTGCAGGCCCAGAAATCGGGAGACAAGTCGATGACATCACGAACCGACGAGGCCGCGCAGTCCAGGCTTATGGCGGACATCCCGTACGATCAGCAGACGAAGATCACCATCGAGCGCAGAGGCCAAATTGTACTGATTGGCATCAATCGACCCTACATCGACAACCGGCTGGATCCGGATGCGACAGAAAGCTTGGCGAGAGCATACTACGAGTACGATCGGGATCCCTCGCTCCGTGCGGCGGTTCTGTTCGGCTATGGCGACCGCTTCTCCAGAGGTGTCGATGTCGATGCCTACAAGGCATTCGCTCAGTCTGGAAAAAAGATGATGGATGGGCCCGGCTTCATCGACCCTCTAGGGCGGACCAGGCCAGCGCTCACGAAGCCTCTGGTTGTCGCGGTGCATGGCGACACCTGGAATATGGCGCACGAGCTTTTCCTTGTAGCGGACATACGCGTAGCGTCGGAAGACACGGAGTTCGGTCAGGATGAGAACACGCACGGCCGTTTTCCCGGAGGCGGTGCAACGGTTCGTTTCCCCAGAGAAGCCGGATGGGGAAATGCCATGCGGTTCATTCTAACAGGCGATCATTGGGGTGCGAAGGAAGCCCTCCGGATGGGAACGGTTCAGGAAGTGGCCCCAAATCGAAATGCGGCTCTCGCGAAGGCTGTCGAGATCGCCAACAAAATCGCCGCATGCGGCCCTCTCGGCATTAAGACGTCCCTGGCCTCCTCCCATATGGCGCTCGAAGACTCTCAGACGGCGCTCGCTAAGCTCGGCGTCCAATATAGTGCGCTGCTCACGACCAGGGATTTCCAGGAAGGCCGTGATGCCGAGGCACAAAAGCGTCCACCCGTTTACGAGGGACGGTGACAACAAGCTCGCGAACGGTCGTGTTGCGTTCGCGTATCGCCAGCGTATTTCGTTCTACCAAGTCTCGCCGAAGGGCAGGCGCTCTTCGACTGTTTGGCGACGTGCCACGCCTCATTGGGATGGCGGCGGGCTGGATAAAGAAATCGTTGGGTGCATCGGGACGGCGAGCGCGCGTCCATTGGAGGTCAATCACCGCGTCGATCAGGACATAGGCGACGTGGACCCCTTTTGGCCCCAGATTCCCTGCGATCGACTCGGCACGATTACGGTGACAGTTTCATGAGCCATCGAACCCGCGAAAGCGGCCGGAGTCATTGAGTGCACTGTCACCGTAATCTCAGAATTGGTTGTTTCGCTGGTTGACGAAAGGGCGAAGCGGAAAGGGCGGGGCCAAGCGTCGCACGGTCCACTTCAGAGGGCTAAGCGGAATAGCGCCATAGAGCCGCCGAGGGCAGCCTTTGACCCATCTCGACCATCCCCCGGCGAATGCCGGTTGGGCAACGGGCTCGCTAAATTGCCGCACAGACCGCTGCAAGGTGCTAACCTCACCAGCCAATAGCGTGGCCCGTACAGGGGGGACGCATGCGACGGCGGGAGTTCATCGAATATCTCGGCGTTTTTGGCGCTGCAGCAGGATCGACATTGTTTGGTCAAGGCTCAAGAGCGCAGCCCGCGCGAAAACGTCCGCTCATCGCATGGGCAGGAGCTGCACCTCCGGAGGTGACGTTGCCCCAATTCATGGTGGACTTGGCGTTCGGCAATTTCGTTAAGGGGCTCTCGGAGTTCGGCTACGAGCAACGCCGTAACATCGATATCATTCGGCGAACGGACATCTTCCGGGACCGGGTACCATCGATTGAGGAGATGGTGGCTCTGCTCAAACCCGATATCATCGCTGTGCCAGCAACACTGGAAGCCGTCGCTGCCCGAAAGGCAACATCGACAATACCGATTGTCTGTCCCCGCTTGCCGATGCGGTCCATCTCGGCTTGATTGCCAGCGAAGCTCGCCCAGGAGGAAATGTAACGGGCATTGAGGCCTACATCGCGGGTTTGCCGACCAAGCAAATTGAACTCGCGCGAGAAATCGTGCCGAAGGCAAGGCGCGTCGGACTGCTCATCAACATGAACGATCCCAAGGGTCCGCCTCAAGTCGGGGATTTGAGGGCAGCTTGTGGGGCTTTGAGCCTCAGCGTGGTCGAAGCCGATGCCAGTACGGCGCAGGACATTCCGAATGCGCTCGCTGCGCTGGCGAACGAAGGGGTCGATGTCACCGTTGTCCTTCAGACGAACCTGCTGCTCAACATGAGCGAGCAGATCGGTGCTATCGCCCTTGAAAAGCTGCTGCCGACCGTCTTCGGATATCGCGAGCACGTTGTCCACGGCGGCCTTGTGAGCTATGGCGTTGACTTGCGCTGGTGCTATCGTCGCGCCGGCTATTTCGTGGACAAGATCCTTAGGGGGGCACACCCGGGCGATCTTCCCATCGAATTTCCAAGCAAGCTTTGGTTGGCAGTCAACCTCAAAACGGCAAAGGCTCTCGACGTGGCTGTACCGCCAGGGCTCCTCGCCCGCACCGACGAAGTGATCGAGTGAGGACGGCTTACTTCTACTGATGGCCCCAATGCGAAGTGCAAGCGAACGGCGAAGTGGTCCGCTTATCGGGGCGGACCGGAAGTGACCGGCCGACTTCCCAAGCGCCGTTTTTGACCCGTTGCGGACATTGCGTCGCACGGTTAGGGCGGGCTGCCAGCCCTTTTCTCGCTCGGCTCCCGGTTGAAAAATGCTAGGCTGTATGCCTCAGTCGGGCGCTTCAAACGAGTAACTCAATGAGGCGGCGCGAGTTCATCACGCTCGTCGGCGTTGCCGCGGTTATGGGCCCGAGCCCGGCGCGGGCGGAGCAGACGAGAAAGCTACCCATCATCGGATTCTTGGGCCCGGCCTGGTCGGCCCAGGATTTCGAGGATCGGTTGCGCGAACTCGGTTGGATCGCGGGGCGGACCGTTGCGATCGAGTATCGCTCTGCGGAGGGACATACCGAACGCTCCAAGGAAATTGCGACGGAGTTTGTCCGGCTCAAGGTGAATGTCATCGTCACGGTGGGGGGATCTCCGACTCTCGCGGTAAAACGCGCGACATCGCTCATCCCAATTGTCTCCATTTCTGGCGACCCTGTTGGCAGCGACCTCGTCGCAAGTTTGGCCCGACCGGACGGCAATGCGACCGGCCTGGCGCTCAACCCCATCAGTCTTGCCGGCAAGCGCCTCGAGCTGTTGCGCGAGGTTGTCCCAGGTTTCCGCCGCTTGTCCGTTATGGTCAATGCCAATAGCCCCGGTTTCAAAAACAGGATGGATGAGGTGCAAGCGGCGGCCTCCGCCCTCGGCCTCGAGGCGACGATATTGGAAATCCGGCGCGCAGAGGACGTTGCATCGGCTTTCGAGGCCCTCAGGGACCGTGCGGACGCACTCTATGCCGTCGGCGTCCCACTCACCTTCGCCATTGCGACCCGAGCGCTGACCGCGCGAATTCCAACGATGTTTGAATACCGAGAGTTCGTCGAGGCGGGCGGGCTGATGTCCTACGGCGTGGACGCAACCCACCTATGGCGGCTTGCCGCGACCTTTGTCGACAGGATTTTGCGCGGGGCGAAGCCCGCCGACTTGCCAGTCCAACAGCCGACCAAGTTCGACCTCGTCATCAATCTGAAGACCGCCAGGGCACTCGGTCTGAAAGTACCGGAGTCATTCCTGTTACGCGCCGACGAGGTGGTTGAATGAGCGCGGCTGCCGGGCAGCCAGCAAGGGACCGCGGCCCAGGAACTGGCTGGAACGTATGTCGGCCCGAGCTGCATGGTTTGAGACGAGAGCAAATATCGCTGCATTGGACAATAGGCCGAGATTTCGCGAGAGCGGCACGGCGGGCCTCCAGCTCTTATTTTGCGTTTGCGAATACATCCGCTGCGTAGATGAGCTTGCCACCCACGACCGTCAGCAGAGACGCCGTGGCGCCAATTTGCTCGACGGGGACGGACATGAAATCCCGGTCGAGAATCGCGAAGTCGGCGAGCTTGCCGTTTTCGAGCGTGCCGCGCCGCGTCTCGTCGAAGCTGAACCAGGCGCTTCCCACGGTGTAGAGGCGCAAGGCCTCTTCGCGGCTGGGTGTTTCGTCCGGGCCGCGCGTCGAGTGTCCACCGACGGTCTTGCCGTCGAGCATCCATTGCAGCGCCACGAACGGATTGTAGGATGCGACCCGATGCGCATCCGTGCCGGCCCCGACATGGACGCCCGTGCGCAATGCCGTGACGATGGGCGGCATCTGGCGCGCGGCTTCGCCGGCCTGCGCCACGATACGGTCGCCTCCGAGGTACATCGCGTCCTGCATGGTCCAGCCCACACCAAGGGCCTTCATCCGCGCCAGCGTTTCGGGCGAGGTGTTGTCGAGATGGGCGATGGACCAGCGCAGCGGCGCGATCGGCGTCTCCTTGTTGACCTCTTCATAGAGGTCGAGGAGCTGATGGACGGATTTGTCTTCCTGCCAATGGATGGTGACCGTCAGCCCTTGTTTTGCCGCCCAGCGAATGATCTCGAGGAACTTTTCCTTGGTGGCCGCGTCGGGCGCGTTGTTGTTGTACATGGCGCCGGTGATCCGCTCGCCGATTCCGTTGAATCGCAGCATGTCGTCGCCGAATCCCATCGGCAGGAACGGCGTGAGAGTCTTGTACTCCTCGAACTCAGCGCCGACATTCTGGGCGAACAGGCTGAAGGCGACCCGCACCGAAAGTGATTTTTCACGCCAGAGCTTCTGCAAGGCGGCGTAGTGGCTGGGATAAATGCTGAAGCCGCCGGGATCCACGATCCCGGTAATTCCGAGACGATTGAGCTCCGTGAAGAACTGCCGGGTTCCGGCGACATTCTCTTCGAAATTGGGCCTCGGCAGGCGATCGAACAGCGCGGAGATACTGACGATGGAGCCGTTGAACCAGCCCGTGGTTTCGCCCGATGTGGCACGCTCGGCCGTGATCCCGGCCGGCAACTGATCCGCGGAGATCCCGAGGGCTTGCTGCGCCTTCGGCGTCATCAGCAGCGCCGAATAGAACAGCTGGATGTAGGCCGGATTGTCGGGCACGGCCGACATCACCTCGGCGAGCGTCGGCCGCCGCTTCTCCGCAAATTGCAAGTCGCTCCAGCCACCGGCCACGATGATCCAGGACGCCGGGCGCGCTTTGGCCGCCTGGCGCAAGCGTTCCATGGCTTCGCCAATGGTCTTTGCGCCGATCCAGTTGACCTCGGTGGCGTAGGTGAGGCCGGCGCGCACGGCGTGAATATGGGAATCGATCAATCCCGGAATGATCGTGCGTCCGCCGGCGTCGACGCGGCGCGTCGCGGGCCCGATCAGGCCTTCCATGGCATCGTTGCCGCCAACTGCAACGATCTTGCCGTCGCGGACGGCGAGCGCCTGCGCGATCGTCGATGCAGGATCCAGCGTCACGATCTTTGCGTTCGTGACAATGAGGTCGGCCGTTTGTGCGTAAGCCGAAGTGGCCCAGCACGAGATCACCAAAATCGCCAGAAGCTTGCGCATGTTCAGTCCCGGAATGAGAGAGGCAGGAATGAGAGAGGCAGGAACGGCGCCACACATCCGCCGCTGGATGCGCTCGCGGGCATCGCGTGTCGCAACGGGGAGTGTCGCGATCTTGATCATGTCTGGCTCCAACAAAATCAGCCGGTCCACCGGAAAATTCGGTCAAGGCCCAAATCATTGATTTCGCAGCCCGCCTTCGCCCGTCGGGCTTCGGCGCGGCAGCCTTCGCCGCTTCGCTTGCCATTTGCGGCACCGGTTTGCCTAGCCGAAGCTCGCGAAGCGTGTCGGGACCAATCAAAAGCGAGTCGCTTAACCCATTGATTTATCGTGGCCTGCCAAAAATTCGCGAGTCGAGAAACCCAAGAATCATGAGTCGATTTTCACCAAAAGCCAAAACTCGTGAGTCGATAGGGGAAGCGCGCTCGATATTGAGTTCTGAGTTCGCGTTGCCCGCTAAATGTCGTAGGTCGAAGTCTCGTCAAAGGCAGCCTAGCGGGTCGCGACTCGTGAACTAGGCCGCGAATTCTGACAAAAGCTCGAGCCAACCACCTAGTCCTTGATGGATGGAACTCCGCCTGAACCAGGGGCTCGGCTCTTGATCCTAGCCACAACTCCGGCGGCGAACTCACTCTTGCTGCTCAGCCCTCTCAAGGCTGAAACAGGGGATCGATTCCCCTAGGGAGCGCCAGCAAGTGTTTTTCAGTCACTTACATCAACAAATAGCGGCGCTAGCGGCATTCGATAGCGGCAATTCGCGGGGCCGCCACGCTCGCCGGGCGAGTGCTTCGTGAAGTTGAATTTGGTTGGATATGGAAATCGACGAAAACCTGATCCGCCGCGACCTGACGTCGGCGCAACGGGCGAAGCTGATCTCCAAGCGAAAGGCGGCTTGACGGCCTTATGGACAGTTTCGCTAAGGACACGGCGGCAAAATCTGGCAAGTCCGAGCGATCGATTGAGCGCGACGTAACCCGCGCCAAAGCGCTAGGCTCCGACCTTGATCGCGTGGCCGGGACGTCGCTGGAGAAGGAGCGCTTAACTGGACGCGCGGGCGTGCTGCAGACCACAGTAGCGCTTGTTCCAGATTTAACCTTCCGCGACGACATCAAGCTTAATCCGCGTCTTCGATTGCACCCGAGCTGCGGAGCGCTAACCTCTCTGCACCGGACATTGCCCCGTCCGGGTTCACCATGGCGAGGTCGTCGCGCCAAGATACTCGGCGCGGCGGCTTCGTTTATCTACCGCAACGGTATGAGCTTCATTTGGCGAATAAGCCCGACGATGACCGGTTCGATCTCGTTGAGATGCGACGACAGATCACGAACTTACGCTCGCAACACTCTGACAATCTTCTCGTCACATCGCGATTGAACCGCTTCTTCGTGAAGATTGCATTTTTATCTGAGCCGAAGGATGCAGCACACGCGCAGCACCTGCGGTCCGAATTCGCGCGGACGCTGCAAGGTATTGAAACGATCGTCACCCGGAGGCCATCTGCGAAGCGATCTGGTATCGTTAAGCGGCCCAAGTAATGCTAACGCGGGTGCGCTCTTGCGCTCGCCGGGTCCGGGGCCGATGGTCGATGGAGTCGCGAAGTCGTCCTCGTTTCGCGTATCGAAGCCGCATCGCCGCGTTGGCGTTGATGCACCGCATTCCGAGCTTCGCAACATCGCCGGATTTCGTCGGGGAAGGTGGTCTACTCGCTTACGGTGCGTCGAGACGGCGTCTTTTTATTCGATCAGCTTACCACGTCAAAGGAATCCTTGAGGGTGCACGAGCCAGCGACTTGCCCGTCGAACAGCCGACACGGGTCGAGTTATGGATCAACGTTAGAACTGCAAAAGCGCTCAAGCTCGTAGTTCCGACGACACTACTCGCACAAGCTGACCAAATAATTGAGTAGACGCAAAGACGTCTATTGGCACGAGCCCGACCAGTCGCGTTGGTCTGGCAAATTCCGTTCACGCGAGTAGACCGGAAGTCACCGGCTCAAAGGTGGACCGGTGCGTACGACCCGGACCTTGGCACGGGACCTCTGTCCTGGGCTTTTCATTAGGACCACGGCGGCTCTTCGCTCGCCCCGATTGCCTCGTGGTGGATTGTGAAGCCCGCCGAACGTCAGCAACACAGTTCTTACAGAGGCAGGATCGAAACCAATATCCTTGGCGTTTGGTGGATGTGCCTCGCTGCCCTTCAATCGGAGCGTCAAGTGCAACTGCTCGCAAAGGTGCCGAACCACGAGATTGACCTGATCGTCAGTCATGATCTGCTTTTCCCGCTACCATCTTGCGGCCCAACTGGTAGCACATCTGATAGCCCTACACGCAACGACCCCGCCTCGCGAGTCGCGTGGTAGGGCCGCCTGCCGTCCGGACTTGGGCTGGATGAGTCGAGCCGGCCAACTCAATTTATTCCCGGTCAAAGTGAAGAGGTGACTGCGCAAAAGGAGCACTCCGTTGGGTATCCTAATGTGACAGATCGATTGTCCTAATTCGGACAGCTCCAGGCGGCTGGCCGCACGCTAAGGGTTCACTCGGGAGGGTCATTCCCCTTCGGCTCTTGTAAAAACTTTGGCGGATGAACTGACCCCTGAGCTGCGACCATCGATCTATCGGGCCTAGTGCGCGACCTCGGAGGTAAGCCGCTTCCCGACATCAGTAGTCACATCGTGACACGGTAACGAAGTCTCAACCCTACCTGGCTCGACCCTCATTTGTGTTTTGAGTTTCCTCGTTTGTATGCTTGAGCATCGCTTTGAGTTCTTCTTCGAGCGATCGCGGCGAAATTCCGAGTGAACCGAATCCCGGCCGGCTGCCCGAGACCATCGTGTCGATCTGCATAAGCTCAACCTGATTGCGCGTGAGCGGCGGGTGCGGCAGGATCTCAGCGAGGCCGGCGGCGGCATTCCAGAAAGCAAAGGGTACTCGCACCAGCATTGGCCGCAATCCGGCGGTGCGCGCAATGGTCCGCAACAGGTCGCCGTATGAGTAAACGCGCGGGCCGGCCAGTTCGTAGATTGGAAACGGTCTTTGTGTTTGCCGCAGGACCTGTGCGATCGCCGCGGCGACGTCGTCCACGTACACCGGCTGAAGCCTCGTCCTGCCGTCGCCGAATAGCGGATAAGCCGGCAGGGTCCGAAGCAGCCCAAGAATTGTCGTGAGAAAGGCGTCGTCCGGCGCGAACATTACCGCCGGGCGGATAACGACTGCGCCAGGGAATGCCGCTTGCACAGCCACCTCGCCCTCGCCGCGATTGCGAATATAGGGCGACGGCGATGTGGGGTCAGCGCCTATGCCTGATAGGTGCACAAACCGTTTGACCCCGGCCCGCCGTGCCACTCCAGCGATCCTGGCGGCAGCTTCGACGTGCACCGAATGAAATGTGTCGCCTCCATGCTCGGTGTAAAGGCTGATCGCGTTGACGACGCCGTCGGCACCCATAACGGCGGCCTCTACAGAGCGCTCGTCATGGGCATCAGCGATGACCTGTTCCGCGTTGTCGCCCTCGGCCCGCGCAGGATGCCGTGAGGCTATACGCACCGTAACGGTGGAGACGCTCAAATGGCGTACAACGCGACAACCAACGAAGCCGGTCCCCCCAAACACGGTCACGCGGTTCATTCCCCGGTCCATCCCACGATCCTGCGCAACGTTCTGTATTGACCCGCCGAGCGCCGCGCGCACTGCCTCAGTGGCCTCCGCCGGCGAACTGCCTTTGTTGAGATGATGTGAGATCACATCAATCAAAATGTGCGCTGCAGGGCCGACCGTTTGCCACTCTTTCCTAGCTTGATCGATTAGCGGCTGCGCCTCATTATAGAGCGTTTCCGCCTGTTCGATGATCGGATGTGCCTTACTGAGAAGATCGATCAGCGCCTTGGTCGCGGGCAATGACCGCTCAATTTGTTCAAGCTGCGCGTCGCTGAGACCGGAAACGTGACCAATGACTTCAATGAGCAAGTGTTTCAGCATAGCGCAACCTTGCTGGTAGCGACGCACTAACTCAGGGCAACCAAGCGAAAGTAGGCACGGGCTCGGGGGGCGTCAGTTGTTGTCTCAGCCGACAAGGGCCCGGCCGCCAAGCTCTCGGAGCTTGGAACAATCGCGCGCAATGGTGGATGATATTTGATCCACATCGATTATGTCCAGCATCTGGACCCAAATTTTCGTTAGCTGCCTTGGGCAAGGCCTTTGGGGAGTGCAAGGCTGACAAGTCTTGGAACGTCCTAGAAAACACGACGTCGGGCCACTCTGTTAGGACACATCCGGCGGGGCCGCCTTGCCGAAAGAGGCGCGGTATTGAGAACTGTCCTGATGGACGGTGATGGGCCTCAGTGCCCAAGTCGAACGGCTTGAAGCGGTGGAGACGGGTCGGCGGCACCGCTGGTCCGAGGACGTGCGTGTGGCCATTTCCCGGCGAAACCGGTACGACACTTTCATTCAGGGATTATTTTTCGGGTCGGCAGAACCTTTAGCGTTACCCAGCCGATCTTGTCGTGACCGCCAATCTTCCGCCAAGAAAAACGATTCTTGTATCGAATACTTGGAGAGCTGTGAAAGGCGATGAGCGGAGAGGTACGTGGGCAACCGCGTGCACTAGCCTATTCTCTGAACCTCAGAGACGCGCTGGCGCGCGGAAAAAAACGTCGCGAAACCCGATAGGGGGTGGTCAAATCTCTGCGCGGAGCGCAGCAATCTTGGAGCTAGATGCATGAGATTATCCGGCGGAGCGAAGCGAACATCAAGCCACCGCTCATACAGCTGCCGTCGCACGTAAATGCGCAACAATCCGACCATCGTGCAAAAATACGGCGGCGTCTGTCTAGAAACCCCGGAAAAAATTCGCGCGGTTGCGAGGAGCCTCGCCGATTTGCACAGCCGTGGTCATCGCGTCGTGGCGATCGTTTCAGCGATGGGTAAGACGACCGACGAATTAATTAAGGCGGCTTATCAAGTAAGCCCGCATCCCAACCGCCGCGAACTGGATATGTTGCTAACGACCGGTGAGCGCATCAGCATGTCGTTGATGAGCATGGCCCTGTCTGATCTCGGTGCGCCAGCCATTAGTTTTACCGGGAGTCAGGCCGGTGTAATGACAGACGAATCTCATTCTTCCGCGCGAATTTTAGATGTGCGGCCTGCGCGCGTGCTCGAAGAACTCGGTCGCGGACGCATCGTGGTTTTAGCGGGCTTTCAAGGCGTGAATCCGCGAACCAAAGAGATCACCACACTAGGCAGGGGCGGCAGCGACACCACTGCAGTCGCCATGGCTGCGGCGCTAAAGGCCGAGCGCTGTGAAATTATCAAAGAGGTCGACGGAATTTGCTCGGCCGATCCGCGCGTCGTGGCGAACGCAAAGCCATTGCGCCGGCTGGATTTTGCATCCTTATCCGAAATGTGTTTTTGGGGCGCCAAGGTTTTGCATTTTCGCAGCGTGGAGCTGGCACAAAGCCAAAATATCCCTTTGTTCTTACGAAAATGGGGCAATTCCGAACACAGCACGCGAGTGATGAAAGAGGTTATCGGAATGGAAAGCGGAAAAGTCTTGGCCGTCAACTCGATGGCTCGTATTGAGCATGTGGAGATCGCTTCGACGAATCTCAGTCACGGTTTTGAGAAATTTGCGCAGCATCTCAAGCAAAACGGCCTATCTTGGCCGCAAGTCCTCGTCTCGGCTTTCACGGCCGGAAAAACGCGCATCATGATGACTTGCGAGTCGGAAACGCTCGACACTCTGCTGCGCACGCTGGAAAGGAGCAAGGACTTGCGCAAAGGGCGTGAGACTTTGAGTTCGGTGAGCCTCACTTGCTTCGGCGGCGTTTCTTCAGACTTGCCATTTCAGGCGATGCAAATTCTGCAATCCCGTGGGTTTGTCGTTGAAAAGTACGTTCTATCACCACATTCGATAAATTTGTTCGTTCCTGTGGCGACCCGCGAGGCCGCGGTCACGGCCTTGCATTCGCTGATCTAACAACCTCTTCGAGAAGATATCACGAAATCGCGTATGGGGAGGGATGGTCAAGAGGGGCGGCTCGCCGGCTCGATGCGGCGACAACGAGAGTTCTTAATCTTGCTGATACGCGCCCGTCCGCCATCGTTGGTGTCAATTTTTTATAGTCGGGAGGCGTCGATCATGCCGGGCACCATTGGTTGGCTACTTCGCGAGGGCGAACGAATCATTGCTTGCAACACAGGTCTATTGGGTGACAAGCACCTTCTAATCGGCGCTACCCGCGTTCGTAACGAAGCGCTTATTCTCAGAGACACACTGGATTACGTGGGCAAGCAGGTCGATGCGATTGTCGCTTATGATGACGCGAGCACGGATCGTACGCTGGAGATTCTATGCGAACATCCGAAAGTCGCTCTGATTGTGACAAATCGGTCGTGGGAAGCTGACATCGAGGCGCGCCGGATTGCTGAGGGTCGGCATCGCGGCCTCTTGTTGCAGACGGCGCGCGAGCATTTGCAGTTCGACTGGATGTTTTGCTTCGATGCGGATGAGCGCGTTACCGGGGATTTACGCGGATTCATAGAAGGAACGCATTCTAGAGAATGCGACGGCGTGCGGGTTCAACTGTTCGACGCCTATATGACTCCTGGGGATCATGCACCCTATCAGGCCGATTGCGAACTGTTGGACTTTCGTCGTTTCTTCGGTCCGGAACGGCGAGACATTCTGATGTTGTGGCGAAACCGGTTGGAGGTCACCTTCGCAGAGCACCATGCGCGCGAGCCGGGTGGCGTTGAACGCGTGGCGACTGGCCTCTATTGCCAACACTACGGCAAATCGTTGTCGGTCGACCATTGGGAAGAGACCTGCGACTACTACATGCGACACTTTCCGTTCGATACCTACGGACGAAAATGGCGCGAGCGCAAAGGTCGAGCAATCCACACCCAATCGGACTTCATGCGGCCGTTGTACGAGTGGGGTGACAGGCTCTTTGCGAATGCGATCAAGATGTGATTGTCCGAAAACTGAGCCGCCCCCGTGCCAATGCGGCCGCTTCGAAGTCGGCTTCGTTGATCTGGACGCGTTTTGGTCTGCGTTCGGTCGTGTTCGTTGTGTTCCGGTGAGATCGTTTCTGGTGCGAAACTGGTGCGATAGATGGTCTGAGATTTTCGTGCCTGACGTGCTGTTTCGCAACGCCTCCCGAAGATTGTTCGTGACCAGCGCGCCAAACAAATCGCGCCCAACAAGCCTTGCCGCGCCGCGCGGTCGACGAACCTCGCTCCGGGGATGAAGCCGACTCTGACGGTTCCAAACTAGGAACCTGACAGGCGCTGAGCGCAAGAATCCCGGGAGGTGTGAGGCGGCTCACACCCCCACGTCAGGCTTCGCGCTAATCAGATCGCTGCGGGGATTTCTGGCGGACAGGAGATTTCGCATGAAGCCTTTGATCATTTGTTCTATCGCCGCTGTTGGTCTGCTTGCTGCTGTGACCGGCATCCCGCGATCACACTCGAACGCAACGGTCGGGCGCGCCGGAACATCAAGCACGTCGACATTGCAGGGCATGCAAAGCGGTCGAAGCGCAGACAAACTGCCGGTCGACGATTTTGACGATCGGTCATTGGTCTTTCCGCGGGATTCCAAGCGCTAAAGCATGATCCGGAAAAGTGCGCAGCGGTTTTCCGAAAAGATCATGCTCAAACAACAACCTAAAGCGCGATGACGATTCATCCCAATCTCATCGCGCTTTAGGCAGAAGGCCGCGCAGCAGACCGTTCAGCCAGGGCTCGCAAATAGATGCGCTTGAGCCTGCGAGGTCGAACGAAATCGTGGTCGAGAGGCGGGGCTACGGGCCCAGGAAAGCGGGCGGAATCGGGTAGTCGTTCCCCAAAAGGCCGAGCAATTCCAGTTCGCCTCGATGAGCGTCCAGTTCCAGAATGGCCAAGAGAAGCATCAGCACGGCCGCGGTATAGATGAGGAACGGTGACGTTTCAGCGGGCACATCGTCATGGTGTGGCGGTATCGCATTGCGAAGTGATCGCCACAACGAAATGAAATGCAGATACGTTTTAGGTCGTATTTGCATGACGTCGTCCTCGACGTGTCAGATCAAGCATAGGTTCAGGCTATGCCCGGTTCAAGCCGACAACAGCCGTTGCGGCATTGAGTAGCGGAGCCATGCCCGTCCTGCGGTGCAGCATGGAAACCGGATAACGGCTTCAATCATTGACGAGACCGAGCGAGTGCACGTACGCCGTGTCAACACCGACGACATGCCCGAACGACCTGTAAGCCGCAGATGAATTGGGTCCCACGTCTCAGCACCAGTCTCTGCATCGTTGCCGCTCTGCTGGCGATGCATTCAGCGCCGGCGCCAGCGCAATTGACAGGTCACGGTGGGCCCGTGCGGGCGATTGCGATTTCCAGTGATGGCAACAATGTTCTGTCGGGCAGCTTCGACACCGCCGCCATCCGATGGTCGCTCAAGACCGAAGCCGCCGAGCAGGTCCTTCGCTTTCACTCCGATGCGGTGAACGCGGTGGCCTTCCTGAAGGATGGGCGGATGGTGACTGCCGGAGCGGATGCGAAGGTAGCGATCTGGACGCCTGGCCGGCAGCAGCCGGATCAGGTTTTCGAGGGCCATGGTGCGCCGATCGCTTCACTTGCAGTCTCGCCGGATGGCGCAAGAGTGGCTTCTGCCTCCTGGGACCATACAGTTCGTATCTGGTCGCTCGGCGATGGCGCGCAGCAGGTGCTGGAGGGGCATGCGCAGAACGTCAACGGCGTCGCATTCACGTCGGATGGACGATCGCTGGTGAGCGTGGGTTACGATCGTGAACTGAGGATCTGGCCATTGGCGGGTGGCACCCCAAACGTCATCACGCTGGGCTCACCCCTTAATGCCGTGGCAGTCGCGCCTGACGGCGAGATCGTAACGGGTGGTGCTGATGGCAAGCTACGCTTTCTGATGTCGGAGGGCCGGGAAAGCGGCGAGGTGCAAGCTGGCCAGACGCCGATTGTCGCGTTGTCGATCTCTCCAGACGGCACGTCGGTCGCTGCTGCAGGAATTGGCGGTGTCGTGGCGGTCATCGACCGAAAGGCGCGAAGCATCGCGCGAAGCCTGGTCGATACAGGTTCGCCCGTGTGGTCGGTCGCTTTCCTGCCGGACAACGCAACATTGCTGACGGGCGGCGTCGACGGCAGGATCCGGCGCTGGAACGCGCTGACCGGCGCCCCCATCGGCTCATCGTTGCAAGCCACGCCGCGCGATCCGCTTGCAGCCTATACGGGAGATCACGGGGCCGAGGTGTTCAGGGCGTGCGTTGCCTGTCATACCCTGTCCGAGCAAGACGCGCAGCGCGCCGGCCCCACGCTTGCGGGCTTGTACGGCCGCAGGATCGCGTCGCTGCCTGGTTATCGCTTCTCCGACGCGCTCAAAGCGATGGACATCGTGTGGACGCCCGAGACCGTGTCAAAATTGTTCGAACTCGGTCCGAACGCCTATACGCCTGGCACAAAAATGCCGGAGCAGCGGATTGGATCCGCGAAGGATCGCAAGGCGCTTACGGATTTCCTGGCGCGCGCCACCGCCAAGTAGCTAACGCTTGGTCTCACGCTCACGGAGATAATCATCGGTCGTGCGAGGCGAAGCGCGTTCGGGCACGCCGGCGAACGGGTCGAACTGTTGTTCACTCATGGCGGTGACGCGGCAGTCCGCGCACATTCTGACCACGTCCAGCCGCTTGTCGCCCGCGGGATACATCCAGTGTCGGCCCTCGAGTTTCGCAGCGATCTTCTCGATCGTGCTCTTTACCCCAAAGGGTTTATTGCAGCGGATGCAAAGCGCCGGCTCTTCCTCCTTGATGATCCGTGCCGGAGCCCTTGAGGCCCGGAAATCGATCTGCGGCTTCAGAGTGATCACCTTTTCCGGGCAGGTGCTCTGGCATAATCCGCACTGCACGCACGCATCTTCGACGAATTTAAGCACGGGACGTTCGGGATCGTCGCGGAGAGCCCCGGTGGGACAGGCCGACACGCAGGCCAGGCACAAAGTGCATCCGTCCGTATTGACGGTAACCGTACCAAGCGGCGCGCCCTGGGACAGCGCAATGACGTCGGTCGGCACAGGCGCAACGCGGTGCAGTTCGTGAAGAGCGAAGCGAAGCAGGTCGCGCCGCTTGCCTACCGTCTTGAAGGTTGCGGGACGCTCCACGGCCGGCGCGGGTTCAATCGACCGCAGCACTTCGCCCAGCACGTCCGGGTCGTCCGTTTCGATAGTCGCAACCCGGCGCCCCGAAAAACCTAATCCGGAAACAATGGCATCAGCCATCGTTATGGTTTGAGAAAGCCCGGAGATGTCGTGCAGAGGTCTCGCGCGGAGGAGAAAGCGTATCCCCGCTGCGCCATAGGCGAAGGATGCCACGACCGCTTCCAATCCAACCTGTGTCACCTCGTTGACGGGGAACGGCAGCACATTGGCGGGAAGCCCGTCGCCGTGGCGGGCGAGCGCATCGATCAGCGTGCTGCCATGTTGGGTGTCGTGCAGCAGCACGACCGCACCGGAGCCGCCGGCTTCGCGGTAGGTCAAAAGCATTGCGCGCAATTTGTGCAGCAGCGCATCGGGCGGCGGAAGGGCATAGGTTGCTGCACCCGTCGGACAGGCCGCGGCGCACTGGCCGCATCCGGCGCAGACCTCAGCGTTGATCTTGACGTGATCGCCATGTGGCGTGATCGCTCCGGTCGGGCAGAGATCGAGACAGCGATGGCAACCCGTCAGCCTCGAGCGCGAATGGACGCAGATCTCTGCGGTGAAATTGACGTATTTCGGCTTGTCGAAGTTGCCGACGAGGTCGCGTGCCCTGAGCACCGCACGCAGCATCGCGGCCGGGTCCCGCGGATCCGCGCGGAGATAGCCGTCGCGCAAGTCATGCGCAGGAAAAAGCGGTTTCCCGCCGGAGAGATCAAGGACGATGTCGCAG
This sequence comes from Bradyrhizobium sp. 63_E2_N1_3, assembly GCF_052076005.1. Taxonomy (NCBI): domain Bacteria; kingdom Pseudomonadati; phylum Pseudomonadota; class Alphaproteobacteria; order Hyphomicrobiales; family Nitrobacteraceae; genus Bradyrhizobium; species Bradyrhizobium sp. 63_E2_N1_3. Next base: position 7,576,735 of record NZ_CP197235.1, on the reverse strand, counting down.
CGCGAAGTCAGGCCGTCGCACGGAGCCTCGAAGACGAGCTTATCGCGCGAGGAGGGGCGGGGGGCCGCATAGTCGTCGACCGTCAACTCGAAGGCCCCCAAATGGCCCTTGGCGTTACGGATCGTTCCTTGGACGATCGGAAAGGATGTCGTCGCCGGCGGCATAATCTGTGACGGCTTTGTGATCATGATCGTCACGTCGAGATGATCGGCAAGCAATCGACCAGCTTCGACCGCAAGTTCGTCGCGGCCATAGATCAGGATCACCCCTTCGCTCGATAGGGTGACAAACGGAAAAGCAGGCGCAGCCTCGGACACAGCGGCGAGCAGTGCTGCCATTTTTGGGCCTGCCTTGGTTCCCTCCACCGACCAGCCGGCCGTCTCGCGAAGGTTGATGAAATCCAGTTTCCCCGAACGCCCCTTCGCCTCGTCGCCAAACAGTGGGGCCTCCTGGGTGCAGCCGACGATGAGCGGTCCTTCCGCCTTCGCCGCGTTGCGAAAATGATCGAGCTCGGCCCTGCAGAGCTGGCGGAACTCGGCGATTTCGCTTTTGCGGCATCCTCGCTTCACGGCGGCCGTATCGAGGCGCATCGTGTCTTCGCACGAGCAGATCAGGATCGTGTTCGGCGGATCAGGCATGCGCAGCCCTTCACCTCCTGAAGAGGTCCGGGAACGACGGCGAGCGGACTCGCGTCGCCCCTCCTGGTCGATTAAGTTATTCTCACAAGAGAAGAAAAGAAAGCTGGAGGTCCGCCTGACACCGACAGCCCCTGGGCACTCATCGGTCACGGAGCCAATCAATCTGCCTCCGCCATTCACGCTGGTGAGGCTGCGCGAAAGTCGTGACTCTTTCGCCCATGCCATGCATATCGCCGAAGAGAGTGGGGCAGGTACGCTGACCTACGTGGGGCGGTTCGATCTTGCCGAGTTCGCAGTCGTCCTTGAACCTGGCGAGCCGTTGCGTACCGCGCGCCGCGCTTTCTATGCGGGGATGGTGGCGCTGACCGACGCCTTGCGCGCGTATGCGCCGCCGAACAAGGAGATCGCGATCGACTGGCCGGACGCGATCCGTGTTGACGGCGGCCTCGTTGGTGGCGGGCGGCTCGGCTGGCCTTCGTCCGCAAAGGAGGACGAGCCGCCGCGCTGGCTGGTGTTCGGTGCCATGATCCGGACGGTTGCGATGAGCGACAGGGAAGCCGGCGTTTATCCGCTCGCTTCCGCCCTGGATCAGGAGGGTTTTGGTGAGGCCGGCGCGATTCAGGTGACGGAGAGCTTTGTGCGGCATCTGATGCGCGCTCTCGACGCCTGGCAAGCCGATGGATTCGACGGCATCGCACGCGAGTTTCTAAGTCGGTTGCCGTGTGCGCGGCAAACCACATATGTGATCGCTGACAACGGTGACCTTATTGCCCGCCGGATTGGGACAAACAGGACCGATCGGCACGACCTGAAGAAGGGCTTGCTATCGCCGTCATGGTTCGATTCAATACTCGGAGGACCGCGTCTGTGAAGCTCTTGCGCACCATCGCGCTCGATCCATCCGACACGTTCGTGTTCGACGTGCCGGCGCAGCCTGGCGATTGGGCGGTGTCGGGCGCCTTCCGCTTTTGTAATCGGGATGCAGCGAAGCTGAGCGGCAAGGACCGTTCGGCATTTCGAAGCGGTTTCCTCGGCGTGCAATCCTGGGGCTGGTCGACACTGGTGCAAATCGTCCCCGCGACTGAAGGCGATCGCCGGACGTTGGTGGAGCTCCTTGCGAAACAACTGGTCGAACGGTTCGGGGCGCCGGACCTTGCAACCGCGCGCCTTGCCGCTGAAGAGGAAGTCGCCTTTGCGCAATCACTCTGCACGCATCCCATCAGCGCGCTGATCGCGGTCCACCGCTCGGCGAGCAATGGCGAGGTCCGCGAGTCATTCCGCAGATTGCAACTGCGCGAGGGCCAGCGTCACGGCAAGGCGTTCTCGTTCATGGAAGTGGAGGATGACACCGAGCCCGACAAGGATCTCAATCTTGCGAATATGAGCGAGGAGCCGTCGCGCCGATGAGGGATTTCTGGATCGCCTGCGGCCACCATCTGCTCGATCACAATGCGAGCGGCGGGCTCGTGGTCACGGATGAGTTCCTGAAGGCCTACTTCGTGCGCCCCGAACTGATGCCGCCGGACGACGCCTGCGCGGTCGAACGCAGGTTGCACCAGGAGCTGCTCGCTGACCCGGGCCGGGCAGTCGCTGCGGAGGAGGTAGCTGCGATCGCCGATGCAGATGCGCGGGAGAACTGGCAATTCGTACTGGCATTTCGGAAGCTTCTGCTGCGCGAACCCACGTTGGAAGCGGCCTACCTTGCATTGGTTCGCTCACGTCACGTCAACCTGCCGCCGCTGTTTGTGAACCACCTTGTTCACGTGATCCTGCGAAATGCGCTTGACGGCTGCGAGGACCCGTTCGTGCTGCGCGCGGCCGAACTGTTCTTCCGGCCGCAGCGTATCGTGCCGCACGAACACTTGCTGCTGTTGGGCGACGAGGAAATCATTGGCGGGCCAAGCCAAACGCCCGTGTTGTCGCTGATGTCCATGTTGGGGGCAACAACCGGCGCGGAGGTCGACGTCCTCAGCGAGGGGAATGCCGACAGCTACTGGCAGCGCAGCGATCAGTTCGATCTTGCGCTCGATTTCACCGGCGGAACGCGGGGCCCCGCTGCGCTGGCAGAGGCCATGGGGCGCTGGATTACTCATTTGCTTGGATTTGCCGTCGGAATTGAGCCGCTCACCGCCCTGCGCGATGCGAAGCTCACCTGGTATGTTGGGCTCGATGCTGAAGCCACCCGGATGGGCGACCAGCTTTGGCATGGAGAGGCGCTGGACGACCGCACCGCAAGCCGTGTGCTGGCGCTGTTCCGGCTCGCTTTTCCAGATTCCAGCCTGGTCGTTGATGCGGTCGGGCGCGAGCCGGTCTACCTGATCCTTGCAACGACCTCCGATCAGCTGGTGCAGATGAAGCCGCAGAATCTGTTGACGGGGTTGCCGATCAAGCACCTGGAGGCTGCAACGTGAGCCCCGGCGCGCTGCCATTGTTGCGCATTCCGGTCGGCGTTGTCGTCGAGCGCCGCGAGGCGGATTCCCCATGGATTGATTTTGTCTGGCGCGGCATCGGCGTCTTGCCGGATGAGTCGGAGATGATGCCGTGGACTGTCCTACGGGCGCAGGAGGGATTGACGCTCTTTTATGCCGGGAACGCCATGGTCGATCTCTATCGCTCGGAAACCGAGCGCTACCGCGACAATCTTGCCACGGGCGCTCCCCGCATCTGGATCGTATTGACTCCCTCCGAGGGCGCCTGGCCCTATGCCGTTTCGGCCGTCACCGCAGATCCAGCGGAAGGCGAGGCATTCACGGAAGCAGGTGCCAATCTGGTCGAAGCGGTGCCAATGCCTGAGATACTGCATAAGGCGATTGAAAATTTCATCGCCGAGCACCACGTCGAGAGGGAATTCGTCAAGCGCGAGCGACGCCGCGCCGATCCTGAGGCGCTTGCGCGGCGTCACCACGACGGTGAGCACGAATGAGCGACGAGCAATTCCTGGCGCGCTGGGCGCGCCGCAAGCAAGAGGCGAAGGCCGGTCACGCTGAACCAGCCCCTGAAGAAGCCGCTGAGGCGCATGGGCCGGCGCTGTCCAACCGGGCCGCGGCAGAGCCGGCTCCCCCGGAGACGGAGCTGTCGAACTTGCCCCCGATTGAATCGATCGATGCTGCCACCGACATCACGGCTTTCCTGCGCAAAGGCATTCCGCAGGAGTTGAGCCGGGCGGCGCTCCGTCGCGCCTGGAGCGCCGATCCCACCATCCGCGATTTCGTGGGGTTGGCGGAAAACGCCTGGGACTTCAACGACCCGAACGCCATGGCTGGCTTCGGTCCGCTGGACTATTCGGCCGAGCAAATTGACGCTCTCGTCCGCCGCGTCGTCGGGGGCGTGGTAGAGGCCGCCGAGGGCCTCCCCGATCCGCGCGAGGCTGCCGAAAACGCCGCGCGATCGGCTCCCGCGGAGGCCGGTTTCGAGCAATCATCAAATCCGGTGAAGGCGATCAAGGAACCTCGACCGCTCGGCGAGTTCGCAGCCGCGGAATTGCCGTCGAATTCTACTGCATCGCAACCCGTAGCTGCGAGTGAAGAGACTCCCCTTCGGCACCGCACACATGGCGGGGCGTTGCCCCGGTAGACTGCGACTAAATGCGATAGCCTCAGGCTATGGCTATCAATTGACCGCTCCCGGACACGCGGCTAGTCTTTGTTACGCAAACGCAATCAAGCGCTTGGCCCCCTGGATGGGAGGTCGGCATGCGCGATGCGGGCCTTGAACGAGCCATCGATGCGGCGGGCGGCGTTGCCGAGCTTGCCCGAAAAATCGGTATTGCCCAGCCCTCGGTGTCGAACTGGAACAGGGTGCCCGCGCAACGTGTGATTGCGGTCGAAGGCGCGACGGGTGTGTCGCGCAAAGTGCTTCGTCCCGATCTCTATAGTGAGCCGGCCGCGCCGGACGACGCGGTTGATCCGACCGATGCCGCGCGCGCGCAGGAATACGCGCTGCTTGCAACCTTGCTCTCGTCCGCGCCGTCGGCCGCATTGCTCGAGCAGATCGCGCAACTGCATGGCGATGCGACGCCGCTTGGACGCGCCCACGCAACCCTTGCAGAAGCTGCATCGGTAGCGGCCGTATCCGAGGTCGAGCGCGAATATTTTGACCTCTTCGTCGGTCTGGGTCGCGGCGAGTTGCTGCCTTACGCATCCTATTACTTGACGGGCTTTCTCCACGAACGTCCGCTGTCGCGCCTGCGCGACGATCTCGCCGCGCTCGGCATTGAGCGGGTCGAGAGCAATTTTGAGCCCGAGGATCACGCGGCGACGCTGTGCGAGATCATGGCGGGCCTTGCGGTGGCACGCTTCCCGGTGCCAACGGAAGCACAGCGCACATTCTTCGAGAAGCATGTGTCCCGCTGGATGGGACGTTTGTTTGCCGACATGGAGAAGGCGGAAAACGCCAAATTCTACCGGTCGGTCGGAACACTTGGACGAAATTTTCTGGAAATCGAATCCGAGGCTTTCACGTTTGTCAACTGACCAGCGCCGCTGGTCCAGGAGAGATGCGATGAGGGACGAGCAGAGAACGACAGTCGGACGCCGCGATTTCCTTCGCAAGGTCGGCATCGGCACGGTCGGTGCGGGCGCGACGCTGGCAACGCCCTTGATCACGCCTGCTCAGGCGGACAGCGAGACCGACGATGAGAAACGCAAGGCGCGCTACAAGGAGACCGATCATGTGAAGGCGTACTACCGTGTCAATCGCTATCCGGGTTGAGAGGAGGCGGCCGTGCTGATCAGGAGAACACAACAGCGTTCCGAATCCGCTTCACGCGGATCAATCGCGGGAGGTTTGTCCGGGCAAACCAATGGTCTCGACCGCCGCACCTTCCTGCTCCGGTCTGGCCTTGGTGGCGGCGCTCTCGCTGCAGTGAGCACGCTGCCGGTCGGCGGCGTCCGCAAGGCGAAAGCAGCAGTGGCAGGTCCCCTCACATCGGGAGCAACCGTTCGCAAGAGCGTCTGCACGCATTGTTCGGTTGGATGCACCGTGACGGCGGAGGTGCTGAATGGGGTGTGGATCGGCCAGGAGCCGAGCTGGGAGTCCCCGATCAATCGCGGATCACATTGTGCCAAGGGCGCTTCTGTGCGCGAGCTCGTGCACAGCGAGCGGCGGCTGCGCTATCCGATGAAGCTCGTGGGCGGGCAGTGGACGCGTGTCTCCTGGGATACGGCGATCAACGAGATCGGCGACAAGCTCCTGGAAGTCCGCGAGAAATCTGGGCCCGATTCCATCTATTGGCTCGGCTCGGCCAAAATGACGAACGAAGGCGCCTATCTGTTCCGCAAGCTCGGCGCGTTCTGGGGAACCAACAACACGGATCATCAGGCGCGCATCTGCCATTCAACGACCGTTACCGGCGTGGCCAACACCTGGGGCTACGGCGCGATGACCAACAGCTTCAACGATATCCGCAATGCCAAGACCCAGGTCATCATGGGCGGCAATCCAGCCGAGGCGCACCCTGTATCGTTGCAGCATCTGCTCGAGGGCAAGGAGCTTCAAAAGGCCAACTTTGTCGTCATCGACCCGCGCCTGACGCGAACCGCGGCACACGCGACCGAATATGTTCGGATGCGGCCGGGCACCGACATCCCGGTGCTGTACGGCATGATGTGGCACATCCTCCAGAACGGGTGGGAAGACAAGGAGTTCATCCGACAGCGGGTCTATGGATTCGATGATCTCCGGAAAGAAGTGGAGAAGTGGAATCCGGCAGAAGTCGAGCGTGTCACCGGCATTCCCGGCGAGCAGCTCAAGCGCGTCGCCAAGATGTTTGCTACCGAGAAGCCGGCAACGCTGATCTGGGCCATGGGCCAGACCCAGAAGACCGTTGGCACCGCCAACGTGCGGGCCAGTTGCATCGCACTGCTGATGACCGGCAATGTCGGCGGAGCGGGCATGGGCGCCAACATCTTCCGTGGCCATGACAACGTGCAAGGCGCGACCGATGTCGGGCTCGATATCGTCACGCTGCCGTTCTACTACGGGCTCGCCGAAGGCGCGTGGAAGCACTGGTCGCGGGTTTGGGAAGTCGACCATGAGTTCCTGAAGTCGCGCTTCGACTCCAAGCAGATCATGGAAACGCCCGGCATCCCGCTGACCCGCTGGTTCGAAGCGGTCACGCTGCCGAAAGATCGGATCGCGCAGAGGGACAATGTGCGGGCCGTGTTCGTGCAGGGGCACGCCAGCAACAGCATCACCCGCATTCCTGAATCCCTTAATGGCCTGAAGGCGCTCGAGCTGCTCGTCATCGCCGACCCGCATCCGACGACCTGGGCCTCGCTCTCGGTCGAGGCGGGACGCAAGGATGGAGTCTACATTCTCCCGGTTGCCACGCAATTCGAGTGCAAGGGTTCGCGCGTTGCCTCGAACCGCTCGTTGCAATGGGGCGAGCAGGTCGTGAAGCCGATCTTCGAATCGAAGGACGACCTCGAGATCATCTATCTCCTGGCGAAGAAGTTCGGCTTCGCCGACAAGATGTTCAAGAACATCAAGGTCGAGAACAATCTGCCCGAGGCGGAGGATGTCCTGCGTGAGATGAACCGCGGCAGCTGGTCGACCGGCTATTGCGGGCAATCGCCCGAGCGCCTCAAGGCGCATATGAAGAACCAGGCGAAGTTCGACATGCTGACGATGCGGGCGCCCAAGGACGATCCCGAGGTCGGCGGCGACTATTACGGTCTGCCTTGGCCGTGCTGGGGATCACCTGAAGTCAAGCATCCGGGCACGCCGCTGCTCTACAACACCAATCTGCACGTGATGGACGGTGGCGGCACGTTCCGTCCGCGCTTTGGCGTCGAGCGCGAAGAGAAGCTGCCCGACGGCACCACGCGCAAGGTCAGCCTGCTCGCGGACGGCTCGTACTCGAAGGGTTCGGCGATCGAGGACGGCTATCCGGAATTCACGCTGGCGAGCCTGAAGAAGCTCGGCTGGGACACGGAGCTCACGGAAGCCGAAATGGCTGTGATCAACAAGATCAACCCGGCCAAGCCAGACGTGGTGTCGTGGTCGCTCGACCTGTCGGGCGGAATCCAGCGTGTCGCGCTCATGCATGGTTGCGTGCCCTATGGCAACGGCAAGGCGCGGATGAATGCGTTCGGCTTGCCCGACCCCATTCCGGTACACCGGGAGCCGATCTACACGCCGCGCGTCGACCTGGTCGCGAAATATCCGACGTTGCCCGACGCCGAGCAGTTCCGGGTGCCCAATATCGGCTTCTCGGTGCAAAAGGCGGCGGTCGAGAAGGGGATCGCGAAGCAATTTCCGCTCATCCTGTCGTCCGGCCGTCTGGTCGAATATGAGGGCGGCGGCGAGGAGACGCGCACCAACCCCTGGCTCGCCGAATTGCAGCAGGACATGTTCATCGAGATCAATCCAGCCGATGCCGCCGAGCGCGGCGTCACGGACGGTGGCTGGGTCTGGGTCACGGGCGCAGAGAACAATTCGAGGGCCAGGATGAAGGCGCTCGTCACCGAGCGTGTCGGCAAGGGCGTTGCCTGGATGCCTTTCCACTTCGGCGGTTGGCTCGCAGGCAAGGATCTTCGCAGCAACTACCCCAAGGGCACCGATCCGATCGTGCTCGGCGAAAGCGCGAACACGATCACCACCTACGGGTATGATCCCGCGACGAACATGCAGGAGACGAAAGTCACTCTCTGCCAGATCGCGGCGGCATAAGGAGCAACGACGATGGCACGTATGAAATTTCTCTGCGACGCCGACCGTTGCATCGAGTGCAACGCCTGCGTGACGGCCTGCAAGAACGAGCACGAGGTCCCCTGGGGCATCAACCGGCGTCGTGTCGTCACCATCAATGACGGCAAGCCGGGCGAACGCTCGGTCTCGATGGCCTGCATGCACTGCACCGATGCGCCCTGCGCTGCGGTGTGTCCGGTGAACTGCTTCTACACCACGGCCGACGGCGTGGTGCTGCACTCCAAGGACCTCTGCATCGGCTGCGGCTATTGCTTCTACGCCTGTCCGTTCGGCGCGCCGCAATATCCGAAGGTCGGCAATTTCGGCTCCCGCGGCAAGATGGACAAATGCACCTATTGCGCCGGCGGTCCCGAAGCCGACGGCAGCAAGGAGGAATACGAGAAATACGGCGCGAACCGGCTTGCCGAAGGCAAGCTGCCGCTCTGCGCCGAGATGTGCTCGACAAAATCGCTGCTCGCCGGCGATGGCGAGATCATCGCCCAGATCTACAGAGAGCGCGTACTGAAGCGCGGCTACGGCTCGGGCGCATGGGGCTGGAAAACCGCCTATCGCGAGACGATCGAGTCCTGAAGCAGGCCGCGGCCACGCGGCGCAGATGCCGAGGAGGAGTTCATGTCGTCATCCGGAAGGTTCATTCCAGTCACCATCGGCGCGTGGGCATTGCTTCTGTTGATCATTGCGGCGCCGGCACCGTCACTGGCCCAGCAGGTCAATCCGACAGCGAGCTCGGTTAACGAGCGGCAGCTGCTCCAGGAAATGGACCGGATCCAGGGGCGCGTCAGCATTCCCGACCAGCGCTCCAGCGTGCTCATGCAGCCGGCTGGCCGCGAGTGGCGTGAATTCCGCAACGTGGCGCTGCGCTGGATTGGCGGGGTTGCCATCCTCGGCATGCTGGCGGTTCTCGTGATCTTCTATTTGACGCGCGGCATGGTCCGTCTGGAAAGCGGACGATCCGGCCGCACAATCGTGCGCTTTTCCTTATTCGAGCGTTTCGTGCATTGGATGACTGCGACCTGCTTTGTCGTTCTGGCGATTTCCGGATTGAACATCACCTTCGGCCGTCCGTTGCTCCTGCCGCTGATTGGCCACGAGGCGTTTTCCGAATGGTCGCAGTGGGCGAAGTACGCGCACAACTACCTCAGCTTTCCGTTCACCATCGGAGTCGTGCTGATCTTCCTGATGTGGATCGCTGGCAACGTCCCGAACAAGGCGGATGTCGATTGGATCAAGCGCCGTGGCGGTATTGTGGGTCACGATCATCCACCGGCCTATCGTTTCAACGCCGGCCAGAAGGCAATCTATTGGATCGTGGTCATTGGCGGAGGCCTGGTGGCGGCCACCGGATATGTGCTGATGTTCCCGTTCTATCTGTCAGGTATCGAAGGGATGCAGTTCGCGCAGATCGTTCACTCCATCGTGGCGATGCTCTTCATCGCGGCGATGCTGGCGCACATCTATATCGGGACGATCGGTATGGAAGGCGCGTTCGAGGCAATGGGCAGCGGCACTGTCGATGTCAACTGGGCCAAGGAGCACCATGGGCTCTGGCTTGAAGAGCAGAATGCGCGCGCCGAAGCGAATGCACGGCCCCGGCCGGCGGCCACCGCGGCGGAGTAGGGATCGCGCGGCCCATAAATGTGCCAGGCGCTTGGTCAGAGCCGCACGCCCGTCGTCGCAAACGCTTGTTGGACGGGTTCCTGGATCTGGTCAAGGACGACAAAACCGGCCGCCGCGATCACAATTGCGGCTGCGCAGGCGAGCAAGAAGGCTTTCATGGCAAGGCTCCGCCGGAGATCGGGGGGTAGTTTATATGAGCGAGCAACCTGCGGACAACTGAATCAGCACGTGCCGAAATCCGATCGTTGGTTGGCCGGTTGGCACGATAGCGCCGCCGAATCTACCACAAGAACGGAGAGACCATAGTCAGCTGTCGAGCAGTAGTTTGACGAAACAACATAGGCAATCATCGCGACTCGTTGGCGCAATCGCAGAGCCGTCAGGAAGAAACTGTCCGCAGATCATTTAGGTCGCGCCGATGAACGGCACATCGCGTGCCTTTGAATTATGACAAATTTTCTGCTGGCGGCGGCCTTAACGGACCGGGCAGCTCGATCCGCGGGCTGGACGAGCACCCGGTCGTGCATGTGGCGTTCAACGACGCCGAGGCCTTTGCCAAGTGGGCAGGCAAGGAACTTCCGACCGAGGCCGAATGGGAATTCGCGGCGGACCTCGCCACTTTGCGCTGTTTCGCGATCCTGGCGACCCAGGTTCGAGCACCCGTGCCCCCGCCTTGAAGCGCTATTCCGACCGCGAAATCGAGCGGCGGGCGTCCCTCATTTCCGCTATGATCAAGCCATGACGATCGGGATCACCGGACCCGAACGGAAGGTACCAAGGCAGAGTGCCGTGGTCGGGCTCACTATTGCGGCCGCTGTCATTGGGGTTTGCCTGATCCTGCTTTGGCTCGCGAGCGACCTCCTCGTCGACTGGCTGTGGTTTTCCTCGATCAATTATCCGCAGGTTTTTTGGACGACAATCGGTGCGAAAACCGTCATCTTTCTTGCGGTCTGGACCGGAACCGCCATCATCCTTTGGCTGAACGGATGGTTCGCCCTGCGCTTTGCCCGACGGCGGTCGACACAGCTTGTCACCGCTTCGGTGTGGAACTTCGCGGTCAACGCGCCGCCAGATTTGCTTGCGCTTTTACGCGGTCGACTGCCGTGGTCCCGGTTGACCGTAGGTGGGGCAGCTTTGATCGCTCTGCTCGTCGCCGCCGCAGAAGTCGGCAACTGGGGTGTCTTCCTGCGGTTTGTCTATCAGGTGCCATATGGCGCAGACGATCCGCTCTACAACAAGGACATCGGCTTCTATCTCTTCTCGCTGCCCGCCTATATCCTCATCAAAAACTGGATCATGCTCGTGCTCGTTCTCAGCGCGCTTTTCGCCGCGGCGATCTACTGGGTGCACGGCGATATCGAATACGACCTTCATCGCCGATCAATGTCGTCGATGGCGATTGCCCACGGCTCGGTGCTGCTCGGTCTTTTCTTTGCAGTGAAGGCCTGGTCCTATGGTCTTGATCGCTATCTGCTGCTCTACGGCGACAACGGTGTGGTCGTCGGCGCAAGCTACACCGATGTCCACGTGAGGCTCCCGGCCTTGTGGTTGGTGATCGGACTTTCGGTCATCGCGGCGTTCGCCACGTGGGCAAATTTGCGGGTGCGCACCTACCGGCTTCCTGCCGCCGCGTTCCTGCTTGTCGTGATCGGGTCTTTCGTGCTGTCTAGCGTGATTCCCGTGCTGTTCCGGGAGTTCTTCGTCAAACCAAGCGAATTGGAGCTGGAAAGGCCCTATATCGAACGCAACATTGCGCTCACCCGGCAGGCATACAATCTCGATCAGATCGCAGCCAAGCCGTTTGCGGCGGAACAGAAGCTTAGCTTCAAGACGCTCGACGCCAACAAGGCGACAATCGACAATATCAGGCTGTGGGACTGGCTGCCCTTGTCGGACACCTACGCGCAGCTGCAAGAGATCCGCACTTACTACAAATTCCATGATCTTGATGTTGATCGCTACTGGCTCGATGGCTCCTACCAAAGCGTAATGCTCTCGGCTCGCGAATTGCGGCCCTCCCTGCTGCCGCCGAATGCCCAGACATGGGTCAACCGCCACGTGCTGTTTACTCACGGCAATGGCGCGGTGATGAGCCCGGTCACGCGCAAAAGCACCGAGGGGCTACCGCTGCTCTATTTGCGGGATATCCCTCCGGTTGCGGATGGAGGCCCCAATATCCACGAGCCGCGCCTCTACTACGGCGAACGGAGCGACAACTACGTCATCGTCAAGGGGAGCACGCCGGAGTTCGACTATCCGAAGGGAAAGGATAATGTCTACGCGGCTTATGACGGTACGGGCGGCGTTCCGATAGGGGCGATGGTGTGGAGAGGCCTGTTCGCTTACTACTTCAACGACCCGAACCTACTGCTCTCAAGCTACATCACGACCGACAGCCGTATCATGATCCGGCGCAATATCGGGGAAAGAGTACGAACGATCGCCCCGTTCCTCAGGCTCGATCACGATCCTTATCTGGTCATCAGCAATGGGCGGATGTTCTGGATGCAGGACGCCTACACGGTGAGTTCCTACTTCCCCTCCGCGCAGCCGGCGCAAGACGAGGATATCAACTACATTCGCAATTCAGTGAAGGTCATCGTCGATGCCTATAACGGGACCGTCGACTTTTACCTGATGGAGACCGGCGATCCGATTGCAGCGACCTATCGGCGTATCTTTCCGAGCCTGTTCAAGCCATTCTCGGCCATGCCGGCGGATATGCAGAGGCACATTCGCTATCCGGAGGACCTGTTCCTGATTCAGGCGCAGCTCTATCAGAGCTATCACATGGAGGCCGCTGACGTTTTCTATAACCGCGAGGATCTCTGGCAGTTCCCGCGCCAGCCGGGCGGCGGCGGCATTGCGACGATGGCCCCATATTACATCATCATGCGACTGCCCGGCGAGCCGCAGGCCGAGTTTTTCCTCATGCTTCCCATGGTGCCAAGCCGCCGCGACAATATGATCGCGTGGCTCGCCGCGCGTTGCGACGCACCCGACTACGGCAAGCTGATTGTCTACGAGTTTCCCAAGGAGAAGCTCGTCTACGGGCCGTTCCAGATCGAAGCGCGGATCAATCAGAGCACCGATATATCGCAGCAGATCACGCTGTGGAATCAGATGGGCTCGCGGGTGATACGCGGTGCGAACCTGCTTGTGATCCCAATCGAGAACTCGATCCTCTATGTAACGCCGCTCTATTTGCGAGCGGAGCACGGACACCTGCCGGAGCTGAAACGCGTGATCGCAGCCTATGGTGAACATGTGGTGATGAAGGAGACGCTCGACGAGGCCTTGTCAGCACTGTTTATCGAGCCTGGCGCGGTGCGGCCGGTCTCGAGCACGAAGGAGGAAATGCCTGTCGCACGCCCGTCGGCAAGTCAGGCACGGGAGGCGCTCGACCGCTACAATCATGCCGTTGAACGATTGAAGTCCGGCGACTGGAAAGGCTTTGGCACGCAGTTCGACGCAATGCGCGAGCTTCTGGAGGAAATGAACCGGCACGCCACGGGCCACTAGCGTCGCGGCTCCTTTGGCGCTCATTGGGGAACACAGGGGCTGCATAGTTCGGGCTGAACACGCAACGAAGAGAGGCCTTGAGCTTGATCCGATACAGGCGGTGTTTGCACTCGCGGTACGAATGCCGCTGAGAAGCGAGGTGGACCGCAAGCAGGTCGAGCTGGATCTCCCCTGTGAACCAACCGACAGGCCCACTGTCGCGCCTACTGCTGTAGCCACTGACTGAGTTCATCTTCAGTTACAACACGCTCGAAATTCTCGGTTTTGCTTTTGATGCGGTATCGAATGCGTCCGTCCGCCTCAATCGGGAGGCATGCAACAATAGTGTAGACGGTCCGTTCGCCATTGTCGGCGCGGCCCTGCGGTCGCTGGGCTTGATGATGAACGTCGTCGTTGATCGAGAAGATGTAGGGCATTGTGTTCCTTACAGCATTTGGGGCGCGTGCGCCTCACAGAGAAGCCCGCCGGCCCGCTGATTGCAATCAAGGTTTTGCGGGCCGTGAACAGTCCCTTCGAGAAGGCCGCGGAACCCGAGGCCAGCCGCGGCGCCCTCTCATCTCATTCCCGTGGCAACCCATGCCACCGGTGGTATGGTGAAGGGGTTCGACCTATTGAATGACTTGATGGCCGCGCCCCGAGGGGGCCTTTCCAAGACATCGCTGGATCGAATTTGCTCACACGGATTGTGGGTAGCGAACTCTTTCGTGGGTACTGTTGGAGACGGATAATGGCAACGGGTGTCGTGAAGTGGTTCAACGGCCAGAAGGGCTTTGGCTTTATTCAGCCGGACAATGGTGGGCCGGATGTATTTGTTCACATTAGCGCCGTCGAGCGTGCGGGCCTTCATGGACTAGCCGAAGGGCAGAAGGTCTCCTTCGAGGAGAAGACCGATCCGAGGCGCGGAAAGACGAGCGCTGAAAATCTGAAGACCCTATAACATCGGTCGACGCTTCGGTTTCACGGATGTACTGAGAAGCAGGCTACAGGGGTGATATCATCGCCGACCTGCGGCGGAGATGCCGCACGATTGTTCGTTAAGTTTTATCGTTCATCCGCTAGGTCGTGGAACTTAGCACCAGCGGCACCGTCCCCAGCGTGCGCAGCAGCCGCCGCAACCCCCGCAGCCACCGCAACCACGCACAGCTCGGCAACCACGGCAGCCACGGCAACCACCGCAACCTCGGCGAACAACAACGGCGGCTAGCTGCACGTCGCTTCCAGCATTTTCCTTATCGAAGAGATAGAACGTGGCGAGACTGACGTCGGCCATTTCCTCTTCGCCAAGAACGAAGCGCTGATTGGGCGAGATGTTGTCAGAATGCGGGATATGAGCAGTGGGTATCGTGTGCGCGGATGCGCTCCCCGCCAGCGAGAGACCCAGTCCGGCCGTACCGAGTGCCGTGACGGCGGCGGCTTTGGTTGCGCGTACGTGCTTCGCAGCTTGCTTCACCCGTGGCATGGTCGCCATCCTTTCGGAAGTTGTCGTGAAAGGGTCAGCTTGACGTAGCAAGTGTGCCTGTACGTCTAGAAATGCGACCTAGCGCATTCGGTTCCCCTTCGCGCGCGGGTCTTTTTGAGTTGCAACTGGTGGCGGACCCGACTGACCGTCTGACGATGTCCGTTAACAGGGGCAGAGCGGAAGTTGGATTTCGCGGCGGTCAATGCGGATTTTGACCCGAAGCCGACAGGTTCGAACAGCTGGCGCTTTCCGCAAGGCTCCAGCCAGCGAGGCGACTGCGCAAGTGCTGCTCAAGAATTAAACGTCGATTGGTTTCTAATCTGGTGAGCGCGTAAAGGGTACAAACCGCACGAGGCTGGCGGCGCGCGTTGTTGTCTTGCCCGGGCCGGTTTTTTCCACCACCGTGAGCTGCTGAGTGGTGTAGGCAGGTCCCACCGGCATCACCAGCCGGCCACCCAATTTGAGCTGCTCAATCAGCGGCGCCGGTACGTGCCCGAGCGCTGCGGTGACGATGATTGCTTCAAAAGGACCGCAATCGGGCCAGCCGGCATAGCCGTCGCCAAGCCGAACGCTCACATTGTCATACGCGAGGTCCTTGAGCGTTTTGGCTGCGGCTGCGGCCAACTGCGGGATGATCTCGATGGTGCAGACCTTTCGCGCCAGGTGCGCAAGGATGGCAGCCTGATAGCCCGAACCCGTACCGACTTCGAGCACAACATCATCGGGCGCGACGTAAGCCAGCTGAGTCATCAAGGCCACGATGAATGGCTGCGATATGGTCTGGCCGGCGCCGATCGGAAGCGGCATGTCTGCGTATGCGATGGAGCAAGATCGCTCAGGGATGAACAGATGGCGTTGTGTTTGCCCCATGGCCTCAAGGACTCTCCCCGACAGCCCCTGCTGTCCCAAAACACTGACGTGGGACCGGGCGTAGGACCGGATGGTTTCGACCATGGCGGCGCGTTCGAGGACGCATTGAGCGTCCTGTGCGGTCACTTCGCGCACGACGGTCACCATAGAAAGCACGAGCAGCAGCAAGGTCCTCATGAGCCGTCTCCCCGATCTCGGTGGCGCGGCGGCGACAAGGCCGGTTGCGACGCACCCGCAGCAACCAGTCATGCCGGCGCTTGGGTCACCATCTATCTATGACGCGCGGTTGAGAAAGATCGGCAACCCCTGCTTGTTGCCGTAGATGGGGCGATAGCGCTCCGTGTTGTAGCTGCTGGCGACGTCCAATTTGCGCGGGCCGAGCTTGGCGTCAGGGATGGGCACGAGGTCGTAGCAGCCCTCTACCAGCGCCGACATGAGGCCGGTCTTGCCTTCCAGGATGGCATCGTAGGCCATGTTGCCGAAAGTCAGGGCCACAAGCTTGTCGATGAAGTCCGGATCGCCCGATCGCAGGTCGTAGGTGAGGTCGGAGGTGATCGTCTCCTCGCCGGCGCGCCGCTTGATCTCGTCGGCAAGCGATTCCGCCACGTTGGCCTTCTTGCGGTGACCGTAGGCGTCAGGCTCGCCGTATTCCTGCAGGTTGAAGCCCTCCCACTCGGCACCCTCGCTGAGCACGATCAGCGCGTAGTTGCTTGGGTTCGCTCGCTTCTCCTCGAGGAGCAGCTGGATCAGTTTGTCGAGGTTGACCTTGTACTCCGGTATGACGCATCGTATCGAGGTCGCATACGCGGCGTAGAGCGCTGTGAATCCAGCATCGCGGCCAAAGACGCGGAAAATGCCAATTCGCTCATGCGAGCCGACAGTGGTGCGCTGTCGCTGGATGGCATCGCTGGCGCGGGTGATCGCGGTCGAGAAGCCGATGCAGTACTCGGTGTTGCGGACGTCGTTGTCCATCGTCTTCGGGATGGCGATGATCTTGACGCCGAGTTCGTTGAGCTTGGCCGCATAGCTGAGCGTGTCGTCGCCGCCGATGGCGATCAGGTGTTCGATTCCGAGCCCCGAAAGGTTCGCCAGCACCTGGCCGGTGAGGTCCCAGGTCTTGGTTACGATGCCGTCCTTGGTACTCAGGGAGACTGGAACGTCCCTGCCGACGAGATGATCGGGCAGCTTTTGTATTTTGGACGGATTGATGCGGCTCGAGTGCAGCACGGTGCCGCCGCGCCGGTCGATAGTGCGAGTGTTTTCACGGTTGAGCGGGATGACATAGTGAGACCTGCTGGTCGGGTCCTCGAGGTTCAAGTGCGTGAGGGCCTCCCAACCACGGCGGAGACCGACGACCTCGATGTCGTTCTCACTGCCGCGATAAGTCACGCTCTTGATGACTGCGTTGAGGCCGGCGACGTCGCCGCCGCCCGTGAGAATGCCGATGCGTCTTTTCGCCAAGCCAAACCTCCCAGCATTGGCAGGTCGTAATAATGCACAGCGCAGCTTCGCTACTCGGCCGCTTCCGGCTTGCGCTCCTCACGCAGCCGAAATCGCTTCACGAGTGCGGATACGGTGTCGCGGAAGCCGCCATATTCCAGCTCAGAATAGGGCAGCATCGCAGCGCCGGACCAGCCCTGGCTGCGCATCTCGATTGCCTTGCGTTGCGCGCGCCGGCGCACCTCGTCCCACGCCGGGTTGTCGAAGAAATCGGTATAGGACTCGGAAAAGCGGCCGTCCTTGTCGACCGAAAAGCCAGCGCAAGAAACGATCGGCAGGCAGTACATGCCAGTGACCGGTGTATTGAGCGGCACGGGCATCAGCGGCATCACATGCGAGCCGCGCGCATCGCCGCCCACGAAGTGTGCCTTGGCGAAGGGCGAGATAATTTCCTCGGGCGCCGGGAAAATTCCCTGGTTTCTGATGATTGCGACCGGATCGTCCTTGCCGGTGTACTTGCCTGCGATTGCGTGAAGACGTTGCGCCGACACGGCGGCGGCAACCTCGCCATATGTTTGAGAAACGATGCGATCAATGCCAAAGCGCTCGTTGTCGCGGAGCAGCGCGGCAATGTGGTAGTTGTCCTCGGGCGCGTCGAGTTCGATCACGCTGTCGCCCGCCGTGTGGTCCATGTCGATGACATGGAAACGGAATCCCTTGATCATCGGGGGTAGCATCAGCCCGGCGCAATACATGGGATCAGCGAAGGCGAGGTAGAGCGGCAGGTTATAGGCGCCGGGGCCGCATTTGTCGGCGGCAAACACCATGAATGATTCCGCGGGTCTCGGCCCCGAGAGGCTGTGGTCGAAGCTGAGCTCGGCGACGCCCGGGCCGGCACCGCGAATGTTTCCGGAAGGTGCGTCTGCGAGAAGATCCTGGCCGGCGCCGTAGAGACCGGAAGTCCTTGCAACCGAAGTGGCCGCAAGAAACGCCTTCCAGGCGAGTTGATGGATCTCGGAGCTCCCCTCGCCCCGAGTGTGCGTCATGATGATCGCAATGTCGTCGCCGGTGTGGCAGACAAAACCGTCGATCAACAGACCATTGCAGATCGCCTTCGCGACCTCGCCCTCGACAGCTGCCATCATGCGTGAAGATGGTTTCGTATGCCCGCCGACTGAGCCAACGTCAGCCTTGATGACCGAAAGAGTGAGTCTCATGAGCTTTCTCTCCGACCAGCACAGCGCGACGCCTCTGCGCAGGCTGCGCCGGGGCGACGGCGCTGCTCATACGCCGGAAGAACGTCTGATGTTACGTTAGGTTCCGCAGATGCCCTTCCTGCTCGGAAAATCCGCTTCCCGAGATATTCAACCACCTTAAGGATCATACCAGAACCGATAGGATAAGTAGATCATGCGCCATCATTTTCTACGGTGCACGAGTCCGGTTTTGGCCCGCGTGATACATGCCGGTGCAGTCTGACGATTTCCGTTCACAGGGGTAGACCGGAAGAGAGCGGCATTGTCCGCCGCTTGTGCCCGCACTGTAGGTAAGAAGGTGTCGAAACCACTGGAGAAGCGGCAGCCCAAAGAGCTCAGCAAGCGCCAGCTTTACGCCATACTAGCTGAGGCGGTCAGGAATACGGACTAAGAGCTAGCCCGCGAAGCGCGCCCGCCCTCCATAGTCCTGAAACGGGAAATGATATTGCCCGTCAGAATGCGGCGTCTATTGCAGATCGTGCCAAGACCGGGAAAGTTCGGCAATCTATGACGGCGTGTTCCGCCCGTGAATACACCG
This sequence comes from Bradyrhizobium sp. 63_E2_N1_3, assembly GCF_052076005.1. Taxonomy (NCBI): domain Bacteria; kingdom Pseudomonadati; phylum Pseudomonadota; class Alphaproteobacteria; order Hyphomicrobiales; family Nitrobacteraceae; genus Bradyrhizobium; species Bradyrhizobium sp. 63_E2_N1_3. Next base: position 7,557,685 of record NZ_CP197235.1, on the reverse strand, counting down.
TATGGTTGGCCCAGAACAAAACGGGCCACGTTGTCATTTCAAACTAGGCCACTGTCGCCGGAAACAGGCCAGTGCCAAGACTTTGACAGTGGTCCGACCAGATCGACTTGCTTGAGGATGGGAGACCGCTTGGCCTATCACACAGCCCCTCAAAAGTGACCAACGGAAATTATTCGCATTTTCGCAGTGCCGTCATCATCTTCTCAGCCAGCAACAACAACGGCGACGGTCTCTACCTCGTCATCGCGATTGCAAGAACTGGTGCTACCGGTACTGGAAAGAAGGTAAGCCGCGCTGGCTCGGTCTAGGATCGCTCAAGGACGTGTCGCTAAAGGACGCGCGGCTTGTCCGCGACGCAGCGCGTCTTCGTGTCAAAGGCGATCGCAGCGCACCCGGCGTCGACATCGTGTGGAGAAGCGAGCGGCGCCTGAGGAAGCGAAAGCCGGAGAGACCAAGGTCACCCTGCCTACTTTCGAGCTGTGCGCCGAAATCTACATGCGCAAGCACTGGTCGATCTGGAGCACGAAGCATCGCGTTCAATGGCCGTCGTCGCTCAAACGGTACGCTTACCCGGCAATTGGAAACTCACGATCCCAGAGATCAAGCCTAGCCACGTCTACGAATTGTTGCGGGCGATCCGGGTTGAAAAGCGAGAGACGGCTACAACTTTCAGAACAATGCACCACCTAGCAGGACTTTGGGGCGATCCGAAACCGCCGGCCGTCTCCCTAAGGAGGGCAAGAGCGTCGCGCGTGCCGTGAGTGAGACGGGGGCATCCTATCGAGAAACATTCTGCGGGGTGGACTTGAGCATCGTAGCTCATTTGATCCTGCCGCTGCTGTGGGATCCGTTAGTGCTCCCAATCAGCATGATCCAAGGCATTAGAAAGCTGATGTAAAAGTTGCGACAATTGTTGTTTGTCGGCGGTTGGGAAATCTTTGAATAGCCGAGCCTCGCGCTTACGCGAAGCTTCGGCCATTCTCGTGGCGAAATCTCTACCTTCGCGGGTAAGCTTGGCGATGGCGGCTCTGCCACGGGAGCGAGTTTGCTCGATCGAGATCAGCCCTCGATCCGCCAGGACGGCGAGACTGCGACTTGCTGCAGCCTTGTCGATGTCGGCGGCGTCGGAAAGCTCACTGACATTGAGGGATTCGATGCTCTTGAGCGTCATGAGAAGACGCCATTCCACGATGCCGATGTTCCAGGCCGCGCGGTAATACGCGGTCGCACCTCTGTTGAGGCGCATGCCGAGGGTCGACACCAGCACGGCCACATGCTCACGAGCCAGCATTCCGGCACTCCGAGAACGTTCGTCCGAAGCTTTCTCCCTCTCGAATTTCTTGGTCGCCGGCATTTTCGAAGATCTCCAATGGACTTCGTTCCAAGTCCCGCATTTTGCAGCGCATTGATCCAGATCAAATTTCTTGACAAAACATTTATTGACATATCAACATAGAGCTCAATCTCCCAATTCCAAGAAAAAAGTGGCGAGAGTGACATGGAAGGAAACGGCTTGGTCGCCGGTCTTGATGAGGCGAGGACGTATGCCGGCGCAATCGATTGCGACCTTCACCCGGCGGTGCCCGGGATGGGCGTCCTCCTGCCCTATCTGGACGACTATTGGCGCGAGATGGTCTCCGTCCGCGCGCTCGATCGTCTCAATCTGAGCCTGACCAGCTATCCGCAGAATTCGCCGCTGTCCTGTCGTCCAGACTGGCTTCTCCCGGGCGGTGCGAAGGCTGGCTCCTCGCTCGAAGCGATGCAAGACCATGTGCTCGATCGGTTTCGACCACGCTATGGAATTCTGAACTGCCTCTACGGCGCGCAGGTCCTTCACAGTGAGGATATGGCGGCAGCGTTCTGCCGGGCGACCAACGACTGGATCAGAGATCACTGGCTCAACCGGGATCCGCGGCTCCGCGCCTCGATCGTGATCCCGTCGCACAACGCGGAACTCGCCGTGGCGGAAATCGACCGCCGCGCCGACGACTTCCGGTTCGTGCAGGTGCTTATGCTGGTGTCCGGTGAAACGACGCTAGGCCGGCGACATCTCTGGCCCATCTACGAACGCGCCGAGCGCCTCGGCCTGACGATCGGAATTCACGCAGGAAGCGCCTATCGATATGCGCCTACCGCGGTCGGGTGGCCGTCATACTATGTCGAGGACTATGTGGCGCAGTCCGCAGCATTCGAGAGCCAGCTTCAAAGCCTGATATCGGAGGGCGTGTTCGCGAAATTCCCCCGGCTCAAGATCGTTGCAATCGAATCCGGATTGACGTGGCTGAGCGGATTCATCTGGCGCGCCGACAAGACATGGAAAGGTGTGCGAGCCGAAGTTCCGTGGGTCACGCGCACGCCGTCGGAGATCATCCGCAACAATGTGCGTTTCACCGTCCAGCCGGTCGATGCGGCGGACGACGGCGAGGCCATCATGCGGCTCGCCGATCACATCAAGTCGGACGAGCTGTTCCTGTTCTCGACCGACTATCCGCATTGGCATTTCGACGGGGAGGCGGTCCTCTCCGGCCGGCTCCCTGATGCGCTTTTCCGCAAGATCGCCAGTGAAAATGCGCTCGCCACTTACTCGCGATTGGCCACGGCCGATCAGATCATGGAGGTTGTGCCATGAGCACCGTTGAGCTGGAGCGGCCACGGGCCTCGAACTACAAGCTGAAAGTCATCGATTGCGACATCCATCCGGCGATGACGTCCTGGACCGAGGTGCATCCTTATCTGGAAAGGCAATGGATCGAGCATCTCACGGTCTATGGCAGCCACCTGCGCCACGCCTTCTCCGAGGCACTGTCGCATCCGCGCATGTCGCCCGACGCTGCGCGGATCGATGCCTATCCGGAGGAGGGCGGGCCGCCGGGATCGAGCCTTGACCTGATGAAGAAGCAGCACCTCGATCCGAACGGGATCGAGGTGGGCATGTTGATACCCCTGCGCTGGAATCCGGGCAGTCAGAGAAATCTCGACCTTGGCGTCGCATTGACCCGCGCGATGAATACCTGGCAGGTCGAACGCTGGGTGAAGCAGGAGCCGCGTTTGAGGGCCTCGGTGCTGATCGCCCAGGAGGACACGGTTGCCTCCGTCGCCGAGATCGATGCCAGGGGAGGGGATCCCAACTTTACCCAAATCCTGATCCTGCCCAAAACGGACGAGCCGCTCGGACGCCGGCGCTACTGGCCGATCTATGAGGCGGCCGTGCGCAACAACCTGCCGATCACGATTCATGTCGGTGGCACCAACGGCCATCCGTCGACCGGCGGCGGATGGACATCCTATTACATGGAGGAACATCACTCGGTCGCCCAGACCATGCAGGCGGTCGTGGCCAGTCTCGTGTTTGAAGGCGTCCTGGAGCGCTTTCCCGAGTTGCGCGTCGTGATCATGGAGGGCGGGTTGGGCTGGGTGCCGTCGCTCAATGCGCGCATGGACAAGCACTGGGCACGCCTTCGGAGCGAGGTTCCTCACGTGAAGAAGCCGCCGTCGGAATACGTGTGCGAGCAGGTGTGGTTCAGCACGCAGCCGATGGAAGAGCCGGCGACGTCAGCCGAATTGATCGATCTGTTCGACAGGATCGGATGGGACCGGCTGCTGTTTTCCACCGACTACCCGCATTGGGATTTCGACGATCCGCGCTACGCGTTTCGCGCCAATCTCACGCAGGCCCAGCGCGAGCAGCTTCTCTACGAGAATGCGCGCAAGTTCTACAGGCTGGACTGATGGCGCGGCATGTGGTTGCGACCGTGGATCAGATCCCGCCGGGCCAGCGCCTGCTGGTCCAGGTCAATGGACGCGAGATCGGCATCTTCAATGTCGAGGGCGAGTATTTCGCCGTCGGCAATCGTTGCCCGCATGAGGGGGCGTCCCTGTGCAAGGGGCGCATCGTCGGGCTCGTCGAGGCGACGGGGCCCGGTGACTATCAATACAGCCGTCGCGGTGAGTTGTTGCGCTGCCCGTGGCATGGCTGGGAATTCGATCTGCGAACCGGGCGGTCATGGTGCGAGCCAGATCGCACCAAGGTCCGAAGCTATGAATTGAAAGTCGAGCCCGGAGGCGCGCTGATCGAAGGTGAGCTGCGCGCCGAAACGTTTCAGGTCACGATCGACAAGCAATATGTTGTCCTGGAAGTCTGAAGACCAGCGGATTGCCAAAGCAAAAAAGAGCATTGGGAGGAGTAAGTGTTGTTCAAGCTAGGGATGTCGGCGGCTGTCGCCTGTTTCGTGGGTCTGTTGAGCTCCGCGCACGCCGAGGACGGTTCTTGGGACAAGGTCGTCGAGGCCGCCAAGAAGGAAGGCAAGGTCGTGGTCTACAACATGGCCTTGGGCGCTCCCTACTTCACGGCTGTCCTCAAGTCGTTCGAAGCGAAGTACGGAATTCCGGTCGAGAGTCTCGACCTCCGTGCCAGTGAGCTCTCCGAGCGCATCCGCACCGAGCAGGCGGCCGGCCGCTTCCTGGGCGACGCGGAAATGGTCACGACGACCATGATCGAGGAGCAACTCAAGAACGGCGATTTCGTGCAGAAACTGCCGCCGATCCCGAATGCCGCCCATTTGCGACCGCCGTTCAAAGCCAATGAATACAGCGTGCCGGCCTTCATGCAGCCGATGGGCATCCTCATCAACACGCGGCTGGTCAAGGAGCAGGACATCCCGACGAGCTGGAACGATCTCAACGATCCCAAATGGAAGGGCAAGATCCTCTCGGACGACATGCGGCCGCTCGGCAGCGGGAATACCATGTTCGCCATCCTGGAAAAGACCATGGGCATCGACTTCAATCAGAAGCTCGCCGAGCAAAAGCCCGTGTTCAGCCGCGATATGCGAAACGACGCGCGGCGCGTCGCTCGCGGCGAGTACGCCATCTATATCCCGCAGATCTTTGCCTTCACGTCCGATCTGAAGGGGCTGCCGGTGAAAGTCGTGATTCCAAAGGAGGGTGCACCTTTCGCGGAGATGGATCTCGCGGTGCTCAAGAACGCGCCGCATCCCAACGCTGCGCGTTTGTTCATCGACCACTTCCTCAGCGTCGAGTCGCAATTGCTCTACGCGAACGCCTGGATGCTTCCGGTGAACGCCGCGGCCGCCGAGCGCGCCAATCCGGACGCGCAGCAGTTCGTGAATGCCAAGATCATTGGTCCCGCCAAGCTGGCTGAGCGCTCCTCGATGATGGATCTCGCCAAGAAGCTCTATCCCTGAGAGACCCATGAGCGTTTCAGCCGGAGAGGGAGTGAACAACCTCGTCGAGAGGCGTACGACCGGCCTGAGCGGGATCGGGCGGTGGCTGCAGGCGACTGCGGCAGGCCGCCTTGCGGCGCTCGCTCTGCTCGTCGTCGTTCTCGCCTTCCTTTCCGTCTATCCGCTGTCGATGCTGCTCTATGGAAGCCTGCATTCGACGCCGCCGGGAATGGCCGGCACTTACAATCTAGACGGATATCGCGACGTCATCACGCTGCAAAGCGCGGTGACACTCCTCAACACCGTCGGCATATCCCTGGCCAAGACCATCCCTTCGGTAATCCTGGCCGTCCTGCTCGCCTGGATACTGGCGCGAACCGACACGCCATTCCGGGCGGCTCTGGAAGTCCTGATCACGCTGCCATTCTTCATTCCCCCCATCCTGACCGCAATGGCGTGGGGCATGCTCGGCAATCCGCAGGTCGGATTGCTCAATCAGCTCTATCAGTGGGTCACGGGATCGGAGACAGCGCCGATCAACGTCTATTCATATGGCGGCGTAGTCTGGCACATGATGCAGTATTCCGTGCCGTTCCTGTTTCTTCTTATCGTGGACGCCTTCCGAGCGATGGATCCGAGTCTCGAGGAGGCGGCGACCATGTGCGGCGCATCACGCCTGCGAACTTTTCGCTCTGTCACGCTGCAGCTTATGCTGCCCGCGCTGACCGGTGCGGCCATCCTGAGCTTCATTCGCGGCATCGAGAATTTCGAGTCGCCGCTCTTCTTCGGCTCACCGGCGGGAATTCGGGTCATCACGACGGACATCTACGACTCGATCAACCAGCGGTCGCCGCCGCAATATCAGTATGCAACCGCGATCAGCTTCGTCATCATGGCGCTATTGTTCCTGATCGTTCTTCTGCAGCGGCGGATGCTGCGCGGCCGAAGTTTTCAGACCATCACTGGCAAGGGCTATTCGCCTTCGGTGATGAAACTCGGTGCATGGCGATGGGCAACCTTTGCCTTTTGCGTTCTGTTCTTTGTGGTGACGGTGGTTCTCCCGGTCGGACAACTCGTCATCGGCTCGTTCTTCAAGTTCTTCGGGTTCTACCAGTGGGACATGCTGACCCTCGAGCACTATCAGGCGGTATTCGGCAGCAGCGAGTTCTGGCGCGGGTTCAGCAACACGATGTTCCTGGGCCTCGTCGGCGCCACGCTGACGATGTTGCTCGGCGCAACCGTCGCCTATGTCTCGGTCCGAACGAAGTGGCGAGGCCGGTTGCTGATCGATTCGATGGCTTGGCTGCCGTGGATGATGCCCGGTATCGTCCTTGGTGTCGGGTTTCTCTGGGGGTTTGCTCTGCTGCCTCACGCGATTCCGATCTACGGCACGATCTGGGCGCTGCTGCTGGCCTATATTTCGCTTGGGACGCCGCTTTCGGTGCGCGCCATGTCGAGCGCATATGCGCAGCTTTCGTTCGACCTCGAGGAGTGCTCCCGGGTGCATGGCGCAAGCTGGCTGCAAACCATGAGGCGCATCGTCCTTGCCCTGGCCTGGCCTTCCTTCGCCGTCGGATGGGTGCTGGTGTTCTTCGGCATCATGCGCGAGCTGAGCGCATCCGTTCTGCTCTATTCTGTCGGCTCCGAGGTGTTGTCTGTCGTGCTGCTGAAGCTGTGGGCGAACGGCAATGCGGAGCAGGTCAGCGTGATCGGGCTCATCATGATGGTTCTCGTGATCGTCTTCCGGTGGGTTCAACTCAAGTTCATCAGCAGCCGTATCGGTGGAATGTGACCAGGCTTGGATCGTGCCATGTCGAATGTCGTTCTTGAGAAAGTAAGCCGGAGCTTCGGTAATTTCGTCGCGGTCGACGGCGTCGACCTGCGGGTCAGCGAGGGTGAATTCGTCACCCTGCTGGGGCCGTCGGGGTGCGGCAAGACCACGACGTTGCGGATGGTCGCGGGCCTCGAGCAAAATTCCGGCGGCCGCATCAGCATCGGCAACGAGGTCGTCAGCGATGCGGCTCGCGGCGTCTTTGTTCCGTCGGAGCGCCGGCGGCTCGGCATGGTCTTCCAGTCATACGCGATCTGGCCGCACATGACCGTCTTCGAGAACGTCGCCTATCCGCTGCGGGTGCGCCGCAAATCCGCGGCCGAGATACGCGATCTCGTCGCCAGGGCACTTCGCCTCGTCGAGATGCAGGATTTTGCCGAGCGGCCGGCACCGGCGCTGTCCGGCGGCCAGCAGCAGCGGGTCGCGATCGCGCGGGCCCTCGTCTTCGAACCCAAGGTGCTGCTGCTCGACGAGCCGCTCAGCAATCTCGACGCAAAGCTCCGTCTGCAGATGGGCGACGAGTTCCGTTCGATCCAGAGACGGCTTGGGATGACGAGCCTGTACGTGACACATGATCAGGCCGAAGCGATGGCGTTGTCCGACCGTGTGGTCGTGATGGATCGCGGTCGAATCCAGCAGATCGGAGCGCCCGAGGAGATTTATCGCTATCCCGCAAACCGGATCGTGGCAGCCTTCTTCGGAACACCGAACCTGCTGGAGGCCAGTGTGGAGGCCTGCACGCGGATCGACGATCGCCGGGTGCGGCTCAACGTCGTCGGCAAGGGCTGGCGTGGAGCGTGCCAGTCGGCAAGCGAGATCCGGCCCGGGCGGCCCGTGACCGTCATGGTTCGTCCCGAGGACGCCCGTATCGCGGCCCCAGATGCGGCTCACAGTGACCACGAACTTCGATGGTCCGGACAGATTGCGCATACGATCTTCCGCGGTCCGATCCGGTCCGTCGTGGTGCAGACGGACGATAGCCGCCTCAATGTCGATGCGCCGCCGTTCGGTGGCTTCTCCGTCGGAGACAATGTGACCGTCGTCGTTCCGCAGCAGTCGGCTTGGGCTGTGCCGGAGCAGGCCGGCGCAGCCCCTTAAGCCGGGAATGCCTCTCAGCGATAGATCTGCTGAGCCAAAGACAGCATCTCGTTCATGCGTTCTGGATCCGTGGTGCCGAGAAGCTTCGTTGTTTCGATTTGTGCCACCGCGGGATCGACACCGGTCAGCGCGTCCGCCGTGGTCGGCAGCAGCCCGAGCCTCGCAAGGTTCTGCTGCATCGTCTTGCCCAGATAGTATTCCATCAGCAGCCGCGCCGCGTTGGGGTGGGGTGCATTCTTCAGCAGCGCGAGATCGTAGCCGACATAGGGCAGCCCCTCCTTCGGCGCGATGAACTTGACCGGGAGGCCCTTAAGTTCGAGCAGCGACGTCAGGCTGTCGGGGATGTAGAGCGGGTATTCGCCGCGCGCTACGCGGCGCTCATTTGCGGGTATCTCCCGGCTGAACTTCAGGTCCTGCTGGGCAAGCTTCTCGTGGAAGGCGCGCCCGTAGAGGTCCTGCAGGACCGAGAAGAGCACGCCGCCGCCGCCGAGCGTCCGCGGATCGTCGCTGAGGATTTTTCCTTTCCAGCGCGGATCCGTCAGGTCGAGCCAGCTTTTCGGCTCGTCCGCCGGCTTGACCAGCATGGTGTTCGCCAGGATGCCGTATACGATGGCAAAGACAGGGAGCCGCATGCCGTCGCTTGGGAAGTCCGTCTTGAGACGGCCGAGGCTGGGGAGGGGGCCGTGCGGTTCGAAGACACGCTCCTCCTTGATCTGCAGCGTGGTCGTGGTCCGCCCGTTCTCGGAGACGTCGGCTGCGTTGCGGCCCGCAGCCTGCTCGATGCGGATGCGCTCCCGGACTTCGCTCGCGCGTGCTTCGAGAATGTCCACGGTGATTCCGTAGGCGGACTCGAAGTCCTTCTTGAGCTCCTTGTGCGCGGCAAGGCCGACGAACGCGCTGTAGAGCACCACGCGGCCTTCCTTCTTTGCGGCGGCGACCAGCGAGGACCATTCACCCTCCGCTCTCGACGGAGCCATGATCGACGGCAGGATCGAAGAGGCCGTCAGTCCAAACACCGTAGCGCGGCGCGTGATGCGCGCGCGCGTTTCCCGGTCCGGCGTGGCCATTGTCGCTACTCCGCGGCTTGCGGGCTCGGGGCACGCCAGCGAATGGCGGTCTTCAACTTGTCCTGATAGGCCTCGAGCCAGTCGATCTTCGCGTCAGCGTAGTAGGAGCCTGCGCGCGCGTTCCAGAACACCTCGGCATCGTCGACGCCGGGCGGCACGGTGCCGCTGTTGGCGAATGCCCGTGCAGCGTTGAGCAGGCGCCGCCTCGTCCGCGCGATCATCACGTCGCTCGGTGCGAGATGTTCCTTGGTGTGATCGACGATCGGCCCCATGCTTTCCGTGACGGCTTGGTCCTGCATCACGATGTTGCGGATGCCGGTGTAGATCTTGTTGGTGCGCTGAGCTTCGCGATCGATCTGCCAGTCGTTGCCGATGTTCTGGACCGCACGCCAGCGCCCATACCAGTCCGTGGTGTTGGGTAGATAATCGAGACCGTCGGCCCCGGGGATGCCACCACCGGATTTCAGCTTGGAACTCGAGTAAGTCGCCCCTTTGGCGCGGCCGCCATAGATCGAGATCAGCATCGTGTGAGTGTCGTCCATGGGCACCCACGCCTTGGCGACCACGTGGTCGGCAAAGTCGGCGTTCGGGGTCTGGGTCCAGAACGGCAGTGAGAAATGCGCCATGCGCCAGTGCATTCGATCGTCCGCTTCCGGCCGAAACGCGCCGTACATCGTGCCCCAGTCGGTCTCGGTGACCTTGTACTCCGGCGCTCGGTTGGAAACCGTGTGACGGGCCGGGTGGCCTTCCTCGAAATCATCAGGGTTGATGTGTCCGGCATGCAGGAAGCCGAAATGCGACGTGTCGATATCGCCTTCGAGGCCCTGGAGCCAGTTGGCTTCGCGTTGGAGGATGGTGACGGTCAGATCCTGCTCCGGAACGAACAGCGCTTCGTGCATCGGCATCGGCGGCGCCTCGGCCCGCGCGCCCATGTAAACCCATATGAGGCCCGCGCACTCGCGAACCCTGTAGCTTTTTGCGCGGACCTTTTCCTTGAAATCCTGCGGAGGGGGGACGTTCGGCATTTCGAGGCAGCGGCCGTCAACGTCGAACTTCCAGCCGTGATAGACGCAACGGATACCGTCCTGCTCGTTACGGCCGAGGAACAGCGAGGCACAACGGTGCGGACATTGATGATCCAGCACGCCAACCCGGCCCGAGCTGTCACGGAAGGCAATGAGCTGCTCACCGAGCAGCATCAGGCGCATTGGATCGCCGTCGACTGATAGTTCCGAAGAGAGAGCGGCGGGTATCCAGTATTGCCGCATCATCTCGCCCATGACCGTACCCGGGCCAACCAGCGTCAGATCCTGGCCGTCAGTCGATTTCGACATGGTGATCCTCCTTGGTTCTTTTGAATGCTTATTATTTGCATTATGCAAGTAATTCGCCCCTGCGTCAATGACGCGATCGTCCGGAAAGCGAGCGGTTGAGCGGTGCAGTGCAACTCGTTATGGTTCTGCTCCCTTCACCGCGAGCAAATTGTCTTGATGAACAAGGTCAGCACGATCCTCCCGCTCGAGAACTGGACCGGGTACCGGTTCGGTCTCATCGCTTCGCGGCTGGGCAGCTTCATCTCCCCCATGTACGAAGATCGTTACGAGCTGACGATGCCGGCCTGGCGAAGCCTTGCGGTCATTGCCAGGCATCAGCCGCTGACGGCCACGCAACTTGCGACATTGACCTCGTCCGACGCGTTCAAGGTCGCGCGCTCCATCGAATTGCTGGTGCGTCGAGGGCTGATTCATCGTGACGTGGATAAGGCAGACCGCCGCCGCGCCAGCCTGAGCCTCACGACCGATGGCCGCAAGGTCTACAAGGATATCGAGAAATTCGTGGTTCGGGTCGAGCGCAAGCTCATGGCCGCGCTCGATCCGCACGAAGTCGAGGTTTTGAGGCGAAGCCTAGACAAGCTCGATCAGCAACTGGAGACCGAGATCAAAGCGCAGGGCCGCGAGAAATTCCTGTAACGGTCTTCAACACTACTCATTTGTCTGCTCGGCGCGCCGGGAATTTCGTTGGCCGCGGACGCCAAGGGGGACGTGGAGAAGGCTTACGCCGCTTGGGATGCCGCATTTAATAAGCACGACGAGAAAGCCATCGGCGCCTCCTATGTCGCGACGGCAAAATTGATGCCGCCCACACATCAGGTCGCGTCGGCGCCGGCCGAGATCGAGAAGTTCTTTGCCGGACTCTTCGCGAGCGGTGTGACGGATCACAAGTTGGAGATGATCGATGCCGGCGGAGACGACAAGGTAGTCTTCGGCGCAGCCAAGTGGAGCGCTACGGGTAAGGACAAGGAGGGCAAGCCGTCTCCCTTCAGTGGTTTGGCGACGCACGTCTTCGAACGCCAAGCCGACGGATCGCTCAAATTGAGGCTGCAAACATTCAACTAAAGCGGTCGAACCTTAATCGGTCCGGCGAGGCGGCGGCCTTACCGGACGCCCAAAGGGCTACTTGTCTCCGGTGCAAGATATGTCTGGGTTGGGTCAAACTGCGACTTAACGGGGAGGGCAGTTCTTGGCGAAACGTGGACATTTGCCCTGATCGGCACGTCTCCGAAGAGCCAAGATCAGAGTGATCGTCGCATTCGGTCGCGGCGTGGACTTGCTACGATGACGTGAGGATTCCGCAGCTATCCTCTCATACAACGCCACCTCTACGCGCTAGTGCGGCAGAAGAGCTATCTGCTGGGGTCATTTGGAGCAACGGCCTCCTCGAACAGCTCAACCTTACCGCGCGTGTTGTCTGTTAGCGCAAAAACCTCGTAAAAATCGATCTGCGGCTTCATGCCGTAGCGCTGGATGATGCCCTCGAGCCACGGCCCGGTGTAGAACGCCGTAGCGTCCTCGATACGCTCCCACTGGTACACGCCGCCCGCCCAGCCGCTTTCGGACCAGATGAAGTGCTTGCTGATCAGCCCCGTCACCCCGCGGAAGTTGGGGGCGATCATGTGAAAGTGCTCGCGACACGCGGCGTGGTCGATCTGCGGCGGCAGTGTGTATCGTACAACGGCGGTAATCATGCGACCTCCTTGTAAGTATGCCCCGGCGCAACATTGATGCCATTCCCGGGATCAAGCTAGCGAAGCGGGAAGCCGACCATTCCAAAGCATGCTGAACTTAGCGTCGAAGTTCAGCCTATCCTGCATGATCTCGGTCCGGGCGTTGCTCAATTCGCGCAACGCAGGCTCCATGCATGCTGGTGCGTGTCGACTCAGATATTGACCATCTACTCGCGCCGATCGCGATCAAATGCGACAGACGCCGCCGTGAGTAGGTCAACACGATTGACAAGAGCCTTAATCGCCGCGCGGCTATCTCCTTCCAATTTTTTGCGTTAATGTGAAGCTCTTCACACCTGTGTAGCAGACGGGCTCGGATGATGCCCAAAGAGAGGTGAGCTAAGGCCCCGCAAAGCGCCGCCCAGTTCTATTCCATTCACACGCGAGTTTGGGAGTGACACATGGAAAAGCGCGAAATTGGCAACAGCTTGACGAAAGGTCTGTCCGAAGCGAAGCGGGGCGCCTTCTCCCGCCGCTCGGTGTTGACGTTGGTTTGCACCCTCGGCGCCACGGCGCCGCTTGGAATGTTTGGAGCGGCTCGCGCGCTGACGGCATCCGGGACTGGATCGCTGTCTTATATTCCCGGCGAGCCTCTTATTTGTCGCGCCGCAGCGAGCAGTGAAGAGCTGCAGGGCCCACCCCGCCAACTCAAACTCGCCTGGAATGCGAACGCGGCGTGCACCGTCGCTGCGGCAGTCGCAAAGGAGCGGGGTATCTTCGCCAAGCACAACCTCGATGTCGAATTCGTCAATTTCGGCGGTTCGACCGACCAGTTGTTGGAGGCGATTGCAACTGGCAAGGCGGATGCCGGTTTGGGATTGGCCCTGCGCTGGCTCAAACCGCTGGAGCAAGGTTTCGACGTTCGGATCACCGCCGGTGTGCACGGCGGCTGCATCCGGCTCCTCGGCTCCAAGGCTGCGAATATTGACAGCCTGGAATCCCTGCGCGGCAAGGCCATCGGGATTAGCGATCAATCGAGCCCAGCGAAGAACTTCTTTTCGATCTACCTCGCCAAAAAGGGCATCGATCCGGCCCAAGAGGTAGAGTGGCGCCAGTACCCGGCCAATCTGCTCGCGCTTGCCGTCGACAAGGGCGAAGTGCAGGCGCTGGCCGAGATAGATCCGCTGCCCTACCTCTGGCTCAAGGAAGGCAAACTCAACGAGATCGCGACGAACTTGACGGGTGAATTCGCCGACCGCACCTGCTGCGTTCTCGCGATACGTGGCAGCCTCACCCGAAGCGAAATGCCGGTGGCGGCCGCTCTGACCCGATCGATACTGGAGGGGGCAGACCTAGTTGCCAGCGATCCCGCCGATGCCGCAGCAATCTATTCGGGCTACGGCGGGAGAGGATCCGTAGAGGATCTCGCCACCATGTATCGTAGCCATACTCACCACAATCACCCGGTCGGGGCCACGCTCAAGAAGCAGCTTCTACTCTACACCGACGAACTCAAGGCAGTGAACGTCATGAAGCGAAGCACTGACCCGGCCAAGTTCGCCGAGCGGATTTATCTTGACGTTCTAAGCTGAGCCGATTGGGAAGATCCGCAGTGAGCTCGGTCATCGATGAAGTGCCGAGGCCATCAGAGAAATCGGGTTTCGGCTTTTTTGAAAGTTCGACCACTCGGTCGTTGATCGGCGGACTGTCTGTTGCCGCCGCATGGTCTATGGTCGCCGTGCTCACTGCGCTCTGGCCGGATAAGCCCGAGAGCGATTGGGCCTACACGGGCGGCTTCGCGATTGCCTGCGGCGCGTTGGCCCTTGCGCTCGCCCTGGCAGCCTTTGCCGGCGTTCGTTTTGTTGCTTTTCAGCGTCTCCAGCGGCTCTCCCCGTGGCTGTTTGCGCTCGCGCTGTTTTTTGCTGCCTGGGAGGCCGTCACAGCAAAGCTTGGATTGCTGCCGTTGCCGTTCTTTCCGCCGCCGCAGGCCATTGTCGAAGTCGTAATCGATGATTGGGGGCGGCTGGCTGAAGGCATCTTCGCCTCAGCGCGTCTGCTCGCGACCGGTTACTTTCTCGGTGCGGCGGTGGGGTTCGTAACCGGCGTGGCGATCGGCTGGTCGCGGCTCGCCGGTTATTGGATCCACCCAGTTTTGCGGTTCATCGGGCCGCTGCCCGCGACAGCTTGGCTGCCGCTCGCATTTTTCGTTTTCCCGTCGAGCTTCAGCGCCAGCATTTTCCTGATTGCGCTCGCCACCGGGTTTCCGGTCACCGTGCTGACCTGGTCGGGCGTCGCCTGCGTGAAGAGCGCCTATTACGATATTGCGCGGACATTGGGAGCAACCCAGCGCTTCCTCGTGCTCAAGGTTGCCATTCCGGCGGCAATGCCACATGTCTTTGTTGGCCTGTTCATGGGTCTCGGCAACTCGTTTGCGGTTCTTGTCGTAGCCGAGATGCTGGGCGTGAAGGCGGGGCTCGGCTGGTACCTGCAATGGGCGCAAGGTTGGGCGGCCTATGCCAATATGTACGCCGCGCTGCTGCTCATGGCGTTCTTGTGCTCAGGGCTGATCACGCTGCTGTTCCGCTTGCGGGACCGCCTGCTATCCTGGCAGAAAGGTCTGGTGCGATGGTAGCGGCGATCGCAAGCGATCACGCGGTCCGTGGATCGACGCTAACGCTCCGCGAAGTGAGCCACAGCTTCGATCTCGAAGGGCAGCCCCTGCCGGTATTGGACCGCATCAGCCTTCAGGTCGGCCGCGGCGAATTTGTCGCTCTCCTGGGGCCGAGTGGGTGCGGAAAATCGACCCTGCTGCGGCTGGTCGCGGGGCTCGACACTCCAACAGCCGGCTCCCTGCTAGCGGAGGGAAGAGAGATCGAAGCACCCGATCCGTCGCGTGTCGTCGTTTTTCAAGACCCAACGCTCTATCCATGGCGGACGGTACGGAGCAACGTTGCGCTCGGTCTGGAAGCCCGCGGGTTGCTACGCACTCATGGCGGGCGTATCGAAGACGCCTTGCGCCTGGTGGGGCTCACGGGCTTCGCCAATGCCTACCCGCACCAGCTTTCCGGTGGCATGGCGCAACGCGCGGCTCTGGCGCGTGCGCTTGTCAACGACCCAAAGCTGCTCATTCTCGACGAACCTTTGGGCCAGCTCGACTCGCTGACTCGCATCGCGATGCAGGCGGAACTCGTATCACTTTGGCAGCGCTCGCGCTTCACGGCGCTGATGGTCACGCACGATGTCGAGGAGGCGCTATTGCTTGCTGGCCGTGTCATCGTGCTGAGCGACCGGCCTGCACGGGTCAAGGCTGAAGTCGTCAACAGCCAGCCCTATCCTCGCCACCGGGGCGATCCGCACTTCGTTGAGCTTCGTCGCGAGGTGTTTGGGCAACTCGGCCTCGATGAGGCATGGTAGCCCTCAAAAGGAGCTCGCCGTGACGGATCTTCTCATACGCATCCACAGAGCAAGCAGCACGGCGTTCTCGCTGCGATCGCAATGCGATTGCGTTAGCGGCTGTGCAGCCACCTCCTGGAGATCTAAAAATCTGGGAAGCACACGGAGACTTCGATGACCTCAGAATTCAACGTCCACAGCGCCGCGGGCTATGAGCAGCTCATGGGCCGCTGGAGCCGAAGACTCGCGCGGAAATTCATCGACTTCACAGGGATTTCCGACGGCGAAAGGATTCTCGAGATCGGCTGCGGCACCGGTAGCTTGACCTTCACGCTCGCCAAAGCTGCCGACCTCGCCGAGATTACCGCGGTCGACTATTCGCCAATCTTTGTCGAGGAGGTAATCCGGCGCAACACAAACCCGCGAATAAAAGTCCGACAGGCGGATGCCTGCGCCCTGCCCTTCGAGGGCGGCACGTTCGATCGCGCTTTGGCGCTTCTCGTGCTCCAGTTCGTTCCCGAAGCCGGTAAGGCAGTAGCCGAGATGCGCCGCGTCGTTCGGCCGGGCGGCGTGGTCGCGGCAGCGGTGTGGGATCATCTCGGCGGGATGCCCGGCATGCGCATGATGGTCGACACGGTGGCGGCACTCGGTGAAAGCGGGCGCCAGCTGCGCAGTCGCTATTGCTTTCAACCAATGATGCAGCCGGGCGAACTGAGACGGACTTTTGCCGAACAGGGTCTCGTGAGCATTGCGGAAGTAGAGCTGATGATCCGCATGGACTACAAAAGCTTTGCCGACTATTGGACGCCGATTGCCGCTGGCGAAGGGCCGCTCGGCAAGTATGTGGCAGCGCTCGATGCTGCGGAGCGAGCGCGCACCGACGCCGCCGTGCGCGATGCCTACGAGGCCGGCCGGCCCGATGGCCCGAGGTCCTTTGCAAACGTCGCGTGGGCGTGCCGAGGCATCGTTCCCTAACTCGACGGCCAGAGCGGTCTCTTCCGAGGTCCTGGCTATCTGAGTGCCCGGGTGGAAAGTCGATGAACGTCTGGGCTTAACCAGGACGAGCAGGCTTGCTGCTCTGCTACGCGGACACGAGAAGATTGGCGAAGTGGAAACTTTTCATTTTCTGCTTGAAGTCAGGTGAGTGAGCGTCTATGCGTTTGCCAGCGTTGCCCGTCTGTCGGGCGCTCTCTTTGGCCTAGATGCCAAGGGAAGCATGCACGCTCTTGATGCTCCTCACCTTGTTGAGTGACACAACAGTCGACATAAGTCGATTGGAGTTCATTCATCGTCGGTGAGGGTGTCGGGAACCCTTCCACTCTGGAAGGTTGGGGCCACCTGGTCCCGGGCTGTTTGACAAGTGAAGATGAAGAAAGAGAAACGTGGACGGCGGAGTCCTTGCGCCTCTCGGACACTGAAGAGCTTCGGCTTTTGAGTTCTGAGAGGGGACGAAAGACTTCGGCGGTACACGTTTTAAAGGAAACACCATCGCTGCCAGCGATGTGAATCGCGGGCAGCTCGACGACTTCGGTTGTCGAAATAATGGTGGGACCTCGTCAAACGTTGTGATCAGCCGGTTCAAAGTTCAAGTCCAACTTGAGAGTTTGATCCTGGCTCAGAGCGAACGCTGGCGGCAGGCTTAACACATGCAAGTCGAGCGGGCGTAGCAATACGTCAGCGGCAGACGGGTGAGTAACGCGTGGGAACGTACCTTTTGGTTCGGAACAACACAGGGAAACTTGTGCTAATACCGGATAAGCCCTTACGGGGAAGGATTTATCGCCGAAAGATCGGCCCGCGTCTGATTAGCTAGTTGGTGAGGTAATGGCTCACCAAGGCGACGATCAGTAGCTGGTCTGAGAGGATGATCAGCCACATTGGGACTGAGACACGGCCCAAACTCCTACGGGAGGCAGCAGTGGGGAATATTGGACAATGGGGGCAACCCTGATCCAGCCATGCCGCGTGAGTGATGAAGGCCCTAGGGTTGTAAAGCTCTTTTGTGCGGGAAGATAATGACGGTACCGCAAGAATAAGCCCCGGCTAACTTCGTGCCAGCAGCCGCGGTAATACGAAGGGGGCTAGCGTTGCTCGGAATCACTGGGCGTAAAGGGTGCGTAGGCGGGTCTTTAAGTCAGGGGTGAAATCCTGGAGCTCAACTCCAGAACTGCCTTTGATACTGAAGATCTTGAGTTCGGGAGAGGTGAGTGGAACTGCGAGTGTAGAGGTGAAATTCGTAGATATTCGCAAGAACACCAGTGGCGAAGGCGGCTCACTGGCCCGATACTGACGCTGAGGCACGAAAGCGTGGGGAGCAAACAGGATTAGATACCCTGGTAGTCCACGCCGTAAACGATGAATGCCAGCCGTTAGTGGGTTTACTCACTAGTGGCGCAGCTAACGCTTTAAGCATTCCGCCTGGGGAGTACGGTCGCAAGATTAAAACTCAAAGGAATTGACGGGGGCCCGCACAAGCGGTGGAGCATGTGGTTTAATTCGACGCAACGCGCAGAACCTTACCAGCCCTTGACATGTCCAGGACCGGTCGCAGAGATGTGACCTTCTCTTCGGAGCCTGGAACACAGGTGCTGCATGGCTGTCGTCAGCTCGTGTCGTGAGATGTTGGGTTAAGTCCCGCAACGAGCGCAACCCCCGTCCTTAGTTGCTACCATTTAGTTGAGCACTCTAAGGAGACTGCCGGTGATAAGCCGCGAGGAAGGTGGGGATGACGTCAAGTCCTCATGGCCCTTACGGGCTGGGCTACACACGTGCTACAATGGCGGTGACAATGGGACGCTAAGGGGCAACCCTTCGCAAATCTCAAAAAGCCGTCTCAGTTCGGATTGGGCTCTGCAACTCGAGCCCATGAAGTTGGAATCGCTAGTAATCGTGGATCAGCACGCCACGGTGAATACGTTCCCGGGCCTTGTACACACCGCCCGTCACACCATGGGAGTTGGTTTTACCTGAAGACGGTGCGCTAACCCGCAAGGGAGGCAGCCGGCCACGGTAGGGTCAGCGACTGGGGTGAAGTCGTAACAAGGTAGCCGTAGGGGAACCTGCGGCTGGATCACCTCCTTTCTAAGGATGGTTCTTCAGAAGCTTGCTTCTATCGAACCGTTTTAGAAACATCAGTGGCCAACGATCGTCAGGATTGTTGAGCTGCATTGGCGGGATTTCGCCGTCTTCGTTTCTCTTTCTTCGCGGACGAACACGCGCTGGGGCTGCAAGCTTGCAGAATCCCTGGTCCTTGACTGGATATGCGTTAGGGGCTTGTAGCTCAGTTGGTTAGAGCGCGCGCTTGATAAGCGTGAGGTCGGAAGTTCAAGTCTTCCCAGGCCCACCACACTCATCGAGTGAGCATTCGTCTTCTGGTTACGGGGCCATAGCTCAGCTGGGAGAGCGCGTGCTTTGCAAGCATGAGGTCGTCGGTTCGATCCCGTCTGGCTCCACCAGATGGTTTGATCATCGACTGATCGTGCACCTAAATCGTCCGCGAAACATCACTTCGCACTTACTAGTCCGGATGGACAGTAAGCTGCGTGATTTCTGACATCGTAAAGAGGAGATCGATCCGAGTTGGATCGGGCAACAAGCAATTGTTGCGCGATACTTCATTATCTCCGGATCATTTCGGCGCTCGTGCGCCTTTCAATGTAGCTCACAAGGCTGCGTCTGAGAGGAATGCGAGTTGTAAATGATCCTTTTAGCGAAGCTTGACCGCCTCGCTATCGGAACGATCTTACGAAGCAAGCTGGTCTTTCTAATCATTGTCCGGCTGCAGATAGCGTTCATCGAGGGCGCGTGCCGCAAGGTAATTCTGCAGACAACATTCTGCCGAGTGTGTGGACATTGATAATGAGAGCAATCAAGTGCCTTAAGGGTGTTCGGTGGATGCCTTGGCGCTGAGAGGCGATGAAGGACGTGCTACGCTGCGATAAGCCGTGGGGAGCTGCGAAGAAGCTTTGATCCATGGATTTCCGAATGGGGAAACCCACCTTCGATAGCCGGAACTCCAAGACCTTTGTCGAAAGACATTGGTGTGGGGTTCGATCAGAAATGAGAGATGCCTAGGCCTTTAGATTTCGATCGAAGAGGTTTTGGATTTCCGGTTATCAAGAGAAGGTATGAGACTTCTGAATACATAGGAGGTTTCAAGCAAACCCAGGGAACTGAAACATCTAAGTACCTGGAGGAAAGGACATCAACAGAGACTCCGTTAGTAGTGGCGAGCGAACGCGGACCAGGCCAGTGATACATCAAAGACAATCGGAACCGGTCAGGAAAGCCGGGCCTTAGAGGGTGATAGCCCCGTACGAGTAATGCGATGATGTATCCACGAGTAAGGCGGGACACGTGAAATCCTGTCTGAACGCGGGGGGACCACCCTCCAAGCCTAAGTACTCCTCAGCGACCGATAGTGAACCAGTACCGTGAGGGAAAGGTGAAAAGCACCCCGACGAGGGGAGTGAAATAGACCTGAAACCGGACACCTACAAACAGATGGAGCCCAAGATACGTTCTGGGTGACATCGTACCTTTTGTATTATGGGCCAGCGACTTAATTTAACGAGCAAGCTTAAGCCGATAGGCGAAGGCGTAGCGAAAG